>JBLWUN010000079.1:0-5072 GCA_048268905.1 Maricaulaceae bacterium | reverse complement strand
TCAAGGGCGGGATGCTCGTAACGCTTTGGACGATTGACCCGGGGCGCTTCACGCAGGATATCGACTTCCTCGCATTTGGTCACGATGATGAAGAGCGGCTGCAGGCCGACTTCACTGAAATTTTAGGACAAGAGGTAGACGACGGTCTGGTCTTCGACTTAGACGCCCTCACCGCCGCCCCTATTCGCGACGATCAAGTCTATGGCGGAATGCGCCTCAAGACGACGGCTTATCTCAAGACAACTCAAATCCCGATTGTGATTGATCTTGGCTTTGGCGACGCCATCACCGCCCCCGATTATGAAATTGATTATGGTTCGCTTCTCGACATGCCATCGGCAACTGTGCGGGCCTATTCACCTGAAACTGTCATCGCCGAAAAGTTTCAAGCAGTCATCGCCCTTGGTATCGTCAATAGCCGCATGAAAGATTTCTACGACCTCTACGCCATTCCGCGCGCTGTTGAGATTTCAAAGGACGCGTTGTTGAAAGCGATAAAATCGACGTTCATGCGGCGTGAAACCGACATACCCAGCAAGCGACCGACAGGCTTTTCAAACGCGTTCTCACAAGACCCCATTAGGCAAACTCAATGGGCGGCTTATTCAGCTGAAACGGATGTCGCGGGCATGACGCTAGAGCAAATCTGCAACGATGTTTGGGCACATCTTGAACCCGTCTGCGCCAAGGCAAAACAAGCTTAAAAATCAGCTGAAATTCTCATGTTTTTCAAGGCGTTTTCACCCGTGGAATCCGTGACCCGTAGAGATAATGCGTAGGTCTCATACAAGGTGACACCCCCACTTTTCCCAAGCATAGCTGGGAAGAACACAAAAACGGTGACACCAAGCCCTTCGGCGGTGGAGTTACGAAAAACGATGTGCAGACAATGCGTTAGCATAGGGGTGACACCACCCCCTTTTATCTTGCCTTCCGCGCCCTTCACCCGCGCCCAGCCAATTTTCGCATTTATCAAAGACTCCCAAAATCTCGCAAACTTCGAACTTCCTCCAGCTTCTCGAGTGAAGTTTTTTAGTCAAGATGCTATGGTTTACACATGACAAAAATAGCTACTCCCCGCCCGCTTTCATTTTCCGACCTGACTCACGCCCGCCGTATCGCTGCGCAACTTGTAGAAACCCTAGGCGATGAATACTGGCCAGCTTTTGACTGCCTCGACCGCGAGTTGGAAAGCCGTCGCGGGCGCGAGAACCGCCTCCAAAACGCACTCTCGGCAAACTAAACTCTTACGGCTAGGAACCGCATGGCGGGACTGCTGGAGCCGCCCACACGAGCGCAGGCAGGCGCGCCGTGCTTGCCGCAAAGCGGCAACTAAACCTCACTCAAAGGGCCATCAGCAACAGCATAAAGACGCTAGAGCGGGATGGCGTTCTCGCCGAACAGGCAGGCCATCCGCTTCACGCTTACGCTGCGGATAGCCTAAGGCTTAGCGGTAAAAGGATAAGCGGCAAGTAACTCTGAATTGACTGGATGCGTTATCTTCATCAACTCGTCACGACGGTAACTTAATGAGCCTCCGTCGCCATATTCGGGCCTTGGATTGCGGTGGCCCATTAGGGTGCAGCGCAGCCCATAGTCCAGCCCCGCCTCCAACATTCGCTTCTCAAAACTGTGCCGAAAGCTGTAGATTCGGTGACTAGAACTCGGCAGAAGGCCGCGCGATTTGAACGCCTTTTGAAGCGTTTGTGAAAGCAAATAACCGCGATCTCTATAGTGCGGGAAGCCATCGCGGGCGTGTTTCATTGCCTCCAAACTCACACCTAAAAGCGGAATTTCGCGGATAGAGGCCTCTGATTTAAGCTGCCTTTCAGCCGTTGAACGGATGCGAATATGCGGCACGTCATCGTCCAGACGGATGTTCTCTGGCAGAATGTTTGCCAGCTCGCTGGGCCTGCACCCTGTTTCGATTAACGCCAAACAAAGCAAAGCCGCCTCGCGTTTTAGTCCTTCAAAGACGTTTGGCGTCATGATGTTTTCACGAACAAAGCCATTCGTAAACGGCTTAACCTGTTTCATTTTCTTGGCCGAGAAGCGCAGATTGCGAAACGGGTTTTGACGGTCTTCCTCGCCAACATGTTCAAAATACATGCGGTATAGCTTGCGTAAATTGCCAAGGTCACGGTTCGCACTGCTTCCGCTTAGCGGCTTCTGGCCATTCTTGGGGTGTACCTTATCAGCCCAAAATTTATATACCTTGCGCCCATGCTCTCGGTCGATTTTGCGCATGTCCACATCACCATTGAGCTTCACAAAGTTAGCGACGGCGCGCCGCTTAACCTTCTCATAAGTCGCTCGCTGCTCCGGAGACTTCCCAGAGACCTCGTCCAAGGCAATCTCGGTCAGGTATATGTCGAGCGCTTTGGTAATCGTCACCTTATCGGGTTTCACTGTGCCGATTAGCACAGGCGCGGCACGTGCTATATCTACTCTCTGGCGGGTCTGTAGCGCCTCTAAGTGCAAGAGGCGGTGAGCCAGCTCTTCGTAATTATGCGGCTCTGTGAGCTCTTCTACGGGCTTGTAGGTGAAGCCCATTGCGCTTGCATCCTGACGGGCTTGGCGCAGGGAGCGGTCAACACTGGGGCGTTTAAATGCCGTCGGCATAAGGGTATGCCAGCGGGCCTCGTCAGCTTCGGCGCACATATCTCGACGCCTGCGTGCAAGACTCACGCTGTCGGTTTCAAGTGAGCGGCTGATAATGTCATGACCTACCTTGCTAACGACAACGCTGGGGACGCGGCGGACGTAGTGCCAGACTTCCCCCCGCTGTTGAAGGTATTGATTGGGGCGGCGTATCGTTTTCATAACGTTCCTTCCGATGGCCGCACCTCTGGGTGAGAGGAGTATGGTGCACCAATTTGTACAGCACATTGTGTAGCAAATTGTGTTGCAAGACACGAAAACAAGTAAAAGTAGTTACAAGTTTCCACAAGAAACTTAAACAATTACAAGGACTTACGTGTCCATTATCAGAAGAAATTTGGTGCGGCCGAGAAGACTCGAACTTCCACGGGTGTTACCCCACAGCGACCTCAACGCTGCGCGTCTACCAATTCCGCCACGGCCGCACATTGAGGAACCGCGCACATAGCAACGTAATTCACCTTTGTGAAGCGAAAAACGCGCGAAGGCCTTATTATTTGTACGTTATGGTCAGTTCACAAAGAAGGGCAGCTTAAAACGGCAGCCTGCGGGTGATGGCTATTTTAAAATACGTATTTCTTGCTGCGGAAGAGGCATAGCAATGCCATGCTTTTTGAGCGTTCTCCAAACAATGAAATTTAGGTCGGACGTGAATTTGTTCTCACCATCATCAATACCGTCGGCCCAAAATTCGATCGCAAACTTTATTCCGAAGTCACCAAACTCTCGTAGTTCCAAATCTGGTTTTTCAGGCTTTTGAAGCACCTGCGGATGCGCAGATACCGCCGGTATCAAAATATCTTCAAGTTGGTCGATATCTGTGTCGTAAGAGACAGAAAAATAAACTTCGTAACGTTGACGTGGGTCTTTATGGGTCCAGTTTTGGTAGGCTTCTTCAATGAACTTGGTGTTGGGGACCATGATGTCTTTGCCATCCGTGGTTTCCACTGTGGTCGAGCGCATATTGATCGCTTCTACATGGCCTTGCTGTCCGTCCGGAAGTTCGATGAAATCGCCAACCTGCACAGAACGGTCAAATAGGATAATCAGGCCCGAGACAAAATTGGCGGCAACGGGCTGTAGGCCCAGTCCAATTCCGAGTGTTAGCGCTGAGAAAATGACGACAAGGCCAGAGAGGGGAATGCCTGCAACGCTTAAAAGAAGAATAAAGAGGACCGCAAACAGGACAATCTGGAATATCTTGGCGACGACTTCTCGCGTGCTGACATCGAGAGATTCTTGCTTGCGAATTGCAGACTGGCCCTTGTGGTTAGAAATGCCGCCTAACCAGAAAAATATACCTCCGAAAATGACTAATTTCACCAGAGTGAGAGCTGTGATTGGCGTGTCGCCAAGCGCCAAAACCTGCGTGGCGTCCAGCTGATGAAGAAATTTATCAAAATATCCAAAGACCATCAGCAATGCTGCGGGCAGCATGGTCCAGTTGGCAAGTTTTCGCGCCAATGCATTCGGTGCAAATTGTTTGATAGCCTTAAACAGAACAAAAACAACCGCAAGGCTTTGTACGACCTTAACAAGCCAATCATGACCAAGTGCAGGCGTTGCCCGTAACAGGGCGGCGCTGATGGCCAGGAAGGCAACAAAACACATGGCACGTAAGAATGTACGTGTTTGGAAAATTAAATTTCGGGCTTTGAAAAGCTTGTCTTCGGGTTTTGGTTCGGCTCGAAAGAGAGGAACGCGCTTACGGAGGGCGCTCGCCAAAAATGGTGCCACTAGAAAGGAGAGAGCAATCGCTGCAAGCTGAGCCAGAAAAGCAGGGCTTTGGGCCCATGTGAGGATTTGCTCGAGCCATGAAAGAAGTAAGGACTGTACTTCATTAAAGGACTCTGGGATTTTAAATCCGCTCACTTCAGGCGTCATATCGTTAGAGTTTTCTTGCGTCTGAGACATGATTTCCCCCAATTTTCTCCTGCCTCTTAAAATCATGACTATCTTTTGTAAATGGTTTTGCGCTATCAGGCGTCGACCTAATGTGTGAGGATTATCATGAGCACCCCTAAAAAAGTTGTTTTGGCCTATTCTGGCGGTTTGGACACGTCCATTATTCTAAAATGGCTGCAGGAAGAAAAAGGCTGCGAAGTCGTTACTTTTACGGCCGATTTAGGCCAAGGTGAAGAGCTCGAACCCGCGCGCCGCAAAGCGGAAGCGCAGGGTGTGAAAGAGATTTTCATCGATGATCTGCGCGAAGAGTTTGTTCGTGATTTCGTCTTCCCGATGTTTCGGGCAAATGCGCTTTATGAAGGGCTGTACCTTTTGGGCACATCAATCGCACGGCCTCTAATTGCAAAACGTCAGATCGAGATTGCGCAGCTTGTTGGAGCGGACGCTGTTTGTCACGGGGCAACAGGTAAGGGAAAGGACCAAGTCAGGTTTGAGCTAGGGTATTA
>JBLWUN010000078.1:0-5241 GCA_048268905.1 Maricaulaceae bacterium | reverse complement strand
AGCTGGTCTCCATTGCAGATACCAGCTTGAAGCACGCTTGCCGGGCAATGTGAATCCCTTTTGTCAACACGTCCTAGCCTGACAAACGCCCAGAAGAGACAGGTTGAAAAACAGCTCCAATTTCCAAGCGGGGCAAACAATGGAGGGTTCTCGGCTGCTTTGACAACTTTGGGCACCTCTAGCTTGGTTGCAGGTGCGGTCACGTGGGACAAAAGGACCACCCGGAGGATTGACGAAACAAATGTTGAGCCTTTGCTCGTGTCCTATCGCTATTTCAAGGAACTGCGTAACTCCCTCGCTCACAACGGAGGACGTGCCGGACAAAGGCAACTAGACGCACAGTCTGAATTTGCGCAAACGATATTGGGAGGGAAAATCGGATCAGTTAAGGCCCCAGACTACAATCCATTCAATGCGGTAGACGAGGAAGTTCGGCCAGAATATCGTGGGGTAATTGGCTTTTCTGAAGTTATTCTGCACTTGATTGCGACATATGACAGCGTCTTGTCGAAAACACCGATTGTTGAAAACGAACTTCGCGCCGCGCTTGTTCCAGACAAATTGACTTGGTCAACGAGCCAGATTGGGAAAACTCGTCGTTTTAATAAGGTTTTTGACCGGAACAACTTTCCTAAGTTCACACCAACGCCCGAACTCGTAGCATTCTTGAAGACGGAAGGGCTGATCCCTCTATCCGTGAATATTTAGTTAAGCAAGAAATTGGCGAAGCCATCAGTAATTCGGCGCAGTTCGGACGAGCCTGCACCGAGATTGCGCATTTGGCCCCAAACCGTACCCTGACACGCGGATTCTGGGTGTCTTACGATATCTGTATGAAACAGATGCTTACAACCAAATCACTTGATGCGATGCCTCCGGCGACCACAAAACGGTACGAGGTGCGCGATCAGAAAGTAAACGGCCTGCATGTGCGTGTGTCGACCACAGGTGCCAAGGTGTTCTACACGATGGTTCGGCCCAACGGCTCGCGCAGACGTATCAATATTGGCCCTTAAAGCCGCGCTCGCTTGGGCGCGGCATGGCGGCAAAATCGTCGCCCTGCATGGCATTGATGATGACGGCCAATGCACGTGTGGCAGGACCGCGTGGCGACGCTGCCTGCCGACTTCGTGCGCAAGCTGAAGCGTGAGAAGACCCGCACAGCGAATTTCGACACAGCTGGTGCTTTCAAAGCCGGAAGCCGCAACAATGAGCTGACCAAGATTGCGGGATCTCTCAGGTTTCGCGGGTTGGCCGAAACGGCAATCGCAGGCGCGTTGCAGGCAATCAACGCAGCGGCGTGTAGCCCGCCGCTCGATACCGATGAGGTCGGGCGTATCGCCTCCAGCGTCGGCAAATACGAGACTGGGCATGAAGAGGCTTTCGGCTGGCTCGGAGACGTCGAGGAATCCACGCCGCAAGGGGAAAATCCCCATGACCGTGATCCCCCGCTCGAAAATTCACTAAGCCAAGGTGCGGCGGGCGGGGGCAGCGGCTCAGGGCCGGAAACCTCGGCAGTCGATATGACCCCTCGTCTGCCCGCAGGGCGCGCGCCTTTAAAAAAACGCCTCTCCCATCCCCCCCTGTGGTCGCCCTGTGCCAGCGCCGGATCGGGCACCGTGCGGAACGCCTCGGACCGACCCGTTGACTATCTATCAGTCTGTCGGGCGTAAGCCCACTGAGTTTGGGGCTGCGCGATAGGCGCAACTCCAACCCTTCATACATCACGCAGCCGGAACTCACGCGCATTTTGCGCGCCTCATAGAGCTGCGCGCAACGAAAGAGAAGAATATGACAATTCCAATAGATGACTATGTGACTCCCACGCTTTGGCAAGAAGGGTGGCCGGACCGCCTGACCATGAAGGAGCAGGATGAGTTCCTGTTCGCGATCTGGGGACCACAGGTGCAGGATCACACTGAGACCTTTGGCTCCCTTTGCTTTCGCAAAAAGGGGTCGTCCAAAATGGTTCAAGAGTTCGTCCAACTTGCCGATGATATGAGCGTTGTCGGCATCTTGCGAAAATACGACCGGCACAAGTGGGATCAGTTTTTCAGCCCCAACACCTTCATCGAAAAAAACCGGCTACTCAGTAGCGTGTCTCAAACGTGTTGGTGGGGGTGGTGTGACGTTGATGCTGCTGATCCCTTTTCATTCAAGCCTGCCCCCTCAGTCGTTTGGCAGACATCGCCGAGACACACGCAGGCTCTATGGTTCTGGGATAACCCCCACACGCCCGATGAGGCCGCAGCATTTTCGATGGCCCTTACGAAGCGGCACGGGGGAGACAGCGGCGGCAGTGCGGCCAACAAGCTTCTTAGGTTGCCCGGCTCATTCAACCACAAGCCCAAATATGCCAAGCCATTCATTCCGCTTTTGAAATGCGACCTCACGCCGATAGAGGCGCGGCCAAAAAATCAAGAAAAGAGCCAAAGTCGAGGAGCGCGCGCTAAACCCGTATGCCCATGACAGAATGGATGTTTGGAGAAAATACCGTCGAAAGCTGGATGCGTCGGCAAGCTTGTTGATCAGGCACAACTCAGTTCGTGCCTCTGATCGGTCAGGTCGAATTTTCGCGATGGTGGCTGGCCTCTTCGAGGCCGGTGCATCGCTGGACGAAATCGCCAGTGTCATTTGGACCAGCCCGTATTTTCGCGAGAAGCACGGCGACAACGTGAAGCGCCTAGAGCGCGAGATCTACACGATCATCGCGAAGGTGGGGGACGCCGGATGACTTCTAAGAAAAAAGAACTCTTCGTCGATCGGGACAGCATCGACCCAAAGGAAGTGGATTGGCTCTGGGAGCCTTTCATCCCGTTCAGCATGATCACCATCATGGAGGGCGACCCCGGCGTGGGCAAATCCTTCCTCGCCATGCAACTCGCGGTTCAGGTCAGCATTGGCGGCGAACTCCCAGATGGACAAAAGGTCGGGCGTGGTCGTGTGCTTTACCTGAGCGCCGAGGATGATGCAGCCTACACGATCAGGCCGCGCATCGATGCGATGGGAGGTGATCCAACGCGCATCCGAGTGCAGGGCGATTTTCTCTCGCTTGACGATGAGGGCCTCAAGGCGCTCATGCGCGAAGTGAAGCGCAAGCCACCGGGCCTTCTGATCCTTGACCCCTTGTTCGCCTACATTCCGGCGGGGCAGGATATCTACAAGCCCAATGTGATCCGGCAGCTCCTGTCTTTCCTAAAAGACATAGCGGAGGCTGGTGAAACGGCCGTGGTGATCATCCGACACCTGACGAAGGCCAAGCACAGCAAGGCCATATATCAGGGGGGTGGTTCCATGGATGTGATCGGCGCGGCGAGATCGGCGTTTCTGGTGTGCGAACACCCCAACGACAGTTCGACCAAGCTGATTCTGCACATCAAGCACAACATTGCCGTTCGCGGGCAAACGCAGAGTTATGAAATCGTCGGTGAAGATGGCGGCAGGGCATCCCTCAATTGGCTGGGGCCGTCAGACATCACGATTGACGACTTGATCTCTTCTGAAGGCGCTCCGCGAATGTCGGCGCTGGACGAAGCGACTCAGTTTCTGAGCGTGTTTCTCAAGAACGGGCCGGAACCGTCAACCAAGGTGGAGAAAGAGGCTGCGGCACGCGACATCGCCCCAAAGACCTTGGAACGCGCAAGGCGCGCTCTAGGCGTCAGATCGAAGAAGAAGGGGAAAGGCTGGTTCCTATCCTTGCCAGACGAAGAATGACCACAGGTAGGATGTGAAGTGCGCCAAGAACGCCAACATCGCCATCGATGATTTTGGCGCACTTCGCCCCCAAGATCGCCACGATCATGCATGACGCCCTTGGCGATCTTGACGATCTTGAAATCGGCTAGGGGCCGAAAACCTCGTCAGTACGTATAGCCCCTTGTCCGTCCACAGGGCGCGCGCCGATAAAAAAACGCCTTCCCCATCCCCCTTGTGGTCGCTACGTGACAGAGCTTCCGTGGATTTGGCCAGATGCGCCCGAGACCGACACGCGGACTATTGATCAGGCTGTTAGAGGTGAGACGGAGCCAGATATCTGAGTCTTTTCAATTGGTCCGCAATCAGGGCCATTCGCAGGCACTGATTTGGGTGCTGTGTGGGTGGGTTTACTCATGGGCTGGACCCAGCCCTTGCGGTGGAAATGGCGCAGCACAATGGCGCGATTGAAAAAGGGGAAGCCGATCCACAGGCCGTTTGCCGTGATCAGCGACAGGATCGCCCACAGGAACATGCCCTTGAACAGGTAGTGGAACGGGCCGAACAGGAAGCACCATAACCTGTGACGACTCCCAAGGATTACCTTCTTTTCCCCGTTGAAGTTCCAAGTTGCTTCAATTGCCATGTCCGTATGTCTCCTGTGATCAAAGGTGATTGGTGCAAACAGGACGACAATTGAGAAATCGGTCCGGTTGCAGGCACGCTTGGCGCAATGGGAGGGAATGCAGGAGCGCGCGGACAGCCTCGTTGACGAGCTGGTCGTGGTCGCTAAGGAATGGGCCCGACTTTCATCCCGACTTAAGGAATTGCGGACCGGAGACGACTTTTCCTTGGAGGACAAGAACAAGATTTCCCGCCTTCAGTCCCTCGTACAGGGGCACCTGAAGACTTTTGATTTCCATTCCTTCCCGCCCTCTGAAATCACCTTGACTAAGGACAACTTCAGACCACAGGTGTTAGTGTTTGATAAGGATTCTGGCGGGGAAATTGAGAAGGACATCGGCTTTGAAGCCTCTGCCAGCGACGGCATTCGCTTAAAGTGATCGTACTATCTTTCTCTTCTAGAGCTGGATGAAAACTACACCACCAATCACGCAGGGCTGGTGGTGTTCGATGAGCCGGGGCAACAAGCTGCCGACCCAGTAAACCTTACCAGCTTGTTTCAAGAGTCAGCCAAGGTCAGACCGGATCGACATCAGATCTTGATCGCAACCTCGGAAAAAGAACATGCAATCAAAGCGGGACTTGGTGATCGTCCATACTATCTTATCTCGTTTAACGGCTACATCTTGAAACCGCTGGACTGATCAAGATCAGCTGCTTTAGCTTCTGTTGTCGAGTCATGAGGACGCCAAGTGGCTCGTCAGCACCCAATCGGCACCCAAACAAGGATACGACCGAAAGCGTCCTGTCTCGACTTCAGGAATTCGCATTATTTTTCAAGTATTTAAATGGTGCCCGGGGGCGGAATCGAACCACCGACACGAGGATTTTCAATCCACTGCTCTACCCCTGAGCTACCCGGGC
>JBLWUN010000077.1:0-5279 GCA_048268905.1 Maricaulaceae bacterium | reverse complement strand
GGGATTTCAGGGCGCCGTCGAGCATTTCGCGCGGAATAATCAGGGAGAGATTGGTGAAGTCGTTGGTTCGGGTTTTTACCGTCTGCGCCAGATCGAAGACAACCAGGCCATTTTCCGGCAGCTCGGTGGTTCCGGTGGATGTTTCCCACTGCATCTGGCCGCGCTCGAACAGCTGGATCATATAATGATCCATACCGTCGCGGGCCATGACCGAGGGGGTGCGCTGCCAGTCATGCTCAAGGGTTTCCGTCCGTGCCAGCATCACCGACCCGAACATATGGGCATCAACCTGGGCGACAAAACTTTCGTCCCGGACATCCTTGTTCGTATCGGCCTCGAAGATACAGGAGATGCTGTCGCGCCATAAATCGTAACGCTCCTTGGCCTGTACGCCCTGTAAGGAGAATACGGCGTTCGGGACAGGCGATGCCTCGTCAACATGCGATGTCTGCTGTACCTCTTGAGGCATTCTCTCCTCCTCGTTCCAACAATCACCGGACGCCAGACTGCCCCTGTAACCAGGGCGGGAATCTTGTATGAGTAATGGCTAACCGGAAATGCCGTCAAATTCTTCTAAATATCCCTGTAAATATATTCAGAGTAACGGAGCAACCTCTCGGGCGTGATTTCGGATGTTCTGCACATCATTCCGGATACCGGGCATGGGGCGGAGCGTTGAAAGTTCCGGCAAGAAGGCCACGGAGCGGGTATCACCGGCTCTGCTCCATATCGCTGAAACGGATCATGGTGAAAGCTTCCTGTATGTCAGCGGGCAGGATGAACGGAGAACCTGCTCCTCCGACGACAGCGTCCAGTGTGTCATCGCTCAGGTCGGCATTATCCAGCCTCGCCGTTGCCGAACCGATCAGGGCCTGGTGCAGATCCGCCTCCGAAAAAATATAGCCAAGTCCCCTCGCGAATTCGGTTACATCGCGCGCCAGCTTGGATTGCTGCAAAACCTGCAGAAAATCCTGCTTAACCTCGGAATCAAGGGCGATTCTGTTGAGAAAATTAGCGAGTGGTCTGGCGATGATTTTCTGCCGCATAGCTCTTACTCCAAAGCTGGAGCCTGGAAACGGCTATATAAGTCAGCCGGTTCTCCGGGGAGGCCCCGTCTGAATCCTGACGGTAATTCTTGGATGGTCTGCGGCCGGATGACAATGGCGGCGAGCCGCTATCTCCGCTCAAAGCCGTATAATTGAACTTTCGGCACAGAGTCGGGGGCAGTCGGCAAACACCTGAAACTGCTGGTCAGTAAATTCTGATTATTATGAGGTCGGCTCAGAACTCAAATCCAGAAGATGATGGTTACTGTGACATGGACGAGCAGTAGAGTTAGTAGGAATGATGCAGGCGACGTCCGCTTCCCGCCCTGCCGAGCCAGATGGGCATATTCGGCTGGCAGCGACCCATAGCGGACGTTGAGCAGCGCTTGCGGAGCTGCAGTGCAGCTTCCCCGACGCAGTCGTTCGCTGCTTGACGCCGCTTGATGCATTTCAACGGAAAACGAAATCCTCCTAATCAGTATCTCCTGTGGGCCCGCAATACTACTCCAACAGGCATTCCATCATCCGGGTTCACGGCAACGACGACACGGGTCCTCGGCTCTTTCAGTCTTATGACGGCATCAAAAAACGACGAGACCGCCGGCATTATCTGGAAGCCGTTCGCGACTGCAGGATTATCCAAGATGTCGGAGACGGTGTGGTCGCACAGATCGATCATGCCATTCAATTCCGACGCTTTGGTTGTCATATAGAGTGCCAGCTGCTGATGCGTGATTGCCCCGACAACGGTGCCATTCTCCATGCAAACGAATGCTGCGCATGTCTGGGTTTCTTCCCTTGCAAGACTGACTAGATTGGAGGTCCGTTCGACGATCTCGAACTTGTTATCAGCTCTGCTCGCCAACGTGACGGGCGCAGATCCCGCCAGATTTGGCCGAGAACGCATTACAGAACTTACGGTCGAGTGATGCCGCATCCAGTTGGCTGTGACTTGGCACCGAAGCTCCACCAACTTGATGATTTTTGAATGCAGGTCAGGAACGTTCATGTCCAGAATAGGTTCATGATGCGCGACCCTGTTTCTCAGACGGTTGATCTCTCTCACAAGCAGCTGGATTTCATGCCGCCCCTCACGGTAGGTAAGGCCCGGAAACGCGATATTGGCCTTGGTTCGCCAGAGGCCTGCGTACTCGTTGCGAAATAGGTTGGACCAAAAGTCAAAGGTGAGTTCCGCTATTACTTTTCCGCGCACGTTTGAGCGTGCTCGTTGCTTTGCCTTCTCCAGAGCTCCGAGGCTTTCTGGCGTCAGTACACTGTCGAGAAAGTCAGCATTCTGGTGCCAAGCTGTTCCAAAAATCTGCATCAAGACGCCATCCACAGCGTTGCGCATGGTGACCTCGGCCACGCTCAGCGGGAACAGGAACGATTTCGCAAGCCTCGCATTGTATAAATAAAGAGCGAACGCGAAGGTCTCACTTCCACTGGCTTTCGCCAGGTAGGTTGTGAATCGTGGCTCGGAGAGCGACGCCTTGAGTGAAGCGACCATTGCCGCATCGTACGGGTATGGAACTTGACTTTCGGCCATCGCGGCGGTACATACCCTTTCAGAGCAGTCGAACTGGCCCCACTGGCTTTTGCTATGCGCCGTCGACATCAGATTAGAACACCAGGTCGGGCAAGTCCCCACCTGGTGTTTCTGTTTTGGCTGTATTACTCTCTGAATTCAACTGCTTTGGCTTGCAATATCCTTTCCGCTCGCTGAGAAAGCGTTAGCAAGTCACCCTGCGGAGCCGGATGGCCTATTCGGTTGGCCCTGACCCAAAGCGGTCGTTCGGAAACCCTGCACCAATCGACCAGAAGCCGCGTCTCAAATGCAGAGCGATGCATGATGGCTGCGCACGCCAAGTAAGCAATTCAGAGCGCTTACGATTGAGCGATGGGGGTGAGAATTCATTTCTATTTATAGTCGATTAAGAGCGTCCATGCTGAAATAATACGCGCTTAAAAGTTGGTTCTATATACAATCAGTAGGGGTGCGTTTCTAAGAGGAGGAAACAAAGATGCACGTTTTACAACGTGAGGCAAAGGGTACAGAACTCAGCAAAATTGAGGGGCCGGAGGATGCCGAATACGACTTCGCGGGCGGAGTTTGGCGTAGCAAAGATGGTTTGATTTCTTACGATTCACGATACGGCAGGCAAACCAAGAAGAATGACATTGAGACCGGAGAGGATCAAAAGGGACAGTAGTCTCATGGTGAACAGTAGCGTCGATGTTCTTATTCTGTCGGGATTGATGGATTATTCGACCGACAGAGTATGCGATCATCTCTCCCGGCAAGGCGTCTCGTTCTTACGGATCAACGGGGACCAGCTTGTCGACCTAAGACTCTCAATCGACCCCTTGGCGGCCACCATGACCTGCCGTTACGGCGGTGATATTTGGCATTTGGGTGCCGGGTTGCGCTCGGTATGGTGGAGGCAAGCGACCTTTCTGCGAAACACACCAGGACGTAGATTGACGACGGCGGAGCAGCTGGAACGCTCACAATGGGCGGGTGCGATGCGCGGTATGATGCTGTTCGACCATGCGGTTTGGATGAACCATCCAGCAGTGACATATCAGGCGGAGTCCAAGCCCTACCAGTTGAGGCGCGCGGCCAATATCGGTTTCGACGTGCCATCGACACTAGTGACGAATGATCGCGAGGCCGACGTAATAGGTATGATCGGGCATCGAATCGCATTGAAAAGCGTCGATACGGTCCTGCTGCAGGATGAACACCACCAACATTTCGGCTACACGACTTTGATTGACTGGGCGGCATGCGCGGATGAGCACTTCCATCTCGCGCCTGCAACCTGCCAAAGCATTATCGCCCCAAAATTGGACCTGCGTGTCACGGTCGTCGGCGGTCGCTTGTGGTGCGACGCCATCACGGATGAGCAGGGAGGCATCGATGGCGATTGGCGAGTCCGGCCCAAGAATGAATTGATTTATAAAGACTATGATCTGCCCGCCAATGTTGCGGAACGTTGTCATTCACTAGTTCGCGACCTAGGCTTAAGGTATGGCGCGATAGATCTTGCGCTCTCAAATGATCGTTATTGGTTCATTGAGATCAACCCGACTGGCGAATGGGGATGGTTGGACCGAAATGGGCGCGGTCTATCTGCGGCAATCGCGGAGGAACTTGCATGCCCCTCATGTTGAAGCTTCGACAGTGGGCGTGGCGGGCGGTACCTAACCCAATTAGCATGTTCGTTGTTAATCGGAAGTTGGAGCGCCAGCTTGAAGCTTGGGAGACTGCTCCGGACTTTGAGGACATCAGAGCACTCGATACTGATCAACTGACAAAATATCTTGAGACTGAGTGGACGCGCGCTAAAGAGCTCGATGAAAAACTGAATAAGCTGACGGCTGCACTCTCTGTGGCCGTCACGTTGGGGGGCGTTGTTTCCAAAACCATCTTCGATGGGCTGGCTCCCACGCCGGCAAAGACGGGGATTGCGATCCTTCTATTTGTTTCGATGGGTATGTTTCTATTTGGTGCCCTAATCGGATTCAGTGGCCTCCGACCGAAGCCACGCTACGGCTATGGCGCCGGGTATCTCCGCATCATTGCGCAAGGCGGTGATAGGGCGGCGAATGAGATCAGGGGGGCCGCGAGCGGCTTTCAAATTATGAATGCTATTCGCTCAAACGAAGCATCAACAGCAATCGGGCTCATACGCAACGGGGTGATCGTGTTCACCCTCGCCATTGCGGCCAGCTTTTTCGCACCCGCCGCAGGCCGAGATACTTCGGTACCGGCAATCTCCACCGCGGGAACGACGCCGGTCCAACCACATGATTCCCAGCCAGCAATGCCTGTAACGCCGCCTGCAAAGAACACCATTGAACCGACCCAAAGCGGTCACTGAACCCAACACGCGAATATAGGATGGCCGCACGCTCATTACTCCTTGAGCTTACTGCGAATATCGTCCGACAGCGAGGCGGCCAATTTTCCAAATGCATCCAGGCGATCAATTTGCGCCCTGATTTTCTGGCGGTTGTTATCCTCTAGTTTCTCACCATTCTGCAGTTCTGCTTCCTGAATCACGAACCGTAAAACTTGAACATCAAAACCGGCCTCAAGCCCGGCTTTTTCCGCAAGGGCAACCCATTCTAATGTCTTGTCTTGCACGGTTTCGGCCGCGCGCCCGAGGCAATGGGCGATCAATTCCTTAGCGGTAGAGTCGATGGTATCTGCAATCGTGAGCCAATTGT
>JBLWUN010000076.1:0-5295 GCA_048268905.1 Maricaulaceae bacterium | reverse complement strand
CATAACACGCTCTTCACGGTCACCGCGTTCGTCGAGCGTTCCGGATTGGCGTAGTAATTTGTCAACAAGCGTTGTTTTGCCATGGTCAACGTGTGCAACAATCGCCACGTTGCGAAGATGTGTGATGGGATATGCCATAATAAACTCTATTCGTCAGTTAGGCTGCCTAAGGGAAAAGCCATAACGACAGTCAATGATAATTTCGCGCCGCTTTAGGCGAAACCAGCGAAAAGTCCACCCTTAATCGCCTTTATGCCCCGTACTTTTCAATAAAGAGCCACAAAACACCACCTATTGTCACTGTTTTAAGTGCTTTGCACAAGGCCGGGCTTTCTATCATACTGAGGACGCAGAGCACCTTTTAATAGGCTGGCATGTTCAGCTTGAAAAAAGCCTGGAAATAAGCCAGATTTAAGAAAAAGCGCTATCTTTATGATTTTGCCAATTTTTTTATCACGTCTTTTGACCATTATTCGGATCGTTCTATGAGCAAAGTAACCGCCAAAGACTTAAACACCTTTTTTGAAAGCATGTTTCCGGGGCGTTTGGAACATTTTCCGACTTATCCAAAAGTAGAAAAAGATTTCGTACAAATGCGGCAACTCATGAATGAAATGCACTTGCGGCCCGGCGGGTATATTTCAGGCCCCACTCAGATGGCCCTTGCAGACCACGCCGCTTATGTCGCGATTTTCACTCGCACAGGTATTGTGCCTATGGCTGTCACGTCCAACCTTAATATTGATTTTTTACGGCCCTGCATTGGCGAAACACTCATTGCAGATGCCAAATTGATCAAACTAGGTAAAAACTTAGCGGTTGTTGGCGTGGAAATGTACCCCGAAGGGGCCAGCAAAATTGCTAGCCGCGCAACGGTGACTTACGTTATTCCCGCGAAATAACGCAGCTTAGCCTTCGTAAATCGGGAACCGCGAGGTCAGTGCGATGACGCGCTCTTTAACGGACTCTTCAACCTCTGGATTACCTTTCGGGTTTTCCGCCAAGGCGTCAAGAACCTCTGCCATCAACTGACCGATAACTTTAAACTCTTCAGGGCCAAAGCCGCGTGTCGTTCCAGCAGGCGATCCAACACGGATACCCGAGGTAACCGTGAACTTCTCCTTGTCAAAAGGGATGCCGTTTTTGTTACAAGTGATATAAGCGCGACCTAACGCTTTTTCAGCGGCGTTCCCTTTAACGCCCTTTGGCGACAGATCAATCAATGCCAAATGCGTGTCAGTCCCGCCTGTCACAACAGCGTATCCCGCATCCACAAGAGCTTCGGCCATTGCACGGCAATTCTCAATAACGCGCTGGCTATAAGCTTTAAATTCAGGCTTCAACGCATCAGCAAAAGCAACCGCTTTGCCCGCAATAACATGCATTAACGGCCCACCTTGAAGACCCGGAAAAATCGCCGAGTTGAACTTCTTGGCAAGCTTTTCGTCATTTGTCAGAATCATGCCACCGCGAGGCCCGCGAAGGGTTTTGTGAGTTGTCGTCGTTGCCACATGAGCATGCGGAAAAGGTGATGGGTGCGTTCCGCCCGCAACAAGGCCAGCGAAATGTGCCATATCACAATGCAAATAAGCCCCTACCTTATCAGCAATTTCACGAAACTTCTTGAAATCAATTTGGCGGCTATAAGCAGAACCACCACAAATGATCAATTTAGGCTGATGCTCAATCGCAAGCGCTTCCACTTGGTCATAATCAATGAGGTTTGTATCTGGGGTAACGCCGTAAGTGACAGCATTAAACCATTTTCCAGAAATGTTTGGCGGAGCGCCGTGTGTTAGGTGACCACCCGAAGCCAAATCCATGCCTAAAATTGTATCGCCCGGTTGAATCAATGCCAAAAACACACCTTGATTAGCTTGGGAGCCAGAGTTCGGCTGCACGTTTGCAAAATCACACCCAAACACTTCACAAGCACGGTCAATCGCAAGCTGTTCGGCAACATCAACGTGTTGACACCCACCATAGTAACGCTTGCCAGGATAACCCTCTGCATACTTATTCGTCAGAACAGAGCCCTGCGCTTCAAGCACAGCTTTGGAGACAATATTTTCAGACGCGATCAATTCGATTTCATGTTGCTGCCTATGCAGCTCGTCTTGCATGGACGCAAACAATTCAGGGTCGCGGTCTTTAAGCGATTGAGAAAAGTAGTTGGAAAGATGGGCGGTGCCCTGCTCAACAGCGCTCATGGCGAGTCTCCCTAAAGATTACGGAGCTGTCTTAACGACAAGCCCGAACAAGGGCAATGATAAAAGGGCCTCTGAGCTCCAACTAAAAAAGGCTAAAACGTTTAGACTGCTTTTAAGCAACGCGCTCTAGTTTTAGCTCGAATTCAGCCCAAATTACCTTCAGGGCGGACATCAATTCATCCATCATTTCATCTGTGTGGACGGGACTTGGCGTGAAGCGAAGCCGTTCAGTCCCTTTCGGGACCGTCGGGAAGTTAATGGGCTGTGCGTAAATACCAAATTCCGAGATCAATCGATCTGAAATAGCCTTACATTTCACGGGGTCACCGACCATCAACGGCACGATATGGGTCTCCCCATCAATGAAAGGATAACCCGCAGCTCGAAGGCGGATTTTCAGCGCTTCTGAGCGCTCTTTATGCTGCTCGCGAATATGAGGAGACACCTTTAAAAACCGTACACTACGCAGCGCTCCTGCCGCCGTACTGGGAGGAATAGATGTCGTAAAGATAAACCCGGAGGCAAGCGAACGCACAGCATCAATAATCACTTCATCAGCAGCAATATAGCCACCGATCATACCGTAAGCTTTTGCAAGCGTTCCCTGAATAATATCTACACGGTCCATCAGGCCCCGTTCTTCGCAAACGCCGCCGCCGCGAGGGCCATACATGCCAACCGCATGAACTTCGTCGATATAAGTCAGTGCATCATACTTATCCGCCAAGTCGCAGATCTCTTCAATCGGCGCGATATCCGCATCCATGGAATAAACGCTCTCAAAGGCGATAAGCTTAGGTTGACCTTTTGGAATAGCTTTAAGCTTCGCTTCCAAATCACCTAAATCATTATGTTTGAAGATTCGCTTCTCGCAGCGTGCACGCTGGATACCTGAAATCATTGAGGCATGGTTCATTTCATCAGAAAGAATCACAAGCCCCGGTAAAATCTTACTCATCACACCCAAAGCGGCTTCGTTTGCAACATAGCCAGATGTTAAAACAAGCGCACGGTCTTTACCGTGTAAATCCGCAAGCTCTTTTTCAAGCTGTACGTGGTAATGCGTTGTACCTGAAATATTGCGAGTGCCGCCAGATCCCGTACCAGCGGCATCAACCGCAGACTTCACAGCTTCAATCACGCACTCATTCTGCCCCATGCCTAAATAATCGTTGGAACACCACACAGTGATTTGCTTTTCAGATGTGTCGTCCTTGTACCATGTGGCCGTAGGGAAAGAACCACGTTTGCGCCGTATATCCTGAAAAACGCGGTAACGTCCTTCATCTCGAACACCTTGCACAGCTTTTGCAAATTGATCTCTGTATGTAACGTCCATTTTCGCGACTCTTATTTTCACTCAGAAATGTCTTATAGGAAAAGTTAATACTCTACTTTAACATAAAACGCCAATGCCGAAACGCCGCACTTATTTTTACTGTCTTCCCACATTAATCTTCGCTATAAAACATTGAATTTACGGAGTTTATTGTGTCCCACTACCCCCTCGTGAGAATGCGTCGCAACCGACAGTTTGATTGGTCGCGCCGATTGACCAGAGAAAACACTCTCTCAACCGCAGACTTAATTTGGACAACAGTCCTGTCCGATGGTGACGCGCCGCGTGAAAGCGTTGCAAGCATGCCGGGCATTGACCGCTTCAACATTGCAACCCTTGTCTCCGAAGCCAGGCGTGCGCGGGACCTTGGAATCCCGGCTATCGCTATATTTCCCCACATCAACCCCAAATTCAAAAGCAATGATGGACGTGAAGCGCTGAATGTTAACGGACTTGTCCCCACGGCCGTTCGGGCCGTAAAGGACGCCGTACCGGATATAGGCATTATCGTTGACGTTGCCCTCGACCCCTACACAGATCACGGACATGACGGCATCATGCAAGACGGACTCATTTTAAATGACCCCACTGTAGATGCTTTAAAGGAGTGCGCCGTTATCCTCGCCGAAGCGGGTGCAGATATCGTCGCGCCATCAGACATGATGGATGGCCGCGTTGGCGCCATACGTGAAGCCTTAGAGGAAAATAATCATCCCGATGTTATGATCATGTCCTATGCCGCGAAATATGCCTCCGGGTTTTATGGCCCTTACCGCGACGCCATTGGAACAGCGTCTTCGCTACAAGGCGACAAGCGCACATATCAAATGGACCCCGCAAATAGCGATGAAGCCTTACGTGAAGTTGCACTCGATATAGACGAAGGCGCAGACATGATTATGGTCAAACCTGGCATGCCGTATCTTGATATCATTCGGCGACTAAAAGACACTTACGCAATGCCAACCTATGCATTTCAAGTCAGCGGCGAATATGCCATGATTATGGCTGCGGTTCAAAATGGCTGGCTCGATGAAAAACGTGTTATCCAAGAGAGCCTTTTGTGCTTCAAACGTGCGGGATGCGATGGTGTCCTCACCTATTTTGCCCCAAAAGTCGCTGAGTGGCTTCAGGGCTCTTGACTTAGGGCTCGCTTTTCATGACCAAGGCCACATGAAAATTGCAACGTGGAACGTAAATTCAATCAAAGTTCGGTTACCGGCTGTCACGAAGTGGCTGAACGAAGCCACGCCTGATATTCTCTGTATGCAGGAAATCAAAACCGTGGATGACGGTTTCCCTGCCGAAGAATTTGAAGCCCTTGGTTACAATGTGGCTGTTCATGGTCAAAAGTCATATAACGGCGTTGCTATACTCTCCAAAAAACCCTTTGAAGAGATTACGAAAGGCCTGCCGGGGGATAATTCTGACGAACAGGCGCGCTACTTGGAAGCGGTTGTTATGGGCGAAACGGGCCCTGTGCGTTTCGCGTCAATCTACCTCCCCAATGGCAATCCCGTTATGGATGACGGCCAGTTCACTGAGAAATATGCCTATAAACTGCGGTGGCTTGCGCGGCTTAAAGCCCGCGCCGAAGAACTTTTGCCGCTTGAGGAGCCTTTAATTCTGGCTGGAGATTACAATGTAATCCCCGAAGCCAAGGACACCCATGACCCACATGCATGGTGGGGAGACGCGCTTTATCGTCCGGAAACACATGCCGCATTTCGTGCGCTGCTCGGCATA
>JBLWUN010000075.1:0-5303 GCA_048268905.1 Maricaulaceae bacterium | reverse complement strand
CACGATAATCGACTGGACCAGTCGCGAAGAGGAACTGATTGCGCTTTGCGACAAACACCGCAGCAAGGATGGCAGCTACGACTGCCTCCTTCCCGGGTCGGGCGGCAAGGACAGCTTTTATGCGGCGCATATCCTTAAAACCAAATACGGAATGCATCCGCTGACCGTGACGTGGGCCCCACATATCCATACGGACTGGGGATGGAAAAATTTTGAATCATGGATTCACGCCGGCTTCGATAACTACCTGTGCACACCAAACGGCAAGGTACATCGCCTGCTGACTCGTCTCTCGGTCGAGAATCTGTACCACCCATTTCAGCCCTTTATTCTTGGCCAAAAAAACCTCGCGCCCAAACTGGCTGAACGCTTCAATATCCCGCTTGTCTTCTATGGTGAAAACGAAGCCGAGTACGGCAATCCCAAAACCGATGTCGTCACGCCAATCCGCTCAAACACCTATTATGCATCCAAGGATTTCGACAATATCTATCTTGGCGGTGTGTCGCTGACCGAACTGCAGCAGGATTTCGGCCTGGAGGAACAGGATTTCATCCCCTACATGCCGGCAGATCCGGACCGGCTGGAGAAAGTCGGGATACAGGTCCATTACCTCGGCTACTACCTGAAATGGCATCCGCAGAGCGCCTATTATTACTCGGTCGAGCACGGCGGCTTCCAAGCCTCGCCAGAGCGCACACCGGGCACCTACAGCAAGTACAACAGCATCGACGATAAGATCGACGATCTGCATTACTTCTGCACCCACGTAAAATTCGGCATTGGCCGGGCAACGTATGACGCTGCCCAGGAGATACGGTCCCAGGACATTCTCCGCGAAGAGGGCGTAGCATTGGCAAAACGGTTCGACGGGGAATACCCGGACCGGTTTGAAGCGGACAATTTCGCTTACATGAGCATCACCGAAGATCAGTTTCCGGTGGCCGCCAAAAATTTCGAGTCACAGAAGATGACCCGAGATTATTTCCTTCATCTCGCGGACCGGTTTCGCTCGCCCCATCTTTGGCAGCGTTCGGAGACCGGTGAATGGTCTCTGCGCAGAACCGTCTGGCAACAGAACTGACGACTGGGTACGGAGACCACTGGAATGCGCCCCATCCGACTGATCGCCCGGCTTGATATCAAGGGCCCAAACCTGATCAAGGGCATCCACCTTGAAGGTCTGCGAATTATAGGAGATCCACAGACCTATGCTCAGCGTTATTACGAGCAGGGAATAGATGAGATCATCTATATGGACTCGGTAGCGAGCCTTTACGGGCGGAACAACCTCGTCGAAATCCTCGAACACACTGCACGGCATGTCTTTGTCCCGATCACGGTCGGCGGCGGCGTCCGATCAGTCGAGGACGCAAGGAAACTGCTGCGGTCCGGGGCGGACAAAGTCGCGATCAATACGGCGGCTATCGCTCGCCCAGAACTATTGTCCGAAATTGCGGAAGAGTTCGGCAGCCAAGCGGTCGTCCTCTCTGTAGAGGCAAAGCGGCAGCGTTCCGGTAAATGGGAAGCCTATACCGAGAACGGTAGAGAGCATTCCGGGCGCGACGTTATCGAATGGGTTCAGGAAGCCGAGAAAAGAGGTGCAGGCGAACTATTGCTAACCTCCATAGATCAAGAGGGTACCCGAAAAGGGTTTGATATCGACTTGTTGAGCGCGATATCAGGCATTGTCAGCATCCCCGTAATTGCATCCGGCGGCATGGGCTCTGTAGAGGACCTTGTTACCGCAGTGCAAAAGGGGCATGCAGATGCTATCGCCATGGCCGATATCCTGCACTATGACCGTATGTCGATCGCAGCGATTCGCGAGCAGGCTCTTGCCGCAAACATGTATATAAGGGAGCTGTCGATCCCATGAGTGCTCCAAGGGTAACGCTTCTCGATTTTGGGATTGGGAATCTCTATAGCGTATGCCGCGCCGTCGAAAAGACTGGCGCATCGGTAGAAGTAGTAGATAAATGCCCACGAGCAGATCAGGTCGAGCGATTGATATTGCCTGGTGTTGGAGCATTCGCGAAATGCCTTGATGCCATGCAACGCTTCGGCGCGGTGGATCTCGCACGGGAATTCGCACAAACCGGTCGCCCGATGCTCGGCATCTGTGTCGGCATGCAAGCGCTGTTCGAGATCGGCGAGGAGTTCGGTGAACATCCTGGAATAGGATTAATCCCCGGACGCGTGAAGCAGTTACAGTCCAACGCAGAGAGTAAAGCTTTCAAACTACCTCATATAGGCTGGGCGCCGCTGGAATTTCCCAACCGCGCCATTTGGGAATCGAGCCCCCTTAGATCGGTAAAATCGGGGGAATATGCCTATTTCGTCCATAGTTATCATGGCATCCCAGACCACGAGACAGCAACCCTAGCATCGACGTCTTATAACGGCACCAGGATCACCGCAGCCGTATCCAGAGATAATGTAACGGGAGTTCAATTCCACCCGGAACGCAGTGGACCGGTTGGACTGAGAGTTATGGAAACATTCCTCCATTCGTAAAAATGGCCCATAACGCTTTCGCCTCAAATTAAACTTGAGGCGAAAGCTCAAAAAGAGAATCGCCTATTTGTGCCTCTCAACGCAAAACTCTAATCCGGTTGCATGAGCGAAGCGCATTATGCGCTCATGCCCCCCGACGCTCAGATTTATTTTTTACGCTGATAGCCAGTACGCTTACTCCCAAACTGCAGGCCTGCTCCATCGTGGAATAGCGCGCCCGACAAAGACGCGATAACGATCCCATCATCTCCCCCCAAATTGCATACGCCGCAGGGGCTTTATCCAAGCCTGAATTATACTCGCGCACGGCGGAACTCTTCGCTTTCCGGATATTTCAAACACCGTCTCACGATCCGCTATCCCAGCTTGGAGCAGCCTCTCCACCTTGTCAGCGGCGCTGCTCGAACACGAATTCGGTATAATGAAAGGCATTTTTCCTAGACATCCCGGTTTGTTTCAAAATATGAACGCACAAGTGGGCATCTATGCAGCCAAACTGGCCGCGAAGCGAGAAATCAGAGCGAAGTGACGAAGCGCATAAAGCGGAACGTCTAGAACTGGTCTAAAAGAGGCTAAAATCTCTCCACAAGGGTCGGGCATGATCTTTTCACCGCAATGACATATATCACCGGGCCATTCCTATTGCCCGCAAGCTAGCAAACAAGTTGCTTTGCCGCTGTCCCGGATCGAATAGACCGCTCGGCCAAGCTGTACCCAACAAAACATCAAGCGCCCGCACGGCTGGGCCCACAAAAATCTATCTGAGAATGGACGCTGACTATGAACGCTGAGGGCTGGTGGAGAAGATGGAGCGAAGTTCGGGCGATTGCTGGCGATCGCGAAATCGTCCTGTGGGGCCGGTCCGAAGACTGGGTCCAGAAGACCATGTCCCGACTACATAAAAAGCCGATTTTTATTTGCGATATTAATCCCGGATACGCAAATACCGAATATTACGGCGTCAAGGTCGTCTTACCCGATGTTATTCTAAATGATGAACCCGGAAAATATTATGTTGTCGTAACAGCAGGGCCGTATGAAGGCATCGTACGCGCGCTCAGCGAACACAACTGGACTCCAGGCCAAGATTTTTGTTGCTCACCCGAGTTTTACGATTTCAAACTTCTTGAGCAAATGCGGAGTTACGATCAGTCGGTTATCGTCGTCAGCTCAGACTATATGGACCAGGAGAGCGCGCGATCCAGCCAGGAAGGCGGCGGCATCTATCGCTACAACCTTCACGAGAATAGGGCCGAGAGACTGGTAAAAGGTCAATTCCGTCAAATTGAAAAAGTAAAAAATACTTACATGGCCGTTGAATATGTAGAAATGGCAATTTACGTCTTCGATATGGATTTTAAAACACTTGAAAAAATTCCTCTCGATCGACCAAATTATTGCGGTATCGCGTTCGATCCTAAAAGAAATAACATTATCGTCGCAAATTCGACACCCGACCGCCTTATCTTTATGAATACGGATTCTTTCGATGTCGTCGACGATGTACCGTTCTCTTATAAGTGTGACCTGGATGTCCGCAGCGCGCATCATGTGAACGATGTATGTGTTGATGGCGACTACCTTTACTGCTCGTATTTCTCATACGGCGGCGCCTGGCGCAAAGGTCAATATGACGGTGGCGTAAGCGAACTTCATCTTGACCGCCCTCATGAGCCATTTGTGCCGTTGATGAGTGGTTTGTGGAGCCCGCATAGCCCAAAAATTATCGACGGTAATTTGTGTTACTTAGATTCAATGCGCGGTCGGCTCTATATGAACAACCAGAATTTCGCCGTGGAGCTGAATGGTTTTGCGCGCGGCTTGGCCAGCGACGGCCGGTTTATATATGTCGGCATCAGCGAAGACATGTATATGAGCCGTGTCTATGGTACACGCAACAGCATCATGATGAACGCTGGATTTTATCTTGTCGACGTCGAAACAAAGGCCTGTCGCTTTCACCCCATGTTCGGAAATATGAACATTCATGATTTGCTGATAGAAGCTCCCTGAATCTTCGTTGCCCCTCCAGCCCTCTAGAATATAGTCGTGAAAGAGTTGAAATGAAAAAAATCGACGTCAGTGCACGATACAACCTTCCTAAAAAGGTTCAGTACTGCACTCGTTGCGTGATATCCAATCAACGCCCCAGAATTGTATTTGACGAGAATGGCGTCTGTAATGCCTGCCTTTATGCAGAAAGGAAAAATAAAGAAATAGACTGGGCATCAAGGGAACTTGAACTTAGAAAACTTTGCGACAAATATCGACGTTCGGACGGTAGCCATGATGTCGTCGTACCGTCAAGTGGCGGTAAAGACAGCGGCTATGTCGTGCATATGCTGAAAAGCCAATATGGCATGAACCCACTCACAGTCACATGGGCACCTCATATCTATACGGATATAGGTTGGAAAAATTTTCAGTCACTTATTCATTCCGGCTTTGACAACATTCTGGGAACACCTAACGGCCAGGTTAACCGGGCGATGACTCGGATGGCATTGGAAGAAATGGGAGAGCCTTTTCAGCCGTTTATCTACGGTCAGATTTGGTTCCCTGTTCAAATCGCTGCCCGCTACGGTATCGAGCTGATAATGGACGGTGAAAATGGCGAGATCGAATACGGAGGCGATCCATCTACCGAGCGCCCAGGTTTTTCGATCGAAGATGCGACCAAATTTTGGCTGTCAGACAGCCCTCTTGATCACTGGTTGGAAAAAGGCTTCTCGAAAGCCGATCTTTTCCAGTTTATGCCGCCATCCGAAAACGAACTCTCTAAGCTT
>JBLWUN010000074.1:0-5416 GCA_048268905.1 Maricaulaceae bacterium | reverse complement strand
AAACATATCGCCGTTTGATCTCTCGTCGGGGAGATGCCTCTCTCCCCAACACCCCATAGGTCAACCGTACGCCGATTGAATACCGCCAGCTTGATCGAAGCTGGACCCGACCACGGGGCTATCGCTGCCCCTTGGATCCCTCTCGCAGGCCTTGAAGATATGCCTCTCCACCTGCACCGAACCGTGCACAATCATTTTGCATGATTGATCCGCAATCAGGGGCATAATCCATGCCCCCAATCCCCCCTTTGGACCAGTGGTTCCGCCCACTGGATAACGGTCTAGGGCTGCCGCCCCCGCGCAGATCAAACGGTGGGTCCTCGCCATGCTCGCTTCATTGCATTGCAGCTGCGCGTGGCTCCGGTCCTGCTTAAGGCACCTTTGATCTTTGCACCCCCGCTCCTCGGCGGAAGCCAGACGGTTGCATGCGCAACCCGTCATATACGAGAGGAGACAGACCCATGCCGCAGCTATTCGCACAACCCTACGACATGAACGCCAATGGCTTTTACTTTGAAAGTATTGAAGAATATAAAGCCAAGGCTCAAGCTAACCGCAACATCTACGGTGATCCCGTCGAAGAATACGAGATCCAGTTCATTGATGGGGATGAGATTGATTGTGCCTTGGCTGAGGTGTGGGGTCTCTATCAAAACAGCATCAGCAGCTATTTCCGCGCAGCAGATGATTGGGATCTCAACGAAAAACAAATCTTTATCATTGCCGTTGGCGAGGTCGGGTATCAATTTGACCCTGAAACCGTATCACCCGCAGATTTTGATGTGGACATCTACCACATCGAGACGATGAACGACCTCGCACAACAGTTTGTTGATGAGGGATTATTTGGAGAAATCCCCTCTCATCTTGCAGGCTACATTGACATGGAGGCCATCGCCCGTGATCTCGCCATGGATTACACGGAAACCCTCATTGCTGGAGAGCATCTTATCTATCGGGCGGCTTAATCGCCCGATACCCCCTCATTTCCAATGGGGTAGCATAAATACAGTGGATTTAACCTGAGCACTTGCTTTGAAACTCACTATCTGCTTTGAGCCAATCAATCTTAAAATGTGAGGACCAAATGGGAATAGATCTAACCGGAATGAGCGCGTCAGAGCTTGAAGCTCTGGCTAAAGACATTGAAGCGCGCAAAGCAGAAGTCGTAAAACAAGCCAAGCACAATGCTTATGCTGAAATGCTTGCCGTTGCCGAAAAACACGGTGTGTCTTTCGATGAGGTCATCGCACTGCACGGTGGCAAAGGGCGCAAAACCGCTGGCAAGGCCCCAGCTAAATACGCCAACCCCGCCGACCTCTCCCAAACGTGGTCTGGCAGAGGTCGTAAACCTGCATGGGTTCACGAAGCGCTCGAAGCTGGAAAATCAATCGAAGATCTCGAAATCTAAGATCTGGATTGGCACGGCTGTTTGCCGGAGCATCCCGTCAGTACGCAACTGACGGGATTTTTCTGGACTCCCCATGCGCTTAAAGCGAGAGTGCCTCATATCGATTGTTAAGGTATTAGAGAGTAGACAGTGCCAACGCTTACCACTCGTTTTGATCAGCAGGCGAGCGCTCGGCCATTGCGAGCGGGTGCTCACACGCCGATCCTATCCCTCACAGTTGAGTAGAGCGAATGAAGCTCTGGCATTGGATTGGGCTGTTCCTGTTCGTAATATGGGTAGGGTCATCATATGCGCCTGACGATCCGCCCAAGCGTTCTTCCAGTTCCTCTGATCGCTCCAATGCTACATCTCCCGCGAGTGATCCCACGCCCTCCACCTCTGCTTCACAGCCCGCTAAAATCAGGCTCTATGTCACGGGCAATGTCGTCAACGTGCGCAACGGACCCGGCACATCGTACGCGCGCGTCACCCAGCTTAAACGCTCGGATGAAGCTCAGGAGATCTCCCGACAAAACGGCTGGGTTGAAATCAGCTTCCGTGGCGGACGTGGTTGGATGTTCGGCAAGTATCTATCGCCCACTCGCCCCAGGGCACCATCACCGCCGCCTCCACCTCCACCACCAGTGAAAAAAGCCCCGCAACAAAGGCGCTGTCACCCGAGCTATTCAGGGGCGTGTGTCCCCATCGCCAGTGATGTGGATTGTGCAGGTGGTTCAGGCAATGGCCCCGCCTACGTGCGCGGCCCGGTTCGCGTGATTGGGCGCGATGTCTACCGCCTTGATCGCGATAAAGACGGAATTGGGTGCGAATAGCGTCACTCAGCAAGTACTCATGCAAGCATCACGGATTGAGAGGGTCGTTCCGCGCGCAAGCTATACTTGTATTGCCTTCCGGGCGGGCATAGTTTGCTCCCATTCGTTTTTGTAAAGGGTTTGCATGTCTGATTTTGAAGCATGGGTTGGCAAATGCCATATCCGAGACGGACAAAGTCCGGATCGGCGAGACTATCAGTGTTATGCGGCGGTTTGGACCAACACCCGCGAGGGCTTTGATATTGCCCTACACCAACACCTAAAACCGCACACGCAAAGCCTGCTTTGGGCCGAAGATGTGCACCCTATGAGCCAATGGTTGCAACGCGGTGGCCATAATCAAGCCGTGATAGAGCTGGCGCGAACCGTTCATGCAGGTCACGCCGTGATACTGGGGACGGTCACGGACATCGAGGAAGGCAGAAGGCCTACACCACTCCCTGCATACCTCACGATTACACAATATGAGATCCCCCCACAGCAGAACCAAACGCCGATACCGTTTGGAACAAAAGAGTGGATCGCCCTAGAGCTGAAAGAGCTGTTGTTCGGCCAGCCTGAAGACGGAGCAAAGCTTCGAACCTATCTCATAGTTGATGCCGCATTACGCAAGACCATCACTGGTGTTTTTGACCTTGAAAGCGATTTGATCAACGTGCCGATGCGATGTCTGTTCAAAGGTGAAAAGGCAGACCTGCTCAAGGAAGCTGCACCTTACCTGATCGATATGACTTTGCCTGATGGAGCATGGCAAGACGGGGACTTGGTGCCCAGCTTTCATAAGAGCTTTTTTGATAAGCATTGGGGACACAACACAGGACTATTTATCCGCACGCCCGCTAGCTTTGACGACGTATGGGGTCATTTTCGCAAGTTCCCTCGCATGCAAGTCGAGGACGATAGAAGGTGGATGTATTTTAGGTTCTGGGACCCACGCATCGCTCCAAGCTACTACGGTAGTATTAAAACCATTCCCGAAAAATCCGTGCAGTGGTTTGAGATGCGCAACAAGGCTCGCATTGTCTCCCTGATCGGCGATCAAACCGATAGTGGTGACGCGTTCAGCATCACTCCCGATTGGGACAACCTCAAAGGCTTTGCAAGTATCGGGCAACCCATCTTGTCTGATACAGAAATGAAAGGGTTTGAGAGGTACAAGTTGGAGAAATTTGATCGCGAAACAGCGAGCGAGTTTCATCAAAAGTATCCCAAGATGAAATTCTCGCTAAAAGACCTAACGCAGATATCGAAAGACATTCGTACTTGGTGCCAAAGACACAATGTTGAGGGTGAGCGCGATATCAAGCGCATCATGAACTCTTATCTATTCATTGGTGATCCATTTTTCTCAAACCCTGCCTGCGCCAGCAGAATACAGCATATTGTTACAGACAGCTCTCTATCTCAAAAAATAAAAGCAGATCGCGTGGTTTCAGTTGTGAAAGAGTTTTTGTCTCATACCTCCAACAGGAGTATTGTAAATGAGTCCAAATGATGCCGTTGCAGAGCTAGAACGCACAGATGGAGAAATTGCAACTCAGGACAACCAACCTGTGTCGCAGACCTGCACCGTATGTCCCACACACGTCACAAAGATCAGTGGCCCAGACGAAGTGTATCTCGGTCAAACATATACTTTTAAAGTTGAAGAATATAGCCGTGAGGTTCAAGGCGACTATTGGCAAGAAAAAGTATCATGGGAAGTATCTTTGTATCGTGAGCCGGAAGTTTGGGGTCCCGATAGAAGGCAAAGCGTTGAAAAAATCGTCTTATCCAATCATGGCGAAGAGCTAAACCTCGCAATCAAAGAGGAGTGGGCATTCCTCGATATGCAAGTATTTGCGTATATCAACATGCCTGTTGACGACGTTAGCATTAAGCCAAAAGTGCGAGGCGCATGGGCGGTCACGGGCACATGGTCTGCTCAAAAAATTTCTGAGTATCGAACATATGCCAAAACAACGGCGGACACATTTTTCAGGGGGAATGTACAAACCTTTGTTTGCGAGGACTTCGCAACGACATTGGTGATGCAATTTGCCAGAGAAAATAATTTGCCCTTCAAAATCTCAAATGGGACAGGATTGTACGACGCGAAAGAGTACCATTACTCAGAACATGACCATGGCGGAAAGCATATGCCGTTCGATCAGGTCATGTTGAAGACAACAGGCGCTCCAGACTTAAATCCCGCCAATCAACCAAACACCGTGCCTATTGTCGGTAGCGTGGACGCATCATCTTACAACGCAGCCCTCCAAGCCAATATTGTAAAATCTGGAATGGTTCATATAATGGACACCAACAGAAATGGAATTACAAATCATATTCAAGTTATTACCGACATAGATGTGCAGACGACACCACCATACGCCAACAGACCGCTTACAACGATTGTTCCACCCTATCGGGGGGAGTTTGTAATGGCAAAAATAGAAATTCACCAAGGTAACTTTCCTGACAATACTACCGCCGTAATACGTGGTACTGGTGCATTTTTAAGCTGGGACGAAGAGGAAGACATGTACTCATATTGGTATTTAGGAGTGCCAGTTCAAAAGGGTGTCTACGAAATGCCCAGTGGGAACTACACGCGGAATGGAGGCACATCAACTGGGCTTCTCTTCCAGCAAGCGCAAGCTGTTGTTGATTGGAATTTTTCATCATGGAACTAATGATCGTTGTAAAATATCTCATCAAGCTCCTTGGTGTCGTGCCTGTTGTGAGCGTTCTGTTTATGTGGTCGCAGGGGTATGTCGATGAGTTTTATCAAGCAAGAAACAACGCCCCATGGATCGATGATTTTTTCAGAAACCATGCCACTCTTGTAAAAGCATATTGGCTCATAACCGCATTAGCGATAGTTTATGGCTACTACGCATATTTGCGCGGCATTGATAAATCACTCGGTTTTGCGTCAGTTTTCGCGACCTTGGCAATTTTTGTAGCCTTCGTTCTATATTTCATTCTTATAAAAGATATTCCCAAGGCAGGACCGTAGCCTCAATGCGAAAAGCGGCCCGAAGGCCGCTTTTCTTGGTTTGGACTGCTCGTTAGGATTTGTTGGAGCCGTATGATCCCATCCGTGTCTGGTAGGAGGTATAGGATTCACCGGGCTGCTGCGCTGAGGGCTTTTGCCCTTTCAGTGCTTCGTCACGGCCTTGGTTGACCGATCCTTGGTAGGTATTCTGGC
>JBLWUN010000073.1:0-5475 GCA_048268905.1 Maricaulaceae bacterium | reverse complement strand
GTCTTTGATATGTTACGGCTGATTAAAGACATTGTAATTTGTGTAATTCGCTTTCGTGGTTTTAAAGTTTAAATTGGGGACGCTTTTCTGAATAGTACGAATTTTTTTGTGAATTCAAATTTGAATGCGTTAACCAAACGTAAGGCATAAATAAGGCATTGAAGGGGCATAGACTAATGAAATTATCGAAAAGATTTTTGTACAATGATTCCCAACATGAAACGTGCGCTGACGGCAAAACTTCTGCCGCTTTTTTCTGCTTTGAGTTTACGATTGGGGACTTTTTTTAAAATGAATAATACTCGCATTTATAAAGATAAGCAGTTTCGATTTTTAGCCGTCTCTCTTGCTGTCGCATTGGGGTTGGTTTTGATGTTACCAGAAAACCAACAGGCGGAAGCGAAGGCTGATCTTGTGGTTGCGCCGGTCACGCCGAGTTTTGATCTCACCCGTCACGACCTATACCTTGAAGATGGCCCTCAGGCCGTCAGTGAAAAGATAATTGCCCTTAAATCCGGAGACTCGCTTGGCCCACTGCTTCAGAAAAATGGGATTGATGCCAACATCGCTTATGCAGCAACCGCTGCGTTTTCAGAAGTCTATAACCCGAGGCATTTAAAAGTCGGCGAAAAATTCAACCTTTTGTTCGAGCAAGATAACCTGAAATATGTAACGTTTAAACCCGACCTTGAACGCACAGTGTTTCTGACGCGGCGCGGGGATGACAGTTTCGTTGCCCGGACTGTAAATGCCGAGTTTCAAAAAGATGTTGTGACTGTGAAGTCCACGATCCAGAACAGCCTTTATTTGGACGCCAATAACCTTGGCGCGCCGGATAAGGTTATTCAGCAATTTGCTAATATTTACGAATATTCGGTCGACTTTCAGCGCGATATTCAACCGGGTGATGCGTTTGAAATGTTTTTCGAGGTCACGCGCGACCGCAAAGGGAAAATGATTTCAGCGGGTGACTTGCTCTACACGAGCTTCTCGCCGCGCGGAAAAGCGATGGATTATTACCTTTATGAGGATGAAAAAGGGTTTGAGAACTTTTACGATAAAGACGGTAAAACGGCGAAACGTAAACTTCGTGCAACACCCATTAATGGCGCGCGGCTATCATCAAGCTATGGTAAACGTCGGCATCCGATCAAAGGCTATGTCAAAATGCACAAGGGCGTTGACTTTGCCGCGCCGCGGGGAACGCCTGTTCTTGCGGCGGGTAGCGGCGTTGTCGAACGCGCTAACCGTTTCAGCACATATGGAAATTATGTCCGAATCCGCCACACAGATGGGTATAAGACGGCGTATGCGCATTTGAACGGATTTGCGAAGGGCATTCGTGCGGGGTCACGTGTGCGCCAAGACCAAGTTATCGCGTATGTTGGTACAACGGGCGCTTCTACGGGGCCGCACCTTCACTATGAAGTTTTGCTCAATGGGCGTCACATCAACCCGCGCCGCCTGTCTCAACTTTCTGGTAAGCCGCTGAATAAAAGCGCGATGCCAGCATTTGAATCTCGCCGTGCAGAAATCGATGCGATGCGCGGACAAGCCGATGTAGTGACACATCCTGTGCTGCGTCCCGCAATTGAGCCCGAACTTGTGGCAGAGTTAAATTCTGATCAGGACGAGTAGGTCTTAAAATCAACGACCTCCGATATGTCAATCGGAGGTATTAAGCTGGTTCCATGTTCTATAGAGCCGCTTCGTGTGAATTTTAGTCGCAAAGCGTGTTATGTGCGTACGGCGTAGTGACGGCTCTTGCATTCACTGCGTTTACTGCCATATTCTGTGCATAGATCATGGAGGAACATACGTGTCTAATCTTATAAATTTCTTCTTTTCATTTGATAAGCTGATGAAAGAAAAGCTGGTTATTGCCTTCTTTTGGCTTGGGATGATTTTCGTTTCGATAGAATTCGCCGGACGTTTTTTTGATAATATAGGCTTGGGCCCTCTTGAGTGGGTATTAAAGCTTTTCGGATTTTTTGTTTCGTTCCTTCTGGTGATCGTTGGTATCAGACTTCTTTGCGAAGTGATGATTTCCATCTTTCGCATTAATGACCATTTGTCACCGGACGGCGGTAAATCTGAAACGGCTGATATTGATCCCATTCAGGAAGCTAAAAAAGCGGCTGAAGAGGCTGCAAAAAAAGCCACGGCGGCTGGACGTTCTGCGGTAAACCGCAATCGTCATAACGAGGCGAATGAGAGCGGCGCAGTCACGTCAACGACGACAGAAGCGCCCGCAAAGGCAGCGGCTCCAGTTAAGCCTAAACCTGCTGCAAAAAAGCCAGCGGCCAAGAAAACAACCGCTGCCAAAACCGCCGCCGCGACAAAGCCGGCAGTTAAAAAGGCTCCTGCGAAAAAAGCACCTGCTAAAAAGACTACGACGGCTAAAAAAACGGCAGTTAAAAAGCCTGCACCAATAGCTGACAAGAACAATGAGGTGAAGCCAGAGACAGATTAACCCTCTCTGGAACAATCATTAAAGATGAGGCCGCGTTTATACCCACGCGGCCTTTTTTATTTTTTTGAGCGCACGAGGCGGCCGGGGCGAGCAGAGGTCACTTGATCATTGGCGATGACTTGTTCCCCTGAAACGAAGATGGCTTTGTATCCTGAAACAGGTTGCAACAGGCGTTGTCCACCAGCGGGTAAGTCTTTGATCATTTCAGGAACGCGAAGTTTCAACTTATCAAAGTCAATGATGTTGATATCGGCTTTTTGGCCGACGGCAATACGCCCTCTGTCTGCCAAACCTAAATAGTCTGCACTGTCGGCGCTGAGCATTTGTACGGCCCTTGAAAGCTCAATGCCGGGCTTTCCTCTGCTTGTGCGGTCGCGTGCCCAATAGGAGAGCAAGTATGTTGGGAAGCTGGCGTCACAAATGAAGCCCACATGCGCGCCGCCATCTGAAAGGCCGGGTAAGGATTGCGGGTGCTGCATCATGGTATAGACATTGTCGTAGTTCATTTCCGTGTAATTAAACACAGGATAATAGATCAGTGACTTTCCATCTTCCTCAAGCAAAATATCATAGGCTTTTGACCATACATCTACGCCGTCCGCGCGGGCTTGTGAGGCAAGAGAGGTGCTGGGGTCTGGTTCATAATTCACGTTGCCGTTCTTGTCATCGAGACGGAAAAGTTTCTCTGCAACAGCTTCGAACTGCGCAATAAGCATGTCCGTCATAGGCGGGATAGACGATCCCGGGCCAGAGAGCTGCACGGGTTTTTCAGACAACATTTTGGCTTTGAAATCCGCATCTCGCATGATTTTAACTTGTGTCTCGATCGGTTCGTCACGGATAGCGATATAAGACGGGAAAGCCATCATTGGATGGAACGTGGAACCAAGGCCCAAAAACGTACCAATCGCGCGCGGGGCAACTTGAAAATGAATGTTGATGCCATCTTCTTTTTTAAGTTTTTCCGAACGGTCCATGATTTTTTTCCAATCATTGGGAACGAAATCACGCTGCATAAGTGAAATGGAGGAGGGTCGCTCACCGCCAGCGCGGAAATAAGCCTCGATAAGCTCAAATTCTTTATCAAAATTGTCGCCCGGGCGGATCATATCAAAATCGCTAACGGCTTGAAGGACGCCGTGTCCGCAATTTGAAATCGTTTCGGCAATTCCTGTTAATTCTGTAACGCCTGCTTCGGATGCTGGCGTCCAGTCCCCATCAGAGGTTTTGTGGAAATCACTACGTCCTGTGGAGAACCCAATCGCGCCCGCATCCATGGCTTCGCGCATCATTGTGTTCATGGTTTGCACATCGTGGTCATTTGCAGGTTCGTTGGCCATTGCGCGGTCACCCATGGCAAAGACACGAAGAGGATCATGGGGGACCATGACGGCAAAATCAATCGTATGGGGAACCTTATCAATGGCGTCCATATATTCCGGAAAAGTCTCCCAATCCCATGTGAGGCCTTCATGAAGAGCAGTGCCGGGGATGTCTTCGACGCCTTCCATCAAACGCACAAGCCGGTCACGGTCAGCCGCGCGGCACGGAGCAAAGCCAACGCCGCAATTTCCGAGGACAGCCGTTGTTACGCCGTGATTGACAGAGGGTTGAAGCTCTTCATCCCAGCTAATTTGGCCGTCATAATGAGTGTGAAGATCAATAAAGCCGGGCGTGATAATACAGCCTTTGGCATCGACAGTAGATTTCGCTTCGCCCGCAATGGTGCCGATCTCTACAATTTTACCGCCTTTTACGGCGATAGCCGCTTCGAAGGGAGCGCCGCCAGTTCCGTCATAAATTTTGCCATTTTCAATGATGAGGTCATACATGTCGTTTGTCTCTCCAGTTAAATAATCCTACTAATATTAATCCGCCAATAATATGCCATGTGCCCCAAAGCCCAGCAATAGCGCCTGCGCCGCCGAAACCGCCGAGCTGGGTCACCAGAATAACAATGCCCAGACCCGAATTTTGAATCCCGACTTCGAAGGTGAGCGCCCGCAAGGAGCCTTTATCCGCGCCTGTCACAAGGCCCGTCAAGGCGCCAAGACCAAAGGCCAAACTGTTGTGCAAAATGACTAAGCCGAGTAGTGGGAAGCCGAGTATTTTAAAGGCGGGAAGATACCGCAAGAGGGCGAAAAGGATGATGGCCGTTAGGCCTACGGCGCTGATGATGGCTAAAGGCTTTTGAATTTTTTCTGCAATTTTTGGGGTAAAGTGAGCGATGATCATCCCGATGATGAGGGGGAGGGCCAAGATAATAAGCGTCTGAGATAGAAAAGATGTGACGTCTAAATTAATCTCGGTCAGCAAGTTACGTGTCGGCGCATAGAGCCCGCACCAAAACAAGATTGAAATGGGTGTTAAGAACGCTGCGGCAAGGCTCGATGTCGCGGTAAGGGAGACCGATAAGGCGGTATTCGCCTTGCCAAACATGGCGAGAAGGTTCGACACATTTCCGCCGGGGCAACAGGCGATTAAAATCATGCCAAGGGCCACACTTGGCGCGGGCGAAAGCACATAGCACAGAAGCAGCGTAAGAACTGGGAGCCCGATGATTTGCGAGAAGACGCCGCCAATATAGACTTTGGGGTTGTCTTTAAAAAATCGAAAATGCTCGGCCCGAAGTCCAAGCGCAACGGAAAACATCATGAGGGCGAGGATAAATGCCAGCAGGGTTTCAGATGAACTTCCGAGGTCTAGCTGAAACTCGTCGAGGGCTGTGGTGTTCATTTGTGCCGCCTATTTCACAGGATGAATATCGCCGCCAAGGACTACGCCCCAGACAGGAATGTCGGCCCAGTTTTCAGGCGCGGTGTTCATGGGATTCATGTCTAAAACTGTGAAGTCTGCCAGTTTGCCAACCTCAATAGAGCCAATTTTGTCGTCAAGTCCGAGTGACCATGCGGCGTTCAGAGTGATGGCTTCAAGGGCCTGTTGTTTTGTGAGGCGCTCTGATGGGGTTGAAACGCCGCCTTCTTTGGTCGCGCGGGTCATAT
>JBLWUN010000072.1:0-5494 GCA_048268905.1 Maricaulaceae bacterium | reverse complement strand
CGACAATTACAAGAAAGTTCGCTGGTATGACACGACAACATGTAGATCACAGTGACATCGTCCGGTTCGCACAAGACAGGGTTAACCTGCCCAAAGACAAAGCCGATGCATACAGGGCCCAAGCTCGCAACTTACGTGAGAAACTTGAAGGCTATTTGAAAGAACATCCGGACTTTTCACTGAAGAGAATGATGTTGTCGGGCAGTTTGGCCAAAGGCACTGCGCTCAGCAGTCTAAATGATATCGATGTGGCCTGCTATATCAGTGGCGCAAACACCCCGACAGAGACAACAGCGCTTCTTGACTATCTTGCAGAACGGTTACGCAAGGCTTTCCCCAATTTCAAAGCCGATCAGGTAACACCGCAAAAATATTGCGTCACAGTTTCATTTCGGGGGTCAGGTCTTGATGTGGATGTTGTCCCGATCCTTTATGATGGTGATCCTGACTGGTACGGGAACCTTGTCGGCCAGGATGATGGGGCATTCCTCAAAACCAGCATTCCGCGCCACCTTGAATTCTCCAAAAAACGCAAGACAGCGCAACCTCAACATTTTGCACAGGTCGTCCGCTTGGTAAAATACTGGGCACGAAAGATGAAGTCAGAGCGCGAAGGATTTCGTTTCAAATCCTTCATGATCGAAATGATCCTCTCGGAACTGTCGGACAACGGCCTAGATTTTGCCGACTACCCTGAAGCACTACAGCACTTCTTCACCTATCTTGCAAAGTCCGACCTGCGCGAACGCATCGTTTTTAATGACTACTATGCTAAGTCAGATGTTGGTTCGTTTTCAGACCGCATTCAGATTATTGATCCAGTGAACCCTGAGAATAATGTCGGAACACTGTACACTTCGACCAACGCCGAGATGATTTTCAATGCCGCACTGGATGCCGGCGATGCCATCGATGGTGCCCTGCATGCACCTACAAAAACGCAAACTCTTTATTATTGGCAGAAACTGTTTGGTCCTGCCTTTTCAGCGTGAGGGTACAGCATGTCGTATAGCTATAGTGCAACTGCAACCGAAACCAGATCATTCACAATCACCCATGCACGCGATATGGCGGCGAAAGTGGCGACCGATCTCAGACGCTTGCAGCGTCTATATGGGAAGCCAAGCGATGCTTCAATCGAAAACTATGAAGCTGAGGTTGTCGCGCTTTTGAAAGCCGGGTACTTGGATACCGTATCTTACGGGTTCCGACGCAACGGCAACCATATTGAACCAACACTGTTTTACACCGCGCACGACTTGTTCGATGATGCGGCCAACGACGATCCCGGCAGAATTCGCCCTAACGCTGATATTACAGGGGCAACATTTTACAGCTACCTGACCTACAGCAAAGCCTGGGACAACCTCACCTCAACAGAACGCAATACTTTCAAAGAAAGTCTGCCAATCCATCGATCAAATGCTGATGAACCAGGGATCGATGGGTACGTTCAGCCCGACCGGACATATTCGTCTGGCGGAAAATGCCTTAATCGCAAGAGTGTCAGGAGTATCGGATGACATCTCCATCGCTTGATGAATTGTTTGAACGCCGCGTCATTTATCCGGACTCTGAACCAAAAGATCGCTTGAGCCGCCTGATCGGCATGGATAATCAAAAGCAGCGACTAAGCAAAATGTTGGGGCTTTTGGTCAATCCCTCAGGTTTGCAAAGCTGGCTGCAAAAACATCACCCACAAGCAGTAGATGCCATTGATCTTCTGCGTCGACGTCCGCCGCTCGTGGTGTTGGCAGGTGACGTTGGCTCTGGCAAATCGGAACTTGCCGAAACCATCGGTGATGCCGTTGCCCGTCAGGAAAACATCGATATCACGCTGTTTCCGATGAGTTTGGCGACGCGCGGTCAGGGCCGGGTTGGCGAGATGACGCAGTTGGTGTCTGCGGCCTTTGACACCGTGCACACAGAAGCCAGCAAACTTAAAGGTAGCGACGGCAAAGCCCGCGGCGCTGTTATTCTCTTGATCGATGAAGCTGATGCCTTGGCACAATCACGCGAAGCCGCACAGATGCATCACGAGGACCGCGCAGGCGTCAACGCCTTCATCCGCGGCATTGATCGGTTGGCCAACAGCAAAGTCCCAGCTGCCGTGATCATGTGCACCAACCGTTTGACCGCACTCGACCCGGCCATTCGCCGTCGTGCTGCAGACATCCTTAGTTTTCAGCGCCCCAACGCTGAACAGCGCTGCAGCGTTCTCGCCCCATCGCTCCACCAGTTCGGCTTTTCAGAAGGTGATATCGCTGAAATTGTCGCCGCAACGGGATCTGATCGATCAGAAGGATACGGTTTTACGTTCTCAGACCTGACGCAACGACTGGTCCCGACCATCATTCTTGATGCCTATCCGGGTCAGAAAATCAGCGCACCACGCGCCCTGCAAATCGCACGCTCGATGACGCCAACGCCGCCATTTCAGGATTCTTCGTTATGACAAATTGGTCCTTACCTCAACTTTTGAGCGAACTTCATGGCGACGTCACTCATCGTTTGGGAAGTGTGCGTCGCTCCCTCGGTCACCCGGGCACCAAAGGGGATGGAAGCGAAAATGTCTGGCTGACAGTGCTACGTGATTATCTTCCTATGCGTTACCAAGCTGAAAATGCGCATATTGTCGACAGTAATGGCCATTTCAGCGAGCAGCTTGATATTGTCATATTTGACCGGCAGTATTCACCTTTCATCTTCAAGATAGAAGGACAATTGGTCATCCCCGCTGAGAGCGTCTATGCCGTGTTTGAAGCGAAACAATCGATTAATGCGGATCAAGTTGCATATGCCAGAAAGAAGATTGCGAGTGCCCGCAATTTGCACCGAACATCGATTGAAATCCCAACTGCTAACGGAACAGCTTCAGCAAAAACACCCTTCACCATTTTGGGGGGTATTGTGACGCTTGAGAGTAATTGGACTCCACCGTTAGGTGATGCTTTGCGCACAGCACTCACCAAAGACATCATAAACGCCGAACGTCTCGATCTGGGTTGTATTGCGCAACATGGTCATTTTGATTTTGATGCCCAAGATTCAGCATACAATTTTCACACAACCGATAAAGCTGCAACCGCATTTTTGTTTGAACTGATTGCGCGTTTGCAAGTTCTCGGGACTGTGCCAATGATTGATATTCGCGCATATGCCAAATGGCTCACGCAACCCGACATCAGCCTGGACTGGAAAACGGATGATCCAATCTGAAACCCGTGTCGAGATGCGACCCTTCAAGCAGGCACCAGCAGCAGATTGCGCTTCAGATTAGTCCAGGCAGTGCATGAGCAGACTGTGTGTATCACACTTTAGATCACCAATCCCGGCATTCTGATTCAGATAGCAGTAGAGTTCACAATCTGCTTAAGCTTATTTATCTGATTATAGTTGATAATATTAGCGTCCTTACAAATTACCGGAAAGCGGCTAATCACATAATGTTCAACGTGATCCAGGCCGAGTTTCTCTTTTAAGAGTTCCTCTCGTTCGTGTTCTTTTCTCAGTGCACCCCGGTAATAGTGCACACGGGAATTGTTGTAGCGTACGAACAGCTTTCGATCAGTTTCGACCTTAGCCAAATCAATGTAGTTATTCTTGCACTGAAAATTGTAGATCACGCCGTCAAAAGTTGTGACGACATCGAATTCCTTACGTCCAATGCGTTTGATGTCTTTAACGTCAAATCCTATCTCTTCGAGATCACGTTTGATCATATCTTCAAAAATGAAGCCGGCATGGATTTGAAAACGGCGCTGTCTTCCAAGATGCCTGTTTTTGAAATCGTACAAAAACCGGTTCAGTAAATTAACATTGGAGATAAAACGCCCCCCGCTTTCAACAAACGGTTCGTAAGAGTTTGAGTTTTTTGCATAATCCTGGGACGGATGGTTGACGAGTATCCGCTTAAGTTCCTGTTGCGAGATCTGTTTTTGTTTCTGGAGAATGCGGTTAAATCGAACCTTATCAATCTCAATGAAATACCCGTCACGACAATGCCGAGAGAATGTGTTTATAAGTTCTACCAGCTCGGAAAATTGTGCGTCATCCAGTCCAAACTGTTGATATGCAGACTGTAAGACCTTGGCATTACTCCGCAGTTCCTTAGCGGAAAAAACTCTTCCATTTCCGGTCATATGGGTTGATTCAGGGAAATCGATTTGGGATGATCGCTCTGTCACCAAAGCCATGATCGACGCCCGTTCTGGTTCCATAAACCCCTTGTCGAGCGGTTGATAGTCATAGCTCGCCAAAGCCCCATGATCATCTACTATCAGATGGAAATCATCCAAAATGTCGAACATGGCACGTTTGTAGTGAAAACCAATGATTGCACTGCAACTTTGCTCGATAGCTGGCAGAAAAACAGTGAGCACATCGTGGCTGTCGATTTTCTCACGTCCACTACACATAACCGCAGCGCTATAGAACAACGTTACCAGATGGCGCCGGCGAGATTGAAAGTAGTCGACAGCACGACCGATTGTACCAAGCTCTGATGCGACATTAGCATACGGACCACCGGTCTCCTTGAACCCATGAGCAACGCCACAAACACGTGTCAACGTAAACAGATAGCGGCGCAAGACATCTTTTTGCAAAACCGGCTGCAGCAAGTGCATTACTTGCATGCTGTTAACCTGAAACTCCTGAGAGGACAGGCTGGTCGCCCCTAATTGTTGGACGATGCTGTCGTCAGAAATCTGGCAAAGCGGAATATTGATGAATTCCTCTATTGCGCGGATTTCGTCATGTAGCATTGCAACCATATGAACTTTGTCATATGGCGCGAACAGTCCCCGAATACCTTCCTGATGTTCTTCAAGCTGAGTCTCAATGAGCGTAAGCGCATCCTGGCCATACAGTTTCTTCACGACTTTTCCTGAAATTCTGGTAAATCAACAAGCGGCAGACAGACATGTCGTATCCGCTCTCATGCGTTCACCATCTTCATTGGGCGCCAGAGCATCGCCGAAACGCAGGCAGCATACACCCTGTTCGGTAACAGACGGCGTTACCGGTTTACATTGTCTTTTTTTGATCGGTCGGGATTGTCACGAGCATATTCCCGGCCGTTGATTTTGACCACATGGGCATCGGAATGTTTGCCTTTTTTGATCTCGTCAACGATCTGCTTGCGAGGAACATTCTTGCGCGCACCTACATCATAATGTTCATTGCGACCGCCAGGCCCATCGTTCTTGCCTTTGATCTTGGTCATATGCAATCTCCGCGAAAAATACCGAAGCCAACACATTAGAACAAACTAATAATAATTTATATGATTGTTTTTCAACCTTAAGGGTAGGAATGCAAACACAATCCGACTGAAACCAGGTCTGTCTTTGTCCGTTAAAAGTCCTTAACGGACAAAATCACTTCCGAAACGATCAACGCTGAAGCGTGAGCTTTCTGGACTATGACTGATCAGTGCATTCACAGTCCAAAACATAGTGTTTTCGCTGATTTTCTAATCACGGTGATCGAG
>JBLWUN010000071.1:0-5501 GCA_048268905.1 Maricaulaceae bacterium | reverse complement strand
CGATTTCCTCTTCCGAATTGCAGGCCGCAAGGCCAGTGCAGAGTATCAGAAGCAAGACGAATTTTTTCATCCGAGAAGACCTTTGAGGGTTTTGCGAGGGGCGATCAAACGCATCTGTTTGAATCGCGTGTATTGCTCACCTTGAATTAGTCCAAGCCGTTCCATGGTTCAAGCTGCGCATTCTTTTGGCATCTGGGTGCGCGGAAAAACCTACTTTTGAAGATCAAGATCGTGCTGATCAGCATCATACAGCTGTGACAGATCGTCTGTCAGAGCGAATTTGGCGCGCTCCCGCAGGCGCTCCATCGCGGCGGTAATTCGCTTGCTCTGCGATTCCAGCACATTGGTTCCTGATTGATTTATCTGACGGAGAAGGTCCAGCGTCTCGGTATCGAGTGTTGGAACGATGCGGGTCCGGCTGAGCTCCTTCCGGTCATTGTCGGAGCTGACTTTTACCAGATAGAGGGAATAGTCGCGACTTCTGCTCACGATATGAGAGAGCGCGCGCATCCAGTCCGAGGAATGCTGGCAAAATGGAGCCGGGTAGGCCAGGGCGCCGATCTTAGTGTCGCCGGCATATTCACGGATGGCATTGGGGCTTAGGCGCGCAAAACGCACTGCTGGCTCTAGGAATATCAGATCCGATTCCAGAACCCATTTAACTGCCATGCCGTTTGAACCCTCGAAATTGTCTTATTATCAAGCAGCAGTCTGTAAATTCTGTCACCGCTTGTGTTACTCAGGTCGTTATCGGGTGCGAGCCTCAGGAATTCAACCGTGCAGGGGGAATGGGCCAAGTGCATAAGGCGTATACAGCGGTTGTTACCGGCGGAGCTGGTTTCATCGGGAGTCATATGGTTGACCTCCTGTTGTCCGAAGGGTTCCGTGTACATGTGGTCGACAATTTCGTCGGCGGGCATCGCTCTAATCTAAAGCACCATGCGGACAATCCGAACCTGAAGATCTTTGAGGCGGACATCCGGGACATCGAGTCCATGCGGCCCGCCTTTGAAGGCGCTCATTTCGTCTATCACTTTGCCGGAATCGGCGACATTGTGCCGTCGATCGAGCGACCTATCGATTATATGGCGACGAATGCGCAAGGCACCGTCCATGTTCTCGAATGCGCGCGGGAGGCGCATGTCGAGAAGCTGGTCTATGCTGCGTCTTCATCCTGTTACGGGCTGGCGGACACGCCGACCACCGAGCAGCATCCCGCACAGCCGCAATATCCCTATGCTCTCAGCAAATATCAGGGTGAGCAGGCGGTCTTGCATTGGCATCAGGTCTATGGGCTGCCGGCCAACTCGGTGCGGATCTTCAATGCATACGGCACGCGGGTTCGGACAACGGGTGCCTATGGTGCCGTCTTTGGTGTTTTCCTGCGCCAGAAACTCGCGGGTAAACCCTTCACGGTCGTTGGTGACGGCACGCAGCGGCGGGATTTCATCTATGCTTCTGACTTGGCGCGCGCATTTCATGCCGCCGCGCTGACCGAGAAATCCGGTGAAATCTACAATGCCGGCGGCGGAAACCCGCAATCCATCAACCGGCTTGTCGAGCTGATCGGCGGCGAGGTCGTTTATGTTCCGAAGCGGCCGGGTGAGCCCGATGTAACCTGGGCGGATATTTCCAAGCTGCAGGGTGAACTGGGCTGGGAGCCGGAAGTATCCTTCGAGGATGGGGTGGCCCGTATGCTGGCGGATATCGAACGCTGGAAGGATGCCCCGCTCTGGGATCCGGATTCAATCGCGGATGCGACAAAAACCTGGTTCGCCTATTTGGGTGACGATGAAAAAGTCTGACGAGATAATATGATGGGGCTGCCCTATGCATGGGGGCTTGGCAAGCAGTAAGCGGAGTATGGTGAGGATGGAAGCGAGCAGGGCAAATCGTGCCCGAGTCGGAGTTCTGGGATGCGGTCGGGTTTCGGCACGATACCGTGAGGTTTTCCGGGACGAATTGACGGACATCGCCGATGTCGTGGCGGTGACGGATCTCGACCGGTCCAAATCGGAATCCTTCGCCGGCGATATTGGCGGCAGCCCTGTCGTTGCTGACATGGATGCGCTGCTTGCGGAAAAACCTGATCTCCTCTGCATCCTGACCGAGTCGGGCAATCATTATGAGCATGCGAAGAAGGCGCTTGAGGCCGGCATCAACGTGATTGTCGAAAAGCCGGTGGCCTTGCGACTTGAGCATGCCGAGGAGCTGTCCCGGATCGCCCGTGAACGCGGCTTGATCTGCGCTGAAATCAAACAGAACCGCTACAATCCGGCAATGCGCTTCCTGCGGGGGGCCATGGATGAGGGCCGGTTCGGCAAGCTGGTTTCTGTTGGTATCCGTGTGCACTGGAGCCGAGACCAATCCTATTACGACGACCCATGGCATGGCCGCTGGCGGATGGATGGAGGGGTGCTGTCCCAGCAGGCAATCCATCATATCGATGCAATGCGCTGGCTCGGCGGGCCGATCGAGGCGGTTTGCGCCCAGGGCAGGGCCGTGATTAACAAACTGGAAGCCGAGGATACGGCGACCGCGATCGTCCGTTTCGAGAATGGTGCCATGGGCACGATCGAAGCCACGACGGCGGCGCGTCCGCGGGATTTTGAGGCTTCTCTCCATATTGTCGGCGACAAGGCCCTCGCTAAGGTCGGCGGTCGGGCGATCAATCTGGTCGAGACATGGGAATCGATTGAACCGCAAGCCGGTGATGAGGATGTGCAGGCGACATTTTCCCAGGAAGTGCCGACCAGCTATGGCTTGGGGCACGGCCCCTATATTCGCGAAGTCATCGACTATTGGCGCGCCGGGAAGACGGATGTGCCTGTTTCGGTGGATGAAGGCAGCAAGGCGCTGGCTTTCCTGCACGCCCTTTACCGGAGCATGGAAGTCGGCGGGTGGGTTGCGCTCAAGGACGCTCCAAAGTCAGAGCGTCTGGGGCTTTGAGGCGCGATTAGGCCGGCTCCATATCCTGCGTATGAACGTGAATTGGACTCGGGCTACAAATGGCTGAGCACTTGCCCGGCGATGCAGCTTCTTTGGAGCAGAAAGCCGAGGAACAGAAACGTCTGACTGTTCTGAGCCCGGACGCGGCAGGCCGCTGGGCCGCGCTTGCTGCGTCAATGCCTTGCGACTCGGTCAAGTTTCTGACGCGCGCGATCATTCTGTCCCCCGGCGATTTCCGATTATACGTTAATCTTTCCAACCGGTATCTGGCATCAGGAGAAGCGCTCCGAATTTGGGGACCCTTGCGGGCCGCAGCTATTCTCTTTCCGGGACTGGCCCGGGCCTACGAGTATCTGGGCGTTTCGATCCCCGTTTCCGTCACTGGGGGAGACCGCCGCAGGCTGCGGGCATGGAGCTGGATTTGCGGTGGTGCGGCGCAGGCTGGTGTGGTTGCCGCTGCGCGATTGATTGACCTGGACCGGCTGGAGGCCGCTTCCGCGCTTTTGAAGGAGGTGATTTCCTCCGATGCTTTATCCTCCGAGGCTTGGCGCCAGTGTGCGCTTCTGGAGCAAAAGAAAGCCAGGGACAAGCTTGCCCGTGCAGCTTTTCGGCGTGCCGTGCTGACAGCCCCTAATATCTGTGACGGGTACATCGCCGCCTCAGCATTTCTGATAGATCAGAGAGAGTTTGCCTTTGCCGCGCAGGCCCTGAATTTCGCCGCATGCCTGATCCCGGATTCGCCGGCCATATGGGTCAATCGCTCATCGATGTATGAGCATCAGTCCGAGCCGGAGAAGGCCATTGGGTTCTCGCGCAGGGCCTTGATGATGCGGCCGCAGAATGCTGCTTATACATATAATGTTGGCGCGGTGTTGCACGACCTCGGGCGGGTCCGGGAATCGCTGTCCTTCCATGAACGCGCGGTTCTGATGGACCCCGATAACCTTGCGCTCAAGAACAACCGCGCCATACTTTTGCTGAAATCCCAGGCCTACAAACAGGGATTCGCCGAGTATGAGAATCGCTGGTACGGGCATGATCTGGAGCGGTCACCGGGGCGGTCTCTTTATCCGGTTCGCTCGTTCGACCTTCCTCTCTGGAAGCCGGCGAAAACTTCCGGGAACCGGATTCTCCTCTGGGGAGAGCAGGGCATTGGTGATGAGATATGGGGACTCGGATATATTTCCTCTCTGAGGGGACGCCATGAAAGCTTTGTCGTGGAGACCGATGCACGGCTTGTTCCTCTCGTAAATCGCGCTTTTCCGTTTGTTGAATGTATCCCCAGAAACATGGAGCGGACGCTCGACACGTCGCTCTTTGATGTGCAATTACCGCTACTCAGCCTGCCTCACTCGCTAGGCCTCTCGGAAGCTCCGGCACCGGCAGGCTGGGCTCGGGGCTGGCCGGAAGATCGCGGCAAGGTCAGAGAGCGTTTGCGGGCAGGGCGGCACGGGAAGAAGATTGTCGGGCTTGGATGGCGCAGCGTAAAGCCGCAGGCACACCGGTCTTTCGGTCTCTCCCTGGACGTGCTCGCAGAACTCGCCTCTCTGGATGATACCCTGTACCTGCCGTTGCAGTACGGCATGTCGAGGAATGACTGGCGCGAGGTCGAGATCCTGTTTGGCAAAGAGCGCACTCTCCGCCCCGACTTCGATGTCTGGTATGATTTGCCGTCATTGGCGGATGCAATCGGCGCCGTGGATGTCCTTGTCAGTGCCGCGACATCCCTCGTCCCGCTGTCAGTCGCGGCAGGGACGCCTGCGATTGCATTGCTGAACAGGGTTCAGCGCGACTGGCGGTATCCCCCCGATGCTTCCTGTAGCCCGTTACTGCCGGCTGTGGAGCTGATGTGGCCGCGACAATGGAGTGTGCCTGGAAGCTTGAATGGCGCGGTGAACCGGGCCTTTCAGTAAACAGATTCTCAAGTTCCGGCCGATCTGTTGCCGAGAAGTCACGCTATCGAGACTGATTTCCTCATGTTCTCGGCAGAAATCGGTCTCCCTAAAATGCCCTTTATGTGCTTATCCCGGAGAGGGGGGGCGGTCTGCTGGTGATAATTTACGGCTAATAGACTGAACTTAAATGTATAATTTCTACTTCCCGGGGCATTCCATACGCCATGCGGCGGGAAGTGAGATCGCTCAGCGGGTTGTTGAATTATGATGTTCAGGATTTGGGGTAACCGCTTGCGTTCATTGGGCAAGCGGTGTAAGAAATTTCGCGAGCCGCACGAAAGCGGCTATCTATAGGACTGGCGTTCGCTTGGTGTGCAGGATTTTTTGGTTGACGAAATCCATCTGCAGCACCAAAGCTAACCAAGAACGGTTTGGTGTAGCTTTGATGCTACCTAGGGGGTTGTAATGGCAACGATAACGGGCACCAGTACGGCGGATACGATTACTGGCACGGGCAATTCTGTCCTGACCACTACTCATGCTGGTAGCGACATCGTCAGCGCGCTTGACGGAGCCGACTTGGATTATGGTAACCAGGGCGGTGAAACGTTTACAGCCGGTTCCGGCGCAGACGCTGTCTTTGGCGGTCAGGATGGG
>JBLWUN010000070.1:0-5546 GCA_048268905.1 Maricaulaceae bacterium | reverse complement strand
CAAATAAGCCCCGAAACGAAAAAACCCGTCGCCAAAGGCAACGGGTTTTGAATGGTGGAGCCGATCAGGATCGAACTGACGACCTCTACAATGCCATAAAACAGAAAGCCCAGCAAAACAGCGGGTTTAAGGCAAAAACTGGCGGAAAGCCGGTTCCAATAAAATCAACAACTTATGGACCGTTCGAAATTGTTTCGTGTGCATGTTCACGAAACGGGAACGGTGTTGTTTTGTCTGGAGGGTTCGTTCATGCCCTCTAACAGTATTTCCCTCAAAGGCGGTTTTCTATCTCTGGAACGCACGTCAGGTGTTTCCGATGAATATGCTCTGACGATCCATTTGAGCCACACACAACTGGCCGAACTATTCGGGCCGGTGATTGATGTCAGAAGTCTCACGCTGGAAGCTCAGCGGGCCAAGGAAAAGGCACAGGAACGAGCAAAGAAAGCTCGGGAGCAAGTCTTTGATGAACAGATCGCACGAACCATTTCCCTTGGTCGTCAGTTCGAAAACGCGACCAGAGCGTATGTCGAAGATGGTTCGACGGACATAGATGCCGTTGCCCTTGTCGCTCATGAAATGTTTGTCACTCAGGATGAGTTGCGTCGTTGTCGCCAGTTTGCCCGAAAGCATGATCGTCGTGAGCGCGATGAGAAGATTTTCAAGCTTTATAAAGCTGGGAAATCCAACGCAGCAATTGCGAAGAAAATGGGACTGCATCCCGTCTCCGTTGCGCGTGTCATCAGCATATTGAAGCGTCGAAAAGAGCAATCAGGAGGTGCCAAATGATCCGCACCACCCTTGATTATTCGCTCCATCAGGTGACCGGAGCCGGGTCAAGAGGCTTCTCGGGAGACCGCGCTTTAGCGCGGCGGAAGCCTCTTGACGCGGTTGCGGTTGCCATAGCGTCCCGCATGGGTGGCAGGAAAGAACACGAAGCGAAGCGCAGTGTTCCTTCTCCTGCAACCCTGCCCGTTGGCGAAACGCGGGGGTTTGGGGGCAAGGCCCCCATCGGTTCAGTAGTCGCTTTCTGGTGCACCGATTGCGTAATCGGCTTGTGGGGGTCTCGTTCGGCCACGTGCCCCAGTATCGGGCAAACGCAACGGAACGGTAAATTGAACACGGTTGGCAGCGGTTGCAGTTGTTTCCGAGCTGGTGCTTCCATCAGCTTTCAAGAAGGACACGACCTTAATACCAGCGCCTTTTGTCGTGTTGCTTGTGTCGGCTGCGTTAACGGCCACGTCGAAGCTAACAGGCATGATCAGATCATAGCGATTTTGAGCTTCGTTGAACTCCCCAATGAAGAAGTGGTCGTGATTTTGGTCAGGAGTTTTAGAGATCGGAGGGTTAGCGTTTGCGCCAGTACTGCTTCGCTCGGCAGAAAACTCGGCAACCGCATCAACTATTTCCGTAAGTGTCTCTTTCACGAAATCTTTCAACGTAAGCATTTGGGTGCCTTTGCCATTCGGCTGCAACACAGCCAGTTGATACTCGCGCAAAGTGTATCGGTTACGAACAGCCGCGCCCAGAGAAATGTCCGGGGGGCGGTTTTTGTATCACGCCCCCCTCTGGTGACAGGGGAACTGAAATGAAGCTGATTTACGCAGGTTTTGACGGGCTTGACGTGACGTTTAAGGGTTGCATCCCGCTCAGTGCGGTTGAGGTACTTGAGGGCGGTAAAGAGGCCGCACAGGAGCTCAAGCAAAGGCAGTATGTCGAGATTGGTGACTTCAAGGGCCATGTCGGCCCTACGGGCCTTCGTGATGGTGGGTATTCCTTTATCGTGGATACGGGCGACCTCGGCTTTACATGGTTCATGTCCAAGTCGCAGCGTAAGGAAAACTGGGGTATCCGCGTTTCCTGCAAAAGCGCGACGTTGGCCGCATTCGGTTTCGAACAGGCCGTTGCCCGGATGTATGACGAACTGGATGCGATTGGCGCAACGGTTTTAGAGGAATCGATTTCCCGCGTCGATTTTGCGATGGATTGGCGGGTATCCGGTGATTTCCGTATCGATCCAGATCGCTTTTCAATGCACGGCACAACGACGCTGGGCCAAAGCGGCGATGAATGGAACCAAGCATGGCGCGGGCAGCGTTGCACGGGTTTCACGATTGGTAAAATGCCGGGTCGCCAGATTTGTATCTATGACAAACGCCTTGAAGTGGTGAAAACGCAAAAGGCGCACTGGTGGGCGATTTGGGGCATTGAGCGCGAAGAGCTCGACAAGGCAGAAGATCAGATTTGGCGGCTCGAAATCCGTGCAGGCAAAAAGCACCTCAAGGAACATTGGGGCATTAGCCGCTGGGCCGATTTGCGCAAGGCGCTGGGCGATATCTTCAAAGATGCTTTGGTGCAGGTCCGTTACAAATCCCGCCCGTGGGAAGATAACGAAAACGTTTCCCGTATCGAAGATGATGAATTCTGGCTGGCCGCAAAGGATTGCATAACCCGCGACCTTTCCGATTGGTCAAGCAATGCCACACCGGGCGTTATCAAGCAGGTTATGGAAGATCAGCAGCGCCAGACCATCACAGCGCAGCTTGTCGGCCTGTCCGCAAATCTGGCCGTCCTGAGCGGCATGGATGAAGACGAAATTTCGGCCGATCTGCCCAGCCAGATAGCGACCCTGATCACGCATCATGTGCGTGGGCCAAAGGCCAAAGACTTCAAACGAAAAATGCGAAAGGTCACGCGACGATACGAGATCATCGACAGCGATGGTGTCGTGCGTGGTGGCCGTTCCGATACGCGATACGGGCAATGCCCGGACAAGGTTCCCGAAGTGGTTTCGGGAAGTCCCGCAGGTGCATAGAGCACACGGGATCAAACTGCCGGGGAATGTCCCCGGGAAACTCCCATTCCATACGTATACGTTACGTAGGGAATGGGAAATGAGAAAGGAAACCAGAATGGTTAAACAAGTTCGTGACCTGCCGGAAAATGCTGCCATCGCAACGATGGGTGTGAAACTACGGGCGGCGCGTGAGGAAGCTGGAAAATCGCGTGCCACGGTTCAGAAAGAAACTGGCATTTCCGCAAAGGCACTTGAGCATTACGAAGCTGGCACTTCGGAAGTTTCAATCAGTCGCCTCGAACAGCTTTGCAAGCTGTACGGGCTGGAAATGAAAGAGGTTCTACCGATTGATGTCGGCGGATCTGCGGGGGAGTTTCCCCGGGATGAAAATGCAGATGCCGGGGGAATGCCGATTGTGGAAGCCATGCTTGCCGATTTGGCCGCGTTCCGCGTCACCGGTTTTGATGGTGCTCAGCGCCGTGCAATGGCTCTGGTTGATGAACTGGCAACGGCAATGAAGCGCCTTGAAAGCGATGAGTTGGAAGCGTTGGCCGAGGCACGGGAACTGTTTGAAGGTGATCGACCTACATCAGACGGCATTTTCGGTCTGTTTGTTGAGGATGTAGACGAGGCTCAGCGTTATTGCGGTCTGGTTGAGGAACGTATTGTTGATACGGCAATTCTCGGGTCGGACCTTTACGCAATCGACCGTGAAGCGTTGGTGAAAGTTGCGGACGCAATCAAAGACGAATTCGATATCGAAGAACCACGTTTTCTCGGTTGGTCTGACTGCTGGGGCGACTATGCCGAGTTTGTGCCTTTGATCCGTGAACCGCTTCGCAAGCTGGCCCTAATGGGAAAGGGAATGGATTTGGCCAATCTGGACCAGTTTCCACGTCGCGAACTGGAAGCCGCAGCTTAATCGACAGTGGCGCGGGTTGATCAATGCCCGCGCCCCTCACCCAAATACAGGAGCCTGAAAACCATGAATGCACCTATGAGCAAAACCGTGATCAAGAAACAGGAACACCGTCAGAAAACGGCATTTGGCGTGGCTGGGATGATGTTTTGCGATGTAATCGACCATGATCAGATTGTTGTGGCCAGGGGAATCTTGCGGGCCGCGCAGGAGCTTGCAGAATATGCGGATATCGACCCGATAGACTTTCTTACCGATGCAATTACGGCCCGTGCAGTCGATTACGCCAAACGTGGTTTTATCAATTCGGATCAGGTGGAGGCAGCGACCATGCCCCTGAATTTCTTTGCAGATCAATACTTAGCAGCGAAATCAGTTTCTAGTGGTTAGCCGCGCGTTGTAATGTTCAGGCAAATCGTTCTTCTGATTGTTTGGACAAAAAATACTAAACATGCTTGACGAATGATCATATTGGGGTAAATATGTTTGTACAAATTTGAGGAATATTATGGCTAATTTGGAAGATCAGACCGGTTATGAAGGCGGCTTTACTTGGAGTCTTGGCGAGGCGATCCGCCGTATGCGTGAGAAACGCGGAATGTCTCGTACAGGTTTGGCTAAATTGACCGGGATTAGTCCAAATTCAATGGTCAAATACGAAATGGCGGGCCAGCCGGATGGCAAGTATCCCTCATTGCTGAATGCAGCAAAAATTTCGATGGCGCTCTCACTCGATCCTCGTTGGATGTTTGAAATGCTATTTCGAGCAGGGGAAATAAAAACTGACGGTGATTTGGCGTCCATTACCTTCAAGAGCTTTGTCAATCACTTCAAGGATGAGGAAATGGAACGGAATTTGAACGGCCTTCGTTTCCAGCAATTGGACGATATGCACACACAAGAACACATTCTCGAACAGCTTAAACAACTGTCAGAAAAGGTAGATGAACTGTCTGCGAAGATTGAAAAGAAAAACGGCCCGGATGGATGATCCGAGCCGCTTCTAACCTATGGACCACTCGAGCTGTTGGAAGCAGCTTGAACCAACCCAAAAGGATTAATTCATGAGTAGTCTCAACGCCCACGATCCTAACGTCTCCAGCGGAACAGCGCAAGCACTTGATAGACTGATGACCTTGCACGAGGTCGCAGACCGTCTTGGTGTTTGCTACGAAACGGCACGGCAATTGGTGAACCGTGGTGAGATGACATGCATCCGCCGCCCCGGTTGTCAAATCCGTGTGCCTGCATCGTCCCTGTCCGAATATCTGGAGCGTTACACATGCCCCGCAAGGAAGAACCACCCCGCCTCGTCAAGCTCAACAACCGCGAAAACTGGTATATCCGGTATCGGGGTAAATCAGAGACGACGCGCACAACGGATCGCGCGGAGGCTGAGCAATGTTTGATAGACGTTGTCAACCAGATGGAAGCTCCGGCCAGCACTGCGACTGTCTCGGAGCTGCTGGAAAAGCGGCTGGAGGACATTCGGGCCAAGGGCCGCGCACGGGCAGAAAACACGCCCTACTATCACAAGCACCTGCACGAGCACTTCGGGAAACTGTTGCCGGAGCAGATCATGTCCAGTCGGGTGTACGCCTATTGGAAGAAAAGGGAACACCGTCCCGGCGGTTTGCGGGCGGAGCTCATCGAGCTCCGCACTACCTTGAGCCACGCCTTGAGAAAAGGCTGGATCGAATCGGTGCCGGAAATCGATATACCCCGCAAGTCTCCACCCCGCGAGAAATGGCTAACGCAAGAGGAAGCCTATCAGTTGCTGGAGGCCGCAGGGCCGCAGCATTTGAAGGTTTTCATTCTGATTGCCATGTC
>JBLWUN010000069.1:0-5585 GCA_048268905.1 Maricaulaceae bacterium | reverse complement strand
ACACTGCCTTTCGAAGGCAACCTCTGCTCCAAGCGTTTCATATGTTTCTCGACCCGCTCCAAACCGTTGCATATTCTAGCATAAATGGAATATTGAAGCATCATATATCCGTCCCGAACCAAGAACTTTCGGAAGCTGGCCGCAGCCCGTCTTTCCTTCTTTGTCGTAGTGGGTAGATCGAACATGACAAATATCCACATAAACTTTTCTCCTGTTCGGCTCATCAGAGACAACTCCCGACCTATAAGGCAAACCGAGGCAGGCTGAGCAAACGATAATCATTTTCCCGGATCGCCCTCACCAAACTGGCGGCCATCCGGTCAGCAGCATTAGTGAGAGTTTGTACTTCCCCCTCGATCAATAGCTGATGCGTGGACAGGGCGGCCAGTTTTTGCCGTTCTTCTTTTTTCAGAGAGCGTTCTGCACACTTGTCGTCTCCCAACAAAGTAATGACCTCCCGGTCCACCAGCGGACGGAAGGGCTCAATTAAATCATCTGCCAGGTTATAGGCGTTGAGATTATTGTCATGATGAAGCCCGAAACAGGGCAGCAATCCATAACTGACCAGAGAGCGCGCAATCACCGCCCGCACAATAGTATAACCGTAATTCAGCGCACTGTTGGCTAGGTCTCCTGCGCCCCTGATAAATTCCTCCCCCATCAATTTCTTCCAGTATTCCCGCGCCGCCTGCGCCTCCCGATTTTTGCTGTCCCCGCTATCCACCTGCCGTGCAAGAGCCCGCAGAGCGGAAACACTGCCGCATCCGGCAAGTTCCAATCCTTCGGCTTGGTTGTTGATTTTTCCTCGGACGAGGCTCTGCCAGCCTCTCTTTCGGAAAGGTTGCGACCAGTCCCGCTGGAGGGTCGCAATTTCGCTATGCCGACTATGGGGTAGAAAGGGAAGTAAAAGTCCATTTGGCATATGGCGCCTATCACAGGTGACAACTACCACATTATTGTCCTGCAAAGTTGCAAGTAGGGAACTGGTCAAAGTCGCCTGTTGGCTTTCCAGAATCAAAACAGTGATATCTTCGACAGGCACGGAGACATTTCCCTGCTCGCTGGCACAGCAGAGCTGAGCGTTTTTCAGAGACAAGTGGCAGGAATTCTGGATCAATATCGTCCGCCAGGACATAACACTCCCCATTCAAAAATTGCAATAATTTAATATCATTCAACTTTTAAGATGGGGTTAAGACGCCTTTTAGCTGGTTTTATAGCGATCGCCAAACAGGGTCACAGAATATTTCTCAAAGGATTTCATACGTTGAACGCCGGGCTCCTTATCTTTTTCTGACCGGTCATGAGATCGTAATTTAATCGTCCCAACGCCACGGTGGGTAGAAATATAATATCCTTCAATAATCTCAGCCTTGCGGTTTTCCAGAACCACATAATCATTTTTAAACAGGTCGAATTTATGACTGTAGCTGTCGTCTATGGGCAGCCAGTCTTCCTCGTTCTTATAAGCGACGATCAGCCGGTTCGGCTCGACACCAGCCATCACGTCCTTCACATAAACCGGACAGAGATAGAATTTTCCCTCTTTTTCATAAACCTTCACATAAGCCATATCGCCGTTGCCGGCGACCCCTTCCCGCACCTCCATGCCACTGCGGTCGCTGGTGACGAGACGCACTGCACGAATGACCGGACCCCGGCCGCCCCCCTTCCGCGGCATGTAGATTGGTTCTGCAAAGGCTTTGTCCGCCTTACCGCCGTGTTCCTCCAGACGGTCCCGTAACAGATAATAAATGGGGGCGTTTCTGCCATGCGCTTCACCCTTTTCATCCACATCGGCATCCACCAGTTTTTTCAGATCCTCTATTTTCAGGTTCTCTTTCTTTTTTGGGCCCGTAAGCCATATTCTTTGAACAGCGATACGTTGCCCCTCTTTATCCCGGCGCAAACTTTTGATGATGTCTTCGTGGATAGCCCCGGTCAGCTTGCGATCGGGGGCCCGGCTGACGAAAATATTGTCGATGGCCTGCAAGGCGTCATCGCGGAAGCTGTCCCAAGGTTTTGGCGGGTAGAACCCCGGATCGTCCGGATGATTGGGACGATGCCGTTTGTCCCAGGCCGTCATCGCTTGGACATGCCCCTGGGTGGAGGCCGCCACGATCATCGCGTCCAGGCCGTGATGACGGTCATTGGCCTCACGATCTTTGAGGCCGAGCCCCCAGGCATGACGCAAGTGACTGGTCAGAGCGCCGTTTCGGGTTTGCACAAACAGCGGCCGGCCGGCCACGTCGCTTTCCTCTGCCGGCGGCGCCAGATGCTTCTCGATATGGCTTTTCAGCAGGCGGGCAACATAACGGTTGTCATTGAGATGCCGGGACTTCCATTCATTCTGTTTTTCTTCGTCAAAATCCCGCATCAACAGGGAGCGGGCTTTTCTGTCATTGCCCAGTCGTTTGGCGAAATCCTCAAGCCCGGCCAACGAACGGCCGATGCGATTGAAATATTCAACCGGCGTATCGTTGCCCTTGTGCTGGTTTTCGTCAGAGCGGACCAGTACCTTGTTGTTCCAGCTATTGTCGAACGACCGGCTGTAGGGCAAGATATGATCGATCTGAGTGGCCATTGAATCCCGAAGCGTCTCCGGCGGAAGATATTCGCCGCTATAGGCACATATTCCGTCCTGCTCTTTCCAGAGCTTGAATTTAGCAAAATCCTCCCCGCCCGGCTCCCGACCCAGGATTTCCTCCGCATGACGACGGACATCTTCGTTATAAGCCCGCCATTTTTTGTTCTCCAGCTCCGCTTTCTTGCGATCCTCGAAGTTTTTCCCCAGTTCACGGGAAAGCTCGATATGAAAGCGGTCCGGCATCCCATGTTCCCGGATCAGGGCGTTGATAATCTTGCGGGTCTGGCTCAGGGCCCTTAACACCACCGGGTTCCTGACTTCGGTTCCAAACTCCCGGGTGAACGGCGGCAGCTGATCTTTGTCGCCGAAATAGCGGGGGCTATGGTCGTATCCCGCCGCCTCGCAGGACTCGGAATAGACCAGCCCCTGCTTCAAATGTGGCAGAATATGATGGATCGCCTTGAGGGAAAGGCTCGCCGTTCCCGATAGACTGAGCGGCATCACCGCTGTCAGTTGCTCATCATTCAGGGGCAAGTCTCGGGCAAGTTCCCGGATTTCATTGATGTCGTCATGATAAGCCAAAATCCCGACAAGTTTATCTAGGTTATCCTCCTTTGCGGAAAATCCCTGCCATTCCGCCTGGGACATCAGGGAAGCAAGGGCCTTTCTGATTTTATGATAGCCGGGAAGTTTGATCAGACTGACCTTTTCCGCCACCTTAACGACATCGCTCCAGTCCTGCGGCTGATCGCCGCTTCTCCGGTAACTGGCCAGGTTAAAAGTGGCCTGATCAGTAATTCCCAGTATTTTACGCGCTTTGTCAAATTTGACGTCCAACTGGGTATGGGCCAGTTCCATGAGTTTGTTTTTCTGGTCAAGCGACAACGGCGTCCCGCGCCCCGCCGCCATCAGCCGGAGACTGTTCAACCGTTCCCAGCATACCCTGACCTCGTTACTGTAACTGTGAAGCGGCGCGCGTATTTCGTCCGCTTCGAATTCACAGGTCCCCACCAGGTCATGGCTGGATTTGAGAGGGCGCTGGGCAAACGCCGTTTCCTTGAAGTCATCCCGCAAGCTGTCGGTCGCTAGGGGTTGCCCGGATTCCCGCTGCCGCTGGATCAGCAGATCCACCTCCTGCCGCAACAAATCACGGACCACAGTATAGTCATACTGATTGGGACTGTTGCGTTTCTTCTCAAGGCCGGACAAATATGCACCGATGGTTTCGGCTTCCGCCTTTTTCATCTTTTGTTGTAGTTCCTCAGCAGCGGTCAGCATGACGCCGCCTTCACTTTTCCGGTCCACATCCGATTTGCTAATCGACTGAAACCCCCGGCGCGAATTGAGATGCATCAGGACAAGCGCCAGTTCGCGGGATGACAGCTTTCTTTGCAGCCCGTCCCTTCGCAGTACCCAGACGTCCGGCCCGGTCATCGTGCCGGTTTTTCTTCCTTTTTCCGGAAGGCGCACATCATCCTGCGAAAAACCATGTTCCAGAAGCAGTTTGCGAACGGCAATTTTTCGCCGCCTTTTACGATCTAAGGAACGTCTGGCCAATCTTTTCAGACGGCGTGGAAGCGACAGGGAGGCGCCGTTCTTTCCGTTTTCGGCGGCATCGAAAATACGCACCCCCGCTTCAATGATCTCATCTTGGTCAAGATCAAGATAGGCAAACCCCACGGATGCTATACCGGTATCTATACCAATAATTCTGGTCACTCGGACCCCCAATTTTTATTTGCATTTATCCAAAGGTAGTGTATCTATTATACATGCAACTATCGGTGTGAAAAGCGTTGTTGTGATAAGGATTAAATTCCGTAAAGCTCTGCCCCTGGTTTTTTTTGGAACCGGGGGCAACTTGTTTGTATTTGAATCTTTTTTAGAGACTCAGCTCAATGTCCTAAAACAGGAAAAAGCGAATACCGCCACACACCATGCACCTCAAAGACACGCGGAGCCCTACAGAGAGGCAAAAGAGTTCTAAGCAACCAAATCACACGCAACCAATTACAGCACCTTCAGGGCCTCTAGTTGCGGGGCGTAGGACATTTTGGTGCGGGGCGTGGGAAAGACGCAGCAATCCTGGACTTGTAGAGAGGTGTGAGGCGTGAAGTGGGGGTCATCTAGCAAGATAAAAGGAACGATAGCGCTATTCGGATACGGTCATATTTTATAAGGACTTAGTGCGGGTCACAGAGGGTAATAATTAACACCTATACGGGGCGTGGCCGTTTACAAGAAACATGCATTATCCAGGAGTGCCTGAGTATTCAATGTAGCCCCTAACGAGATCAATGAGAAAGGTGGGCCTCCACAATTATTCGCTTGGGGGATCGAACTTAGAATGGAGACCCTTCTGCATGAAAGCAGAGGGTTAGAATATAACTTTAGTTCGTTCCTTGCACCAGTAAATACACAAAACACTTATATAAAATTTCCCAACACGCTGCCTTGGGTCGATTTTAATCTTTATTTTTACGCCACTGCTCAAAGGTTGGGACAATAAGTTCTGCCGGTGAGACATCCAACGCAAGAGCCAGCTTAAACAAGGTCGTCACACTCGGTTGCTTTCGTCCTGCCTCAATATTTTTGAGGAAGGCAATACCCACATCTGCGTTGTGCGCCAGAGCCTCTTGAGTTAGCTTACGCTTTAACCGCATACGCCTCAAATCTGCACCAATAGATTCCTTTATCATTTGCCGAATGTAGATGGAATTCAGCCCCTTCAAAAAGATCCTATAGGATACTAAAATGATTGCGTGAGAGTTATTTTATATGCTACTTTAGGTTGCTGCCAAATTGCAGTGGCGTTGAAACCGCCGTACACTAGTCGGCCCACTCCCGATTTTGAGTGGAATTCACCTGGGGATGTCGCTATAGACCCCCTATGGTGTATCCTGTCCGGATATGAGTCTTCCCTCATGTCGGGGGTGGTGCTGGAATAGAATACTCTCCGGAGAAATACAGCCCACACGACTAGTGCGTGGTTTCAGCC
>JBLWUN010000068.1:0-5620 GCA_048268905.1 Maricaulaceae bacterium | reverse complement strand
GTTGAGCCGCAAACAGAGACTGTTTGGCGTCAGGCTGATAAGTATAGAGTGCCTCGCATGATCTTCATTAATAAAATGGATAAGGTTGGTGCTGATTTTTACGCCTCTGTTCAGTCCGTTAAGGATCGTCTTGGTGGGAATGCTTTGGAGATGCAGCTTCCTATCGGGTCTGAAGATCAGTTCAAGGGTATGGTCGATCTTGTCGAGAATGTCGCTTATACGTGGGAAGATGATGCTGAGCTTGGCGCGAAGTATGACACGGGTCCTGTTCCTGTTGATATGATCGAGAGGGTTGAGGAGTATCGTACGGCTTTGATTGAGACTGTGGCAGAGATGGACGATGCTGTTATGGAGGCTTATTTTGAGGGCACGATGCCAGATGTTCCTACTATTCAGCGGCTTGTTCGTGCGGCTACGATTGCCAACAAGGTAGTACCTGTTTTTTGTGGTACGGCTTTTAAAAACAAAGGTGTTCAGCCTTTGCTTGATGCTGTTGTGGCTTATTTGCCGAGCCCGCTTGATATTCCTGCTATTAAGGGTGTTGATGCAAAGACAGGCGAGCCGACAACGCGTCCTGCGTCAGATGATGAGCCGCTTTCAATGCTTGCGTTTAAGATCATGAACGATAAGTTTGTTGGTACGCTGACATTCTGCCGTATCTACTCGGGCAAACTTGAGACGGGCACGACGTTACTTAACTCTGTTAAGGAGAAAAAGGAGCGCGTGGGTCGGATGATGATGATGCACTCTAATGACCGTGAGGATATTCAGGAGGCGTATGCTGGTGATATTATTGCGGTTGCGGGGCTTAAAGGGTCTACGACAGGTGACACGCTTTGCGATGTTAATAAGCCTGTTATTCTTGAGCGGATGGAATTTCCTGAGCCGGTTATTGAGATTGCTGTTGAGCCTAAGTCGAAGGTTGATCAAGAGAAGTTAGGTGTTGGCCTTCAGCGTTTGGCTGCTGAAGATCCTTCTTTCCGTGTCACGACTGATCATGAATCTGGTCAGACGATCATGGCGGGGATGGGCGAGTTGCACCTTGATATTTTGGTGGACCGTTTACGTCGTGAGTTCGGAGTGGAGGCGAATATTGGTCAGCCGCAGGTGGCTTATCGTGAGGCTCTCGCGGCGCCGGTTGATATTGATTATACGCACAAAAAGCAATCTGGTGGGTCTGGTCAGTTTGGTCGTGTTAAAATTAAGTTTGAGCCGCTCGAGCCGGGGGCTGGAATTGAATTCGAGAGCACGATCGTTGGTGGTAGTGTTCCTAAAGAGTATATTCCGGGTGTTGAAAAGGGTGTTCGCACGATGGCGGAGACGGGTCTTTTGGCTGGCTTCCCTGTTATCGATTTTAAAGCATCGCTTTATGATGGCGCGTATCACGATGTTGACTCGTCTGTTATGGCTTTTGAAATCGCAGCTCGCGCGGCTTTTCGTCAAATCAAGGTTGAGGGCAAACTTAAATTGCTTGAGCCTATTATGAAGGTTGAAGTTGTGACGCCGGATGAGTATATGGGTGACGTAATTGGTGACTTGAACTCACGCCGTGGCATGATTGAGGGTACCGAGATGCGCGGAAACGCAAACGTAATCAACTCAATGGTGCCTTTGGCAAATATGTTTGGTTACGTGAATGACTTGCGGTCTAAAACGCAGGGGCGTGCACAATTTACAATGACATTTGATCATTATGCGGCGACACCGCAAGCGGTCATGGATGACGTTATTTCGAAACAAGGTGGCGCTTAAGCGCGGCATAGTTATTAGTTTTTAACCTCCAGGAAGAGATCGGAGAGAAAAATGGCAAAAGAGAAGTTCACGCGTAACAAGCCACACGCGAACATCGGCACGATTGGTCACGTTGACCATGGTAAGACGACGCTAACAGCGGCGATTACAAAGTATTTTGGTGATTTTAAGGCCTACGACCAGATCGATGGCGCGCCAGAAGAAAAAGCCCGTGGTATTACCATTTCTACAGCTCACGTTGAGTATGAGACGGATGCTCGTCACTACGCGCACGTCGACTGTCCGGGGCATGCTGACTATGTTAAGAACATGATCACAGGCGCGGCGCAAATGGATGGCGGCATCTTGGTTGTTAACGCAGCGGACGGCCCAATGCCTCAGACACGTGAGCACATCTTGCTTGCACGTCAGGTGGGTGTTCCAGCGCTTGTTGTTTACATGAACAAGGTTGATCAGGTTGATGATGAAGAGCTTCTTGAGCTTGTTGAAATGGAAATCCGTGAGCTTCTATCGTCTTACGACTTCCCTGGCGACGATATTCCTGTGATTGCAGGTTCTGCTTTGGCGGCGATGGAAGGCCGGGATCCTGAAATCGGTGAAGAATCAATCAAGAAGCTAATGGCGGCTGTTGACGAGTACATCCCGCAGCCTGAGCGTGCGATTGATGGTGCGTTCTTGATGCCAATCGAAGATGTGTTCTCCATCTCTGGTCGTGGTACTGTTGTAACGGGCCGGGTCGAGCGCGGCGCGGTTAACGTTGGTGACGAGATTGAAATTGTTGGTATTCGCGATACAAAGAAAACAACCTGTACCGGTGTTGAGATGTTCCGTAAACTTCTCGATCGCGGAGAGGCTGGCGACAACATTGGCGCGCTACTTCGTGGCGTTGACCGTGAAGGTGTTGAGCGCGGTCAGGTTCTTTGTAAACCCGGCTCTGTGAACCCTCACAAGAAATTTGTGGCTGAGGCCTACATTCTGACCAAGGATGAAGGTGGTCGTCATACGCCGTTCTTTACGAACTATCGTCCACAGTTCTACTTCCGTACAACTGACGTGACAGGTGTTGTGACGCTAGAGTCCGGTACTGAGATGGTTATGCCTGGTGATAATGCTGAGCTGAACGTTGAATTGATCGTGCCAATCGCTATGGAAGAGAAGCTTCGCTTCGCTATCCGTGAAGGTGGCCGTACGGTCGGAGCCGGCGTCGTCGCTAAAATTATTGAGTAGGAAGTTTTGAGGGTTACCTTGGTGGCCCTCAAGTTGTTTGACAACGTTGGGTCTTGCTAAAAGGTGCGTCCTTTGAGTGACCCAAAGGAACTGGATTGAGTTATGGAACGTCAAAATATTCGTATCCGGCTAAAGGCCTTCGATCATCGCATCTTGGATAACTCCACTGCGGAAATCGTGTCTACGGCTAAGCGCACCGGCGCAACCGTTCGGGGCCCGATCCCGTTGCCGACTCGCATTGAGAAATTTACCGTGAACCGTTCGCCGCACGTGAACAAGAAGTCACGTGAGCAGTTTGAGATCCGCACGCATAAGCGCATGCTGGATATTGTAGACCCCACTCCACAGACTGTAGACGCGCTGATGAAGCTCGATCTCGCCGCTGGTGTGGATGTCGAGATTAAGTTGGGGGCATAGCCATGTTACGCTCTGGTGTAGTAGCTAAAAAATTAGGCATGACTCGCGTTTATGCTGATGATGGTTCGCACGTTCCTGTGTCTGTACTCTCACTAGAGGGTTGTCAGGTTGTTGCGCAAAAAACAATGTCTCGTGATGGATATCAGGCGCTTCAGCTTGGTGCCGGCGATGCGAAGCCTAAACGTGTTTCAAAAGCTGAGCGTGAGCGCTTTGCAAAGGCAAAAGTTGCTCCTAAAATGAAGCTCGTTGAATTCCGTGTGGTGGACGAAACGTCTATGGATGTTGGTGTTGAAATTACAGCGGATCATTTTGTTATTGGCCAAAAGGTTGATGTTGCAGGTACGACTGTTGGTAAGGGTTTTGCGGGTGCGATGAAGCGCCATAACTTTGGTGGCCTTCGTGCGACGCATGGTGTGTCTATCTCTCACCGTTCCCATGGTTCAACTGGTCAGTGTCAGGACCCGGGTAAGGTTTTCAAGGGTAAGAAAATGGCCGGTCATATGGGCGCTGTTCGTCGTACGCTTCAAAACTTAGAAATCGTGCGTACAGATGTTGAGCAAGGTTTGATATTGGTAAAGGGCGCTGTGCCTGGTTCCAAAGGTGGCTGGGTTGAAATTCGCGATGCTGTTAAAGGCGTAAAGGCGGAAGATCTACCGATGCCAGGTAAATTCCGGGCTGCTGTGCCGGCTGAAAAAGCTGCGCCTGCTGTAGCTAAGGGCGAGGAAGAGTAGTCATGAAAATGGAAGTCCAAACACTCGACGCAAAGGCCTCTGGATCTGTTGATCTTGATGCTGGCGTATTCGGTCTGGAGCCGCGTAAGGATATTCTGCACCGGATGGTCCGTTATCAACTTGCACGTCGTCAAGCTGGTACTCATCAGGTGCAAGAGCGCGGTGATGTTTCAAAAACAACAAAGCGTATTGGTAAACAAAAAGGCGGCGGTACAGCTCGTCACGGTAACGGGTCGGTTTCTCAGTTCCGTGGTGGTGGTAAAGCACATGGCCCACGGGTTCGCGATCATTCGCATGATCTTCCGAAAAAAGTTCGGGCGCTTGCAATGCGTTTGGCTTTGTCGGCAAAGGCTGGTGCTAATGAGATCATCATTCTTGATGATGCTGTATTGAAAACGCCAAAGACTGCCGATCTTCGTAAGCAACTCGCTAAGCTTGGGATTACAAACGGACTTATCGTTTCGGGTAACTCAATTGACGATAATTTCGTTAAAGCGGCGCGGAATATTCCTAACCTAGACGTCCTGCCAAGTCAGGGTGCGAATGTATATGACATTCTGCGCCGTCATACTCTGGTTCTGACTAAACAGGCTGTCCAAGATCTAGAGGCTCGACTAAAATGAGTGAAGCGGCCCGTCATTATGATACAATCCTGACTCCGGTTATTACCGAGAAGTCCACTATTTTGTCAGAGCACAATCAGGTGGTATTCGAAGTTCCGCTGTCGGCGAATAAAGTAGAAATCAAGGATGCAGTTGAAGCATTGTTCAAGGTCAAAGTGACCGCGGTGAACACATTGCGTCTAAAAGGTAAAACCAAGCGCTTCCGGGGTATTCCTGGTCGTCGTAAGGATATCAAAAAAGCCATCGTTACGCTTAAAGACGGTGACACGATTGATATCGCAACCGGTTTGTAAGGGAAGACAATGGCTTTAAAGACATTTAATCCGACATCACCAAGTCGCCGTCACCTTGTTCAGGTTGACCGTTCTGACCTTCATAAAGGTCGTCCGGAAAAATCTTTGACCGAGGGTTTGACGAAAAAAGGTGGCCGTAACAATACGGGCCGTATTACTATGCGTCGTCAAGGTGGGGGCCATAAGCGTCTTTACCGTATGGTTGATTTCAAGCGCCGTAAAATGGATATGGAGGCAACTGTCTTGCGTTTGGAATATGATCCAAATCGGACGGCGTTCATTGCCCTGATTGAGTACAAAGATGGGGAGAAATCCTACATTCTGGCGCCGCAGCGTTTAGCTGAAGGTGATAAGGTTATTTGCTCAGATACGGCAGATGTTAAGCCGGGGAATGCGATGCCGCTTCGGGTTATGCCGGTCGGTACGATCATCCATAATATTGAGATGAAGCCTGGTAAAGGTGGTCAAATTGCACGTTCTGCTGGGACTTATGCGCAGTTGGTTGGCCGCGGTGATGGTTACGCTCAGGTTCGTCTGAAGTCTGGCGAGATGCGGATGATTCATCAGAATTGTCTCG
>JBLWUN010000067.1:0-5698 GCA_048268905.1 Maricaulaceae bacterium | reverse complement strand
TGTGCAGAAGTACAACAAGCAGGGGCTGTCATATGTGAGAATGTTGAAGATGATCAAAAAGGGAGAAATTGAATTGTTGATGTACTCCCAAAAGGAACGTGGGTTTCTCAAGTTCGGGGTTGATCCAGAAGTTCTTCAAAAACTTTTCAGCGATGAAAGACAATTTTTGCAGCCTAAACCTGTCCCTGAGTGGCATCGCAGAACAGGTTTGTTCAATGGTTGACCGAAGCAGGTGGACCTTCTTGCGTGCACTGCTCTGGCAGGGAGACAAGCAAAGGCGCTTGAGTGAACAAGAAATGCTTAACGCCTATGAGCGGGGATGGAGGTTCAATGATATCCTTGCTGAGCCGACGGTAGATGAGCTCAAGTCCATCGAGGCACTGGCATCATCTCATGGCTCATGGCTTGAGGTTGAATGCAAGAAGCTGATTGCAAAGCGGTCTAAACATGAGCCTAAGAACGCTATTATTCACGGACACAAACCAGCAGATATAAAAACTGTTGTAAGCGCGCTTTCAGCGGACTTTATGCAAGATCGCAGTCTTGGATTGTCTGGTCGCACTTCATTGTTTGCCTCAGTAATTGGTTTTGGTGCTCCGGATGAAGTTCGCCTTACCCTTGTCAATCCGCTTGAAAACATCAAAGTATTCCGAGACGAGATTTCTAGGGCTGGGCCCGAGGTGTTGTTTGAGAGCCCCAAGATCGAACCATTCGTTTTTGGGCAATGCTACTTTGATCAGTCAGGTGGGTGGTTTAGCGTTAGACCTTCCGCGAAGGCACCAGGCATCAAGGTCTCCGTGCTTTATGATGAGAGGGGAAAAGCGCTTGAAGTTGGTTCGTACAAAGAGAACCTTGGTAAAACTCTTCCAAGCGTTGCACTGAATGACGAGCTTGCTTCGGGGCTTGTTGATCTTTCTGAGGGTGCATTTTCTGCGGAGTTAATGAAAGATGCCTTGGAGCAAGTCGTGCTCTTCACCGCGTGTCTTGGTGACCTCGAGCGCGTGATTGATCAGATCAAAGCTCAGGGTTTACATCGTGAGCAGATGGAAAGATTCTTGCCGCCGGCATTTGAAGAAACAGAGGGGCTTGAGAGCCTGGAGCTGCTTTACTCAAGAGGCGCGGCAAAGCTGAAAGCTCTACTTGAAAAGTTGTGAATGTAATGACCTTGGAGCGCTGTATAGCGAGCCGTCGATGATTAGCTTTGCTCTCACGGGCAGTTCTGATGGGTTGATTTGGCATTCAGCCCTTTCTCTGTCTGGTGCGAAGCTTCTCTGGATAATGGTGTGCCAATGCCTGCAAGAGATTTTGAAGATGATTTGTTGAAAAAATGCGTTGCCGTTGCCCGTGGCGAACGCGAGAGTGCAACCAGTCAGATTGAAGCAAATGTCTTTGAAGTTGCTGGATCGATTTTGCGGTCAAAGCTTCCGGTCACTGCGGAAAAGTTGATTGCCGCGGCTGAGAGTTACTTTGTTAACTGCCCAGATCAAAGACTGAAAGTCGTCGAGGTGGTGCGGAAGCAGTGGATCTATGAATTGTCGCGTTTCAGAAACCGGTTGATGCGTTTGCTAAATGAAAGGGGTGTTTCAAAGTGATGCGTCAGCGCATTCTCCGCAGGGTCTATAAATCACGGGATGAGGCACGTCAGGTTGTCTTCGATTACATAAAAATATTCTACATCCCGAAGAGCAAACATAGTGCCAACGGAATGGTGTTACCCGTCGAATTCGAAAGACGACAAATCTGATCAAACCGGGTTTCTTCAATTTCAGGGGCTATTCAGTGATATTGGTGAATTCTAGTTCTGGAGTGTGCTCCCGACTGGAGGTGAGAATGTCTAAAAAGCAGGTGGAGAACGTACTTACTCAGAAGGAATCTCAAGCATTGTGCCGCGCGGCATTCAGATTGTTGAAGAACTGGGAGCTCTCGGATGCCGAAGTGCAGGTTCTTCTTGGTGACAACGGGATAGCGTTTAGGAACGAGCAGCAAAGCCCTAGTGACGACATGTTGGTTCGGGCGCATTTGTTGTTAGGCATTCATAAACAGCTGAGGGTGCTTTTTGTCGACAAACGGCGAGGCTATCAGTGGGTGAAGAAGCCGAACCAAACCTTCGGTGGTCTGAGTGCCTTGGAGGTGATGGTGCAAAGAGGCGTTGAGGGTATTTTCCACGTCAAAGAATATCTCGAAGCTGAAAATGCTCATTAGGCTGAAATTAAAGTGTCTGAGACAAATTGCCCCAGCGATGTCGCTGTTAATGTCCATGAGCGTGAACTGAGTTTGCGCTTGACCTTGGGCCGAATATATCTAGTTTACGGCGGCGTATTGAGGATCCGCAAACTCTTACTCAATCGGGGCCTGTAGCTCAATTGGTTAGAGCCGACCGCTCATAACGGTCTGGTTGCGAGTTCGAGTCTCGCCGGGCCCACCACCTCTGTTAGACTTCTAAAAATTACTGATAGATTGTCGAGTTATTGGCAATTCAAAACTTATCTATCTTCCACCTGATGTGACCTCGGGCACATGTGTAGGGCTTTAAGGGTCACCCTAAGTCAGCAAAAAAGATGACCGTTGTTCAATAGTAGCCCAAGTGTATGTAGAAATCCCGTTTGACATAATGTTAGATATCGAAGTATTTAAAAAGAAAACTTCTAATTTGCTTTGATAAAAGACGGAAAAGTCCGGGAGGAAAAATGGAAAAGGTCGAGAATCCTGTTGCGTCAGGATCAGAAGGGCTGTGGGGCAGTGACCTTATTGCTGAGATATTACGTGCCCTTGATGTTGAATTTGTCGCTCTTAATCCCGGATCCAGTTTCCGTGGTTTACATGACAGTCTGGTAAACCATCTGGGCAATAAAGACCCCAGAATGCTTCTTTGTCTGCATGAAGAACACACTGTCGCGATTGCGCACGGATGGGCGAAAGTCACCGGACGTCCGATGGCCGCAATTGTCCATGCCAATGTCGGCTTGATGCATGCAACAATGTCGATCTATAACGCCTGGTGTGATCGCGTCCCCGTGTTGGTGTTTGGCGCAACCGGTCCGGTTGACGCAGCTGAGCGTCGACCATGGATTGACTGGATCCATACATCTCGGGATCAGGCGGCCTTGGTGCGCCCGTATGTTAAATGGGATGATCAGCCCGCCTCCCTTCCTGCCTCGCTTGAAGCCATGATCCGTGGTGCGACAATTGCAAAAACCGCACCGATGGCGCCAGTTTATGTTTGTTTTGATGTCTCGGTTCAGGAAGAAGAAGTCACCGACCCGGTCAAGTTGCCAGATGTCAGTCGCTTTGCACTGCCTGCCCCGACTGTCCCTTCACGCGAAACCTTGGTCGAACTGCACACATTGCTGCAAACCTCAAAATCGCCCGTATTCCTGATGGGGCGGGTGTCACGTTCTGCTGAAGACTGGGCGCGCCGTGTGGCACTGGCCGAAGAATTTAATGCACGCGTTTTGACCGATATTAAACTTGGCGCAGCCTTCCCGACGGACCATGCGCTGCATACTGGCGCGCCGGGTTTCTTTATGTCACCAGATGGCGCGAAGGTTTTGAATGAGGCAGACCTTATTGTCAGTTTTGACTGGGTCGATGTTGCCGGAACGCTCAAACAGGCAGGACCAGTGGCCGAAGCAGCGAAGCTTGTTCAGGTGTCTGTGGACCATCAGCTTCATAACGGTTGGAGTATGGACCATCAGGCCGCTGTGCGGGCCGACTTGCATATCGCATCAGAACCCGATGTTGTGATCAAAGCGCTTTGCGAGGAAACTGGCATAGAGGCTGGGTCCCCCCCGGAAAACCTGCCCGCAAAATGCATTGGCACAGTGTCCGATGAGAGTGCGCCATTGGATGTCGATAGTCTTGCTGCTGCGATGGGTGAGGCCCTGTCAGATGATGTGGTGTCGCTGGTTCGCCTGCCCCTCAGCTGGGGCGGCGATTCGTGGCATTTCCGTCACCCGCTTGATTATCTTGGCTATGACGGCGGTGCTGGCATTGCGTCTGGTCCGGGCATGCTGGTGGGGGCTGCACTTGCGCTGCGTGACACCGACCGACTGCCGGTTGCTGTATTGGGCGATGGCGATTTTTTGATGGGTGTTTCGGCCTTCTGGACTGCGGCACGCTATGGCATTCCGTTCCTTGCGATCATTGCCAACAATCGATCCTTCTATAATGATGAAATCCATCAGGAAAAGGTCGCAATCAGCCGTGATCGGCCGGTCGAAAACAAATGGATCGGGCAGCATATTGGCGGGCCGGATATTGATCTGGCAGCAATGGCACGCGCACAGGGGGTCACTGCATTTGGTCCGGTCAGCACCGCAGCGGAACTGAAATACGTGATCAAAGAAGGGCTGGCAGCGGTCAAGGCCGGTCAGCCTGTTGTCATTGATGCGCGCATAACCCCCGGTTACACAAAGGCAATGTCTGCTGGCATGACGCGCACTGCCGAAGAAACGGCAGAAGCTGACGAAGGTCAATAAGATGTTTGCCGTTTGAGCGTGCTTGGCAGTCATCCTGTCAAGCACGTTTGACTTCGGTCTGGGACGACTGTATCAGTCAATCCGAAAACATTTTCAATTGGCTTTTAAGGGCATCTTTCGATCGATGGCGGATAAAGAAAATAAAGTTCCCAACTCGCGAGAGCGTTTTGCGCACATTATCCGACTTGCAACGCGCGGTTTTAACCGGTCCCTGCAAATTCGGCTGTCATCGCATCATGTCACATTCGGACAGTGGATCTTTTTGCGTATCCTCTGGGATCAGGAAGGTCTGACCCAACGAGAGCTGGCCGAAGAAGCCGGCTTGACCGAGCCAACCACCCACACCGCTCTTCAGCGCTTGGAAAGCCTTGGTTTCCTCGAAAAGCGTACCCTTGCAGGTAACCGCCGCAAACAGCATGTCTTTTTGACCAAACGTGGCAAGGAATTGCGTATTGAGCTTGAGCCGCTTGCAATCGAGGTCAACGAAGTTGCATTGGCCGGGCTCAGCCCTAATGAGTTGGAGATCCTCCGCAAAGGGATGCTGACCATCCTCGAAAACCTTGAGGAAGATGAGAGAAAAGCGGGTGAGGAAGGACGTAAAGTCCCCCCGACCCGCATTCCAACCTAAGATCTTCAATCAGGCTGCTGAGAGCTTTTCGATCAATGTGTCTGCCGTTGTGATTTCGCGCATCGGCATTCCATCGCTCGAGGCATCCGGTTCCGCATCATACCGCAAACCTTCCCCATCCCAGAACCACCAGTAAACAACATTGCCTTGTTTGTCCCGGATAGGAGTTCTAAATGTCGGAAAGGTGCTGTCGGTACTGGGGATTTTCGTGCTGCCGATTTTTTCCCCCGCTAGCGTGCCTTTTTCAATGACAGAGAACAGCGGCAACATGCAGGTGAAGGCCGTTATTCCCGCCGCAAGCTGCGCGATATCATCCGGGCGTTTGTTGTGCCGCCCGGGCAGAGCACGAACGACTTCTGGATAGGCGGGATGGTTATGGGTGACTTGAAGATACCCAAACCCGTTTGGAAGTTTGACTTCGATAATATCGCCTGGTTGAAATTGGTTCATTTTCTTATCCCAGTGTTACGTCGAGGCCGATATCAAGGGTCGGTGCCGATATGGTGATTTTCGAGCTTGAGATATAATCAACCCCGGTTTCAGCAACGTCCTTGATGGTGTCGATATTGATGCCACCGGATGCTTCGATCCG
>JBLWUN010000066.1:0-5756 GCA_048268905.1 Maricaulaceae bacterium | reverse complement strand
AGCGCTGTCGCGCTGTTTTTTGCGGCGGCCTACCGGTACGCGGTTGCGCAATATGGCGAGGGGGACGGGTGGGATCCATGCGGCGTGCTTGTCATGCTGGAAGACGAAGAGGCGCTGCTAAGGGCGGAAAAGGCTCGGGGTTTTGCGTGGCAACCGGCTGCCAGCGGCAGGTTGCTTGACCGGGACGAGGCCAGTCTGACGGCGGGAATAGAGCTGGATTGTCCGGGGCTGTTCTATCGGTCGGCGGGGCTTTTGCAGCCCGTGCGCCTGCTCCGCGACTGGATCGGCTCAACCACGGTCATCAAGGCCAATATCGATCGCGTTTCACGAACGGCCCAGGGATATTCCCTGCTGGATTCACATGGTGATGTTGCAGGTGAGGCGGATGCCGTCATTCTTGCCGCGGGTGATGGCAACCGGCACTTTGACGACACGCGCTGGATCCCGTTAACCCCTGTGCGGGGGCAGGTTTCCGAGGTTCCGGCCAAGGATGCGGGGCGGGCCGTGAAATGCACCCTGTCCTGGAGTGGTTATCTTTCTCCGGTACGGGACGGGCGCCACATGCTTGGCGCGACCAACGATAGAACCAACACTATCGGTGACGACTGGGACCGGGTTGTGCTTGACGAGGACCATCGCCACAACCACGGAAATATGCCGGATTACATGGCCCATCTCGTTGATGAACCTGATGCCTCATGGACCGGGCGTGCCCGATTGCGGGCGGCGACGCCGGATCGCGTTCCCCTGTTTGGCGCCATTCCTGACGTTGCCGGTCTGGCTGATGCGTTTCGCCGCCCGGCAGGCCGGGGCTATGTAACTTTCCCGGATGGCGACCTACTGATCCTTGGGGGGCTGGGCTCGCGTGGCTTTGTTTCCGCACCGCTTGCTGCCGAACTGCTCGTCGCCAGACTGTTAGGGGAAGTCTGGCCGGTGGAAGAGGCTTTAGGCATCACCGGCGATCCAGCCCGGTTCGCGAGCAGAGCCCACAGGCATGCGCGTATTGAAGAACTTCTGGGCTGATCTGCCATTTAAGAATGGTGATTTTAACCTTTAAAAGAGGAATTTCTGAAAGCTTGGAGATCTGCGGTCTTTGCCGCTTGATAAGATCTTAACCAAGCAGATAGCGGTTTTTTGCAGCGAAACGGGGGAAGGGAAGCGGGGTGAAGGATACCATCAAGTCGACAAACGGGATCTCATCCGGTCTCCGGGCGCGCCTTACCGCTTCGCCGCTGATTGTTTCCGGTCTGGCTTTTATTGTCGTTCTTTCTGCAACGTTGTTTGCTCAGTTCACAATTGAAACACGCAGCGACGAAGAGCAGGCAGCACATCATGCCTTTGCGCGTGCGCATATCGGCCAAAACCTGAAAAACTATCTCGAAGCCCGTTTCCGCGCAGTCAACGGCATCGCCATGACCTTGGGAAAAGAGGACAGGGCGCCGAGCGAAAGAGAGTTTGCCGAACTGGCTCAACCCTTTCATGAAGATTTCAGTGGTGTTCAGGCGGTTAACTGGGTTGATCGGCAGGGTACGGCGCGTTGGATTGTTCCTCTGGCCGGGAATGAGCCGGTGAAAGACAAGGATCTGACAGCCCTTGCCATTCCGAATGAGGCGATCACCGCAGCGCGCTCCGATGGTCGGCCTCACGCGACGCCACCGATAACATTGCTTCAGGGCGGGACGGGGGCCGCTGCTTATTTTCCAGTCAAACGGAAAGGTGAAATTTTAGGTTTCATCAATGTGGTGTTCCGTTTTACCGACCTCTTGGACAGTATTGCTGGCCTGGGTTCTCGAGGGGCAATCTCTGCCGCGCTGCATTATGATGGAAAGTATCTTCTGTCTCAGTCAGAGGGACCGCAGGGGAAGGTTTACAACTCTCTCTATTATCATCTGGATATTCTTGATCGTCCCTACCAGGTCGAAATCCGCTCCCATGACGTGGCCGTCAGTTACATCAACCCGATCCTGCTGATCATCATCGTCAACTTGTTGTTTGCAGGCGCAATTTACCTGTTGGTGAAGCAGATTGGCTTGCTGGCCAGGAGCGAGGCCCGGTTCCGCGATTATACCGAAATAGCTTTTGATTATCTTTGGGAGACAGATCCGGAGCAACGGATCACATATTTGTCGCCTCGCTTCGAGGAAATCACCGGGCGACCGGCGAGCGAGTTTCTTGGCCGGCGGCTGGGAGAGTGCAGGATTCAAGCCGCTACGGACAGCCTTGCTGCGCATGTCGAGGTGATGGAAGGCAAACAACCGTTCGAGAATTTCATTTTCTCTTCAGAGAGCGAGAACGGGACCAAGACATGGATATCATCGTCGGGAAAGCCACGTTTCTCGGCAGGAGGGCGCTTTCTTGGCTACAGGGGAGCCGACCGGTCCATCGATGAGCAGGTTCGAACTGAAAGACGCTTGCGTCGCGCCTGGGAGCTGGCTGAAACAGCTAATCAGGCAAAGAGTAATTTCCTTGCCGGGATGAGCCATGAGCTGCGCACGCCGCTGAATTCGATCATAGGCTTCTCCGAAATCATTCGTGATCAGATGCTCGGCCCTGTCGGCAAGCCACAATATGCTGAATATGCCAGTGATGTTGTGTCATCTGGCCGGCACCTGCTGTCACTGGTTGATGATGTTCTCGACTTGTCAAAGATAGAATCCTCTACATTCGAGCTTTCCGAAGACGAAATTGTGCTCGCCGATGCTTTTGAATTTGTTCGCCGGGGATTCAGGCGGCATGCGGAAGCTCGGGGAATCACGATTGATTTCAAAATCGCAGACAATGCGGTCTGTATCCGCGCGGATACGCGGCTGGTACGCCAAATGGTGATGAACCTGGTATCGAATGCCGTAAAATTCACGGATTATGGCGGCAAGATCAGGATCACCTCTGAGCGTGATGAAAACGGCTGCGTGCATGTCAAGGTGACGGATACGGGTATCGGTATTCCAGAAGAACACCTCGCACGTGTCTTTGAACCATTTGTCCAAGTCCGCGAGACGGCATTACTCAGTCACGAGGGGTCGGGCCTTGGTCTTTCTTTGGTGAAAAGGTTTATTGAGCTGCATGGCGGAACGATCGATCTGGAAAGCCGGGTTGATCAGGGAACTTCCGTCGATCTTAGATTTCCCCAGAACCGTTCACTCTGACGCTGTTTTAGTGTCTATAAGACTGATGTCTCTTTAATTGTATTAAAATCCTAATGGTCATGAATGGCGTTAACCTATAGGGTGTACTTCGCTCTTCAAAGTTATCAATGACGCAATGAAACTCCGTCTTTTCTTTCTCCCTCCCTATTCCAAGGCTTGAAGGTTTAGCGTGGCTAATAGAAATAAATCTTGCCTCGTTCGTCGTCATTTTCGTTTGCGCGATGCAAATGGAAACGAGCTGCGGCGGTCTATCGCTCTTGAGCCGGGTTTCTGGTCCGCGCTGGATGATATGGCACCGGGCGATAAACTGAGGGAGCTGATAGAGCGCTGCTTGACGGAACTGAATGCCGAAGATTCCCTCGTATCAATTCTGCGCTGTACGGTCCTGAAGCATTATCGTGCGTTGTGCAATGCGAGGCATGCGGAGATGAAATTAAGCGAGGCCACCGGAAAAGAACGCAAACAGCCTGGAATGAGAGGCTAGCTTCCTGTTTCGGGCAGGCGGATGATGGTGCCGGTTGAGGGACTTGAACCCCCGACCCTCTGATTACAAATCAGATGCTCTACCAACTGAGCTAAACCGGCTATCAAAGTGCGCAGCGGAATATCGCGTTTTGACCCGATGGTCAACGGGATCGCCGTTCGGTAAGGCAAGTTTCTGACCGGACTCACTTCCGGAAATGCCTATTCCCGTATTTTTATGGGTTTGAGACGATCAGGCGCGGCTTCGAAAAACGGGGCTGTGAGCCTGCGGCTACCACGGCTCGCGCGGCATCCACGAGACTCGTCACAGAAACTTTTTCGGAACAAAGATTATCCAGTGCCTGCGTTGCCCGCTGCAGCATGGAAATTTGAGTCTCGGAATATTCCGAGGCTTTGTGGTTCGGAGCCGCAGCTTCTTCAAAACGCGTGACGAGTTCGGATATCAAAACGGAGACATCCTGGATGGCGCGATCAAGCTCGGAGATATCACCGTCACCGGCTTTCAATTGATGCAGCCTGACGTTCAGTTCGAGCAATGAGTATACCTGATGATGGCGCACATAAAGCTCGCGTCCGCGCGGGTCTCGACTGTTTAATTCTAAACTTTCGAGCATCTAATGACTCCAAGCCAAGCTGTGGCCATCGTTTAAATTCCGCCAGGCGTTGCCGCCACACGGCGTTCCAAATTACGTCTGTATGGATTTTAGGCAGCAAAACGTGAATCGCTCGTGAATCACCGGATAGGAAAATTGAGATAAAAACAGAGGGCTGGCGGGATGTGCTCTTTATGAGCTTTTTATGTTTTTATTTTGTTCTTATTTGCATATTTTATTATGTCGATATGCGCGCTAATTTTTCCTGAAATTTGTAATTTAAACGATGCCTCCAGCCGATTTGCATGAAATGGATTTAGGTCCCATATTTAATTGTGGCTTTTAGATCTGAAAGCCGATCTGGAAAGGATGTATCGTCCTTATCAATCAGCTGCGAGCCCTCAGGCAGCATTGATTCCGTCGAACTTGATGTGGCTGTGTTTATCAATTCTTAAACCGAATGATGGATAAGGTCGCGTGCCCCCGGTTAGAAAGAGCGCTTAATTCATGAGTGTCGATTTGCAGGACAAGAAGTCGAACAAGGCTGTGGTCGACGAGGATGCTCTCGACTCGCTGCATACCTTGCCGCTCTCGATCATCCCTTTGCAGACGCCCGGTCTGAAAAAAGCCTTCATGATCAAGAATGCGCGTTTGGAAAGCGCTATTGAGCTGTTTCGTGACGGCGTCTCGGGAAGCGGTCAGGTTGAGGCAAAGGAGCTGCACGGATATTTTCAGGATGTTGGAGGGGCGTTGTCTCACGACCTCATCATTCTGGAAAAACTCTCTTCGCTGGAATCGTTCGACGTCTATTCATTGCGTCTGGAATTGCGCAACCTGGATATCGGTTTCGAGGATTTTTCGGCACTGCAGCTCTCCGAAGCCAAGCGTGCTGAATTGACGGAATATATGCGCGCCTTCACACGGCCGTTGATCCAACGTGTTTATGGCGGAGATCAATCAGAAGAGATCAATGATGTCGGCGAGATCATCAAGATGGTGTCATCGCCGAACCGGAACGAGGCTGTGGCAAAGCTGAAACGCCTTGCCGAAGAATTGAATACAGAACTGACCGAGGTTCCTAAATTCCTTGAGCGATATGGTGATATTTTTCTGTCGCTGTCGTATTTCCGGAATTGCCTCGACAAAATCATGCAGCAAATCCCGACCTTTATCTCCTGGATGGAAGAGCTGTACACCAATTACCAGATCCAGAATGACCGGAATCAGCTCAAGATTCTCAAGGAGATCGAGTCGGACCTGAACGAAATTTCGACGTCTCTCGTGGGCAGGTTTGAATATTTCAATCACCGATCCCACGATTTCTGGGACAATATCAGCGCTGATTCGTTCCAATCTTTTCAGGAACTGGTTACCGCGCACCATGTCAGCATCGGTGCCGTGCTGTGCGGTCTTGCCGTAAAGATGAATCTCTACGAAGCCCGGTTCCCCAATCATGGCGGCGGGCCGGTGAAGCGTCTCGAGTTCATTAACTCAGAGATCAAGCCCGGTTTGCAACGCATCAAGGATATTGAGC
>JBLWUN010000065.1:0-5805 GCA_048268905.1 Maricaulaceae bacterium | reverse complement strand
CGCAATTGCCAGCGGGGCTGTCATTGGCGGGGTCATATTCGATCATGTCGGATCGCTTGGCGTGTTTAGCATCGGCGGCATCATTCTTGTCGGTGCGGCCCTGTTCGCCACCATCGTCCTGCGCACGATCTCGACCGTCACCCCGGCAACCGAACAAGCCTGACCACAAACCTCCCCCCGTCGCGTCCACCACCGCAAACACACCATCACAAACACACCACAAACAAAAAGGGCAGCGGAAGACATCCGCTGCCCTTTGTGATTCTGCCTAACCCAGCCACCCCCAACACCCCGTCATTCCCGCGCAGGAGAAAATTGGTATCTCCTCGTGATTTACAGTTGAAGTGTTTCTGCCCGTTTAATATTCGCTTGTATTCACGCTGAGCTCTGTTGGCACTTCGTCAAATCCCGGCGGCAAGCTCTTAAAACTCTTATTATGTGATCCTGCTTGGCACTCTACTAAAGCCGCTAGTGGCAGTTGTACAAGTTGCGCATGAGGCAAGCATTGTCCTGCATGACGATAGATAGTGCGACGAAAAGGCTCTCGAAAAGGACTTACTGCCAACGAACCACCGAACTGGCCGCAGTTACAGACAACTACATTACAAAAAAGCATGCGCGACAGTGCCTCAGCCAAATGATCGAAGGACGTCGTATCCCGGTTATAGGCGAGGATGAAAAGTGTTTGGATTTTATTGCGATACATTGAGATCCGGTCGATATCCATGAAGTCATAGCAAATGGCGACAGCAAACTTTCCGAGTTCGGCGCTTTCGAAAATCCAGACCGTAGGGTGCGAAAGAAAAGCAACACTAGCCCCAGTGATTGCTTGTAGCTTGGCTTTTTCGGCTGGTGCAGGATATGTCTTACCCACCCGACGCACCTCTGTGCGTTGGGCGATCTGACGACCTCTCAGCCGTCGCGGGACGATAACCAATGCTTCGTTCGAGACTGTTGGAATAGCCTCATCTGATTCGATCCGGTAATCAAGACCAGCGACGACAATTGATTCTAGTTTTTCAGCGGCACGCCTAAGATGCGGCTCGAAGCCCAGAGGAACCGAAAGCTCGGGCAGAAGAATAATGTCGGGTTGGCGATCAAGCCCCCGTAATGATGCCAGGAAATGACGTATTTCTTTTTTTGCGCGCCGCTCCTCAATCGCGGACATTCGAACACATTTCTCCCAGTTTCCCGAACCGTCATCCACCCACGCGGCATCTACAGAAAGTGATGTTTGAACCACACCAACATGAATTTGTTCATTGACCATCAAGGACTCACTCATCAATTTCATCCGCATTGTCATCGCCTGCAGCAAAGTCAGCTAAGCGAAACGGTATAAGTTGACGGGGTTGATTTCGCGTAACCCCAAGCTGATTTTCTTCAAGAACTTTCTGTGCCTGCCTAATGCTCTTAAGAAGGTCTGAATGATCGTAAATCGGTGGAGGCTCGAAGGTCACATCATTGAGAGGTTGTCCCACCTTCCAACCAAACAATTCAGGTTCTCGGGGGATATTACGAGTTTCGGCCGGTCGTGCTCCAAGGCAAGATTCCAGTATTTGTGTAGTCATTGAAGAGATCGCCAAAGCCTGAAACCAACGAGATCGCGGAAGTGGAAAAACCAACTCGTTGCCTCGCATGTTCCATATTGGTGGAGCGGAATGATCATTCCTCAGCAGGCCAAGTACCAACCGCCCAATAGAAGCCAAGCGTCGGTCATGCGGGGGAATCTCTAGTCCCGCCCTACTTTCAATTGCATAACGATAGTCAAAAACCAACGCTGCACTCTCTCTCAGACCAATGCCCGATTGTACGCCACCTTCACGTACAACGAAATGTCGCCAATCCTCCCAACTCAAGGAAGTAGCGTTAGCATTACAGTCAGAACAGTCGATCCATTCTCTCGGCAAGAGTATGTTATCGGGATGCACACGATCCAGGTCAGATTCATCACCACCGAGTGCAACTACTTCATCGAGAAACTGTGCTGCAATCTCAAGTGCCGTCCACTCACTGCGACGAGGGTCAAAAGCATTGCAAGTCCGAACGATCTTCGTCCATTCAGCTGCCGTAATAAATTTCTTATCAGGTTGATATAACGATTTAGCGGCCCGTTGAAATGTAAGCTTGCCGGTTGCGTAGGCTGCCTTGCGCTTGAAATCGTCGTTCCCAATAACCTCACGTAGCCACGCCGAATCATTTTTAGGAAGTCGGCCTTCTTTAAGAAGATACTCCCATCCTGCCGTTGATATATGCTCCGGGTAACGACGCGCAGCTTGCCTGTCGGATCGCTGATCAAAAGCGAAAGAGGGAGCCATTGCAACCCACGCAGCGGAGGGATGATATCCACGACTAAAGCTATCTTCGGCGAGATGCGCCCAGACTCCCGAAGTCCACCCTGTCGAACCGAGCCATATATCAACTTTCTGGCCGGAAGAAACCGACACATATTCCTTGGACAGCAGGCTTAATTTGCGAGCGAGTGCTTGATGTTCGGGTCTCTGGGCAAGCATCGCGGAAACCTGAAACAACGCTACGCCAAACTCCTGACGCCCGATTGCATGATACCAAGTTTCGCGATCAGGCGGCACTCGAAACGAAGTTTGATCGAGAGAAGCCACGTCTTGGATATGGCTAGCGGCCGCTTCGATTTCGGAATGCAGAGCGTCCGATGCAATGAGCCGACGAACCGTCACTAAAAGGCCAGCCGCTATGATCTGCATGGAAAGTGAAACGTAATAATCCGCCCACGCAAGTTGCCCAGCAGCCCGCGTGTCGTTCAACCATCCCGCGATGTCGTCAAGACCATGATAACCGGTTATCCGGCAATATTGATGGGTTCGGTAGAAAAGCCGGGCTTTTCCGGGATGCTCACGCAAAGACTGAAGTAGTAGCCCGAAGCAACGATTGAGAAGGAGATTTTTACTCTTTTCGTTCTCGCTCATACAATTTGCCAGAACCGCCTTGAGTTCGGCGAGCTTTTGCTCGTAATCCTGCAATTCTTGGTCTGTTGATCGGCTCGTCGAAGGCCTACGCAACGTTAACTTCGCGACATCGCGCGCGGCATCAACAAGACCGTCTGATTCTTGAATCAGAACGGGGACAAGAGAGGCAATCTGGCCTGCGGCAAAGGAGGCGCGAGTATCTGGACGTATTTCGCGCTCAGGGATGTCTGCGAGAAGAAGCCACTCAAGCATCTTCAAACGTTCATCCAGATCATCATCATCAAGGATATGAATATCGGTCGCGGCTATTGTCGATACCTGCGCTAAGGTCTTTGTCATCAACTTAGTTGGGTTTTTCCCATCCAGTTTTGCTTCCCGGATCGCCATGGAGTAGTCATCTGCGTAATTCTCCTTCAATTCGGCGAGTGGTTTGTCAGCCTTCAGCCTATCCATCCATTTAGCTAGGATCGGAGGATCAAATTTTTCTTCATTTATGGTGGGACCAACCCCTTCAGAAACAAGCAATTGCTCATACCAGCGGAGCCAAGCACACAAGGTGTCAAAATCGTAAGCAATAACCGTGTGGTCGTCGACGAACCGGAAATGCGCCACGTTATGCTGTGTATCGAGCTTTTCCGATACCTTCCTGTCTATCGGAAGCATTGCCGCATTGGCTAAGAAACCTGCGACGAAAAGCCCGGTTGGAATCCCCTTGATGCTGCCCTTTTGATATGGCGGGTCGACATTTTCGAGCGCAGTACTTGGTATTCCCGTCATATCTATCTGGAAATTCAACATGGACGTCACCAAGTCTGTGATCCAGCTGTCATTCGTTATGTTAGCCTCTTGTAAGCTTCGCGCCACCGCGTTGATTTTCAGTTTTGGAAAGAATTGCTTAAGGTCGATTGAAGCATGATAAAGGTCATTCTTCGAACCTTGCGGAGGAGAAACGGACCAATAATCTGTCCTGAAATAGGCGAGGTTCGCGTGCTCGGCCGTGATTGCAGCTAGCCTGTCAGCATCATCCATTTCACGGTTTTCCAACTTCCTGCGCTCAACCATCATTCGCGCAGTAAGTGTCACGTGCCGGCGAAATAGCGGCCAACTATGCTGGAATTTCCGATACAAATGGCCCGAGGCATGGCGATAAGGACCAATCTCTAACTTAGAATTGCTTGTTTCATCGCTCTCGTACCAAGCTGGACGGTAAAGCCGATTACCGTAACTCCACGGCTCCATTTTTAGATCAAGTTCCGGACCTAGTGCATTAACCATTGCTAACCATGCTACTTGGTCTTCAATCGCCACATGGTAGTATTGCCGATCTACTGGCTGCTCGTTCGATATTTTCTTTGGACGCGGCAACGGACGCAGCTTCTTGAGACGGTAATTTCCCTTTTCGAACTGGCGGCGAATGTCGAGTAGACGTTGCTCAAGATCGAGTTCGAATGCCGCGATTTCACCCCTATCAACGTACCCATCGGCCATTCGGTAGAGGTTTTTCGCTTTAATCCACGCATAGTTAAGGTTTTCTGGGGCAAGCAACCTTTTATAGAAACTCATATTCGTTTATTCCCCCCCCGAAGATAATCGTTGACGTCTGTCGCACCGCTCGTGGGTGCAGATTTTCGGGTGGTAGTCACACCAAACAACGCAAGTTTTTTGCGAATCTTTGCTGCGCCCTTTTCGCCTGCCACATCCCAATCAAGGAGCAGATCGACCTGTTTCCCGCGTAGCGCGATAATTTCCTCTTCAGAAAGTTCGGAGTTAACCCCTATTAACCCGATTGCATCACGTCCAAGTTGCGTTGCAGAAAGAACATCGATCACACCTTCGCAAATTGCGATACGCTTCACTTTTCCGTCAGCCAAGACATCTGCGTTGTAGAGACGGCGGTGACGATTATTGAGATTTCGCCATCGGTTGCCTTTTGCCACATCATCAATAATGCGCGCCTGCAAATAAGTGACGCAACCCGCCTCAAAATAAGGGAACAACAGCGCACCTTCAGGAAAAATCGGAAAATAGCGACTTTGGGTCGAGCTCTTAATCAAGAGTCCGGCGGCCTCTACACGACTAAACCCGAAGTCCTCAACTAACTTTCTGATCATAGAAACGCCGGGCATCTGGCCAATAGAAAATCGCGTTATGATCGCATCGCTAATCCCTCGGCTTCGCAAGTAGAGCTTGCCGGAAGACCCTAGCGGTGATCGCTTGAGACAGGACGCGTAAAGTTCATGATCAGGAAGAGATTCGACAGCAGGAGCCGCAGGTGGGCTTTGGACTTTCCTGTAAATCTGGCGTCTCCCAATAGCTTGAGAGCTTTGCACCCGATTTGATTTTCCTAAGCCGCTTTTTTTGGCAAGCCATTGCTTGGCTTGTATAAATGTACAACCTTGATAAATCTTGACGAGGTCGATTGAGCCACCACGCTCGTCACAACCGTAACATACCCAACGGAGCCCATCGTTACTCACCTGAAAGGAGGCGTTACTGTCTTTATGCCCTTCGAACGGACAGCGAGCCATCCCGCGTACCGGCAAATTAATACCAAGCATGTTGCCAACTTCGTATATGGGTAGCCCATTCAGGATGTCAGTATCTTCTCTTGCTCCCATAAGGTTTACCTAATTTTTTGTAATTCAATGATGGTACGGCATACAAAAAAGAGGAGCAGATTGATTTACCCCCTCGAAATAACGAGCTTTTCATAAGATACTTTAGCAGAACACGAACCACAGCAGAACCGCAACCTAAAGTTAAAGCCAAACAAGAAAAACCCGGCCCAATTGCTTGAGCCGGGGAAGGTTGTGTCGTTCGGAGGGAGACGGGGTTTTCACACCCCTTGGAAATAACGATA
>JBLWUN010000064.1:0-5915 GCA_048268905.1 Maricaulaceae bacterium | reverse complement strand
CTGATGCCAGGTACAATGGTTATGATTGTCAATGGCCGTTCGAAACGATGGATACTCGCTTTGATGTTCGCGGGACTTGTTCTTGGCGCAGCTATAGCGGGGAAACTGATGGTGGGTGTTATAGGGGCTATTTGTGTGCTCATCGCAATGGCCTCCGCGCAATTTCGTCCTGTTTTAACATTACGGGTTGTTATCTGGGCCGCGATTACTCTTATTTTGGCGGCCCCATTATTGGGCACGATGATTTCTTATGCCACGCCAGAGATGAAAGCCGCATTGCCATTTTCGTGGGAGCATAGGGTGGAAATGTGGGGCTATACGGCGCGCAGAGTTCTTGAGACCCCGCTTTGGGGACATGGTTTTGATTCTGTACGAACATTTGATGCAAAATTTAGTTCCCGCGGGATTGTGGACTGGGCCGTTGTGTCTTTGCATCCGCATAATGCTGGGTTACATATTTGGGCGGAAACGGGGCTCATTGGTGTATCCCTCGCAGTCACAACATTACTTCTGATCGGACGCTCAGCCGAGAGCTTTATTCATGGTTCTCCGCCCCGAGCGATGGCTGTCTGTGGGTTTATAATTGCAGCAACGTTGATTTGCAGTGTAACTTATGGGGTCTGGCAAGATTGGTGGTGGGCGATTCTTATTCTTGGGGCTGCGATACTGACTTTGATCGAACATAAAAAAAGCATAAAAGACACTCAATAAGTGTGGTTTTTGCCGGTGTGATTCTATATTGACCTAAAAACACCAATAAAAATGGTAATGGGAAGGGTAACGGCAAGTTCCATGCATGTTAACATTGCACCTGAGAAAAATGTGAACTCCGCGCCCAAAATTAGCGTTGTGATGGTAAGCTATATGACGGGGCCCGCACTTTTGGAATCCGTTAATGCGGCGTTGCAAGACCCTGATGTGTTTGAGCTTATTCTTGTTGATAACGGGAATATGCCAGAAGCCCGTAATCAACTCAGCCAGCTTGTCATGGCTTACGATAAAGTGCGCCTACTTCAAGGTCATGGAAATATCGGTTTTGCGCGCGGATGTAATTATGGCGCAACTCTTGCCTCGGGTGATTTCTTACTGTTTCTGAACCCGGATGCGGTCATTAAACCGAAAGCGGCTCTGAGGCTTGCAGAATGTGGCCGATCTCTGCAACGGCCATGGGTAACTGGCGGTATGCTCAGGGACGAAAATGGGCAAGAGCAAAGAGGAGGGCGCCGATTAGAACTCACTCCGGCAAGTGCTTTTGTGACATTCACCGGGCTTTCTAAACTTCCAATGTTCAAATCGATTCATCTCGAGCGAGAGAATTTACCTGCGGAACCCGTTGAAATGCCTGTTGTAAGCGGGGCTTTTTTGATGATGGATCGTGCATCCTTTGACAGCGTTGGCGGGTTTGACGAGAGATATTTTCTCCATGTTGAGGATATTGATCTTTGTCGGCGTGTAAAAAAACAAGGCGGGACGGTCTGTTTCGTGCCATCTGCAGTTGTCATGCATTATGGCTCGACCAGTCGTGTGAGGCGTCAAAAAGTGGAAAAAGAGAAGCTCAAAGGTTTCATTATTTACTTTTGGAGATATTCTGACCACTGGTGGGCTAAGGCCCTTACATTTCTTTCCATACCTTTCATGGCATTCGCTATTATGGGGCGCGCTTGGTGGATTGCTCTGCGAGAAGGATTTGCAGGGCGATAAGTTTGCCTAAGGGCAGGGGGTTGCCTTCAATATCGCAATATTGACCTCGTCACCTTTCGAGTAATTAAGGCCCTTTATATTTGTCATATCTTTGAAACAGGTGCTTGCGCGTAGCTGCTGTAATTTTATTTGGTTTTCAGGCGAGGCTGTATCAAAGAGCAAAATATCGCCGGATTTTAGTCCGGATGCGATGGCTTCTTCTGTTTTATCCCCGAGAACAATATTTGTACCAAGGCGGTAAACAAGGCTAGGTTCTGTAAAATGAGGGGAGAAGACGGCCGGACCGTTCTGGCGCGATAGAAGGATGTTGCTGTCTTGCAGCGCGGCCTCGATATTGTGACTGACCTGAAGTTTATCGAGATTAGGAAGAATAAGCTGATAGGTCATCGCTGTGAGAACAACCGCCCCCGCGCTGCCAGCCAATAAGGCTCTGTCTATATGCCTCGACCAGAAATTTAACGAGGCGATGCAAGTGGTGATGACACAGAAAATCGCGATCCAGCGCGACAGGCCTATTGAACTGGCGTAAAGGGCTTCCCCAGAAAGGACGGTGGCGATCAAAACAAGAGATATGAGAAGGAATATGACTGAACCTATTTTTCGGGAAATTGTAAAGTTTTCGTTTTGACGAATGGAATGAATTGCGCCGCCGCAAAGCAGGGCTAAGGCGGGATAAATGGGCAATAAATAATTAGGAAGTTTTGTGGGTACTAACTCTAACGCAGCCCAAAACAAGATAGCCCACAATAATAAGAAGCGTCCAATACGCCGATTGACGGGGGTGGCCTGCGATGTGTTGCGCGCTGTTCTCCAGCCATACAGCAAGCCAGAGAAAAGCAATAAACTCCCGGGCCAAAATAGAAGCGGTAAGGTAAGGGTGTAATATCCTACTGGCGCGCCGTGGCTTTCTTGACCCCCTGCTAACTTGGGGGCGAGATCACCGCCAATCGCTTCACTGAAAAAGGCACCGTCCGTTGCCTGCCATATCAGGAACGACCATGGTAAAATCAGCAATAAACAAAGCAGAATACCTGGGAAGCTTAGGAGTGATTTCATCCATCCTGCACGGCGCTCCCATACACATAGGCCGAACAAGCTGAGTATTGTGATCGCGGGAACTATCGGTCCTTTGATCATTATACCCATCCCCATCGCTCCCCAAAACAAAACCGGAATCCATCGATTAGGGGAGTGCATGTGTTGGATGAGGCACGCCATAGAGAGCGCGGCCATGCCGCATAGCATGGCATCGGTTTTCGCAATGTGAGCTTCAAATACAAAAATAGCGGATGTAGCGAGGATGCCGGCGCTTAGAAACGCAGTGTTTCGGTTGTAAATTGCGCATCCGGCCCAGTAGGTGGCTAAAACAGCGATTAATGCGCCTATGACGCTGGGTATCCTGTGCGCCCAGATTTTCCGTTCACCGGTTTTTGTAAAGGCCTTGACGGACCCTGCCTGCATCCAATAGATGCCTGCAGGTTTTTTGTTTCGGGCGCGGTCTTGAAATTTTATATTTAGATAATCCCCACTTTCAACCATTTGAACTGTGGCTTGTGTGTATCTCGCTTCGTCTCTATCAATGACAGGTATAGAGCCTAGTCCGGGTAAGACCATGAGAAGCGTTAAGACTACAAGCAAAAACATGTAGAGACGATGAGGGCGAGCGGCAGGGTAGGCGTCAGTGTTCATGCGATCTTCTAGCCTGTAATCGCGAGAATGTAGAGGCAATTTTCTACCCTTCTGTTGATTAGGTTGTCCGGTCATGCCAAGAAAGCGAAAACGAGGTGAACATGACTCAAACAAAAGCTCCGGCACTTAGTGTCGTCGTACCGGTTTACAATGAGGCAGAGAATGTGGCTCTATTGGTCAGTGAGATTGCTACCGCGCTGGACGGCACGTCCTATGAAATGATTTTCATTAATGACGCAAGCACGGATAATACGGAAGAGGCACTCAAAGCGTTGAAAGTAACCTATCCTGCATTGCGCGTTCTCTCGCACCGCGAAAACTCTGGACAATCGCGATCTGTGCGTACGGGTATATTGTCGGCAACGGCGCCTGTCATTGCAACACTTGACGGCGACGGACAAAACGATCCAGCTGACATTCCTGCTTTGTTTGCGCAATTAACCCGAAAGGACGCTCCTGAAAACCTTGCATTAGTGGGCGGCCGCCGCGCGAAACGAATTGATTCTTGGGCAAAACGGTTTGCTTCCCGGTTTGGGAATGGCATCCGTAAAAAACTTTTAAAAGATGAAGCTGACGATACGGGATGTGGGTTGAAAGTGTTTACAAGAGAGGCCTTCTTGCGCTTGCCGTACTTCGACCATATTCATCGTTACATTCCTGCTCTGATTTTAAGGGAAGGTTACACGGCAGAGTTCGCGGATGTAAATCACCGCGCGCGAGAATTTGGCGTCTCAAAATATACCAACTTTGGTCGCCTTATGGTGTCAATCGCTGACCTTCGCGGTGTCATGTGGCTAAACCGAAGGGCGCGTAATCCAAAAGGATGGGATGAGGTATAAGAGGCCTCATTTTAGGTTTGGTTATTGATGATATAAAAAAACGCGCCTTTTGAGCGCGTTTTTCTTTTGTCTTTGAAAGAGTTTTAGCTCTTTCCGTGGGGGAGTTAATCGCGTGTGTTAATGAACCGTGCGTGCGGAGCTTGTCCATTTTGTGTTGCCATATGAATGGGGCCCTTAATTGTGAGTGTGACGAACTGGTCATCACCGCCAGAGTTTTCGGCGTAGGCTTGAGGGATGGCGAGCGGGGTGCTTGGAAGAGCGGCGTGCGGCATAACCGGTGCTGGCGCGATGATGTTAGGTACGGCAAGCTGCGGCTGTTGCTGTATCGGCTGCTCTTGAATGGGCGCCGGCGCGGTTGGCGCGGTGAAAGGCTGCGGCAGTTGACGCAAAGGCTGATACACATGCGGCGCAGACGGACCGCTAGGCGCAGTCGCTAAAGGCGCTTCTGCATATTGCTGCGGCGCAGGCGCTTGAAATGGAACTGGAGACATCGGTGCACGCTGAGCTTGCTGAACAGGCTCGGCAGGGCCAGCATACTGAACCCGGACATCGCCAAGACCCATTGTCTTGTAACCGAGCTTGGTCGCTGCGGCTTCGGATAAATCAATAATCCGTCCGCCAACAAACGGCCCTCGGTCATTAATGCGTAGCTTAAGAGATTGACCCGTCGCAAGGTTGGTTACAATCACATAGCTGTTTAGCGGCAATGTCTTGTGCGCGGCGGTCATCGCGTTCTTGTCGTAAGTCTCGCCATTTGCTGTAAGCTTGCCGTGAAACTTGTCTCCATACCAAGAGGCTGTGCCAACCATGTCATACATGGGCTGGTGCTGGGGATAATAAGTCTGGCCCACAACCGTGTAAGGGTTACCCACACGTTGATGGCTGTAAAGAGTAGCGTCCACGCTGTTTTGATCAAACTGCAGGGACGGTAGCGCCGCCTGTGGTTGGTATTGTGGCTGTTGATATTGCGGCTGAACCATCTGAGGCGCGCTATATTGCGGCGCATAACCATAACCTACCATATTGGCCGGATTAGACATCTTATAGGTAATTGGCGCAGCGGCAGGTATATAATACTCACCAGCAGAGGCTGTCATTGCCACAGGCGTGGTTCCTGCCGCGACAACGCCAAGGGCCAAAATGACTTTATGACGAATGATCTTTGTAAACTGTACCATTGTTCCTACCTACCTTTATTCTCCAATTAGGACATTGCGTCCCAGGACCTCTCGCCTCTTGCAAGAAAAAGTCCAATTTGGAGAAGGATCCTGTGTTCCTACACTTTTTATCTACCAAGCCTTGTTTAAATCCATCTTAGAGGTCGTCATTAACACTCGATTTTTTTTCAGCATTAACAACATCTTCATCATCGTTGAAATATCAATGATAGTAATTGAATCCTCAATTATGCGCTTATTTCTCCGGTGGTTTTTGTCCTGTAATAGGCTCCACAGGTTCAGGAAGTTTTGGCGTGGTTCCACCCCATGGTTTTGTAGGGGCGGCAAATATGTCTCTTAAACGTCCACTACTTGAACCATCACCAAGATTGGTACCAAGGAACGTGCGGCCAAAGTCTGCGTCATCAAGAATACTCTCGGACGGGCCCCCTGCATTTATACTATTATTACCAACGCCGCGTTTCCATGGATCAGTTCCGCCGCCGATAGCTTGGTTTTCTTGTGTTCC
>JBLWUN010000063.1:0-6139 GCA_048268905.1 Maricaulaceae bacterium | reverse complement strand
GAAGCCGGGCGGTTTTCTGGAGCGTTAGAACGCAAAAAACCCCGCGGCGTGTGCAGCGGGGTTTGTTCGTTGATTTGGTTGCGGGGGCGTGCAACCAACGATACTTGCGATTGGTGGAACGCCAGATCCCCAAACTCGCTGCTTAATGTAACTCATTGGCGCCGTTTGGGAAACCTTGCCTTCGAAGTATTCCTGCCTCGCATTTAGCAGCAGAGACAGGTCAGTCCCCCGAACGGAGCGATAGCCGCAGTGGTGACTAGCTGAACAGCGCTTCCAGCGCTGATCGGTGCTCCGCATGCTTGGCCAGGTTATCCCTCTTCAGCTTCTCCAGATTGATCAGCTTCCAACGAACCGCAGGCAGGTCAGCCGCCCGCGGCCGCTCGATAGCGTCGAAGTCTGGCGTGCCGTCATGCAGGCTCAGGAGAAACGTCCCGACTTTTCCATCGAGACGAGACCGGATGTCCGCAACCAGCCGTTTGCGGGTTTCCAGAAGGTCTTCGAGACTGACATGCACCTTCGTCATGCCCTCGAACTCTTTCGTATAGGGCTGGTCAAGGTCGATAAGGTTCGGGTCCAGAAGTTCATGCGCCGGACGGGATGAGCAGGCGATGTAGATCAGGAAGGTCCGGAACAGATCCTCCGTCAGACCTTCATTCTCATAAAGCAGCTTGATGTCATAGAGGTCGCGCGGATGCTGGCGGTCCACTGCCGCATGCAACTTGCCTCCGAACAGGTCTTCGAAGGAAACGACCTGCATCTCCGCATAACCGAATTCATCCTCCACCGCATCCGACACCGGGCGCATCTCGGGATCGTGGACGACGCCACGCATGACCGGCGAGGTCTCGATCTTGATCTCGGCGCCGCCCAGACGAGCGAGAACGCGGGTGGCGCCGCCTCCCCCACCTTGGATGCGCTGCGTCTTCGCACCGATGATGCCGCCTTCGATGGCGGCTGCGATGCGGTCCATTGCATCATTGATTTCAGCGAGGCTTTCGCCGCGATCCTTGATCGGCAGATAGGTCAGATCAATGTCGACCGACAGACGAGGCAGATCACGGTAGAACAGGTTGATCGCCGTACCGCCTTTGAGCGCGAACACCTTTTCCTTGGCAACATGCGGGAGCAGGCGCACGAGCAGCGCGACCTGGGCTTCATAATCCTCACGCGCCATCGCCAGCCCCGGTCGCTACGAATTCCTCCGGCACCACGATACGGTAGCGCGGGTGTATCCTGCCGCCCTTGACCAGAGCACGGTCACCGCTGCCTAGGTTGAATTCCTCAGGGTCAAGACGTTTGCGCCAGGGATGATCGTGGCGATCAGCAAAAACGAAGAACAGCCGCTTCACCTTGATCTTCCTGCAACTGTGCAGCAGCGCCGACAGCATCTTCGGCCGCAGCGTCGTCAGGCTCTCGAACACCATATCGAGGTTGTGGAAGCTCTCATGGTCGGGCAGCTCATCGATAGCTTCGAGGATCGCCCGTTCGGGAGACGACATCCTGAGCTGCCAGTCCCAGGGAAGGGTTTGCCCTGCCTCCGTGCTATCATCGGGAAGACCAAGCTGCGGATCATCAAAGAGGGACCTGTTGCGTGTCTCGATCGGCGCGTTCAGCGGCAACCTCGAAAGCCAATTCGGTATGGCTTCACCATAGACCCAGACCGGGGCGTTACCACCCAGGCGCAAGTAGTGGCCGTGACCCTGCTGGGTGAGCGCCGTCATGCCGCCGACATGGACATCGTAGCGCATGATGTGCTGGACCGAGAGCAGGCAGATCTTCCAGTCGATCGTTTCCGACGCAGAAGCGCCCGGAGACGGGCGACGAAAAACGCCACGAGTCAGACGCTCGAGCCAGCCCCGCTTGACGTAGTCACGAAAGGTCTCATAGGCGATGCCATGCGCCGTAAGCCACGCCGCGTCGACCAGATACCCGGAGGGCACTGCATCAAGGACCTTCTTCAGGTTTTGCGCTCGTTCGGCCACCATGACGCTTATATTGACATATTTTCAAAGGGCGCTCCATGTGTTTCTTTAAGAAATGCTCAGATCTAGCGCTTCAAGCACTCCAACTAGGGATTTTTCAAGGAAAGCACTGAACGTGCGACAGCCCCTGCAGGCTGGAACATGTCGAGCAGGGTCGAAAAGATCGACATATCTCACCGCAACGTCGACCGCATGACCAAAGCCGAAGATACGCTGTGCGCGGCGATGCAGTGACAGTCGCCGCCCATGCTGCCGTTCCGTGTTTGTAAACTCGCGACATCACAGCTTCCAGAATGCAGACCTTCAGCCTATTGTAACAGCAACCACTGCGCATGATGGAAGGGTAGCAATGCTCGCCGATCTGAGGGAAGAAATTGGGGAACGGTCATGAAGACAGCCCCCTGTTAGTGCACAAACCAAGACAGTAAAGCATGTTCATTATTGTAACCAAGTATGATGTAGAGCACGGAAGGCACTGATGAGCGCAGACACAAATCATCGCGAGAGCATTCGCATTGCGCACCTTACCATGCTCCAAAGCGTCATTTTGCGCATGGGGTCAAATTCGTTCGCACTGAAGGCGCTATCTGCAACATTCGGAAGCGCGGCGGTGGCTATTATGGCATCATCTGACAAGCCTTCGCCCTACTATGCGTTCGCCGCGACTGTACCAATACTTATATTCTGGCTAATGGACGCTCAGTATCTCCGATATGAGCGCGCATATCGGAGTCTATATGAGCACGTACGAAAAGGGGAAGAGATTGACGATTATAGCCTTGAGGCGAAACCATTTATGGCCGATACCGCCCCAGTTTTAAAGCTGGCCATCTCTTGGTCGGTTAGCTGGTTCTATTCTGCGATAATTATCTCACTCGGGATCGTTGCTGCTCTAATTTTTAAGGGTAACTAGATGGCCGGTTTGTTCAGCGCAATGGGCGCGCAAGTTGCAAAGCGCCGTGTTTTTTTCTCCTTCCACTATCAGAACGACATCTGGCGGGTGAACCAAGTTCGCCAGTCATGGCGATACAACCACGAGAACACGCGCGAAACAGAAGGGTTTTTCGACGGAAGCATTTGGGAGAGTTCCAAGCGAACTGGGCCGGATTCCCTGAAGGCACTGATCCGAGACGGAGTAAAGAACACGTCGGTGACTTGCGTTCTTGTCGGGTCTCAGACCTATCAGCGCCGGTGGGTGCGTTACGAAATTGCCCGTTCCGTTGTGAAAGGGAACGGCCTTCTTGCTGTCAAAATTCACCGCATGGGTGATAGTCAAGGCAGGGTGTCTTCGGAAGGCCCAAATCCTCTGGACTATTTGGGGGTCTATCGCGCGGGCGACCGAATCCTGTTGGCCGAACACGACGGCATCAAGTGGGTACGGTATGGAGACTACACTCAAGCTGTAGAGCTTCCCGCTAACTGGCGGAGGCCACACGACACCAATGTGATTAAACTGTCAACTTATGCTGGCTGCTACTGCTACAAATCGCAGAACGGATCAGAAAATTTTTCGTCTTGGGTGCGACAGTCCGCTTCAGACGTCGGGAGATAGCTTTGATCAACCAGTCATCAATCCGAGCATACGCCGACAGGGCCGGAATTCGCAAGTCGGACCAAGTTGTAAACGAGGCGCTTCGAGCTGGAAAGCAGACTGCGTTCCTCTCTCACAGTCACAAAGATGCGGAGCTCGCCAAGGGTCTGCAAGGGTATCTCCAGGCGCAAGGCTGGATGGTCTACATCGATTGGGAGGATACGTCGATGCCCCCCAAACCAAATCGTGAAACGGCGCAGAAAATCAAAAATCGGATCAATCTCTTGGGTTGGTTCATCTTCCTTGCGACCGGAAACTCCACCTCCAGTCGCTGGTGCCCTTGGGAGATCGGCTACGCAGATGGCGTGAAGCAAATTGACAAGATTGTGGTGGTGCCCACGCGCGACAGCGCAGGTAACAATCATGGTAATGAGTATATTGACTTGTACAGGCACGTTAGTACCGCCGAAGGAGGTGGCGTCGGGCTGTTCCGCCCAACGGATAAGCGAGGCATACTCCTCGAAAGTGTAGCTCTCTAACTGATCAAGGCGACGACACACCTAAAGGTAAGCTTAAACAGCCGAAGAGCGAAAATGAAATCGACAATTACTCTATTGGCGTACCAGCGTCAGGCTCAGATTACCGACCAGCGCCGCCTCAGCGACCCTAGAATTACGTTTCCGCTTTTAGGATTATTCGGCGAGACGGGCAGTCTACTGAGCGAGGTTAAGAAAAAGCAAAGAGATTCAGTTGCATATCTTGGTTATGAGGCGTCAGTCGTTGAGGAGCTTGGCGACGTGCTCTGGTATCTTGCCGCTGTTTCGGCTCGGGCCAACCTGGGGCTGGACGAACTGGCCGTGAACATCGACCGAAGTCTACGTGACTGGCAATCGACCGGGTCATCAGATCTGGGGTTTGACACGCTCGAAACTCAGACTTCCGGCATTGCAGCTTCCCCCTCTCCAGCCTTCGAGCGCAGGCTCCTCGCCTTAGCAGGTGAAGTTGGTCTCCTGATGACCGATCACTATGCCGGACGTTTGGAGCGAAACCGATCTGCTCTAAAGGGTAGATTGATTGCCATTCTACGTGCATTGCGTGACGCCGCCCACGAAGCGGGGATAACACTTGAGGCCGCAGCAAGAGCTAACCTGGAGAAGATATTCGACAGGTGGCCAACCGAGCGGCACTATCCGGCGCTCTTCGACGCAACGTTTCCAGTGAACGAACAGTTGCCGCGGAAACTTATTGTCGACATTGCAGAAGTTGAGGTTGCTGGACGAACCATGGCGCGATTGACTCGAGATGGTAGTCCGATGGGCGACCCTTTAACTGACAATCGCGAGGGTGACGATGACTATCGATTCCATGACGTTTTTCACTTGGCGTATGCAGCGCACCTAGGATGGTCACCGACGCTACGTCGACTTCTCCGCGTCAAAAGAAAGAGCGATGCGAGAACCGACGAAGTCCAAGACGGCGCTCGCGCGGTTTTGATTGAGGAGGGGATCGCGACTTGGATATTCAATCATGCTCAGCAACTTGCGCTGTTTGATGGCATCGATGCACTCGACTACGGGCTGCTGAAATCAGTGCGCAGTTTTGTCGCGGGGTATGAAGCTGAACGATGCCCCTTATGGTTGTGGGAGGAGGCCATCTTGGCAGGTTATAGGATATTCCGGCAGGTTCAAAGGCATCGTGGTGGCCGTGTTGGCATTAATCTGGCGGAACGAAGCATCTGGTTCGAAGTACCATGAATGTACGGGCAAAAGCATTCACTGAAGCGCTTAGCAGCGTTCAACTTGAGAATGTGTTCAACCCTTACGCAGACTTCTGTGAACTGCACGACCGACCAGATTCTGCGGCCCGCCGCCGCCAAAACCTCGAACTAAGTCTCTCGAGGGCGCTAGAGCTTAACGTCCGCACGATGTGGATCGCTCGCGATCTTGGATATCGCGGCGGGCGGCGTACTGGCTTGGCACTAACCGATGAGATGCATCTAGGCTCCTACAGTGCCCTGTTCCGAGGTCTGCCGGTAGAGAAGGCGACGAAAGGTCCGGCGATGGGTGAACGTACGGCGAGTACGGTCTGGCGTTTGCTAGCGCGGATCAACGAGCCGGTGTTCCTTTGGAACGTATTTCCGCTGCACCCTCATGAGCCAAACGAACCTATGTCGAATCGGTGCCATACAGCCCGGGAACGCAATACCTGCGGCGAGTTCTTTCACGCTATGATTAACCTTCTGCAGCCGGAAAAAATCATCGCAATCGGTGGTGACGCGCACCGTGCAGTTACGAACTTAGGTGTCAACAGCATTCAGGCCCGCCACCCAAGCTATGGCGGACAGAATGTCTTTATTCGGCAGATCGAAGCAGCCTACGGATTGGCGTCAGAAGAGGCGCCAAGTTTATTTTCGCAGCGAGTCTCATGAATAGATTATCACCGCACCATCGATCGCGATCACGCCAAATCCCGACACCGGGATTACACGCATCCTAATCTTTAGGGTCAAAACCCGTTGATAGCATTGATTTGACGCAGCAAATCAGATTCAATTCGCCAAATCAGTGATTTGGAGGCTTGGATGGGACATCTGTTTTGGCTGTCGGATGAACAATGGGCGGTGATT
>JBLWUN010000062.1:0-6206 GCA_048268905.1 Maricaulaceae bacterium | reverse complement strand
TTCTATATCTGTCGCTTGCGTTGATCATTGCGGGTGTTGGATATTTGAAAGCTAATATTTCGACGATCGTGGGTGCCCTGTATGGTGTTGGCGATATCCGGCGAGATTCAGGTTTTACGATTTTCTATATGGGGATTAACCTGGGGTCGTTCTTGGCGTCCATCGCTTGTGGCTATCTTGGCATTAAATATGGTTGGAAATATGGTTTTGGCCTCGCAGGGTTCGGTATGCTGCTTGGCTTGCTAACTTTTATTAAGTTTCAACCATGGCTCGAAGGTCACGCGGAGCCACCAAATCCCGCCAAACTTAAAGAAAAGTTTTTTGGGCCAATTAACGTTGAATGGGCATGTTACCTTGTTGGGCTGATTATCATTGGCGTTGCGATGTTCTTCGTTATGAACCCGGGCGGTTTCGGCTATGTAGCCTTGATTTCGGGGTTTGTGATGTTCGGTTATTTGACCCTTTACGCGATTTTTGCGCTTAAAGGCGAAGAGCGCTCACGTATGTTTGCGGCGATTTACTTCGTGTTGGCGCAAATTCCATTTTGGGCTTTGTTTGAGCAAGCAGGTTCATCCTTGAACTTGTTCACGGACCGTTTAGTGGACCGCTCAATCGGTGCTTGGGAAGTTCCTGCCCCTGTATTTCAGTCGCTAAATGCTGGGTTTATTTTCTTGTTTGCGCCAATTCTGGCTTGGATTTGGATTACCTTGGCGAAGAAAAACCTCAATCCATCATCACCGGTTAAGTTTGCATTTGGTGTCTTCCTTGCAGGCTTGGGCTTTTTGGCGCTTGTCGCTGGTATGGGCGGTTCGGGCGAGGCGGGCATGACGGCCGTCTATTTCATCTTCCTTGTGTACTTTATCCATACAATGGGGGAGCTACTTGTCTCTCCAGTTGGGTTATCCGCTGTGACGAAAATGGCGCCAGCCCGTGTCGTCGGAATGACGATGGGTGCTTGGTTCCTTTATTCAGGATTGTCTAACTATCTCGCAGGTGTGATTGCTCGGACAACAGGTGCTGAGACACTTGGCGGGCAAGTTACGAATATAGCGGCAGCAAAAGCGGGGTACATGGAAGTGTATACCAACGTTGCAAACGTTGCTATTGGGATTTCCGCAGCCATGCTTCTGATCTCGCCGGTCATTTATAAGCTTATGCGCGGCGGTGACGGGGCAACGCTGAAAGAGCATGCTTTGACGGCGGATGATTTTGCTTTGAAAACCTTGGACTTCGCATTTATGGCGCTGTCTGTTTTAGCTGTTCTGATTATCGCCTTGTCACTTATGGGGCATATCCCGGGGACATACCTTTATGGGCTTATGGCTGCCGCCGTTGCTCTGCGTTTCCTATATGCGGTTATGAATAAGAAAAAGGCGGCATAAAGCCACTTGTGTTGTTTTAATAAAAAAGCCCGGCTCAATGAGCCGGGCTTTTCTTTTGGGATAAAGCCGAAACTACCGGCGGGCGTTCATCGCCATGTTCAAGATGTCATCCATCATATTTCCGTCGCCGTCCGCATCAAGCATTTTACCCAGTATGCCCATGCCTTGTTGATGGCTTTGTTGAGCTTGTGCTTGTTGTTTACGGGCTCCGCCGCCGAGAAGGCCGCCGAGCAAACCGCCGAGTCCACCGGACTTAGCGCCGCCGCCCATCATTTGGGACATCGCCATTTGAGCGAGTTGGCTTTTCATGTCCGGAGCTTGTGTCTGCTTGGAAAGGCTACCCATGGCCATAGAGGCCACAAGAGGTAGCATTTGCTTGAGTAAGTCAGAGCTTATGCCTGTTTGTTCGGATGCGCGGCCAGCAACGGCGCGGCTGACTTCTTTCGAACCAAATAGGTGACCTAAAATTGCGTTGCCTTCTGAAACGGTCTCTGGACGTGCGAGCGCCTCAGGTTGATCGATATATTGGCTATGATTTCCGTTTTGAAGTGCGCCTAGCAAGCCTGCCAACCCCTGTGGGCTTTGGGTGTTTTGCTTGAGTGCTGATGAGATTGCGGGCAACAGCGCCGTGATTGCGGATTGTGTTTGGGATTGATCAAGCCCCAGTTTTTGTCCAGCTTGCTGCGCTACTGCGCCGCCCTGTGCCTGCATAATCATGTCTAGTAAGTTCATTGCCATTATTAGCCCTCCTGTCATCTTACTTGCTATCTATAAGCGCCCCCTGCGAATTGCGCGAGGATGAAATGCATATGGGGGAGAGTGCATGAATTGAAGATGAAGGCTGTGGCTTTGCTTTATGGAGTGTGGAGCGAAGGGGGGGGGTAAAGCCCCCTTGCGCCTCGTTAAGCGGCGCTGCCGCCGACTGTGAGGTCTTCAACATAGAGCGTCGGCTGTCCGACGCCGACAGGAATGCCCTGACCAGCTTTCCCGCAGACGCCGATACCGGGGTCAAGTTCCATGTCATTCCCAAGGTGCCGGATTTGGGTGAGAACGGTTGGTCCATCACCGATAAGTGTTGCACCTGTCACGGGTTCTTCGACTTTCCCATTTCTGACGCGGTAGGCTTCTGTGCATTGGAAGACGAATTTACCGGACGTAATATCCACTTGCCCACCGCCAAAATTCGTTGCGAAGATGCCGTCTTTGAGATCTGCGAGGATTTCACCGGGGTCTTTATCCCCGCCGAGCATAAATGTGTTGGTCATGCGCGGCATCGGGGAGTGGGCGTAGCTCTCGCGGCGGCCATTGCCTGTTGCCGGGACGCCCAGTAAGCGCGCGTTCATTCGGTCTTGCATGAAGCCTTTTAATATTCCGTCTTCAATCAGCGTTGTGCGGGATGTAGGCGTGCCTTCATCATCTATGGTGAGAGAACCGCGCAGTCCCGGAAGTGATCCGTCATCTACGATCGTGACGCCGGGCGCAGCCACCCGCTCTCCGAGCATGCCAGAGAATGCAGAAGTGCCTTTGCGAATAAAGTCGCCTTCAAGGCCGTGACCGATGGCTTCATGAAGCAAGACGCCCGGCCAGCCCGGGCCAAGGACCACGTCCATCAGGCCTGCTGGAGCCGGAACCGACCGTAAGTTTACCTCGGCTTGACGAAGCGCCTCTTGGGCTAGGGCTTTCCAAGTGGATGGTTCGATAAAGTCTTCATAAGATTTACGGCCACCTGCACCGGCAAAGCCGGTCTCGCGGCGACCATCTTTTTCTGCGGTAACGGAAATGCTGATGCGAACAAGCGGACGAATGTCATCGTAGCGCTCTCCGCCAGCCCGAAGAATCGATATGGCCCGTCGTTCCCCGCTTACAGTGGCCGAAATTTGTACGACTGAGCTTGATAATGCGCGGCAATAGGCGTCAATCTCTTGTAAAAGTTCGACTTTGCCAGAAAAATCAGGTTCGCTAACAGGGTCAATATCGGAATAGAGGCGCCGGTTTGTGCGTTGGGGGGAGCTACTAAGCGCCGTGTTGTGGCCTGCTTTTGCCATAATAACGGCATTGGCCGCGCGTGTGAGCGCGGCGGGGCTTAAATCTGTGCCTTGAGCAAACCCGCTGGTTTCACCGGCAACGCAGCGCAGACCAAAGCCACGAGATGTGTCAAAGCTGGCTGTTTTTAAGCGGCCATCATCAAACGTCAGAGCTTCCGAAACACCGCGTTCTACGAAAAGCTCGCCGTCTTCAGCGCCCTGCATGACGCCATCAACGCATTTCTGGGCAAAGGCAGCGGTCAGGTCGCAGTCATCAAATACAAAATCTGTCATAGAAAAACTTCAAAAAAATTTGCCTTTTGAGGCTTGTTACGGGTTTATTTAAGGAGCCGCGCAAGATAGTCTAGGGCAAATGCGACAATCCGCGCGAGTCAAATTGCTGACCTGCGGGGTTTTTCTGCGTATACAATTGGCATTGTGCGGACTAAGAGTGCCGCTCACGATATAGAATGAGAGACATTTATGCGTCTAACACGTCTTTTTTTAACTGGTTCGGCTTTGTTGGCTGGGGCCAGCACGGCAATTGCCAACCCTGTTGATGGCAATATGGGTTTTCAAGAGGCGGTAACACCCGTCATGGAGCGGGTTGTTTGGTTTCATAACACAATGGTTTTTCCGATCATTGTGGCCATCACGCTTTTGGTCATGGTTTTGATGATTTATATTATGATCCGTTTCCGCGAAAAGGCGAATCCGGTTCCGTCAAAAACGACGCATAATACAATGATCGAGGTTGTCTGGACTATTTTACCTGTCGCTATTCTTTTGGTTCTGGTCGTTCCGAGTATGCAGCTTCTGTATTTACAGGATGATATTCCAGAGTATGAGATGACAATCAAAGCCACAGGGAACACATGGAACTGGGAATATTCATACCCTGATTACGAAAATGTTGATTCTTTCGTTTCCAATGTTTTGGATAAGGAATACGCCGAAGAAGACGGCAAGCCTTATTTGCTGGGTACGGACGCACCGCTTGTCGTGCCTGTTGACACCGTCGTGAAGGTTTTAGTGACTTCGAACAATAATATTCACTCTTTCGCCATGCCGCCATTTGGCATCAAGATGGACGCCGTTCCGGGCCGCATCAATGAAACATGGTTCAAGGTCAATGAGGGCAAAGAGGGGACGTATTACGGCCAATGCTCTGAAATTTGCGGTGTTCGTCACGCTTATATGCCAATTGAAATTAAAGTTGTGAGCAAGTCCGAATTTGCAAACTGGGTCGCCAATGACGGCGTCTTTGTTACGGACGTTGCACAAAATACAGTAGGCGGGACACTTGTCACCGCCGCTCAAGAATAGGAGAGCCGATCATGGTTGCAACTTATGGCGGAGACGCCGCACATGACGACGGTAAGCCGGGCTTTTTCGCGCGCTGGTTTTATTCAACGAACCATAAAGATATTGGTACGCTTTATTTGATCTTCTCGATCATTTCTGGCCTCATTGGTGGGTATTTGTCTTTCATGATGCGTAAAGAATTGGGCGAGCCCGGTATTCAGGTTTTTGAAAACATTAACCGTTTCAACGTTTATGTCTCTATGCACGGCCTTATCATGATTTTCTTCATGGTTATGCCTGCGGTTATTGGTGGATTTGGTAACTGGTTTGTGCCGCTTATGATTGGCGCGCCTGATATGGCGTTCCCGCGAATGAATAACCTGTCTTTTTGGTTGCTACCTACGGCGCTTATTTGTTTGATGATTTCGTTTTTTGTCCCGGGCAGTGCGTCCGGCGATGGATTTGGTGGCGCGTGGGTTATGTACCCTCCGCTCTCGACCACGGGATCTCCGGGGCCAGCGTTTGATTTCATTATTATTGGTCTGCTAGCGGCTGGTTTCTCGTCCATTTTTGGCGCGATTAACTTCATCACCACAATTTTGAATATGCGCGCCCCTGGCATGACAATTCATAAGATGCCTTTGTTCGCGTGGTCTGTTCTTGTTACAGCGTTCCTGCTTCTTTTGGCTTTGCCGGTTCTTGCGGCTGCATTGTTCATGTTGTTCACCGACCGTATACCGGGCGGAACGGGTTTTTTTGACCCGTCCATGGGCGGCGACCCAATTATGTATCAGCATTTGTTCTGGTTCTTTGGTCACCCAGAAGTTTACATTATGATTTTGCCAGCTTTCGGTATTGTCTCACACGTGGTTTCAACCTTTTCTAAGAAGCCTATCTTTGGTTATCTTGGAATGGCTTATGCCATGGTTGCCATTGGCGTCGTTGGCTTCGTTGTGTGGGCTCACCACATGTACACAGTTGGTATGGACGTGAATTTGAAAGCTTACTTCCTCGCCGCGACGATGGTGATCGCTGTACCAACAGGTGTGAAGATTTTCTCTTGGCTTGCCACAATGTGGGGCGGGTCTATTCGCTTTACCATCCCAATGATGTGGGCGCTTGCGTTTATATTCTTGTTCGTTATTGGCGGTGTTACTGGCGTTATGCTTGCGAATGCGGGTATTGATGCCCCTCTTCACGATACTTATTATGTTGTCGCTCACTTCCATTATGTGTTGTCTATGGGCGCTGTGTTCGGAATTTTCTGTGGCTTCTATTACTGGTTCGGTAAAATGTCCGGCTTCCAGTATAATAAGTTCTTTGCAACACTTCACTTCTGGTTGTTCTTTGTTGGGGTAAACGTTGTTTTCTTCCCGCAACACTTCTTAGGTATGCAGGGTATGCCGCGTCGTTATGTGGATTATCCAGAAGAGTTCGCACATTGGAACCATGTTTCCACGATCGGTGCTTACATTACGCTTGCAGGTGTCGCTGC
>JBLWUN010000061.1:0-6559 GCA_048268905.1 Maricaulaceae bacterium | reverse complement strand
AGCGGAGCAATCGGCAGGCGCGTTTCCTCTATTTCGAGGACCTCCATATCCAATGACACGCCTTTCGGCAGGGTTAGTCCTTGCGCCACGGCGGCTTCGGACAAAGCTAGAAGATTGTCCAAGTCTACTTGGTTAACCTGAGAGCGGTCCTCAAGGTCGTCCAATGCCTGTTTGGCATCATTAAGGCCGTTTTGAGCCGCGTTCGTTTGCTGTCTCTGGATGATCAGCGCATTAGCTTGGTTGTGCAATTTCTTACTCATGAGAACAGTCCGGCCAGTTTGTCCTTGCCCTTCATGGCCGCATTCACTGCAGCACCTTTGGCAATTTTTCCGGTATCAAAGTAGCCAACGGCCTCGAATGCCTTTGCCAATCTTTCGACGCCTTCTGTGTCACAATCTTGTCGAAGGACCATCTGAGTAGTCTGTTCGTCACCTTTTTCTGACGCTGTCAGTTGCTCCTCGTAAAATGAAAGAATGAACTCGTAGAGAGGAGCGCGTGCAGCTTCTCGAGTGAGGGAATGCAGTCTCGCAACGTTGAGGACACGTGCACACTTGTTCCGCATAACGCTGTTTTGAACTGAATCCGCCTTGCTTGTCAGAATGTTCCCCGCCGACGTCAATTGCTGCATCAAGCCCATCAGCTTTCTGATCTGCGCCTCCTGCCGATCAGTCGCAGTCATGACCCCATTTAACTTGTCGACTACAAAGTTGATGTCCTGCACAAGTATAGAGATGGTCGACTGGGTCTGCTTAATAACCTCGTTGAGCATTAGTTCGCGACGCCTTGCTTTGGCCAGTTCGTCAGCTCCCGTCAGCTTGCGAACCCCGGTGTATGCACCCACGCCAATCAAAACAACGACACCAATCCCTGTAGCCATACTTGAAAGGCCAAGGAGACCTCCCATTCCTAGTGCGGCAAGACCCGATGTCATGCCTGCTGCGGAGAGGCCGGCTACAGAACCGGTGAGATAGACTGCAGCTAGGGGTGTACCAACGGCGGCAGCCTTCGCTGACATCGATTTCATCGAAACCTTTAGATAATCGTCCGAATATTCCGATTTAAGCATCTTGTGGTCGGTTTCGATGGCCATCATGATCAGATCGAGTTCACCGTCGGAAATATTTAGCAGATGGCGGTTGTCTGTGAAAAAGTCGAAGCCTTCCAGTGAAGCATCTTTGGTGCAGAAGTGAGTGTTGACCAGATCCTTTGCTAAGGAGATCCGAACTGCCTGGAACTGTCCCTCCGGAGATTCATCACCAATGGTTTTTAAGAGGTTCTCCACGGAATTTTGAGTCCCGGTCGAAGACAGATAGGTCCTTAGCTCGAACCGGGATTCCGGACTAAGTTTCAGCTTCGTCATTAGAAGCAATATCTCGGCTAACTCTTTGTCATCTATCACACCGTCGTCGGCGAAAGCCATATTGACTATAGTCTTTACGTAAGCGACTTTCAGAGCGTTACTCATCTCCTCCACTGGAATAAGTTGGCGTTCTTCTTTATGCTCACTGAAGTCCTCTGCGCAAGCCTGCAACAGCTTTGCCAAGTGATTGTAGTCGCAGTCTATTACATCCTTGATTGAAATATTGCCGCCGTCCTTTAACGACACTTCGACCGCTCGGACAATTTTGTCGCCTTTTTTTCCTGTCGCCGTTTCCTTGTACTCAACTGCTGCGACGTTGCTGAAAAGAATTTCTGTGGGATCAGCGAATGACGGTCGGTATATGACACGCTCACCGGTGAATAGCAGCCCATCCTTTCCACTTCCCAATATCGTGCTGTCGTAAATTGCTATCACACTTTCAGGATCGCCAGAAAAGGCAAACGCCTTCACTGCCGCGTACAATTTCCCTTGGTGAATATTGGGGGCGACGGACACTTTCTTTTCAGAAAGCGCCCCGACGTTTTCTCTTAGAAAACTGTTGATGCTGGCCATTGTCTATACCTGAATCTTGTTGTTTTTATTTGCTGTCTGCGATGCTTGTGCGGGAGAAGGAACAGCAGCATTTCGAAACACCGTTTCTGGACGATCTTTCTTGCCGTTGGAACTTTGCATTTGAGACCTCCCAGATCACGGTCAAAGGCACGGCCTTACTATACTGTGGCAAGAGCTCAAGACCTTACAGCACGTCAACCTCTTCTGATGACCATAGTATAATGGCATGACTGCAACCTGAAGAAAGCCTCAAACACACTGCCTATCCTTAAGAGCTCATCTAAGTAAAGCTCTCTCCGGGGATCAGAAAAAGAGGAACTGCTTCCCCCCCATTCACAGGATCCCAATCAGAAAGAGCTTTCTCATAGAAGTCCTTTGCACAAACTACTAAGTCTTGATCCTCAAGATAATCAGCCACATTAGATACATCTATACCTTGCTCTCGTTGCTCCATCGCAGCTGCTTCTGCCATTCGCAGCAGGACTAGTGCACTATACCCATCATCTCGCCGGTAAATGCCATCATGCTCCGCTTGTTTTGCCACCTCAAAGGCTTGCTGTGGCAGTTTCGCCTCACAAAGTCGGCGAAGCTCGTCGTCGCAAATCGCTCTCAAGGCATCATCACGCTGATCAAGCACTTCGGATACATGTTTTTGATAGATATCACATACCAACGCTCGCTGGTTTTCTCGACTCATCACGGCGTCTAGATGCTCATGCAATACCGTTCTCCAAGACAACATAGAGTCATCGGCATCAAAGAACCCAAAGTACTTAGATGTTGTTTCCCCGTAGCCACCTCTCAACCTTTCTACGAGATCAAGAACCTCTTGCTTGTAGTCTTCATGAGGCGCGAGAACTCGGATGAAATTTAAAGCGGCTAATTGGAGCGCAGTCTTGTCCCCGTGGAAAAAGTAACTTCCCATGATCTCTTGGTAAGACTGCAACAGAAGTTGATCAATTTTATCAGAGAAAAGTGGGAGCTCTTTTAGTTCGGCAATTTTGTCGTAATCAGTGACCCACTCATAAGTGCTGACCTCTCCATCGGCAGGAGCACGACGAAGAAGTTTCTTACTGCGCTCCAAACGCGCCTCGATCTTATCATGAAGCGCAGAACTTAGACCTCGATATGGATTGCACTTCCGAGCTGCCTCCCCAATAATGAACAGCAGAACTGCCTGCCGGATTTCCATATAGGAGGTGTGGCTCTCCGACCATTTACGCGCAGCATTCATATACTCTTTTTCATCGGGCAAGAGCTCAAATGCTTTTAAGCAGACCTCGAAAGCGTTTTCTCGCAGGGCGGACGCGTGCTCCACAGTATCATCCGACAGATCTTCGTAATGCCGCTCGGCGGCGCTCATTGTATCCGCTTCTTCGCTTAATACGTGATAATAAGATGCTTCATTTAGCAGCGTAGCGGACTGCCTCAGCAAAATTCTTGTTTTATGAAACCATCCGCCAGGATGGTTAGGGTGTTGCTCGAGAACCTGATCAATGAGTATTCCAGCGATATCAACAGCACCAGCTGCCATGTATTTCTCGGCTGCAAGACAAACTGCATCGGGCTCACCCTCCTGAAACCCGTCACCCCACCTGATTTGTTCAAGTGCCTTTGCAAGATGCATCGGTACTTTCCTGCCCAGCTCTTGCTCTGCACGACGAAGTTTAGGCGACATTTCAATGTCACAAAGGTTCAGCTCGTCGAATTTTTTCTTGGAATGTAACAGCTCTTCTAGAGCAGGAAATTCGTGACATGCGGCTTCATACGCATCTGCAAGAAGACCAACTTCCCTTTTTCGCAATTTAACAACGCGAGAAATGTAGGATAAGTCACCAGATATCCACCGATAGATGTCTTGATTAACAAATCCGAATTTGATCTTCAGGATCGCAACATTCGCAAAAAACCTTACGGTAGGCCTATTTGGGTACCGCTTGTCCCGATCCCCCCCAGCTCCTCCTTTACGTTTATCCCAAACACTACGGACTAAGTGTACGAATTTAAGCCGAGTAGCCTTGTCCTCTGATAAGTAACCTGCTTTTTCAAGCCCTTTCTCCACTAAAGACTGCAGGCTGCTAGAGTTATTCTTGTAAGGTCTCATCGTTCTTATCTCTCAAACAGGATGATTTTCACCCAAGTACGCCTGATTATTGTTCGGGCTTTAGCCTACGGGCATCACTTTTCAAATTCTCAAAAGCTCTCCAATCGCTAGGCGTAGACGGAACGGAAAGTTTCGACCCATTTGGAGATATGAGCACCCCGTGCTTTCGCCCACGACGATATCCCCAACCCTCGGCACGAAGCGATCTAACCAAAGCATCAATTTTCTTACACTTACTATAGTGAAACATGGCCTTCTCCTCAGAAGAAATTAGGTGGAGACATAGCCCCCACCTAACCCAAGCCTACTTCTTTGAAGATTTCTGTTTTGTGGCTGCCGCCGTTTGGGCACGTGCAGCAAAGGTACCAGAGGAAACCTTGCCTGCATTGGCTTTTGCTGTGCTTGACTGAATACGCACCGCAGCATTTCCGGTCATCTGAGTTTTACCTGCACCTTTGGTCGATGAAACTTTTGCCATTGTATCTACCCTCAATCTAATGGTTCCACGTGCGAGTGGCAGCACTGAGCTAACAACCCACAAATTTGAGGATGGCAATGTGACTCTCACACAAAAGCTAAATTATGCGTGCTAGTGTTTTTTTCGGCAGCCAATTTTTGGGTCAGAACCAATCATGACAAAGAGAATCGAACTAATAGATGTTTTGAACATCACGGATGAGACGGCATACAAAGTTCATCTTGCCAATTGGAACGGTGAAAATCATCCCTTGGATGTGTTTGTCAGAAGTCGCGATGAATGGAAGGTGTGGAATTCGTGGCGCAGCTCAAGAAACGAATTCAATCGCAAGCTTATCTTCTCACTCATAGCCTTTTATCCAGAACCTAACACATGGCTTTTTGGTGGAGTTTACAAAGTTATTGAAAGGGGCAGAGTAAACGACGCCCCTAGCTACAAGGTGGAGCTGACCAACCAATTTTGCCCGATGATTGGTCGATTAAAGTTGAAATGGAAACGCACAGGTCGCGCCAAATCGAGAAAGTTCGAGAACGTCATCGAAGAGTTTGAGGTTTCTGAAATTCTCAAAGAACCTTATTCAGGAGAACACTTCTGCGGATATGAAAACATCAATCACGATTTTGGCAGACTTGAAGTCATCTTCACCAATTGCAAACCTGATTGGAGGACGGCACTTCAAAACGTCAAAGGCGTTTATCTCATCATCGACAAAAGTAACGGTAAAAAATATGTAGGCTCTGCCTATGGTAACATGGGGATTTGGTCAAGGTGGTCTACCTATATGACCACGGGGCACGGGTACAATGATGAACTTACCAAAATCATTGATCAGAAAGGGCTCGACTACGCGCGAGACAACTTCAGGTTTTCGCTACTTGAATACAGACCGATGAAAACCGACGACGCGAAAATTATTGAACGGGAAGGTTACTGGAAGGAAGCTCTATTGAGCCGCGGAAAGTTTGGATACAATAAGAACTAATAGCTTTTGCCTAACGGTTTACGATCATTGTCGCACTCAGGCATCAGTTCCAGGCTTTCATCTTCTCCGCAACGATCAAAAGTAACTATTATTCTGTCTAACTACACCTCTCGAAATACATCGCCGGATTGCCCCTTTTCGATGGAGTCCCAAAATCACTTGCGAGCATTAGGGGGCTCTTCTAGCTTCAAACAAAAAAAGAACAAACCACCACACATATTCAACTCTGTATAGATACCGCATCAGTTTTCCATCATACTATCGTCCGCACCTTCAGATATTGAGTGCGGTGAGTATTTGTAATGGGAGCAGAGCCTCGAACAGGAGGTAAAGAGTGTCTGAACAACTGAAGATCAGTCGGGAAGCGTTGCGGGAGATCGAAGCTGCCTACCAAAAATACGAACGTGAGGTTGAAAGCGCACCACTCGCTTCCTCGACAAAAACCACGTATCTCTCGCACTCTAAAGAGTTTGTTCGCTGGCTGTCTGGAGACTTTATTCCAGGCAGCACCAAAACAAGGGTTAAACCATGACCCAACGCGCAAATTTCCGCGGACAAAATGTTTATGCTTATCAAGTAACGGACGCGGCTTGGGAGCTACTAAAGCAAGAGTATGACGCAGGGAATCTGACCCTTCCCTGCTGCGGCGGCAGTGCAGTTCCCAAAGAACATACAACGTCAGGGACGAGGTTCTTTTCTCACGTACCCTATGCTGGGCGCACATGCGAGTGGAAAGCAACGGGTGCACTGCAAGAAGAACTCGTTCGAGAGGCCTGCACTGTTCTGGATAAGCTCGGCTGGAAGGTAGAAAGCGATTGCTGGTGCGAAGGGGTAGCAGTTGACATCATTGCCAAAAATCCGGAAACGGAGAAACGCTTTGCATTCATGATTGAAACTGGCTCAAAAGCAGATCGGCCCGACGATACACTGATTTCAGAGGACGCAATCCTAGCTAATTCTGATTTAGACAAAACCGTATGGTTTCTCCCTGAACAACGCTTTCATCAACTAAAGAACACTGTCGAAGCCATTCCTTTTCATCGAACCACTGCTGATGCTGAA
>JBLWUN010000060.1:0-6751 GCA_048268905.1 Maricaulaceae bacterium | reverse complement strand
TAATACCGGCTTGTCCATGAGGAGCGCTTCAGTCCCCGTCGTACATCCGGTTTGAACTACACATTCCGAGGCCGCAATAACCGTCGAGCCTGCGCCATCCCCACTAATCGTGACATTCTCAAACGGACGCATCAGCATTTCCCAAACCGCCACGTTCTCTGACGGGTGCGGACGAACGACAATATGAATATCCGAGCGCTTGCGTAGGTCCCGCACAAATCTCGCCAGGGCCTGCATGTTCTCCATTTCCCAAACGAGCCCGTTAAGCTGGCGAAACACATGCTCCGGATTTGTGTAATCCCTGCGCCCGACATTTTCGGTGACCCGCATATATTGGTGCATGCTGCCCCAGCCGCTGTTAATGCTGCCGCTGTTCGTGTTCACTAGGACAAATTGGCCAAACTTCTTGCGAATTTCGCTTACATCGCCGGTAGAGCAATTACGGAGTTCCGGCCTGAGCAAGTCTGACCGGGGGTTACCAACCACAGCTATTTTTTCCTTTTCGGAGCAAATCTGCTCCAGGACCTCAGCATGAAAGGGGCTTTGCGCCAGAAAAAGATTACAAGCATCGAGGATTCCCGGGGCAACCCCGCGCAAAATTTCCCGCCCTTGACTCAGCGCAAGCGCCTCCTCGTCGAGAGCAACCGTGAAATGACCATGGGATCTGGCATGCTTCATGTTAGCAGCTTGAACCGCATCCATGGTCTTGAAGAGCATGATCCCCTTGGGAAGGGCTGCGCAATTTTCCCAGATATGCCTTTGCACGCCAATCACCACATCAGCACCCGCCTGACATGCCATCAAGCCCAACAAGATTCGGGCTAAAAGCTCCCGCTCACTTGACTCCACCGGCAGGTAGAGAGGTGGCAATTTACGCTGTGCTTTTTCTTGCATTGGTCCTTTTACCTCAAACTCTTCCGTACCGATTCACCCATCGCACCGCAAAAAAGACCATTGTTCATCGATTCCGGCATTTGCACACCTTGAGAACCGCGATCAGGTCGCGTCCGGCATCTTCAATCGGAAAAACAACTTTTTTTGAATGCCATAGATTTTCAACAGAAACTGAACGCTACGGATTTTGATCTGTGTAGCTTGTCACTCCTACTTCGTGCAAGAAATCCATTCTCTGCCTAAACCTTACTCATTGCTCCCCAACAATTCCGGCCCTGGATTCACAAAAACCTTGTTAAGCGCACCAATACGGCTTCGGCGGAGCTTTGACTATTGATCGACTTATGAGGTCCAGCATAAGTCGTTCTAGAGCATAAAGATGAAACCGCTGGCTCCTTGAGTACCGTCTGCTATTTTGCGTTAAATTGAGGGTATAAGACAGACCATGACATGACCGTAAATGCCTCAGCGACGGCGGCCGGCATTCGGAGAGGCTCCAAAAATTCTTCCAGGACGACCATTGTGACTACACCCGTTATTCTGACCGGTGCTGGCTCATTTCTCGGCGAATATGTCCTCAAAGCTCTTGATGCAAAAGGCATTGATGCCATTGCTCTTTCCCGACAAGCAAAGACCACGCTTGCGCACTATGGACTATCCTCAAGGATAAAGCCGGTCGATATCGATCTCTCTGCCCCCGAGATGGACTGGTCGCCACCTTCTGATCACCAATACGCAATCATTCACCTTGCTTTTGACCGCATGGCATCAGGCGACACCACACACGGTATTGAGATCAACAGCAGGATCACCCGCAATCTCATCACTCTGTGCCGTAATGCCAATATCTCGACGGTCGTTAATGCATCCAGCACTTCGGTATATGGAAAGCCGGATCGTGGCCTGATCTCTGCCGAAACAACTCCGAGATCACCCTCAGAGTACGGAGCCGCAAAATTGCAGGCCGAGCAACGCCTCACGGATGCACCAGAAACAGGCTCGGTTCTCTCGGTCCGTCTCCCTGCAATCCTGGGGAGGGGAGCTCATCCGGAGAACTGGCTGGTGCACGTCGCCCGTGCGATGCAAAAGCATGCCGAGATTACGTATCAGTCTCCAGATTTCCAATTTAACAATGCTGTACACGGCGCCAGCATAAGCGCGTTTTTGGTTGAACTCAGCCAGGCAGTCTCACCACAGAGCGCCACGTTCCCCGTCGGCGCAGCCACAGGATCAACGTTGCGCGATTTGCTCGAGCAAATGCGGGACCGGCTGCAGTCCCGTTCCGAACTTATCGCCCTCCCGACGACATCCGCGCCATTCGCGATAGACAACACGGCGGCAGAGAGTCACGGCTACAAGGCAGAACCGATAGAGCGCGTGATCGATCATTACCTGAATGACCTGACCGATCCGCACTCCTAGCCGCACCAATAGGCCTAAGCCCTCGGAGGGCGCTGCTTTTCAACGATGAAATTGCCCATCACAAGTGCATCCAGCCCAGTCGAGGCAAAGGTCGAAATCGCTTCAAGCGGTGTTTCGACAATCGGCTGTCCCTTGATGTTAAAGCTCGTGTTCATGACGGACGGGACGCCCGTTTCATGCGCGAAAGCCTTGATAACAGCATGGAACCTCGGATTGCTCTCGGCCGAGACCGTCTGCACCCGGGCGGTTCCGTTCAGGTGGGTGACAGCCCCCAGAGTCTCCTTCTTCTCTTCCAGAACCGGGAATGCCTTGGTCATGTAAGGCGAGGGCTTGGACATGTCGAAAAGAGTGGACGCCTCTTCCTCAAGCGTCGCCGGTGCGAACGGACGGAATTCCTCGCGGAATTTCACCCGGGCATTGACCACATCCTTCATCTCCACGCTGCGCGGATCCGCCAAGATCGAGCGGTTGCCCAACGCGCGCGGACCGAACTCGGAGCGTCCCTGGAACCAACCGACAATCTTCCCCTCGGCAAGCCAGTGCGCCACTTCTTCTTCAGCTGCGCTGCTCTCACGGAACGCCATGCCGGTCAGATCAAGGGCCGCCTTGATCGCATCCTCCGCAGAAGAGGAAGACGGGCCGAGATAGACGTCCGAGAGGGGGTGCGGTCGATCACCCGCGGCGAAAGCCCCGTGGAAAGCACAACCCAGCGCCAAGCCGCGGTCAGATGAAGCCGGCTGCACAAAGAGATCGCTGAGAGACGGCAGCTGGTCGAGTTTCAGATTTGCCGAGCAATTCAGGCCGACGCCACCAGCCAAAGCCAGCCGGGACCGGCCGGTTTTCTTCTGGATCATCTCAACAAGCGAGATCGCACAAGCCTCAAGCGCCTGCTGTGTGGCAAAGGCGACATTCATAAAGTGCTCGTCGATCGGCTCGCCAAGGCGCCGAGGCTCGCCCAGAAGGTCGACAAGTTTCTGGCTATAATAAGGCTCCAGACGGGATTTCGGAGCTGGATCACTGCGGATAAAGCCGGAATCGACCTGATATCCGTCCGCGGTCGGCTTAGCAAAAACCGTCAGGTCGTATTTTTCTTTCCCATATGCCGCCAGCCCCATGACCTTGAACTCGTCCTCGCCCGGCATGAAACCGAGATAGGACGTCATCGTTGCGTAGAACATGCCGAGGGAATTCGAGTTCGGGAATGACCCCAGCATCTCGACGCCCTTCTCGGAATCCGCAATCCCAAAGGCTCCGCTAAGGCGGTCGCCGTAGGCGTCGTAGGACAGCACGAAGGTATCGTCTGCCGGCGCGTGATAGTAGGCGGAAGCCAGATGCGCCATCTGGTGATTAATCATCTCCACCGGAGGGCAATGGCCGAAATAGTAAGTGACATAATCACGAATGCGGCCAGGCATGTCATCGTAGGTTTCGCCCGGATGAACGATTCCGTCGATGTCCTGCATCGTGAGTCCGGCATGCTTGAGGCACGCGGAGATGGCGCGGATGGGGATCTGGCCATACGCCCCCTTCATGCGAAGAATGCGCTCTTCCTCAATGGCGGCCACGACCTTGCCGTCGCAAATCAGCGCAGCGCCGGCATCATGCTGATTAAGCGTGACGCCTCCATGTATGCCCAAAATATTCACTTAGCGATGCTTCCGATTCATGGGTCAACATGCTGGATTCTGCATTCCGGGGCACGAAAATACCACTCTGATCTTACGGGCGCTGGCGGAGGCGATCGTCGAGCCTTTGCACAACAAGGCATGAAACTTGCTTTGATCCTCTCGTTCTGGGAAAACCGCTCATGCGGTCTCGCGTTCCCAATTTCGATATGAAGCTGGCTGCTTGGAGATGGGTCTTGCCGCACATACAGCGTTTCCTCGAACTGGCGGGGCAGGTTTGTCAGTCTCTTGATCCTGCGGCGATTGAGGACATGGTGCTGACGCTCAAGAGCGTCCGTGACGGCGGTGGCCGTCTGTTTATTCTCGGCGTCGGCGGCAGTGCCGGAAATGCCAGCCATGCGGTCAATGATTTCCGCAAGCTCTGCGGCATTGAAGCCTACGCCCCAACCGATAATGTTTCCGAGCTCACGGCCCGCACCAACGATGAGGGATGGGAAACCGTCTTTCGCGAGTGGTTGAAGATCAGCCGGGCAAAGACTGAAGATGCTCTTCTCATTTTTTCGGTCGGCGGCGGCGATGCGGAGCGCGGCGTTTCGATGAATCTGGTGCATGCGATCGATCTGGCGCGTGAGCTCGGCATGGCGATCTGCTCGATTGTCGGACGCGACCAAGGTTATGCAGCGCGTCACAGCACCCATACCATTGTCATCCCCCAGGTCGATCCAGGCCTGGTCACACCGATTTCGGAGGCCTTCCAGGGCGTAATCTGGCACGCTCTTGTCAGCCATCCGGAATTGCAGATCGCCGAGACCAAATGGTGATCCCAGAGCGCGAGGGTATTCTTTAGAATGGTTTCCGTATCCGGCCTTTCCATTGCTATCTATGCCGATGGTGCCGATCTCGGGACCATCGCCGTGCGGGCCAAGGATCCTTTGATCAAGGGCTTCACGACAAACCCCACTCTGATGCGCAAAAGTGGCGTTCAAGACTACGAGCGCTTTGCCAAGGACGCCCTCGCCCTGGTTGGCAACCGGTCCATCAGCTTTGAAGTGTTCGCCGACGATTTTCCGACCATGGAAAAACAGGCCCGGCGGATCGCCTCCTGGGGCAGCAATGTCTCGGTGAAGATTCCGATCACCAACACCAAGGGCGAATCCGCAGTATCACTGATCCGCACGCTCTCCTCCGAAGGGATTTCGGTCAACGTCACAGCGCTCATGACTGAAGCACAGGTCGAAGCCGTGGCCGATGCGCTGAGCGCCGATACCTCGGCCATTGTGTCCGTTTTCGCCGGCCGTATCGCCGACACCGGCCGCGATCCGGTTCCGGTGATGCAGCGCTGCAAGGATATTCTCAGTGGCAAGCCGAAAGCACAATTGCTGTGGGCCAGCCCACGCGAAGTGCTCAACCTGTTTCAGGCCGATGCCATTGGCTGTGAGATCATCACCATGACCGACGATCTCCTCAAGAAATTGGCCGGGACAGGCAAAAATCTCGACACATTCTCGCTTGAAACGGTGAAAATGTTCTTCGATGACGCGACGTCGGCTGGCTACGACATCGCTGTCGATTAAAGTTTAAATAGGTCTGAAGCAGACACATTCAGGGGAGTATGCCCGTTGGCAAATCGATTCAAGAAGGTCCTGGTTACGGGTGGGGCCGGATATGTGGGAAGCCTGCTGATCCCTCAGCTGCTGGATCAGGGCTACGAGGTTGTGTCCTACGACATTCAGTTCTTCGGCGATGATTTTCTGCCGAAGAACGATCCCAAACTGACCTCGGTCAAAGGCGATATCCGCGATACGGCGGCCCTGTCACAAGCCCTCAAGGGCTGCGACGCGGTGATCAATCTGGCCTGCATTTCCAACGATGCCAGCTTCGAGCTTAACGAGTCGCTGAGCGAGACCATCAATTTCGATGCTTTCGAGCCGATGGTAATCGCTGCCAAGGCAGCTGGTGTGAAGCGCTTCGTCTACGCCTCTTCCAGTTCCGTCTACGGTGTCTCCGACCAGCCCGACGTGAAAGAGGATCATCCGCTGCTGCCGCTGACCCTCTACAACAAGTTCAAAGGCATGTGCGAGCCGCTGCTGTTCAAGCATCAGAGCCCGGACTTCGTCTGCGTCACCATCCGCCCGGCCACGGTCTGCGGTTACGGTCCGCGCCAGCGCCTGGACCTCTCGGTCAACATTCTGACCAACCACGCCATCAATAACGGCAAGATCACCGTGTTCGGCGGTGACCAGCTCCGTCCGAACCTGCATATCCAGGATATGTGCAACCTCTACAAACTGCTGCTTGAGGTCGAGGACGAGAAGATCGCCGGCGAGACTTTCAATGCCGGTTACCAGAACCAGTCGATCATGGATATCGCTAGGATCGTCAAGAAGGTGGTCGAGCAGGAAATGCCGGAGCTTGGGGACATCGAACTCGTCACCACGCCGAGCGACGACAACCGCTCCTATCACATCAATTCCGACAAGATCGCGGACAAACTCGGCTTCCGCCCGGCGCACTCCATCGAGGATGCGGTCCGGGATCTCGTCAAAGCGTTCAAGGCGGACAAACTGCCCGAGCCGATGACCGACGATTTCTACTACAATGTCAAAAGGCTCAAGGCGATCAACGCATCCTGACCCCTGATCCGCCGGGAATTCGGAGCCGCCGCAAGGTGGCCCCGGGTCAGGCGGTTTTCGGCAAACAAAGAGCAGCGAGATAATGACAAAAACCTATGCAATTCTCGGCGGCGGCGGCAGCTTCGGAATCGACGCGGCGAAATACCTGCTCGCCTACGCCGACCCGAAGAAAGTGAG
>JBLWUN010000059.1:0-6760 GCA_048268905.1 Maricaulaceae bacterium | reverse complement strand
ACTGGTTATGATGAATCCTCTGATTTTGAAAAGCTGCCAAACCATCCGCTTGAGCATCGGTCAGGATCATTTCTTTATGCATTATCGCCTCCCGTTCCTCTGGACGGAGACGTTGATTTCCAGTGAGCTTTTTCGATCTCTGCTGCAATCTCATCAGATGAAAAATCAAATTCCTGAACTGGAATATCTTCTCTTTGCTTATCCTCTGATGCATTCTCGAAATTAGTCACCACCTCAGCTATGACTTCTTCTCGAACATATCTGTGAGCCTTGTTTCGCTGCACCTTCCGCTTACTAGTCTTAAGTTGCTGCGCGAGCTCGAAGGTTGTCACACGAGCATTGAGGAGCTTTTCCTCAGAGTGCTTGCGTGCACCGTCCGTCTCCTTGGAAACAACCCTGCTGATCAACTTGTGACGCCAAACCGACAAACCGTCAGCATATGAGGCATATACGCAACTTGCAGGTAAGAAAATTCTGTTCCGCGCATCCTCCACATAAACCATGAGCAGGTTTTCTGGATCATATTTAACGCGAACTTTTGGGTTGCGCCCCAAGTTCATTCTTCCGGTCATCAGCTGACGGTAAAGCAGTTTGATAGCTTCTGATTGGAATTGCAGATTGAACAACCGCACGCCGATACGCGACAACGTACATGTTTCAACGCACGAAGTCAGAACACTTAAATCTTCGAGGTTACTTAGGAGGCGGACGGGATGCTTTTCCGTACCTTTTGTCCACCTGTTAATAGGACAGTCCCTGATCCCTTCGTGATAGGTGTTTGGATACTCATCGACCACAAACTTTGTCACAAGCAACATCAAATCTTGAATGGTAAGCTTGGCGTTCTTTTCGGACTCATAATCGCCACGCTCTTTAGTGTTGGAAAACGTCGTCCCGTCAAGCGTATGGATCAGTTTTGAATTGAGCGTTTCAAAAAACCGCTCGACCTTCCCCTTATAGCGTGGCTTTCGTTTCGGGTTGTATTCAATAGAAATTCCAAGCTGACTTAAGGCATCAAGCAAATTCTGTGAGTGGAACTCCAAACCATTGTCGACAACCAAAACAACGATCATGCCCAAACAAGGCCACTCATGTTCGATGTCAGCTTCTATTTCATTGCCGCTTTGGGCATTGAATTCATCAACAACGCTTTTTATGAACTTGTCCTTAGGACTTATCGCATTTCTCAAGCACCTCATGATTGAGCGATAGGAGGGTGGTTCAGGGCTTATATCAAACCCGACCACCATGCGGCTGTAGCTGTCTAAGGCTAGCGTCACCCAGACGCGCCCCATCACATCACCGTTTGGGTAGACAACCAATAAGTCTACCAAGTGGTGATCTATCTCGACCCTCTCCAAGGCATAACTCGTAATAACTCCCGAACCGACAGGACCAAACTTTTGCTCTGCCACCTGCTGGCCATGATGGGCTACAAGCACCTCATAGGGGTCCAGTTTGCTGAGGTACCTATAAATTGTCCGACGGCTGGGAGCTTTTAACTTCATGCCAACCGACGCAGTCTGATTTTCCCTTTTTATTCGTCGACAGATAGCCCGATAAATCTCCGTTCCGGTACTGTATTCCGGCTTCAAATACCGTTCATGCACAATTTCCCAAACGATACTTTCAAGTCGGTTGTCAAAACGCATCTTGTCCGGGCCCTTGAAGCAATTTCTAGGCAACAAGGCACGAATATCCTTCCCGCCGGAAATCCAGGATTTGTACCAGCGCATTAGGGTCCGTTTGGAGGGAATGTTTTCACAACCGTCTTGATCGCAACGCCGAACTACACAGCTAACTGCCTGATTAAGATTGCTTGCACCTGACGCCCCATCCACCTGCCTGACAAATGCGAGTCTGGCTCGAGCTTCTGTTCGCTCCTGATCACTAAAAGAGTCAAATGAGACCAACTGATGCTGAGCATAATTGGTAAAGTCGCTCAAAATCTCCGCTTCACCGTCAAATACTGCCTGTGCAATCTCTTTAGACGGTATCAGCAGCGGCTCGCCCGTATCCAGACTACTGAGATGAACGTCTTGGTTTTCGGTCAAAGTCACGACCTTATACTGCGCACCTTGAAACGCTAGGCGAGAGCCTTCAGGAAGATGAATTCTTGTCATTTCCTTCCTCCCTCGTCCACGAGTTCGACAGAGGACATCCTCCCGATCTTTTCATCCAGATTGAGCTTAAGTTGTCCCGTTGCGACCAGTGTCAAAGCGTCATCAAGGGTCGCCTCTTCACCCATGATTTCCACCACATCCTGAATCAGGAAACTTCCTGCGCTCTCGGAATAGGACCTGAACCTACTCGCATCGAACTCTGGGGAAGCACTCAAGCGGTGAGGACTAAGGGACCTGACGTTCGAACTTCTTGGTTCCCGCCGAATGTCATCTTCCGTCCAAATCTCGAACTGATAGCCTTTTTCGGCTAATACCGTTTCGATAACCGGAAACCGTTTCAAATTCTCCGGCTTCCCAAGATCGCGCTTGGGCTTGACCTCAATCACTGTCCGACCGAAGTCACCAGTGATCAAGATGTCCGGAAAATACACTCTCTCCCGACCATCAAACTGGTAGTTCAATTTGAATGGCTGCACCGCAATATCATCAACTTCGGGAATGAGATCGAGAATGATGAGGGCATCTCTCTCAAGCTGAGATTCCCAGGGAAGTAGACGTTTGACCTTACGGCTGTAGTAAAGACCGTGCACTCGCCCTTTGCTGCGGCTTACAACTTGGCGTACCGGTTTCATAATAAGTTTCTCCTTCGCATGATGCAGGCAAAGCTCACCCGTGGCGTGCTGACACGCAGTGCTTGCCTTGGATTTGGCAACGTGCTAAAGGAGGAGGTGCAAACTAGCTCGCTTTAGCGACGTAATTGACCGGTTCAGTTCTCTGGATCGGTTTTTTGCGTTTTGGGGCCTCCCTTTACGGATTTATTTCGAGCTTCATAATCCTGCCACAGGCATTTTTGTCAACTTGCCCTCAAAGCAGAAAACATACCAATGGTTGCATAGTATTTTTTGTAAATACTGCCGATTCTGCATTACCCATCCACGTCGATTCTGTATTTTCCAAATCCGTTTTACAGAATTCTCCTTAGTACAGACTCATTTTTTTGTATTAAAATTAGGATTATATCAGTTCTCTGGAAGTCCTCTAACAATGGTACGCCCTTCAACAAACAACTGACAATTTTATGTATTTCCGAAATACAAATCCAAATTCTGTATCCATTTTCATAACAAATAATTCAACCTTAAATTTAATTTCGATTTGAAATGAAGTGGTCAAAGTAGCCTGTTGCAGGCTAAGCCAGCCTGGAAAAAACCTGATGCCGATTGAGTAACTTATAAGACTCGGGGCTGTTTTCTTAATTTATGCTCGGGCTGGGGCAACATATGGCCGACCAGGTCAAACTCCAGGCGCGAATTCCTGGTCGGCGTGAACAACAAACCAGCTAATTGCTGTTTCGATGATGCTCTAGACATAGGTAAGAAGAAGCTGCCGCCGTAGTGCGAAATCGTTGTCAACTTCTTGGCACAAATGACAGCTTTTGTGGCACGAATGACAACTTTTGTGGCACGTGACATGGTGAGATTACGGCAATCGTTTCGGGAGTGATTTTGTCCGTTAATTGAGGTTTCCGGACAAAAGGTTGTAGTTAAAGCTTTTGGATAATCTCCAGGAATTCTGATTCTGGATATTGGGAAACATGAATGAAATTCGCGCCGTGAGATTCCACGTAGTCATGTATCTCGTCGCTCGCATGTCCCCGATATTGGGGGGGATCACTGGCATTTGCGACGAAGTTATACGCACTTGTCGCGCAAACCAAATCTCGATGAAAGTCTAGGCGTGAGCCGTGATGGGATAAAACCAAAGTGGAAATATTCTGAAGATATCGGTGATAATAATGCATCCACTTGGTTCGATATGCTTCGTTTCTGAAAGGTGCGTCACCAGTAGCTAACCACCCCACAGGGCACGCATCCAGATTAGAATGTGGCCAGTGAGTGAGTAGGAAGGTTTGAAACTTTGGAGTTGCAGGATTGAACGGTGACATTGGTCCAGAATACAGGGACATTGACACATGGTTGTGGGTGCTTCTTGCTCTGCTCGGCTTAAATCGACCATAAGCTCTTTTGAGCCTCATGCGTTGACGGCGATCTTTCAGGCTAGTGGCAAGGTCTTCGGAACGTATGCGCCTCTTTGTCGTTTTGCTGCCAAAAAGAATCGCTCGAACCTCACGCTGAAAGTCTGCCAGTTTGACAGAAGGTTCACTTGAGACGTAGGGAATCAATACCCAGTCAATGGAAGAACTTGGATGTGAAATTCCAAGACAGGAACCTGGTGCGAGATCGGAGAGCTCCGCTTGGGCAGATTTTTGTTTTCGTACTTGTTTCAGCTTGTTTTTATCGACTTTTAAGCTGAAGCCTAGTTCATCTCTCTCCCCAGCGTCACGCGGCGGTTCTTCAGGTGCTCGCATATCATCATCGCTGTTGCCTCTGGCACGAATTACGCGGCCAACTCCACGTTTGCCAAACCAAACATCTGGTTCAAGGCATGCCTCAATGTGATTTAGGTTGGTACCAGTTTCAGCCTCAATACGAAAAATATCAGCGAGGTTTACTTGCTGATCAATATAGGGAATTAAGACGGTATCGACACTTATATGTGTCAGTAATTGATCCAGTCCCTGCACATGATCATTATCCAAGTGCGAGAGGACAAGAAGATCAATTTTTTCGTAATTATTTACATACCAATCTATAGATTGCTGGAGAGCGTCATTCTGTGTTGCTCCGCAATCATACACGATGGTGAACTTTTCCGTTCTTGAACTGCGGATTCTGATTTCAGAAGTATGAAAACCGCCCTGACCAACAGGGTGTTGGCATCGGATAACCTGAGTTGGCAATTGTGCCTCCCACTAAAAATATACAGAAGAAATTACACTCCGGTGTAAGAGGTTTATTTCAACTTTAGGCGCTGGCTGTCACGTAGCGCTTATGTCTGGGATGATCAGAAAGGAATCTCATCATCCAAGTCATCAACAATTGCTTTTTGTCCTGTTGCGGACTGTGGTCCCTCATTTGGAGTTTCGATTGCAGGCAATTGGGGCACTGGATTCTGGGCCCGGAAAGAATCGAGGAAGGGTTGACGGTCATTCAGTCGAACAAGAACGGGATTTTCACAAGACGAAGCTTTGCCAAAAATCACGGCATGACGGGCTTCAAGACTAGGTAATATACCGGCATAATCACGGCCGATATAGTTGGAGAGAAACTCCTTGCCGGTATCGTCAAATGTGCGCATCGCGAAGATTGTGTTGCATTGATTGAGAATGGTTTTGGTTACGTTGGCGGTACGCTGGGTGATGAGCAGACATCCAAGGCCGTATTTTCGTCCCTGCAGAATTGCGCGAGCACTTCGCGCCGTTGCCGCCTTGTCACCCTCAGCTACGACCGAATTCCATTCCGGGACAAGCGAGTGTGCTTCCTCGTAAACCAGACAAAGCCGACCTTGGTCAGCCATTCCCAGTTCCTGGCACACTTCAAGAGCGGCATCCGAAAAAATCGCGGTAATTTCAGTTGGTGTCAGCGTGGCCCAGTTTGCATCGCCCTGATACATGCGGCCAGCTTGCCGAGTAACTTCAAATTGTGCCGGATTGAGAACACGTAAACTCCTTGGGTTTTCCGGCAGAAGGAATTCGCGTAGTTGCTCTGTAACCTTTGCTCGAAATGCGGGATGGCTTCCGCCTTGCTCTTGATTCTGGTGAGCTACGCCGCCGCGCCCTGCGTTCATCAGTTCTTGATGTTGCTGACCTTCGTAGGTCGCATCAATAAATTCCGACAGCAATGTCGCATATTGGTTGGTCAAGTCTAAGCAAATGACCTTGATGCCGTCGGCAATCATGCGCTCGACCAGTTCGATCGATAGATAGCTCTTGCCGATGCCGAGGATACCGAGAATGGCAGTGTTGTGGGTGACGGCTTCGGAGATGTTTACGCCAACGCCAAAATTGGTGTCGGGAAAATGTCCGACCACGTTTGGAGAGATGTTTTGGTCCGTGGTTTCCAGCAGAAAGACCGGCGCATTGATCCGTGGCAGCCATTTTACCGGTATGAATTTGCCGGCATCACTATCCCATCGACCAATCTTGCGGGCCTTGGCACGGGCATAGCCATAAGTGTTTTTCTGCTGAACAATGTCTTCGCGCGTCAAACCGTCAATGATCTGAAAAATGACGCTATGGTTGCCAATTTTTGACTCAACCAGTCGCCCTTCGGCAAGATCAGTGTCTTCGATGACTTCAAACAGAAGGTACTCGAGATTGGCATCGCTTACGACGATGCCGCAAAGTCGTTCAATCTGTGCGATTTCATCGATGTCAGCTAGCGCGTCAGGTGCAGCAGAAACAGCAAGTGCTGTGCCTGAAGTGTGGTTTTTCGTCAGATTTTTCAGGTTGTTTTGGAGGCCTTTGGGCAGTTCTACCGTCAGAGATCTAAGCAAAATTCCTTCGTCACGCCCGACATAGTTCAAGGCAACGCCCAGCATCCAGGGTCCATTATTGTCGGCGATAATCATGGGTGTGCCACGAGAAACTCTGGTGTCTCCGCTTTGACGTATCAGAACGATGTTGGGGGACTGATAGGCTGCAATTTCGCCAACAACATCATTGGTTGTCAGAACGTGCCATTGCTGAGCAGTCCAATCACAAAAATCCAAAACCGACTCAACCGGCCTCAGCACCA
>JBLWUN010000058.1:0-6924 GCA_048268905.1 Maricaulaceae bacterium | reverse complement strand
GGTAGTGGTTGCGCTCTTTCAGCCCTGGGTGTATCGGATCCATGTCCTTGAACTTCGGTGGGATCTCGATCATTGCCTTGCCGATCATTACCGCCACCGGATTCAGGTCCGACCCATAAGAGGGCAAGCCCAACCGCTGCGCCTCCAACGGGATCGATCCGCCGCCCGAGAATGGATCATAGATCGGCGGCAACTGGCCGCCGCAGCTGCGCTGGATCTCGGCCCGCGCGCGCTCCAGCACCTCCTCGTTTGTCGAGTTCTCCCACTTCACGAGGTCTTCTATGATCTGGAATAGCCGCTTGCGCTCAATATCTGCGGCGCAATCTTCCAGCCTGGGTTCTGGTGTATCCGGTATATTACCGTGCGCATCCACCTTACGACCGTTACACGCCTTAAGTCGTTTCTCGAGCTCATCCTCCGCCTGTAAGCGAATTGACGAATCATCCAACAGTGTGTCGATATAACTTGATGGATCGTCCACGAGCTGAGCAAACAACACCGCTCTGCAAGCCGCCAAAGGCCGTCGCGCCCACCACAAATGCAACGTAGATGGATGTCCATGCCGGATCGATTTTTCGCGCGCAGAGGCAGCGTTGATTGCTTCCAGAGGGATTGCGACCTCAATGAGTTTCTTTTTGTAAGCGTGGGTCATGGAAGTCCTTCAAACACTGCAAATTTCATGCATCTTCGAATACACGATTTCAGCCCGTTTGCGAAGGAAAGCGTCATAATCACCTTCGATCATCTCATCGTACGGCACAAGATGTGTGGCAATTCGCTGACGCACCTCACTTTCATCAACTCCTGTTCCCTCAAGGCGTTCAGCTATATATCTTTCTGGTTCCTTATCGGAAATATTTCTGTTCGTTTTCCAAGTGATCAAGGCACAGTTGAGAGAGCGATATATCTCGTTCGACTCCCTGCCTAGTTTCGTCAGGTATGCATCCGGGAAAAGATGATGATACTCTCGCTTCTTAAGATTTGACCGACTGACTGTACTCCCATCAGCAAGATCATGACCGCCTTCGCGAAGGGCAAGCGCCAAGATAGCGCGTGCAAGTCGCTCCTTCTTGGTCGGCCACCCGGCAAGCATAAGTTCTCTTTCCTCGGGCAATGGGTGTTGGCCAGTATCAAGTACCACTGGCTTTAGATCGGATTTACCATCAAGATATGCACGGAGCTCAAGATAGTCCGTTAGAGCGCGAGAGTTTGTTGACTTCTGATATCGGTCAGAGAAGAAAGCTCGCCACATGTATCTCCGTAACGTCGCTCTAGCAAATCCCTCTTGATCTAAACCTGCAGGCGTTTTCGCCCAAAGAGCCGTCAAAACGGGAACTACAATGTCGGTCGGCAACCGAGCAGCATCAAACACACGTTCCTCTTCAAGGAATACTTCCGCTCTTTTGATGCCATTAATGAGCTCCTCCCAGTGGTTCAGGAGATTTTTCCCAAACTCTTTTTCAAGATAGGTCTTATTTGTTGGGGATTTTCCTTGTAGGAGCGCACTAGCGTATAGCGTCAGTTCTTCTGGTTCATAGTACGACACTATGTTCGGGCAATCAGTCTTAACTGAAGCAACCAAATCGTGAAGAGACCTTCCAAGCCCAGCTTCAACTTGTGCAACAACAATATCATACGTCTTCAATGGCGCTGCAGATGTGTTCATTTTTATAAACACATCAAGGGCAGTTTCCTTAGATGTTGAAACTGGCAGAGACAAGAATGGCAAATTGAAGGTCGCGAATGTTTGTCTTATTTGCGAACGGATTTCGGAAACGTCTTCTCGCTCATCGGGATCTGAGATCGCCTCGCGCGCCCAAGCTTTGTATTTCTCATGAGCATCATCGCCCGGAGCGAACAAATCGAGCGGAATCATGCCGCGCTCCCATTGCTCTCTCGGTTTGTTTGCGTAGAAGGGGCGAGCCTCGGTATCACCCTCTTGCATCCATCGACCAATAGAGTCCACGTAGTAGGGCATGCCCGTTTCTTCGTCGTCGAAAAAGTATACGAAATAAGTACGGTCTTTGTAGTTATTGTGCAGCGCCCGCCAAAGACCTGTGAGCCGCTGTTGCCCATCCAATAGGTGCTCTGTAACCCGTTCACCAGTCAAAGGAGCACCAACTATTGTCCGCGAAATAAAGGGTTCTTCATTTCCAATTTCCAGAACAAGCAATGCTCCAACGGGCAACCCCTGCAGAATAGTGTTAAACAGCTGAGTTACAGTTGAATGACTCCAAGCCTCAAACCTCTGAAAACGCGGCAATACTGTTTGGCGGGTTCTAATCCTTGTAAACCAGTCTGGGAGCAATCGGTTTTGAGCATTAATGGTCACGGTACTTTCCCCACTTGAAGTTTGGTCGCAGCTGCCCGTTCAGGGGGCTCAAGCTGTTATCGGCTAGGCAAGAAAAGGCCGGACAATCCGCTGCCAAGATTTCGCTCCGCACCCTCGCCTAACATTTGCTCAAATTGTCCGATGGAAGTAACTGGCTTGCCTTGCCCCCCCTCCTCACCGGAAATGACACCAATCGGAATACCCGCCAGGCTCTTTGGATACGGCGGAAATGTTCGGTCAACTTTTGAGTGGCTAGAGGTGCCAACTTGAAAATAGTAAAAGTCTCCTCCGTCCCCTTCCACCAACTCACCCTCCAATCGGAAAAACGCCGGACAAAAGCACCCGAAAACCTTGCAAGCCGTTTTTGCTGTGAAATCATGATCTGGTTTGGATCTGGTCAGCACTGATTTAGCTTTGACCAGAGATAGCGACATAGAAGCGGCATTTGACCTAAAACCTTTGCCGAGGTCGTTAACGTCACAACACCAACTCGTATTCAACAAACAGTGAGCGGAAGCAGCCGCTGCAACATCACCTGCTTCGGGAAAAACATAGTATGTACTTTTGGGATAGTTCGTCCCAATTCCGGCTAGATTTTGCCATTGCGCCTGCTCAAGCTTGAATTTATCGTCCTGCTTGGCCTTAAACTGGAAAATTAGCAACTTCCCGCCGATACTCAGCATCGTGTCGATTCCAGTCATTCGCTCCTGCGCCTGGGTCATTCCAAACCATTGTGGATTGCGGTTGAATGGCATAAGCGCGGCGGAAAAAGTGGCACAAAATCGGACTTCAAAGCTTTTTTCAGAAAATCTCATCGCCGTCCCCCTGGAGCTATTGCTTTTTCCAATAGACGCTTGAGATTGAACTGAATTGCGTTCTGATCGAACGGAGGCTCGCGCGTATCGAGTGCTCCATGCACATACAGAGGTTGACGGGCAAAGCCATTCTCAACCTGTACAATGGCCAAGATAAACTTGTCTGGTTCATGAAGAGAGGTAATGACCTCTTGTCGCGTAATCATCACCGTGTCCGCACTATCAATCCTGCCTTTAACTTCGATAAAGCGCAGATGCCCAGTCCGAGGATCAAATGATGCGATGTCATAACCAACTTTTTGTGCGGACACATCAGTTGGAACATTGCCAAGTGCTTTCTCGGCAGCCATCACCGCATTCATTGCTGCTAGTTCGATTTCCCGCCGCGCAACAGGATCCTCTGAGAAACCTCCCGAGCATCCCTCCGTCTCCTCAAGACTCACTAGACCAGCAGAAATAACGATCATTCCGCCACACACGCGAGGTGGTACAGAAGAAATAAATTTCTCCTGCTTCAATTGCTCCAATCGACGACTTTTACGTTCGGCAAGACTTTCAGCTCTTCGTTGGGCATTTTGCCAGTTTAGTCTGGTTTTCTTCCCAGCTCGCTCTTGTTCCTTAAGTTCAAAAGCACGCGCGTCCCAGTAATTTATCTCTTTTATTAGACGCGTCTGAACCTCTGTTTCAACTTTGGCAATTTCTGGTAAACGGCGCGCTTTGATCTCTGCAACATGTTCCTGCGCGAGTTCCATGGTGGCAAACCGAACAATATTTTCCTCAAGATTGTGTCGAAGCCAATCTTCGTTCAGGACATCATCAAGCCGAGAGAGTTCTTCGTCGGTTGCAGGTCGAAGATTTAGATGCGGAGCAATCCCCGCATTTGTGACGACACCGTTCTTATCGATCGATGCAAACTGAAGTTTTTCAGAAATGATATGAGGTTTTCCAAGCGAGGTTTCCCGTCCATCCTGAACACTATGTTCCAACATAAACAGCGCCGACACTTCAGAGCCCGGGTCTGTATCATCAATCAGAACAGCTCCCTTTTTCATAAGATGGCCGTACTGTTCCCTGACTAAGCTAATGACCGCTTCCAACAGGGGATGTCCGGGACAAACAAAGGTTGCAACAGGTTGCTTATTGATCAGTCTTTTATCAAAACATATGCGCTCGTACTTCTTTTGCACTGGCGCAGAGGTACCAACCTGTCTATCGCGTTCCCTAATTGCTAGCGGAACGTGTGTTATTTCCCAACGTCCCTCTTCCCGTGATTTGATTTGTCCGCCCAGATGCTGGAAAGCTTCGATAAAGAAGCTTTGTACATGATGAGGTTGCAGTCTCTGCGCCTCAGCTTTCTCCATCTGTAATCTTAGTTCCTGAACCCTTGCCTCTGGCATGCTGTCGTTCGTCAACGCCCTCCGTCGAAGCAGTTCTAACAAATGTTCTTGATCGACGGCCCCATCAATGGCGTTAAATAGACGTGCTTTAACCTCTTCTTGTTCGCCATATTGAATTGCTTCAAACAATAAGTCTCTCAGGGCAGTCCCCTCGAACAACTCGCCGAGAACATCGTAAACGCGACCGCCCAATGCCTCACGCGCCGCTTCGAGCTTTTCAAGCAGTCGAGCGTATACTTCACCCTCACGAGTATCCGACGCTACCAGGTTCCAAAGGTGACAGACCTCGGTCTGGCCAATCCTGTGAATACGTCCGAAGCGTTGTTCGATCTTGTTGGGATTCCAAGGCAAATCGTAGTTAACCATCAGATGGCCGCGTTGGAGGTTTACACCTTCGCCAGCGGCATCGTTGGCAATCAGTACGAGCATGTCCCGGTCCTGCATGAACCGCTCAACAACCTTACGCCGCTCTTCGCGGGTAACACCGCCATAAATCACTTCCACAGCATCTGGCCGACCTAATCGCGACCGCACCTTATCAAGCAAGTAATGGAGAGTGTCTTTTGGTTCAGTGAAGATAATTAGCTTTCGACGATTACCGTCAGCATCAACCATCAACTCATCATCAAGAATTCGGTTTAGCTGCGTCCACTTGGTGTCTTGTCCTGAACGCAGAACACCCATAGCCAGAGCCTCGAGCCCTTTCAGGGTATCAACTTCTATCTCAAGCTGTTCAACAGTTTCTGCTGTTGTTGCCCCGGTGGAAATACGGTCTTCAAGATCATCAATCTCATCTTGGCTATATTCATCAATGTTTCTCAGGATTTCGTCTGAATCGAAATCCTGATCAAACCGTGACTTGCGACCTTTGTGTATCAACCGAGCTTCCGAAAGCTCTGTCTCAAGCCGTTCACGACGACGCTTCAGAGATTGATAAATCGCGGCTGGAGATGACGCGAGGCGTCTTTGCAATATCTGTAAAGCAAATCCGACATTGTTCCGCTTCTTTCCGTCTTGCTCTGCAAACCGCTGAACACGGTTCATCTCGTTGCGGACATACTCAGTAACCGCTCCATATAACTCAGCCTCTTGAGGGGAGAGATCGTATTTGACGGTATATGCGCGCCTCTCGGGAAATAGCGGTCGACCATCAAACTTGAGTAGTTCCTCTTTGGTGAGCCTACGCATCATGTCGGAAGTGTCAGCCAAGTGCACACCATCTCGGAAGCGACCTTCAAAGCGGTCTCCGTCCAACAATGCCATAAAAAGCTGAAAGTCTTCTTCTTTGCCATTGTGTGGCGTTGCCGACATCAACAGCAGATGACGACATATCTGCCCCAGTTGCTGTCCAAGTTGATAACGCTTGGTAAATTTGACCTCACCGCCAAAGAAAGTTGCCGACATTCGGTGAGCTTCATCACAAATGATCAAGTCCCACTCAGTTGAACTTGCAAGCTTTTCTTGCAGGTCCTCATTGCGCGCTAATACATCTAGTCGGGCAATCAATCTGTTTCGGTCGTTGAATACATTCCCTGACCGTGATGTTTCGATCATATCGCGAGAGAGAATGTCGAATTCCAAACCAAACTTTTCGCCGAGTTCATCCTGCCATTGTTCTACAAGACTGCCGGGTGCCACAACTAAACAACGTTCAAGGTCACTTCTCGCGACCAACTCCTTGATCAGCAAGCCCGCCATAATGGTTTTACCTGCGCCAGGATCATCGGCCAGCAAAAAGCGTAAAGGCTGACGCGGCAGCATTTCTCCATATACCGCTGATATCTGGTGTGGCAGCGGATCTACAAGGCTGGTGTGTATCGCAAGATAAGGGTCGAAGTAGTGAGCGAGTTTGATTCTGTTGGCCTCAGTCACGAGGCGCAAAAGAGCCCCATCAGCGTCGAACGACCATAAATGTCCGCGACTTTCCAAACCAATTCGGTACTCGTCATCGCGATAAAGTGTCGCCTCGGAAACTGAGCCTGACGTTGTACGATAAACAACATTTACAGCTTGGTCGCCAATCCAGCTACTGCTGATAACTTCCACTGTCTGGTTAGGGAGTATTCCTGAAACAATGGCACCGTTTCTAACGTCTTCTAGCAATGCCATTCAAATACCCCCCAAAATCTACAATTATTCTAACTGCATCAAAACTGTCCGATGCATCGCGCTACCAACAGCGTTCTTCTGCCTGTCGCCACAAGGCATATCAATATTGTCCGTTGAGCATGGCACAGCCATGCGAATAAGCAGGAAGCCCGCTTGGGCTGTTTGGTGGCCCCACCAAACCTATCCTGCCCCCAGCACGACAGGTGAAAGTTGTGCCATCTCGTGCGCTATCATGCACTCTTTTGCATTTTCGTGCAATCTTATGCACTCT
>JBLWUN010000057.1:0-6930 GCA_048268905.1 Maricaulaceae bacterium | reverse complement strand
CCCGCCGCCGCCGAGGACTAACCACGTTTCATTGCCGTCCCATACAGGTGCGACGGAGTTCATTGCAACATCCCGGCATTTGTCAGTTTTCAAAAACGGAAAAACAAGACCGATACCCAAGTCAAACCCATCTAGAATAACGTAGATGAAAATCGCGAGGGCTAGAAGGCTGGCCCAAATAGTTGGAAGATCAAACATTCAGGCCTCCTATGGTACTTTTTTACTGAGTGACGCTGCTGGCGTTGTGCCTGCTGAGCGTGTGACCGTACCGGGAAACGTTGTCAGTTCTCCGGGGTTTTTAGACATCATTCTAAGGATGTAATAAGTTCCTGCGCCAAAAAGTAGGAAGTAAACAACAACGAAGGCTAAAAGAGAGGCGGCAACGGCTGGCGCGCCGACAGGGGCAATTGAATCGCTTGTGCGTAAAAGCCCATATATTGTATAGGGTTGGCGTCCGACTTCTGTGGTTATCCATCCTGCGAGAACCGCGACAAATCCTGATGGCCCCATGATAATTGCGGCCTTATGGAAGGTTGCCGCGCTATAAAGCCGTTTCTTTAGACGAAGATATAGGCTGTAAAGACCTGTTAAAAGCATCAGCATGCCGATCCCGACCATGATGCGGAAGCTCCAAAAAACAATCGCCACGGGTGGTTGGTCTTCGCGTGCGACCGTATCTAATCCTGCGAGGGGCGCGTTGAGGTCATGTTTTAAGATAAGAGATGACGCTTTTGGAATGCCAATCGCATACTTAAGTTTTTGGTTTTCTTGGTCAGGAATACCAAAAAGATAGAGCGGCGCGCCGTCTGGATGGCTTTCGAAATGTCCTTCCATTGCCATAACTTTGGTGGGCTGATGTTCAAGTGTGTTTAGCCCGTGTAGGTCTCCGGCAAAAATTTGTATTGGCGCAACGATGGCAGCCATCCACATGGCCATTGAGAACATTTTTCTGGCGTCTGCATTGGTTTTTTCGCGAATAAGGTGCCACGCGCCTACGGCCCCGACAACGAATGCGGTGGTGAGGTAGGACGCGAGAATCATATGCACCAAACGAATGGGGAAGGAGGGGTTAAAGATAATCTCAAGCCAGTTCTCCGGTATAAACTGTCCGGCATCGTTGATGGAAAAGCCTTGCGGGGTTTGCATCCAGGAATTAACGGATAATATCCATGTGGCGGAAATAAGTGTCCCAACCGCAACCATTACGGTCGCAAAATAATGAAGCTTCTTAGAGACGCGGCCCATGCCAAAGAGCATGACACCTAAAAAGCCTGCTTCGAGAAAGAAAGCCGTGAGAACTTCATAAGCCATCAAAGGACCAATGACGGGGCCTGCTTTATCCGAAAACACGCTCCAGTTGGTGCCAAATTGATAAGACATGACAATGCCGGATACGACGCCCATGCCGAACGCCATTGCGAAAATCTTTCTCCAATATTTGAAGAGCCGAAGGTAAACGGGTTTGTTTGTTTTTAGCCAAAGGCCTTCGAGAACCATAAGATAACTTGCGAGGCCAATGGAGAAGGATGGAAAAATAATATGAAACGACATCGTAAAGGCAAATTGCGCTCTGGCGAGGTTTACGGCGAGGTCTTCCATTAGAGATGAAACTCCATTTCTTTATCGAAGGCGTTCCCACATAAGGTCATAATGGCGTCATGCTGGCTTAGAAATACATTTCCCGTCAGGTCGTGCAGTAAGTGTGATCTTTCGAGCTTGTCCATGACAGGGCCTTTCAGTTCGGAAAGGTGAAAGCTAATATTTGCAGACTTGAGCCGTTCATTAATGGCTTCCAAGCTTTCCAGTGCACTTAAATCTATATCATTAACCGCCGAGCACATCAGGATGACATGTTGTACCGCGCTGTTTTGTAGCGCTCGCTCATAAATTGCGTCTTCAAGGTAGCGAGCATTCGCGAAATAAAGCGATTCATCAATACGAAGTGTGAGAACGCGAGGGCTGGTGATGACATCATGCCGCTCTACATTTCGAAAATGCTCGGTATCGCGAACTTGGCCAACAACCGCATAGTGCGGCCGTGAGGAGCGAAACAAGAACATACCAATAGAAATGATAACACCCGCCATAACGCCCGCTTCGACGCCAATCGCAAGCGTAAGAAGTATGGTGGCCATCATCGCGGAAAAATCGGTTTTGGAATAACTCCAGGCTTGTTTGATTGCGCCGATGTTAACCAATGACAAAACGGCGACAATAATGGTTGCTGCTAGGGCCGCGATGGGGAGGGCATATAAAAGCGGGGTCAGGAAAAGGGTGGCGAGGGCGATGCCGATTGCGGTGAATGCACCTGCGGCAGGGGTTTCTGCGCCTGCGTCAAAATTAACGGCAGAGCGGGCAAAGCCGCCTGTGACGGGGTAACCGCCTGAAAAGGCTGCGGCGATATTAGAAGCCCCGAGGCCAATCAGCTCTTGGTCGGGATCGATGCGTTGACGGCGTTTTGCGGCAAGGGTCTGCGCGACGGAAACAGACTCAACGAAGCCGATAATCGCAATAATAAGCGAGGAACCAAGGAGGCTGGTCCAAAGCGAGAGATCGAATTGAGGCGCGCTAATAGGGGGTAAGCCTTTAGGAATGTCACCGACGATTTTAACGCCGGTTTTATCCAGCCCCATGCCAGCAACGACAAGTATGGAAACAATAACCGCAATGACAGGCCCAACGCGCGTTCCGATCCCTGCGAGTTTTTCTGACAGACCTGCTTTGATGAGCAAAGGCTTGAGGTTGCCTCGAATCCAAAACAAAAAGACCGTGGCGGAAATGCCGATAATGAGAGTCGGGACATTCGTGTTTGGTATTTGACTAATGAGGGATTGACCAATTTCAAGAAGGTTATGCCCTGTGACTTTGACGCCCAAAATATGCTTAAGCTGACTAACCGCGATAAGAATTCCGGAGGCCGTGATAAAGCCAGAGATAACAGGATGGCTTAGAAAGTTGGCGATGAAACCAAGCCGAAATAACCCCATAACAAAAAGCATCAAGCCGGAAATAAGTGCGAGCAATATCGCGATTGCAAGATATTCGGGCGATCCTTGCACGGCCATTTTTCCGGCAGCCGCAGCCGTCATTAATGAAATGACAGCGACAGGGCCAACCGCCAATGTTCGGCTGGTGCCAAAGACGGCATAGGCCACAAGGGGAAGAATACTGGCATATAGCCCCACTTGCGGGGGCAGTCCCGCAAGCAAAGCATAGGCTAAGGATTGCGGAATAAGCATAATTGTCACGATAATGGCCGCGATGCCATCATTGACGAATGTTTCACCCTTATAGGTTCGGCCCCAGTCCAAAACGGGAAAGTATTTTGAAAGGTTGAATGTCATGGGCGCGTCCTATTTGAGGGAGAAATGCTTAAGTCGGCACTTTAATCATTTGTCTCTTTGTGGGTGTTGGGTTTGGCGAGCCATTCTTTTCCCTTGAGCATTCCCTTCCAATAGACGGGTGGTAAAATTTTCTCTTTTAAGAACCACGACAAGCGAGAGGGGCGTGTTCCATCGATGAACCATTTAGGGAAGGAGGGTAAAAGCTTCCCGCCATATCCAAATTCTGCGAGGACAATTTTCCCCCGTTCTACGGTTAAGGGACAGGACCCGTAGCCATCATATACAGCTCGTGCTCGCCGATTATCGAGTTTCGCAAGGACGTTTGTTGCAACAATTGGGGCTTGCTTTCGCGCTGCAGCCATTGTTTTTGCATTTGGGGATGAACAAGCATCTCCGAGCGAATAGATATTCATATAGCGGGTGTGACGCAGGGTTTCGGGATCGACGTCTACCCAGCCACCTTCGTTTGCAAGCGGACTGGTTTTGATGAAATCCGGCGCTGATTGAGGAGGGCAGACATGAAGCATGTCAAATTTGCGCTCGGTAACTGAAGTTTGCCCCTCGGCATCTGTTTTCTCAAACCACGCTGTTTTATTTGGCCCGTCAACTTTTATCAAGTTTTCACCAAAGTCGAGATGCGCGTTATATTTTTTGACGTACTCCATCAAAGCTGGAACATATTCTTTGACGCCAAAAATAACGCCGCCTGCATTACAAAAATGAATGTTGATGTTTTTAAGCGCGCCCGTTCGAAACCAGTGGTCTGCGGAGAGATACATGGCTTTTTGCGGCGCTCCGGCACATTTAATAGGCATGGGGGGCTGCGTAAAAATTGCGGTACCTGTCTTTAGGCCCTGAACCAGTTCCCATGTATAGATGGCTAAGTCATAACGGTAATTCGATGTGACGCCGTTTTTACCAAGCGTGTCTTCAAGCCCCTGAACTTTTTGAAAGTCCAAGCGCAACCCGGGCGCGACAACGAGCATCTCATATTTAACATGGCGCCCGTCTTCCAGTTCAATGGTGTTGGCTTCAGGATGAAATTTAGCGGCTGCGCCTTCGATCCATTGTGCCTTTTGAGGTATGAAATCTTTCATGCGGCGCGCTGTGAACTCTGCGTCAAATATTCCTCCGCCGACCATCGTCCAGCCGGGCTGATAATAATGGGTCTGACGGGGTTCAATAATAGCAACGTCCAGAGACGGACGGCGCCTTAAGAGGCTTGAGGCAGTAGCGATACCAGCAGACCCGCCGCCTATAATGACGACAGTATGTGAGGCTGTTGCTGTCTTTATAGGCATCGCTGATGGGGATTGTTTGATGTTTTTGGCCTCAAGGTCTGATGTGATCGCTGTGAGGTCATATCCGGCATTTCTTGCGGACTTCAAAATCTCAGTTGACGGTAATTGCCCTGCCACAGACAGTGCCCAAAGTGTCGTCGACCGTGTACCGGTCCGGCAAAACGCCAAAGCTTGACGGGGCCTTGCATCCAAAGCTGATTGGAACTCTTTGATGTTGTCTTCGGATAACTTCCCTGGAACGACTGGTATGAAGTGATATTCTAGGCCCAGATCTTTCGCATACCGCGCGATCGTGTCTGACTTAGGCTGACGCGGAACTTCCCCGTCGGGGCGGTTGTTGATGATCGTATCAAAACCTAACTCTTTTAATTTTTCTAAATCAGCAAGATGGATTTGTTCGGAAACGAAGAGGGCAGGGGTTAGACGTTTGGGATCCACGGGAAGTCTCCTAAACTGCGTTAAGGGGGATTTTAAGGTAACGTTGGCCGTTACTTTCGGGTTCCGGCATTTCACCCGCGCGCATATTGACCTGAATCGATGGCAGGATAAGGCGGGGCATATCTAGGGTTTTATCCCTTGCTGTCCGCATGGCGATAAACTCATCCCGGCTCACGCCGTTATGAAGGTGAATATTATACGCCTTTTGCTTGCCGACCGTTGTTTCCCAGACAAATTCATCACGTCCGAGCGCCTTGTAATCATGGCAGAGGAACATGCGAGTATCATCGGATAGGGCGAATAGTTTCTGAACTGAATCGTATAGGGTTCCAGCATCCCCGCCCGGAAAATCACAACGCGCTGAGCCATAATCTGGCATGAACAGCGTATCGCCGACGAACACAGCATCGCTAATATGATAGGCAATGCAGGCCGGAGTATGGCCGGGAACATATAAAACTTCAGCTTCCATATCGCCGATTTTAAATGTCTCACCGTCATTAAAGAGGTGGCCAAATTGACTGCCATCTCTTTTGAATGCCTGTGTTTCGTTGAACAATCCGCCAAAGACCTTTTGAACATCAGGAATGTGGGCGCCAATGGCGATTGTACCGCCTAGCTTTTCTTGCAAATAGGGCGCGGCAGAGAAGTGGTCTGCATGTGCGTGTGTTTCTAAAATCCATTGAACGGATAGAGCATTACTCTGAACGAACCGTATGACGTCATCGGCAGATGTCGTCGCTGTGCGGCCTGAGTTAGGGTTAAAGTTTAACACCGAATCTATAATGGCGCATTGCTTCGATGCTGGGTCTGTAACGATATGCGTGACCGTAAAAGTGTCTTCGTCAAAAAAGGATGTGACGTTTGGTTTTATCATGACTTAACTCCAGGTTTACTGACGTTTTCTTGCTTTATGAATTTTGGGCGCGGGTTAAATGGCGTCGTTGAGCGTGTAGCCAATCCCTCAGAGAGATCGATTTGGTTGTCATCACTTAAAGAGTGACAAATAGCTTGGATAAGCCGCGCCATTCTGGGGTTGTCTAAACGATAAAAAACGACTTTGGACTGTTTTCGTGTTGTGAGGATGCCGGCTTCGCGCAAATGTCCTAGCTCCCTTGATAATGTCGGTTGACGAATAGAGAGGCCTGTTTCCATGTCCCCTACGGACATTTCTTCGCTCAATAACTTACAAACGATCATCAGCCGGTTGGGATTGCTGATGAGCTTAAGCAATTTGGCAACATCACCTGCTTTCTCAATCATGTCGGCTGGCGTTTTCAAGAGGATGCCTTCAAAGGAAGGTCAACTTCCTGATAATACCATGTCTTTGCTGTGTCATTTGCTGGTGCTTCATTGCGTGATGAAGGCGGATTAAGGACAGCCTTGTCTCCGGGTTGCCAGCCTTCAGGAAGAGAGATATCGTTATTTTCGGTGGTTTGAAGTGCGCGAACGACACGTAAAATTTCGTCAACAGAACGTCCAATGTTCATCGGGTAGTGGATCATCGCCCGTAATATGCCCTTGGGGTCGATGAAGAAAACAGAACGTACCGTAGCTGTACTGACCGAGCTGTCGTGGATCATGCCGTAGGCGTTGGAAACGGCCATTGAGACATCCTCTATCACGGGGAATGTAATTTTCACGCCGAATGCACTCTCTATGTTGTCGAGCCAAGCAATATGAGAGTAAACACTATCTACGGAGAGGCCGAGTAGCTTGCAGTTCAATTTTTCGAATGCATCGGTGTGTCTCTCAAAGGCGATAAACTCAGACGTGCACACGGGCGTGAAGTCGGCGGGGTGCGAGAAAAACACAAGCCATTCTCCCGCGTAGTCGCCGAGGCTTTT
>JBLWUN010000056.1:0-6942 GCA_048268905.1 Maricaulaceae bacterium | reverse complement strand
AAGCGTTGCATCTGACCCCGCCTGAAGTATCTATCCGCTGCATCATATGGCGTCTATATTGGCGCATAGCGCCAATATGAAACTGCCTAGCTGAACACCCTTGGCCCTCGGATATATCGGCTTGTGGATCAAAGTGCTGAAAGACGACAATCGCGCGATCTTCGGCGCAGCCGCGCATGCGCAGCGCGCCGTCGATTATCTTCATCAGATTCAAGGTGAAGATCGGGCTGCCGCATAGGCAGCCCTTTCAATCAGGTCATCCGCCTTCCTTGATCAGCTTGATCAGGTTGGCGATCTGGTTGTGGTCGATACCGTTCAACTCGGTTGTCGTGATGAGTGTAGCGGCGTCACCGCCGCCTTCTTCATGCGGAAGCACGTCGTTGTCGCGATACCATTGCTGCTTATACCCCCACTTTTCTTCATACTCTGCGTTGCCCAACATCCCTAGATGCTCCCACAACCAGGTGACGCCGGTATCGGGGTCTTCAATCGTAAAATCCGGATAGCGATGAGAACCGTCGCTGCCGACGAAGGGCCGCTCATAGGCATACTCAATGCCGGAAGCGCTTAGTTCGTTGGCGATGATCACCTCGGACTTCGAGATCATCAGTTCCTTGTTGCGCGACATATGAATGTGCTTGCTGTCGTAAACATGCTGGCCGATCTGCACCGGCTCGGGTGCTTCGAACAGGTTCGAGAGGCGGCGGGCAGCATCTGACAGATGCCTGTACTCAAGAAGCTTGTGGGGTTCGCCCTGACAGAACAAAACAAGGCGTTCGTTCTGGCGGGTCAGCGCCGTGTAAAGCAGTTCTCTTGATAGTATGCGGCAGGGGTTCGGAAGAACAACGAACACTGTGTCGAACTCGCTGCCCTGGGCTTTGTGCACCGTTAGCGCGTAGGCGAGTTCGAGCAGGTTCTTGTCCTCGCCGAGATCACTTTGCCAGTAGGTGTACTCGTATCCCGGCTGGGACGAGAGCGTCACCTTCAGGTTGTTGAGTTTGATCTTCTTGCCTTTTTTCTTGAACGGCCCGGTTACGATTCCGATCTCGCCATTGGCGACATAGCGCAATGGCTCGGTGCCATCGTCGAACTCTTCAGGAAACACCCATCGTCTTCGATGATTGCCAAGATTGATGACCTTGTCGCCATAGATGATGCCGTCACCGCCCATTGGTTCCGGAACCTTGGCAAAGCGACGATCGGCGAGCGCAGCCTTGCGCTTAGTCTCACCGCGGAAGCCTTGCTGAATAAGACGATTGAGGGTGACCGTGCCTGCGGCTTCACCCTTGATAGGTGAAAGGATTTGCCATCGATCCGCTGCAGGTCCCGAGCTCCAGAAATTAAAGTAGACGGAGCCATAGCTCTCCTTGCCGCCGAGTGCTTGTACGGCGAAGGACTGTTCGAGGTTCTCGGGATCGATGCCGAGTTCTTCACCAATCACGATGGGAAGCATCTTGGCCAGTGCCGCCGGTGAGGACCAAGAACAGATTCTCAAATTCGGACTGACTTCGCCATCCGAGACGCCAGCAATAATCTCGTCCTGTGCCGGTCCGGCAGACCGACCGCTGAACAGCTCCGCGAACTCAAGATCATGCCGCTCTTTGCCCTTTTGGCGACTGCCGATGGTGAGTTCTGCGTAACCCTTTGCAATGTGCGGTTCATTGACCGTAAAGCTTTCCGGCTGGAGAAGCTTTACGATATCGACGAATGGCCGCCCCGCTCCGATTGGCGGAAGCTGACTTGGATCGCCTACGAGAATAATCCGCTCGACAAGGCCAAGACTATCCAGCAGCGCAGCAAGCTGTTCTTCCGTCAGCATCGAAGCCTCATCGACGATGACGGTCTTGTACGCCGAGTTGCGTTCAACATTGCCGATGACGCGATAGCTTTGTGTTGCCTCGTGATAGCGTTGCGGGCGAAGGAATTGTGCGAGCGTCTTAGCTTCCATTCCGGTCGAGAGCTGAACGCGGACACGGGCTTTGCCGGTGGGTGCGAGCAAGAGAATACCGTTCTTGGAGATCGGATCAGCTTCGCACAGGAACTTGAGCAGGGTCGTCTTTCCGGTCCCTGCCGGTCCAATCAAGACAGAAAAGCGTGACGCGGCGAGTTCTTCCAGCGCTGCCGCCTTCTCCATGCGGCGAAGATATTCACTGGAACCCTTTGGCGCTTGCTTGTCTTTAGGGAACTCTGTGTCGAGCTTTTCCAGCCAGTTGATATCGACAGTGTGTCGCTTGCCCTGGTTGACACGCTTCCTCACCAAGCTCGAAATCAACTCGCGCGAAACCACAAGCCGGTCGAGTTGGTAGGCGGGTTTGCCATCCTCAAGATTGCATTCGGCAATTATCGGACCGAGCTTTTCCGCATGGATTTCAAACTGGTCATCCGATGCGGGCAGCGTCGGGCTCAACGGTCGTTCCCGTAGTTCTGAAATGATGTCCGCCCGTGACATAAGCGTATGGCCGTTAACAGCGGCCTCTTCGAGCACCGCAGTTGTCGCCGCGCGAAGTCGTCTGCCATCCACAGCGCCCGTGATCTTCGACGGAGCCGAAAGCGGATGTTTCGCAGCGATGGCTTTTTCAGGAAACGCCCCTTGATCGATAGTCTCAAATGCAATCGGTTCCGGCTGATCGCGATCGCACTCGTAGAGCAAGTAGGGGTTTTCTATGATCGCAGCATCGCTGACCTCGTCGCCAGCCAGCACAATCCCGGCATTGTTGCGGGATGACTGGTCCCACCAACGTATGGCTTGCGGAAGGGCAATGTCAAAACGCGCGAGCAGCTTGCCAAAGGCGAGCCGATCTTTTCCGCGCTCGCTGGTCAGATAGGACCATGTGTCTTTGAATCCCTCGACTTGGTCGCGTAGATCACCCGGCAATTCCTTCGAGTCTTGGGCTAGGTCCGCGAGCACCGGCCAAGGATCACCGTTCTCGCCAGCTTGCTCCCAGCATTGATAGGCCAGCTGATAGCCGTGCTCGACGCCCATAGCGCAGAGGACAGACCCCATCCCAGGATAGGGACCGCGCATTGCCCATAGCTCGCCGAGTTGAAGGTCAATCCACTTAAGCTGCCTGCTCCAATCGCCACCGAAATGCCCTTCATAGTTGGTGAGCGCGGTCTTAATACTAAGGAGCGCCGCAATTGCTGTTCCCGGTGAAACATGCTCACTGGCGAACAGAAACTCCTCCCGAAAGGCGTCAGGAATGAAGGCGATGTATGGCGACGCATCGAGTGTCGGATCGTTGTCGCAGCGTTCCAGCAGATCATGATACGGAAGCAGGACGCCGTCATCGCCATCAGGCCGGATCGAATGGCCAATCGATCGTTCCCAAAGATATGAGCGAAGCCTGTCATGTTGCGGCGGGTCGTAGTCCCATTCTTGCAGTCCGCCAATCGAGGTAATTTGCCCCACACCGACCAGCATCCATTGATCATCGTCGATCAGCGGCGTGCGCTTGGCATAGGTAAAGACAAGACTCTGTTTCGGTTTCAGCGCGCCGAAGAACGCTTCAAGAAGCGCCGCTTGGTTTTTCTCACCCTGAATCCACGGACGGGCTGCAAGCCAGCCCGGTTCGTCGGGTTCGTGCTCAGGCGCGGACTCAATTCCGTAGCGTTCAACGAGCGAGTATGTGTCGAGCTTTTCCTTGCTCCAGTCAGTTCCCCAAGCGCGTTCCTTCAGTAGCCATCCGAATGGAGTCGCTGCTGCCGAATAGGCCGGATGCATGAAGGGCGTCTCTACAATGTGCTTGTGATGTTCGCTCGTACTTGAATAGGCATGGTGAGCAATGCGGCGCTGCGGACGCGGCGATAAGAAGTTGACGCGTTCGGCAAAACAGGGCGGTACATCCTTGACCGGAACATCGTCGAGCAACTGACCCGCGTAATTCTCTTCCAGATCGTCATTCTTGCTCGCGCCGATACGGTTGAGCGCAAGGCAACTGGCGTTTTTTCGAGGCTCACGACAAACTGTGCCGTCCCAACCAGCGTCGTGCCAAGGAACTCGTACCGATAGGTGGCGCAGTGGGATACGTGGCTTGGAATTCGTCGGGTCGCTCATCTCAATTTACTACTCGTTGTTCAATCATTCTTTGCCAAACTGCGGGATTGACTCGTTCGCGGATGGCAATTTCCAGTCAGGACGCCTTGATCACCTTAACTCTATGACATTCATGTTCTTTTTCATCGCCTAATGGTAGCAACTGCCGCTCTTTGCGTCCATTGAAACTGCTTCGGCGCGTCCTGCGCAGCAGAACCGAGCTCTCGTAAACCGAGCTCACCTTGATGGCGATCTCGGCCATGCGGCGTCGATCCCTCGCGCTGATGGTCTGACAGCGCATCAAAAGCTGTCTCCTCTGTTTGCTTTCGAAAGCAAAGGGCCGCGTATCGGCGGGCGCGCCGCGCGATCAATGCCACTGCCCGCACCACTCCAGCTTCGCCGAGGCTTCGCTGGACCGTGTTGGGCATGCCCCCTCGTCTGATGCCCCCGCCGCCTGTCCCCCGCGTCCTTTCGAAAACAACAAACAGGAGACAAGACTATGAAACTATTCCAAAACCCATCCATGAAGCGCTTGTGCGCAACTGCCAGTTGCGGCTTGAGCGGCAGGAGCAAGGGCTCGATGAGCCGGATGTCGTGCCGGTCGTCAAACTCTTCACCCCCGATGCCGCCTGTAAGGCGCGCGAGATCAAAGCCAAGTTCGCAGGTCTCGATCCTGTCGATCTGCCATCGGTCGATCAGGCGAAACAGATCATGCGTGACTTCGCGACGCGTGATTTCTTACATGCACTCAGCACCGGCTCCACCGGGCGATCCACTCTTCAACTTTTCGCTCTACGTTGCAGCCCTAGATGAGAGACACAATGCTGCGCGATGCACGAATGGCCGCGATGCGAAAGCTGCGACGCGGCATAAATCTGACCGATGGATGTCTCCTTTGGGCCGGGCTTGTCGTGAAAGGCGACCATAGTTTGCAGTTTTGCAGAGTCTGCTTCCTGCGCTTTGCTGACATTTTCATTTACAGAGAGCGGATGGCGATATTGTACTTCGTGTTTTGAGCACGCCCAAACCCCGCCTGACTTGGGTCAGGCGGGTATCCAATGGCTTGCCAAATATTATCGACCTATTCGATAGCGAACTTTCCGTGTGGACAGTTCCAAGGCAACAGCTCATTATATTTGGACCGAGGATGACCGTTGGCCATCTGTTCAAATACCCAGGTGAGATAGGCATACGGTTCGACACCATTTATTCGGCAAGTGCCTATGATGCTAGCCATGACAGCCCAGTTGCGACCTCCAACCTCGGAACCGGCGAAGAGTGCATTTTTTCTCAGCAAAGCGATTGGCCGAATAGTGTTCTCAACGGCGTTGCTGTCAAATTCGACCCGGCCATCGTTTAGAAAAACCTGCAATCCCCTCTCAAGTTTTAGGGAGTAGCTGATCGCCTTGCCCAATGAAGACTTCCTGGAAGTCTGTGTCGCAAGCTGTTTAAGTCGTGCGAACAAAGATGCGATGAGAGGTGCTGCTTCTGTTTGGCGAATGACTCTTCGCGTATTCGCATTGATATGGTTTGTAGCGATCATATCGCGTTCGATCCCATAAATCCGATTGATCATCTCCATGATCTCGAACGCCGCCTTGGACTTGTTTGCCTTGTGCTCATCAAGGAATTTCCGGCGCACGTGCGCCCAGCAATAGGCCAAGGTTAACGGACCGCCTTCTCGTTCCGAGTGGGTCAGGCGATTGTACCCGGAGTAACCGTCAACTTGAAGCGTGCCATTGAAGCCTTGCAAAATTTTCCCGGCATGCAGGCCATGCCGCGATTGCTTGAAATGAAACACAACGCCGGGATTTTCATTACCATTCCAGCGGCGATCGTCGCGGCAAAGAGCCCAAACATAGCAAGTTTTTGTCTTCCCATTACCGGGATCAAGTTGGGCCAACACAGTTTCATCCATGTATAGTTTTGAACTTGATTTCAGGTCGCGTTCCAACGCTTCGAAAACCGGCCACAGAGCATCTGTGGCGCTGTTCATCATTCTGATCATCGACGACCGATGTAAGCGAACGCCCGAACGCTTAAAGATCTGCTCTTGGCGATAGTTTGGAATAAAGTCTGCAAATTTACTGACGGCCAATCCCGCGATCAGTTGGTCATCAAACCGAGTTTGCTCAAAGGCGCGCTTAGGAACTGGAGCCTGAACAAACTTATCACAAGTACGGCACACATACTTAGGGTAGTGTTCTTCGATCACACGCAGCTGCGCTGGAACAAAGGTCAGGCGCTCGATCACCTGTTCGCCGAGTGGCCTCATATCGCACCCGCAGCTACAAGTACTGCCCGTTTCAGGTTCAATTATCCGAATGTCGCGCGGGACATTTTCAGGGATCGAAATTTTCTGACGGCCACGCATGCCGCGGGGCTTTGTTGCGTCAGCTCTCCGGTAGTCCGAAGAAGGTTTTGAAGTATGATTTGGCTTGGGTATTTCTGTGGGTTCCGGTGTCGTACTTGCGGTGCTGGATTGTTCGCTCTTCTGACCGAACTGCATATCCTGCAACTTGTTGAGCCTCGCGCGAAGTAAACGGTTGTCAGCTTTGACAACTTTTAGCTCAGCAGATTGGGTAGAGATCTGAGCATCCCTCTCGACGATTCGGTTTTCATGTTCGCGATCACGCTTCGTGTCCAGTTCTGCAATCAGTCCGGCCAGTCGTCCGACATAGCTTTCTGGATGCCTGGCGAGGTCCGCGCAGGCTGTTTGAATTTCTTTCATTTTTTCAGTTCATCCCAAATGGGCTCTTTGAGATAGCCCGGTTGGTCGCGCCCTAGGACGTGTTGACAAAAGGGATTCACATTGCCCGGCAAGCGTGCTTCAAGCTGGTATCTGCAATGGAGACCAGCTTGGCACGAGACCTGATGTCGGACGAGGAATGGGCGTTCTTTGAGCGTTT
>JBLWUN010000055.1:0-6973 GCA_048268905.1 Maricaulaceae bacterium | reverse complement strand
TGGCGCTGTTGCTCCTCACTCATCTCGGCTGTGAGCTTCATAAGAGCTTCAAACGTCGCCTCAATGGTGTTTTTATCTTTTTCCTTGTTGTAGTCGCGAACGATCTCGTCAAAGCGTTCATGAAAATCAACACGCAGCGGATTTTGCATCAACATCTTACGCAGCCGATCTTCAACAACCGTCTTCATATCCTGAACATCTGAACGCTTGCTCTCACTCTTCGCGAACTCTTTGCGCAGCAGATCGAAATTGATCTTCGAGATATCGAAGACCTTGTCATCCGATTCTGTGTCGGCCTTGACGTCGATTGCCTCACTGACAATCGCATTCAGCTTCTGGATGATTTCCGAGGTATCGGCTTTGTCCCGATCTTCCTGCAATGTCTTGTAGAGGAAATTGATTGCCTCGCAGTCGCTGCGATAGTCCTGCACGCCCTTGAAGGTCAGGCAAGCTTTGTATTTTCGAAAGACAGAACGAGCGGAAATTTCGAACTTCTTGCGGCTCTCATCGTCCACATTCACCGCTTCTTTCGCATCGACCAGCGCCTTGTTCTTGGCGAAGCCGGTTGCGGTCTTAAGTGTTGCGAGTTCGAAGCCATTGTCATGGAGATGCTGGCGGACAAATTCTATGGTCTCAGACAGCTCATCCAGCAGCTCTTCCTCTGGATGGAGCGGATCGGTTTCCGGCCCTTCGCCGTCAAATCCAACTTCTCCCGTGTGGCCAGCGAAGGTCGCCAGTGCCTTTCTAAGGTTCTTGAGGATACCGCAATAGTCGACGATCAAACCGTTATTCTTGCCCTCTTTGACACGGTTCGCGCGCGCGATGGCTTGCATCAGCGTATGCGCCTGAAGGGGCTTGTCGAGGTAAAGCGTCGAGAGTGATGGCACATCAAAACCGGTCAGCCACATGGCGCACACGATCACCACACGAAACGGATTCTCTTCTCGCTTGAAGGCGGTTTCAACGTCCAACCGCTTCCCGTCTTCCAGCAAGAAGCCGTCCTTGATCAGCTTACGATGCGGGCCAATATCGAGATCCCACTTGCGGAACCTATCCACTTCGCCCTGTTCATCACTGACAACAACGGCGATTTCGGTTTCCCGCATCCACGCGATCTGGCGCTCCCGAACTGCCTGGTCCTGGTCGTCACGGGCGTCTTTCTGCTCAGCTTCCAGCGCAGCAATCCGCGCGTCCCAGGCTTCCTTGATAAAGCCATGCATACGGACGGCGGTGATCTTATCAATCGCCACAAACATCGCTTTACCCGTTTCCCAATTGGTCGAGTAATGCGTCGCGAAGTCCTCCGCGATATGGCGTAGGCGTTTCTCTGCCGTGATGACGTGGTATTCGCGCTTCAATTCATTTTCGAGCTTGGCCGCGACATCGGCATCTTCAATCTCCGCTTCTTCAATCGCTGCGGAAAGCTTCTCGTTCAATCCCTCCGCTGATAGGCCGAGCTTGTCCCCCCGCGCATCGTAATAAAGCGGCAGGGTGGCGTTATCTTCAATCGCCCGTTGGAAGTCGTAGGTCGAGACATAGCCGCCAAAGACACGCTGGGTTATTTCATCGCTGGTGAAGAGCGGTGTCCCGGTAAACCCGATATAGCTGGCGTTCGGCAATGCATCGCGCATGTTCATCGCGAGCGTCCCGTACTGGGTACGGTGCGCCTCATCAGTCATGACAATGATATTGTCGCGAGCCGAGTACTCGTGTCCGTCTTCGATTTCCTGATTGAACTTCTGCACGAGCGAAAAGACAAAGGCCTTTTGCTCACCCAAAAGCTTTTTAAGCTCCGCTCCGTTATCGGCGCGGCAAGGGTCCTTGTCGTTGTTGACCAGTCCAACCCCGGCAAAGGTCTTGTAAATCTGGTTGTCCAGATCTGTTCGGTCGGTCAGCACAAGGAAGGTGAAATCACCTCCGAGTTTTCGGCGTACCTTCTGCGCAAAAAGCGCCATAGAATAGGACTTACCCGAGCCTTGCGTGTGCCAGAACACGCCGAGCTTCCCGTCGCGCTCTTTGCGATTGATCACAGACTGTAACGCACGGTTGACGCCAAGATATTGATGGTTCCGAGCAACGATCTTGGCGAGCTTGCCGGTGCTTTCATCGAACAAGATGAAGTTCTCGAAAATGTCGAGGAAGTTTGCCCGCGTGCAGATCCCCTTGATCAGGGTCTCCATCTGCACCACGCCCTTGTCGCCCTCGGCCAGACGTTTCCAATCACTGAAATGCTCGTACTTGGCAGAGATGGAGCCCATTTTGGCTTCCACCCCGTTTCCAAGCACCACAAAGGCGTTGAAGTGAAAAAGCTGCGGGATCGTGTCCATATAATCGCGGAAATTGTCGTCATAGGCACGGCGCAGCGATTTGTCGGGGCGTTTCAGCTCCACGAACATCAAGGGCAGGCCGTTAACGAAACCAATGATATCAGGTCGGCGACGGTGCCCGTTGGGACCGCTCACCCACATCTCGCGGACGCAAAGAAAATTGTTGTTGTCGGGGTTGGTGTAATCAAACACCTTCAGGCGGCTTTTCTTGATCTCGCCGTTCTTTTTGTAACTCGCCAATACGCCATCGCGGATCAGCTCATACTTCTCGCGGTTGGTCTGAACGACGGATTGGAAAGCGAGTGTGTCGGTGACTTGGCGCAATGCGCTTTGATAGGCCTCATCGGGCAATCCCGGATTGAGGCGAACCAATGCTTCGCCCAGATGACGGGTGAGAACGACATCCCGATCAGATTTGCGCCCCAACGTTCCTTCGAGCCCGAAGGTCTCAGTATTGAAAGCAAACACACTGTCCCAGCCAAGTTCCTGCTCCAGGTACTCCGCCAGTGTTTGTTGTGCCAATCTGTCTTCGGTGTAATCGTTCACTAGCTAGACTTCCAACCTCCCATCCATCAAACGGGGGAGAAGAAGGTCGCGAGCCTGAGCAAGAGCTTCCATCTGCTTTTTTAAGCGACGAACCTGATCCAAGATAGGACGGACTCTCTCGTCAAAATCCACAAGCAACTCGTTAGTTGGGATTGTGGCAGGGAGCGCTCTGAATTTGCTTTTGCTAATTTCCGCGTATGTGGAACCGCCAGCATGCGCCCGAATTTCTTCAACGCGATGTATCAGATTAAATAGTAAATAGTACCGCAGTACTTCCTCATGGGGAATTATATTGATGAAGCCTTGATTAGTACAGACCTCACGATCAATGATTCCAAAAAAACCAACTGACGCGCGACTCGTCATTAAAATTGTGTAAGCGGGCACAAGCTTGGCTGAAGACTTTTTCAAGCCCGCTTGACTGATCTTTTTCTCTCCATCCAATAATGCGAGACAGTTATTTCTAGTGATATCAGTTGGAGTAATCCAAGTAACATCAGCGTCAGCCCAATATTCTGGGACTTTGGTGGATGGTGTGCCGCCACCGATAGTATCGCAAACGTCCGCAAAGATTTTTTGTTCCCACCCCTCCGGTACGCCATCGATGATTTTGACGTGTTCGTGGCCGGGGAAGCGGAAATGGACGAACCATTCGCGATACAAAAGCCGCGCCGCTTCCTCCAACAACGCAATCCGCCGCCGGTTATTTTCAATCAGATCGTCATATGCGGTCAGAGTAGCCGCAATCTTCTTCTGTTCATCAACAGAAGGCAGAGAGACATTAACGCGATAGATTCGCTCAGGAGCTGTATGGCGGACCTTTGTACCAGTCGCACTTCCGTTGACCTGCCCCCGAACACCTCGTGTGTTAAATAAGTAATAGAGAAATTTCCTATCCGCTTTTGTTTCATCGATCTGATTTATGAGACCGATACGCTGATTGTGCAGATAACGTGCACCTTCGGGAATAACAGCCGAGCTTCCCAACAACCCTGGGCCTTGCTCAGTCATGGCGATGACGACATCACCTTCATTTAATATGTATCCGTTTGGGATTTCACCGCTATAGGAACGGTCTTTTCCCATACGAGATCGAAAGCCGCCACTTTCGAAGAAATTACCAGGTGTCAGGACAACGTATGGTCCTTCATCCTCAAAATGTGCACTCTTAAATGCAAAGCCATGCTTCACACGTAAGACGTCTCCCAGAGTGCATTCAGCCCAACTCATATAACCAACTCTTCGAAGTTCTTTTTGATGGTAGCCGCTAGCTCAACCGCCTCAGTATTCAACCCTTCAATTTCGATGTGAATGTCGCTGAGCGCTTCCTCGAAATCGAACTCTTCGTCCTCTTCCTCCGGTGCGACGCCAACATACCGCCCCGGTGTCAAGCTCCAGTCATTGGCTTTCAGCTCATCGCGGCTGACGAGCTTGACCAGCCCTTCCACATCGCAGAGCTCTGCATCAGGAAAACGCGTTTGCAGCCATTCGGCCTGGGTGTGAAAGTACCGCGCCATCTTCAGGTGCTCGGTCACCTCATGACGCGCGACATCAAGCTCATTCAGGCGCTTTTTACCCTCCGCCGGTTTGGTGCCATCTTGCACTTCCTGCTCATGCACGCGGGTAGCCAGCTTGTAGAAATGGTCAATTTCCTTGGCCAAGGCCTTGGCCTGATCTGCCAAAGGCTCGAATGCAGTGGCTGAATCTTTCAGTCCCGCATTATCCTGCGCGACATCATCCCAATGCTCCGCCTTGACTGTTTTCGCCTTCTCGGCCAGCAGGTCTATGTCGGCTTCGATGGTTTCGGCCAGCGCATCGAGTTCGTCGTTCTTATGCGCGGTGGTGACCGCATCAATCGCCTTGACGAGGCCTGAAAAATCGCAGGCCTGCATTTGGGTGTAGGCTGTTTCCAGATAGCTTTCGACAAGTCCAAGGAAACGATCCGTCTGGCCGCGATAAAGCCAAACGATGGCGGTTATGTTCTGCTGCTGCTCCGGCGTGAAATCGAAAATCTTGCGCGTCACCTTGCGGTAGATATTCCGCGCATCGATCATCAGCACCTTGTCTTTGAGGTGTTCCGGCTTGCCCTTGTCAAAGAACCACAGCTCACACGGCACGGCACGCGTATAGAAGAAATTGCCGCGAATGGCGACCATCACATCGACATCGCCGGTTTTGATCAGCGCTTCACGAACCTTGGCTTCACCGCCTCCGGCAGAAGACGCCTGCGAGGACATTACAACGCCGGAGCGCCCGGTCGGTGACAGATATGAATGGAAGAACGACATCCAGACATAGTTGCCGTTGGAAACCTTGCCGCCCTTGTTCACACCCGGCAGGCCAAATTCCAGACGCGGATCATTCTTGATTTTTTCGGCGTCGATTTCATCCACGTTGAATGGTGGATTGGCCATCACGAAGTCGGCCTTACCGACCATGTCGTGCGGGTCTTCGTAATAGGAAATCGCCTTTTGAATATCGCCTTCCAGGCCATGAACAGCGAGGTTCATTTTCGCCAGTCGAATGGTCGTCGGGTTTTTCTCCATCCCGTAAAAGGTCACGCGGTCGCTTGGGTTCGCCTCCATCTTTTCAATGAAATGCGCCGACTGCACGAACATCCCGCCCGACCCACAAGCCGGATCGATGATTTTGCCGTGATCAGGCTCGATCACATTGACGAGGGTTTGAACAATGGAAACCGGCGTGAAAAACTCGCCGCCGTCATGGGCCTTCTGATCGGCAAACTGGGTCAGGAAGTACTCATAGATTTTGCCGAATACATCGCCGTCCGCTTTATCAAGCGCTGGGTCGCTGAAGGTCCGTAGAAGCTGGCCGAGATCTTCATCTCCCAGTTCCTGGTATTCCGCTTTCGGCAAAGCTCCGTCTAGGGAAACATAGTCGGCCTCAATGCTTTCCATTGCCGCAATAATCGCACCAGCTCTGTCGCCACCGTCAGGGATAGCGACAAGCTGATCAAATTGAGCGTCAGGCCTCAGGAAAATCGAACCGCGCTGCGAGAAGTCTTCTTTCGTCAGTGGCCGGGTGACACCACCACGGGACGGGAGCGTGGCTTTTATCTCATCTTGGACACGAAGGAACCGGCTGTAGGCGTGGCGCAGAAAAATCAGCCCCATGACGGGTAGAAAATATTCGTTGCTCGCGAAGTTCGAGTTTGCACGAAGATGGTCTGCTACAGACCAAAGCCGCTTTTCGATTTCACCGATATGTTCCATTTAGACCTTTGTATTTTCTTTCTCGGTCAAGGCTATCCGCCTAACGACCACCATTTATAAGTGACTTGCAGCGCAACCAGATCGACCAGTTCATGTCTGACAGCCCACGCCTGAGCACCAAGAAATCATTCTAATTCAGTTGCTCAATACTCTCAGCGAAACCTTACATGCAACAGATCTAGTGGCACATCTGGCATTATCGTTTTTCTTTTCCGTTGAGCATGGCACCGCCATGCGAATAAGCAGGAAGCCCGTTTGGGCTGTTTGGTGGGCCCACCAAACCTATCCTGCCCCCAGCACGACAGGGTAAAGTTGTGCAATCTTAGGCACAGAGTGGCACAAACTGGCAATCTCCGTCAATCTCTGGCAATCTTTGGCACTTTCTGACAATGCATTGTAACTGTTATATTTTTATAAATACCTACCCTTAAGAGAACATGCGTTTTTTGCCTTGCACATGAGTCATTCCGACAGGTAATCAATCTGATCCAACCTTCGAGGACACAATCAGTGCATGTAGCAATCTACGCCCGCCACTCCACCGATAAACAGGGAACAAGCACCCAGGACCAGATCCGGCGCTGTCAGGAATTTTGCCAAGGCAAAAGCTACAGCATTGCAGAGATCTATCGTGACGAGGCGATTTCAGGATCCCACATCGTAAACCGCCCAGGTCTTAGCGCACTGCTAATCGGGGCTTTCAATGGGAGGTTCGACCTTGTTGTCGCAGAGGACTTGAGCCGCATCAGCCGCGATCAAGCTGACACAGCCAACTTCTTTAAGAGAATGCTGTTTCTGGGCGTGCCCGTTGAGACAGTCAGTGAAGGCCTTATCAACGAATTGCATATCGGCCTCAAAAGCACGATG
>JBLWUN010000054.1:0-7036 GCA_048268905.1 Maricaulaceae bacterium | reverse complement strand
GGAGTATATCACCGTGTCACGCCTGCAATGGAGAGGATAGGCATGTACACCCTGAAATTCAATGACGAGGGGTTGGAGTTGCGCCTGAAGCAGCTTCAATCGCAGCTCGATGACATGTCGCCGGTGATGCAGGATCTGGGCGAATTTCTGGTGCAATCGACCCAAGACCGTATGTTGAAGGGTCAGCAGCCAGACGGGACGCCCTTCGCGCCGCGCTCGGAAACCACATTGGCGCGATATTTCGCATTGAAGATCAAACACGGGGCGCAACCACTGAACAAGAGTGGTGAGATGCGCCAGCAGCTCAATTATCAGGCCAGCGCCGACGGGCTGACATGGGGCAGCAATGCGATCCAAGCGGCGGTCATGCAGTTTGGGGCACGGCAGGGGGCGTTCGGGTCGAGTGCCAAGGGCAGCCCTCTGCCTTGGGGCAACATTCCAGCCCGACCGTTCCTTGGGGTGTCGGATGAGGACAGCAGCGCGATAGTGGAGGAACTGGAGGAGTGGCTTGGTGGTGATTAAGTCACAGACTAAGGCCGCGTAGGATCCACTGATGACGCACTAAACGTAGAAATTGCCATACAATAGAATACCGTGCCAAATTGGCCCCGATTTGGAGCAGGCATTTCAATGGCAAACGACACTTACCGTATCAGCTATCACATTATCCCGTCGCTGGAATTTTCTTCGAAGACATCTGCGAAGCGCCACTTAGAGAAAGAGGCCACTGCGTGGGAAGGGTTCTTGGAATACGTGTCGACCTCCAATGTGTCTTTCGACACGCCTCGCAGAAACATTGAGCTTTCGGATCAAGCGAACGCACTCGATACGATGCTTCAAGCAATTGATGATCCGGAGCAGTTTTCACGAATCACAGAGGGGGCTCAATCAGCATTTGCCCCCCCGCCCCCACACGAGACACTCGAAGGACAACTTATTTTGGGGCTCCACGAAGCGGGGCGTTCTGATGAAGCGCTAGCCGTGTACGTTTGGTTCTTATCCGAGTGTATGTACATGAATAGTCAGTTCAACCATCAAGCTATCAACTTGATAGAACGAGGACATGCACTGTGGACCGCAGCAGTCGCATCTTCTGCGTTGCCATTCAATCAAGTTGGCTCCCGCAAAATTGCAGGCGCGGCTCGAAGCGCAGAAAACCAATTGGAAGCGCTCAATGTCGCAGTCGCCCAAGCGGAAGCGATCAATCAGGCTCACGAAAGCGCACTATCCGAAACCCGAGCTGACTGGGCCGACAAGACAAAGCGCCTAATCAAGACGGTCGCCAAGAGAGAGACCCTCCGTAAGAAGAAACATAAGGACTGGGTCGAACAGTCCGAAGCTCAGCTCACACAAGTCATTACAACCCTTAGAGAGCATATCCATTCAAACAATATGCTGAACGAAAAGCACCATGCGGCTAGGGAACTCGAATTCAAACACCTAAAAGATCTTTTCGAAACCCAACTTCGGTTGCGCGCGCCTGTAAAGCTATGGGAGGGGCGTGAGACGACACACAGAACGGCGTCCAAATACGCGATGATGCGATTTGTGCTCTTGGCTTTGAGCGCTGTGTCGATTGGTGTGCTCGTACCTTACTGCGCAGGGGACTACATTGCAGAGAGCTTCTTCAAACAGATCTGCAACGACGCTGACCCAGCGGTTTGTGAGCGAGTATTCTCAGCGAAAGGCCCATTGACTATCACAGGACTTCTACTCGTCCTCTCTCTGATCATGTGGATCACGAGACTGCAATACAGAGTGTTCTTGAGCGAACGCCACCTCTCATTGGATGCCAGCGAGAAAAAGGCCTTTGCCGAAACATATCTTGCGATGAAAGAGGGCGAAGATGTCGGGATTGGCAACGAAGCAATCGTTCTGGCTGCGCTCTTTAGGCCCACACAAGATGGCATCATTAAAGATGATGAGTCAGGTGTCGATCTCTCAGCTGCGACGATACTCGCAAAGCAACTAGGGCGAAACTCGTAGAGCTCGCGTAGTTGACTGCCGGGCTGTTCAAGTCCACGCTTTGCGCGCCGCTCTGACAGCCGCAACTAAACACCCGCACATTGCTGCGGGTGTTTTGCTTTTCGGCCATTGGCGAAGATGCATGCATGAGCAGAGCATCGCATATCGCCATGATGGCCGCGCAGGACCTCCCCTCCCCCCCAGAGGGGGCGGAGGTTCCTGAATGGATCCAACTGACCCCAGCCGGGCGCTTTGAGACCTTCGACGCGCGCGGCCCTTACGAGGTCACCGATCCGCAAGCCGTGATCGAGGCCAGTTTCGCCGCACGCGGCGAGATTGAAATCGACGTCAACCACGCATCCTTCACTGCCGCCAAAGCCGGAGGCGAGGCCCCTGCGCGCAGAGCAGGCCAAGGTGGTATCGTCGACCGATAAGGCCAATCAATCTTCGACCCGTTGGGGCCGCACTGTTTCTGGTGTGCGTACCCGCCTCAGCAACTTGCGCTCGGGTGCATCCAGTTGGGTGGCGGGGCTGCGCAACGTCGATGATACGCAAGCGCTTGGACCCTTGGCGTTCTGTGCTGGGATGAATGCTGGTCTGCCGAGGTGGAGATCCCTGCCGAGACCGCGCCCATCATGGAAGAGGTGGAGGAAGAGGTCACCCACACCTTGGCAGTTGAGGAGCCGGTGCTGGATGAGCACGGCGAACCGACTGGCGAAGTTCAACAGGTCGAGAAAGAAATGGTCGTGCTTGTGAAAAAACAAGTGGAGACCGGCGAACTCAAAACCCTCATTGAAGCCCGCACAGAGCTGCAAACCTTCGCCAGCGCCGAGGAAGCCCCAGAGGGGGCCGAGTACCACAACCGGCAAGGCGTGCGCTATGACGAGCTGTTCGCCTTTATTCTCGCTGCGATTTAAGGGCCTTTGAGGGGGCTTATCCGCGTGGCGCGCTCTATGCCTACAACCCAATCTCGATGCCATCGGTCCATTGGGACAATGGCACCAAAGAGCTGTCTGTTTTGGGCTCAACGCCTTCCTATGGGGGCTTTGTCTCCGATTGGTGGGCCTACGGGATCCACTACAAGTGAGGGCAAAATGACCTACGGCGCGCAACTGCAGAACGAACTTGGTGAGACCATCACGGAATATGAGGATGTGCTTTACGAGATCGACACGTTCCAGACGATCACGCCCCCGACCTATCAATATTCTTACGGGTTTGATCGTGCTTACTTTCAGGGCTGGGTGAACACAGTTTCCAGCCCGGCGACGCCGCATTACGAGCAGGTCGCGCACAGTGGGCACATGGCGGTTTCCGGCTGGTCGAGCGACGGGCGTAAACGCTCGCGGTATTGGGTCGGCGCTGACATGTGGGATTTGAATACGCTCCCTTTTGTTCAGCTCAAGAGCAATGGCATCTGGGGGATGCTGGGCAGCCCGTTTCGCTATGCCAATAACGGCGCGCGCGTCCTGCAATGGGCGGTCGGAACCTCTGACACCCTTCTGTCGTGCAAGATGGCCTCAACAGCCCTGCCCGCCAGCCTGAGCGGCACTTACGGCATGCAGATCCGCAAGCCCAATGGGGATGTGTCATTTGACAGCCGCGCCAAGATGATCTCGCTCGCGGGGCATTTCTACATGTCTCAGAGCGACATGAATGCGGTTTTGGAAAATGGCGCGACCCGTACCTATTCCATCAATTCGCCTGCGCCGGGGGCCTATATCTGCGCCCCGCATTACACCTCGTTTCTCTACACCGGAACCGGGGCGGCATGGGTGCCGCGATTGCGCCAGACCGACAGCACAACGTTCCTGCTGGATCGCATCGCAATCAGCGGGCTGCGCCCCGGCCCAATTCCCGCAGCCGGATATGCCGGGGCGTTCTTCCACGACACGACCGTCATGGTCGCGCGTAACATTTAACCAAAGCCAAAGGAGAACTGGCAAATGACCGAACCAACCTCAACACCATCTGAAGAGCCTTTTGTGTCCAGCATTCCGCAGGTCGCAGCCGTGCAACAGATCATCGCTGATATCGACAATATCCCTGACACAGTAGACGGGATGGATATGCGCCAATTCAAACGCATGGCGGTGACAAGTGGTGCAACATTCACCACCAATCTCACAGCGGTGATTAAACTCGGCACACCTTCAGCGTAAGGGCGATTTAAGGGCCTTTGAGGGGGCTTAAACGCCCCTTCAAAGGCTTCACAGTACCGGAGGGCAGACGGGCGCAAGCACCAAACTGCACGGGGCCAACATTCTCATAAACTCCCCTCGCACATACAGTCACTTAACTGACAAAATTCGGGTTGCCGTGTGGGCCTATGATTTGAGTATCAAAAATGTCCCTACCCTGAAGGAACAGACATGACCGAGATAGAACGCCTTTTAAATTTGCCAGTTGAAACACTCGCCGTGCTGGCTGCGGGGTATATGGCCTATCGTATAGCCTACACCGGACGGGATGACGCCCATTCCGGTGTCGATACACTGTTTATATCTTTGATATTTGCACTGATTGCCAAGATGACAATCCGTTCGTTCACTCTGCTGGGGAGTTCAATCGGTATTACCATGCTGGGAATCCTCTCAGGGATAGTGGCATCCGCACTTGCGGCAGTATTCTGGAAGCGGTGGGGGATCGATGCCGTTCATTGGTTACTCAATCAGTTGGGTATCCCGTTCACAGACCGGTCACGTCAGGCATGGGATGTGATCCGCCGCACTCATAAATACAGACCATCTCAACTCATCGTGCGCCGAAAGGACGGAACCATGGTCATGTGTGACAGGCTAGACAGGTTCCAAATGCACAGGCCCGGCCCCTGCGTGTTCGGACCTGATGGGTCTGTCGCCTTATACGTCACTCACGATTGTGCGCCGGAAGGAGACTGGGAGGAGTGCGAACACTCTGACCCGGAGATGGGCAGCCTTATGACAGTGATCCCTGCTGAAGAAATCGCAACAACCCATGTCCGCTTCAAAAGTTGAAACTACTTGGGCTTGGGTTTTGGCGGGACATAGTTGTCTGGCACCGTTTGAGCAACCGGCATTTCTGAGTGGATAGAGATATTCGGCGTATCCACCCCATAGTTCTCCACCTGCGGCTCTACGCGTTCCTTTGGGGTGGGACGGTCTTTATCTGGCATAAGAATCTCTCCGATAGAATAACCAGCATGAGAGCGCTCTAGCCGCTAGGCGTCAAGGCAACCCTAAACGCCCCTTCAGTCCCACTTCAGCCCAAAATCAGGCCTACAGCATCACTCAGACAGGGTGACAATGCGGACACCCAACCCGTGCGCGGCGAAAGGCTTGAACGAGCCCACTTCGCCCGATGCTGCGTGAAGCACGAATGTCTGCGATTGATTTCGGGCTGTTTTGCACTACCCGCCAGTCGCTGCCAAAGCTGGCAAGTAGAGCGGCGAACTTTGGTCGGTCATGCGGAAGACCTTAAGTATAAGCCGAACGGTGTAGCCGCGAACACATGCAGGCTTTGGCTGTTCTGACAGATCTCATCCAAAGTCTAACTTGGGGAAGTGTGGTTTGTAGCGCTCATGCGCGGCCAGAATAAACTTTTGGGTCGTTTTGGTTGAGAATGCCATGTCCTCCTCCAAGGTTTCTACTATCCCACCAATAATTTGATTGAGTTGTGCGGCCCTGTAGTCAAACCTATCCTTATACTCACTGGGGATCTGGTCCGATGCGATGGGTCCATCAAGTATACGGCTAAATCCTGGAATAGCATCAAGCCACACCTGAAGCTCGATATGCAGTGCCGAGTATTGCTGAAAAAGGTGATGCAAGTTGACTGCACGATCTTCAACCAAACCCACATCTGTAACAATATCAAAGTCCTCTTCGGTGAGAAGAAAGCTGAACTCACTTGCGTTGAGAAGTTCAGGTTCGGTGAACGCGCCTGCAGACGGGCCGACAACTGCAAATGCTTCACTTGAAGATAGGCCGTGCTCTTCCGCGGCCTTATAGCATTTGTCGATATGGAGGTTGATGTTTGCAATGAGGTTGCACCATTTGGCGAGTTTGAAATAACCAGCCAGAGCGTTTGCTGCTGCTGCTTTCAGTTCTTCGTCCTCTCTCGCTTTCCGTTCACTTCGATTACCTAACCAGAAGACACAGAATGCAGCAATGAGAGTAGCTAGGCCTCCCACAACACCAGACACAATCGTTGACCAATCCAAGCTTGTTTGCGGTTGATTAAGGGGGACTACGAATACCGACAGATTCCCGTCGATTTCTGATAACCAGGCGAGGATTCCGTCAAACATCATGTTTCCTGCGAGTTGTTATAGGCTGTAAGTAGTCATGTGTTCTACCTTGGATTGGTCTAAGGTAGAAGGATACAGAAACCTACAAAACGCATTGCCGTTTGAACGGGGTTTTGGCGACGTCAATCCGGGTGTTTTGTCAACTTTTCCAAAATGAGCGTTTTTTAACGGCTTCGCTGATGCCGACATTGGTGCAGCCGCAGCGAACTCACCCTTTATCCGCACTGCTGACTTCGGAACGTCGAACGGTAGCCGTCGGCTTAGATCACGACTTCGCAAGCTAGGCTCTTTGAGTGGCGACAGGTCCCGGTGTGCCCCCTGATCCCACCTCAGCCCCAAAACTGGTTGCTGTAAAAAAGTCCGTAAATCACTGCAAAAAAGTCCGTCACGCTACAGTCACGCTACAATGGGAAACCACGGCACCCCTGCTGATGGGAAATCATGGGCGGCATGGGAAACCATGGTCCAAGCACAGCTCCCGGCGAAAACGAATCACATCAAACCATGGGATTCAGGGCTTTTTGACCCCAAGCTCGCCGAAAATAGAGAACATAAGAGAAACAAAATCCACCTGCCTGCTTTCGGCAGAAAGAAATGCGGGAAAATAGGGGAAGTTTTTCGCGGCAACAATGAGGCATATATATGGTGTGGATGCACGACCATGACCCCACATCCTGCAAAAATCCCCTCTTGAGCCCTTGAACAGCTCCGCAAGATGCGACTCAAAGCACCGATTCCCGCGAGAAATCCTCAAAAATCCCTTGCAGGGCCATGTATTCCCAT
>JBLWUN010000053.1:0-7227 GCA_048268905.1 Maricaulaceae bacterium | reverse complement strand
TTGTAAAAGAAATTACAGCTCATCCGCTCGATATATTCGCCAAGCGCCGAACAAAGGGCGCTTTCCTTCGCCGCCCCCTTGCCGTTGGTAAAACACATGGGCGACGCTGCTTCCCGGATATGAAGGGACCAGACATTTGGCACAATGTTACGCCAGGAGGCGATTTCGATTTTAATGCCCATATCAGACAGGATCGACGTCATATTGGATATGGTTTTCTCCAGCGGCAAGTCCTTGCCCAGGATCATCGTATTGCCCTCGCCGCCATAGCCCTGCAGCAGTGACGTATCCTCCAGACTTTCCACGGCCTCAATTTTAAATTCAGGCGCTTGCTGGATCACTTTTTTCACTGTGCAGCGATCCGCCGATCTCAAAATACCGATCCGGTCACGTTCCGAAATGCCGGGCGGCAATTCCACCTGGATCTGGAAGGTCTGGTTATAGCGGTTTTCCGGATCGATAATGTTATTCTGCGACACCCGGATATCATCGGTCGGGATATCCCGCGCCAGGCAGTAAACCTTGATGAAATAGGCGGCGCACAGGGCGGACGAGGCGAGAAAATAGTCAAACGGACTTGGCGCGGTGCCGTCGCCCTTATAGCGAACAGGCTGATCGGTCGTTATGGTAAAATCATCAAACCTGGCCTCCAGCCGAAGGTTGTCCAAAAAATTTACAGTGATTTCCATAGGCCCATTCTTTCCTGAAAAGCTGACTTCAATGATGGGTCATCATTCATATCTGATATTTTGTCAAGGTGAATAGCCGTTTTCAAGGAGCAGGGAAATCTGACCTTCAACGCCCAATAGCCTTGAGCATTATCTGATTGACATGAAAGAAACTCAAGGCACACGCGGCTTACTTAAGTCCAATATAGAAAAAACTTAACCCCCTGAAAATAAATATCAAAAAAGACTATCGAACCGGATTTTACAAAAAATTAAGTTATTCTAATATACTATGGGCTTGTGAAACAAAAGGCGTCCCAATGCTCGAAATCCTGTGTTGTTTTTTTCTGTTTAAACTACAGAAATATACCCAACCTTGCGACCTTTAAATTACTAGCGCGCACCCTCCCCACATCATCCTTTCTTGCAGACGAAATCAATGCGAGCACCATAAGTATCAAACCAAAAGAACGCATGGCAGACAGGTTCAAAACCATTTCGCAGGAAGGCCACAACAGGGACGCATCCTCTTTCGTGATCAACCCACATTTTGGTTTGAAGCTAAAATACAGAGAAAAGTGGCAAGCAATCGCGAAAGTGGGAAAAATTCTGGCTCTACACGAAATTTCAATATTAGGGAAATACTGACGTGACAAACAAGTTTCTCAAATTATCCGCTCCAAGTACCCTGTCAATGCTTTTGAAGGTGATGGTAACCGTCTGGGCCATCCTACTTCTCAGTGCAACAGGGCTTCATGCGCAGGAAACAAAAAAGAAGCTAACCGTAGGCATCGTCCCACAGCAAAGCGCCAGCAAGTTGGCCAGATCCTGGCTTCCGATCTTACGCTATATTTCTGATCAGTCAGGCATCCAGCTGATCTTCCGCACCGCCCCTACAATACCGGAATTTGAAAAACGTGTAGCTGAAGGACAATACGATATCGCCTACATGAACCCCCTGCACTATGTGATTTTCTCAAAAGCCGCAGGCTATCAGGCCTTTGCCAAACAATCAGAAAAACGGATCATTGGTCTTCTTGTCGCCAGAAAGGATTTCCCTGAAAACGATCTTGAAGGACTGCGCCAGCAGAAACTGGCCTTCCCTTCACCCGCAGCTTTCGCCGCAAGCGTCCTGCCCCGCGCAAACTTAAAGGCACTTGGTATCGATTTTAAACCGACTTATGTAACATCGCATGACTCGGTTTACCGGAATGTTGCGGCTGGTCATTTCATCGCTGGAGGCGGAATCCAGAGAACGCTCAATAGCCTCGATCCCTCTGTTCGTTCAAACCTTAAAGTAATCTGGCAGTCCGAAGGGTATACGCCGCATGCCTTCGCACACCACCCCAGGCTTGAGTCCGAAACAAAGGACCTAATTCTGGACGCCATGTTGAGGATGCATCTGGACAATGCTGGCAAGGCACTTCTGGCTAAAATCAAGTTCAAGGCAATCGAGGCCGCAACAGATGAGGATTGGAATGATGTGCGCGCCCTTAATATATCTGCTGAAAACGCCAGTATGTACATCGGCGAATAGGCGTAACAATGTCTTTTCGTTTAAAAACGATTGTCGGAATTGCCTCTATCCAGATACTGTTGATGGTGGCTCTTGTCACCAGCAGCCTCTCATTTTTGTCAGAGTCAAACGATGCAGCGCTTGAAGAACAGGGTCGATCAACCGCGAGCTCTTTGGCTGCGGTCGCCACTGAAGCCGCAATTTCCTCAGACCTGGCGACCCTCGTTTCTCTTGCCGAAGACACAGTAGGCCCCGCTAACATCCTTCATGTCCGTATATTTGATATGGATGGTAACCTTCTCGCGCAGGCACGGTCAGACAACGAAGCGACGTCTTCTCCTGATATTCACACAACCCGGGCCGAAATAACCCTCGACAGCTATAAATTAGGGGAAGTTGAAGTGGGAATTGACGCCTCATCGCACGCGGGAACATTTAAGGTAGCCAGATCCTGGTTTATCGCATTGGCAACCGCCGAAGTCTTAATGACCGCAGTGGCCTCTTCATTGTTGATCGCGTATCTCACTCGTCACCTTTTCAACATTAGAAGAGCGGCAAATAAAATCGAAGCCGGACACGTCGGTTATCAAATTCGAAATCCAGGAAGTGACGAAATAGGTACCGCAGCCAAAGCCTTCAACCATATGTCTCGAACTCTAAGGGTGCGCACAGAGGAATTGAAAGCAGCAACGATCGAAGCCAACGCTGCCCGTAAACGAGCGGAAACCGCCAACATCGCAAAAAGCCAATTTTTAGCGAATATGAGCCATGAAATCCGAACCCCGCTTAACGCGATTATCGGCTTCAGTCATATCCTGAAAAATGCCGCAATGGGCCCCAAAGAGAAAAATTTTGTCGATAAAATCAACACCAGCGGACAGGCTCTTCTGGAGATACTGAACGACATACTCGATTTATCGAAGATAGAGGCGGAAGCCATGGAGCTAGAAAAAATCGAGTTTGAACCTGCTGCCTTGTTGGAACAGGTTAAGTCCACCGTTTCTTATCTCGCGTCCGAAAAAAATCTGGCATTGGAACTTATTTTGCCACCAAACATGCCCAGAACTCTGCTTGGTGACCCTGTTAAAATTCGCCAGGTGTTGCTGAATCTCGTCAATAATGCCGTCAAATTTACAGAAACAGGCGGTGTTACCATTGAAGTAAAAATTGAATCACAGGAAGGTCGGAATTTAAACCTGCGTATCTGCGTCAAAGACACAGGCATAGGCATCAAAGAAGACAGGCTTGAAGCTATCTTCACGCCATTTGAGCAAGCAGATGGCTCTTCATCACGCAAATATGGGGGAACGGGTTTAGGCCTCGCAATCAGCAAAAACCTGGTGAACCTGATGAAGGGGACAATCGAGGTGCGAAATCGCCCGTCCGGTGGTACGGCCTTCACTTTCACTGTCCCGCTTGAAGAAACTGTGAGCACGCCGTGCATATTGTCAGGAGACATTGAGGGATTTTTCGACGCTGTAAAATGTTATGTCTTCAGCCCTGAAGATACATTGATGGATGAAATCATTGAAATAACCGATCGCACCGGTGCCAAGATCCAGCGCTTCCAAACGCTTCAGGAACTATACCATGAACTGGATATTTCTGGCGCTATATCATCAGACCCCGATGCAACGGCTTCTGTAAAAATTTTCATTCTGGACGTGTCCATCATGCCTCCTGACGACTTATTGTACTTGCAAAAGCTATCGGAGGCGATCGCCCATCGTTATGATGGCCTGATCCTTCTGGTCGATGTCCATGAGCACTGTTTTGCCGAAGAAGAACTGATCCACGGACACAATGTCTCGTTTACATATAAAAACTACAGTCGCGAGACGCTGCTTCCTTGCCTGACACAGCTTGTCGACAATCTGACCTCACAGCACGCCACAGAAACCAGGCCAGTTTGGCAAGTTCAAGAGGGCCCGACCAAAGCCCCCCTTAAGGACGTGCACATCCTTCTGGTAGAGGACGATAGGGTTAACGAACTCGTCGCACAGCATATCTTGTTGCAAACCGGCGCCCTTGTAACAATTGCCCGCACAGGTAAAGAAGCACTAGACTATATATTCGGCCGCACAAATGCTTGCGACATCGTGCTTATGGATCTGAAGATGCCTGAAATGGACGGATTGGAAACCTGTCGCCTTATCAGAGAAAAGATTTCTGCCGACCAGCTTCCTATTCTGGCCTTTACAGCAAACACCTTTCAGGACGATATCTCCAACTGTATGGCCGCCGGCATGCAGGCGCACATAGGGAAACCTATTTCTCCGTCGACGCTGGTGCAAAAAATTGCGGACTGGACGATCGACCGAAAAGAACCTGCGTATCACACCGATACGCCAGCTGACGAAGACCTGTCGTCGGAATTGAAAGACCTTTTCAGCCAACTGAATGAAAGAAACCTTGCAGCTGCAACATCGGCGAGGGAGTTTATCGAAAAGCACCCTCGAATTGGCGAAAAACTACAGAAAGCCAACTTCCTTTCTACCATTGAACATCTCGATTTCGGAAAGGCAATTTCCATTCTCGAAAAGTGTCAGGAGCAGTAGAATATGCACAAACCTGAAAGCCTCCAAACCGGCCCCGACCTCACGGGATCAAGAGTCCTGATGGTCGACGACGAGATCAATAACATTCACCTGCTTCATGAAATTCTCTCGTCGGAAGGATATAGCCTCCATTTTGCAACTGATGGCCCTGATGCCGTGTCAGAGGCAGAGCGTCTTCTGCCCGACCTCATTCTTCTGGATGTAATGATGCCGGGCATGACCGGATATGAGGTCTGTGAAACCCTGAAGCAAAATAGTGCCACACAGGACATCCCAATCCTTTTCGCGACGGCACTCGACGATCCCGAACAGGAAGTAAAGGCACTATACACTGGTGGCGTAGATTTTCTGAAAAAACCTCTCAACGATCTGGTTGTCCGGGCACGGGTCAGAATGCATCTTACACTGCGCGCCTACCAGAAAGCACTTGAGCAAGCTGCCCTCCATGATGGTCTGACAGGAGTTCCAAACCGGCGAAAGTTCGACGAAACGCTGCTGTTGGAGTTTAAACGGGCCGCAAGGCAGAAATACTGTCTGTCTCTGCTCATGATAGATATCGATCACTTCAAACAGTTTAACGACCATTATGGCCATGGTGACGGAGATCAATGCTTGCAAGAGGTCGCTGCCGCGCTATCCGGCACTCTTACACGCCCAGCCGACCTGCTGAGTAGATATGGAGGGGAAGAATTCGCCTGCGTGCTGCCTGATACTAATTTTGACGGGCTATCCCATATTGCCGAAAAATTACAGAGCAGCATCAGAGAGCGGAATATAAAGCATGAGGCATCACCGGTGGCTGAAATCGTCACGGCGAGCATTGGCGGCATTTGCCTTTCTCCCCTACCCGGCGCCAAGCCTGAAACATTTCTGGAGCTTGCAGACAGGAACCTGTATGCGGCAAAACAGCAAGGTCGCAACAAGGCTGTGCTGACTTCCGCCTGACGCAGCTGAAAAACCGGACCTCTCACCTTTTTAAATGATTGCAAGGGCAGGACTTATGGAAATTGGTAGCGGAGGAGGACTTGAATCCCCGACAGGCGGATTATGATTCCGGCAGGACGAAGACGCCGAAGTCAAAAGCGCCCTGCCCTTCGGTCCCTCACAGTGATTCCTGATCAGGTTTAATTTTTCGGCCTGAGCGTCTCAAGAACCTGGGCGTCCACCCAGAATATGTCCACATTCTCGTATTTGTCCGAGCCCATATTCCGGTTGAAGAAAAGATATTTACCGTCCGGCGTCACGCTGGCGGAGGCTTCCCAGGCCCCCGTGTTGACCTTGTCGCCCAGGTTAATGGCCTCGCCCCAGGACCCGTCCGGTTCCCGGAAACTGATATAAATATCTGAATTGCCATAACCTTCTTCCCGCTTGGCATCCCACAAGAGATAGGATTCATCGGGCGCAATGAAGGGATGGTTGAGCTGCGTGCCAGTGTTGATTTCCGGGCCCAGGGCTTTCGGTTCTTCATATTTGCCATCAATCTTGCGGGAATAGCGCAAGGGGAAATCCGGGTTTTCCTTGTCAAAAGTGTCAATATAATAGGTGCCGCTGGCCGATGCCGAAAGCCGCATAATCAGCAGGTCCGTGAAGGGAGCGTCGAGCGTTTTCACCTCCGACCATCCGTCCTCGGTGCGCATCCTATAGCGCCGGCCCAGATGCAGGGTCTTGCCGTCGGGAGAGACCACAGGCTGCCCGCCCCGGCCGGGGACGACATGCTCCTGCCAGCGGCCATCTTCCTGTTTATAGACCACAAATGTCGCTTTCTCGTATTTGCCACCGTTCCTCAAGAGATAGAATTCCTTCAGATCGGGCGTGAAGGCGCCGCTATATTCCCAATGTTCCGTCGAGACAACGCCGGGGGCGAAAGGTATTGGTGTAAGGCCCGGAGGTTCCTGCCCGAGATAGGGACCTTCGAGGACCGGAATCTCCTCCTCCGCATGACTTGCGCCATTCACGGCCAAAACAGTAAGCAATAGGGCCGCAGAGGCCAGGATATACTTTTTCATGTTTTCCCCTCTTTCTTCCACACCTATCCATCCATATTGCAAAATCCCGCCGCAGGCGACAACGGATTTGCGATGAACCGGCCTTTTTGGAAGGTAACCTGACTTAGCCCCGGAACCGTTGGGAAAATACCTGAATGAAATTGGGAAAAAATTGGTAGCGGAGACGGGACTTGCCCCCCGACACGCGGCCTAAGTCAGCTGCTAGTTGCCTGCGCCTGAATGCTTGAACCACGCCTCGCCAGCAGAATACTAGACGACGCAGCAACTCGCTTCCCCTCCGGTAAGAGGCTATCTTGATCTTTTTGGTCCGCATATCCGATTTCACGCCAAGGCACTGGACGAAGGGCCCCTAAAGTATTATATATCAGTCGATATGGAAATCTTGACGACACGCGGCAGACCCCGGGAATTCGACGTCGATGCGGCATTGGCAACGGCGTTGCACGTGTTTTGGACAAAGGGCTATGAAGGCACGTCCC
>JBLWUN010000052.1:0-7350 GCA_048268905.1 Maricaulaceae bacterium | reverse complement strand
GTAATCGCCAGTGTTTCCTTATCGCCGTTGCGATAATAGGTATAGGTATCCCCGACGGCGAGTTCCGGCTTGTCTAAAGACAGCAGGCTGACCTGACTGTTGCGAACGACATTGCTGTTTGTCTGGCAGGCGGTGAGCCCGATCAGGATGGCGAAGGGAATAATCAGTTTTTTCATCAAAGTCTCCTAAGCGTGCAAGGCCCGGCATGCAATTTCCCCGAGCAGACCGGGTCGGGTATGTTCGGAGTTATTCAATGTGATTTTGAACATTGGTACATCCCCCGTGCGGGGGATGTTGATCGGGATTTGATGAAAAAGATTATGGAATTCAGGGGGTGACGATGCATTTCTCAAATTAGCCCGGTGATATTATTCTAATTTTCAGGCGTCGGCTTAGGCCATGTATCGCATGGATATTTTACATTTTTCCTTCGCAGTTATGCCGTTACGTGATATTCCGACACGCAAAATGGCCCTTCTTTGCAGGGCAGATAATCGGATAAAATAAATCGGGGACTAAACGTGAGTGAAACGAAAGTCACGGCCAACCCAACCGGCAAGGAACGTCATTTCAAACCGGAAGAACTGATTGTTAGCAAGACCGATCTTAAAGGTCGGATTATCTATGCCAACGATGTGTTTTTGCGGCTATCGGACTATCGTGAAAAAGACGTGTTGGGCCAGCCGCATTCGATTATTCGTCACCCTGATATGCCGCGTTGCATCTTTAAGTTGCTGTGGGATGAAATCGCGGCCGGGCACGAGATTTTTGCCTATGTCGTTAACATGTCAAAAAATGGTGACCATTACTGGGTCCTTGCTCATGTCACGCCCAGTTTTGACCAGAACGGCAAGATTGTTGGTTATCACTCCAACCGTCGCGTTGCCGACCCGAAAGTCCTTAGAGACAAGATTATTCCGCTTTATGCGGAACTTCGCCAGATCGAGAACAGCACGGCCAACCGCAGGGACGGCATGAATGCCGCCGTCAAGGCGCTGTCGCAGAAGCTTTCAGATGCCGGTCTGGCATACGATAAATTTATTCAAAGCCTTTAGGGCCGGTTGCAAATTCGAGGGTACAAAATGTCTCTATTTGGTGGTTCCAGCAAATCGGGTATCAAAAAGGCGCTCAATGTTGTTCTGGCTGCGGCTGAAGGTGATTACGAAGCCCGTATTACCAATGTCGACAGCCATTCAGACATGCGCGAACTGTTCATCGCAATCAATCGCTTGATTGACCGCAATGATGCGTTTTTGCGTGAAAGTGCGGCATCAATGGGCGCGGTTTCCGAAAACCGGTATTATCGCCGGATCGTCGAAACCGGTCTGGTTGGTGCCTATTTGACCTCAGCGCAGAAAATCAATGCGGCAACGTCGTCGATTGAACAAAAGCTGGCTGGCTTTAATAGTGTTGTTGAAGAATTCAAAAGTGGCTCGTTCGAGGCGGTCGATCAGATCGCCGAGGCCGCAGGCGCGCTTGCCGATGCGTCGGGTGATGCCAATCGTATTGCCCATGAAACCAGTTCGCGGTCGACCAATGTTGCGGCTGCAGCCCGTCAGACGGCGGCCAATGTATCTGGTGTGTCCGGTGCATCCGAAGAACTGAACCAATCGATCCGTACCGTTGCCGAACAGGCCCGTGAATCGGTTGAAATTGCCCATCGCGCCAATGGTCTGGCCCAGGAAACCGATGGTCGTATCGGTCAGCTTGAAGCGGCTGCTGGTGAAATTGTTGAAGTTGTCAGCTTTATCCGCGATATCGCCGCCCAGACCAATCTTTTGGCGTTGAACGCGACGATTGAGGCTGCTCGTGCGGGCGAAGCCGGCAAAGGTTTTGCCGTTGTCGCCAACGAGGTCAAGGGGCTGGCTAACCAGACCAGCAAGGCAACTGAATCGATCGAGGAAAAAGTTCAGGATATCCAAAGCGCGATTGAGGGCTCGGTTAATTCGATCCGTCAAATCGCATCCGTGATCGATGATCTGGCGGCGCGTGCGGACCTGATTTCAAACAATGTTGAAACCCAGACCGCACTTTCGACCAATATCACGCGCAATGTCGAGCAGGCATCAAGCGGCGCACAGGAAGTGACCGATCACATTACTGTCGTTTCCGAAATGGCCGGTCAGACCGGCGAAGCCGCCGATACCACACGTGACATGGCCGGGCGTCTGGCCAGTGAAGCGGAAAATCTGCGCAAACAGTTGGGCGGGTTCCTCGATACGATTGCTGAACTGCTTTATAGCACTGCCCGCAAATAGGCATATTTGTCGGGGCATGCTTTGGGATAAGGCGATAACGTTCTTTATCGCCTTTGTCAGAAAGGAAAACGGCTATGCGTGTCTTCTTTAATTCTCGCCATGATGCCCACGAGGGAAATGGCGAAATGCACCATGGTCGGCTTATTCCATGTTTTGAAAATTCGCGCCGTATGGCGATTATTCGCGATGCGGTGGCCCATGCGGTTCAGGCACAACTGGTTGACCCGATCGATCATGGCATGGCACCAATTGCCGCCATTCATGATGCGGATTATCTGGCCTTTCTGGAAAAGGCTTGGGCGGATTGGTCATCTGCGGGGAACAAGCATGATGCCTTTCCCTATGTCTGGCCAACGGCGGGTTTTTCCGGTGGTCATCCGGCGCATATCAGTGCACGGCTGGGGCAATATGCTATTTCATCCGATACCCCGATCACGGCGGGTACTTGGAAGGCAGCCTATTGGGGGGCGCAAACCGTTGTTTCGGCCGCGGATGCGGTTTGGAATGATGGCGAGGCATCCTTTGCCCTGACACGTCCGCCCGGCCATCATGCCCATGCCAATCGGTATGGCGGTTATTGTTTCCTGAACAACTCGGCGATTGCCGCTCAGCAAATGATTACCAAGGGGGCGAAAAAGGTCGCAATCCTTGATATCGACTATCATCACGGCAACGGCACACAGGATATTTTCTATGACCGCGCCGATGTTTTGACGGTATCGATTCATGCCGATCCCAAACATCAATTCCCGTTTTTCATGGGCTATGAAAATGAAACCGGGCGCTTGGACGGACAAGGTGCAAACCTGAACATACCGCTGCCCGGCGGATCGAATTTTGATCGCTGGGGATTGGGTTTTGCCAAGGCGATGCAGAAAATCGTCACCTGGCAACCCGATGCCTTGGTCATCGCCCTTGGCGTTGATGCGCACGAAGCCGAAACGCTTTGCGATTTCAAGCTGCAAACCGATGATTTCAACCGCGTTGGTCAGATGATCGGACGTCTGGGGTTGAAAACTGTATTTGTCATGGAAGGTGGTTACGCCCATGACGTGATCGGGTTGAATGTGGCGGCTGTGCTGGGTGGTTATCTGGATGAAGCTAAAAAATAATACAAATAAATCACCCGGAGATTTGAGGGCGTATATTTTGTATGAGGATTATGATTGGCTCCCAGTCTTTAGCTTTTAGACTTTGTCCCAAGGCGGCGTGCCGCCAAATTCCGATACCAGAAAATCGACGAATGCCCGCATGCGGGTCGGAAGATACCGGTTTTCGGGATAAAGCGCGTAAACCGCATGCGATGGCGGCGTATAGTCGGGCAGGACGACTTGTAGCTGGCCATTTCGAACATATTCCCCGACTTCCCAGTGCGATTTAAGGGCAATGCCGTGCCCGTCAAGGCACCAGCGGGTCAGGACTTCACCATTGTCGGAATCCATGGATCCCGACACCGAAAGGGTCACAGCACCTTCTTCCTTGGCCCCGTTTAGCGTCCATTGATATTGTTGCGATCCGGGAAAGCGTAACAGCAGGCAATTGTGATGCAGCAAATCACCCGGTGCTTTGGGCGTGCCTTGGCGTTTCAAATAGGCGGGGCTGGCGACAAGCATGCGTTTGTTGGCTGCAAGCTTACGGACGATCAGCGAGCTTTCCTTAAGCTCGGCGATGCGGATCGCCAGATCGACTTTGTCCTGTAAAAGATCAAGCAACCGATCCGATAAATGTAGCCGGATTTGTACATCCGGGTTCTTTTCAACGAATTTCGGAATGATCGGCGCGACATATTTGTTGCCAAACGCAATCGGGCAGGTCAGCGTTACGGGACCGCGGGTGGTGTTTTTCTGATTGGCGATGGCGTTTTCGGCTTCTTGCATTTCGGCCAGAATGCGCAGGCAGTGGCGATAATAAACATCGCCCTCTGTCGTTAGGCCGACCCGGCGCGTGGTGCGGTTCAAAAGCCGAACGCCCAGCCGTTCTTCAAGACGCGCAATGCGGTTTGACACCACAGCGGCCGAATGGCGCAATTCGCGCCCGGCAGCAGACAGATTGCCAAGTTCGGCGACGCGGACAAAAATCTGGATGTCCTCAAAGTCGGACATGGGGCTGTATGCTCCTGATAGGACGTTCTTGTTTTTGGGATTCAGAATTCTTCAAATTATCGGCGGCTACTGTGGCATTTTAAAAAATAACTTGAAAGTCATTTCGATTATGCTCGGGTGGTTAATAATAGAGCCGCCCGGTGCGCTATGTTAGGACTCTGATTGGAATAATTCCGGATTTCGTCGGCCAATCGGCGGTGGAGCCGGCAAAGGGGATGGCAGGGCACGTGAGAGAGTGCACGCCTTGCAAGACGGAGGTTTCAAAGGGTGGATATACTGTTTCAGGACTGGATCAATCTGATCCTGCGCTGGGCGCATTTGATTACCGGTATTGCCTGGATCGGTTCGTCCTTTTACTTCGTCTGGCTGGACTTGTCGCTTCGCAAGCGCCCAGGCATGGATGAAGGCGTTTATGGCGAAGCATGGATGGTTCATGGCGGCGGGTTTTATCATGTCAATAAATGGATGGTTGCGCCCAAATCCATGCCGGACGATCTGCACTGGTTTAAATACGAGGCCTATTTCACCTGGCTGACCGGTTTCGCGCTTTTGGTGACGATGTATTACTGGAGTGCCGAAAGCTATTTGATTGATCCCAGCGTGATGGCGCTTGGTAAATGGGATGCGATCCTGATCGGGCTTGGCAGTTTGGTTGCCGGTTGGGTGATTTATGATTTGATGTGCAAAAGCCCGATTGGTCAAAGCACGGGCAAGCTGGCGGTTGGTGTTTTCATCCTTGCGATGGTTGCTGCCTATGGATTTACCCATGTGTTTAGCGGCCGGGGTGCGTTTATTCATGTCGGGGCGATGCTGGGCACCATCATGGCAGCCAATGTGTTTCGCATCATCATTCCAAACCAGAAAAAGGTCGTTGCCAGCCTTATGGCCGGTGAAACGCCCGATCCGGCATTGGGGCTTCAGGCCAAACAGCGGTCGACCCACAACAATTATCTGACACTTCCCGTTTTGTTGATGATGATCAGCAATCATTATTCGATGCTGTTTTCCCATGATCAGTCATGGCTGATTGTCGGGTTGATCCTGATCATCGGCGGTTTGGTGCGTCATTTCTTTAATACGCGCAATGCAGGCGGCACCGGCAAAGCGATTGCATGGCAATTGCCTGCCGCCGCGATTGGTATGGCCATATTGGCGATGTTTGCATCCTATGATCCGAATGCCGCGAAAATGGCAGATCAAGATGTGATCACAGCAAATCATGCGCAGGCGATTATCCAGACCCGCTGCACAGCATGTCATTCCGCCAATCCCACCGATGAAGGATTTGACGAGGCGCCGATGGGGGTGATGTTTGATGATCTGGCCCAAATCGAAGCCAATGCTCAGCGCATTCTGGCCCAAGCGATCATCGGACGCGCCATGCCATTGGGCAATATGACCGAAATGACCGAAGATGAACGTGCCGAGCTTGGCCATTGGATTCGTAAAGGCATGCCGGAATAATTTGGTTTTGAGCGATTAAAACATAGGGCGGTCTGCGCGATGCAGGCCGCCCTATGTTGTGTGATATCTGAAATACGAAATTGGCGGAAACCAGATCAGACGAGATCAGACATCAGCGCGATAGTTCATCGGCACCCAGTCATACAGGGTGCTGTCTTCGCGGACATGACCGATCCCCGGAAAGGCGATGTGGGCCCCGGCCACCAGATATTTTTCGGCAACGGCTTCGGCAAAGGCCGCCTCGCGGGTGATGATTGCCATGTCGGGATCGACGTCAAAGACAATCGAAACGCCCGGTTCGTCGAACTGAATGACATCCCCGTGGGTGATGTCGCCCCAGTGAACGAATTTTTCGCCCTTGCTTTCGAACCATAATGCACTGTGGCCCGGCGTGTGACCGGGGCGCAGGGTGGAATTGATTAGACCGGGCAACGGGGATGTATTGTCGTCAAATGTCTTGAAACGATCAGCATCAATATAGGGGCTGGTTGCTAAAGCTGCCTCGTCGAAATACTTTTTATTGCCTTCGGCGGCTGTTTCCTTGTTGGCAGGGTCAAGCCAGTAATCCACTTCCCGCTTGGGTGCGTGCACCATTGCATTCGGATAGATCGCCTTGTCGTTCAGGATCAATCCACCCGAATGATCTGTGTGGATATGGGTCAGAACGATGTCGTCGATCTGTTCCGGTTTGTAACCCGATGCCCGGATATTGGCCGGAAGTTTGCCCAGTTGCGGACCCAGAAAATCGCCGCTTCCGGCATCAAGCAGCACCAGACGATCCCCGAAGTTCAAAAGATAGGCGTTAACCGATGTGAATGTCGGCGTGCCCTGAAACGCATTGGCAAGGGCCGTGCGGGCATGTTCGGGGCTGGTGTTCAGGTATAAATCGGCAAGCGGAAACTGACCGGTGCCGTCTGAAAGAGCGGTGATTTCGACATCGCCGACCATCAGGCGGTAATAGCCCGGCACTTGGGTGCCGGTCAGCGGAGCCTTGGCGTTTGCGTGCAATGGAACGAAAACGGTGCTTGCCATCGCCCCGATGGCTGCGGCCGCAAGTGAACCTTTAAGCATATCTCTGCGTGACAGCATTGGAATGTTCTCCTGGATCAAATGGCCGGATGTGAGCCGGCGGCTTGTAACCTGATAGGGAAAAGCTATATTCAGATCAGTCAGCAATCAAATCGATGCCAGTCATGGATAATATTGATCATTTCAATTTACGCTCCTTCGACCTCAATCTTATGGTCGCGTTTGACGCAATGATGCAAGAGCTGAGTGTCACCAAGTCTGCCGAGAAGCTCCGAATTGGTCAGTCGGCAATGAGCCATAATTTATCAACACTACGGATGTTATTGCAGGACGATCTTTTCGTTCGTGTTGGGCAGAAAATGCAGCCAACGGCCAAAGCTCGAGCGCTGGCTGGACCGGTGCGAGTAGCGTTGACGCAGGCGCAAAATGCGCTTCAGTCATCGGATAGTTTTGAGCCGCAAACGGCAGACCGGATTTTTCGGGTGGGTATTGCCGGT
>JBLWUN010000051.1:0-7470 GCA_048268905.1 Maricaulaceae bacterium | reverse complement strand
TATTGGACAGATGTCGGTACATGGCCTCTTTCTCATGCGCGGGAGAAAGAAAATCAAAATAGAGATCCCAGTCTTCCAGAGGCTCCGGCAGGCCTTGTTCAGAGAAGAGAACCGACGTAATGGAGGATCGGTCCATGTTGTAAAACTTGTGGGGCAGGGCCTTGGGAACGATGCCGTCAATAGCGATTTCCGCCTTGGGTTGTTGATAAAGAATATGAAGCCAGTTCGGATCGGCCCCAGTTCCGGTCCAGTCAACATTGCTATTGTTACTTTCTAACTCGCCGGAGAAGAGGGCGTGTTTGAAGGTTTCCAGGACATGTTTTTTCTTGAGGCCTGGTCGGTCCAGAGCCGTCAATTTGGCTGCGCGACCGAAGGAAAGAAACCTGTCGTCGAGAGAAGAAATATAGTCTGTCATTGTAAAGCCCCCAAGATTGGTTGATTGGTGACGCTTTACTGCTGACAAACTGAGTGATTAGAAAGATATTTGTATGAATAGTGAGAGTTTCAAGAGTTTAGGGGCCAAGGCGTATAAAAGTATCGCTTTCCAGTTCTCTAACCCTATAGGTGTCGGGCTGGCATTTGTTAAAGCAGAGCCGAGTAGCCCCCCCCCACTAATCAGAATCTTGGCGACGTCCCATATGCTGGAACTAGTTAAGTTTTCCTCCATAATTTATTTTCCTTGTGACAATGAATTCCCGGTCAAAATTGAAAAGTCTACGAAAATGTGTCATATCTCCTAAGGGTAGTAAATAGTCCGAGTCTTTCATCAAATTGTTGTGTATATCAGGTGGTTTTCTCTAGCGGCGATCGTGCCGAGCAGAGAAAAAACATATGAATTTTTTGCAGAGGAGAAGGAAGTGGCTCGGTTTCGTAAGGCGCTAGCCTTAATGATAGGTATGTTTGTTTACCTGTCCATACCAATGTCGATCATTATAGTGCCTGATACTTATGGAGATGTAGCGGGCCAGTGGACAAAGTGTGAGGCAAAAAGTGGAGGGGAGAAATGGAATATAGTTTATGGGGTAAGCTCTGCTAGGGTATGTCAGAGGTTGGCGTATCTTTGTACGAAGGATAAAAACGTAGAATCAACATTTTATTCTCACGCGGTAATAATTAACGCGCCTTATAAAAATTGCAACCAAATGTATTCATCATCACCAAGTAGCTCCAATTCTAAAGTAACAGAAAGTTTCGAAACTAATCTCAATTGGGTGTTGGTGCATGAAAAACGATATCAAGAAATAAAAGATCATCTTGATATGGGGGAAATTGACGTAATTAGACACATATTCTGGACTGAGCAAAGTCATCGTTCAGATAATCAAGCGACAATTCGTGGCAAATCTGATGACGATATCGTTGATGCTCTTGATCGGCTTGGAGTGACGGCCGAGCCCGACTATCTTCCTACGCCTGCAGTATTCTCTGAGGAGTTGTGGATACATCTTGGCTGGTGTATCAGCCATGAAGGTGTGCCACTTTTTCGAAATGATGGAAGAAAATTCAGAAAACCATCAATGGTGAAAAGGGAGTGCATATCTCATCAGTCTCATAACGGTACGGCCCAGCATATCGTGAATGAGGCAACATTATCTCAGGTGTATGGCGTAATGACAAAAAAACATCAGGATTTTAGGAGAAATGAAGAATTACGCTGTCATTTTAGATGGGTTGCAGTCCATAAAGGGAAGCAAGCTGCGTTTAAACAGCTGTATAATTCAGGAAAATATAGGAATATTTTAGCCATCTTCTCGACCGAGCAAGGTCATCACCCTGAATATAAACATTGGGCAATGCAGCTATCTTGGGAAGATTTACCTTGGTTTATTACTCCCAAAGGAGGCACCAACTGTCCTTGGATGTGACATCAAAAGCGATTGGATTTATGCTGTTTAAGCATTTAGGATCAGAATTTAGCAGCTGATTGAATTCCGATCTGCGCAAACTTATACTGGAAAGGGGGACTCTTGCCATTCGAAGAGTTGCTTGATTGGGTGTCCAACGAGAATAGGCCGACTTGGCAGAGAGACGCTATGCGTCGCCTTGCCGAGCACGGGGAGTTGACCGAAGAGGACCTTTCGTCATTACGAACGCATATTGAAGTATCGCAAGGCCTCTCAGAGGAGAAGGTCCTTGCGCTTGTTCCTCTGGCCCAGGAACATCTCACTGAGGCATCCAGCAACGCGCCCAAAACAGTTCTAGCTTCTCTTGGACCTGTGAAGAATGTGGATCGACTGGAAGCGGAACAACCGCCTATTCGATTTGCGGTGAATGGAGTTACGTTAATTTATGGCCCCAATGGGTCGGGTAAAAGCGGGTACTGCCGAATCACAAAGCAAATATGTCGGTCTCTGGAACCAGACAGGCTGCGAGGTAATGTCTACGATGATGCCCCCGCACCGCCAGCCGAGGTGGGCATTGGCTTCCGTGTAGGTGGTGACGATCAAGAGAAGGTTGAATTGGCTTGGCGAGGTGATGAGCAACCGCCGTCTGAACTAGCCCGGATTTCCGTTTTCGACACGGCTTCCGCGAGGGTCTATGTCGACAAAAAGAGAAAGATTGAATTTCTACCCTACGAGCTGGACCTTTTGAACAAACTAGGTCTCGCGGCGCGCAGTTTGGACAGTGAATTTAAAGCAAGGGAAGATGCGCTCAATGATGAGCTCCGAGTTCCGATGCCAACCGGATACAATAAAGGGACCGTGGTTTCGGGTATTTTAGAAAAACTAGTTCCTGAAATTGCTCTTTCAGATTTGCCGTCCCAGGAAGACATCGAAAAGTACGCGGCCTGGACGGAAAAAGAGCAAGCTGAACTGGAACGCCTACTCGAAGAATCCAAAAATGATCCAGCTGTCATGGCGCGCTTGCGCCGTGAAGCCAAACAGGCTTTGGAATCAGTGCGGGGCAATATCTCCGATTGCGAAAGCAAGATTGGGAATGTGGCGATTGAGGCACTTTCGGAAAAGCAGAAAGATGAGGTGCGTAAACGCGAGGCGGCACAGGCGGCTGCGAATGAACTATTCAAAGGGCAGCCGATTCCCGACATTGGCTCGGAGGCGTGGCGGCAAATGCTCCAATACGCACGGGAATTTGCACTGGAAATTTTCCCGGATAGCGAACCTCCACCGATTTCGACCGCTGATCGCTGCGTCCTATGTCAGCAGGAATTGGATGATGATGCTTCCGCTCGATTGAAGGCGTTCGATGATTACTTGGAGGATCGGGCCACTGCGGAAGCGGCTGCAGCCAAGTCTGCGTTCGAAAATGCTGCAACAGTAGTATCGAATTATAACATCAAATCCAAAGAGGAAGTTAGCATGCTTCTCGCGGGCTTTAGCGCGTTGGACGACGATAGAAGGGCGCTCGCAGAGAAGATCGGTGAGTATTTCGAAAAGGCCAATGTGCGCCTGACGGTTCTCAAGAAGGCATTGGAGGAACAGGACTATACGAAGTTTGATGAACTTGAACCCCTCCCGGACTCGCCTGGTGATTTGATTTCTGCCGATGAGAAAAAATTGGATGAGGAAAGCGAGGAATTCGACCGGCTTGCCGGCGACGACCAGGAAGCGCAGAAGAGAGCTCTGCGAATTGCAGAGTTGAACGATTGTAAGAGGCTCAGTCAAGAGGTTGGCGTGATCCTTGATCGACGGGCCAAACTTGAAGAAAAACTCAAGCTTGGCGTGTGCAGGGGCCTTTGCCAGTTGACACCCATCACCCGTCAAATCACGGCTCGCCGCCGAAAACTGCTCACACCTTCTCTTAAAAACGCGCTTAAGGACGAGTTAACCGCAATGCATCTGACGCATATTCCGGTCGACCTCAATGATCGCGGTGATTTGGGAAACAGTATTGTAGAAGTGGCTCTGTCAGCCCAACAGCGAGTCGCTAACAACAGTGAGGTGTTGAGCGAGGGGGAGCAGCGGGGGTTGGCGCTTGCCTGTTTCTTGGCGGAGCTTGAAGAAATCGGGAGCGATCACGGCATTATCGTGGATGACCCGGTTTCGTCGTTAGACCACTCACGCATGCAATCTGTTGCGCATCGGCTAGCTGAGGAAGCAGCGAAAGGCCGTCAGGTGATCGTGTTTACACACAATATTCTATTCCATCACATGCTTTCTGCTGAAGCACGCCGTTTGCAAGTTGCTTGTCACAAACAATGGATGAGTAGTCTCGGAAAAAGCCAATTCGGTATTATCGATGATGCTCAAAAACCGAGGCAGATGAAAAACGTGTCCGAGCGACTTACAGAAATAGAACGCGACAACAGGTCAATCAATGATTCAGGGTATGACCACACTGACGAAAAATTTAGGAATCCCATCGTCAGCCTTTATACACAGATGCGTGACACGTGGGAGAGAATTGTCGAGGAAATACTTCTGAGCGGTGTTGTCCAAAGGTTTAGGCCGGAAATTATGACACAGCGACTTGAAGAAGCCTGCATTGATCCGGAGAATGACTATCCGCAGATATTCGAGGGAATGAAGAGATGTTCCCATTATTCGGGGCATGATCTCGCTGAGGATTTACCACCAGAACTCCCAAAAGTAGACGAAATCTCGCAGGATATCGAAGCCCTAAAGGAATTTACTAGGATTGCTACTGATCGTAGAAAAACGCTTCGAAAAAAACGTAAATACGATCAGGGTGTAGAAGCGATCCTTCTGTGATTTGAAATATTCGGCGGTGGAAATACAATAGACGGCCAATATTTTAGGAACATAGACTTAAGATGCCTGTAAGGTCGCCTTTGGTGTCCAGAGCATATCCGTATTGATCATGCGGGTGGGCGGTGAATCCGCCTGCTGGTTCGGCCGGATGCAGGATGCAGAACATCAGCCCGGTGGTGTATGAAATCTTTGCCGCGTAATGAACTCGTCTCTGTCCACTTTTTTAAGAAAAGTCCAGGGCGCTGGTTTGATTGTATTGGGGCGGAACCTATCAAGGTGGTATGATATTTCTTTCATGTTGACTGAATAACATAGGCTGATGGTAAAGTTAACGCGTCAAGCTCGGGGAATATCTTAGAATGATAAATCAAAATTTCATGAGGGATGTTTGGCAACATATCCGGCAGTCCGACTGGGACAAAGCTGAATACGACAATAAAAAAGCTGTTGTGTGTGCTGCTTTTTCAAAGCTCGCTTATCTAGCTATACCAGAATTTGAATTAGCTGATGCTTCAGGTGTCAAAGTCATACCTTGTGCAGATCATCAAGATTTGATTTTAAAGCGAAAAAAGATTGATTTTGATGAATTGTTCATGAGAGGCGAATTTGGCAAACAATTTGTCATTTATCGTAGAAACGTAGTAGTTTTAGGTGTCGTAACACCGCACGTAATTTTTATCGCCATTAGGGGAACGCGCCCTCTATATCTTTCCGATTGGATGATCGATTTCAAAACTTATCCTAGGAAATCAGCTAAATATTCACCATACTTCTATCATAGAGGTTTTTATAATGAGATTTCTAGATCGGTCCCCCAGATAGTCCAAGAACTTGACAGATTTGGTGCATATAAAAACCGTGATATCCCGATTTATGTCACAGGACATAGCCTTGGTGGGGCAATGGCAGGAATTTTATATAGCCACTTCGGATTGCCATTTAGGCGGAAACCTAGCACAACTTATTTGCACCCGAAAGCAGCATACACTTATGGGATGCCCCGATATGGCAATCTTGAAGCAATGTTAGAGACTCCAAATCCGTTTCATATCTTTAATCAAAAAGACATATTCCCGAGCGTGCCGCCTAAATGGATGGGATTCGCAAATCCTCTCCTGGAAAGATCATTAGATGGACATTCTATGGAGAACATTACCCAAAGAGATACGCATTCACTTTTAAAGGTATGGTCTGCTAAATCATGGAGACAAGGTGTTAAGGAACATAGTATTGATTTATATCTAGATCGATTGAAGCAGCAACTGTAATCATCAATTTCATGTTTTTTAAATCATCTTGAATTGTCCCTATGAACTTCCCCTGCAACTGATCTTTTCTTCTTCAATTGGACCGTAGTTATGGGTAAATTATAACCTTAAAGATGTTGGAAATCAGATAGCGAACTGACGTTGAAGGCGTGCCCGGATTTAAACCTTATTGAGGTGGGATGAATATCAAAAGGCTTGGGTGCAGCTTGGGTGCAAAACAAACGAGAAAATCCCTAAAATAGATAAAGTCACCCAAAAATTTCGAAAAAATCATAGTATTTTCATATACTTAGACACTGGGGGTGAAGGGGTCGTCGGTTCAAATCCGGCCATTCCGACCAAAAGAGAAGACCCGGAATATTCCGGGTCTTTTTTTGTTTTCAGCCTGTATTGATCAGGGCAAGTCCTTCCAGTCGCTGCTTTTTTTACGGCAGCCACCGTCAGGCCAGCCTTTCCAGCCGCGCCCCCGCACCACTTGCCCCGCCAGCGCGCCGGTATGTTCGCCGTCCTGGATCGTGTGCACACCGTTGACAAAGACATGGTCCACACCGCTGGCATATTGGTGCGGTTTTTCAAAGGTGGCGTTATCCCGGATGGTGGCGGGATCAAAGATCACCACATCGGCATGGTAGCCCTCCAGCAGCAGGCCCCTGTCCTTAAGCTGCAATAGCGCCGCCGGCTGGCCGGTCACGCGCCGGACCGCTTCCTCGACGGACATGATTTTATCCTCGCGCACATATTTGGCGAACAGCCGGGCGAAATTGCCGTAGCTCCGGGGATGGGTCATGGATTTGAGGAAGATACCCTCCGCCGGTTCGGCGTCCCCGTCCGAGCCGAGGCTGACCCAGGGCCGGGCGAGCTGTTTTTTCACATTGTCTTCCGACATGACGAAATAGATCACCTGCACCCGGCTGCTGTCCCGGATCACCAGCTCCATGGCCGCTTCCTCTGGTGTGAGCTTCCACAGTTTCGCCATATCGGCCAGGGTCTTGCCGGTATATTGCTTCATGTCGTCATTTTTAAAACCGACCAGCAGCACCTTGTCCGCCGGGGTGCGTCGTCCCATATTTTCCCCCTTGGCGTTGGGATTCTGCATGTCGTTGAGCAGTTTCTTGCGGGTGGCCGGGTCTTTCAGCCGTGTGATCCATTTCTCGATCCCGCCTTCCTGCACCCAGAGCGGCATATAGGCGTCGAGCCCGGTGGAGCTTGCCGGATAAGTATACATGTCGGCGCTGATGCGGAGGCCGCCGGCCCGGGCGTCCTCGATCCGCTTGATGAGCTCATCCACTTTGTGCCAGTTCTGCTGGCCGGAAAGTTTCAGGTGGTAGATTTCCGTCGGCGTGCCGCTGGCCTGGGCAATGTCGAAGGTTTCCTCCAGTGCATCGAAAATCCGGTCTCCCTCGTTGCGCATATGGGTGGTATAGATGCCGCCGCAGCGGCCCGCTTCCCCGACCAGGGCAATCAGCTCTTCGGTTGTTGCGAAATTGCCCGGCGCATAAATCAGGGAGGAACCCACGCCCATGGCGCCGTCC
>JBLWUN010000050.1:0-7604 GCA_048268905.1 Maricaulaceae bacterium | reverse complement strand
GCCCCGAAACTGCATCGCTATACGAACGCTCACACTCCGGCGTAGCTCAGCGGTAGAGCAGTTGACTGTTAATCAATTGGTCGTAGGTTCGATCCCTACCGCCGGAGCCAATTCGACACCTAAGTCCTTGATAATCAAGGAATATGCTGAATTTGGCAAATACAGTGTCACACAGCACTGTAGCACAAGTTCCTGAAATGCGGGTCGCTCGTCTCCAAGCCTGGAGGCCGCATCTTGGCAACCACCCCTTACCTCCTGCAACGCGGCTCCACCTGGAGTTGGCGTCGGCGCGTGCCTGAGTTTTCCACAAAAACCCGACATTGGCAGCTGTCTCTGCGCACCACGGACCGGTCGATCGCGTGTATCATCGCACGCAGATTGAACTACGAGTGCGACCGGATGCTGGATGCAATCACCGATAAAAAGCTGACCCCCGCCCAGGCCAAGGCCTGGCTGACCTCGGTTGTGCGCAGCGAGCTTGACCGCATCGAGCGCCAGCGCATGATCAGCCGGATGGACCCGGTGGGCTTATCCGAGGAAGACCAGCGTCTCGATTGGGCGACGGCGCGCGCCTGGTCTCACCTGGCGAGCAAGGGACTGCATCCGGAGCTTTCTGCTCAGGACCGACGTGCCGTACTTAACGAGGGTTCGAACGAGGCGGACATCGCGTCTCTGGAGACCATGCTTGGCGTTCTGTCGCGCGATGTGCTGTCCGAAGCAGGCGTCAACAAGATGCTTCGCGCCGCCCGGGACAGCATTCATACGGCAACAGGCGAGACCTTAAACCCTGCGGCCGAGACGGTTCTCTGTCTACGGCAACTGCTGCTGGCCGGAAAGGCCGCGGCTTGGTCCGCATCTGAAAGTCGAGAAGATCCGAGCCTTGAACAAGCGCGCGCCCTTGCGCGGGAAATCCTCGACGGCGCGCCTGCCGAGAACACCCAACCCCGAGAGCCCCTTCACATCTCCGGGGAAACCACACTGATCGAAGCACCTGTCCCGCCTCAAATCCCTACCCAAAGGCCCGCATTCAGTTTCGATCCGGACATTGTCGCACTCGTTGAGCGCATCAATGCCGAAAGGGATCGCGATCATATCAAGGAAGACACCAGAAAGCAGCTTGCATCACAGGCGCGTCTCTTCATCAAGGCCACGGGCATCACCGACGTACGAGAAATCACGCAGGGCCATCTCAAGTTCTACAAGTCGGTCCTGCAACGCCTTCCGACGAGCTACGGGAAAAGCCCGAAGGACGCGGAGAGAACTATCGATGAGCTTCTGGCACGCGCCGAGGATCTTCCCGAAAAGAAGGTCGGCCTCTCGCCCCGAACGATCAACGGCCACCTGGACCGGTTCAAGCTCATCTTCCAGTTCGCCAAGAGCGAAAGCATCCCGATTTCCAACACGATCGAACTCGGCCTGCTCCGCGTCCGAGAGGAAAAGCGCAACCGCGACAAGCGCGAAGCTTTTACCTTGCCGGAACTTCAGCAGGTCTTCCGACATCCGATCTGGACGGGGTGTAGGTCAACGTCGCGGCGACATGAGCGCGGCAACATCATAAAGGCGGATGGACTCTACTGGGGGCCGGTCCTGGCTGGCTACAGCGGCGCCCGGCGGGAAGAGGTTCTCGGACTGGAACCCCGTGATGTCGTGTCCGTCGACGGCATTCCCTGCTACCACATCCGGGACAACATGCACCGCGGGGTCAAGACCTTCAGCTCGGAGCGCCTGGTTCCCATTCACGAGCACCTGATGGAGCTGGGCTTTCTCAGACATGTTGAAGAGATGCGTCAGCGTGGCGCCTCGGCCCTCTTCCCCGAGTTGATCGCGACAAATGAGAGCCAGTCCTTCGGAGACAAGATCTATTACAACTGGGCGAAGGCGCTGGTGCTGCAGCTGGACGGCAACCCGAGGGAGCTCTGCTTCCACTCGTTCCGCCATTATGCCATCGCCCACCTGAAGGAGTTGCCCGAGGTCAGCGAGAAGCAGCGCCGTGACCTTGTCGGACACAGCGGCGGTGACGTGCATGACGAGCAATATGATGTCGCCACGTCGATGACCGTGATGAGTGGCGTGGTCGCGAAGCTGCCGCGATTGTTCTGACGCGCTGCGAAATCAATGCCTAGCGCGCCTGCCGAACATGATGACGAATGGCGCGGATGGTCACATCAAGTTCAGAAAATCATTTTCGACATATCGAATGCTTCGGCTCGTGATTGCCCGCCCGAGGGCCCTCCCCCTGCCAACATGCAGAGACTGTCCCAGGAGGAGAAGCAGAGGGTCCGGGTGAATCTGGCTCAGGCCGAACGCAAGGCATATGCGCTGCTTGGATCCAGAAAAGACAGTCTAGTGAAGATCTCGAACGACCTGGTGCAATGCCGGGAGATGAACGCCAAGGCTCTGGCGCAGTGGTTTGGCGATAGGCCGTCCTGCATGGCAACTCATTCGCCGGCGGGCTGCGCACTACAGTTCTAGCGGAGAGGCATGTACCGATCCCTAGTAACTCTCAGCTGTGCTGAACACCGCGAAGTTTACCCTGTCAAACCGGCCCTCGAAAATCCGTAATTTCGAGGGCTGGTTTTTCTGATAGCAACGTTTCTGCCGCGATAGCCGTCGCCGAGCGACACCTCACGGCGCATATAATTTTTCAAGAAGAGATTTATCAGGAGAACAGGCGTAGTTTTCCACATAGTTCGCAGAGGCGACGGGAATTTAAGCTCTCACAGCGTCATCGCAGCTGCTAACATGAGCACATGACAGCAACCGCCACACCACACCCTGATGATCCCCCACGACACACGCGGCCGCGCCCGCACGACACAAACCAAAGCGGGCCCTCCTTCTTTAGGTTCTGACGCGCGCGACGCTCAGCCCATCCGATAAACATCCATGTCCACAGCCAGTCGGCCGAAACGCAGGTTCTCTGCGAACGGAGAAGATCACCCTGATGAGTAACATGCCTGACCATATCAACGCATCGGAACACCGCACGATAGTTGCCAAGGTGCGCCTTACTGTAGCTGAGGCCCGGGAACTCGACCGTCGGATCAAGGTCGCAGGCGGAGGAACCCGGGCACGGTATCTGCGTGAAGCCGCTTTGAAAAATCAATGCGGTGAAGACTTGGCGGAGTTGGTTGGGCGCATCGGCCTTGCCCTCAATCAGCTTGATCACGCCTCCGGACAACGCCTCGGTCATATTGCCCGACAGATTGACGAGATCATTTTCCTGATACGTCGGGAGGATCGCTGATGCGCGCATACACTGTTCGCCACGACACCGCAAAGTTCATTGATGGCTATGACCTGCGAGATGGCTCGGAGCTGATCGGCGGCACCGTCCTCGGGACCGGGCGCCATGATTTGCGCCAACGGTTCGAGCGTATCTCAGCTGGTGCGGGTTACCTGCATATCACACTGTCTCTGCCTGAAGGGGTCCAGGCAAGCCGTACCCAGTGGCACATGATCGCGACCTTCCAGTTGCAGCTGATGGGTATCGATCCACTCAGAACTGCTTGGATCGCCGTGCGCCACCGCGACGGAAATTGTGACCACATCCATATCGCCGTGTCGCGCCGGTCCTTCAGCGGCGGGATGCTGACCCCGCATTTGTCCAGCGGACGTACCGAGCGCAATCACATCGCGATGGCCGCGCGCCTCGGCCTGCCTCAACCGGACTATTTCAACCCTGCGATCCCGACGCTGTCCCCGCCTGTCCCCATGCGGCGCCTACGCGACCCGCGCGCGGCGAAACTGGCAGCAGATCTCGCGCGTGCTATCCGCCAGGACTGGCCGCGCGATGTGGACGAGTTCGACGCAGCCCTCGCACGTGCCGATCCCCCGATCAAACGACACGTTAGCCTGAACCGTCACGGCTGCGCATCCTGGATTCTCGAGCAGGAGGGTTCATCGCACCGTGGCGGGGCACTCGGGCCCGCTTACGAGCCGCGCCACATCAAGGCCCGACTTGCGCTCTGCGCTGCCCTCGATCGCACCCGTCTGGCTTTAGAACTCATGCGCTGCTTGGCTGCGCTCACCCCTTATCATGCGACAATGAAAGGCCTTCTCGATGCCCACCAATCCCGACACGCTGACCTTGCCCAACGAGGTCGAAATTCTACTCGCAGCACTCAGCACGACAGACAACAAGGTGAGCCAACTCCTGCCGCTCCTGGCCCTTCTGCAGACCGAAACCGGCGACCGCTCGGAATTGGGCGAAGCACTCCTGAATGCGCTGCGCCTGATCCAGAGCGAGCTCCACGCGTTCCAGATCCTTCGTCAGGACCAAGAGGCGCAGATCGGCACCCTGACCGAAGAGATGAAGGACCTTCGAAGCGAGATCCGAGACAGCGCATTGATGATCCGAGAGATGCACGACGCCCTGATGGTGCCGCTGGAGGCCTGACCTGGGGCCGCTGGCTCGGAAACCTTCTGCGCCTGCTGCGACGTCACCTCCGGGACTGGAACTGGACCCGCATGCCTGGGCACGCGATCCAAGTGCGCTTTGCGGATCAGAGCGAGGTGCTATGCGCCCCCCGTGAATTCACAGAGTCGGTTCCCGGAAGCGAGGCGGACCGCTTCCTGAGCCTGGCTTCATCCCACAGCCAAGAAGCCACGGCTGTCCCGGAATACCCTGCGCCCGAAATCTAACCTATCCCTCTGGACCTCCAACCCTGAAGCATGATCATCGACCCGCGCATAAACAGGCCCTCGACTTGGAATTCCGGGGACGACCTCAGCCGTCTGCCAAGCGGCACCGCAGGTCGTGGCCCTGTTGCTGTTGGATGATCCGGTTTACGCGCCACTTTTTGAGCGGCTTGAGAATGAAATCCGCCAGGAAGAGGATACCCTTGCCAACGGGGCGCAAGCCCGCGCCCGCGCACTACTTGCCCGCAGTGGCACAGGGCTAAAAACGAAAACGGCGCGAGGCGGGATGCCACGTCATTCAGCGAACCTCCCTGACCATAACGCACACTACGCCGGATCCTGTCCAATGATCGGAGGCCATCTCACAGAACCTCCAACGGCTCGGGCTGAAGGAAGACGCTGAGCGTACGAAAAGCTCAGCGCCCCTTCGTGACGATATTAGGCGATTGCCTTTTCGAACGCGTCCTCGATCATTCCGTATGCGACCCCGACAACTTTAAACTTGCGGGTATCAGCGGCCTCCTGTGCAGCGATGACGGCGGCTTCGAACTCTTCGAGAGTCATATCAGGGCGGTGGAGAGCGAAGAGCTCGTCCTCGGTCCAGAAGTCTTCAGTGTCCATGAGTTCTACCGAAGCATCCTGCCATTCTTCGCTCTCGATGAAGTTCTCGAACAACATGGTCAGCTCATCCACGCCGTCTTCCGCATCCTGGGTCAGATGCCGGATGAAGACTCCGTTGCCCTCGTCGAAGATGAACTCGCTGTGGAGATTGATGCCTACGCAGAGAGCTTCGACTTCCCGAGCGAAGGCTTCCACCCGGGGGATGCCGACCACGAAGGCTACGCCCGGCGCATCGCTCTGAATGATATAGCGCAGCTGGAGAACGCAGGGCGCCTGATAAACACCGCAAACATGCTCGGACGTAAAAAACTCGATCCGCGGGAGCGACGAATGCCTATCGACGTTAAGCGTCACCAAGGCAGAAAAATCATGCCCTTCGACAAGCTCGTGTTTGGTAACATTGGTAATTTCGCTATGTGCCATTTTCTTTCCCTTCGGCTGTTAAAAAGAAAGCAAAACAGGGCGCATGATTATGCGCTGTACTGTTTTACAATCAACGCCTCAGCCTTTTTTGACTAAAGCTAACAGCCGCTCAGATGGCGGCGAACATGCCAAGCCGCGCAATCGACGGCAGGCGCAGCGTTTTCAGCTGCTATACAACAGCGTAGGCGTAATTCCCTAGCGATTCAAGCTTCGAATTTCTTGTCTGACCGCCGCGCTTAACACCCGCGCTGCCTGCTCTGTGACGGCTTTGTCAGGTTGCAGGCCGCCCGATCGCTGGATAGCGAAGGGCTATGTTGAATCTATCCGACCCGTCCCGCATCAAGGGTCCCGACTTCCGCGCGCCGTGATCGGCTACGCCGTCTAGGCATATTTGTTGCCAGCCTCCGGATCGTCGAAGACCAGCTCGCTTCCAGCGGGATCCCCGTTTCCTACGAGACCGTGCGGGACCGGGTCGCGCGCTTCTGTCTGCAGTTTGCCGCCCGGATCCGTCGCGCACGCCCTGGTCTGGTGGGCAAATAGGTCGTGATTTCGATCAAGGGACAGAAGCCCTGGCTCTGGCGGGCGGTCGATACCAATGGCGACGTGCTGGATATCCTGCTCCAGTCGCGTCGGAACACGAGAGCAAGATCGCGCCCCACATTCCCGCATTCGACAAGTCAGGGCGCAATGACGGAACATGGACCCGCGCCGACTTTGAATGGGATGCGGAGAACGACCAATACATTTGCCCTGAGGGGCACGAGTTGAAGTAGTTCCGCCGGAACTACTCCGATCCGAACCGCAGGCCAACCGGCAAGGGCACAGCCCGCTATCGGGCGCTGAAAGAGGTCTGTCAGGCCTGTCCATCCAAGGCAAAGTGCTGCCCGAAAGCGGATGCCCGCAAGATCACCCGCGAGGAATATGAAGATGCCCGCCAGGTCGCGCGGGATATCGCGAAGACCGACCAATACGTCATCTCGATGAAGCTACGGAAGAAGGTCGAGATGCTCTTCGCCCATCTCAAGCGGATCCTCGGCCTCAACCGGCTCCGATTGCGCGGACCGTGCGGTGCCAATGACGAATTTCTCCTCGCTGCCACCGCCCAGAACCTCCGCGAGCTGGCCAAGCCCCTTACTGCACCGCAGAAACCGAGAAAAACCTGACAGGAAAGGCGCTCGCGCTCCAATCTGGGCGCAGCATTCTACGCCAGCGAACGGGTGTTTTTCCACGGAATGGGGCGGAAAGCCGTCATTCGCTGCAACCATAAACGATTAAGACCACTCGGGTAAAAGCAGCCATTCGAATTTGGGTAGTAGCCCAAAGTGAAGCGAAAGTTGAATCTGCTTTCGGATCAACTCGGCCATAGATGCTTTTCGGCCAAGCTGGCGGCGTTGGCTGCGGTTCAATCCCTCAGACTTTGCCAACTCGTCAACCAACATCGCATGCATCTGCGATTTGAACTGCTTCGCTGATACGACGCTTTCATCCTGCCCGAACATCCATCGCTCGTCGTTAGGGAACTTCGCGCCCTTGGCAAGGTCGGTGATGTAGGGAAATGCGTTGGGACCGCATATATCCTTGATCAACTGCCCGCGCTGAACCCGCTCCGGCCTATTTGCCGTATCAGGCTTGGTGATGCACTCAATTATGGTGGCGAACGAGAACCCTATTACGACTTCGCCACGATCCCGAAAGCTCAGAATGTTCGCTGATCATGCTCCGTAGCACCCAAAATAATTATTTTCTGCTTGCCATTAATGCTCCCGCTCGTTGTTGAAGCTTGTCGTCACAAGCGCCGAACAGTGTTGCCGCCAGAAATGATTGCGTTGATCAAATCTGCGACGGCTCGGTGCCTTTGCATTTCGTGTTCAGTCCCGACCGCGTTCTCATGGGTAGCTGCGGCGTCACGCAGTACCCCC
>JBLWUN010000049.1:0-7731 GCA_048268905.1 Maricaulaceae bacterium | reverse complement strand
CATTTGCGAAGGTTCCCTCAATTCAACGTAGCAGCAGACATTCGCTTCGATGCCTTCGTACGTCAGCGAAGTCTGCTTGATGCGCAGGTGGGAGGGGGTGTGCATGAAATCCGCCAAAACGTGCAAGCTTATGCTTCATTGGCAAGTACCTTGAATGGCGACCCCGGCAGAACGGGGTGAACCAAGAAGTTTCAGCAGCTTACCAAGAAAAGTTCCAAATAGTGCCGTCATAAGGAATCAACGGCTTACAAGGGGCGGTTCCAACTTTTCCGGGAGCACTCTGACCAAAAAGAAAGTCGCCGGAAGGGTTGCAGCCCTGTCCGACGACAAACAAAAGTTCATTGCCCTTCCTGACTACCAGAAACCCCGGATTCCCGCAAGCTCCGGATCGGAGGTGCAGCCATGACGCAGCACCTCACACATGGCGGTTTGCCGGATGGTATGACACGCTGGCAGTTCTTCGGGCTGATTAAAAAGGCACGACGTAAGCTGGGCCTCAGTAAGGGGGCAGTCGACTACCTAGAGATCGCAATCTCGAACACGATGGACGAGGATTTTCTTGCAGGCCGGATTTGCAGCTTCTGGACCTCGGTCACCAAGATTTCGGCTCAGGCAGAACTGGACAGACGACAGGTCGCGCGCATCGAGGGTGATTTGATCCAGCGGGGGCTGCTGGCTAAAACGGCATCAGACCACAGTCGCCGTAGCGGCTCACGAAGAGACGGCAAAATCGGTAACGATTTCGGGATCAACCTCGCCCCGCTGATCGCGCGCGCCACCGAAGTTCAGGCTGCTGCTCGAAAGGCGGCATTTGAAGAGGAGGAGGCCGAACGGCTGCGCACCCGTATCAGAAAGCTGTTCGGCGACATTCGCAGGCTGCAATTCGACGGCGCGACAGAGGCTGCCGAGGAAATTCTGCCGAACCGCCGCCCTTCTACTATTCAGAGTTTCGAGCGTCTGAAGCAGGTAGCCGAAGCGCTGGAAGCGGTCTGGGACGATTTTTCTGCGGAAGTCAGTAGGGGTGAAAAGTCCCACCAGTGCGACATTTCACCCGCACTCAATACAAGTAAAGAAAATATCAATAAAACCTGTAGGGCCGCGAAACGGCGCGTCGCCCAGCCGGTCCGCACAACTCCTGCTCAAGAGGCATTGCTGGCCAGCAAGCCGTTTCAGGAACTGATCGAAGTTTACTGGAGCACTGTGGACAACCGTGGCGCGCTGAGTTGGCGAACAATCCAGATGGCCGCAAGGGATCGGGCCGATCAGCTCGGGATAAGGTCCGGTGTCTGGCAGCGACAATGCGGAGTATTGGGGGAGGAACGGACGGTGTTGTGCCTCATGATCGCGGATCGCAACTCTGAACGCTTGGATGGCTATCGGGTTCGGGATGTTGCCGCCGCGTTCATTGGCATGGTGCGATCAGAAGCTCGCCGGAGAGCTATTGTAGACAACCTGTTTGGTGAGTTGATAGTCTTCGCGAAGGCTGAAGCTGTTGGGAAGCTAAGGAAAGAACGACAAGGCGCGCCTGATCAAAACCGAACGGAACGAACTGGCCCGCATCCTGCTTACGCTGGCTGATGCCTACCTCAAGAGAAAGGATTGTCATGAGCTTCGGAAAAGAACTGATCCAAAGCGCTCACGAGGCGCTAAAAATCGCACAGGGCAAGGCAGAACCTGCCGCAGTCTATGCGCCCAAGACCGTTGACGTGGTCGCAATCCGTAAGCGATAGGGCTTTACCAAACGGTCCTTTGTACCGGTGACACAAACGTATGAGTTTTGGCGGTTTTAGGCCAACTAGAGCCGCAGACCCGAGCGATTGATGCCTACGATACCCCACAGGAGCCGGATTGGAAACTTGATGTCCATCCTGGAGTGAGGCCGAGCATCCACTTCGGCCGCGTCGGGCTAATTCGTTGCAAAGACCGCACCGTACGATAGACTTCTCACGAACCTATTGTGATATCGGATCGAATTCATGCCTCTGGTGCCCATCCAAGAAGCGCATCAACAAACCGGGGTCGATGAACCCCTTCTCCGAGATTGGCTGGCTTCGGGCCGGTTGACTGATCACAGTGGGCAGGTCGACCTCCGTGCGGTAACAGAGCTCAAACGTCTCGACGACGAGCTTGAACGGATTACGGCAGTACAGCAGCGGGCGGATCGACTGGAAACATCAATAAACGAACTCCGTGGCAACATTCCGGCTGGCGACCCTCCATGGTACAAGGGGCTTTCAATTGCGGCTTCGGCCTTGACAGTAATAATCGCAGCCGCCGCGCTTTATGTTGCGAACCAACAGCTCAGTCGTGCAGCAGATGCCGTGGAAGCGGCTCAGCGGTCGGTAGAAGTCTCAGAGCGTTCACTCCGATCACAGACAGAAGCCATCCAAGCCCAAACCGCATACACCTTCAAGACGGACCTCCTGAGGACTTTTCTTAGTATAGCCGAGAGATCGCCTGGAGTACTTTCTCCTCAAGAGGCGTATCTGGATGCTTACTTTGAACAAATAAAAATTGGTCGAGAACTGGCGGGCGGCATCACCCTGTCAAACGAATTCTGGGATTCTTTCCGATCAGATGTATGCTCGCCTTGGCAGAATGAGGTCTGTGCGGACGGGACACCGAGAAGCAAGGGCTCGATCATTCGGCAGTATCCGGCGATCGGTGAGCTGTGTTTTGAAAGTCAAACATTAGGTGACAACATATGCGAAGTGAATCTAGAAAATTGATCCGCGGGTTGTTGATCGCGTCTGGCTTGATCGCCGCCATTGGCCTTTCCAGCGTTTCCTTGGTTGCTCAAGATTCCATTCACGGGATCATCGCTGGAATTGCCGGTCGTCAGGGGGAACGTGAACTAAGCGAAGACCTGATCAACGGTCTCTACTTGTCCGCCGGAGGACACGAACATCTTATTTCATCGCAAAGGCTGACGCTAAGTCCAGAAAGGGAGTCCGCGAGCGTATCGCAGGATTTCGTGACAGAGGTTAGAGAAGCGGCGGATGGTTACTCAGACGCAGCATCCGTATTCGCTAAGCTCATTGAAGAAGGGTACGAGCTGAGTATAGGCGAAGAAGACGCGAGTACGCTTGAAGGGCTCGGTTATCCCACGGACCCTAACGAGCTCCTCCGGCGCATGCAGGATGAAGCGTCCACGATATCGTCAGCATTGACGGATGCCGCGGACTCTGCTTCCGATGAGGCCTTCGGCAGGGCAATTTTCCTCGCAAACCACCTTTCAACCGTCGTCGCGGTCGTGGGGCAGGTTCAAGGCGTTCTGTTCAGCAAGTAACCCAATGGCTCGCCGACCGGACACAAACCCTCTGCGAAAACCGATGCGCCAAAAACGGTCATTATTGCGGCACTCAACCGATAGCGGCCGTTCGACTAGAGAGCAGCGAAAGCCGAAAAAAGCCCCACTTTGACGGATGCTGCGCAACCTATGAAGATCCGGTTTGAGACAACCGGCGAGATACCCCATGAATTCCGGCCCCAATCTACCGTTCGGGCGCCGTCGTTACCAATGACACCGGCTATCGTCCGATAGGTTGTCTCGCCATTCCCTGATTTGTTCGTCCATTTGCTGCATCAGATCGCCCTTGGCGTCGATGTCGGCGACGAGGGCGACGCTGACGAAGCCCGGCTCGCCCTCGACGGCTGGCAAACGCCAAACTTCGTATCGCGTGACGCCATTTCTCGTTCCGGCCGGCGGTGTCGGATTTGGCCCCCACGCATCGGCAAGCTTAGGGTCGCTTTTGCGCAGTGCTGCGAAGTCGATTGTCCATCGCTGGTCGGAGACCGTGCCGAAAGCGGGAACGATACTCGGTATGAGATAATCCCTGACTATGTTGTCGAGGTCATGTAGAACCGCCGGCGGCGTTTTGGGGTTCGGGCGCACGACAACCTCCAAGGCGACAGCGATGACGAGCGGGCTGATGACCCAGTCCCAACGCTTCTTGAAGGCGGCGATTTCATCTGACACCCTCTGCTTGAAGGCTGATTTTTCGCCGGTTGCGATCGGCAGTTCTCCGACCTGAAGGCGCAGTTTGGAGTTGCCTACCAATCCGGCCCACATGGCTTTGTCGAACCCGACGGGAACGCCCCGGGGTAGGCCGTACATCCATCCTAAAACGGAGATATTGACGCCACTGCGGCCCAGAAGCGCGCGTTGCGCGCTCCAACGGACCATTTCTCGGTATGCGTCGTACATTTTGTCGCCCAAGGCTTTGCGTTGGCTTTTCTCGTCTCGAACTAAATTGCGAAACGTGTCGACCCACTCATCTTCGCGGTCGCGCTCATAGTGGGACTCCATGCTCTCTGCGGCTTGCAAAGCCCCCCCCGCAAGCTCCAGATCGTCTAACAAAGCGGCAAAGGGCCTGGCTTCGATGCAAATGTTGGGCTGCTCTTCGCCATGACGACACATCACTGACAACGCCTGTATCTGGCTGTCGTCGACATATAGAAGGCTCTTCTTCGGCCAAACTACACCGGTCATCCGGTGCCCTAGAAGGTCCAGTAAGTTCTTTGCGATAGTATGCGCATGCGGCGGCGATTTGCTAGCAGTGGCAAGATCGAGCCTGAGGGCAACATCTCCTCTGAAGGTACTACGCTTGACGGAGGTGAGCTGTTTGGCGACCGCTGTTTGGAAGGCAATGCGATCTGCGTCAGACATCTTCTTCGATTGGGGCTCGATATTGTCGAGCCTGATGCGAATACGCCGTTTGCGCCGTGACTGGTAACGAGCGGATGCACCAGCGTCGCTCTTCATAAATTTTCTGAAATCACTCAAAGCCGCCTATACCCCACCAACCATGCTGCTTTTTCGCAGCGATTGCAGCTAAAGTACACCGATCGTTGCCTTCGCGAAGGCGAAGGTTGGCTTGGTCCGGTGTTTTTACCAAGAAGTTGATCTGGCAGTGGGGTGATGCACCGAGTCTCTGTTATCCCGCATATGGCGTTATCAATTGAGGAGCAAAATTTGCCTGATTTAACGATCCCCAACATTCCTGACCAAGTTTTCATGGCACTGCAATCACTTGCTGCCAAGCACAGCCTTTCGATCGAGGAGTATGCAAAGCACCTCCTGTGCGATACCGTTGCACTTGCCAGCCTTGAAGCCGACGTGGATATCTCGATCGGTAGGCTACTGGATAACTTTGATGCGTATTTGCGGCTTGCAGAGAGTCAGAATGTCCTCTTTACCGACGAAAGAGGACGACGATTTGCGCTGGTGCCCATTGCGAAGTTTGAGCGCCCCCTTAGCAAGTGATGCCTCACAGCCGCTGCCAAACTAGTCGTTCTCGAGATGCCAGCTGTTGGCAAGATCTGCCAGAACGTAGTAGTCAACCAACTCTTCGGCCACACGTTTGGTGACGTTGGCAACACTCTTTTTAGTGATTTTTACGTTGACTGGCCAAGAGGCTGCGGCTGCGGCTGCAGCCCGCTGGATGTCAGTATCGTCAGCTTCAATGTGCGAATGCACGGTATCGCCCGCTTCAGAGAAGCGGTCCTTCAGACTTTTATACAGCTGTATAGCGAGAGCGGCATCCGACTTGCGTTGTTCGATCGGTGCGTTCTCGAAACTGCTTCCGAAAATCTCATGGAGCTCTAAGTCGCCTTTCCTTGCGATTTTTTCGATCAGATCGCCTGGAACGCTGCGTTGCCCGGTTTCATAATTGTACAATGCTCGTCGGGTAATGCCTATTGCCTCTGCAAACTCATCGCGTGTCATGTCTCGAATCTCGCGGCAATTTTTTAGACCTTGAGCAAAACTCAAGTTCTTTCTACTGGCATGGAGCTTTCGCTTGCGTACAAGACGTTCTCTTTGCTCCATACTCTCTTTTGTGCGTTTGTTAGCCCCTTTGATTAGGGCAGCGCGATGCTGTGGACTGCGCTCGCGCCTAGCCTCACTATTGAATTCTTCTAAGAACTGGTTTCGATCCATGGGCTTTCTATGGCTATATGAGAACGTTTGTTCCCACGGACATACTAACATCAAAATCCGAAAATGAAAGGTAGATAGCCAACAAAAACATGCAGTAACTTGCAGCTATCCGCAGTTGGGAGTGCAAGCTCGTGAATGATTTTGAAGATGCGCTGACACCAGAAGAATGGTGCAAAAAACTAAGCAAGACCGGTGCAACAATCTCTGCCAGAGCTTTGCGTACAAAAGCTAGAGAACATGGGCAGTTCTACTCTCTGGGACGCGCGATGTTGCTCAGTGCTGCTCATATCGACGCATTGCTGAGAATTGATGCAGCGTCGAATCAACAGGCTGCACAACAATGAAATCAATTTGGAAGAGCGATGATTTGCCTGAGCTCAATGCGCCCGATTGCTGGTTAATAGATAAAGTGTGGAATTAACTACCTATGCCGAGTCCTCGATCCCCTTCCATGCCCACAGAGCGCCAAATCAAAGAGGCCTACAAGGTTGCTCGTGAACTGTGCCTAGGTGCGCGCATCAAGGGTGTGGGGCCTGAGGGTGTCGTCTTCGACTATCCTGATCGTGACGAAGCAAGCCATGAATGGGAAGGCCAGCCCTTCTCAGGAGATGCTGCATGAAAAAACTACCATATCTACGATCCAAGCTGCGCCGTGGGCGTTGGTTCCACACCTATCGTCGAGGCGATATTGAGCGGTCTCTGGGTGTCCATGGACTGCACCCGACTGATCCTAAAGTCTTGGCTGCGTGGGCTGCAGAACATGCGCGTTGGCAGGAAATGCCACCCGATACCGAGACCCCCGAGGCGGGAACATTTGCGTGGGCGCTGGATCTTTATATCTCAGGCAATGAGAAATGGGCAAAGTATGCGGACGGGACACGCGCGGCCCGCTCTGCGATCTTTGCCCGTTATCGGAAGACGCAGGGCGCGCGTCCGGTCAAGACAATCACCGGCGCAGTTGTAGAACGCGCCCTGTATGCAAAGGGCGGACATGGTGCGGTAAATGAGTACAAAGCGCTCAAGCCGGTATTTGAGCACCTCCGTCGCTTGGGTTTCATCCGCAAAAATCCATTGGCCGGAATCGAGTTGGATAAACCCAAGATTAAAGGCTTTCCGGTCGCCAACGCAGAAGACATTGAAGCCTTCCAAAAGCGCTGGCCAGTGGGCACTCGGGAACGCCTAATTTTTGATTTGGGATTGTATACTGGCGCGGCTCGCACGGATCTAGCCAAGCTAGGCCGAAGGAACATCAAAGGCGACCTGTTAGTTTATGAGCGCCAGAAAAGTGGGGTCATCGCGCGTGTGCCGCTTACGGCTGAACTTCGAGCTGCTATCAATCGCACCCCAGATATTGCTCCCGCCTTTATCCTTACCAGCGCAGGTAAGCCCTTCAAGGCCACAAGTTTAGGCAATGAGTTTGGCGATGCAGCACGAGAGGCTGGCATAGCTTCACGCCTTCATGGCCTACGCAAAGCGTTCTGCATCTATTGGGCTGAAAACGACGCGACCACTCACCAAATCGCGGCGATGGCTGGGCATATGAGCCTCTCTGAGGTAGAGCGCTATACGCGCGCAGCTGATCGTGAACGAATGGTAAGATTGCTGGTAGGGGTTGCCTGAAATGGGACACGACTACGCAACATACTGTAAAATAGGAGAAAAAATTGTGCGATTAGTAGAATGGCGACCCCGGCAGGATTCGAACCTGCAACCTGCCCCTTAGGAGGGGGCTGCTCTATCCAGTTGAGCCACGGGGCCGTCCTTGAGGGCGATAGCAAATAGGCCCCACA
>JBLWUN010000048.1:0-7871 GCA_048268905.1 Maricaulaceae bacterium | reverse complement strand
GGCTTTCGTCCATCATCAACCTTCGGCAGCTGCGCATCACTGAAGACGGTGTCAATGAGCTGAAATATCTGCGCTGCGTAAGGCTTCATATCCTCAGGAAGATCGGCGAGAGTTCCAGATTCCTTGGCCTGATGATACATCCCGGCAATCTGGTCTGCATCGTCGGTATAATCGTTTTTGACCAAATACCGATAAATTTGCTTTGCCATTACGGGCGTAATTTCGACTGTCCCTGTGTCGGTAACGATAGTCTTTCCGGTAAAATATGCTTCCGTCGCCTGACGCGGACGCGCAGAAAGCGTGTCAGAGATTTCTTGCTGCAAGCCCCCGACAAAGTCCTTGTAACTTTCGCTGGCCACAACAGTCAGGACATTGATGTCGTGAACCACTGCGGGGTGGTCCATCCGGTCGCCATGCCGATCAACGGAAAGGCGAAGGCCGCGGCCAACTTCCTGACGACGAGAGATAGTATTATCGCTGTGCTTGAGCATACACATGACGAAGACGTTCGGGTTATCCCAACCTTCGCGAAGGGCCGAATGAGAGAAAATGAAGCGTGTCGGCTCATCAAAGGACAGCAAACGTTCCTTATCCTTCAAAATAAGGTCGTAGGCGTCCACATCATCCGAAAGCCCGGCATTCTCACCTCGCGCTGTCTCCGTTGGGTTCTTCAAACGGCTCGTCTTCTTATCAATCGAGAAATAACCATTGTGCGTTTTGCCAACATCGATCCCAGCAAGATGCTTACGGTAGGCTTCGTTATCAATCGCCAGTTCGGAAAGATATTCAGCCTTCAGCAGCTCATATTCTTCCTCGAACACCTGCGCATATTCACCTTTCTCATCAGCCTGATCGTAGTCGCGATATTTACCCACCTCATCGATGAAAAATAGCGAAAGAACCTTAATCCCTTGAGCGAAAAGCTGCTTTTCCTTGTCGAAATGCGCTTTGATCGTCTCGCGGATCTGGATCCGCCGGATGTCACGCTCTGACACGTCACCTGTGGCCTCACCAGCCGTCAGAACCTCGCCGTTGGTGAATTCCACAGTGTCGTGATTGTAGTCGATCTGAGAGATCGTGAAGCCTTTGTACTGATCCAACTCCCCGGAAAGCGTGAACAGGTCGTCGCGAAATTCCAGCCGCCGAAGTTGCCGTTTGATTTCGCCAGTTTTCAGTTTCACTTCCATTTCGATCCGAGCAACCGGCGCCTTCTTCGAGATGTCGATCCCCTCGAGGTAAAGGTAGGCATTGGTTCCAGCCAGACCGCGCGTTTGTATCCCGCGAACCGCGATCTTCTTCACGAGCTTCTGGTTGTAGGCATCCAAGGCGTCCAAGCGATGGATCCGGTTGTGCTGTGTTTTGTGGGTCGCCGAATAGCGCAGAACCATCAACGGCTTGAACTTTGGCAACGCTTCCATCGTCGCGTTACCCTGCATCTTCTGCGGCTCGTCTAGGATCAGGATTGGCCGGTTGCTGGCGATCACGTCGATGGGACGGCGGGACTGGAAGTCGTCGAGTTCGTCGTAGATGCGACGGTTGTCCGCACCACGGGCGGCAAAGGCCTGAATGTTGATGACCATTACGTTGATGCCAGCATCCGACGAGAAGCTTTCCAGCTCAGGCAGACGCTTTGAGTTGTAGATGAAGAACCGCGCCTTCTTGCCGTAGCTTTCGGTGAAATGCTCAGCCGTGATCTGCAGCGATTTGTAAACGCCTTCGCGGATCGCAATGCTGGGCACCATGATAATGAACTTCGACCAGCCGAAGCGCTGATTCATCTCGAAGATGGTTTTGATGTAGCAATAGGTCTTGCCGGTGCCCGTCTCCATCTCGACGTCGAGGTGGTAGCGGCTCGCAGCCAGCGCGTCGCGGGTGTAGGTCGTTGGCGCTGGTGTTCGCTCGCCACGCCCGTTGACGACGGTGAAGTCGGTGAGGCTTTGGCTGAACGGCAGGTTCTGGCGGCGCTGCACATCCTGGATGTTTGCCAGCACCTGCGCCTCACTCAGCGCTATGTCGGCGTTCTTAAAGCCTTCCTCGAACGCGCTGGTTTGTGCCTTGCGACCGGGGTCGATCCGGTAGTTGATACCACTGACCATCGGCTGACCGGCGAAACAGTCCACGACGGAGTCAACGGCATTGGTTTGATAGGGTTGGACTTTGAACTTGAGCTTCATTGCGCCTGACATGCTGTTCCCCCTCAGATCGATTTGACGTCGGTGGTGGGGGAGAGCTGGCGGAATATCTGTTCGACGTTGATCTTCACAGCATCCGAGACGAAGCCGTTGTCGCGGAACACGACCCGCAGCGGTTCATGCCCGGCCAGCTCCTTCACCAGATCCTCAGTGATTCCCGTATCGAAACAGGCGACCAGCGCGTTGTCGTCGACAAAGAACACGGTCTTGCCTTGCACTGTCTCGCGGTGAATGGGCAGCGTCAGGTCGACGCCCCAGTCCACCAACACCTGGAAGAGCAGGTCTTCAGCCGTCCGGTCCGGTTTGACGTTGTCGATGGCGGTGAGCAGGTCGGCCTGTTTGACCTCGTCAGGACGGTAGTAAACGTCCTCCATGTTCGACGTGTCGATCTTTAGGACACGAAAGCCGACGTCTTTGTTCCAGTCAGGCGAAAACTCACCCTTATGAATCCTCTTTCCAGCCCTACGTATTCTCTCCTTTGTTATTTCCGATACAAGATCAAAATCCGACTTTGACCCTTTAAGCCCGTTTTCTTCAGCAATTTGAACCAACACAAATCTGCGCCGACCACCATCTTCCGCATTTAATCCAATTAGCGCCTCTGCTGTTGTGCCCGACCCTGCAAAGAAGTCGAGAATAATGTGATCCTCTCCAGGCGAAGTACATGATTGAATTAACGTTCGCAGCAGCTGAACAGGCTTCACAGTGTCGAAGCTATGATTGCTCCCAAGTATTTCGTTAAGATGGTTCTTGCCAGCCTCTGATGTAGACGACAAATCGCCATCCATAAAACAATAAAATGGATCGTGTTCGGCACCCTCTTCGTCCTCATAGTATCTCTTGAACGGGACTCCATCTCGAAATTCGATATATCCATCAGAATGCAACTGCTTAATGACTTCTTCACCTGCCTGCCAACGCTGACCTTCAGGCGGTGTGTAATCACCGAGTGAGAAGCTCATCGTCGATCTGTGGTTGGCCCCCCTGTTTGACTTAAGAATTGTCGTTAGTCTGTATTTCCGTCCTTTTTCCTCATGTGGATAGCTACGCTCACCACCAGTCAGAAGCGGATAAAAAGATCCACTCGTTTGCGTCTTCTGCACGACCAAGACATATTCGATTTCTCTTTGGGGACGATACTTTGCCTCACCAATATTTACTGGCTTCACTCTGGCCTTCCAAGTGATCTGAGCAATCACGTTATCAAACCCAAAGATATCTTCGCAAATCTTTCTAAGATTGGCTTGCTCTACATCACTTATCGAAATGAACAATATTCCATCGTCGCTCAATAAATTTCTTGCAAGCTTTAGCCTTGCATACATCATCGAAAGCCAGTCAGAATGGAAGCGCCCATTACTCGTTGTGTTGGCAATTAACCGCTCACCATCATTGCTAACCTGACTGGACTCTCGCAGATAATCGGCGGTGTTTTGCTTGAAATCATCATTATAGATGAAATCATTGCCGGTATTGTATGGCGGGTCGATATAAATCATTTTGATCCCGCCGAGATATGCTGTCTGCAGCAGCTTCAATGCCTCGAGATTGTCACCTTCGATAAAAAGATTTTGGGTGGTGTCGAAATCAACGCTTTCGTCGTGTGCGGGGCGGAGCGTTTTGACGATGGGGATGTTCGCCATCGCCATCGCTTCCCGCTTGCCCGGCCAATCCAACCGATACCGCTCTTGCCCACCCTCAACGATGTGGTCGCTCAGCTCTTGGCGCAGCTGATCAAAGTCCACCGCAAACCGTAGCTTGCCATTCTCGTCGGCAGCCTCGGTCACGCAGCCTGGAAACAAATCGCGGATCTTGGCGATGTTGTCCTGGCTCAGGTCGGGGCTTTGCAGCTTCATTTTTTCCATGCTCATCATCCTCTTATTCATTCGGCTCCACTACCTGGGCGCTCGCCCCGGTCAGCCGTTCCAATTCCAATCTCGCCGCGCGCAGCTCAGCATTGATCGCCACACGCTTGTTGAATTGCTTCTCGCGCGCCAGCCGCGCCTTAACCCGGTCGACGTCTCGCGTCTTGGCGCGGATTGCCTCCATCCGGTCGACGCGGGCCTGAATGTCTTCGCCGTCCTGTCCGGGAACCATCTGAACCTGTGGTGGCATCAAACCGGACAGAAGCGCGTCATAAAGCCCACCGAGGTTGAGCGCGACCGGCAGGGGCGACCTGGCGGCGGTGTCGGCCACCCAGTCTGTGGCAAAATATTCGCTGATCACCCATTTCGCACTGTCGGCCTCGCTCGGTCGCTTGTAGGCCGCCATGGCCCTGCGTTTGCCGCGATGGCTCAACTCGAAGATCAGGGGAAAAGGAATGGCCTTGTCGATGGCGCGCAAAACGGCCTCGTCCAGTTTGCCGGTTCTCAGCGATATGTCGAAGACCTGAATTTCGGCCACTGATTTGGTGGCGCTCAGGTTGATCGTTTCCGGCGCAAGCTTGTAGCGCCAGACGATTTGATCAACCTCGCGCACGAACAGATCCTTTAGAGCATTATTCGCGCCCGCCTTCTCGTAGATCTTTCGTTTTGGAATCACGCGCCCAAAGACCGCGCTATTGGGATAATCGAAGAAGCCTGTCATTCGACGCTGTCCTCGACCACCAAGAAGCCAATCAGCTCGAAGTCATCCAGCCCGGAGATGGTATGAGTTAGCGCCGTCGTCCTTCCGCCGCTAAACAGACTGTCGATGTCCTTCTCTTCCTTTATCTCGATCATGGAGCGAATGGCATTACTCAACAGATCGGAGTAGTGATCCATTTGTCGACCATCCCGGGTGCGCTCATTAAAGGTATGGCAGACCTCCGGCATGGGTTCCGACCGGCCCTTGCAGCTGGTCCTGATCAGGTCTAGCAAGCGCTTCACTTCCGTATGATCTGCGACAATCTTCCCATCGTCGCAGATATAGATAAGGTAATAGGGGTGAAGTCGATTTTGCTGGTTGATGTTGACGCTGTCATGGATGTTCTTCAGGGCGAAGATAACGCCTGGCTGAAGACCGAGTTCTGGCTGCGCCGGAACGACAGCATGCATACCATTCGGCAGGTTATTCAGCTCACCATGTTCTTTAGCGTAGTTAAGCAAGTCCATGCGGAAATCGTTTAGGCCGAGGTCAGTGATGGATATGCCGGTCTTCACATCTTCCAGCTCGATGACCTCATCCTGAAGGCGCTTGAGCTGCTCCTTGCGATAAGCGATGTCGCTGCTCTTGGCGGTCAGGACATTATCGTCCCCTGTCGCCGTCACATCTGCGATCACCATACGGTTTTCAACCCGCTCCTTCAGGTTGATGTATTCATCAAGCGAGATATCCGGCCAGTAGTTCACCAGCTGGATCTGGCTGTTTGGGGAGCCGATACGGTCGATACGGCCAAAACGCTGGATGATACGCACCGGATTCCAGTGAATGTCGTAATTGACAACAAAATCGCAGTCCTGAAGGTTCTGACCCTCAGAGATACAATCGGTACCGACCAGGATATCCAGCTCGCCCGGTTCGTTGGGAAGGATAATCGCCTTCTCCTTCGAGCGCGGCGAAAACAGGGTCAGCACGCCCTGAAAGTCGTAGCTTTTTTTGAGCGTGGTTTTCGGCGTGTCGGACCCTGTCACCTTGCCAGCATGCAGCCCCAGCTGCAGCGCAAAGGGCGCGAGATTGGCGTATAGGTAGTTGGCCGTATCGGCGAAGGCCGTAAAAATCAAAACCTTGCGGTTTCCCGGGTTGATTGGCTCGCTGATTTTCTTCTGGAGCAATGCCATGAGGTTCTGAAGCTTGGCGTCGTCCGCAGGCTCAACCTTTTCCATCGAGGCTACCAGAGCGTCGATCTGGACAAGGTCGGATTCAAGATCATGCTTCCACGACGGCAGGTCCATGTCGGCCAGGCTAATTTGCACTTTCTTGCCGACGGTGAAATCACCGAGCCCCGCCAGGTCTTCGTCTTCAGCGTTGAGGAAATCCTCATCTGCGAGACAGTCGCTGATACTCTGAGACGTGCCCAAACGCTCATACTCATTGATAGCATCCAACGCACGAGTGATGTTGCCGCCTAGCGAACGCAATGTGATGCGGAATGCCTCGACCGAGCTTTCTAGCCGTTTGAGCAAGTTAGTGGTCATCAGCGCCTGAAGACTGCGTTCCCGATCAGCTTGACGCAGCTTTCCGCGACCGCCTTCAACCTGGGTATCGTAAATCTCTTCATACTTTCGAAGGCGGCTCGGGAGGATGTAACTAATCGGGGCATAGACCGCGAGCTTCAGGACCGACAGCTGCGAGAATATGTCATTGAACCCCATCACATCAGGCCGTGTCGTTATCTGGCAGTGCAATGACAACGGCTTGCGGCGTTCGGGAAACTTCCCGATATCCGTGGTGTCATAGAATGTTTCGATATGCTTGCGCGAGCGTGCGATGGTCACCGCGTCGAGCAGCTCAAAGAAATCGAAATCGAGCGACTTCAAGATCGAGGCCGCCGTCCGCTCTTCCGGTGGCAAGTCGGACCAGGCATTGAACGTCTTCTGGGCACGTCGGAATATTTCTTCGACGCTGACATTGGTTTTCAGGCTCTTGCTCAGCGTCTCTGACTGGCCTTCGTAGGCCAGCGCCAACTGGTTGCGCAAATCGGTGAAACGGTTGTTCACAGGCGTTGCGGAGAGCATGAGAACCTTGGTCTTCACGCCAGCGCGAATAACCTTGTTCATCAGTTTCTGGTATCGTGTTTCCCGATCCTTATAGACATCATTGTTCCGAAAGTTGTGGGATTCGTCAATGACGACGAGGTCGTAATTGCCCCAGTTCACCCGATTCAGGGGAATACCGAAAGACTCACCTGACGTTCGTGACAGATCGGTGTGGCAAAGCACATCGTAATTCAGGCGATCCTTGGCGAAAATGTTAGTGGTCAGGTTGGTGTTATAGTTCTGCCAATTGTCGGCAAGTTTCTTCGGGCAAAGCACCAAAACCGAACGGTTGCGCAGCTCATAATATTTGATGACGGCAAGCGCTGTGAAGGTCTTTCCCAAGCCGACACTGTCGGCGAGGATGCAACCGTTATAGGTTTCTAGCTTATTGATGATGCCGGTTGCAGCGTCGCGCTGATAGTTAAAGAGCTTGTTCCACACTACGCTATCCCGATAACCGGTCAGATCGTTCGGTAGAACGTCCTCGTCAACATCTTCCAGGAAGTCCTGAAAAATGTTGTAAAGCATCAGGAAGTAAATACGCTCAGGAGAGTTTTCCTGATAGACGGACTCAATGTGGTCGCAAATCGCTTCCGTAACATCCTGTACCTTGTGCGGATCAGACCAAATCTGGTCAAATAATTGAAGATACATCTGGGTGTGGCCCGGGTCGTCAAACCGGGTAACGAAATTCGAGACTGCGTCCCCTTTCTGGTAACCCAAATCCGCCGCTGTAAATCCACTAATCGGCATATAGGCAACGTTATCGCTCGCACCCGAGACATGCACGAATTGCTGCATAGCTGCCTTGGTGGTATTCGACTTGAACCTTACCTTCTTACGAATCCATTCCGCACATTCACGCGCCACGGCTCGCTGGGTCAGCTTGTTACGAAGGTGAATTTCGAACTCAGTCCCATACAGACCCGTTTCACGGCGGTTCTTTGGGATAAAGAACTCCCGCCGCTCTTTACGCATGCGGTCTGTAACCTCGGTCGGCACA
>JBLWUN010000047.1:0-7997 GCA_048268905.1 Maricaulaceae bacterium | reverse complement strand
TGCTGTTGATGTTCAGGTGCAAATGGCAAGTGGCCTGCCGGCGTTTTCGGTTGTTGGATTGCCTGATAAAGCCGTGTCCGAGGCCCGCGAACGGGTGCGATCCGCCTTATCAAGCATGGGGCTAGCCTTACCACCCAAGCGCATCACGATTAACCTCGCCCCGGCCGATTTGCTCAAAGAAGGGTCGCATTTCGATCTTCCGATTGCATTGGGGCTTCTGGCTGAGATGGATGTCATCGGCCATGAGGATATCGCCCGGTTTTTAGCCCTCGGCGAGCTTGGCCTTGATGGCAGCATCACCAGTGTCGGCGGGGTTTTGCCGGCCGCCATGGAAGCCAGCATGCAGGAGTTTGGCGTGATCTGCCCGTGTGATAACGGGGCAGAGGCGCTTTGGGCCGGTGATCTTGAGATCCTGGCGCCCAAGAGCCTTGTCAGCCTGATCAATCATTTCAAAGGCACACAAATTCTGGCCCGGCCGCGTGCCGTTGCCAATGTCGCCCCGGCTGGTCCGGTGTCAGACCTGCGTGATATCAAGGGGCAGGAAAGTGCCAAACGGGCACTCGAAATCGCCGCTGCCGGGGGCCATAATTTATTGATGAGCGGCCCGCCCGGATCGGGGAAATCGATGCTGGCCGCGCGTCTTCCGGGTATTTTACCCGATCTGGATGCAAGACAAGCACTTGAAACCACGGTCATTCATTCGGTTTCGGGATTGCTGCCCGAAGGTGGGTTGATCCGCACACGGCCGTTCAGGCAACCACACCATTCTGCATCGATGCCTGCACTGGTTGGTGGTGGCCATCGGGTCAAACCCGGTGAAATGTCGTGGGAAAATTCTTTAGAAATGAGACTCAGATTATTAGCGAGTGCTCTCTTACTTATCACAGATAAATCAAGTGCCTGAGTGTTTTAAAAAACACATTTAGGGTTTGATGTAGAGTATAATATTTTTTGATTATGAGACTCCCTGTACTTTTTTTATGAAATCCCTTCTCGCTGCTTCAATCGTCGTTAGCATCGAAAATTGCTTTCAAGAGGTTACTATCTTTTAAGTCAAGATAGTCTCTTACAGATTGGTCTTCGTCAGTTTTGGGAGGATCAATCAGCTTGTACTGCGCAACTCTGCCACGAGAGGTGGTGTCATGTAAGACCCCTCCTTTGTCGCGGTACTGTATCTCCACTAAACCACATTCTCTGAAGTAAGAAATGACGTGTGATACGTTAGCAAGTGTCGGAGATCTTGCTGCCTTGAAAAACTGACGATTGAGTAGTTCAATTAATACTTCAAGTTGCGATCCGCTGATTGTTCCTGAGAGATAAGCCTTGTTGGCTTTGGCGATCAACATTTCGAGTTTTCTGTAGTCGCTCGAAATTTTCGTAAGGCGCCGCTTACCGTTGAGTTTTAAATTGTAATCACTGCGGTCAACTAGTGCCGCTATTTCGTGACGTGTAGCCCTGACCACACCGTCATTATCAGCTAAGGAGATCAAGGCAATAGCGATCTGCGTTGCAAACCGCGGTCGCGCGTGTGCATGCGATGCTGCTAGTAACTTGATGGATAAGTTTTTAATTTGCATCAGAGTAACACCCACGTTTGGCACATGCCTTCAGGCACGAGTAAGGACTTCGTGTGTGTCGTCTTAGCAAAATGCCCTCTGAAAAATTGTCAAAGAGCAACCGACATAGTATAGAATTTTATTATGGAGGGTAAGGTGTTCGGAATAAGAACTAGCAGGTAATTGGTTAGGAATTTTTTCCTGATTTCAAATTCTTTAGGAATCAAGACACCACAGGAACGCTTGTTTTTTCACGTATTTTGAACATTCAGTTTTATAGATTTTACGTATCCAGCTTTGACTTAGGCTCCAAGGGCTAGTTTTACTGCCGGGTTCCCGAGTATTTCCAAACTATCCTAGTCTCTCGGTAAAAGTTGCATACAGAGTATTTCTCCGGGATCGGCCTGTCCTTGCACGAGCTTCCACCTCGACCTGCCGAAGGCTTAAGTGGGAGCCATGCTCACGCGCCAGCATTCGACAAACATTATTTATTATTTCTGAAGGTGTAATCCATGGCCAAGGGTACCGCATCGTTTTGATTTAAATTTATGACGATGTTATGAGCTTTGAATGAAATTAGTCATATTAGGAAATTGATTGCCGGAGCAATTTTTTGATCGCGTCAGCGTCGAGTTTCGCTATGGCATGCGCAAACATGAACATAGCATTGGAGCTGGCACCATCATGCGATTTCAGCTCAGTTGGTATTGATTGTGCTCGCTCCAATCTAGACATGTCGCTGACTATTTGAGGAATATCCTCGAAAAAGAAGTCAATTTCCACGCCGAGAATATTTGAAAGTGACAGCAAATGGCCAGACTTGAGCCGGTCGCTTCCGGTTTCATATTTCTGCATTTGTTGGGGGGACACGTTTAAAGCAGCCGCTAATTCGGCTTGTTTGATCCCCAAGACAATGCGTAACATTTTGACACGTTGCGCCACATGTAAATCAATAATATGTGGTCCGTCAAAACTTCCCATCCGGCGAATCATGGGGTTATTGTACCGAGATTCCGAGTGCGGTAAGGGTATCAATATCCATGCGACCAGTTTTTCCAAGTGAACGATCCGATTGAAAGTTTGTGATCGCTTCACGTGTCATTGGGCCAAGAAGTCCATCAATATCTCCATTGTAGTATCCAAGGCGCATCAGTGCTGCCTGAACACGGACAACCATCATCGAGAGCTCTTGAGAAGATGGCTTTGAAATGATTGATGAACCTGTATTTGGTGGGACGAGGGTCGAACTCCGAGCACTTGGAGCAGTTGGCGTTGGTGCAACATAGGACGGGGCCGGTGCTGAATAACTGGGTGCCGTAGTGGCTGGCGGTGTGTAGCGATATCCTGAACTGGATCGGTGACTGGAATGAGAACTATGACTGCGGTGACTTGAGTGAGAACGATGGCTTCGGTGTCCGGCAAACAGATCTTGCGAGGTACTGTTCAAGGTATTGGGCAGTAAAACAGGCTTTCTGTTCACATCTTGATTGGACCAATAGTCATTATCGATGACTGCTGCACCGGCAGTTGATCCGGAGAATGCACTACCAGCGACAACGGATGGCCAGGAGAGAATTGCAGTCAGTTTCTTTTGCCATTTGGACATTATTCGGCTTCCTCAAACTCGGGGTGAGGTGACTTTTCGATTGGGTGGATGGATCTACTGGTCCAACCTGGATCAATCGTCCGGAAAAATCCGCAACAATTACTCTTCTCCGCGCACTCTTCGCACTCAGGAAGATACACGTTCTTCCAGTCTGAAATGCTTTGCCGTGAAAAGTCCCATAATGCAGGTGAGACTGTGCATAATGGAAAGTTGTAAAGACTGGGATTCATCCCGCGGTCTGCGAGATAAGAAACGGCTTCGAATAGCTGCTCCTGACAATCAATCGGATCAATCCACACATCATTGTGGTTGGTGCGCGCAAACCCCATAGGCTCCAGCGCCATGAATGCTATATGATCGACAAAACTCAGATTGTGAAAAATAAAACGCGCAAGCTCGGATAGTCGATCTACGTTACTTTTCTGCACGACGACCCGTATTTCGATGCTCGCATTGGCACGTGCGAGATTATAGAGCCCTTCAACGGTCTCATGCCAGGCGCCGTGGGACTGAACAATGTAATCATGTTGACCAGGATCATCGGAATACAGCGGGATACCCCATTGAATATGGGGATGGTTTACAGCGGCAATCATCCGACAGAATACGGGATCAGAAAATCGACGCCCATTGCTCAGAATATGCAGCACTGTTTCTGGTAAGTGACTGCGTGCCTGGTGCAAAACGACGGCGAGATCATCGCCCAGCAATGTCGGTTCACCGCCACTCAGACCGAGCATTTTCTCGCTCTGATCAATCAGTGGGATGGTGTCGAGCATCTGCTGGACAAACCAGTGATCATCGACTTCACGTGGTGGCTGCGAGCACATCACACAAAAGCTGTTGCAGCGTTCTGTTGCCATCAGAGTATTGCTGTTCGAACCCCGTCGATAGAAGACGGAGATGCGAGAGCTACCCTCCTGGACCCTGATCACATCACCTGGGGCAATCACATCTTCGGTCTTGGGGTTTTCAATGGTGATTCCAGAAATATCCTGAACCGGGCGTGAAGTTGCGATAACCGCACCCGCAAACTGCTCGAGCGCAAGGTCTGTGACTGGTTGATCGAGCCAAATGAGTGACTTTTCCGCAGGAAACCTTGCCTGGCGTGCTTCCTCAATATCAACGATCTTTAAAACCCGCGCGCCGCGCAGGTGGTTAATGTTGGCTTGTGTGTAAAGAGGCAGCATTAACCTGCCTCTTGCCGAGTTGACACGAGGTCGGAGAGTGGCTTGCGAGTAATCCAGGACATAAATACGGACATGATGTCAGGGTCATTCTGTGAAATATAATCAAAGAACAGTTCAAAATAGGCCGTTTGTCGCTGACAGAATTCGCTGGTTGTTCGGTCTCCTTCCGGATCGCCCTGTGTCGCCACATGAAACACAGGGTCTGCACCACAATAGGGAACAAATGCGCAGTCGCAGCATCCTGAGAGTTCCTCGGCAACGCCATGGTTATTTATGATCTGCATCGCTGGTGATTTCTGCAGGCGTGCGAGTTCCTGATTTACGTCTCCCATGCGGAACCGATCATCACCCATTTCAGCGAGCATGCGAGCTTCATCCGACACATAGACCCCGCCATCATAGTTATAGACCAAGACGTTACGCCCAGCGGCTGCTGGTGACTGCAAGTCGACATAGCTGGTTGGAAACGGTGTCAAAATGCGTGTGAGAAGCAAGGAAGCATAGGTTTCTTCCAGTCGAACACCCTGAAGGTTGAGTTCAATCAGATACGCAATAGCTTCCCTGTAGAACTTCATGAATTCGGTTGTGCTGTAGCCGAGCTTGCTGGCCGATTTGACCGCAAAACCAAATGGACTGATTGGGCGTAGTGAAATGGTCTCAAGGCCCGCTTCGACATAGGTGTCAATAATCGCCCGGGCATGGGGCAAACTGAACCGACTGACCGTTGTCAGGGCAGAAATATGTTCTTGGCCACAGATTTCCCCGGCATTTTTAATGGCATCAATTGTGCGCCGCCAGGAGTCACGGGTTGCATTGGGGCGGTTGGCATTATGCACGAAGTCCGGGCCATCGAGCGATGTCGAGAGCTCAATGCTGTGAGCGCGACAAAAGTCCAACTGCTTTGTATCCAGCAGATGAAGCGTGGTCGTCATGACGAAACGGACTGCGCGCTGTTCGCGTTCGCTCCGTTCTTCTGCCGCATGGACGATCCGGCACAACAAGTCAAAGCTAAGTGCTGCCTCGCCACCTTGAAATTCGATGGTCAGTACATTTGCGGTGCTTTCAAAAACCCGATCCAATGCCAGACGCGCTGTTGACCAACTCATATCAAACCCGCAGGCCGATAGTTTCTGAGGCGTGATTTGACAATAAAGACACCGATGGTCGCATCTCAGAGTGAGAACAAAGATGTGGAGTTCGGGGGCCTGAGTTACGTGGTGTTTGCGTGTCCGTGTCTGAGCTTCAATGGCATCAAAGAGCGGACCATGATTGCTGTCGCACACGATGTGACGGCTACGCAGGTTTTTGAAAAGCTCTGAGTCTTTCGGGAGCTCATGATTGACGAGCGAGGCATATTCAACTGGCGATACGAGCTGGTAATCGCCAACGCTGGAGGTGATTAGGATATGCCCATTTTGCGAGAGCTTTCGTGTGCGAAACGGCAGCAACTCGTAACCAGGTGTTTGTGAGCTGAACGCACTTTCGGGGGAAAATTCAACGGCCCTTTTCTGAAGTGACATTTTAGCTCCCACCCGGAGAAAAGACCGCTGTCGGATGCATTGAGCGCCAGGTCGCGGGTGTCTCGGCGCCCATTCCCCACATTCCCCGCTTCTCTTGCCGGGCGGTTTCTTGCCAATCCGTCAAAATCTGGTTTTGATCGACAGATGTTGTCGCAAGCCCGACTTTAACCATGGCCAGAGACAGGCTGAAGTTACGAATAGCGCACTGACTGACCCATGTTGTTGCCGATGATACAAAATAGTCAGGAAGACAGGTTATCGGTTCGCCGGCCGTGAACCCAATCAGGGCGTTTCGGGCAATTTCACCGCAAGCGATCGTTTCATGCCCTTTGCTACAGCTCTGCATCGACTCAAGAGCGTCAATTCCAAACAAAGCAATCTTGATGCCTTCCAGTGTAAAGCTGTCGCCACTGTGAATGTCGTTGGCGATGAGCCTGCCTGTAAGTTTTCCCGGATTATTTGGCGCAGGTGAGAAACCAGAAACCTGAGGACTTTGATCAACCGGACCCTCAGCTTGCTTCTGGCCGGTAAGCAAAACCAGAAAACCTTCCATTTGGTGGCTGACATCATCAATTGTTTGGCAGCTGGCAACGGAAAGGGTTGAGCAAATCAAGGCGCTCCGCATCCAGTACGGCATGACTCTTCCCCCCGACGATTTCTTTGCCGAAATTTCAGTATATGAAAGAAATTTGATTTTAGAAAGATACTCGGAAGAGAAGGGTTATATACCTTTGAATAGCGTTCGAGGGATGGATACCACATTATGTCCTATGCTGGTGCGTGATCAAACTGACACAGGAAACCGGATCATGTCTGAACTGGACTATCAGATCGCCTCTATTCATCAGATTAATCAGGATATTACAGATCGTTTGAATCGATATCGCATTCATCTGGAACTCACCCAGCAGGAACTGGCCGACGAGGCAGGCATATCTGTCCCAACCCTCAGTCGATTGCTCAACGGCAAGGGAGCGACGCTCGACACATTCCTGCGCGTTCTCAATGCTATGAAATTGACCGATGCGATGGCAGCCTATATTCCAGAACCGCGCGACAGCCCCTTGTCGCCGCGGCGCGCGAAACCGATTGCAGATCGTCAGCGTGTTCGTGCCAAAACTGAAGTGCCTGTTTGGACAGGCTTTAGTGATACGGGCCCGGTATTTGATGATAAGTGATGGTGAACGGACGCTATAACCAGAATCCTGAATGGATCAGAAATTGATACTCTTGCGAGCCTGCTCGTTCCAATGCCTCTCAGCGAAAGCAATAGCCCCACCATCCGACAATGCGATTGCCAACAGGCGCAGTTTGTTTCCACAAACCTGAAGCTCGCTTTGTGGTTCAGTTATCGCCGGAGACGTGGTGTGATTCTGCCCGAAATGGTATAATATGCGCGCAAATGAGCAGTGATTGCTTCTGTTTGGTCATTGGGCGGCGGAACGATGAGCTTTTATAAGTCGACCCCAACTTCAATAAGTGAGGTGATGGCGCGTTTTGCTGCGGTAAAACGTGAGCCAATTGCCGTTCGGCGCCCAACACGATCGAATATTAATCGGGTAATCCAAGCAACCATGAACGGGCCGTTCCCTAATATTCTAACTTCAGATGGGCTTGTTTCCATCATCCGCCAACAGACCATTCCCGACAGGTATGTTGGTCACTTGCAGCGCTTTGCAGGAGAATTGTCTAAATCGCTGATACAGAGTTTCATCACTCATCACGGCATCTCTATAAATGAGTGGCAAGACTTCCTTAAGGCAAATACCAACGTGCTGCATCTGAGCGACCAGGTTTTGCGGAATCTGTTGGATGACAAAATATCTGACAATGAGTCTGTGGGCGGCCAGTCTGCAACTAAACGCGCAACGTAATATATCAAAGTTGACGCGTTAAACCCGAGAACACCATTTAATATATCAAGTTTGATGCGTTAGTGTTTGGGGATGATCATCCCTCATAGCAACTGCCCGGCAGTGTGCCGGGCAGTCCGTGTTTGCTCGATGTCACAACCTTGTATCAGGACGCCTTTTTCGCTTCTTTCTGCTCTTGCAGTGTTTCAAGCGCAGGTTTCAGATAACAGGAAACATAGAAGTATCGGCGGTCTTTGAGAGCCTGTTTAAGG
>JBLWUN010000046.1:0-8070 GCA_048268905.1 Maricaulaceae bacterium | reverse complement strand
TATTGAAGCGCCCAGAGCGAAATGCTCCGACCAATTTGCGGAGAGGTGGCAGAGCGGTTGAATGCAACGGTCTTGAAAACCGTCGTGCCTTTACGGGTACCGTGGGTTCGAATCCCACCCTCTCCGCCATTTTCCAGATAAAGCACTGAAAAACAAAGGTTTTAGGCTAGCACTTCAAGCGGCTGGTTTAAAAATCTTGTGTATCACGATTGTGTCACAGTCGCCAGCACATCCAATCCCATTTTTTCTATTTTCAGGGTGGCATTTTCAGCAATGTCATCAATTGAAGACGGACGGACGGTTTTCTATACAAAACCGTCCGTCCGTCTTCCTGTTGAAAAAAAATGAAGCGGTCTGTTGACTGAAATTTTTTTGAACGAATATCCGAAATGTCAGCAATTTCGCTGACAATTTTTTATAAGGATATTTTAATTATGTCATACATTTCCATCGGAAAAATCGATAAATCCGCTGCCTTTGAAGCAGATTTCGAGCCACGCTTCAAATTCCTCAGCGAAAAAGAACTCATAAGCCTTCCTGGCCCGCAATGGCTTGTTAAGCATCTTATTCCCACTAACTCCCTCATTCTGATGTATGGAGCACCGGGAGCGGGGAAAAGCCATATTGCCCTTGCCCTGACGCAGAGCATTGCAAACGGATATGAGATTCTTGGACGACGAACGAACAAAGCCAAGATTGTTTATGTTGCCGCCGAAGGTGCAGCGGGAGCCAGTAACCGGGTTGAAGCCCATCGGGTATATCGGAATATTCCAGAAGATTCAGAGGGGGATGTTCTTTATCTGGATTGCCCGGTTTCTCTCCTGCACGACAATGACCTTAAAAGCTTTGTCCTCGCTATCGTTCACAAGCTGGCCGGTCAGGAAATCGGTCTCGTATTCATCGACACACTTTCCAGATGCTTCGCCGGAGACGAAAACAGAGCCGACGAAATGGCAAAACTGGTTTCAGCGTGCCAAATCATTCAGCGGGAACTGGGATGTTCTGTTTGCCTCGTCCATCACGAAGCGAAACAAGGCTCAGCAAGAGGAAGCACAGTTCTACCCGGTGCGGCTGACACCATCATCCACGTCACAGCAACCGACGGAAAAGGGTTTGAAGCCGTCATCGAAAAGCAAAAAGACGCCCCTGACGGGCTTGTCATTTCGGGCCGTTATGATCTGGTAGAACTTGGGACAGATGAGGATGGGGAGTCAATTGAGGTGCCCATTGCCCTCTTTGATAAAATTTCCCCGCAAGCAAAAGGTAAAAGCAACGGACCAAAAGGGCGCAATCAGGCCATTGCATTGGAGGTTTTAAGTGAGGCGCCTCTGTCCGGCTTAACAGAAGAAGGCTGGCAAAACGCGTTTGCCCAATGCACCGGATCAGATAACCGTCGCGCCTTCCGGGATGCAAAGGCTGCCCTGATCCAGAGAAAACTGGTTTCGGAGGTTGGCGGAAAATTCATTGCGAACTGATAGCCTAAATTCAAAGCCAAAACCCAAAAGCCCGCCGTAATGGCGGGCTTTGGCTTTCCATCGGAAGAAATCACGCACACAGCTACAAACTAATTCAAAGCCGCTTATACGGTGGGAAACAACGCAATTTTCTTCACAAATTTTATATAGGTTCATTTACGAGAAAGCCAAATCACCTCTCTCGTCCCGCCTCTTTTCCTACCACGTCAATCATTGCGTTCACCCCCTTGACCAGCCCCCTTCCAAAGTGCCGACCAGTCTGGTGCAATCCTTTGTTGACCGCCCTCGCCCAAGCGTTTTTCTTTGCCTTTGCTGTCATTCTTCCTTTTCTGTTCAGGCGCGCTTCCGAAGGCCCCAAATGTTTTTGAGGCTCAAGTGGAACAGCACCGAACGGTTCGGCCTGTCGCAGATATGAACGATGATCCAAAGCCGTATCAGCCCCACCCAATGCCAACGCCCGATTGCAGATAGCTGCCCACTCGCTCCGCCACGCCTCAATATGCTTGCGGGAATGCTGTTTCTGGTCGAGCTCTCTCGTTTTTGCCCTCATACAGCCGCCCTCAATTTTTCTGGTCGTGACCATCAAATGCGCGTGGTGATTTCTTTGGTCTCCATCCTTGTCTGGGGAATGAATTGCGTAATCGACTGCAACACCGTGACGCGAGTGAAGCCAATGAGCGAAACTCTTAACAAGCTCAGCACGACGAACGTCATCAAGCTCACAGGGCAAGGCAATGACAATTTCGCGAGCAACAACAGAATTTTTCCTGTTTTCTGCGGCTTCTGCTGCATTCCATAGGCTAGCCCTGTCGCCTTGCCATCCGATCACCCCAGAGGCCACAACGCCACGCCTGCGCGTATAATTGAACGTCTCCCCGGTCCGCTCATCATCAAGTTTTTCCCCGGCTCTGTATGCCGCTGCTGCGACTGCACTGCGCCCGTCTCCTCGCCTTACGGACTGCACCGCCAAATAGAAAATTGCCATTCCTCCCCCTTGCAATCGCCAGATTGCTAAGTTGCGCCCTTACGAGAAAAGAAATGGGACCGACACGGAGAATTTTCCAATGGAAACAATTTGATAACGCCACCACATCCTTTGAAAGCAATCAAGGAGGTGAAAATGGCATCATCAATATCAGACAGAGATCGGAGACAGGCGAGAGCAAAAGAACAGCGAAAAAAAGCTCAAGCGAAACGGGAACGGGAACGAATGAACGCCAAGCGGAGGGCTATACTGGCGAATGTGCTGGAATGGGCGCTGATGGGGCCGGGAACAAACAGGAACATAGCACGCAAGCTTTTGAGCGATGCTCTCAATACCCCGGCAGATCGCAGAATGTTCGGGTTGGACTAACCTGATCGGCTGCGCTTCGGCGCTCGTTCTTGGTATGGGTTCCACCCCCAAAGGCAAAGGCGCCAAATCACGCCCGGCGTCAGAAAAGAAGGTGTGTCCATTGCAGGCCAGAGGGCTGTTTCATCAGGAAGCTTTAAAAATTGAGCTAGAGCCCGACGATTGGCCTTAGTCTGCCCCCTCACAAAGTCCTTTGCACTGAACAGATACAGGCTTGGCTGTGCTTCTTGCACCAGAGACTGATAAATCCCTTCCCGCTTTTCCCGTTCTCTTGTCCAATCACTTTTGTTTTTCATATGCCCGCCCCTATATCGTTGATTATGAACGATATAGGGGCGGAATCCGGATATTTCCAATTAATGGAACTGAATGCCAAGCCTTCTTATTTTTGAGCCTTCGCCCTTTCAATATTGAGAGCCAACAAGTTAGCCAAGGCCTCTTCATCCGAAATATCAGCAGGCCAACCATACGCAGTAGCTACAGCCTCATCAAGAACGCGGTGAGCATTCTCAAGCCAAGCAGGTCGCTCGTTGTAAAGGTTCGTCAAAGTCCTTTTCTTCAGGATTTTAGCAGCATCCTCGTCCTTCGGAAGAATTCGGTCTGGATACCCAGTGACAACCTCCGGGACGATTTGAACAAGGTCGGACGGATTCAACCAATTCCTGCGCAACTCATCCAATTTTTTCGCCGCCTCAGATATAGCTTCAGCTCTCAGATCGCTTTCAAATGCGGGAGCAGGAAGATCAGGCGTTAAACCGTCCGGGAAAGGAAAGGTCTCGAATGTGGTGCTTGGTGTATATCGTGGATCGTTACCCACGCCCAAGAAAGAGCAAAGTTTGAGCGTCCAGACTTCGTGAAACTTGCTGTGCAATATGCCAAATGTAGCATCGTCATCTCTGGCGATTGCGACAGTCGCACTGTCGGGCAATATAGCCATATCTGCCCATATGAAAACTCTATGCTTAGAGACGCGAGTGGTCAGGATATAACGTGACAACCCAGCCAAGGCCGCCCGCATTTTGGGGCGTGGTCGCTGATGAAGCCACCAAGTTTCCGACGCTTTTTTCTCTCGTTTTCCTGATCTAGTTTCTTGAAGCAACTTCTGGACATAGGCAAAAGGAGCCTCATAAAAAGCTGCTTCACTTTGGGGCATATCAACACCAAAATCTATGACCCATTTCCCTGATGGATAGCTGGTGATATCCTTGGTGTTCATCCAAGGCTTCAATACGTCAGAGTTCTTTTTGCCATTAGGATTGACGGGCAACTTTAGCCATTGACGGGCAAGCTCTCCACTTATGTCGAAGCCACCGGTTTTGATGGTCCCCTGAAACGCAATTTTAGCATTCTCACTTAATGCTGTTGCTTGCGTCAGGTCCACTGCTCCCGCCGTTAGGTCCGAGTAGATTGCAGCAACTGCTTCGCCATTGAGCTTGGCCCCTTGCGAAGTTAGATTCCAATCGAAACTAATTAGAGACACCCGAACGGCTGCTCCTTCGACCGCCCAACCTTCATCAGACCAAGCATCAAAAATTTTGTGGTTTGCAGAAATATCATCAAGGACTTTTCTGTTAGCCCCAGAGCGGATTGAATTGGTCGATACAAAACCTACCCGCTCGTAATACTTCGCCCTCATCATTTGGTCAGCAATTGCGAACCAGTAACACACGAGGTCTGCACCGCCAGGCACCCAATCGGAATAGGCTTCTCGGAGCGCTTGCACATACTCCTCTCCCAGCCCGGAAATCATCATCTTGTCACCCAAGAACGGCGGGTTTCCGATAATAACGTTTGCTTCTGGCCACAAATTCGCAACGTCCGGCCATTTACCGTCCGGGTTCGCTGGCAACAATGCATCACGGTTTTCAATCGTGCTTAAAGGGCGAAGGATCGGATTGCGGGAAACATTGTAGCCATTGCGGCGCATCCACTGAATTTCCCCAATCCAGACACTGATGCGTGCAAGTTCTGCAGCATAAGGGTTAATCTCTATTCCACAGATGCATTCCGGCCCTATTTGTGGAAACTCTCGGGCTAGGCCCATCGCCTCGACCTCGATACCGGCACGATGTTCCAAATCTTTAAGCGACAATAGTGCCAGATACAGGAAGTTTCCCGAACCACACGCAGGGTCCAGAACCCGGAAATGCCGCAAGCGGTCCAGAAAATCCTGATAAATTTTGATTGCCCGGTTTTGTGCTCTGGTTCTCGCTGACCTGTCCTTGGTGCTTTCCCGTTTGGTCATTATTGCATTGATTTCAGCTTTGCAGGCATCCCACTCCGCAGACAGGGGGCGGATGATGACCGGTTCAATGATCATCATAATCTTATCGCGGTCTGTATAGTGTGCCCCTAGCTGACTGCGTTTGTCCGGGTCTAGGCCACGCTCAAATAAGGTGCCGAAGATCGAAGGGTCCACTTCTGACCAATCAAGCAAAGCCGCATCCAAAACAGTTTGCATCTGCTCTTTGGAAAGCGGCAAAGATTCATCATCATCAAACAAGCCACCATTGAACCATTCGATACTTTCCCAAGCGGCTGAACCACCTGAACGCATCGCCCCAAAAAGCTCTTTGGACATCTTCCCAAACTCTTCAGGTTGCTTGATTCCGGTTTCAAGCATCTTCTGGAAAAGGCGGTTAGGAAGAAGTTGGACATCCTCCGCGAACATACAGAACACAAGCCGGTTCACAAAGTGGGCGACCCTGTCAGCTTCGTAACCTTTTGCTCTCAAGTCACGGGCCAAAGTGGCGAATTTCTCCGCTGCTTCCTCTGTAAGTGCCTGACGTGTCTTTCCCGGACGCAATCTCTCCGGGTCGCACATCACATCCTTAAGAATCTGACGGTTACCCGCATCCAACAAATCATCAAGGGTCAGGGTATGAATTTTGCTAACCGTATTCGTCCAGTTGGTATGGATACGAAACGTGTGCATATCGGAAACCACCAACAAAGGCGGATTGCCAAGCGCTCCAGCATATTGTTGAAGTTGCGCAAAGGCCTTATCTAGGTTCCGGCCCTTGCCTTTATATTCCCAAGCGAAATGCCCCTGCTTCCACACATCGGCCCAGCCATTTGAACCTGTGGATTTATTTGCCCCCTTCTCGAACGCATAGGTTTCACCGGTTGCATCAGCATCGGAGGGCGCAGGTTCATCCAGCAGCTTACACAAATCAACAAACTGACTTTGCGCAGCAGCCCTTTCGGTCAGTGTGCTGGCTTTCCATTTCGCAACAAATTCGGTTGGCGTCATTTATAGCGTCTCCCCGTTTTTTTATACTTGGGCAAGCATAAGCCTGAAAAATCGACGTGCTCGTAAGTCAGTGCCTCAACAGCAGGCTTCAATCTCTGCATTGAATACGAAAGCCCATCTTCATCGCGGCCATAACGCTCTGAAACGTTTCCATTCGAATGACCCAATATAGCGTCAACCATAGACTCCCGGACTTCCTTGTCGAGAAGTTCGCGCTTAACGGTATGCCTGAATGAATGAAAATTTACCCTCGGGTCAAGAATGCCAATCTTTTTGCGGAGGTATCTACTCCACCACGCAGACCAAGCCGAACTGATACTTGTCCCTGCTGCATTAATCTTTTCAAAAACCCGATCTTGTCCCGTTCGGCGTTGGGCCTCTAGATAATCCATAAATCCAAATTCAAGCAGTTTTGAATGAATCGGGACCTTACGTATCGACGTATCGCGTTTTAGCCTGCGTGTCTTGTTATGGCGTATAAAAATGTAATCCACCTCCATTTCACGCCCAATATCCGCAATCTCCAGACCACAAATCTCAGTCAACCGCGCCCCAGTAAACATACAAAGCATAGGCACCCAAAATGCCGCCTCCCCAGCTCCTCCAAGTGGCCGAAAGCCATCTGAAAAAACCGGAGAACTCAGAACCATCTGCAATCTATCTGAGGAGAAGAATAGACCTGTGACTGGCTTTTCGTGCTCTTTTGGCTTTCTCACTCCAATACGCTGAGCCACATTCTCGTCCAATATCCTCTCCTTGACCGCGAAACCCAAAACAGCACTGATTGCGGCAAGTGACTTGTTTTTGACGGTGTGGGGCCTGAGACGGGGGATATCGTTTTTCCCCTCCAATGACGCAATCAGCTCTTTTGTGCCCATTTTCCGTTGCTTATGCGTCATTCTTACAGGCAACTTTTCGACTTCATCCCGAAAACATTTGATCTTCTTGTCTGTAATTTCATCAACCGGTAAATCACCAACCAGATCACAAAAACGCTTTATCTGAGTTTTAAAGTCGACTGCTGTTTTCGGTGCAACAGCCTGAAAATGACACCACTTTTCAAACAACTCCGTCACAGTCGGCTTTATGCCTGATGTCCCGCGCGATTCCGCGACATTCTCGTCGTCATATTCATCCGGAATTGCTCCAGTGCTAAGCTGGAAAAGACGGACAACCTCGTCAATTGAACGATTTGGGTCAAACAAGGGGTCTTGGAAATTTGGATTGAAGTCTAATTTGTCTTCCAACGAAGCACGTCTATTTGCTTCGCGCCTTGCCCTCAGAAATCCATAGCAAAGCTTCCGATAGACGATGCTTTCCTTAAGATATGATTTGTCCAGGTTTCGAGTTAGAAGTTCTTGCCAAACATCCCCTTCTACGGCACTGAAATCACCATTTTGAAGGTTTTCGACGATCTCGGCTTCCACAGCGTCACGACTTTTTATTCGTTCTTCCAAAATCTCTTGGAACTCGTCGCGGTGCATCTCCGGAATGGCTGCCATCTGGCGCAAATGAAAATCCTCACTGCTCTCGTTATGAAAGAACGTGAGAATCATATCGACAATTTCCTTGTCGTTCATTCCGGGACAACTCCTTATGCGATGAAACAAAGTGTAGGCGCGTGTATGCAACCCAAGCGCAGCAACTTTGGCAAGAGCAAAGTTCCGGGTTTTAAGGCTAAAACGAAGTTCTGACTGGGAAATCCGGTTCTTGAGGTCTGCGGGGACGCGCATCCGAAAATAATACACTGCCCCGCGACGAAAAAGATGGCTTTGCTTTGACAATGTGTCACACTCCTGTGTCACACCACTTGACAAGCTAACCTAATGTTTTTATTTGGTTTTAATGGCTTGAGGATTAAAATCGGAATAGTTACCGAGTCCCACCCTCTCCGCCATTCCCTTCAGACAGTGCAGAATTTAAGCCTCGGGCGCAGCAGTAAAAGACTGCAGCAAACGCGTGCTGTATTTGCTTTGACGTGTGAAACACCG
>JBLWUN010000045.1:0-8309 GCA_048268905.1 Maricaulaceae bacterium | reverse complement strand
AAGAGCAAACATCCAAGACCCAAAAGCAGACCGTCGCGCAAATATTGCAGCGCCACCGCCTACATCCAACCATGAATGCCCCAGTCTATCCTGAGCGTCTAAACCGTCTTTCCGGCCCGTCATCTCCCGTCGTTTCCGCGTCTCCGCCGCCCCGCCGGTGTCTCTCAGCAGCGCCTCAGCGCCGCCGGTGAAGGGGGTTCTATGGTTAGACCAACAAACCCGCAACCCCAAAAGCTCAATGCGATCTGTATTTTTCTGAATCACTATTGGATTTAATGAATACAAGGACTTACAAAAAGTTCTGTTCGCCCCGAGATGGAATACACACGCTATCGCTTCATCGTTGGATATGTATGTGAGTCGAAGCTCGCGAACATTTTCACTGACATTGCCTACCTGATTGAGAGTCAGAACTGGTTACTGCTAACGCATCAAGATAACGCCCCAAGTTTCGCGCCCAAAGAGTTTTCGTTTGACGCGCGAGATCAACGCTTATGCCGTCTGGAGTTGCCATCGCTAGACTCCCGGAACCGCAGATATTGAAGATCTGCTCTGGGAATGGTCAACCGCATTGGCGCAAATTTCATGAATTACATCAGGTGCAAGCGGCCAAGACAGCCGACTGAGTTCAGATGGACGAGATGGTTGTAGGGATCAGCGGTCGACAATGCGAACGGGGAAACACTTGATGCCCGCGCGCAGTTTGGAAAGAACGATAAAACGGAGCGGCGTGGCTGATCAACGAACCCCGCGTCGCGAGCATGGGTAAATTACGAGTCTATTCCACGCCGATCATTGATCTTGCACCGGATGGAGTTCACCGAGGACACAAAGAGTTAAACAATTGGATCGGAGGACCACACCGACCAACTCCTATGCGCGAAAAGCACATGGCGCGCCCCAAATTACCAAAGCAAACGCAAAGGTCCCGAGTCACTCAAGACTAGAACAACGCCATCATTCAAGTTCCCGCTCAATCACACGCAAGCTGATTTAGAAACATCATGCATGATGATGTACACTCGCGACGGCCCCTAGGCGGACGATAAAGAAATCCGCTCTTCGGTTCTTGATTCGAGCATCGACTCATCGACCTGCGGTACGGCCTAGCAGGCTACTAACCCAAGGGATTAGTCGCGATAGCGTTAAACACCACATATCGGAGAGATAGTGCTTAATCACTTCAGCGGCTTCGTGGTGACGAAGACGTTAGCGAAGAACTGAATTACATTAGTTATTACAATGGCTTACAAAATTTCTTACTCGACATTTAAAGCGTAGATTCTGTTTTGGACTTGTCACGCCTTGGATTACTCACCGCTTTTCTGAACCGCTGCGTCACGTCACTGTTGTCATGAGTAAGCGAATTGGATTATAGAAACGATAAATACAGCTTTGCTGAAACAGAGCGTTACCATAAGGGGTCAGCAGTGACACACACCTTGGACATGAACCAGCGTATTCGCCAGAACGCGGAGGCCCTTAGCTCGGCTCTTGAACATCACATGCTGGCCAGTTTTGCCCCGGACGCGCGTAAAGAACTACGTCTGTTCAGTGCTGGGGAGGCCGCAGAAATGCTGGGCATTTCTCCTAGCTTCCTGCGCAAGTTGCATTTCGACAACCGTATTCAGGATGTTTATACTACCCCAGGCGGGCGGCGCCATTATTCAGCCGATGATTTGAGCGACATTCGCAAGGTTCTGGAGGCTGGTGCAAAAAACCCCGGTGTCTATATCAAGGGGCGCCGCGAAGGCGACAAGGTTCAGGTCTTGTCTTTCCTAAACTTCAAAGGTGGCTCCGGTAAGACGACCTCCTCGATCCACACCGCGCAGCGGCTCGCGCTCAAAGGCTATCGCATTCTGGCTGTCGATATCGATCCGCAGGCATCACTGACATCTCTGTTTGGCTATCGTCCTGAGTATGATTTCCTCGAGTCAGGAACGATTTACGACGCAATCCGGTATGTTGACCCATTACCGTTCCCACAGATAATTCAGAAAACTTACTTCAGCGGAATAGACCTCGCCCCCGCGGGCCTCATGTTGCAGGAATTTGAACATGAGACCCCTCAGGCATTGCTCAACAACATCCAGCCGCCATTCTTCACCCGTATGGCCGCAATGTTACAGGAAGTTGAGAAGGATTACGATGTGATCCTCTTTGATTGCCCTCCGCAACTCGGCTATCTCACCATGTCGGCGCTCTGTGCCTCAACGGGTGTGGTTATCACGGTTGTGCCAAACATGCTCGACGTGGCCTCCATGTCGCAATTCCTTCAGATGAGCGCGGATCTTCTTGATGTGGTCCATAATGCAGGCGCCAAGATGGAATTCGATTTCCTTCGGTTTCTCATCAATCGCTACGAGCCCAATGATGGCCCACAGCAACAAGTGGTCGCCTTCCTACGCCAACTCTTCGGCAAAGAAGTCATGACCGCCCATATGCTGAAATCTACCGCGATTTCAGACGCCGGCCTGACTCAACAAACGGTCTACGAGGTGGAGCGTTCTCAATTCCATCGAAATACTTACGATCGTGCCGTAGACTCACTTAATCAGGTCAATGATGAAATCGAAACCCTTCTTCAGAACGCATGGGGACGCTGATGGCACGCAAAGGCATTCTGACTTCCGCACTTACCCCCCCTACCCCCACTGACAACACATCATCGGAGAAACCCCGGTTGATGCCACGTGGTGCCGTGGGGGCCTTGCAATCTACGTTGACGAAACTCCAAGAGAATGCGGTGCAGGACATCGATGTCTCTTTGATCGACAATGCCGGGGTGGAAGACCGGCTTGGTATCGATGATGCCGCGCAGACCCAACTAATTGAAAGCATTAAAGAATACGGGCAACAAGTACCCGTTTTGCTGCGTCCGCACCCCACTGCGCAGGGTCGTTACGAAATAGTCTATGGCCGCCGCCGCCTGATGGCGCTTCGCGCCCTCGGCCTCCCCGTAAAGGCAATGGTGCGACATCTGGATGACCAGGCGCTAGTGATGGCGCAGGGCCAGGAAAACAACGCCCGCCAGGATCTTTCTTTTATTGAGAAAGCGTCCTTTGCAGCGCAGCTTCAGGCCGCAGGCTACGATCGGCAAACTATCGCGGCAGCCCTCTCCGTTGATATGCCGATGATTTCGCGTTTTTTGAAAGTCGGCACCGCGTTTAGCATCGACTTCTTACGACAGATCGGCTCCGCCCCTAGCGTCGGGCGGGACCGCTGGCTGCGGCTAGCCGATCTGTTGAAATCGTTGCCGGACAAGCCCGAGCGTCTTGCAAGGTTGTTTCTCAAGGACAGTTTTGCGGCCCTGCCCTCTGACGAGCGCTTTGAGATGGTTCTCGCAGCGATGGAGGCAGAAACATCGGAAGATGCGCCATCATCCGACGCCAAACCAAAGGCAGACGCAATTGCCAAACCACAAAAACGTCAGCTCACCGGCCGTGATGGTAAACCCCTCGCAGATCTGAAATCAACGCCGCGCGGCGTGACGCTGACAATCCCATCCAGCAGTTCTGACGGCTTTGATACGTGGTTCGCAACCCATGCCGAAGAACTGCTGCAAGACCTTCATGGTCGCTGGAAAAAACAAGCGACAGAAGACTGAGGCAACCCTGCAACCCCTGACCAGGAGGCACGAGCACCGGTAAAGAAAAAGCCCCCCAGGACAGACGTCCCAGAAGGCTCATTTCAATCTTAGCACCCTTGGAATAGCCGCAATCAACTCGTCTTGTCAACTCTGTGCTGCGGCACAGGGGTGGATTTCCTTTGCCTTCGTGATGAAAATTAATGTCCAATAGCACCCGGACAGTCACCGGAGTGGCGGAGCTTTGCGCGCTGCCCCCCGTCGACAAGTGGCAGATTCTCGACGCACTGAGTGCGGCGGCCGAAGAATTCGAACTTAATCACCGCACCCTTTCCGTATTACGCGCGCTGATCACATTCCTGCCCGCACGCGAAATCACTGCCGAACTGAACAGTTGCATCGTATTCCCATCAAACCGTACGCTCTCCGAGCGGCTACATGGCATGCCAGAAAGCACACTGCGCCGTCATCTGGCAAAGTTGGTGAAGCTTGGAATCATCAGCCGTCACGACAGCGCCAACCGCAAACGCTTTGCCCGACGCGGGTCTGAGATCGCATATGGATTTGATCTCTCCCCTCTCGCCGTTCATGCATCACATATTGAATCCACCGCGCAGACTTTGAAACTTCTTACACAGGAGTGTCAAAAATTGCGCGACGATATCGCCTGCCTGCGCCGTAACCTGATGGAGCAAGGCATGCACAGCAACGATGAACTTCTTCTTACCAGTCAACGTTTACTCCGTAGAAAGTTGAGCAAAACTGAACTGCTAGAAATGCACACTCAACTGATCAACCGCCTCAGAGCCGCTCCGCAATCACCCACTGAAACACAACAAATGAGCGCCAAACACACTCAAAATGAGCGGCACATACAAACTAAATCAAAATCTACTTTTGACTCTGAAGAAATAACCGCGACTGAAACGCGATATGAAAACAAGCAGCAGCACCAAACTGGCACAACAGCAAGTTTTTCAAACCCGTCACTTGTAGAAGTGTTAGAGATCTGCAGAGAATACTCTAGCTATTTCACTGAAACCCCGCATTCTTGGACAGACCTTCACCGTATGATCGCACGGTTGGTTCCTATGATCGGGATTGAAGTAGCTGTTTATTGGCAAGCAGAGCGCACCATGGGACGCGAAGTTGCCGCCTCCACAGTCCTTTGTATACTAGAACGTTTACCGCAGATCCATAACCCCGGTGGATACCTACGCCAGCTTAGCAAGCGAGCCGAGAAAGGTTTGTTTTCGTTAGCACCGATGATCTCTGCGTTGAAGCGCGCTGACCGATTGTCAGCTGACAATCATCTCGCCGCAAACCCTCAAACTGCCTGATGGGGGGCTAATTGTCAGCTGACAATTCTGAATGACCGGTAAGAGATATGACCAAGCTATCTCTCAGACACGTACCGATAGGATTTTTAATGCCAAAGCGCTCCAGACCTATCGATCACTGTCTCCTAGTAAAAGCCTTACCCGGCAAAGCGACCTGAACGATGAGCAATCTTTACTGGCTGACTAATGCCCAGTTGGGGTGTTTGAAACCTATCTTTCCCAAAAGCCATGGCAAACTCCAAGCCAATGATCGTTCCACTTTTGAAGAGCATCGTCACTATCAATCGCAATAAGTTGCAATGGTACAGCGCGGTAAAGACCCTCCACAGTCGTTGGAGCGCCGATGGCGTCCTCCGCCCGAACTATTGTGGGCATGACCTCCGAGAACGCCAGACGAAAGGCAATCATGTTTGACGCGATGCATCTCAAGGAACACCGCACGGCATTTAAACTGTGGAGCAGGGATCTGAGGATCAGAGAACGATCCGGCTGATCGTTCTCCCGACGGACAGGCGAACCAAATGCACGATAGCTTATGAGCACCTCGGGTTGTAACGCCGACTAGTTCAGAGAGACGTAGAAAGACAAAGGAGAAAAGGTCTGATCCCTCGCAAGACGCTCGAGCAATACGAAAAGCGGCGCGACCGCATTATGAACAAGTTTTCCCTGGAAGTGCATGAACGCGGTGCGCCTAGTTCTCGACAATGAGGGTCAAAATGGATCGCGGTGGTAGGCGGTTATGTCAATTTCCGCAAAGATCGGCTATGCTCCACAGCCCTTGAATTATTGGGGTAAGAAGGCCGAGATTGATAGCGGCAAGCAAGCATCCCGACGGATATGGCAGAGAAGATGAAGGCGCTGGGACGAGAGAACCGAGAGCTGCGCCAAGCCCAGGAGATCTTGCGCAAGGCGAGCGCGTATTTTGCTCAGGCAGAGCTTTTCTTATGAGAAACTTGGCTCCTGATGCAAAAAAGGAGCGGCTACCGAGCACCGCAAACTGCGGGGAAGCGACGGGGGTGGCGTTGTGCGGTGCTTGGTCTCTCAGGACCGCGGTCGAGTTCGACGAGCCCCCGTCTTTTCTTACGGCCTGAACGGATACTTGGGCTACGGGCCCGAACGAAAAGCATAGATGGAAAGAAAAGATGGCCAAAGATACCATCGGAATCGATATCTCGAAAGACCGTATCGACGCATTTTAGCAGTCCCGCTCGGAAGAGCGCAGCCTTCCAAATTTAAACGACGCTTCCGAAGTCTGTCGAATTGGCTTGAAGGTCAGGAGGACGACCTGATCGTCTTAGAAGCGACGGGCGGCTATCACCGCGGCCTGGAGCGTTATCTCGGCCAGGCGGGGCGATCCTTTTTAAAGGTTAATCCGAAGCAAGCACGCCGCTTTGCACAGGCGATCGGGTGCCTCGCAAAGACTGATAGCGTCGATGCTCAGATGATGGCACGCATGGGAATAGCCCTTGATCTCTCTCCTCAGCAAGCTGAGGGTGAAGATGCGCATGTTCTCAGGGAGTTATTGACCGCACGTCGTGCTATGGCGAAGGATCAGGTGACGGCAAAGACGAGGCTAGCGACTGCGTAGAACCCACTCGTCCAAGAGCAGCTCTGCCACCGGATTGAGGATATCGGCGCCGATATTAAGGCGCTTGACGACGCCATCGCACAGATCGCCAAACAGCGCGGCACTCTCGAAGAGCGCATACGCCGATTGATGACTATCCCCGGGATCGGCCGGTTGACCGCGACAACCATGCTGATCGACATGCTGGAACTCGGCCATCTCGACAGCAAAAAGATCGCCGCTTTGGCTGGTCTTGCGCCCATGACGCAGCAATCAGGCAAATGGCAAGGCAAGGAGCGGATTACAGGTGGCCGAGCATCTTGCTGGCGGGCGATTTATATGCCTGCTCTCGTCGCAATCCGTTTTAACTGTGACCTTCATGAGACGTATCAGCGGCTCGTCAACGCGGGAAAGACAAAGAAGGTGGCCATAACCGCAGTCATGCGGCGCATCGTGGTTCTCGCCAACACTTTACTGCGCGAAACTCACGACTGGCTGCCTGAGCGCCCTTGACCAAGACGGATACTCGACCGCCGGTCGAAGTGATGGTCGAGTTCATCAATGATCATCTTGGTGAACATGGAGTCGAGCCGATCTGCAAGGTTCTGCTGATCGACCGATCCACCTACTACGATCACCTGGTGAAGCGGGCCGGTTGTCAGATCGGGCCCCGCGCGCCGCCAGCCTGAGATCAAGCGCATCTTCAAAGAGAACTGGCGTGTCTACGGCGTGCGTATTGCTGAATGCTCTTTAGTTATTGGACATAACTCCTCTAGTCAATGTGAGGCGGTTTTAGCTTAAATTTGTAGATAAAAGCGCCGCCGGCTTCTGGGTTCCTTACTATCTTCAGGTTCTCATGGTCTTTAGAGGCGATGCTTCTGCCCTAGTCCGGTAACTGATGTGATCCCCGAAAACGCCGCCGTTTTTGATTAGAGTCCACGAAACGCATCCCAGGTTGACGCGAGACGACGACAATCGCTTCAGCATCATTACTCTGCCACATCTACTTATCATAATGCAGAGGACCGTGGGACAGGCGCATGAAATCCTCGCATTTCTGCCGCTAATCGACGGCTTTGCTCCGCATTATTTTCGGACGAACCTCTGCGATTGTTTGACCAGCGGAGGAGCCAGCGATGCCAAAACCCGATCGCCAAGTAGTCACCGAACTCGAAGCCGTACTGACCAGCCAAGAATACAGCCCGATGGTGGTCAGGAATTACTGAGCTTATACGCGCGGCTTCCTTGACCATCTTGCGCAGCGGAACATCCTGGTCGCGGATGTAACCGAAGTCCAAGTGGAGCAATACCTGCACGAAGCGGTGGAGCTGTTCCAGCGCTGTCACGACCGCTTTCCCGTTCCGCCCTGGCACCAGATTCCCTGAGCGGGTACCCTCGTGGTCAACGCATTCGATCATGTTGCTACGGGAATAGAAGTGCTAAGCCCTTCACTGGTCCGGTAGCGGGAAAAATGTGAGTCAGAGCATCTTGGTTCCCCATCATTGCAACGACTATCGCAATGATTGAGTGCGCTTTTGATGAGTTGACGTTCTTCGGCCCGGTTCGATCGGTGATCTAGCGCAGGTTCAGTCCTTCCAGATCATCTGGTTTCAGCCGATAGCGGATTACGTTGCCTGGGTCCGTTGCATTAACTTCTCGGATCACGCAGATTTCACTCACAGTTGACACTGGAGGAGCCGATGGCGCAACGCAAGAACCCGTTCAAGCGGCATAGGTTTCCGCGTGAGGTCATCTTGCTTGCGGTGCGCTGGTACTGTCGCTACCCACTGTCGTGCCGCGACGTCCGTGACATGCT
>JBLWUN010000044.1:0-8448 GCA_048268905.1 Maricaulaceae bacterium | reverse complement strand
GGCTTATGATGGGCTTATCATCGACGTGAACTAGGGAAATCCATGTGTCGCTGTGACAACGGTCAAACGGGTGTCATCACAGCGAGGCGGTGCTTGAGGTTGATCCAGTTTGATATCTCAGTTAGTTGTAAATAGTGTCATTTCGGGTTCTGTTGCTATTCATTTTGGGCGCTTTGATAGTGAAGAAGTGTAAGCCATAGGCTCACTTCTTCACTATCAAAGTGCAATCAACCTATCCAATTCGTGTTGCCTTTCAAATTTTTCCAAAATGTTGCGTTGAGAAATGTTCTCCGCAAGTGAGAATGAACTCTTCAGACTCACATCATTGTTCATATTGTAACATAGTTCCGATCGGCGAAAAGAGCTTTGGCTCAGGCCGATCGACCGTCATAACCGATGAACAGCAATTGTAATCGGAGAATTCGCCACCACTGATTTCGGCGGTTATAAGCAGGCTACTCGCGTTGATGCGAAAGTGTATTTGGGGCGTGGACCACCTTTCTAGCTCCCAAAACCTTCTTTCTGAGCTTTCTCAGGCGCCGACGACACACTGGTGTACCCGGCTCGGGCCGCTTTCAATCACAGACCGTTCGCAAAAACCACTCGTCGTTGCTCATCAATTCGCGCGCGGATCAAGATACCCCCTTCCGTTAACATCTTGAATCACGGTTCACGCCGTTTAGAAATCCACTTTGTCAACAGCACCCAGAAGAGGGCGAATGTCGTGGTGTACTAACCTGCGCGCCCTTTCTAAAGAGGTGTCCGCCTACTATTGGAGGATACTCGGCTGCTCGGCGATTATTCAAGCTTACAGGTATCACGTTTTAAATCGATCAATTTGCGGAAGATTTGACCACACGATTGAAAATTTGTGGCTTGACCAATTTGGTGAACGTATTTTTACATTTATCAACTATTGCGTGCTTTCACCAAAGTAGACAGAATGGACGATGAACACGGGACCAAGTCGTTCCGGGAGAGTTTTGTGTTCGGTTGCATGAGTTAATCTGCTCCTAAGAGGATCGAAAAATAGCATTACGGTTTATACATTCATCCGACTGGCAGATAGGTAAAGTATTCCGTTTTGTCGATAGCGCCACAGTGGGATTGCTTCAGGAGGCACGCCTCGCAGCGATAACGCGCCTTGGTGAGTTGGCGGTTCATCATGATGTGCAGCATATTCTCGTTGCCGGCGATGTATATGATATGGAAGCACTTTCGCCACGCTCTTTGAACCAGCCACTCGAACGAATGCGGAAGTTCGAGAAAGTAACTTGGCACCTCTTGCCAGGAAATCATGACCCTCATCGCCCACATGGTCTTTGGGATCAGCTTTTACGTAGGACCGTGCCGGACAATGTGATTATTCATGTCGTTTCAGAATCGAAGATTTTCGAAAGCGATGGCTTCGCTGTATTGCCGGCACCGCTCCAGTATCGACAAACGTTGCAGGACCCAACAGCTTATATGGACAAAGCGGCAACCCCGGACGGCATTATCCGTATCGGTTTGGCGCATGGAACGGTTAAAGGGTTCGGTTCTGACGATAGAGATGTTCCAAATTACATCAGTCCAGACAGACCGAGCGCTGCGCACCTCGGCTATCTCGCTCTGGGCGACTGGCACGGACAAAAAAAGATTAATAACAAGGTTTGGTATAGCGGCACGCATGAGACTGATGCGTTTGATGTCAATGGCGGCGGACAAGCGCTTCTTGTCGAGATTGAGAATTCTGCCGCCGAACCAGTCGTTAGCCCGGTTGACACGGGCCATTACCGATGGAAGACCTACCGCGGGAAAATTAACGCTCGCGAAGATATCGAGGCCCTTGCTACGACCCTGCGTGGCAGTGGCGATGACTTGAACCGGATTCTGGTCCGCCTCTATGTTGAAGGCGCGGTTTCACTTCAGGATAGGCAGTATTTTGAAGAGCATATAATCGAGCAGGTCTCTGCCGCCTTCTGTTATCTCAGGATGGATGATACCCATCTTTTCCCAAGCCCGAGCGAAGAGGATCTAGATCAGATTGATCGGGGCGGGTTTGTCCGAACCGCCGCCGATGCTCTGAAGCAGAAGTCCGATGATACAGGCGATCCGGATCACGAGATTGCCGCGCTTGCGCTCCAGCGGCTGTATGTCGAGCACATGAAATTGCAGACGAGGAGCCAATGAAAATTCGCTCCATCGCTGTCAATCAGTTCAAGAAGTTCACGACACCGATGTGTCTCGATGATATCGGCGACGGATTGAACGTCGTTGTCGGCCCCAATGAGATGGGGAAGTCAACACTGCTTGACGCGCTGCGTGCCTCGCTCTTTGAGAAATACAGCTCGAAGGCGCAACCGATTACGGCACTACAGAATGACCGAAACCAGGCAGCGCCCGTCGTTGAGCTGGCGTTTGAGGTCAATGACGGAATTTACCGGATCAGAAAGCGGTTTGTTAAAAAGCCGTACGCTCACCTGTTCTGTCCGGACGGGCGAAAGCTGGAGGGCGATGAAGCAGAGGACACGCTTCGTGACCTTCTCGGGTTCGATGAGCCCGGTAAGTCTGGCGCCAAACCCGAAACCCTTGGCATGTGGAATGTGCTCTGGGTTCAGCAAGGCCAATCCTTCGGCGCGCTCAATCTTCCAGATAGTGCGCGTTCAAACCTCCACAGCGCGTTGGAGTCGGAAGTCGGTGAGGTTCTAGGCGGCAAGCGTGGCAGAGCCTTGCCCGACGCGGTGGATAAGCAGCTTTCCGAGCTTGTCACCTCTACGGGCAGACCGCGAGGTGACTACAAGGAACTGATCGACGAACTTGATTCCTTGCGCTCCGAACTTGAAGCGCTGCAAACCCGCCGAAGCGATCTTTCGACCACATTGGAAAACCTCGAAGCAGCGCAGGAGACACTCGCCCGCCTTTCTTCAGGAGAACACGATCAGACGGACAAGGAGAATCTTGACTCTGCTCGGACACGGCATGCCGAACTCGCAAAGCTGGAGTCTCGTATCGATGCAGCGGCAACCGAAATTGAGCTGAAAAAGCGAAATCTTGAACAAGCCGAGCATGGCCTGACCGCGCGCCGCGATTTGAAAAAACAAATCGAGATCGAAGGGGAAGGCGTCGAGGCTGCGAAGAAGAAGCTCGATGAGGTCCGCCAAACCGAACAGGACTTGCGGAAGCAGATCGAAAAGCTTCGTAACGATGCGAAGAAAGCAGAGAATGATGTGACCGAGGCAGACAATGCCGTGTCACAGGCACGCCGTGTTCTTAACGCCGTCCAGCGCGACTCTCAAATTCGCGAACTCCAGGCGCGCTACGACAAAGCACACGCGGCTGAAAAGAAACAAAGGGCTGCGCTACAGGGTGCGGCAGCCATTGTTGTAACCGACGAGAATATTGAAGCGATACGCGATGCAGCCAAGGAACTCGAAACCGCGCGTACGCGCCTTTCCGCTGCCGCAACACTCGTTTCGTTCGATATGGCCTCCGACCGATTGTCAAAAATCAAAATCGATGGAGCTGCGCTTGCCGCCGACCAGACTTCGGTTGAAGCGGTCGAGGCGACGACGATCACAGTCCCAGACTACGGTAGTATCACTGTTCAGCCCGCTATCAAGGATCGCGAAAAGCTGATCGAACAGCAGCGCGCGGCGAATAAGGCTCTCAAGTCCGCGCTTGAAGACTGCGGTGTTAAGTCCGTCGATTTAGCCGAGGACCAGCTGGCAAAGCGCGAAAAGCTGCTTCGGGATGCCGAACTTGCAAAGCAGGAAGCCGAACTGCACGCGCCGGCAACTGACGACCACGAAGCCGGCGCGGAGCCTCTTGCCGACCATATTGCCGGCCTGAAGACAATCCTCGAAAGGGAGCTCGCTGATCTTGGGATCGGTGGCTTGCCGACGGAAAAGGAGGCGGAGCAGGCCCTGACTTCTGCTCAGGATGGTGCTCAGGAAGCAAGAGACACGCTCACCACCGCCCGTGCGGGCCTTGTCGGCCCGGAAGACGAGATTGGCCGTATCCAGACCGAGTTGGGTGGCGTGAGGACGCGATATGAGGATGGGAAGGACCGTCTCGAAAGACTTAAGAACGATTTGACCGAAGCCGAAAAACAGGCTTCTGATGACGATCTAGATGCCGCCGTATCCGCAGCTCGGAATGCGCTGGCCGATCAGGAGAAAGCTGTCTCCTCGCTTGAAGAACAGCGCGAGGGCGAGACGCTGCCACAACTGGAGGCGCGCATCTCAAGGTTGGAAAAGGCGCTTCAGGATAGGCGTGATAAGCGCACCGATCTGAAAGAGAATGTCGCCGGGTTCCGGTCACATATCGAAGCCCTTGAGGGGGCTGGTCTCGATGAGGCCATTCAGCAGCAAGAACGCGAGGTAGAACTGGCCAAAGAACAGCTCCGGCGCTACGAGCGTGAGGTCGCGGTCCTATCACTCCTGCTAACAACATTGCGTTCTGCCGAGACTGAAGCAAAAGAGCGCTATCTTTCCCCGGTGCTGAAACGGGTTCGTCCATACCTGCAGCTCCTGTTCCCCGGCGCGGAGATCACTATCGACGAAAACCTTCATATCGTCGGTGTTGTTCGCCAGGACGGGTACGAGGAATCGTTCCAGCACCTGAGTATGGGAACGCAGGAGCAGATCGCCGTCCTCGTGCGTCTCGCCTTTGCAGAGATGCTTGTTGAACAGGGACATCCCGCGACCGTGGTTCTGGATGACGCGCTAGTGTTTTCCGATGATCGAAGGATGGACCGTATGTTCGACATTCTGAACGTGGTGGGGCAGCAGGTTCAGATCATTGTTCTGACCTGCCGAGAGCAATTGTTTGAAGGCGTTGGAGGTAAACACCTTTCTTTGAAGGCCCTAAACACAGAAGACCTAGTTTCAGTTTGATCAAATTTCAGAAAATGAGCTGTTCGCAAAATATGACTTAAACCGATCTCGAAAGTTCGTGGTGAAGGCAATGGCAATATTCCGAAGAACGCCCCTTAAAAATGTAAGGCGGGCGAAATGAATACTCCTCCGAGTCCAGCCTTCACGATCAAGGCTACATACTTGGGGCCGATATTCTCCGTAGACGGAGAACTCTCTAAGAATGCTCAAAATCTGGTCTTCGCTAGAAATGGAACCGGTAAATCATTTCTCTCCCGAGCGTTCCGCTATCTCGATCGGCAGGGGCAAGGCGAGGATGTTTCTGAAGCGGCCTTCAATTTGGTTTCAGAGGAGGCGCCAGACGCTAAAGGTTCATTCTCGTTCTCGCGTGGAGCGCATGCTTTGGGAGCGCTCCAGCTAGAGAAGCCTGGCGACAAAGTTACCGCCAATGTTGCTGACACCATTTTTCACGTTTTCTCGGAAGATTTCGTTCATGAGGAACTAAGGGATCGTCAATACGAAATTGATGGCCAGATCGAGAATCAGATCGCTGTCGATAGTGCAAACATCGAACTCAAGGATACGCAGGAGGCGTTGCAAAAGGCGCGTGAAGCCGAGCAAGCAGCAGGCGCGGCACTTCGAACCAAACTCGATAAGGCCAAAGTCGAAAACCTACATGCGAAAGCGGGAATCAATAAGAACCTATCGGAATATAGGCGTCTGACTCTGGAAAGCCTTTTGGAGCGTTTTCCTGACAAACCTGATGCGCCGGAGAAGGGTTTCGCGAGTATCCTCTTTGACTTGGATAGCCTGAAGGCCATTCCAGCAGAGCCTGTCTATCCGGGAACCGTAGACGCCATTGAAAGCGACGACATCGACCTGAATGCGCTCGAAGGGTCGCTCCAGAAGGTGACATCACCATCCAGCGTATCCGATGTGATCAAAAAGAAGATCGATGTCCATCACAGTTTCTATGAAACTGGCACTCAGATTGTTCAGGAAGAGCATCGCACCGCATGCCCGTTCTGCGAACAAGGAATCACTTCACCTGATCCGAAGGCAATTGTTGACGCCTATGTCAGTTACTTCGCCGACGAGGAGGAGAAACACAAAAGGGAACTGAGGGACTACTTCGCCAAACTCAATCGAAAAGAGGCGAGCCTAAAAGAAATTGAGACACAGCTCGCACGGCAGAAGTCGCGCTTCGACGATCTGAAGCACCATGTGCCTTCAAAGAAGGATGTCGAAGTCGCTGATGGTGAGACCGCTCTAAAAGATGCGCGCACGGCAGTTTCTGAGATCAAAACATCGTTAGAACAAAAAGCCCAGGCACTTGCTTCCGCACATTCGTTCTCTGCTGATAATCTTGCCATTCATATCGCCGCGCTCAACGGGATTATTGAGGACAACAATACCAAAGTGGCTGAACTTTCTAAGGCAGTAGAAAAAGCGGACGATGAGCGCAAGGCTCTACAGAGAAAAGCGTGTACCGTCTTTGAGCAGGAGTTTGCTCTCAATAGTTGGCCCGAGATCGAAGCCTTGAGGAACCTCAACAAGGCCACCGAAGCCAAGCACAAGGAGCGAAGCGAGATTGAAAAGGCGGCTCCTTCAACGAATGCGAAAGATCGCGTAGCTGAGACCTTTGCTCTTCTCTTGAAAGAGTTTTTTGCCGATAAATATATCTTTGATAGCAAGGAATTTATCCTCAAACGCGGCGATAAAGAAATGGAACGGGGGCCGCATCGCACACTGAGCGACGGCGAAAAGACAGCCATAGCATTTTGCTATTTCGTGGCCTGTATACACCGCAAAGTTACGTCGAACAGTGACTATAGAAAGCTGTTCCTTGTTTTCGACGACCCGGTGACATCGATGTCCTATGACTTCGTTTTCTCAATCGCTCAAACGCTTAAGAACCTGAGTATTTCAGATCAGGGTGAGGTGTCGATCAATCCAGCCAAGATTGATGGCAATAAAAATAAGAGGCCAGACCTGTTGGTTCTGACGCACAGTAGCTATTTCTTCAATATATCGCGGACCAACAGCGTCATTAAGAAAGACGCGACATTCTCATTATACAAAGACGGAAGTACGCATAAATTAGCTCATCTGCCCAGCTATGTTGCACCGTTTGAGCAACAGCTCGAGCACGTCTATCACGTTGCGAACGGTGTTGCCCCGGATCACAGCACTGGAAATGCTATTAGACAAGTATTGGAGGCTGTTGGCCGTTTTTGTAGGCCCGACAAATCGCATGATTTGTCGAATTTCATTACATTTTTGGCGGGAGACGAAGAGTTCCAGATAAAGAGTGTTTTGATCAATTCTCTGAGCCACGGAACCTACTATGACGAGACGCCATCGCCGGAAGACCTTAAACTGGCTTGTGAGGAGACAATCGCTGTGGTCGAGCGTTTTGCGATTGGGCAGTTAGAGCTGATAAAGAACGCGAAATGACAGGGGGCAGAGGACCTGAACCCAATTCAGGTGCTTGAAATCGATCGTCGAAATGCGATTCATCCTTTGGGAAAGGGAGATCTCACATGGCACGATTTGATCTTAGCGATGAACATGAAACGCATCACTCATGCTCCGTCTGTTTCCAAATAAGGGACAAAGAATGTAACTGGCTGTCAAGGCTGTGCATCCAGACCTAGAAGCTCGGTCTCTACATAGTCCTTTGCAATTCTTGACTGCATAATGGGGAGAGAAAGATCGATGGATATGCCGTATGAAGATGGAGATTACGTTATCTTCCCTGAGGAGGCGCTGAAATATCTTCCTGAGGAATGGCAAGACCACATCCATAGCCTCAAGGAAGAAGGAAAGGCAGTTCTCGATATCGCAGACAAGGATATTCAGAACCTATTGCGTCTGGTGCATGCATTTCCATCAACTGTCACTCTTCGTTACATCCTGTCACGGCTCCGCTCTCTGTCATTTGAACCCTCACTCGATTGGGTCTTGGAGAACGATACGCTAATCCTAGCTTTTGTAACGACCTATGCTCGACTTGTTGAAGGAGGTATAGCGAGTGGGATTTCGCGCGGAAAACTGCCAAATCATCTTCGTGCTGTCCATGACGAAGTAATGGAACTGCGGCACAAGCGTTATGCACACAATGCAGGTCACAATTCACTTGGCGGAAGCCTTGACGTTCAATTTGACAGTCAAAAATTTGAAGTCTCGATAAAATACATGATTGGCTTTCAGGTGGGAGGGGCTTTGGAATGGGATCCCCTTGTTGATGCCATCGAAGAGTTGATGTTTGATCGATTGGAAAAACAACTTCGCAGGTTGGGTAAGAAAACCGGCCGGGAATGGCAGTTGAAGAAACAATCGGCCGAAGAGAGTGGTGAGTGGTTTTTTCCAAAGAACCCTTCATCAAAAACGCCTCCACACAGTCTCTGACATTGTTTTAAATATCCGTATTGGTACTTAAATAAAGTATCGGATTCCAAATAAGGGACGACCGATTAAGTCTTGTTGGCATCCCACTTCGCTCGAGAAAACTCGACATCCCTACGTACTCGGAAAAGTTGAGAAACCTCCATTTCGATCTTTCGACACCCATATCGTACGTGTTAATACC
>JBLWUN010000043.1:0-8557 GCA_048268905.1 Maricaulaceae bacterium | reverse complement strand
TGCATTTATCTTCTAACCGCCTAAACAATTTGACTGAACAGTTTTTGTATGAACAAAAATAATAATATACTTGTATTTACTCTTTTAAATCAGAGATCTGAATAATAACGAACTATATTAAATGTAATGTAAGCAAGGACGGATGTACGATTGCACGAAGCCCTGAAGCAAAGGAGTTGGGGATCAAGATGGGGCAACCTCTGTTCCAGATCCGCAACCTGGTACGTCGGCATGACGTGATCGTCAAATCCAGCAACTATGCGCTTTATGGCGATATCAGCCGACGGGTGATGACGCTCATAGCAAACGAGGTGCCGGACAGCGCAATCTATTCGATTGATGAAATTTTCATCGACTTGGACAAAATGCCCATTGATCATGATCGATGGGCACGGGACCTGAAAGCGAAGATTCTGCGCGAAACCGGGATACCTGTCGGGATCGGCATATCGACCACAAAAACGCTGGCGAAACTAGCAAACCGCTTGGCAAAGAAATCCCCCAAGGCAAAAGGCGTGGTTGTCCTCAATGATCAGAAATCGATTGACCTCGCCCTGGAGCGCACTGAGGCAGGCGACGTTTGGGGAGTTGGGCGAAAGTTCGCCCTCAAGCTCTCGACCATCGGCGTTACCTCTGCCCTCCAACTTCGCGATATGCCTGATACAGCCGCACGGAACATGATGACGGTCGGCGGCCTGAAAACCGTGCGCGAACTGCGCGGCATTCGCTGTATCGATCTCGATGACAGCCCAGCCTCGCGGGAAACCGTTTCTGTGTCCCGCTCCTTTGGGAAAGAGATTAACGACAGGGAAATGCTGAGAGAAGCTTTGATCTCTTTTGCTGGTCGAGCGTGCTCGAAGCTTCGTCGTATGAATTTAGTCGCACGCAGGTTTCAACTCTTCATTCTAAGCAACAGATTCAAGATAAATCGACCACAGTTCTCCCGTGGTTTTGAACTGACTCTGACACCGGCCACTAATGATACCAGGACCATGAATAACTTAGTTGGCCAAAACATGCAGCGGATCTGGACTGACGGGTTGGAAGTGAAAAAAGCCGGCATTCTAATGCTAGGTTTGTGCAATCCGCAGGATGCACCAAGAGACCTTTTCACAGGGCAATGTCAAACGAACAACAGCTTGATGAAAGCGATTGATCAGCTTGAGGGAAGATTTGGGAAGGAGGTTGTGACAATTGGTAGAAGGCCCCGAGCGAATGGTCTGGACTGGTTTATGACTTCCAGCAATCGGTCACCATGCTATACGACCAGATGGCGTGACATTCCTGTAATCCGTTAGACACCTGTTAGCCTTATAACACCGTTTCTACCTGCTTTTTTTAGCTAACCCATAAGTGCCACACAGCAATATCCCCTGGTAATTTGCCACCTTGGCCACCATGCACATATTTGAAGTAGCGCCCATGCTCGGATCGGGCGGCATCAGGCAATGAGACCGCGCATTTTTGTGGTAGTGACACCACTGCATACTCAGGTGGTGAACGTCGCGTTGCCGCCTCGAGAAATGGACTTAGGTGGCTGGTGGTAGAAACCCCGTCCCTGACGTAGGCTAGCATCAGGGCCTCCTGATTAGTCCAAGCGTAGTCGCCAGTTGTAAACCGAGCTAAACCATCCCGGCAATAGAGGTCAACTGTCTTTCCCTTCGCTATATGGATGAGCTTGCATTCAACAATCAACGGAAACAAGTGCTGCCGGCTCGTCAGGGAAATCTGGATATCAGGCCGCATCTCAAAACGGGTTGCGTCGTAATTCTTCGTTTCCGTACCACGAGAAACCGACCTAACCAACAGACTGGCCAAAGAGTTCTCGCCTACTAGATGGTTCAAGCGATCAACCATTAAACTGTTTAGATGTTTCTCTTCGCCGCTGGAGACTGCCGCATGGTAGTCCGCTTTGATGCCAGTATAGGCGTTCTGCAGTAGTTCTAGGATGACTTCAACATGCAAGTGATCAAGTGCCGGCAGCGGCAACTCTTGCCCGCGGATCAATTCTGACAAATGATCTTGCAACATCGAGGGCGTTCTGCTCATACCGCAGGAAGCTCCGTAAACAACTCCGGTCTTGACCAGATTATACGCTGGGCAGCAAGGCGTGCTTGTGTTTCGCTCCAGTATCGGGATTGAGCAAGGATCAAAATAGCTAAGCGATGCTTGCCGTTGTCCATGATTATTTCAGTCGCACTGGTGCGATCAGCAACTGCGGTAAGAGTACGAATCTCGGCAAGTGAACTCACCATCTGGTTTTCAGTTTCAGTGTCGCGGGACGTAGAAATGTTAAGCACGTGCCAAGGGGACGATTGTCGAGTAGGAGCATAGTCTACACGAACAGTACATTCGAAGCGTTGTGCAAATCTGGCGAGTTCGGCCTCCAGCGTTCGACAATAGTTTTCGATCTGGTCGATTGAAGGTTCGCTCTGTGCCAACTCCCGATTTGAGGCATAAGGGAGATTGAACCGCAACGTATCTTCGATAATGGTCACGTCCCGTTCGCCCAACCCATACAGTTTTGCGACCCAAACATCGACGTCTGGCCAAACATCACCGCCCTCTTCTTCCAACCGAGCAAAAAGGTCGCGCACCTCCCGCACCTTATCCTGCGAAAGTGTTTCAAACGGAGGAATCATGACCTCCTCAAGGATGGATTTCTCAACAACCTCACGTTCAAAGCCGAATTCGCCACTGGTAATCAGAGATATCCAAAGCGCGACGCGACTACCAAGTACAAGTGCAAGATAGCGAGTCAACAAAGAAGCTTTATCAGCTCCCTTGGCACTAAACCCATACCAGCTCTCATTGAATACAATGTCTTGATCGCAGACTGACACCTGTATCCTCTGTAGCTTGGCTGGCGGAGATTTGCGAACGAGCAAGATCGGTCCGTTATAGATCGCTCTATCTCGCGCACGATGAAGGCGCTTCGCACCAAAAGCCGGAAGCCGTGAGGGGTCAATGACTAAGGTCGCTGACGACACGTCATCAAGATGAGGAAGCCCATGCATTGGAGTAGCGTCCTCACCGATATTTCCATCATCCTGCCTCTTGCTACTATCTCGAATTTTTTGGTAGCCGTTTCCACTGGCAAGCTCCCCGTCACATAACTCCTGCCAATAGCGGCTTAGCTTCGTGAAACTGCCTCGCCTCACCCTATCAATTAGCGAAAGATCAGCCTCACTACCGCGAAATAGGATCTTCAGTGTTTCCGGACGCTCCCGCAGGTCTTGTGGACGCACAACGTATGCGTTAGCCGCGTCGATCCGCATTACTCCGGCGTTATTGAAGCTCTTTTCATAGCGAGGGGTAAGCATCCGAAATCCGGACGCTGTATGCGAAGGTCGGTTAACGGCAAAGAGGAGGCAAAACGGAGCCGAAATGCTCGGCCAGACCTTTGTCCGGCGTAGCTCAGAGCCGTTGATGATCGATGTCACATCAATCGCTTCCAAGAGGCTCTGTCTGGCAAGCGGCATACCATCCCCTTGCTGGAAGAGGAAGCGCGCATGTAGTGCAAATATGATTTGAGCATCAGGCTTTGCCCAACGCATTGCTCGCCAGACAAACGGTAAATCAAGAACTGCGTTGGGCAAAGAAGGAGGAGCGATATCGGCTAGGCCTCTGCTTCGAGCGATATCGTGAACTTCCGCAAGCAGGAGCCTCCAGTCTTCCAGTCCGGTCGCACTGGCCCACGGTGGGTTCCCAATCACTAGGTCGTACTGACCATCATGCTCCTTACTAATTAGTGGGCCGAGGCTACCCAGTTGCTTTGCTTCGGGGCGATCAATATCAGTGGTGTCGATTGGACGATGCAAAACGACCCCGCGCAAATCGTCGAAGTGTAGCTTGTCCACCGGTCGAGGATTGGGGTCGAGTTCAATTGAAAGCAAGTAGAGACCAAGAGCGCAAAAACGCAACGCTTCTTCGTTGATGTCAAACCCTCGGACTTGACCATAAAGGATTTCGCGGAGCGCCGTCGTGCCAGGTCTTTGACCGTCGGATCTCCAACGCGCAGCAACTAACTCACGAAACGCCGCAAGCAGAAAAACGCCTGCGCCGGCTGCGGGGTCCAATATCCGCGCGGCGGCAGAAATGCCCTGACTATCCAATCCACGAAACGCCGCCGAAACCATCAAATTGGCAATCGGATGAGGAGTATAAAAGCCTCCCTCCTGCTGTTGCTTCTTTGGGGCATGCTTTCGCAGATAATACTCATAAGCTTGGCTAAGCACACCGACCGGAATGTGTGAGAAATCCAGATTATCCCACTGTTCTCTCCATCCCAGTGACAGTTGGCCACCCTCAGCGCGCCGCAGAATATTACCAAGCACATGACATGCTTCCAAGGTAAGTTTCGGAAACACTGCATTTGACAACGGGAGCAGCTCACCGTTGAAGGTCTTATCTAGCCACAAACAAGAGAGGCGCACTAAATCTGGTTGGTCGAACAGCTCATGTTCTTCAGGGCTAGCTTCGTTGACCGACGTATACCTCCCCGTAATATCCTTAGCTGAAGGCAGTAAACCGCGATCAGCAAGAAAACGCATGAAGAGCGCCCGTCCGACCAATGATATCGCGTCCTCACCCGAAAGGTCGGCATCGGCTTTGAGAGACGATATAGCTTGATCAAGTAATTTCAGAATGACGCCGGTGATCCACGTCCTATCATTGACTTCAGCAGCCGGGCGCAGGTTCGCCAAGCGCGGCAAGGTAAGCCAAGTTTCATCATCGGAGACGCCGGCATCAACGCGCACCTTAGAAAGAGCATGGCGATCTAGTGCGATCCGATATACATCCAACCTTCCTGGGAAAACCACTCCGAGGTATGGCGCATCACCTCGCATGGCGAGAATCCGTCGAATTCGCTTAAGCTGCTCAAGGTCTCCGTTTAGCCGGTCGCCATCTACAAGGAATACTAACGGGCACCCTTGCCACTCATAAACACCTTCAACCAGGCGTAAATCGTCGTCACTCTCGCGAGCCATGAGAATTGTCGAATAGGCAAGCAACTCTGGCGCCGGATTGTGGAATAGACGAATGCCGTCGCGATCAGCGCCCAGATCATCAAGGATATTGATCATACCGATCATAGTTCTGCCTCGAACCAGAGTAGCCAACCCAAATGGTTAGCTCGATATTGCAAGAGAGAATAGAACGTTATCATTCGTCAAGATCCAGTGGCACCTGCCGGTCGCCCCCGAACTGGCCGGACTTTGCTCGGCCGCGAGGCTTTTTAGCGGTTAGTTCCACCTTCGCCAACAGCCCTTGGAAATCGAGCCCATTAACGCCCATCTCAGCCACGAGTGCTGCAATGATCGCCAAATGGTCAGGAACCACACCTGAACGGGCGTAATTTGAAACAGAATTAGGGTTCATTCCAATTAATTCGGCAAACGCCCTGACGCTTAGGCCTGCTCGCGCGAGATCGTGGAGAAACTTTTCATAAACCATTGCATCAAAGCCCTGAACACATAATTTTATGTACATTCACACATAGAATCATGTGGAGCAATCAAATAAACATGTACGAGACAGGGGGAGGGTGAAGCGACGGGATCCGGATCTACTAGGGCACCAAGCACCAGAACATCAATCCACTCGGTAGATCCGTGCGTGAACTGACGCTTTTTTCATTGGCCTAGAGCAGACCGAACCTGCAACTGTTGACGGTTCCGAAGCAAGACTGGAGAGACGTATAACATTGTAATGGATAGATCACTTTACGGAGATTGCTACAAGCATATTCGAGCTCAACTCCAATTATGAATATGGCTGGTTAGTCACATGAATTGTCAAGAAGACATGCTCCTGATGAAGCGTTGCTATTCTTCTGTCGAATTCGATCATATTCAGCCTGTTGGCGGGCTGCACGTCCAGCATCCTCACGAGCCTGCTGGACAGTTTTGTACTGATCAGGTGTTAGCCATACATCCTGACCGTGCTGGCATCCGTTGTTGAGCTCTTCTGGTAGGACCATCTCGCTTTCATAAGTCATCAGGTAACCGAATTCTTCCGCATGCCCCAGGAGAACAACAGAGTCCCCTTTGTGGATGTTGCAGGTATCATGTGCCCAACCGTCCCCGGCAGGTTTTACGGCGTAAGTATCTGTGATAGGAAACGTCTTCTCCGGAAGCTCATTTGCATAAGCGGAACTGGTCACGAAAGCCAAAACGATTAGGGACTTTTTAAGGGCGTGCATTAAAATTACTCCTCTTGGTTGCACCTGAACAAAATTCGATTATTCCCCGAATAAATCGTCCGCCGCCTTGGCTATAGCCCAGCGAATGAAGTTGTTCTTGGAACGCCCAGACTTCTCGGCTGCTTCCTCCAGAAGCTCCCACTCCGCTTGGTTGAATGGTAAGCTGATCGCCTTGTAATCACGTTTCATGCCTGGGGCTTTTGGCGGCCGCCCCATCCGGCCGGGCTTGGCACCTTCATCCACCCGGCTTGCAAATTCTTCAACCCGCTTGGGATCAACGTTAGGTATCTCCGAGTTTTTCTGCTCACGTCGCTTGACCATCAAAATATCCTTTGTATCAGAGCATTGATCTCGGAAGCTGCCTTGGGGTTGTCCATCTCGACGACACTACGACCCTCCGGAAGGGCATCCCGATAAACCTTGCGCTCACAGATGACCTCGGCAAGCAACTCGATTTCGGGAAAGTCTGCCAGATATTCACGAGCCTCTTCACGTTCACGAATGACTGGATTGGTGGGAACCATCGCCATAAGACCATGGACTTCAAGCCCAGGATTGAAATCCCGTGCTTCAACAATGATTTTTTGCAGTTCGCCCAAAGTATCCAGGTCCGCATTCGAGGGCTTGAAAGGTACGATCAGCTTATGAGCCGCTGTCATTCCTGTGCGAAGCTCCCGACTGTCTTTCCCCGGTGCATCAACAATCACATACTCGTATCGATTGTTCATATCGACCAGAGTGTCCCGGATATTGTCATATTTCTGAACGCAGTGGACTTTGGGAAGGTCGGGGTTTTCATCCCGATCCAGAACCCATTTTGCAGCAGTGCTTAGAGGGTCGGCATCCACCAGCACGACATCATTCCCACGGTGTGCGAGAGCGGCACAAACATTAACCGCCGTCGTCGATTTTCCACAACCACCCTTGCGGCTTCCAAACAAGACAATCACAGCATTGCTCCTGAATTAAATCAATACATAATCAGTATCGGTAAAATATTTTTCATGTACCTGAGTTGGCGCGTTCTCGTACCTGAGTATCTTTCGCCCCAACATGGCTTTGACGCATCTTTGCAAATCGCCGTTTAACGATGGTACGCGCATGTTCGCGATTGTCATCTGACACAGGGGCATCAACTGAACCGTCCAAACGGTAGCGAACACTTTCATCAAGGCCTATGGCCATCTGGTATCCGGTTGCACCGGTATAGCGCCTCAATGCGACCTTCAAATCAGCAAGCGAGGTTTCCGAACTTGCCATGGCACGAAAAAGGTCGTGGGCACCGATCTGGAAAGGCTTGATTTGATCGGACGATGTTTCAGGCAAGATCGCGATCTTCTCGATCAGGAGAGATTGCAGTTCCTGTGCGGCCTTCAATTCAAAGGCCCGCGCCAGGATCTTGCGCTCTGCTGACCAGAGATTGCCGCCAAACTTCCTTTTGTCGTTCACCTTCTCCTCCGCTCCTGTTATCTAAAAACTTAACTCAAACGATACTAACTAAATATTTATTTAATACTAAAATTATACTAATAAAAAACTTAAACAGTATTTATTTATATCTAATATTGTCGCTTGAGACAAGCATTAATTTGATACTGAAAAAGTATTTTTTAGTCCGCGGTTATGAGGCATTGCACCAGCCTTCGCGCATGCCGCCATCGTAGGGAAGCGCAAGTCCCTCATTGATCAAGATGTCATGTAGCCAGGCATCCCCGATTGCGACCCATGCGACAACGCGTCCGCCATAACGCCCCCACTTGGGATCACAGAACTGAACCGAAATGTTGGATTGAATTGCATGATCAAGAAGGCTGCGCACACGTTCTCGCGCTTGTATGGCCTGCCCTTTCTCTGCTTCACATTGCCCACGGATCTCCGGTGTATCAACGCCACCTACCCGAACTGACATGTCGGCAATCACAGAAGGTAGACCGGGCATTCGGATGTAGATCGTATCGCCATCATAGGCGTAGGCACCCCGACTTTCACGCAAGGGCCATTGAAAACACTCAATAGCGCTCGCCTCAAAGACGGGATGGATGGAGAATGAGATAAATATCGAACCAATATTGTATCGGTACTTTTTTAGTATTGTTGTAGTCCTTATCGCAAACCAGTCCAATATTAACATCCGGGGCCAATGCTTCTGGATGACAGACTTCGAAGTGAAAGAAAATCGGAATGCCACCGGCAAAATGTTGCCGGTTTTGATGGCTGTTATCAGTGCATCACTCATACTGTCCCCACTGTACCAACGGGCTGATATGCCACGCCATTACATGTCTCTTCACCGCAATGCACTTTGAGACCGGGTTTGCCCCAGACCTGGGCAGAGCATGACGGGCAACGATA
>JBLWUN010000042.1:0-9111 GCA_048268905.1 Maricaulaceae bacterium | reverse complement strand
AACAACAGAATTTCCGATATCATGGATGCCAACCCCGATGACCCCGCCCAAGGGTATCGTGACGTCATTGATTTTTACGATGCGGCAAGTGACGACGAAAAGGCCACGTTTGACTGGGTGGTGGACCGCTCCGAGGTGCAGAAATCCTATTTCGTGCACGGCGGCAGGGAAGATGTCGGGATGGGAATGCCGGTTGTTGAAAAACTGATGCAAGCCTGGGGGCAGCTCAGCGCAGCAGGCGGGAATTCAAACGATCTTCCAAATATGCCCGCCTATCATGAGGCGATGATGTGGTGGGCGCAGGACAATGGCGGCGCGCATCATGTTGATTTGCTGACATAATTTCGCACGCGTCACGCCGTCGCAACTGGCGCTATGCGCGCCGAACCGGGATTTCGTCGCATCCGTTCGATGTCGACGAGCACGTTTGAAGGGGGTGTTTTGCCCTACAGACGGAAACGGTTGCGCAGACCCAGACCGATCAGGAACAGGAAAACGAAGCTTAGAATGCCTTGGGTAATCATGAGGGCATCGACGGTTAGACTAGGGTCGCCGGGATAGAGAGCTTTGAGCGCGTCTTCTCGCAAGTCGCGTGATTGCGGCAGGAAGGGCAGGCTGTTGCTGATCGATAAGAGGAGCGATTGTCCCCAACCCGGATCGGTCCACCACGCAGTGAATGTTGCTACTGCCAGTTTTTTATAGAGGCCGACGCTGAAGGCGGCGAGTAGTGATAGTGCGGCAAAGGGCCGCAGGATGCTTTGGCCGTAATTGCTGCACGCACTGAAGGTCATATCCAGAACCGACCCAAACCAAGATGTTTCAATCCAACGCCGTGCCCTGTTTTCATCGGCGGAGAACCGCAAGGCGGCCTGATGATCCTTGTTGGTTTCGGCGATCTCTTTGAGGCGTCTAAGACGCGCCGCGTCTTTCGGGTCTAAAGCTACAGGGGAGAGTTTTAGAGGCCAACTAAAACCTTGCCAAGCACGCCGCAGTTTGACGGTTAGCGTGCCGAGCTCAACCTGATGGGTTGAACGAGTCGACCTTAGGTCCGGGACGATGCCCAAGCCTCCTGAAACGAAAAGGGGGCCTTCAAAAGATGCCCCCTGTATATCGACCGACTTTAATGTATCCGTGCGTGAAAGCTTAAGTGTAGACCAGCGCTTCACTAATAGTCCTTGGGCCTCTATTGCTTCCAATTCGTTATGTTTTGTGTCGAAGAGAAATGTTGTCGCAGAGGCATTAGCTAAGACTAGTTTTCCTGCTCCTAAAGTGGTTTCGGATAAAATTACCACACCGGTGCCGAAGTCAGCTCCAAAAAAATCAACGTGGCCGTTCCCGAAATCGGCTCCCAAAAAACTAACTTCACCTGTGCTGAAGATAGCGTCAAAAAAAGTTATATTCCCGTTGCCAAATATTGCTCGGTAGTAGGAAACGTATCCGTTGCCGAAAGAAACTTTAGAAAAGTCTACATCGCCGTTGCCGAAAGTAGATTCAGAAAAGTCTACGCCGCCGTTGCCGAAAGTGGCCTTAGAAAAGTTCACTCCGCCGTCACCGAAATTGGCGTTAGAGAAATCCACGTAGCCATCACCGAAAGTAGCCTTGGAGAAGTTCAGGTTGCCGTCGCCGAAAGTGGCACCTGAGAAGTACACATGGCCATTGCCGAAATGATAGTTTGCGAAGGACAGATCTCCTTCCGAATCTCGTTCGGATGAGAAATCGACACCTGCAAAACTGATCATGGCATGCGGATGTTGATCAATCCATCTGTTCCATGCGTCCCGCCCTTGGCGCCAAAGGTCTAGGGCTGTTTCGCCCTCAAGCGTTAGCGGTTTTGGTTTCCCGTCTTCTGTCATCGCCTTGATGTCGCTCTCTGTTGTCCGCAGGGGGAAGTGTCTTGCCAGAATGCCCTTTAAAGTAGCGTTTGGCGATGTAAAACACGCAAGAAGCCTTTTGCCCGGATGGGGATTGGGCGCTATGGTCTTTTGGGGCAGGCGACATTTACAGGAACGGACATCGAAAATCATGCTGTCATCACTTAATATCCGCCATATGCGCGTGTTTGTCGCCGTGGCCGAGCAGGGATCGTTTAGTGCGGCGGCCGCCGCCCTTGGGCTGGGCTCGCCCGCGATTACCGCGACCATTCGCCAGTTTGAGGATGTGACGGGGGCTGCCCTTTTTGATCGCACGACGCGGCATGTTTCGCTCACCGTCACCGGGGAGCGGTTTTTGCCGATTGCGCGTCGGTTGATTGGCGATTTTGAAGAGGCGCTTGGTGATCTTGATGCGCTGTCGCGCGGGATTGGCGGGAAAATCCGCATTGCGGCGGCCCCGTCGGTTTTAACCCGCATTCTACCCGGTGTGATCCGCCATTTTGTCGCCGAGCATCCCGATGCGCGATTGCGGCTTGATGAAATGAATGCCGGGGAAGTGCATGAAGCGGTGGCCAATGGGGTGGTTGATTTTGGCATCGCCGGGGAATGGCAGGACTTGCCCGATATCGCGTTCAGTCCGCTTTTTTCCGACCGGTTTGGCGTGCTGTGCCGGGCCGATCATGAATTTGCCGGGCAATCTGAAATCGCGTGGTCGGACCTTATTGATCAGCCGTTTGTTGGGCTGGGCCCGGAATCAGGGACACGCGCGATGATGGCCGATCAGGGATTTGGGGGCATCACATCCACCACGCCAACCACATCAACCACATCTACTACACCGGCCATCTTACCGACCATGCCGGTCAGTGCATCGGTGGCAAAGGCCGCCGCCCTTGGCATCGGGGCGGCACAGGCGGTGATGGACAGTGCCGCGCGGGCCGAACGGGCCATGGCAGAGGCGGCCAAAAGCGGGTCATCGGCGGCAAAATCGGCGGTAAAGCCGGGGGCCGACACGGCGATCAATGCGGCGGCCGATCTGGTGGCGGGATTGCGCCCGGTGGTCGAAACATCCAACACCATCACGCTGGCCGCGATGGTCGCCGAAGGGGTGGGGATTACCGTGCTGCCGGAATTGGCCGCGCGCATCGCAACCGGGGTGTCGGATCAAACCGCAGACGCCAAACTGACGTTCGTGCCACTGAGCCACCCCACACGCCACCGCCCGATTGGCGTGATTACGCGCCAGAGCAAAAGCCTGTCGCCGATTGCGCGGATTTTCCTTGCGATGGTGATGGATCAGGCGCCGAAACTGGATTTACCGGCGGCGATTGAGTGGGATTAGGTTTGTCGGGCGATTGGGAATAGGGGCAGAGTGATCGCCGTTTTTCCACCCGTTCGTCATGGCCGCGTAGGCGGGCATCCATAAAGGCGGGGGAACACATATGTTTTCTGGTTCCCCCACTATTTCCGATTAATGCTGTGTCGGTTTTTTCGCGTCCGGGACGTCAATATCAAGGGCGGGCAGGGCGCGGACGATTTTCATGGTTTCCAGCGACACCGTAATCACCCGTTCCAGCAATTTAAGCGGATAGGACGGATCACCGACCGTTTCAATCGCATAGCGGTTGGTATCATTGACAATGCCACTGGCCTTGTCGGTTTTCACACATTGGCGTTCCATCACCCATTCAATCGCCGGTTTGCCATTGACGATATAGTCATAGGCTTCAGGCGGGATATTCTGAAGCGTGATGCGCGGGTTATAGATGACGGTGGTCTTGTCCTTGGCACTGGCCTTGCCGCCGAATTTCATTTTCTCGACACGATAAAACGCCTCGGCGTCGTCAATCACGGCAGTGCGCAGATCGCCCTGCTTATAGGTCACAGGGTACGGATCAACCGTTTCGTAATTGACATGCAAATCACCCAAGGCCCGGCCCTCCTTGCTAAAGGCCCAAAAATCCGTTGCCTTTTTCACGCATGGAATGCGCGGCAAACTTTTCGACAAGTTATCGGCATAACGGGTGCGATAGTCTTCTGAATGTAAAAGGCCATAGACATAATAGAATATGTCTTCCTTGCTGATGTCCTCATTCGGATATGCCACCTTGAAATGTGCCAATCCGTCATCTGTGATTCCATCCTTGATGCGATAGTCATTTACAGCCGGATCATTGGCGAACATGTCGCCATCCTTGGCTTCATTCTTCTCATAGAGCTTTAGAGGGAAGCATTGGGCTCCTGCTTCCAGCATATTCAAATCCGGGACGAAATCGCACATTATCACTGATAATCCATTTCGCGACCCAACGCCTGAAACAACTATCGACCTATTTTTTATACTCACGTAGGGATAAAGTTTGGGAATCTGGTATACGCGTTCGTTTAGTCGGCGGCTGTAATATAGCCATTGTTTTGTAAAAGGCCTATATGACGCAACAATCTCGAGGCCACTAGCATTTTCGATCTCTCGTTGCTTCGTTACGTCGGCTTTTAGTGCGCTTGACCAACTAATTTTTTGGGGGTCGGTGTTTAGGAATGCATCTATTGATTTTGGTGTTTTCTCAGTTTGTAACGCATTTTGATAGCGTCGAACCTCGGAATTAAAGAAATCAACGGTGTCTTGGATATTCCTAACTAGGGCCGATTTAGAATAATTGTAGCACCAAGCATCACGCTGGGTTTTTAACCCACCTGAATATTCAACAAAAAGCTTCTTCACTGACTTGTCGCGCTTTTCGCCCATAGTCAGAAAATGCTTGAAACTAGTTTCTCCTTGATTGATCCAATTGTAATCTTCATCCGGCGCTATTTGTTCAAAACCATTAACGTCACTTATACCAGAGATACTTTTAAGGTTCTGGATTAGGGCGAGTTTTTGATCCTTGCTTCGGTTTTTCCCGATGTCATGGAAATAGATATTACCGTGCTCGGCTGCGTTTGGGTTCTTGACGAACAGTGTTATGGCGATGCCAGTCATGCTTCCAGAACCAAACACGTTGCCGCCTTCACCAGCCAACCCTTTCGAGAGCATGTTTTTTCGAATGTCACCGCGCAGATGGAAAACATAGAGGCTGCTAAACTCGTCCTGAAGACATTTACGTAATCCGTCAGCATAATTCCGTTCAATCCAAGCACTGCCAGAAACAAACGCCATGACTCCACCTTTTCCTTTCAGGCGATCACTGCCCCACCGAATGGCGCGAATATAGCTGTCGTATATCCTGTTCTGGTTGGCTGCTTTAGAATGTTCGGCGTAGGTTTCCCGAATGCGACTATCTAGATATGGGTAGACAATATTAGCATTGTTATCATTGGCATTGCTCTGTCCCGCAGAGTAGGGCGGGTTACCGATGATCACGCGGATATCGGTTTTCTTCTGACGTTTGCGGCGTTCGGAATTGTCGGGCATATAGTCCGAAATCAGATCGTCGGTTTCATACATCTGGAAGGTATCGGTCAGGCAGATGCCCTCAAACGGGATGTAATCGTCACGTTTTGAGACGTCATGGAAGACAGATTCAATGTTGATGGCGGCAATGTAATAGGCCAGCAGGACAATTTCGTTGGCGTGGATTTCGTGACGGAATTTATGTTCGAGGTCTTCGGGTGCGATCACGCCAGATTGTAGCAGGCGGGTGATGAAGGTGCCGGTGCCGGTGAAGGGGTCAATGATGTGGACACCCTTGCTGCCGAGGGTCTGGTTGAATTCGGATTTCAGCACGTCATTGACGGAATGGATGATGAAATCGACGACTTCGACCGGGGTATAGACGATGCCAAGGCGTTCGGTCATGCGCGGGAAGGCATTGCGAAAGAATTTGTCATAGAGTTCAATGACAAGCGATTGTTTGCCGTTTGAGGTCGCGATGCCCTTGGCGCGGTTTTTCACACTGTCGTAGAATTTTTCAAGCGTTTTGCTTTCTTTTTCCAGATTGTGTTCATCGAGCACATCAAGGATTGACTGGATTGCCTTTGAAATCGGGTTTTCGCGGGTGAAGGCGTGGCCTTCGAACAGGGTTTCAAACACCGGGCGGGTGATGACGTGTTGGGCGAGCATTTCGACCGCTTCGCCTTCGGTAATGCTGTCGTTCAGGTCATCGCGCAGTTCGGCGAGGAATTTGTCAAATTCGATGCGGGCCTTGCCCGCCGGATCATTGATGGTTGTTTTGATACGCGTGATATGGGTTTGGGCGATTTTGGCAATGTCAGTTGCCCAATTTTCCCAATAATCACGGGTGCCGCATTTTTTAACGATCCGGGCCAGAACGGCCTTGGAAAATTCATCGATGAACAGGTCAAGTTCGCCCTGTGACGGGCCGGTGGGGATTTCAAGTTCCGCGCCTTCGCCGTCATTTTCGGTATGGCCGTTGCCTTCGCCGATATTCGCGCCCTGTTTTTCGGCTTGGGTACGCGAGGGCAGGTCTTTGACGATAGCGGTGATTTCGATTTTATCGCTGATGTCCTCGCCCAATGAGGCGCGGTTGATCACGGCGTCAAAACGTTCATCATGAGCGCGGAGCGCATTTAGAATCTGCCAGATGACTTTGTAGCGTTCATTGTCATTCAAGGCCTGTTCTGCGCTGGTGCCCGCAGGGATGGCGACGGGCAAAATAACATAGCCCATGTTTTTGCCCTGTGCCTTGCGCATGACGCGACCGACCGATTGAATGACGTCAATCTGGCTTTTGCGCGGATGCATGAACATGATGGCATCAAGGGCGGGGACATCGACGCCCTCGGATAGGCAGCGGGCGTTGCTGAGGATGCGGCAGGTATCGTCGCCCGCGTCGGATTTTAGCCAATTGAGGCGTTCGGTACGTGATTTGGCATTAAAGGTGCCATCGACATGGGAAAGTTCGCAGCGCAGGCGCGGGCTACCTGCGAGGTCTTCGTCCTCGTCCCCGATTGCATCAAGATATTCGTCAATGACGGCTTCGAATTCATTGCAGACTGTTTCGGAAGACTTGATGCTTTGGCAGAAGGCGAGTGCGCGGCGCATCGGGTTGATGTCGGTTCCGACATCCTTGCGCAGGGTTTCCTTGGTGAGGGCCTTATAACAGCCGATGATTTTGGTGGCGTCATCAAGCTTCAGGCTGTTTGTTTCATCGGAAAGGCGGCGTTGGGTTCCGGCATTGACCACGCCTTCATCCACCGCAAGGACAATGACCTTGTAATCGGTCAGGTAATGATTTCGGACAGCCCAGTCAAAAGAAATATAATCAAATACCGGTCCAAATAGACTTTTATCATCCATTGAACACAGGATGGCATCCTTTTCATCGGCTTTGGCTTTGACATTGTCGTTAAAGATGCGCGGGGTGGCCGTCATATACAGGCGTTTTTTACCGGCAATGACTGATTGATCATGCACCTTGACGAAGTTTGAGTCGTCTTCGTTGGCAAGGGTGACGCCTGTGGTGCGGTGGGCCTCATCACAGATGATCAGGTCAAATTCCGGCAGGCCGTGTTTTTGCTGTGCGTCCGAGATGACCTGAATGGATTGATAGGTGGAAAACACCACGGTCATGTGGTCATCATCGTGACGATGGATGACGTTTTGCGCAATTTTTTGCGGGTTTGTCGTCGCGGGGAATGCCAGATCGTGAATATCGACATCGGCAACTGCGTCGGCATTACCAATCCGGCGTTTGCCGACCTGACTATCAGAGCAGGCGGCAAAGGCATGGATCGGGGTTAGGGCATCATTGGCCCATTCGGTGACGGTTTGCGACATTAGCGCAAGGGATGGCACCAGATACAGAACGGTTTTTCCCTTGCCTGCACGGTCTTCGGCGATGCGCAGGCTGGTGAAGGTTTTACCGGTGCCACAAGCCATAATAATTTTGCCGCGGTCATGTTCGGCAAAACCTTTCTGTACCGCTTGGAGAACGGTTTGCTGATAGTCGCGAAGGGGCCTCTTTTCAGGCAGGATGACTTCACCCGTCCGGGCAAACATAGCCCAATTGATCGGGCTGTTTTCCAAGGCTTCTAGATCTATTCGGTTGACCGGGATCGTCTGATCCTTGATCGTGGCTTCTGCGTTCGGCCCCCACGGCATGCGCGTGCTATCGACGATCAGTCGGCGCTTGATCGGTTCCTTGCCCGATACGCTAAAGAAACGGTCAATATCGCCTTTCTGGATGCGGTGGTCCTCGGCGTAGAATTTGCACTGAATGGCGCAATAGCCTTCTTCGTGGCGCAGTTTCGCAACCAGATCAATACCGGTGTCGCGCGCATTCCAGCCATGTTGTTCGGCCCAATCGGCATAGGTCCAGGCGTCGCTATATTGGTCCTGTTGCAAGGGATCATTGAGAAGATAAGCCTTGATCAGGTTTTCAAAATACGTGCCTTTTTCGCGTTCGGTTTTCGCATTCTCGCGGTAATGAGAAAGCAGGCTGTGCAAGGCGTCGTTCATTCTGAAATCCCCAAGGCAATCGATACCCTACTAAACGGTGTTTTTTGGGTAACGCGACCATTTGTGCGTGTGTGTTTTTTAATTGCAGCAAGGTATCCGATGGGCGTGGTTCGGGGCAACTGTGTTTCGCACGATAAGATCGTTTTGCGATGTTTTCTGTGCTGTGGGCTTAGTAGCATGTGTGGCGCGAGACCCCCGTACCGCGCCTTCGCGGGCACAGGCTCTTTGCGGGGATGACGTTCTTTTGGGAGTGCCGTTCTTTTATTCTGACCGTTTAGAACGGCTTTCATGGGTGTGTGGCTGGTAAATCGCTGATTGTGCGACATATCATCAAGGTGGGGATGGCCCGCACGAGGGCAGGATGATGTGACGCAGGAGTTGGCATGAGCGAAGCTGTGAAGAAATCTGGGGCGGCGAAGAAACCGGTGGCGGTGAAGAAAACCGCCGCGGGCAAGAAGGCGCAAAAGAACATCAGTCTTGCCCTTCAGGGCGGCGGGTCGCACGGGGCGTTTACGTGGGGCGTTCTGGACCGGTTGCTTGAGGATGAGGAAATCGTCATTGAGGCGATTTCGGGGACGTCAGCGGGTGCGATGAATGCGGCGGTGATGGCGTCGGGTCTGGCCAAGGGCGGGCATAAGGCGGCGCGTGAAGACCTTGAGACCTTTTGGGAAAATGTGTCGGAAGCTGCGCGGTTCAGCCCGCTTCAACGCAGCCCGATGGATATCCTGTTTGGCAACTGGTCGCTTGAAAACTCATTTGCCTATATGTGGATGGATATGAGTGCGAAGATGTTTTCGCCCTATGATCTTAATCCGCTTGGCG
>JBLWUN010000041.1:0-9270 GCA_048268905.1 Maricaulaceae bacterium | reverse complement strand
GATTGTCCTGCACGAAATCCAGATCGATCCCATGCGCTTCCATCCGCTGCCGGTTCCAGCTTTCCGAGAAAAAGCCCCGTTCATCGCCAAACCGCGCAGGAGTCAGGATCTTAACGCCGGAAAGTTTCGTATCTTCGATCTGCACGTTGTTTTGCTCCATTCAGGCCGCCCACGGGCGATGCGGGCAACCTATACGCTCTTTGGCAAACTTAAAACCAGACACATTTTAACTTTGTAAATAAAGGTATACATCTGCGTCGACGGTTCTAGAGCATCCCATGAAATTCCTTCTAACGATAGCTGGTGCCGTTATAGGCTGCGCGTCCACCGAACTACACGGTATCAGTCAAGCAGACCCCGAGGTAATCAACACAGCCCCAAAATCTGTTATCGTGAAACCGGGCCCGGAACTAACCTGTTTTTGCGCGTTGGCAGCCCGCTAACCAAACAGGTCCGATTTTTTTTCGCCTATGAATAACCGAGTGGAACGCTTCAGATCGGCATGCAGTACTTACCCTTCGTGTATTAGATTCAACTAACATCACATTAGCAGACTGCTATTTGCTCATGCGATCACCTCTACGTCACCAACCAAGCCTGTAGTCTAACGTTAAATCTGCATCTTCTTGAAAATCCGTTCCGGAATATTCCGGATGATTAACATGATAAAGCGCCAAATTGGGCGTACATAAATCACGTCCTTTTTGAGCTCTACAGCGCGTGCAATTGCATCCGCAACTTCGCTAGGTTCTGCGGTTAGCTTAGATGGCAGACTCATCCCTTCTGTCATCTGCGTGGCAACAAATCCTGGCTGCACGGTCACGACCTGTACGCCCAACTTGGCCAAACGGTTACGCATCCCAGCAAGAAATGCCGTGAAACCAGCCTTCGCCGACCCATAGACGTAGTTCGTTGCTCGGCCGCGGTCTCCCGCGACTGAACTGATGCCAACGAGAACACCGCTATTTCTAGCTGCGAAACAATTTGCGAGTACCGACAGGATACTCGCTGGACCTTCGTAATTGCTGCGCATTATCAGCCCAGCCGCCTCTAGATTTCGCTCGCTCTCCGATTGCGTTCCCATCAGACCTACCACGCAGACCGCGATCTGGGGCAGTTGCGGCAGCGCCGCGACGAACGCCTCGTGGGTGTGAGTCGCCAAGGCATCAAACTCATGCAAGGTAACTGGAACCCTATGACGTAACTCTAGGTCGGTTTTGTCTGTTTCTAGGGTTGAAGCATTGCGTGCGGCTAACTGGATTGGATGGCCAAGGGAGGCGAACTTATGAGCGACGGCATTCCCGATGTCTGATCGAGCACCAAGGACAAGGACTGGAGGATTTGTCATAGGGACAACCTTTCCGACTGAACTGATCTAAACTGGCTTGTATGCTCATGACGGTCGCGGAAGGCTTGAAAACCATTAATACGCTTATCTGATTTGCTCAGCGTTGCAGCGCTCATCCGGCTGTCTTTCGCGAGATAAAAGCGGCCGCCGTATTCGATAGCTATGCGATCAAGTTGATCCAAAAGCGCGAGTGTTTTCTTTGAGATCGGAAAGTCCAGCGCCAAGGTATAGCCCTCCATAGGGAAAGAGAATGCGCTATCCTGTTTGCCAAAGCGCTTCAACACTGCGAGAAAAGAACCGGAGCCGGCCTTGGCAATCTCTGCCAGAAGAGCCGTCAGTCCGACTTGGGACCGTTCCAACGGCAAAGCGCATTGAAATTGCGCAAACCCCTTTCGCCCATAGATCCGATTCCAACCAAGTATGGTGTCGAGGGGGTAGAAGTAACTGTCCCAATCCACCAGCTGTGTGCCTGCCTTCCGTGTTCCTGCGCGATAGTAGAGGGTGTTAAATGCGCGGAGGGTCAATCCGTTTAGTGCAAAGGCCGGGAAATCGAATGGGACCGAGAGCTGCCGTTTTGATTTAATTCGAAACGGCGCTCGCGCGCGCTGTCGCGGCAGCTCTTCACGGTCGGCGTGTTCTCCTAGCATGAGGAGTGAGCGCCCGAGGTTGGGGCCTGTCCCGAGGCAATCAATCCATGCGACGGAATAAGTCGCTGTCTGGGCACGCTCAAAAGCGGCCATTGCGGACTCGAGATTGGGTGCCGCAATAGTCTTCTGGCGGATCCAAGCGGTTTCAACGGGCCGCAGGCGGATTGCTGCACGCAAGATGATTCCGGTTAGCCCCATGCCGCCCAGAGTGTGGTCAAACAAGCCCGGATCATTATTTGGGGAACAACGGCGGATTACACCATCGGGCCCCATGATATCGATCCAGTCCACGCAGGTGCGAAAGCTACCGTCCTTGTGATGGTTCTTTCCATGGACGTCCGCCGCAATGGCACCGCCTAGTGTCACGAACTTCGTGCCGGGCGTGATCAACGGGAACCAGCCGCGATCCAGATAAGTTTCGATGATATCGCCGAGGAGGACTCCCGCCTCGGCAATTAGCTGACCCGATTCCGGGTCAAAGGCGATCATCCGGTTGAGGTGCTGCGTCTCGACAGTTGCGGAAGTGTTGATGGCACTATCGCCATAGGCGCGGCCATTTCCCCGCGCGATGACACACGGCTCAGCGAGAACGAGATCCCGTAATGCATCAATGCTGCGCGGACTATAGGTTCGTGCCTCCAGCACAGGATATCGCCCCCATCCCGACAATTTCATACCGATGACCCTATATTCTGGCCAGTGAATACAAAGTGCCGATCCAAATTATACTTCACCACGTAACCAATAGAGAGTCCCAGAATTGCCCCCGACTCGCGCATGAAATCCGTCTGCCAAATCAGCCAAAAGGTTGTCTCAATGCTCCAGAAGATTGCCGTGGTGATCAGTCCCATGGTTGTGTAGAGCGAAAATTTCCTGCTGTGATTTTTCACGCCGCTGTCAAGATCATAGAAGATCCAGCGCTTATCGAGGACATACTTGATCAAGAGGCCGACGATGGTCCCAGCGCCAACAGCAACGGCGAAATAACCACTAGTATCACCTAACCCGAGTACCAGCCGCTGGGTCGCGAGGTTCGCAATCGTCGCCACGACTGCAAAGGCAGTGTAACGCAGGATAAGAATCTGCAACGTCATGCAAGCGCACCCACGAGTACAAAGCCCAAAATGATCAGTAGACACATCTGGCTGACACGATCTTTCGCGGCATAAACGACCGGATCATCATGCATTTGGCCGCGGTGCGCTACCATTACAGTCCGGGTGATCCAGTAAAGCAGCACGGCACAGACGCCCCACAGGGTTTCAGGATATGTGTAGAGTTCGACCACCACCGGAGAATTCACATAGAGCATCATCACGAGCACAGATATGTAGCCTGCCCCAATCGCGATCATTGAAATGACTGGCAGGTCATCCACATGGTATCCGCGCCCGCTAGCCTTTAGCTTCCCCCGTTCGGCGTTGTCGATCAGCTCAGCCTGACGCTTGACCGCAGCCAAGGACAGGAAAAAGAACACAGAGAACGTAAGTAGCCAGACCGACAGCGTGATACTAGTCGCGACACCTCCCGCGATTATCCGAGCCGTGTACAGTCCAGCTAGAATACAAATATCAACAACAATTTGGCGCTTAAGATGCAAGGAATAGGCAGTGGTTAGCAGATAGTAAGAAAACATAGCTAACAGGAATGATGGTCCTATGACTATCGCTAGCAAGACACCAACGAACAATAGCCCTACCGCTATCAATGTCCCATGGGCAATGGGTATGTCGCCCGAAGCAAGCGGCCTCAGTCTTTTCCGAGGGTGCGCTCGGTCGGCGCCGAGATCAAGTAGGTCATTCAGCACGTATACGCTCGACGCAAACAGGCTGAAGCAGACAAAGGCTAAAAGCGATAGAAGCAAGGTGCGGTTGTCGAACTGGTGAGCCGCAAGCATGGGTAGCAAAACGAGAGAATTCTTGAGCCACTGATGGGGCCGCATTGCCTTGAAGTAGGGCCGAACCGTTTTGGAGTGAGTGACAAGATGTTCAACGCTGTCACATACGCATTCCGCCTCCCGGCGCAACGTTTCGGGAGCATTGACGGTGATCGCTTTAGCTGCGCGCTTCCAAACCGGGATATCGGCCTTGGCATCGCCCATGTATGTGAAGCCCTTCGACCCAAACCGCTCTTCTAGAAATTGCGCCTTTCGCTCGCCCTTCAAGTTTAGGTTACCATCTGAGCCATGAACCTCGTCGAAAATATCCAGATAATCCCCAATCGCTTGAGCGAAATCGAGATCACTAGCGGTCACGAGCGCTGTTCGGCCTCCGGCAGCACGCCATTTTTGAACAAACGAGATCACCTTTGGGTCGTAAGGAAGTGTTGCAGCTTCAACAGCAGAAGCCACCGCGAGATGGCGCTTCAGCGACGCCCGGCCACCAAATAGAGCAGCAATCGAAAGAAAAGGGCTGCGCCAATCACGCCCGAAAGCTGACCAGAAGCTCTCAAAAAGCATGTCACTACGCAGTAGCGTTCCGTCAAGGTCCACTACAAGCACGCTCGGAGTGCAACTATCGAGAGTTTCAACTTTTTCTGTTCTCATGTTGCTCATCGCGTACCTTGAACTCTTTCACCCCATGAGACATGTTCTCGCATTTTTGGGCAGCGGTTGGTCTGTTCAGGAGGGAAGGTTATCGCGTCAATCTCACTAGGTTGCAATAGAATAGGGTGAGCGCACGCACCACGTAGCATCCGGTAATGGCCTCCATTAATGCGATCTCTTCCATAGGCACCCTGTTTCTTTTAAGGAATACGGCTGGATTAGATAGAGAAAAAACGCCTCAGAACAGCCGAATTCAGCCTTAATCGGGGCATGCTCTTATGGAAAGCTCGTCGAACCCCTTATGCGCCTTGTCGGTGACTATTGTGACTGACAGGTTCAGTCGCACGTGCTTAAGCGGTGAGCATTGGTGAACTTCGGACTACTATCGACCAGATTGTCCTATTGAGCGGTGTTCGACTAACGGCCAGGCGCAACACTAAAGCAGCAAGGTCTTTTCTGAAACACTTACGGGAGGCAGCCCTTCCTTACTATCCGCTGACGACCATTTCGGACAAGATTGATAGCTACGCTAAAGTAACAGATAAGAACGACACCCAACTCAGGCCGAAGGATGCAATCCGACAGGCCGATTTGAAACGTTCAAAATCGGATCTGAGGTATCACCCTTCTCAAATTCTAAACTGATGTCTAACTACTCCCGCCAGTATAGCCAAGGTGGACGAGTAATATCACGTTCGAAGTAGTCTCCAAGGTCAACGTCGTTCGCTGCACGCGATGAGGCGCAGACCTCCTCAACTTCACTAGACGCCGTTGCAGAGAAATAACGCAATGAATAGTCCGGATTATAGTAAATGTCACACACATACTTAAATCCGTTCTCCGTCATCCACTCAGTTATTGTGTCCCGTCCGAAACTCGCCCACGGCTCGCCACCAGGCACCGCGTGAAGGAAGACCATGCTCGGAGCATATTGATCAATCACGGCCTTTGTTACGCCTTGGTGCGCAACCAGTGAGCTCCCTAATCCGACATTATCCAAAGCGGACTGGCGCGAGTGAAAAGCAGTCATCCCAGCGTCGCCCAAGAGAAACGCAGGCGTGTTTGGCGTGTCTGATAGTGTATTTATTGCCCTTCCCAACGCTGCATGGGAATCAAGAGCACGGGAGTAATATGTTGCCAACTCCCTCAATTCCCGGCCGCCGACGCCGACATCCGTGAACACAGTCACCGCGACAGCCAGACTAAGAGTCGAGGTCGAGTTAAAATGTATGTGTCGTTCCGAAAACGGAGCTTGATCAGAAACGATCCTGAAGTTGAGCTCCTTGCCGGCCGCAACAAAAGCGGCATAGATGTAGACTGGCGTAAAAACTTGGAATCCAAATCTCCACGCGTAGTTCATCTGCAGATCTGAACTGGCATAGTTGTAAATCACCAGAGTGAAGTACCCCAAAATCACAAGCGGCAAAAGACGCCGCCCAGATAAGAACGGGATCAACAGTGGAGCAAGGCCAAAAAGCGCAATAGCGATGAAAACACGCATATTAAAATCTGCCCCGGAGGACGACTTGATGTAGAATGTATTGGGAAGAAAGTAACCGAAATGAGCCTTGTGCGCTGCCAACATCAACGCAAGAAGAACACCTGGAAGAACGGTGAAACTTAGGCGCTTTAGGCTATCAGGATCGTTGGAATGCGCTTTCGAGCGCCTGCAAAACACCTTACGAACTGCCAAATGTTGATCGGAGAGCAGTACCACTGCGGGCAACAAAACCGTCCATAACCAGGCTTCTGGTCGAGACAACACCGCCAAAAGTACGAAAATCGAAGCCTCGACGTGTTCTCTCCTGTCGAGCTTTATGAATGCCAACCCGAGAAACGCAGCATAAGCAAAAGTTTCCAACCCAGAGAAAAGATGAATTGCCGTAGCTGGCGACGCTAAGAGAAACAGAAGTGCGGCGAACCCGAGGGCTTTGTTTTCCACACTTCTCATGAAGACGCAGATCAGTAGGATGAGGTTCGCGATCGAGAGCCCCTTAAAAAAGAGTACCGTGTCGATCCCAAAATATGCTGGCAAGATCGAAAGGAACGCATAGAGCGGGTTTGTGTAGGCTTGGGTTAGGTCCATATCGGTTGGGTTGTATCCCCAGACACCAAATTCGATGAGGTTTCGTCCATACCGCCATGTGATAAAAGCATCATCGACAGTGAACCTCGAGAACACATAGAAGCTCAAAAGGCACAAGAGACCAGAGAAGACCCCAACACCCCATATCAAACGAGTTCGAAACATGCCCACCTCTTCGAATGTCAAGCTGACTATAACACCGAGCGTTGATCGCAACATCGTGTTCATGATGCAAGACGATATTCTCAGACCGCTGGAATGACGCGCCTGCTGCAATAAGGACTGTCGCATTGACATTCTTACTCGGCGCCGCTTGGCGCGCATCCGGTGCAGTTGAGCCTTTCCGCTTCCTGCATAAAAAACGGTCAGTGGACGTGTCGCGTTTTTGTGCCGCTCCAAGTGCTCGTTTAGGCCACTTTTCATTCGAAGGCGACCGGACTTTTCCAGCCTAAGGCTGCGTGCCGACGCCGTGGATTATAGAAGCCGTTGATGTACTGGAAGATGGCCAGCTGAGCTTCTCTGCGTGTCTGCCATGACCCTCTCCAAATCAGCTCCGCCTTGATCGTCGTGAAGAAGGTCTCGACAGCTGAATTATCGTAGCAATTACCTTTGCCGCTCATGGACACCTTGAAGCCGTGTTTGCGCAGCAGCTTCTGATAATCGTGAGAATAGTATTGCGACCCGCGATCCGTATGGTGGATGCAGCCTTTCGGGGGTTGCCGGAGCAGGACGGGCATCTTCAACGCCCGGATCGCGAGATCGCGCTTCAGGCGATTGCTGACGGCCAGCCGATGATACGGCGGGAATGCAAATCTAAGATCACCGCCAGGTACAACCATCCTTCGCGGGTCCACACATAACTGATATCGCCCGCCCACTTCTGGTTCGGTTGATCGGCACGGAAGTCTCGGTTCAGCAGGTTCGGCGCAATGTTAAACGCATGGTTGCTATCGGTCGTCACCTTGTATTTCTTTGACCGTTGGACGCGGATGCCGTTCTCAGTCATGAGCCTGCCGACGTGGCGGTGGCCAATATTCAAACGGAGTTCTTTCAACTCTTCGGTCATCCTCGGTCTGCCGTAGCTGCCAAGGCTGAGACGCGATTGTTCTTTGATATGGGCCAGAACGATCATGTCTGTCCGTTGCCTTTGGTTGGCAGGTCGGCTGCGATAGGCGCACAGGCCACGTTCACTGACATCTAAAACCTTGCAAAGACGGTTGGTCGGGAAATCGCGGCCATGCTCTTCAATGAACCTGAACCTCATGGCTTTTGGCTCGCGAAGAAGGCTGTGGCCTTTTTAGAATATCCTTCTTGTCTTAGAGATTTCGATGACATGTGGCACATCAGAGCTATCCCCCGGCACGGCATTTATGCCGGGGGATACCGGGGGTCGGATCGGTTCCCTCTGGGTTTTGAAGAACCGTGGAGGAGTAGGATCGCCCCCGCTCTTTTTACTGGCCTGAACGGATACTGAGGCACCGTTTTGCGCAGGGGCCTGAATGACAAGAAGAGGTGGGAAAGAGCTATGACGAAGAGCATTGGGATAGACGTCTCCAAAGAGACGCTGGATGCGCATAGGACGGACGACGGCGCTCATGCGCAGTTCCAGAATGACAGTAAGGGTCGCCGCGCACTCTTGCGGTGGATTGGAGACAAGGTATCGCTCGCCGTCTTTGAAGCAACTGGTGCTTATCTTCGTGGATTGGAGCTAGATTTGGCCGGTGCATCAGTGCCATTTGCCAAAGTTAACCCCAAACAAGCGCGACGCTTTGCACAAGCAATCGGAAAACTGGCCAAGACGGATCGCGTCGATGCCGCGATGCTCGCCAAAATGGGGGCTGTCCTCGATTTATCGCCGCAAACGCCAGCAACCCCGGAATTGCACGATATGCGGCAGCTGCTGATCATGGCAAACGCCTTGCTACGCAGCAATCGAATGTGGACCGAAACTCAGCCTTGACCAAGACGGATACTCCTCCTTGAAAATACGGTACTCTCGCCGAAGCCGTTCATTCTCACGAGCAAGGTCGAGGTCCTGGTCAGACACCACCTCAATGTCTCGATGGGCCGTAACCCACTTGCTCAACGTCGATAAGCCGACACCCAAATCTGACGCCACCTGCTTCCTTGTTAGCCCGCTCGTCAGCGCAATCCGCACAGCATCAGCACGGAATTCGTCCGTCCGTTTCAGTCCCATAGTCAGTATCCTTTGTCGCGATAAATGCTATCAAAGGAGCGGCATCAAACCGTGACACATCCAGTGCATTTCTGAGGTACCTCCTGCTTCCCGAGCTCACTGGCTTTAGGTTCAGGTTTCCGTCCGGCACACGTGTAGCGATGGCGGTTGGCTACGAGTGAACCAGACCGGGTTGGCCGGCGACTTCAACTCCTGAGTAGGATGAAGCCACAATGAGCAAGGCAATAAACAAATATTCTCCTGAGGTCCGCGAGCGCGCGTTGCAATTCATTCTTCACCGGTTCGTTCTCCGACGTCTTCAGTCTGTTCCAACAATGATCCTCAAGATTAAATTCCTAGAACTTCCTGCAGCCGGTTGACGCAATTTCCCCAGGTTCGACGGGATGGCCGGGTTGAGGATTGAGGATAACCGGCTGAATGCCTGTAATATGCCGCATGCACGCATCA
>JBLWUN010000040.1:0-9424 GCA_048268905.1 Maricaulaceae bacterium | reverse complement strand
TCGCAGCATGCAAGGTCCACATCGGCTCCTGAGCCTCCTGCGGACTGGAAAGTTTTGACCTGAAAGCCAGTGGAGAGACGCGCTAATCGCGCGGCTCGCTTTGTTTCAGGTGACAGCGCAGGGGATCGACGGGCTGCGCCCGCTCACCCCAGCCCTGACATCTTTCATTTGTTTTATCCGCCCAACATCCCTGCTTCGGAAAGTCAAAAGACAAGCGCCGCCTGCGGCGTCGTCTCCACCGAGGGCCGTGTCCTCGCGCTGCACGCTGCGGGCCGCACCACCCCTCGGTTCCGATCCTTTGACTGTCCGCTGTGGAACGTCGAACACCTTTGACCCAATCAGCGGCCAAAACCTGAGGGAACAACTCGTCCGCGTCATGCAATTCTGACCCAGACGTCAAGCATTTCTGACCCAAAATCGACAGCGGCCATTCATGCCGATCGCGGCGAAAGCTGGCGAAGAGCCCACTTTACCAAATGCTGCGCCTCGCTCGAATAGAAGCGAAGCGCAGATAGCGACATTTGCAAAGTCCGGGCCTGACCGGGAGCATGGGCGCGCGAACGGCCCTTTGCTGCCATTCATCCGATCAATTCATCGCTGCAATGCAGCCCGTCAGACCGGACTTTCGCCGCTAGGCAATATCGGCGGGCGAAGAGTCTGCGGAACTTATCTATGATTGGGAAAATGGATGAGAAAATCAGTATTGGCGCATCCAGAAAAATATCCGCATTTCAACAACCAAGGGCGGAAATTCAACTAGCTCCCTCATGGAAAATGATGGACAAAGTATGTAGGAGTGGATCTGCGGTCGTCACGACGAGATCATGCGGCTTCGATTTGCTGCACCGAGGAAGAGATGCCAACAAACCCAACAATCAAGCCGACTGCGATTACTCGCGCCGGGTACGAGTACCAAGACTTAGTTGGCATAGAGGTTCTTATACGTCACTTCAGAGACCCCAACCTCTTTGAATGGGTTCAGATTGAGTCGGATGATACAGAAGCGAAGGCGCTCGACGATGTGGTGGCGCTCAGAAAAGATGGGGCGGTTGAATACACACAAGTCAAATTCACAGTGAACCCAGAAAAGTACTTCCTAGACTGGGATTGGTTACTTACGAAAAAAGCTAATGGCACTAGCATGTTGGCCAAGTGGGCGGCATCTTTCTTCAAAGCTAAAGCTCTGGGAAGAATACACAAAGCCGAACTACGCACCAACCGTGTGCCGTCGGAAGACCTTATGGTTGCTTTGGATGGTAATCACATAGATCCCTCAAAAATACCCGATGACTTACGAGAAAACGTGGAGCATGAATGTGGCGGAACGAAAGCGGCGACAGATTTCTTTCGGGAATTCCAGTTTACTGCCGCTATGCCCGATCTCGATCGGTACGAAATTCAACTCCGCAGTCAAATTGTCCCATCGGATACTGATCAGTCAGGTTGGTTGCTGCTGAGAGACAATGTTACCAGGTGGGCCATGCTGAAGGGCCGACCGAATCCCGATGGTCGGATACTTCGTGAGCACATTGTCAGCCTGATTTCCAAGAAGCGGCCAAGGCCGATCGCGCAGAATTTCCTCGTTCCAGATGACTATGCGCCGCCAGACCCTGATTTTGAAAAACAGGTCAGGTCACGAATTGGCGACAGGGAAACTTCACTTACAGTTGTCTGGGGAACGCCTGGTAGAGGAAAAAGCACATTTCTCTCATACCTCTTCAATGAGTTAAAAAGGGAAAAGAAGGCGGTTGTACGACATCACTACTTTTTATCGAACGCGGAAAGTAGTGCGGATCGAACATCCTACTTTGATGTCGCGACCTCTCTGATCCAACAAATTCGAAGGGATTTTCCACAGCATATCGAAGTCTCTTCAAATGACGTCGATGAGCTGCGCAAAGTAATTGAGAAAGTTGCACATCATCTCGGTGAATCGGGTGAGATTCTATATTTATTAGTGGACGGGCTTGATCACGTTTATCGAGACACCAATCGTGTCGATCAAGTTGATCACTTATTCAATACGCTCTTTCCACTACCAGAAAATGTATCGCTTTTAGTCGGCACCCAACGGGTATCGAACGAGCAGCTTCCGCAAAAGCTACTTACATCTTCCGAGCCGGAAGACTGGATCGAGATCCCAGGAATGAGTGAGGCTGCAGTTAAGAGATGGCTGAAAGTTCAGTTTGAAGCACAGCGAGCAGAACTGAAGTGGCCTGAACAAAGAGAGCGTGTGTTAGGTCAAGTAGCAACCAAATTTTGGGAGAAATGCGCAGGCCACCCTCTACATCTAATCTACGCATTTGAGATGCTAGCCCGAAGGGGAATGCCAATTGACGAGTATGATGTAGAAAGTGTTCCGGCATGCCCAGATGGAGACATAAGGAAATACTACAAGGGTCTTTGGGTTCGGCTTTCTAGCAAGGCACAAAAGACACTGCATGCGCTCGCGGGCTCTGAATTCTACTGGCCGGCTCGAGGTATCTTGGAATGCTTTGGCGATTATCAGGAGGTGGAGTTCCTATTCGAGCCACACCCATCTGGTCTTCGCCCCTTTCACGAAAGTATCTTTGCTTGGCTCAGAGAGCGCTCAGATCATAGTACCGCTTTCCAAGCGTGTCTTCCTGATATGATCAGTTGGTTAAGAGACTTGGCGCCAGATTACTGGCGGTGGGGCTGGCTCTCCTTGGCTGAGGCAAAGAACGATGATGCGGCGAGACTGATTTCTGAGGCGAACCCGGACTGGGTCCAGTCCTCGCTCGCATTGGGGTGGCCGGAGAAACAGATTGCGCGTGTCCTAGGTGAAGCCGAGGCGCGAACTTTTCAGCTTGGCGATCTAGCTTCAACTGTGAAGATTAGATCACTCAAAGTGCGTGTGATGAATGCGCGAGAGTTTCAGGCTCATGAATTTGGAAAATTTCAATCAATTGCACTGTCGATCTCCAATAATGAACAGCAAGCTAGGAATCTACTCGACGACATAATGTTCCTTTCGGAAGAAGAGATAGCTTCGTTGGCCAAACTTGGACCGATTGTTTGCAACGAAGAAATCAGAAACGCTTGCCGAGATGAGCTTGTCAGGCGAATAAATACTTGGATTTCCATGCGGCACAGGTCAGAGCAAGATTTCTTGGCTCTGACTCGGCGATTTATCGAAGTATCAGCTATGCTTGGACAGGAGCATGTTGAGAATGTTGTAGCATTCCTCAAGGGTTTCAAACGCCCCAACGAGTACTTTTTGGAATACGCGGAAGAACTAGCTTCTTCTCTCGATTTAGAATCGCTATCCTCGCTTCAAACAAAGATGCGGCAGGAGGAGCTATGGAGCGTCCTGTCAGAGATCAACGGTATCGCTCTACGTACTGCACTCAAATGCGGTGCCGAACCATTAGAGTTCATGGATTTGAGCTGCCCGATGTTGGCACCTGACGTTGCATCATGGTTACATTTGACCGGATCTGCTATGCCAAACGGTCTCTCCTTTTGGGATGTGCCGGAGAACTTATTCCAAGACAGATACTCCTACTCCGAATCTTCGGATTTGGTGAAATTTTTTCATCAGTCTTTCTGGATTGCTCTTTACTTCGCTCGCACAGCGCAGGGAGACCACTCCATATATTATCCGATCCTTAAGCGCAGAAAGCTTAAAGTTGTAGATGAGGTGCTCAACTGCCTGAAAAATTTGGCTTCAAGTCTGACCGACGGCACTAGGGATTGGACCTTGTCCGCGGCGTACCTGCAAGCGGCGGAAGTTCCTGAAATCATATTCTCAGGCAACGATGACGGACAATACTCCCAATACCTTTCCTTCAGAAAGGCTCTTTGGCGAATTGCATTGGATATACACTACTTTGGTCTCGTCGGATGCGATGAACGTGGCATTTGCAAAGACGAGTTTGACTGTGCGCGCGCATCGATCCATTGGAACGACGACGCATGGCTAAAAAACAATGCTGATCTACTCTTCCCGGATGTTCACGCGGCTGTTGCTGCGTCAATCGCTGAAGACAAAGCCCAGTCCCTATCGAGGGAAGTAACCCAGTTTGACGAACGAACTTCGGATTGGACTAACCTCGCGGTGTTTTGCTTCCTCACGGGTACTGGTGATCCCAACGACATGATCCGACGCGCCTCCTCCTGTTTGGTGGGTTACCTATATCGAAAGGATATGGCGATCTTCGATGTGCTCGACAGCGTTGGCTACATTGCGCAGCATGACCAGTCAAAGGCTGAAGAGTGGATACGGACTATCGAGCCGATTGTGGCTGAAATATCCAACTTCACAGACGGGGATGAAACTCGCCATGCCAGGAGCGAGCTTATTGGACTTGTTGCACAGGTAAAACCGTCCTGGCTGCCGAAATTTCACTCAAAGCATCTGGAAGCCGAAGAATGGCATTTGGTTGAAGAAGTCCTGAAGAAGCAAATTGAGATTTCAGACTTCTCTACTCCTGAAGGCTCTGGGCTTGCTAGGACGCTTACTGAACCAGTGCCTTTATACTCGTTATCTAAGCGGGCTGAAAAAGACGACGATGCCAAAAGATTGCTTGAAATACAGACAGCCTTCCTGGGCGGAAGACCGGAAAAGAGAGAGCGCTTTAGATCCTCGGCAGATCGTGAGCTTGATCAAGCAGAGCTCGATTTGCTGAATAGAGACCCCAGTAATTTTGAAGCAGATGACTTTGTGGGACTGGTGGACTGGATCTCACAACCCAAGTTTCCTTATCAGCACAAACCGGAGTTCCTTGAAAAATGGCTTTCACATTGGGAGTCAGCGAAAAAAGCTAGGACAACTCTCAAAGCAATTGAGGAGCAAGTTGAGCTACACGAGGTTACCAGAGAAGTTGATGAAGTCTTCGACCTCGCATTCCAGACCAGCTTAAAAACCGAGGGGAAGAACACTGCCTATAAGTGGCTAGTCAGGGCACAAGTTTATCGCCGTGGCTGGGATAGCTATTGGACTTCGAAGGAAGAGACGCTGAACCGATTGACGACGGCAGCGACCAGCTACCAGAGCAAGTGGCTGCAGTTCATACAAGATACATCAAAGCCCGATGACAGATACACTAGTTCAGCCGGAGACCTAGCAGTTGGGCGCAATCGCCTGGTGTTCTTTTTGGTGGCTGCCGAGCAGTATCAACAAGCGATTGATGTGACGGAGGCAATGATTCAGGATCTAGTCGACCAACTTTTAGATCAGCCAATAGAAGAGACAAAATGGCTGAACTAGTAATGCCTGCATCAAACGCGCTCTTGATTTTGTTGGATAGACTTCGTTGGCCAATTCCAATGGTTAGGTGGCAGAGCGCAATGCGTATTCGCGAGCTATTGGAGAATCCAAACACCACCCAAACCACAGTTGAAGCGTTGCTTCACTATCTCGGCTCAAGACGAACAGAGTCGGAGGTTTGTAGCATATTGACCATATTCTATATTACATCTCCTGACTTCCACCCGAAACGCTCAGAGGTAGTTCGGAAAATTCGTTGCCCATCGATCCTGTCTGACTTTCTACTTGAAAGGCTTTTTGGTTGGGGTAAGGGACAAGGAGGATGGAACAGTTGCCATTCTGGTCGGGCACCCGATGGCTTTTCTGCTGGGACTTACTTTGAAGAGCACAAATGCGCGCACGTTCCGCCTGTTTTGTTCAACAGTCTACAAGAACTTGAGCAACAAAGTGGCCTCCCATTCTTGTCTCAATGGGCTTTTGAATGGAGAAACCTCTGCGACAACGTAAATGCCAAGTTCACGAGATATCCCGAGTTTTTTGACGACACGATGGAGTTCCGGTCAGGAATAGTTGGACAGTACCAGACTTTTCAATCGGAACTATATCGGTCAGCGCACATTCGCGCGCTTTCTTATGCCGTAAGCGCATGGAATATGCCGATACCTCGAGCATTAAATGAACTTCTTGTACATATTCCTTTGATCCAAGGGCTGTGCGACATCGAACCTGTAGCAAAACCAAAATGGTTGGACGATTTTCCGAGCGACTGCCTAACAAGCGGGCTTCAAGAAAGCAGGTTGCTCAGCTTTTTCAACTCAGAGACGTTTTTGAACAGCGGAGTTCTGTCCTTCGTAAGCCCATTTGACACAAAAGACGCTAAATTCGGTCACATAAGCGCGAGTTTGCTCTATGCCAGCCCCGACTTCAAAGTAGCTGAGCCAAATGATGTCTATCAACCAACTAGATTAGTCGACAGCAGCAAGGACCTCTCATTTGAAGGCCTGTGGCCAACTCGTCAGATGAGCAACGCGATTATGGGTGGCTCTACTGGAAATGCCGTGCCTGTTTGTAACGAGATCATGCCCATGCCGTTTGGACATTGGATGGGCAATTACTTCCAAACCGGTTTTCCGACAGTCGCAAGCTATCTGCTTGATACTGAGCATCAGTTACGTGTGCGGAAAGGTTCGGTCGAGCTAGTGGTAGACGACCATGTTCGTGCAACCACCTCCGTCTGGCACGATGAGTGGACCCAACACTACGCAAGCGGAGGCGGCAATTCTCGAAACGGGGTCTATGTATCTGCTAGCCCAGAATTCGCCGAGCGTATTCTCTCAAAGCCCCCAACGGGCCTGAAGGCAGGCTGGTTTGTTAAGTATGAAGTTTGGCAACGGGAGCGTGACTTCGACAACTATGTGTCAAAGAGCGAGCACAAATTCGTGTTTACAGGCATGAGTTCTTAACCGGATTGGATGAGTCCGCCGCTGTTGCTTTTTGCTTACAGCGGATGACCGTTTTCGGCCCCGACAGGCTAGTACCCTCGCACCCGCAGCGAAAGTCCGGAATCCGCCCCTCGTGTTGGAGCGCCATCTCATGCTGCATCTTGCACGGATGTCAGCGAAGCGCAGATAACGACCTTTGCAAACTCGACCGTTTGACGCAATCAGCCGATGTTTTTCGCTGCGGCGCAGCTTCGGCATTGCTGTCGTTCGTGGATCGCGCAGCATTTCCGACGGTCGAACAATGGTGCAGCGGTCTTTGCAGCCTCTACCTACAGGTCGAGGGAAGTACTTATCGTATTTACTAGCTCTTGGAGGGCCTCACAGCTCGTGTCCGGCGAGCTTAAAGCCATTTTTAAATATTTTGATTTGATGTCGTCCGGAACCATCCGTGCGTATAGCCACCCGGCAGACTTTGGAGCGCAAGCCCGCATCTTGTTTGTTAGCTTTTGTGGCTTCTGGTAGTAATCATTATGGATACTCTCCCGCCATTCAATGTTGTTCTTTGTTTTCTGATCCATCAACTCTAGGAGTTCGTCGTTTACGAAAAGTAACTCAAATGGAAACTTTATTTCACGTTCCGGCAAATCGCAAGTATTCATGAATTCAACAAAGCTTTTTGTTTTGAACGGCAAGGTCGCTCCTGAAAGGTTTCCACTTCCAATTTTCACGGGCACCCCGGAAGTATCTGCGTTCTTTCCTGCCAAAGCGCTTAAAGCCCCGCGCCCTGCATTGTCATTGTCAAAAAGAAACAGAGTCTTTGAAGTCGCGGACAACCCTCCTTCCGAAGTAATAGCATCGATAACATCTTTAGTGTTTTTAGGTGTGCCGGCCAACTGCTTGACGTCGATATCACTCTGCACGCCAAATACTGAAAGAAGTTTCGGGTAGGCTTTTAGATCGTGGCGCCCCTCGACAAAAAGTGTTGGCTTAGACAGCGCCGAAAGCTGCTGGTTCAACGCCTCTATCTCTGCCTTACTTTCCTCCAGCACCTGCTGCTGGTCTTTGAGAGCATGAATGACATAGGGAAGCTGCATCAACCCAGCCGCGCGCATTACTCGGTCAGCATCTTCGGGCTTGTCGATTCTTGATGTTGCGCGTTCCGGAGTAACATCTCCATATTCATTTAAGTTTTGTTTTTCAACGAAGTATCGTCTTGTCGTACCCTTGTTACATGAAGGTGCCAAATAGAAGGCTGGAGAGTGGCTGCTAATGAAAATCTGGGTGTCGTCACGCGAGGCGAACTCCGCAAACCGTTTCGCCTCAATGCTTGCAGCTGATAGGTCAAGTGAGTTTTCGGGTTCTTCAAAGCCCCAGAGGAAGAATTTTTTTCCTGCTTCGTTTTTATTTATGAATCGCAGGAGTTCAGGCAGATGGCGCGCCTTTACCCCGTCTCCTTTTTGTTTGAACAATGAATGCCCTTCGTCGCCATGAGCAAAGTCAAGATTTCGGAAAAGTACAGCCATATCTGCAGGCGCCGCCAATGACGCTTTGCTTGAGAACATTTTTTTCAGCTGGCCAGTCAGCGCTTCTGTTTGGGTACCAATCGCATCGATAAATTCCTGCGTGGCGGTAAGCATCGCCTTATTTTCAGATGCCGACGAGTACATTCGTTCGATAAGATCGGCGTAAACTTCAAGGTCTTTGACAGCTGGTATATAGGTAAAATCAATCTGATTCAGGAAACGTGTCAGCATTGAGGCTTTCCCTCCAGTGAGAGACGGTGATGAGGAAAAGTTGACGTCTCCACCATACCTATTCCATTGCTTTTTGACACTTATCTCGGAGCCAAGGGATTTTTGATAATTTGATGGGACATTAAACGTGACTTTGATCCAGACAAATTGTCGACCTTTGGCTTCTATGGCTTTCTTCTTGCGTATATCTGACATATCTAGCTCGAAATCAAACTCATATCCAGGGTCGGTCTCTTCATTGAAAAAAAGATTCAATGCCCTCAGGATGTTTGATTTTCCAGAATCATTTCGACCGAAGAAGAGGTTGAGATCCCCGGTTGCGTCAAGCACTGTCGAGTAAATTGATCTCAGGTAGTGGATTTCTACTTTTTTTATAAGTTGCATAGTTTCTCATCAGACTATTTTAAAGGTTTTGACCGTTTGGGAACGGCGCATTGACATTCTCTTTGTCAAAAATTTTCTTGCGAGGGGTGCTCGATCTATTGACCAACCGTTGCTCACCAATTTTAACAAAAACGCAGCCGACACTGACGTTTCCTTTTTGCTAAAGCAAGCCGAAAGGACAGGATAGGTGGTACTGTGCTACATCGTTTCTAAAGAACGTGATACTTACCGTGGGCCGTTGGCCAAACTTTGTAAAGTTCACTTTCTGCGTAAAGCTGCCGCAGGTGCTTACTGCAGCATTCGCGACCCAACGCTAGGGTGGTTCAATGACTGCTTTCGGGAGACTGGCCCGCAGATCTCGCAACCGCGGCATTGAAGGCGTGGCACTCTCTGTCGATGACCGCCTTGGGCTGGCTGCGGCCATCGACGCCAGTTTCATGAATGGCAGTTCAGTCCCAAACCTGTGAACTCAGTTTTCAAAGTTGAATGACCGCAACACGGAGGCGGGGCTGATGGCCCCGCCGCTTCTGTTTTGTGGGCCAGCGGGATTTGGACAAGCCAAACGCCCCTGGCCGTCAGGGAGAGGGTGCTACCCTCCCCCTCGGGCAATCCGA
>JBLWUN010000039.1:0-9426 GCA_048268905.1 Maricaulaceae bacterium | reverse complement strand
TACCATGATGCGGAACTTCAATGTGACAAAGTTCATGCGTGATGACATAGTCTATTGCATCAACAGGAGCTTGAATAAGCCGAGTATTGAGCAAGAGCCGCGAGGCAGGCGACATAGACCCCCAACGCTGCTTTAGGCTGCGCACAACAAGCCCTTTCGGAGAGAATTTTTTGGGGTCAGGAAACCTGTCAAGGCAAACAATCAACCGTTCGTCAAACTTGATCTTTGCGCGCTTGTTATACCACGCCTCAACATGCTTCTTTGTACGGTCTCTGTCCTCAGGATTCCGCGTATAAACACGAATAATTCCTCTTAGGAGTTTTACGTCTTCTTCAAGACGCGGCTCAACTTTCAGACGATATTGCCGCCCGAGGTAAAGGTGGGTTTCCCCTGATACATACTGGCGGTCAGGTGTGCGCGGGAGATATTGGCTAAAATAGCGTTGCTGCTTCCTTACCCAGGCTGCCCGCTTTTTGACTTTACTTTTTATCGCATCAATCGACGCATCATGCGGTGCGGCAACCACCACCCTTAAATCGGGCTCAACCGCTATTTCAAGTGACGCACGTTCACGACGCACAATTGAAAAATCGATTTGATGAGTACCAAAAATGATCGCGGAATTCTCTGTCAACCCGGAAACCTTGCCCGTGCGAGTGTCATAATCTTCTGCTCAAGATCATCCAATACTTCGACAGGCAAATGTATGCCTTTCTGATCTCGCAATGTATCAAAAAAATAGTCATCAATCGCATTACGCATATTGTTCTGAGCGATATCGTTGGACCAAACATCTACGATATGATGTGATTTGATGATATCGATAATTACCAACGCGATATTTGCCGTTTCTTCGGGATCTATCTTTTCGCCAGCACTATCGATGAGTTCTCCGTCAAGCACTCCAAAAAATGCCTTGCCATCGTCATTGCCTTTTAGCGCAACGGGCAGTGCATTACCGTGATCGCGGCGAGCCACCTTACTCGCCAGTTCCACGACATTATTGAGATACTCACGCTCGGAAATACGCTGTTCACGGTAATCACGAATTGTATCGGCCAGCATCTCCGAAAATTTCCGATAGAAACTCGGGTCCTCTTCCATTTTTTCGGTGATTGTCCGGCGTGTCGCGCTGGCAATACGGTCAGCCTTCGACGCTGAGGAAACGCCTGTCTCTTCCACAACCGCATTCAGTGCATCAGGATCATTTATATTGACCAATTCAATGATGGTCTCAGCAGGCATGGCCACAACATGATCATCGAGAAGCTTTTGAATTTTAGGTTCAAATTCCTTTACGTCGACCGTCTCTTGATAGCGTAACTGCACAGCCCTCCGCAGCTCCGAAAACTGCTTCCAGTCCCGCTTCATCGCATCGATCTTGGTGTCATCAAAAACATCGAGCAACTTGTCGGAAGATAATGAGATATGCAGGCAACGGCTGAACGCGCGCAGCCGTTCATAGAACTCGTGCCGAATTGCCTCGTCAGCAAGGAACTGCTCGAACTGCTCCATATCTTTTTTGTTTTTAACTGATTTGAATATGTCCCAAAGCTGATTATGCAACTGGGATAGCTTCGCGATTTCTGCACGCACGTCATGGACCGTGCCGACAAGGTCGGACGCCTCATACCCCTCGAACGCGCTGTAGGTAGTAAGCGCCTTGTCCAGCTCACCCAACAGACCTTCATAGTCGATGATAAAGCCAAACTGCTTCTCCGACCCGTCCCCTTCATAAAGGCGGTTTACTCGGGCAATCGCCTGAAGAAGATTGTGTTCACGCAGTGACTTACAGACATAAAGCACTGTGTTCCTGGGCGCATCGAACCCGGTCAACAGTTTGGAAACAACGATCAGGATTTCCGGGTCGCCCGAACCTTTAAAGGCTTCAATGATCTGGCGATTGTATTCATCCTCGGTCTTGTACTGCACCATCATCTTTGTCCAAAAGTCACGTACAAGGTCCTTGGACTCTTTGTCAACTTCCTCATTGCCCTCGTTATCATCGGGCGGCGAGATCACAATCGCACAGCTGACGTGACCAATGTCATCCAACATTTCTTTGAAGCGAACCGCCGCCGCTTTTGATGGCGCAACCAATTGCGCCTTGAATCCAGTCCCCTGCCAGTGCTTGCGATAGTGTTCGGAGATATCAAAGGCCTTGGCACGGATCGCCTGGCTGGTCTTGGAAAGCGCATCCATACGCGAGAACTTGGCCTTCAGATCAGCCTTCTGGCTCTCGTTCAAACCTTCACTGATCTTGTCAAACCAGCTATCAATGACACCGCCCGACACCTGTTGTTCAACCAGTCGTCCTTCATACAGAAGTGGAACCACAGCACCGTCAGCAACCGCCTCGTCAATGGCGTATTTGTGGATCAGCCCCCCAAAGGTGGACAGCGTGTTCTTTTCCTTTTTGAGAAGCGGCGTGCCGGTGAAACCAAGATAACAGGCCTTGGGCAGAATGCGCCGCATCTTCATGGCAAATTGGCTGTGCCCGCCATAGCGACCCGTTTGCGTGCGGTGACTTTCATCAACAAGAATGAACACATTTGCATCCTCGTCAGTTGCATCACTGCCACGGGCCGCCGTATCAAACTTGTTGATGATCGTCGTTACCAGAGCAGCCTTGTTCCGGATCAGCTCCAGCAAATGCGTGCCGTTGGTCGCCCGAACAGGCTCAAGCTCACATGACTTGAACGTCCCCTTGATCTGCTTATCAAGGTCGTCCCGATCCGTGACAATGATAATCCGTGGATTGATAATATCCTTATCCAGCGCAAGAGACCGCCCCAGCATGACCATGGTCAGCGACTTTCCCGACCCTTGCGTGTGCCAGATAACCCCGCCCTTGCGGATACCATTGATGTCGCGCTGCTTGACCCTCTCAACGGCGGTACGAATGCCAAAGAATTGCTGGTGCCGGGCAACCTTACGCACCCCACCATCAAAAACGGTAAAACGGCGCACCAGGTCCAGTAGCCGTTCCGGTCTGCAAAGGGCAAATAGGGTGCGATCCTGTACGGTGACTGCCCGCTCCCCTTCAGTCGTCATGGCCTCGAAATAGGCTCGCACGCCTGCAAAGTCGCCTGAGAAGACGGCATCTTTCTCCGCGTCGGTCAAAGGCCTGTTGGCAACGCGCGTAATCACCTCATCGGTGTCTTCTTCGTCGCGCCATGTCTGCCAAAACTTCTGCGGTGTGCCGACTGTGGCGTAGCGCGCCTCGATCCGGTTCATGGTCAAAAGCAGCTGCGAGAAATGGAAAAGGTGCGGAATATTATCTTCGTTCTGGTAACCAATCAGCTGGCTTCCCGCCTTCTTGAGACTTTCTGTTGGGCGCTTGTTCTCAATCACCACAAAGGGAATACCGTTCACATAGGCGACGATATCGCAGCGCTTCGTCTGGGTACTGGCGGTGCGCTCAACAGACAGCTCCGCCGTTACATGAAAAGCGTTGTTCAGGAGATTATCCCAGTCGATGAAGCGGAACGAATAACTCTTGGAATCGCCATCAATGGTCTTGGTGATGGTCGTTCCCAATACAAGCGTGTCATAAATGTCCTGATTGGTGCCTTTAAGCCCCTTCATCCGGTCGGGCGTCGGCTTCAATCGCCGCATTGCCTCATGGGCATCGGCCAGGTCGAAAGGATACTCTTTCCCCCGATGGGTAAAGCTGTTGATCTTCAAAAGCTGTTCGGCCAGTACATCATCAAGCGTGACGTTACGTAACCGCCCGCCCCTCTGCGCCAAGGCATCCGCCTGTGATAGCGGCGTAAAGCCAAGCGCAACCAGCATCTGAAGCGCTGGAATTTGGGACTGATGTTTTTCGGCGGCGTTAAAGGTCATTCTTCGCCTCCGTCTTCCTCGTCATTGACTGCACCATCCGAGGCTGGTTTCTCAATCAGCTCGATTGCAATCGGGATACCGTATTGTCGGATTCGCTCAACAGCAGCCTGAAGACTGACCTTGCTGAAGAACGGCAGGTCGATCGATCCGTCGGCATAAGGTTTACGCATGATGCCGTAGACAACCTGATAATCCTCCCGAACGACGCGATCTGCACTTTTTGGAAGGTGGGATTCAAAACCGCCCCCGAGCGCCTTCACCTTGGCTCTGAGCTTCTTGCGGAAATCCGCATCGCTTACGAAAGCTTCGGCACTGACAACGCCTTGGAACCAAAGATGGCTGATCGGTCCCGATGAATGCCCATCTTTCAGATGGATGAACTGTTTGTTGTTAGAAAAGAAATCGCACGGTTCCAGATTGGCGTACCTTACACTCGCCGGATTAATTTTGGTCTTGTCGAGCTTAAGCAGGTCGGCACGACTTGCCTCAATATCATCGATGAGCTCTTGCTCATTGACGCACTCCGTCTTGCCGATGATAGTAACTTTGGGAATTGCATTGAAGAACGCATCAATCCGCGCTTTGAATTTCGGCTCAACGCGATACCAGTTTCCAGCAAACAGTACATACTGCTGCTCGGTTGTGCCCGAGCCGAGTGAAGTCTCAAAAACAAAGCAGTCATAAACCCTCCATTTCTCGGAGAATTCCTCTTCGCTTTCGCCCTTTGCCTTGATCCGGTGCTTTTCTTTCAGATCAGCGACAGTACCATCGAATTCACAGCGTTCCAGCTCTGAGACGTAATCTTCAATTGAAAGGCTGTGGAAGTTCTTTCCATAGCTACCGAAGCCATTGTAGTGAAGCTGACTGCCCTCTGTGTAATTCACAATCTCCGGCGGTGCCATGTGCAGGTCTGTTGCGTTGCCATTTCGTAGTTCCTCGATGGCTTCGAAGAGTTTCTGATCGAGATTTTCAATCACATCCTTTTCGGCAACAACCTGCATATTATCGACCCACGCAAATTCCTTTTGGTAGGTCTTCTGATTAAAGACATTAAGGATCTCGGTGCATTTGGTTTGAAGCGTAGCCGCATCGACTTCGCAGGTGATGGACAGGCTATCCTTGCCTGCCACAAACCGAGCGAACGCAACGTGGCCCGGAGTACCGCCAGCAACGCGCGCAAGATCGCGCAGCATATCAACACCGAAGGCCTGAAGATCGCTATCCTTGCTGGCTTGAACGCGCTTCTGGAAGGTTACTGCATCCGGTGTAGCGAGATCGAGCGTACGGAGGCTCCCGCGCGGCACCGTGTTCAAAGTCACTTTGAGACCAAACTGACGTTCGAAAGCATCGTCATCAAGGGCGATATGCACGTGTCCGAAGCAGATAGCAGCAATCCTTTTGCCAACTGGAACGAAAATCACAGCGCCCGCACCGCCAGTAAAGATTCCTTCTGGTATTTCGCCAAATCCTTCAGCGATGAACGTCCGCCAGCCGGGTGGATTTGAGTAGATTTGCCCCACGAACGCCCGTGCGCCGTCAATCCCTTCCCAAGGACGCTCTTGTAGTGCTCGTGCTGCTCCAGTCGCGAAAGTTTCGCCGAAAGCATTTTCAATAGCGCGCCCTTGGCGAAGAAGCCGTACGTTGAGGGTTCGCATTGCCATTTTACCCTCCTTCCTTCACGCGCCATTCGCCAGTCAGCAGCTTTTGCATCAGGCCGCGTTTTTGACGGGTGACGGCTTCAATTTGTTTGTCGAGTAATTCTATTTCGTTGTTCGCAGCGGTGATTGTGGCCGCAATTTCCTGCTGTTTTGCCAAAGGCGGAACAGGGACCTGACACTTGAAGAAGTCACCTGCGTACAAGTTCAGGAGGCCATCGTTACGTACGCCTGAGTTGATTAACCGCGAGAGCTGGTGATTCAGCGCGCCAGCAGCAAAGAGGTGCCTATAAAATGGATGATGCAATCCGTCGTTCAATTTGAAGCAGAAATAAACAAAGGGAATAACCGCTGATGGGCGGTCAAGTTGAAAGACGCAGCCATATGGCGCTGTTTTTGAATTACCCTTGTTATATGCAAATTCCCCTTCTTGAAGCAGAGTATACCGGTCAACGCTGCTTCCAGCCATGTCGCGGGCAAATTTATCCGACTGCATCAAAAAACCCGATTTGGCCGAGATCGTCATAACCGGATGATCGCCACCATCGTTCGTCCGCCGAATACGTTCGGAAATCTCTTCAAGCGATTTGCTTTCCCAATGGCTCGGGACTGGCCGATCATTGGAGAATAGGACTTGCGAAACGCCCTTACGTTGCCGCTCCTTCGCCGCGCGGAGGGCTTCCAGCTTTTCGATGGCCTCGTCCCATGTCCGCAGGATTTCGGCGATCTTGCGCTGTTCGGGGAGTGGTGGGATAAAAATAGGAATAGGATAAATAAAGTTCCGGTTTAAAGAAGGCTGAGCGCCGCCGGAGTTGTGTTTCGAAAAATCTATCCAATCAAGAACGTAATAAGCGTATCTTCGGTCATTCCCCTTAAAATCCTTTACAAACATGATCGTGTTATGCGCCCAAAAGTCGCTATCCACCCACCAAGCATTTCCAAAGCCAGACCCAGAGCGCGCCAAGGCTACTCCTGGTCCTTGAACACATGCAACGGCATGGAATCCATTTGCACCACCACCACCAATCACCGGGATAGCACCGGGCTTTCGTTCGTCAGCCGTTAAGTCAAATCCTCGCTGGAGCTCGACAAGATCGCCGAGCGTTTTTGACCCAAATGAAGATTTCTGGGATGGCTTTTGCTCAGAAGTGTTACTCATGCGTGCCTTTCTCTTTTCGCCCAGTGGCGGCTTTCTCGATTTCCTCCAGCTCAGCGATGTCGGCTTCATCTGCTGCCAGGGCCTCGGCCTTGGCGCGGTTGGCGTCAAAAATCTCGTATCGTTCGGTGGCTAGTTTCTGAGCCACATCCATACGCAACTGGCCTGCATGGGTCAGTACCTGGCGGTCGTTGAAGGAGAGGAAGGCATCCAGCTTGTCCGCCCATTCGGCCATGGTGACTGCGCGTCGGCGTTTGGCCTGATCTTCGGCATAGTCGAGATACATGACGACGATGCGGTTGAGTTCGTCAACCTCATCGGCTTTCAGGTAATTCTTGGCGGTTCCCACATCCCCTTTCCGGACGATAGAACCTTTCCAACTGGTCAGGCCCATATTGGGGGCATCAGCATCGCTGCGGGATTGGATCAGCTCCGCAGCCGTCTTGCCGGTAACAGCCCAGAGCATTTTATTTTGCACCTTTTTGAAGAAGGCCTGGGCTTGCTCGGACGATTTATCGTAATCAATGGCCGTGGCGTAAAGGTCGCGGACCTTCTGATAGAAGCGCTTTTCCGAAGCGCGAATATCGCGGATACGGGCAAGCCATTCGTCGAAGTAATCCCACTCTTCCGCCTGTTTGAGGCGGGCATCATCCATGGCAAAGCCCTTGACGAGATATTCCTTCAAGACCGTGGTTGCCCAGCGCCGGAATTGGGTACCACGCGGACTGCGCACCCGATAACCAACGGAGAGAATCACATCGAGGTTGTAGGTATCGACCTCCCGCTCCACCTGGCGGGCACCCTCGGTTTGAACTATCCGGAATTTCCGGATAGTTGCCGCCGGGTCGCATTCACCCTCTTCAAAAATGTTTTTTATATGCTCGTTGACGGTGCGCACATCCTTGTCGAACAGCTCCGCAATCTCCCGCTGGCTGAGCCACACGGTGCCATCGACGGCGCGCAAGCCAACGGTAGCTGCGCCGTCATCCGTGCTGTAGAGGATCAATTCGCCCTTAGACATCGACGCCCAGCTCCTTCAGGTAACCGGCCATGCGCCCGCGCACGTCGGCAAGCTCGGCTTCGATCTGGACAATCTCCTTTTGCAGGGCACCGACGTCGATTTCCTCTTCGGGCTCGAACGTGTCCACATAGCGGGGGATGTTGAGGTTGAAGTCGTTCTCGGTGATTTCGTCAAGGCTGGCTTGGTGGGAGTATTTTTCCACTTCCGCACGGCTTGCATAGGTGTCCAGCACCTTGGCGATATGTGCGCTATCCATCACGTTCTGGGTTTTACCCGACGTGAATTCCTTGCTGGCATCGATGAAGAGTACGTCTTTGCGCGCTTCATTTTCACCGCCCTGTTCGCGCGACCGGTCAAAGACCAAAATGGCAACCGGAATGCCGGTGGTGGTGAACAGATTGGCCGGAAGGCCGATCACGGCATCGAGCAGGTTTTCTTCGATCAGGGCCTGGCGGATTTTGCCTTCTGCCCCGCCCCGGAACAGCACGCCATGGGGTACGATCACCGCCACGCGGCCACTTTGGCGCTTGGCGATTTCGATCATGTGGGTAATGAAGCCGTAATCGCCTTTGGACTTGGGGGGAATGCCGCGCCAATAACGGTTGTACTGGTCAGTAACGGCGTCTTCCGCGCCCCACTTGTCCAGACTGAATGGCGGGTTGGCGACAACCACGTCGAATTTCATGAGTTGATCGCCCTCAATCAAGGCGGGGCTATTCAGTGTGTCGCACCATTCAATGCGAGCAGCGTCCTTGGAATGCAGGAACATGTTCATGCGGGCCAGTGCCCAGGTCGCACCGTTCACCTCTTGCCCACAGAGCGCGAAGTTATCGGAGCCGACTTGCTCCGCCGCACGGATCAACAGCGAGCCTGAGCCGCATGCAGGGTCACAGATCGTATCACCGGGCTTCGGTGCGGCCAGTTTCGCTAAAAGGCTGGAAACAGCTGTTGGGGTATAAAACTCACCAGCCTTCTTCCCAGCATCAGATGCAAAACGGGAAATTAGGTAGATGTAGCATTCGCCAATAATGTCTTCGTTTACACGTGACGGACTGAGGTCGAGGGCAGGCTTGGCAAAATCCTCCAGCATGTTCTTCAAGCGGCGATTACGGTCTTTGACGCGCCCCAGATTGGACTCTGAGTTGAAATCAATATTGCGGAAGACGCCTTCAAGCTTGGCGCGGTTGGTGTCTTCGATTTTCTCCAACGCGATATTGATCAATTCGCCGATATTGGCTTCGTTGCGCTTTTCATAAAGGTCGTAGAAGCTCGCCCCTTCCGGCAGGACAAAGCGCTCACGCTCAAGGCGACGGCGGATGCGAGCATCGTCATCGCCGTATTGCTTACGATAGGTTTCAACGTGATCTTTCCAAAGATCTGAAATGTACTTCAGGAACAGCATCACAAGGATGTAATCCTTGTACTGACCTGCATCGACAACCCCCCTAAAAGTGTCGCAAGCTGCCCAAGCCGTCTGGTTGACTTGTTGCTGTGTCAGCTGGTCATTCATTTCGATATCCTTTTTGCCTTGATCGCGTGTCATCAAGGATTTTAAACCCGGACTGCATTATCCAGCCCAATAGAATCTCACGTCCTGAACTTAACCCGTTGAGCATGGCACCGCCATGCGAATAAGCAGGAAGCCCTTTGGGCCGTGAGGTACCGGTACCGAACCTATCCTGCCCCCAGCACGACAGGTGAAAGTTGTGCCATCTCGTGCGCTATCATGCACTCTTTTGCATTTTCGT
>JBLWUN010000038.1:0-9447 GCA_048268905.1 Maricaulaceae bacterium | reverse complement strand
ACCGTTGCCACACGATCATGAACTGCGCCAAGACCTGCCCCAAGGGTCTCAATCCCGCTAAGGCGATTGCGCATATCAAGAAAATGATGGTCGAACGCACCGTTTGATTAATCAGGATTGAAAGGTCGCATGAATTGCCCCGTAGCCCAGAGCGGCTGCGGGTTTTTTGTTTGCCTGACCTCACGGGATCAAGCTGAGAACGGCCCCCAAGTCTGACGGGTTTCATTCGGTTTGATACCTACAGAAATTTTTATAACATATTTTCAGTAGGTTATAAGATCTGAATTTCATCAGGTTTGATACTATTCGAAGGATATCACTGCTTTTTGCCGGGTGCAGCACACTATGGCTTCGAAAAAAATCAATGATTTCAATAGTGGTTGCTCGCCCACTGAAAACTCATGAGTTTTCAGTTTCCGGCTGTTCTAACTGAGTTCTAAGGCTCTCATGCAAATCTGAGCGCGTTGGCCCCCACCTATCTGAACTAGCGGCATACGAGTGCATTGCTTCAGTGAACACAGCCATACCTTTTGCTGCGATTTCAGCTTCATCACGTCCAGCAATTTTACCGTCTTCAAATAGAGTGTTGGGGTTTTTCGTGTACTCAACCCTAAGCCATTGAAGCAATTCCATGATCGTATTGAAGCAACCAAGGGCGTAGTCTCTTTGGTGCAATGTGGGTTGCTGATCGTCACCGATACGCCCCACCAACCAGTCCAGTGACACACCCATAGCACCCGCAATTGCAATCATAGCGTCCACCCCAGGTCTTTTGGGATTCTTGAGACGCAGGTAGCTCTCCATAGTACTTTTGGGCAACCCGCAGCGAGTTGCCATCTGCTGCGTCGTAAGCCCGCTTCGCGCTCTGAGTAGGTGAAGCCTCTCCACAAGACAATCTGGCGCTGGATTATCACCCATTGACACACTCCCAAAGTGAGCATAGCTTACAATAGTAAGCGTTTATGAAGGTATGGTAGTACTGATGTCATCAATTAACACACCTGAAGATGCGGCAAAAGTCTCCTATCAATTGGTGCGTGCTGGATTCATAGCGAAAGGTACGACTCTCACTTGCTGGTGCCGCGAGAATAGGCTGCATATTCAGAACGTTCGGTCTGCATTTCTCGGTGATTGGAACGGCCCTAAAGCCAAAGAACTTCGGGTGCGTGTCTCCAAGGCTGCGGGAGTAAGTTCTTGAGGATGTTGACTGTATCCGACATTCAAAACTTGCCGGGGGTGCCAAGTACTGGCCCCGGTGTACGAAAGTGGCTCAAGGCAAATTCAGTTCCGGTGCGCTTATACGGAAAGCGCTTCAAGTTTTCCATTTCGGACCTACCAACACAGGTAAAGCACGAATATTGGTTTCGCAACCTATCAACTATTTCAGTTGCATCGGGTGATTATGACGACCTCATGCATGCGGAATTTGCCCTCGCCACCCCTTCAAGGCGTGATCGGGCTGAGCGCAAGGCTGCGATCGCATTGACGCTAATCACGCTACGCGAACAGGGAGTTAAAGAGGCCGACCGGCTGGCCATTGTGCGCAAAAGATTCGGGTCTGAAGGTACGTCAACACCGTCTTTGAAACGCCTTTTAAAGGCCGTTAAAGGTGTTGCCCCCATCAACTTTGCTCCTGCCCTGCTAGACAAATATACGCTCCCTAAAAAGCGGGCAGAAATGAGCGAGGATGCTTGGCGCTTCTTCATGACATTGATCCGAGACGCTGCGCCGGAATGGCCGCTCAAATCTGCGTGGCGCGACACGCGCGACGCTGGGTGCGTCATGGGATGTTCCTTCATATTCCACATTCTACCGGCGGTGGGCTGATCTAGACGAAGCGCAACGCGTGGAAGCGCGCTTGGGTTACGAGGCTGCGGCCAAGCGACTAACCATGCCTGCACATCGCGACAAATCCGATTTAGCTCCGTTGTCATGGGTATCTCTGGACGGGCGCATGCTGGATTTCTGGGTCGATTGGGGGGATGGCAAAGCCGTGCGCCCAATAATGCTCGCGTTGGTTGATGTGGCGTCGAATGTGGTTTTGGATTGGGAGTTGGCCCAATCAGAGAATGCAGTGGGCACTGTGCGCCTCATAAAGCGCACTTGTGAGAGCTACGGCATCTTTGATCGCCTATACACGGATAATGGCTCCGCTTTTGCAGGCCACCTTGTGGCAGGTGGCAACGTTCACAGGTTTCGAAACGGCAAAGCAAGAGCAGCTATTCAACCTCTTGGTATCTGCCAACACATGGGCATCAAGCTTCACTTCGCTCTACCGAAGAATGCTCAAGCCAAGATAGCAGAGCGCACCTTTGCCACCTTGTCGCGAGTGGTCGATGATCGGCCAGAGTTCAAGAATGCGCATGCCGGACACGCGCCGGGGGCAAATTCTTCGAACGATATAACCCCCATTCCGGTTGATCGGGCACGGGCCATCCTCAACCGCGAAATAGGTCGGCACAACTCCGAGCCGGGGCGACGTAGCCAAGGAGCAAATGGCCGTTCGTACATGCAGGTTTTTGAAAGTGGTATTCAGGATAGAGTAGTGCGCAAGCCGACTGCGCGGCAAATCTACCTCTCCGGGCTGATTTGGAAACCCGCTGCTGTAGATCGATATGGGCAAGTAACTGCGAACGGCTGGATCTATGGCGGACCATCAACACAAAGCGCTCTTCTTCGCTATCACGGTACTGGTAAGCGCATTTTGCTGGGCTGTGATCCAGACGATTTCAGCGCTCCCGCCATCGCCTTTGATGAAGACGGACGGTTAATCTGTGAGGGCATCGAAGCAGCGCAACGCGGTGCATATGACAGTGCGGATGGGGTGCGTGACGCGGCTCGCAAACGCAAAGCCGCACGGTCTGCGGTCAAAGCTGCTAGTGCCGCAACCGACTATCTTGAAGGTGAAATTCTTTCAGAAGCGCTGGCAGCCCTTGATAACGCAACCGCACCCACAGGCGAAACGCCTGTTCCAAATTCAAAGGTAGTTGGTGGTCACTTCACCAGCATGTTGCGCGCTACCGACGCCGCAGAACAAACCGCTTCACCAAACATCGCTGAATATCACCGAAACATGGATGACATGCTTGCCGCTGAACGGCGGCGGCGTGGCAAGTCGGCATGAGAGGCGCTGCAACGCCTCCCATGCCAGTCACCGAGGGCTGAAAGCCCACATTAGGAAACGAGGAAATAATGACACATCATCTGAGGATTGCCAATGCCGGGGTAGTTACGCGCGAAATCGGAGATTGGGCTGACACAGAAACCTATAAGGATATTTTGCGTTCTCTGGAACTGGTCAGGGCAACAGATAAACCTGCGATGACGATGATCGCTGGCGTTCCCGGAATAGGAAAGACAACCGCAGTACGCAGTTTTTGTCATGATGAAGGTCATGATGGTATCTACGTACAGGCAGCCAAAGGCGAAGGTACTGCTTGGAACTTCGCGAAAGCGTTGAGCAACCTTTGGTACTCACGCCCGATATACAACACACTGACCGAAGCGCGCATGATACTCGCTAATTATATCGGCAAACGCCGTGTTTTGATCGTGGACGAGGCCCAGTACCTTTATCAGCGAAATAACCAGTACCTTTATCAGCGAAATAAAAAGACCGGACAAGTTGGCGACGCCTTTGAATGGCTGCGCGCTATGTCCGAGGAAGGTCAATTTGATCTTGTGTTTTGCGGCGATCTAACATTGCCCAACGCGATCTCTAGCATGCCTCAACTGCAAAGTCGGATGCTGCGACCTGTTGTGGTTTACGAGGTCAGCCGTGCAGATGTCGCGGCAGTCGTTGAAGGAACCGCATTTGCATCTTCGACTGCAATTGATGCTTTGCACGCGATTGCAAAGCTCAAAGGTGGGCTTCGCAATGTGGAAAACGTGACGCGCATTGCCTCATTGTTTGCAGGACAGGACGTACCGACGCTGGCCCATTTGAAAGCTGCCATCGTCGACATGAAACTCGCTCCAAAGGGGCGTGTCTGATGGCCCACCTCATGATCAGCTTAGACATTCCTGACAGTGTAGCACCGCACCTTGAAGGGCGGGAAATGCTGCTTACGCCGGTGTCAGACTTTGAAGTCGGCCAAATGGCCGTGGCGCTGGATCAGATACACCGCTTGTTGCTCAACGCTGAATCACGCGAGGCACAAGACTTCAAAACCGCGTCGGAGCAATTGGACTTCGTTCGCACCATCTTTGGCCGTTCGGCCTTGGTTGCACAGATCCAGAAAGGAGACATGCAGTGATGAAACGGCACGAAATGCACGCGGCAGAAAAGGTCACTTTGGAAATTCCCAAGACTGAGTTGGCACGGCTGGAGACGCTGGCACGACAGAACATGTGTCTTCTGCTGGATCTGCAATCCGGGTTGGAATTTCTATCGCGGGTAGGCGTAGATGAGAAAGATCCAATGGGCCTTTGTGGCGTGTTGGCAGTGCTTTCGCGCGGTATTGAGACGGATGAAGGGAGTGCCGCCGAATATCTGATGGAAACTCTGCGCAAGTTGCAGCCTGCTCAATTGGAGGCGCAAGCATGAGTATTTCCAGCAATCAGATGAAGCTCCTATTCGTCGCCAAGGGCAAACTGCGTTGGACCGAAGAGACCTTTCGGCTGGCCTTGGCGCAAATCGCAGGGGTAACGAGCGTGAAGGAACTAGACCGGGCCGGGTTTGAAGCGATGATGGGCTTTTTTGAGTACTGCGGCTTTGCGCCCCTGACAAAACGCGGTCAAAGCTACGGTGAACGCCCCGGCATGGCCAGCTTCGCCCAGATCGAATTGATCCGCGACCTTTGGCATGAGCATACCCACGGCAAGGCAGGGGAAGAACAGTTGAACCTGTGGCTTGAACGGTGCTGGAAGATTTCCAGCCTGCGGTTCCTGAAAGCTACCGTCGCACCCAAGGTCATAACTGCGTTGAAGGCGATGAAGGCCCGCGCAGCCTGACCTGCGTTTCTATCATCACCAGAGGGGCGGCGTTGAGCCGCCCTTTTGCGTTTTTGCTTTGAGGCTCTGAGAGCGCCTGTCAGCGCCAAGTTGGGTTCTAGGCACCCCTGACCTGCGAAAACTCAAGATGGTCATTTAACCGGCGTTTAAATTCGCTCTCACGCGCATTCTAATGCACCACGAACGAACTGGTGTCTCAGCGCTCGCGTTCTCTAGCGATGAGGTATGACACGAAAGAAGCGCACGCCCCATACATGAAGAGGGCATCCACTTCATCCACGGGCGATGATGCTTCAGATAAGGCATGTCGAATACCATTCTCGTCATTTGTGTAGCCGTACAGCTTACTGAAGCCATCTTTCAGGCTCCCATGAAGGTGGACAGAGTTACCAAGCGTCTTTAGAGCCCGACCCAATGTCTGCGCCGAAGGATCGATTTTGCGAGCCATCGCTTCGACAGCATGGATGCTTTCCCGTACGCTATCAGCCCAGTTTCCATTCCGAAGCTCTACTCCCGACGCCAATAGGTGTTGCTTTGAAGCGGTCGCTCCAGCAACATCGACGTCGTCGAATGCTCGTTTGACCGCCGCGCCTTGCTGTTCGTTACCAATTGGCACAATGGTGTTGTCAATGACTCGGTAAGCGGAGCGCGCTTCCGAAAACGTGCATGCAAGCTCGTCTTTGACAGTGTTTCCCGCGCACTCATGCCGAAGAATAAACTCTATCAAATCAAAAACTTGCCCGATGTCTTTCCTTGAGACGTATTGTTCAAACCATATCTTTATGTATGGTGTATCTTTTTTGAACTCCAATGGGCGGATGCCCATGAATTTTACAGCCAAGTCTTTGGCCAAAGCTGCCATTCCACCATCGACAATCGATGGACTTTTCTTGTGTTTTCGGCGTTCAACTTCACGATCCCAAGCGTAGTTCAAGAGCGCTCGATGCTCTTGTGACACTTCCCCTAACTCGAGTTGAGGTGGGATGGGAGCGAACCCATTTCTTTGGGAAAATGGAACGTATCCTTCGTTTGGGGCCATCCAGAGTTCCTTTGGTGTTCGAATCTTAGTCGCTACAAATAAGCGAACGTCAAAATCATTGAGAGTATCGGAGATTTGTACAGTGCTTCCCCCACACATCCTAGGGGGTTATTTGCCGTCCGGTACTTTCCTACGATTTCCGGAAACTCCCCTTTTGAAGGTTTCCGATGCTCATCAACGCCCACACCCTTGACCTTGCCTTCCGTGGTTTCAAGACGGTCTACTCCGATGCCTTTGACGCGGCTCCATCCCACAAGGGCGAGGTGGCGATGACCGTTGCCAGTTCAAGCCGTGACGAAACCTATGGCTGGCTTGGACAGTTTCCACAGCTCCGCGAATGGATCGGCCCGCGTGTCATTAGCAACCTTGCGGCGCATGGCTTTACCATCAAGAACCGTAAGTTCGAGAGCACGGTTTCGATTTCGCGTGACGACTTCAGCGATGACAAACTCGGACTGTTCAAACCCACCTTCTCGGAAATGGGTTATCTCGCCCGGCATCACCCTGAAGAACTGGTTTTTGGCCTGTTGGCGTCCGGCTTCACCAGCCCGTGCTTTGATGGGCAAAACTTCTTCGATGCCGATCACCCACAGATCGACCGAGAAAAGAACACGATTTCCGTCAGCAACTTTCAGGACGGGGCAGAAACGCCGTGGTTCCTGTTGGACACTTCCCGCGCCGTGAAGCCGTTGATCTGGCAGGAGCGTGAGAATTATGAATTCACGGCCATGATCGACTCCGCAAACCCGCATGTGTTCATGAACGATGAATACATCTTTGGCGTACGTGCGCGGGTCAATGCAGGTTTTGGCCTGTGGCAGCTCGGCTTTGGTAGCAAGGCGACATTGAACGCAGCCAATTACGGCGCGGCGCGCTCGGCCATGATGAACTTTCGGGCGGATGGTGGCCGAATATTGGGTATCCAGCCAACCACATTGGTTGTGCCGCCATCCCTTGAGAGCGATGCACTCAAGCTGCTGAACTCGGAGTTTGGCGCAGGAGGTGAAACCAACCAGTGGAAAGGCACCGCCAAATTGATCGTCACCCCGTTCCTCGGTGAGTGATCTGATGTTGAACGAAGTAAGCGCAACATGTGAGCTATCGGGCAAGGCACCAGATTGGGTCCATTTGATCCCGTCGGGGCAGATGGTCGGACGGGACGGGCGACAATTCGCCCTGTCAGATCCGCAATCAGTCATACAGGCATTCAATCAATCCGGCGTCGATCTGCCGATTGATTATGAACACCAGAATGACCGCAAGCCTGACGGGCACGTTGGCCCGGTGCCAGCCGCTGGATGGATCAAGGAACTGAAATCTGATGCTGCGGGTCTGTGGGGGCGGGTCGATTGGACCGCTCAGGCGCGCGAACTGATTTCCAACAAGGCGTATCGCTACCTTAGCCCGTCCTTCTTCTTCGAGCCACGTAGCAAGGCCATCACCAAGCTCAAAGGTGCGGGATTGGTTCACAATCCCAATCTTCAACTTCACGCCCTTGCAAGTCAGGACACCGCCATGCCCGAAAATCAGGATTTCATGCAGCAGTTGGCCCAAGCTCTGGACCTGCCCACCGACGCGGAATCTCAAGCGGTTTTTGACGCGATTGCGACACTCAAGGGGACAGCGCGCCTTGAGACTGCCGCTCAGTTTCATGATCCCGCACGCTTCGTTCCCATCGAAGCCGTTCAGGAATTGATGCAGGACCGGAACCAGCAGCTTTCAACCCAAGCTGAAAGCCGGATTGCAGGCAAAGTCGCTGAGGCGGTCGCAGGCGGCATCATACTGCCCCGCATGAAAGAATGGGCCACCGCATTGTGCCGCAAAGATGAGGCGGCATTTGACACCTTCGTGTCCAGTTCGGTGCCGGGGGCATACTCCCATTTAACCAAGCCCAACCCATTACCTGCCTTTCCTCGCGATGGTGCTGGTGAAGCGACGTCTCACTCACCAGAGGCGGCGGCGATTTGTGCGCAATTGGGCCTCAAGCCCGATGCGCTCAACGATTGAGGTACGCCGGTTCCCGTATCTCATAATTGCGCCGATGTTCGCTCCTCTTCGCGAATGGCGCGTGTCTCCCCGGTTCGCAGTGTCCCGAACGCGAACCGGGGAATGACAAACCGAACGATTTTGGATGAGCCTATTGATGTCAGTGCCCACACGCCCGCTTCCGAAACCCACCGCACAAGTGCAACCCTATGTCGATGTGCTGGGTCTCGAATTGACAGTGCAATTCCTCCTGAAGTTCGGAGGATCTGAACTCTATATCCCACAAAATCCAAAAGGGCGGTCTCGGGTCGAGAAGCTGGTGGGAGCGGACAATGTGCGAGCGTTGGCCGAAGTGTCGCATCTGTTGCAACGCCGTGTGCCTTTGGCGAACGCATGGATTTCTGCGTTCCTGCACTGGCAAGGTAAACCCGTAAGTGAGATCGCACGAACTATCCGCCGTACCGACTGTACGGTGCGCAGATACCTTGCTGAATACAACATCCGAAGCGCGGCTTGAATTGATGCATTCCAGCGCAGGCGGTGGGGCCTCGCACCCGGTCCAGCCGGAAACCCCACATAGCGCTCCGATCCTGAGATCGTGCTACGGCCGCGAGAATTTCACCGTGTCACGCCTGCGAGAATGAGTATAGAAATGCGTGCCGCAAAAACAACGCCTGAAGCACCTGAAACGCGTGAAACTCGTCATCAATTAACCGACGCGTTAGCCAGTCTCGAAGCCATTGAAACGATAGTGCAGCGCGTTCAGGCGAACATCAAACACGCGCTTAAACCAACCCCTAATGCAGCCTTTAACCCTGCCTCAAACGCGGATCTACACCGACGCCTTCACCGTCCGGGCCGTCCACGCCGCATCGATGCAGACCCTGAATTGCGGGCTTTCGTTCTGGCGCGCATTGAAGTCATGACCTTTGAGGAACTGGCGGAGGCTATTGCCCAACAGTTTCCGCCAGAACGGTGTATCGGCAAGAGCGCTATTCATGACTGGTTTCACAACGCGCGCCGTTAATCCCATCCGAGAACTGCCGAGATAGCCCAGCCTCTTCCGGTATCAAATCTGCTGAAATGGTGGTATCAGACTGAGTGATTACTAACAATCGGCCAAACGGGTCCTCCCGTGAAGGAAGAATAGGCGGCCGCCCATTGAGGCGGAGGATTGGAAGGGGTGGAAAGCCCCATGTCCGAAAATGAGCTCGGATCGAACCCAGCCTGCACCCAATTAGGGGGTGGTCTTTGGCGGGCCAGTCTCCTGTTCGTCTTTGTGTCGCGACGCATTGATCCTGACAGATCCGGGTGAAACACCGCTCAACAGGGCGCGCGGCGGGGGCGCAACGGGTCTGGGATAGCTTTGCTTGCAAGGGGTGCATAACCCCCTTGCAAAACTGTCTGATGCGGCAGTGCAGCATTGAGCCTAAATTACCCGCGAGGGAGGCGCTGATACTGACATGACG
>JBLWUN010000037.1:0-9967 GCA_048268905.1 Maricaulaceae bacterium | reverse complement strand
TCGGAAAGCTCAAAGACTGGCGCAGGGTGGCGACCCGATATGACCGATGCGCGCACACCTTCTTTTCAGCGATCTGTATCGCTGCTACCGTCATATTTTACCTCAATTAATGAGTCCTGAGCCTAGCTCTTCCGGCGTATTCACATTTCCAATCGACCTCTCTTTTGGATGATCCGTCGGGAGTCGATTGTAACTGGCTGGACGGAGGGGAGGGCCAACTTGCGCGGTTCTCAACGCAAGTTCGGGTGGCGGTGTCCACCTAAACGTTTTCCGCAGAATTGACTCACCAAAGAATCCAGAAACCGGGACATCAATTCGACCGTTTTTATTCGGTCTAAACCTCTTCGCAATTTTTTGCTTGCTTGAGAAATAAAGTCGCGTGACACAGTGTTTGGGTTCAATTGAAATAATCTGAACAGCTTGAATGGCCTGACGATTGATTAATTGCCCTTCAGCCGCCTCATCTAGAGGACGGTCCAGTTTTGGCTCTGAAGTCAACACACGACGCCCCAGAAACTCGATCATAAACGGTTCGGTAAACGGAAAGAGTAGGGGAAATTCGGAGAATGCGCGCCCGTCGCGAAACAAAATACCGACGAGCATCTGAGCTGTTTTACTGAGGTAGGCATTCGATCTTCCACCCGAAACCTGAAAGTTCGCCAAATTTATAGCCGCACGAATATAAGTCAGACTGTCACATTTATTCAGTACGGCCTCATACCTTAGGCCAACTTGTTTTGGTTGCCGCTGAAAAAATCGCGGCAATACGGGCTTCGTCGCTCCTTCCAGAAGATACTGGACCAAGAGAGGTGATTTGTGAAAATAGATCCAAAAAAGATCGCCGGGACTTAGAAGAATTTTTTCCTTAAACTCTGATCCATAGTGGCTACGATTACCAGACTGTCTCAAGATAGACGACACACGAAACCGAGGTGCAATCCACCCTTGATTAATTCTATTACTCTGTGATGAACGCGAGAGCAGAACATCATTCTTGGTTTCGCGATGGAGCCAAACATGTTCTATAGATTCTGGGTCAACCCACATCCTATAGGTCACCAAAGACTGTTCTTTGGGTAGGATCTGTCTGTGGTAGAAAAGAAGTTGACTCTCACGGACCTGCGAAAAATCCTTGATGGGAAACCGTCGCAGAACTGCTGTATGCGCGTTTGATCTGGCCCATCCGTAAAGATCGTGTTCGACTGTTAAAACTGATTCATTGATTTCCAAAATTCGAGCAATCAACCAAATCTGCTGAGAATCATAACCTTCCTCGACCGACAACATACTGTCATGTCCGACCCCCACAAAATCGAGCAGATATTGCGGGTGTTCAAATTCTCTCGCGACATACGCAGGAATGCTTTTAAGTTCGGCACTAGCCTCTTTCATCTTGATCGAAACCTGCTCCAAGACTTGCGATGACTTTCCGGTAAGCATTGCCATCGACGCCAGCAATGTATGGCATGAGACCCCTTTCGGTGCGATGGTGCGTGACATTGAGAATATCGCCGTTCACAACGCCGGCATGATGAGCTGCGGTAATAAACCCCCGCCGCAATGAATGAGCACCATACTCTTCGTGAGGAGCTCCAAGCTCGGCCATCAGATGCTTTATGAGGCGGTAAAGATATCGGTCGGAAACGTGCTGCATGGTGGGAGCATGAGCCGCAATTCGAGGAAAGCAGAATTGGCTACTGTCTGAGAGCTCACCACGTAATCCGCTTAGCACTGACCATGCACACAATGGTGAAGAAACTCTGGGAACAAAACAGCCATCAATCGCTTTACCTGATTTGCTCCAACCAGTGGTGATACAGAACCCCTCTTCCTCAAATCGGATGTTACTCCATTCCAAGCAGACCAACTCCGATCGACGCATCGCGCTAGCAAAACCAGTCAGTAACATCGCACGATCCCGTCGACCCTTCAGGGTTTGGGGAATAAGTTCCAACGCTCGGAGAAGCGTGTCAGGTTCGATTTTGCGTTTAGGTCGATTGATATTCTTTTTTGCGCGCCGACACCCTTTCAGGAGGCGAGCCAAAAGCTCGCGATCGTCCCTTACCGCGCACCCGGAAAGTCTTAGATGATGCCGGATCGCCGAGAGGTCTTGTGTCAGAGCCGACATGCCTACTATCCGGGAACGCTCTGTGAGAAACAGACCGATTGTCTTGGCCGAAGGAGCGCTCTGTACCAAGCCGTGCAACCTGCACCAATCCTGATATCGTTTCCAAGCAGCTTGGTATCTTCGACGCGTAGATGTTGCCAATGCAGTGTCGACAAGATCGCCGGCCGAGGCCGCCAGACTAAGAAGGTAGGACTGCTCTGTACTAGGCCGATTCATGGGACTGCTCCAAGGGAAGAAGCGAGCTGAATTCTGCCCTAGATTGAAGAATACCTCAAGATTTTGACGCATCAAGCTCCCAGGATGCACTCATCAAGTTTCACGCATTTCGGAAACCGCATGAAAATTCTGATTACATGAAAATTCTTCGAGAAAAAGTAGAAGTCCATTTTTTCAATGGTTTGGTATCCACTCCATTTTTTTCAATGAGACTCCCGTTTTCATCTTTGAGACTCGTTTTTTAATTTGAGATTCCCTTTTTCGTGGATGAGACTCATTAGTCGGGAAATACCTGCGGCATTTTGAGTCATGTCGTATGTTATGGATGGGCAGCAAAAAGGGTATAAGATTCTCGTAATGTAACGTCGTCGCATGCGCGTATTGCGTCCAGGATGGTGCTCAATTTGTTCGTTGGCAGGAGGGATTCCATGCATCGGGATGACAGCTACTTGCGTGATCTCCTAATGGAGATAGAGGACAGTCCAGATATTGTTTTTATTACACGCCGACCACTCAGCGCTTCGGCAGAGCTCAAGAAGCAAAACCATCACCTGGAATTACTTTGTGATTGCGGCTTTCTTGCACGGGTCAATGACAACGCCTATCGCCTGACTTCGGCAGGGCATGACTTCACACAAGCACTTCGCAATGAGACGATCTGGTCCAAGACCAGAAGCAAAGTGGCCGAGGCCGGTGGATATGTGACCTTGGAGATTCTCTCGACCATCGCCATTGGTTATCTGAAACAGGAGATATCAAAAGCGACAGGTCTCACACTCTAGGAAACACGAGGTAGACATGAACAATGAAGAGCGACGCCGTCGCGCCATTGCACACTTCGCGCGAGAGGCCGCAAGAGTGAACGCCAAACTTTCTGAAGAACAAGAAGATGGCCATTGTCGGATTGGCTTCAGGGCTGATGAAAAAGCGAGTTCCCGAGAATATTCTCAAAGAGCTGGCGCAGTTGAATTTGATTGAACGAAAACTCGGTGGGCCCGCACTGACCATCCTTGGAAAATTTGTCGCGCGATTAAATGGTGCACATACATAGCCCTCGTACCAGATCAGGCCATTGCTGAACGTTGGTGTGACCGGTTTAACAAAGCAACTTTGCTGCTGGGAACTTTAGTAAGGCTGAACATAATACACTTGATTGTCGGCACTACCATTCCTGTATATTTTTGTGCAGAGAAAGCGCTGACCTTCCTTCGTGCTACATGGCCGAACGCTGCTGTTCTCAACTAACTCCAGTAACTCAACATTCTGCGCCAGTTGTGCATATTCCGCCCGCTTGGCTTCCAAACCGAAGAGCGGACTAAAATAAAAATATCCTACCGTAATCAGAGTCAAGATTAGCACAATCAGCATCGCCTGAACGCCAAGGATCGGCCATAGGACTTTTCGCGCTTTTTGAGTCATGTTGGTAGTGACAGCTTCTGCACATTCCTTAGCTTTTTCCGCTTCTTTATACATTGCCGAGATATCGGATTTCACACTTGTCCCAATGTCACGGGCGATAGGTTTCATCGCGCGCTCTAGTGCTGCAATAGCTAAACTGGTTCGGGTTGTTTCTTCAAACCGCTCAACCGCTTTCCGCAAGTCATTTGCCGCTTTCAAAGAGATTTCCCGGTCATTTTCAGCCTTCTCCATCAAGCCGTAAAAAACCCGCAACGCTTCTTCGAACTCAGTTGAGCTCTTTGAGAATTCATTCATCTGCTAACCCCTACATACTTAAGCCGCGCGAAATTGTTCTATCTTGCGATCGCTCCCGTTCATTCACTCGTGAGCGAGTTTTGCTGGTATCAATCTTTTGATCCAGATCGCGACGTTGGTCTTGATGTAATCGCTGAAGCTCACGACCTGTCATTGCAAATTGTCGAATGTCAGGTAACGCCTGAAACTGAATCTCACCGGTTGACGCACCGCCAACAATTATAAAACCGCCGCTATCCCCAGCCGAACCACTAGCTTTGTACATTCCCTTGTATGCCTGCTGAACAAGCTCAAGATAATCGCAACACTCCTTGCCTGAAATTCGCAAGTCCGTCACTTGCACCCCGTCCAAAATCGTATTTGCGATCAAATCCAAGGTGGTTTTTTTGAGGCCTGTTACAAAGTCAAGGTATGGCGCACAGAATACTTCAAGGCTGCCACTGCGCAGATCGTTTTCGATATAAAGATGGGTTGCCCGCGAGATGTTACAGAAACGCCGATCATGGACGCTCAGATATCGTTCGAGGAAACGGCGTTTGTCCGTTTCCTTCTGACTTCTACTGGCCCTACGTTTGAATTCAATCAGATGGTAAACGTTTGGCATACCGATCAGAACATCTGCCAATGATTGGTCCATCGGAGTTTGCTGCAACAAATTAATATTCGTTGGTGGAGGTAGGGCTCTTCGACCTGCACAAAACCCGAGTGTATAAATGAAACCTCCAATAACAATATTTTCGTAAACGTCCACGCAATATCCTTTCGAGATTCAAGTTAAATTTTCTGATTCTGGTAAACTAAATTCAACTTCTAGATCTCAGCTCAGGCGCTATTTCCACTATCTCCGCACCAATCGATTTTTCCTTTCCGGACCCAAAAATGACTTTTGCACCCTGACGTCTGCCGCACAGACGGATTGACTGTTGGTCGTCTCAGCCAATCGCTTGAAACTCCCCACCGTGGTCGCTGTCTCGGATTGAGTGGCAATTTGATTATTTCTCCACATCCATCCGGGCAATGGAAGCACAACCATTTGTCGATCTTGTCTCGGACAATCAACATCTCACCGGATCTTATCTGTTCCGGGTTCGGGTGACGCGAAACAAAGCGTACTGTCACATCACTGCAAGTAACAAAGTGGAAGGCCTCCAGAAACTTGCGTACTAGATTGATTAAGATTCCCATCATCCGGTCCGATCAAGAAAAGGTTCAATATCTGCACGACCCCAAATTGTCGGATCCGCACATATGCCACAACCAGGTATCGCCTTTGCTCCTTGTACCCGTTCTGTTGCTCGGTCAAGTCGACGATATCTTTGCCACGCCCACCGACCCTCTGCGCGAAAGTCCACCAAGCCTTGCAATAATTCGTTCACTGCCATCGTTGCGGCTTCGGTCGTAAAAGTCACAACCGCAGGCGCCGGATTGCCACTTCCCCGAACATAGGCTTCGTTCTTTAAGGCCTCGTATTCTTCCGGAGAATGTCGACGAAGATCTTCTTCCCGTGCACGTGTGACATTCACTGTCTTACGACACACAAGACACGGTGCACTGGGCGCCAAAACAGAAACCCTAGCCGCCATTTCTTGTAACCCAGGCGCTCCCGACTCATTTGGCATTAAGACCAGTCCAGTATCGATGACCGGAATCAGATAGAACAGGGCAAAGCGGTTCAAAAACAAGCGCCCTGAATGATCATCAGTACATCCAAATATGACGTCACAAGATTTTAGTGCGTCACGCGCCTCAGGCGTATTCACCCAACCCCTGATTGAAGCGACCTGAACGCCCAATCCCATTCGGTTAACTTCGCGCACCATCACATCAACTTTTGGCGTCTTTTCGTTGGCGTCATCAATGGTTGCACCTTGTAACCTGTTGAGGTTGGTCGTCTCTACGATATCGTCATCGAGAACCACGATCCGACCCACCCCAAGACGGGCCAGAAGATGAACAACAGGACTGCCTGTCCCGCCACATCCGACTACACCCACTCTTAAATCCCTGAGCGCAGCGTTGACATCTTCACCAAATGCCAACGCCTGACGATCAAGAAACGCTTTCGGCCGATCTCGTTGTATCGTCGAGACTTCAATACCGGAACCAATGAAACTGATCCGTTGACAGTCGTCAGGCACGCTAGGACCGTTCCACACTCGGGCCCGGATCGTATCTTTGCCAACCTGCAGCACGCTAACCAACGGATGTTCACCGCCGTTACGATTGACCATCAACTGATAGAGATCACGTTCATTTTGATCATCTTGGTCTGAGAATGCGTCTGTGCAGGCTGGATGGTTGTGAGCAATAGCCACGACCAAACCGTCCTGTTTTGCACGCTGACAAAGCTTTACAAAGGAGTTGGTCTTCCAAGTGACATGCCTCCGACTTGCGGAAACATAGTCCTCTTCTGGAATTGGGATGACTTCATATGAGGTATAGCGAACCCGGCGGGTCAGTTGCCATGGGTCTTTAGCAATATCGCTGATACCAAACAGCATATATGCAGCCCGTTCTTCACCTTTCCTACTGGCCAACAGCTGGCAGAGCTGTTCTCGGTGAACTTGCTGAAAGATCAGGTCACAATTTGTCACGCTGCCACCTCCAGCGCTTGTTCAATGCGCTTTACCATTGTCCAAAGCCCATCGACCCCAGGTCGCCACTGGTCATTGTGTCGCGACCAGCGTTGCCAGCTTTTCCGATCAAAGTTAATGCGAACATTTGTGCAATTAGGTTGCCGGTGGCTCGCAACTAATTGCAGATGCGGAAATGCGTAGAACATATCAGGAGGAGCATCCGGATAGGCTGGCGGTAACATGATCAGGATATCAGCACTTGCTGTTTGGTATTTCCCTGCCGGCAGCAAGAAGTTTTCAAGAACCACTCCTTTCTTGTTTCCTTCCACAACTTCGTGGAAGGAAACGTCACGGTCCGCAAGATAACGACGATCTTTCGAAGGCAAGAAGGACATCAGTTTGATCCTTCCGTGGTATCTGAAACACCGGTGAAGAAACGTTCCAGTCCCGCGTGATCTAGGCGTACGAGATCATTGTCTGCAATCAAACGATCCTCTGCGCCCCGAATTTCCTGCCACACAGAGTATTTGGCAGGATCTACACCCGCGAGACGCTTGAGCACACGACCACTCACGACGGCCTGCCCCCATTCAAGGCGTTTGCCATCAAGATCAATTCGAAAAGACTCAGCGCTGGTGAAGATGAGAAACCGCTCAACCCCAGCCTCACGAAGATCGACGGTCTCTTCAAGTCGAAGCTCTTCAAGCTCACCATTCTTCAGAACCTGAAATACCAACCGTTCTTCGGCTTTACGCATACCGGTGGCCTCGATGACCTGACGACCCGTCGGAATCGGATCATCGAGAACGAACTGCCTAAAATTGAGGTCAGCATCGCCAACAAGGATTTCGTAGGACCCTTTATCTTTGGGTTTACGCCCTTTATCGGACCCTACGCGGACATCTTCAACAACAGCACTCATAATCAAACTCCTTCGCGTCATTCCTGAATCGGCGGATTTACTTGCAATTTACCTTTCATGGACTAGAATCATGAAAGCGTCTCGATATAGACCAGTATAGATCTGGACTAAATGGATTCGCAAGTCCAAATATAAACTATTTTTAGGAGCCTATGCATGACACGCTCTAACCCTGTGCGCGAAACGGATGCAGGGAGTGTTGATCGGTCGTCTGCAATCGACGCCTTTTCCAGCCTGGCCGAAACTTGGGAGCTCTCCACAGACGAACAGATCAAACTTCTGGGTTCGCCAGCCAGATCAACGTTTTTCAAGTGGAAGAAAGAAGGAGGCAATCTGCCAAACGACACCACGGAACGCATATCTCACTTGCTGAGCATCTATAAAGCGCTCGAAATTCTGCTGCCGGACCCGCAGGCTGCCGACAAGTGGATTAAAACCGAGAATGAATTTTTCGATGGCAACACTGCGCTTGAAGTAATGCTTGGTGGTCAAGTCATCGATATCTACAAAGTAAGAGAGTATGTAGATGCGCAGCGAGGTGGATGAGTTCCCCGTTCGAGACATCAACGAAACCGGTTATCTCCTGATTCCTTCCCGTTTTCCGCCCGTTCCAATTTACGGGCGGATTGCCAACGGCAATGACGAGCAATTCGTAAAGCTCGAAAGCATGACCAACCCGAGGCTCAAGGAACGGGAGAAGCTGATTTCGCTCAGCGGCCATTCACTCGACGAGACGTCTCCCAAACTCCAGAACTGGAACCACGCACCATTCGCTTATCCAAATCCAGAAGGAACCTGGCTATTTGATAAATCGATCAGGTGCTTGGAACTTTCCACCGACAGGCAGACTGCCCTTGCAGTTTCCGTCAAGAAGCGGGAAATTTTTCTTGGACGCACGTCGGAGAAGCCGATTGGCCTAGACATGCGGATGCTGGGAAGACCTGTGATCGGGCGCTTTCTGGATGCCCGCATGCTGTCACTCAATCTGGCTAGATCAGAACGTCGCAATATTGGCGCAAGTATCCTTCAACGATTGCGAGATATGGAAAAGAGCGAAGAGGCAAATGTTCATGGGGTTCTGTTCCACTCGCCGGAACGACCAACAGGCACAAGGTTGGTCGTGCTACAGAGGGATGCTGTTGCTGATCGGGCGACACAGATGGAGCATTATCGGTTTTCATGGAACGGACAGAAGATCACGAGTTTGTATGCTTTTGACAGCAAACGTACAGACCAAGAAAACAAACTCGACCCTGATGATCTAAAACGTGAAGAACCTATCCCTCAGGTTGCGTGATGGCATTAAACGGGCTTCTTTGGGCCGGACCTTCGATTAGGGTCTAATATGCTCTGGTGAAATGCGTAGATAATGACTCACCGGATCAAATGATCCATCCTTACGCTCCGAGACAAACTTGAGAATGGCGTCCGCTACAAGCTGGGCGCCATTCTTTTTATTGCACGCCTTTGGACTTCGTTCCCATTCATCCTAGATTTTTTCTGGATATCCCTTGTGCAAACAAGGATCTTGCAAGATATGGAACCATATCGGGATAAAATTTGTCCTGATGATTACCGATATATCAAGAACCAAACATGGAGCTTTACATGCAAGAAGAAAACGAAGAATACATACCCAGCCCCCAAAACCTGGAGGTTTCTTGGGACATCATCACGGACGCCAAGCAAAAGATGTATGAAGCGCGGGATGCGGTTCGTGTTGCTGAGGCAGAGTTGTGGCAAATTAGGGAGGCAGCCTGTGCCAGCATCGAAAACGATGGCATGCAGATGCATATTGTAACGGTTGACGGCCGAGTGGCGAAAATCATTACCACAATGGATGAGTTTGACGCTTACATGGCATGTTGATACGCCAAAATAGCCACTGCGAGCCGAAACCAACACCATGTTCGCATTGGATCCTTCTTTGAAGTTCGCCCAAAGATCGCAGGGTACGACCACCAAGAGATGATCACCACAGCAGCTTTTGTGATCGACACAGACAGAGCTATGGTCAGGTCTCGGACTTCAATAAGTACCTGATTACTGCTCTTGCGAGCAGGATACCTATGCAAACGCGAAATCATCCTAAGCTCTCTGGATAATCTTGACGCCCAAGTTCTTATGGCCGTCTAATATTCAACAGTTTTGGGGGATTTAGAGAATGGCAGAAGCAACTCGGCGCAAAACACGAAATCGGGTCTTCAGCCTTATTCTATACGGCGCGTTTCTCGCATATTTACAGCATCTGTTTATTTCAACCGGCTTTACCCCCAATCAGAATGCCATTTGGCTCTATAGCGGCTTTGCCAGTCTGCTATTTGGCAGCCGTCTGCTCAATCCGCACTTCACACCACCTGCCGATGCAGCAACCAATGCTTTTATGGCAGGAGCAGCTTTATTTGCGGGATC
>JBLWUN010000036.1:0-10342 GCA_048268905.1 Maricaulaceae bacterium | reverse complement strand
GAACGCCTGGCCCATCCGATCGCGAAACCAGAGCGCATAGCCTTTGGGATTGCTGCGCGGCCAGCGGCCGCCAGCCTGCCGGAAACCGTCGTGTTCCTTGTCTGTGATCGCGAGCGCAGTTGCCCCCAGTCGGGCAAGCGCGGGGCCCGCTTCGCTCAGATAGCGCCGCTTCTCGAAGTCAGGCACCGCAGGCAGGACATCCATGTGAAACTGTGCGCCGTCTGCGTAGACCAGGGTCCAGCAGCGGCGCCCGTCTTCGGGTTTGCTCATGCCATATCGCCGGGCATAGGCTTTGACTTCGACGCCAACGCGACGTTTCAGCTCTGCCTGGGTCAGTGCCGACTTCTCGTAATCGAGGCGGCAGACCATATCGATGTCATAGTCTTCTTCGTCTGACGCGGGCCGTATTGCAGTCCCCAGCCGAAATGAACCCTGGACATATACGTCGGGACTGTCATCCCGCACAGTCGAGTCCAGCCGGTGCAACCAATCACCGAGCGACTTGTAACTGCGCTCCGCCTGTTCATACCGACCGGGCGGGACCTGAAGCTCCTCAACTAGGTCTTCCAATAATTGATCAACAGGCCTGGTATTCGCCAAAGGGAATTCCACTATATGAAACCTCCATGCGGTGCTGGTGCCCGCCGTCTACTGATTTGGCGAAGGCAGGGTTGAGTAGAAGAGAGGCCGCCAATCTCGCGAAGGTATGACAGACTTACGCTCGTAGATTTACAATAATCTATGCGCCAATCCTAATCGTTGGCTCGAATCCCTTCCCCGGTTTTTGATCGTAGATCACCAAAGGCAGATCGGCTTTGGGCATTCGTGAGCGACCCGTTTCAACAGCCGCGGAAGCCGGAAGAACAGGAAATACGTTGACACTCGCATCCTCGCCGTGGTGGGCCTTGATCCGATCAAAGAGCCTGCGAAGGTGAGTCTTATAAATTGCAAGATCGTCCTGTCTTCGCATGATGTCGTTATGAGGGTCCTCTGCCGTAATCGACCAGATTGCAGCGTTATCGCCCAAAACCGAGCGAATTCTCTGATCATCTACGGTCGCGCTGAGCGCCAGCTTGAGGGCGACTGGTACGTCCTTCGGCCCAGAATACTCGCCAATTTTGAAATTTATCGATGGCTGGTGGAGTTGCCATTTCCACGTAGATGGCTCGCGATATTTTTGGTGAACACACACGGGCATGATGTCACCGAGCAATGTGCCGAGCTCGATGAGAAGAGGCTGCGGAGCAAGCGCAAACACACTCAACTGAAGGATTTCCTTCTGCTCTATCCGCTCCTTCACCTTGCGTTGAAACTGACGATGCAGATGCGCGCTTTGCATGCCCCAAAATTCCGGTTCATCATCCTTGACTTCGGAATTCAGCTCGATGTCGATGGTTCGTCGCTCCGCCGGATGTCTGTCGGGCGGCATAGCGGCAAAGATGGCTTTGGTGGAAACCAGCGAGTCCATCTGGCCGATAGTTGCCGCGAAACGGAGCACATGAGCTGCGCGGTCAGAGTCCATATCTGTAACAGTCTCGATCCGCTCTTCGTGCTCGCGCTTCATTGCCACGAGCGTTTCTTCCGGATAGTCGTCCACGTGATCTACGTCGATTTCCTTGTGATGGACGGGACACATTAGCATCAGGTTGCTGATGTCGCGGGCGAGAAGTGGCGAACGGACTTTATCACCCCTCGGACCATTCTCGCTATCTGCCACAATATGCGCGATGAAACCGAACTTTCCGTCTTCCTTGCCAGCGATTAGATCCCCGACAAGGAGCTTGTTGCATCCTGAAAATTCACATCGACCCGCCGCTAAAGCCCACAATTGGGTCTGAATCTTGGCTGGGATGTTTGAACTAGACAATTTTCTGCTCCATTTTGAATAGTGCCGCCACAGCGAGTTACGATGGGATGGTCAGTCGAGGACCCAACCAATTTCAGGCTACCGAATGATGCTAGTGTTCCGGCAGTTGCCAACCCTCGCCAAATTCAGCTTCTGAAACTTCATCCGCAATTATCAACTGGCCGGCCTCGGGCAATTGGCCACGTTGAAACGTGGTAATAGTAGCCTGAATCGAGGCGTTGGCGATTAGACGGACGATAACCAACGCCGCAAACGAAGGTCCGCTGTTTTCTACCATATCCGTCATCGCGGCCACGTCGATCTCGCTAGGTATTGGTGGGAATGTCGGGTGCGAGTGCCACTCGCCAAGATAGTCAACCCGTCCAGCGCGACCGCTATTCTCCAGCAAGATCCGATCCATCTGTTGTGAGTGGGGCTCAGGTAAACTATCGAAACGATCTCGTGTCCCTGCCTCAAGATCGACGGTCAAACCGACGAGATCAAATTTTCCCGGAGCTGTCTGTTCTGCAACCAACCACCCGCCGATCTCGCGGTTGCCGCCCTTCTTGAGGTGGGTCTGCAATTTAGCAAGCTGCGAGCGTGAGACTGAGAGGCTAAGCGTCATCTTGTACTCCAAGGTGAGTCATGACGCGTTCAACGCCCTCTTCTGCACAACTTGTGCTGCCCTTTTCCCATCCTTCGTGAGGAGCGAAAATGACTGGGTGGGTATCGAAGGGATGATCAAAGATCCAACCCTTGCGCAGCCCGATAAAGTAGGCAGGTTCCGGATGAACTCTCATCTCTGAGGTTGCTAGGGCGTCTAGGGCGTGACGTGCCAGCCTATTGGCCATGACACCCACATCGCCGTCAGAAGCAAAGAGGGGCTCATCGTCGTCATCGCCTTGCACCCCGTAATTGTGCTCGCGGCCCTCTGGCGGTGCCATACCTTTCTCGTCGCACCATGCTCGCAATTGAGTTGCAGCGATCAGTGGTGGCGGATCTTCAGAAGGGATACTTCGTGCAATCAATCCTCCGAGTCCTCCCGCGTAGACTCGTCCCCAAACGAGGGGTTTACGCTTCTGCGTGCAAATGGCCGCTGCCATTCGAAACACTCCGCTATCAGCCGTCGTATCTATGACGAGATCACAAGTGCTTATGATCTCGCTCAACTGAGCAATATGCTGGACAGCGGATTGAGACGTCAGACTCATACCCAAAGCACCGACTTTCACTGCCGGATTTATTCGCAACAATCTGTGCCTTAGAGAAACTGCCTTGTGATGCCCCACATCCATTTCATCGAGTTCGTTTCGAACCAAGTTGTCGGACCAAAGAACATCATTATCCAGCAACATGAAATGACCGACGCCTTCGCGCGCAAGACTGGCGGCCACTTTTGATCCCAGTGAACCTGCGCCAATGATGCAGATGCTAGATTCTCGAAACATCTTCCCGTGCAGTCGGCGTTCTCTAGCCTTCGGCGGTTCAAAGGTATGAAACAGATCAATCTTTCGTTTCGATCCGTTGTGCCGAACGCGCAGCAATACCTCTCGCCTACCATTTGACATGACAACCAACATGTCGCCGGCGTCTTCTACCCATTTACGGAGCCATGAAGGTAGGTACTGGTACAAGAGCCCCTTCAGCTCTTCGGGATGCAGATCTGGAATTTGTCGAATATCGGGCAATCGATATAGGACCCCAGGAACCACCCTTCCCCCAAATCCCGCACCATCAATCGGCACCCGTAAACCAGAATCCAGCCCGATGCTCGCGATGCGAGCAACAAGAACTTCAGAACCCCCAACCCGGCGCTCCAAAGTCATATGAATATCGGTTGCGTGTCCGGCAAGGCGCAACCTTAAAAGCCGTGCGGTGTCAGGCGGTAGCATGAAGCGCCGGGAGCACCCCGAGAGCAACGAAGGTAAGTCGGCTGGATGAGCGCTTTCCACGTCTGAGAAAGCATCGTCCTTTGGGGTTGCCTCGAGAAGTGCTTTGGCACTCCGGACCACATCCGTGCTTTTGCAGTCGGGGTGCCAGTTATCCGGTCTATACTGAAGGCATAGTTCGCCACCCTCGCCATACTGGTGCTGGGATAGCCGGACCGATCTGTCGGCTGGAAGTACAAATGGTGGCAGATCTGGAAAAAGTGCCGGGAAAACCAGCCGCAATGGAATGCGACGCTCCCTGGCGAGCAGAACAAACGACCAAGTCAGCAGGCCATCGGCGTTTTTGCCGAATTGGGGTTCTTCCAGCCAATCTGATGCCGCGGCTAGGTCAGCAAGCTCTTCACACTCACGGATTAGCCGCGCTTCGCCGGCTGTGAAGTCCATCAACCAAAACCTTTTGGCTCCGTCGGCCTCCGATCCTCACCACCAAAAACGAGACCGGGCGCAGAAGCCCCGGCTGCAGCGGCAGGAGCAACGGATGCCGCACGTGCCCCCGCAGATGCCGCTACCCTCGAGCGCGCACCTTCAACGAGGGTGCTTCCAAGATTTCGTGAGAGCTCGTTTAGAACAATATTTGTGTCGCTGAACCTTTGAACGGCACCGAAATCCGTTCGAGCAGCCTCCAGCCACTTGAAGAAGGATTCCCGGCGCTCCGGGAATTTTTCCCACCTATCCGCAAAATTTTCTGAAGGGTCCGTTGGGTTGGCGATCCATGACACCCCATTCCGTTCTTCGATCGCGAGATGCATGTCCCTCAAAATCTTGGCAATTGCATCCGATACCCTTGCTTCGCCTGCATAGGCATGAGTTGAGAGCGTCGTGAGGATCACACTAATAACCTTCAGGTCCGGATCCTGCTCCGCGAACCACTCATCCCTGTGACGCTTCAAGATCATGATGGATGACTGGAGAGGTGTTCGCACCCGAAACACCGGGACGTCCTCCACACTCGCTGTCACTTTGCCTTGGGCGTCGAGGAATGCCCTGCGACGTTCATTCAGTTGTTCGATCTGCCTCGACTTGAACCATGCGGCAAAGCCCCTGGGATTGCTTCGTGGCCAATCATCCGTGATGATACGGTATGTGCTAGTCTTGTCTTTATCGGTGATGGCAATCGCACCTTCCGCAAGCGCCTGATCCGCGAGGTAGGAAGAAAGAACGGCACGCATGTTTGCCTCGTCTGGAACCGCCGGCAACACGTCCATGTGAAATTGCGCACCATCGGCGTAGATCAAGGTGCAGCACCTTCTAGACTCACCTACCTCGTTTTTGATCCCTCGCGCATCGCGATACGCCTCGAGCTCAGCCAGCAGATGAGCGCGGAGATCTGCCTGGGTAATCTGCGCTTTCGTCAGAGACCGGAAAGAAACAACGATGTCGAGATCGTAGTCTTCGTTCTTGGACGTCGGCTTGATCGGCGTGCCGAGCGCGAACGAGCCTTGAATATAGACATCGGGATCATAGTCACGAACCTTGGACTCATCGCGATGCAAGAACTCGCCAAGGTCCTTGTAGCGTCGTTCGGCTTGATCAAAGCGATCTTGTGGCACTGCCAATTCTTCAGCAAGTTTTTCAATCGCGACGTTATAGCCAAAACCTATGTTCGAACTCGTGTTCATCATCAACTTCCTAACTCAATCGACCTCAACTTAAAGATGTTCGTTTGGCCCCGACTTTTCAACCTTTTTGCGGAACCGTATTTGCAGATTTTCTATGGCCCTTCAGCCCGTATGCTCTTGATTTTACGTTCGTCTTGGCTGGCGGCAATGGCATCGCTAACGATTGGCACACCCGAGACCCGCTGCTCTCGTTGATCCACAGCAGCTCGATACCCTCGTCGAGTCTTGGTCACTGCAAGCTTCATGAGCGCGGAGACAGCTCCACCCTCGTCGGGGTGCTGTTCGATTAGCATCTGTCCTCGAAACCCGATGCGGCCCCATTCCCGCACGAGACATGCGCCGCCAAAGAGTTCTGACTGAACGCTCATTCGATAGAAGCGCCGCATGTTGAGAGACGGATCGATCCGCTTGAGATCGATCGTCGTCGGGAACACTTCCATTTGCTGCTTCTTGTCCAACATATTGGGCACTCCTTTCTTGTGCGCCACAATATCAGGTGGACATCCGTGTTTCCACTATGTTCTAATTTTTCCCGACTCGGGCGAAACATTTCCGCTGCACTCACTCCTAGTCGACGGCGCTCACCCTCCCAACAATTCCTCGATGAAATCCTCCTGCCGGTCGAGCGCCGCCTCCCATTCCTTCGGCACCGCAGCTTCCCGCTCGAGCGTCTCCGGCTCTGGTTGCCCGCGCCCGGCCTCCATCGCCATCACGCTCATCGCGCGCGCTTCGCGGCGCTGTGAACGGTCCCGGACAGGCGCGCGTTCGGCTGCTTTCACCTGCTCGTCTGCGTCGACCTCGTCACCGCCGTCGCCGCCCACTATTCCATTCCAAGGCCCCACACCCTGCACACGCGGCGGATAGGGGAAGGGCTTGCCCTCCTGTCGTGCCAGCATGTCCTTGAAGAACGGATCGTCGTAATACTTGATCCGGCTCGCCTTGATAGGGTGCTGGGGCGAAGCGAGGATGATGACCTCGTCGGGGTCCATCAGGCGCGCTTCCGTCTCGGAAAGCAGCGGCCGCTCTTCCAGCCGCGCCGAGGTCGAGGTCGCGCCAAGGAACCCCTTGTTGCGACCATACATCCGGGTCACGGCCTCGCGGGTGGTACTGCCGACGGCGGCCGAAACCTCCTTTACAGTGCGCTGGTCGCGCGGGGTGATGTAGAGCTTGAGCCCCGCCCCGTTCTCAAGACTCTCGCGGCCCTCGGGTCCGTAGATCCGATCAAGCGAGGCCAGCGACTGCGCGATCATCGCGACGCGGCCCCCGTAACTTGCCAACGAGTGGATCGCGCGCTCCAGATAGGGCATCGCCCCCATCTGCTGGAATTCGTCGATCATCATCATGACCGGCCAGGGTTCGTCTGGGCCCGGCTCATTCATGCGGATCGAGGCGATGAGATCGGCGAACATCAGGCGCAGGAGCGGAGCGAGGGTTGCGATGTGATCCTCGGAGACGGCGATGTAGAGAGACTGCGGGGTCTTGCGGAAGGTCGAGAAATCAAAGTCACTCGCCTCGGTGGCCGAGCGGACCGCCGGGTTGTCCCATTGCTTGAGGCCGGCCGTCATCAGCGCCTGAATGTTCGAGGTCAGCAGGCGCGATGAGGCTGAAGCAGCGTTGGTCCAGAGCTCGCGCAGGATGTCTTCCTCGGCCTCGTCTGCATAGGTCTTGTATTGCGCGTTCTTGTACTCGCCCCCGGCGACGATCTTGTTCACCTCGCCAAGGTTCGGCGTGCCGCGCTGGATCGCCAGCAGGCAGGCCGCGACAAAGATCGACTTGCCGGCCTCGGAGAAGGTGTCGAGCGTTTTGTTGTCCTTGTCGAGGAAGAGGTCGGCCAGGATCGAGACCTCGGTGAAGCGCTGCGCGAATGTCGGGGCCTTCGCGATCCGCGCGAGCGGGTTGTAACGATGCGTGGCATTGGCCCAGTCGAAGGGGCTGAACCGATAGACCTCGTCGCCGTTGAGCGCCCGGAGTCGTGCGGTCTTCTCGAAGTTCTCGCCCTTCACGTCCAGCACCACGACCGAGCCCGCAAAGCTCAGAAGGTTCGGGATCACGAAACCCACACCCTTACCAGCGCGGGTCGGGGCCACCATCATCACATGCGGGATCGTCGTCGAGGAAATGAACTCGGCCTTCGAGCTCGGCGCGCCAAGCTTGCCGCAGACGAAACCCTTCCCAGGGGCCTGCAGCATGTCGTTCTTTTTCAGCTCCGCCTTGGTCTGCCAGTGGGCCGAGCCGTAGTCGTCCCGCTCCTTCTTCCAGGTCCAGGCCAGCGCCAGGGCGCCGAGGCCGACGGCCCCGAAGCCGACGGCACCAAACCCCACCTTGAAGGCCTCGGGGTGCGCTGCGCGTGTAGCCGCACTCGCCTTCCAGAGTGCCAGCATGTCGAAGCTGCCAAAGCCGGTTTTCAGAGCCAGGGTCAGGTAGAAGGCGGCGAGGATGGTGCCGATGACGGCGCCGCAGATCACACCGAAGAGGAGCGCGGCCCAGAGGGGAAGTGTCTTGGTCATGGTGGTCATCCCCCCTCAGAATTCCATCTCGTCATCGAGGCCGCGGTCCCGACCGAGATCGCGACCCAGCTCCTGCGCCTCCAGCTGGCCGCGCAACCGCGCGACCTCGGTCGCCTTATCCTGCTGCAATCCGGCGGCGCGGTCGGTGAAGACCTGGTCGCCCGTTTCCTCAAACGTCATCTCAAGGAACTCCTGCGTGACGGTGATCTGGTCGAGCTTGCTTGGCAGGGCCGCATCCAGCACCTCGTAGTTGCCGCGGCGAAGCTCGGCCAAACCTTCCTCACCCAGTTCCTTGAAGAGCTCGGATTGCAAGGTCCGCTCGACCGTGTCTTCCTGTTCCTCGGTGAGCTTTCCATCCCGCAACATGTCGGCGAGGTCCTGCAGGTAGGGATTGGGCGTCCGGTCGTCTTCGTCGATCAGCGGCAGGATCTCCTGTTCCTCATCCGCGAGGGTGCGGCCGATCTCGACGCCCATCTCTTTGGCCCGCTCCATCAGCGCGTCCATCACGCCGTCGACCTTCTCGAGGGCGGCATCGAGTTGGTCGTCACTCGCGGTCTCCACGCTCAGTCCGTCCTTGGCCAGCACCGCGTTCATGTCCCGCTCGACCCAGTCCTGCGCCATGCCGTAGTTCCGCGTGCCGCCCGCCGCGATCCGGGCCACCAGTTCCTCGCTGTCCATGCCCACCTCCTCGGCGCGCTCGAGCACGTAGCGCAGACCCTCGTCATTGCCGGATTGCAGCGCCGCAATCAGCACTTCGCTGCCCGCCCCCGGCGGATAGGGTTCTTCGAGCTGCTTGCCAAAGCGCGCGCGCAGTTCCGGGTCCGGCACCATCTGAGAGAGATCCGCGATGATCGGTGCGGCCTTGGCCTCGAATGCGGCGCGCTCGGCCGGGTCCAGTTCCTCGGCCTTGAGCCTCAGCGCCTCGATCGTGCGCTCTGAATAGTCGATCGCATCACCGACGGTCTTGATGTCCTTCATGTCTATCTCTCCTTCGGTGAAGTTCCACGGCGTGCCCGAGCCAAGCCCGTCCGCCATGCCGCGCACGGCGCGCGCCATGTGGCGCTGGTCTATCCGGTCCAGCAGGTCGGCGAGGTTCTTGTAGTCCTTGGCGAAGCCCACCACCTGCGCCTGCGCCATGGCGGATTCCTGGGCCGTCATGACGATCTCGCGCGGTAGGCGGGCCTCTTCCTTGGCACGGTAGATCTCCTCGATCCCGGCGGGCTTCTCGAAGATGCCGCGCTCGAGCCGGGTGGTGGCGTCGAGCATGACGCCGTAGCGCTCCGCGATCTCGGCCTGCTTCTCGCGCATGAGCTGCGGCGACATCACACCCTCGGCCCAGCAGGAAAACCATGTGCCCTTCTCGACGCCGCGATTGTTCAGGATGATGTGCGCGTGCTTGTGCGCCCGGTCGTCATGGACCGCGAGGACATAGTCCCACTGATCGCCGTATTCGCCGCTCTCAAAGAAATGCTCCGTCCAGTCCATCGCGATGTCGCGCACCTGGTCGACCGTCACGTCGGTCGGGAACGAGAGCAGCATATGCGAGGTAAAGCCAAGCTTGGTCGAGCCGCGCCAGGTCCCGGCCCAGTCCTCGATGATGTCCTCTTTCTGCTCCTCAGACAGCACCGCCGCATCGGTCAGCGCGTTGGTCATCGTCGAGTAGGTGTAGACCGCCTTGTCGTTGATGTAGGAGAGCTGCGCCCCGAGCGAGGCACGCGTCTTGCACCCCCCTGCCCGGATCCGTTTGAAGACCGCCGCCCGGCTCTGACCCGAGGCCGCTTTCAGCGCGTTGCGCGCCGACATGGATCCGACGCGCGCGAAACTCCGCCCCTGCCGACGCCCCGCCAGCCGCGCGTCGATCCGCGCCGCGGCCTGGCCCCGGATGCGCTCATCCTCCCAGAGCCGACCCATGACCGAGGCGTAGAGGGCGAGTGGGTCAGCCATTCCTGACAAGCCTCAATCCACGCTCGTGCGTGCGCGGACCATCCTCCAGAACCCCGCTATCCGCCCCCTGCCCTTCTTCCTTTTGCGGCCACTCCTGATGGCGCAGCGCCTGCGCCGCATCCTTCATCCGGCCCATCTCACGGCTCATGGACTGCGCAAGATCGAGCAGTTCGATCAGCACCGCGCGGTCCGCCTCCGAGACCTCCAGCCGACCGCGATGGACCGCCTTGGCGAGCGCCAATCCGGCGTCGCTCACATCCTTCGCCTGACGCCATGCGGCGCAGAATTCCGCGACCAGATCACGCGGCACATCGAGGAACCCGCACCGTCCACGCAGCACCGCATTAAGCGCCTGAGACCGATTGGCATAGCCCCGTTCGTGCCACTCCGCAACGAAGGCGTCCAACTCGGATCGGCTTGCCCGGACCGCCACCGTCTCACTTGAATCGCGCACCGCGATCCCCTCGCCCGCTTCCT
>JBLWUN010000035.1:0-10416 GCA_048268905.1 Maricaulaceae bacterium | reverse complement strand
GTCATGGTGGTCCTGCGGTGGTGGCAAATACGTATTTGGAAGGCAGTTACAGCGAGATTTATCCTGATATAAGTCAAGACACAGTCGGCCTACAAAAGCTGTTCAAACAGTTTTCTTTTCCCGGTGGCATTCCCAGCCATGCGTCACCCGAATGTCCCGGTTCCATCCATGAAGGTGGAGAATTGGGTTATTCATTGAGTCACGCCTTTGGTGCGGTATTTGATAATCCAGAATTAATCGCTGCCTGTGTGGTGGGTGATGGCGAAGCTGAAACAGGGCCTTTGGCGACCGCTTGGCATTCTAATAAGTTTCTAAATCCTAATACCGATGGTGTGGTTTTGCCCATTTTGCATTTGAATGGCTACAAGATCGCGAATCCAACTGTTCTGGCTCGAATCAGTCACCAAGAGCTAGAGCAGCTATTTCGTGGTTATGGTTGGCATCCAATTTTTGTCGAAGGCAGTGATCCTGACTATATGCATAAAGCTATGGCGACAGCGCTCGACTTTGCGGTACGGGAAATCAAGGCGATCAAATTGAACGCCCAAGAAAATAGAGTATTTGAACGTCCCTGTTGGCCGATGATTATTCTAAAATCTCCAAAAGGCTGGACGGGCCCTAAGATAGTCGATGGCGTACAGATCGAAGGCACTTTTCATGCTCATCAAGTGCCAATATCTAATCCAGAATCGAAACCAGAACACCTGCCATTAATCGAAGAATGGTTGCGCAGTTATCGCCCTCAAGAATTATTCGATAGTCTTGGCCGTTTGTTACCAGAGTTAGCCGAGCTTGCGCCGAAAGGTGAACGCCGCATGGGAGCGAACCCTCATGCCAACGGTGGTTTGCTACTGAAACCCTTACAAATGCCAGATTTTCGTGATTACGCTTGTGCGGTGCCGAAACACGGCGTGCGCGGTGTTGGTGATACTCATGTGCTCGGGCCATTTGTGCGAGATGTGATTAAGCTTAACCAAGAGAACTTTCGAGTATTTGGCCCAGATGAAACAATTTCTAATGGGCTTGAGGCGGTGTTCGAAACCACTAATCGACAATGGGAAGCGACCACAAAAATTAATGACGAATACCTAGCTCCCAATGGTCGCGTGATGGAAATGCTTAGCGAACACCAGTGTCAGGGCTGGCTAGAAGGCTATTTACTGACTGGCCGACACGGCTTATTTAATTGCTACGAAGCTTTTATTCATATCGTTGATTCCATGTTTAACCAGCACGCGAAATGGCTAAAAGTCACCGCTGGTTTGTCTTGGCGACCTAAGATCGCCTCGTTGAATTATCTATTGGCGTCTCATGTTTGGCGTCAGGATCACAATGGCTTTACTCACCAAGATCCGGGTTTTATCGATCATGTGGTGAATAAAAAAGCCGACATAGTCCGAGTCTATTTGCCACCCGATGCCAACTGTTTGCTTTCGGTGATGGATCATTGTTTGCGCAGCAAGCATTACGTCAATGTGGTTGTTGCCGGAAAGCATCCAGCGCCGCAATGGTTGGACATGGACGCCGCAGCGAAACATTGTGCGGCAGGCATTGGCATTTGGGATTGGGCAAGTAACGATACCGAGTTAAGTAATCATGCCGAAACAGATATCGTGATGGCTTGTTGTGGCGATGTACCAACGCTAGAAACCTTAGCGGCTGTATCTATTTTGCGAAAGCATTTACCCACGTTGAATATTCGTGTGGTGAACGTAGTGGATTTAATGAAGCTGCAGCCTCAAACCGAGCATCCACATGGTTTGAATGATGCCGAGTTTGATCTTTTGTTTACCGAAAATAAACCGGTGATTTTTGCCTTTCATGCTTATCCATCGCTCATTCATAAATTAACTTATCGCCGTACCAATCATCGCAATATCCATGTTCGTGGTTACAAAGAAGAAGGCACGATCACTACAGCGTTTGATATGACAGTGCTTAATGACATGGATCGCTTTCACCTCGTGATTGATGTGATTGACCGACTACCGCAAACCGGCGTGAAAGGCGTCGAGTTAAAACGCATGTTGGGCGAAAAACTGATTGAGCATCGTCAGTACATCAATGAATACGGTGTCGATATGCCGGAAATTCGCGATTGGAAATGGAGTAATAAGGATGAATGATTCGAGCTCATCAAGCCAAGCAATCGGCTCTACAAGTCACTTAATAGAAACGGCTAAGCGCTTGATGGCCGATGATAAAGGCCTGCTCGCAATGGACGAAAGTGTGGCGACGTGCAATCGCCGCTTTGCCAAATTGGGTATCGCGCAAAGCTTAGAGATGCGACGTGCTTACCGAGAATTGATTGTCACCACACCAAGATTAAGCGATAGCATCAGCGGTGCGATTTTGTTCGATGAAACCATTCATCAACATACTCAAGATGGCACGCCCTTCATAAATGTACTGATTGACGCGGGCATTATTCCCGGTATCAAAGTAGATGCTGGCGCAGTAGATATGGCTGGGCATCCGGGCGAAAAAGTCACCGAAGGCTTGGACGGTTTACGTGAACGGTTGGAAGCTTATGCCCTGATGGGCGCGCGCTTCGCAAAATGGCGGGCGGTATTTAGCATTGATGTCGACGCTATTCAAACAAGGGTTATCAATAGAGTCACGCCATCTATAGCCTGTATTGAAGCCAATGCTCATGCTCTCGCGCGTTATGCGGCCTTATGCCAAGAAGCGGGGCTGGTGCCGATTGTCGAGCCTGAAGTGATGATTAATGGCAGTCACACCTTACAACAATGTGCGCAAGTGACGGAATCTGTCTTACAGGCGGTTTTCCAACACTTGAATGAGCAAGGCGTTTTGCTGGAAGGTTTGCTGTTAAAACCCAGCATGGTGTTGCCCGGATTGCTATGTCCTGTACAGGAAAGTGTCGAGACAGTTGCCGATATGACGGTGAGTTGTTTGTTGCGTACTGTTCCTGCGGCGGTGCCGGGCATTGCTTTTTTATCCGGTGGACAAACGCCCGAAATGGCCTCGGCACGTTTAAATGCCATGAATAGCCGATACAAATCCCGTTTGCCATGGGCACTGACGTTTTCATTTTCTCGCGCGATTGAACTGCCCGCGTTAGAAGTTTGGCTCGGGCAAGATGACAATGTTGAGGCAGCACAAAAAGTCTTGCAGCAAGGAGCGGCCAACGATAAAGCAGCGCGCCGCGGCGAATATTCCGCTGCTGCTAACTAATGGTGGATAGTAGCGCAACAGACGAGATTGTTTTTCTGCTGGATGTTGATAACACCTTGCTCGACAACGACCATATTTTGGTGGAATTAAAAGCGTTTTTAATTCGTGAAATCGGCGAGGAAAACAGCGCTCGTTATTGGGTGATATTCGAAACGTTACGCACAGAACGCGGTTATGCGGATTATCTAGGCGCGCTGCAACAGTATCGACTTGAACATCTTGATGATGCTCGAGGGCTCTTAATCGCTGAGTTCTTTCTTGATTATCCGTTTGTGGATCGGCTTTATGCCGATGCATTGGCACTCATTAAACATCTGCAAACCCTAGGCAAAACCGTCATTTTGACCGATGGAGAAGCCGTCCTGCAGCCGCGCAAAATCAAGCGTTCAGGGTTATGGGAAGCAGTGGATGGTCAGGTGTTAATTTATATCCACAAAGAAACCATGCTCGATGCGGTCGAGCAACATTATCCAGCCCAGCGTTATGTCATGGTAGACGATAAATTGCGTATTTTGACCGCCATGAAACGCGTTTGGGGAAGCCGGCTTACTACGGTTTTTCCAAGGCAAGGTCATTACGCTCACGATCCAGAAAAGGCACATCCTTATCCAGCTGCCGATGTCACTATTGAACACATCGGCGAGCTGATTCATCACGATTTTTGTATTGGTCTTGGCGCAGCAGACATTCGTTCTGCGTCATTGGAGGAATTATGAAACCTATAAAAGACAGCAATCCTTTTGAAGATGACTTTTTATCTGAAAGCATAAGTGCGACCAAGCAATTGCACATGCTAGGTCAAAGTATCTGGCTCGATAACATTACTCGCGAGCTGCTAAACAGCGGCACTTTGCAGCACTATATTGATCATCTGAGTGTGACAGGACTAACATCGAATCCGACCATTTTCGACAAAGCAATAAAAGACGGTGATAACTATAACCAAGCTATCGCAGAAAAAGCTGCCAATGGTCTATCGGGTGAAGCGCTGTTTTTCGAATTAGCGCTGGAAGATTTAACTCGTGCGGCGGATTTATTACGCCCCATCTTTGATAACACCGATGGAATGGACGGTTGGGTCTCGTTAGAAGTCTCACCACTTTTGGTGAACAATACTGCTGGTACAGTTGCGGCGGCGGTGGATTTGCATAAACGCGCTAAACGCTCCAATTTGTTTATCAAAATTCCCGGTACTCCAGCAGGCTTAGCGGCCATTGAAGAAACAATTTTTGCGGGTGTTCCCGTTAACGTGACCTTGCTGTTTTCCAGCGAGCAATATCTCGCCGCGGCCGAGGCTTACATGCGAGGCATCGAGCGCCGAATTGCAAAAGGACTTGATCCAAAAGTTGGCTCGGTTGCTTCGTTGTTTATCAGTCGTTGGGATGTTGCCGTTAATGACAAGGTTTCATCTAATCTGCGTAATCGTCTTGGTATCGCAATCGCCCAACAGGCTTACAAGACCTATTGTGAACTGCTAGCAGCGCCACACTGGCAATCGCTAAAGGCGGCTGGTGCTCAATCACAACGCTTACTTTGGGCCAGCACAGGCAGCAAAGATCCAACGATTTCTGACTCTTATTACGTCTCAGCACTCGCTGCGCCACACACCATTAATACGATTCCAGAAAAGACATTACTAAGCTTCTCGAAAGACGGCGCCTTGTCTAGCGTGATGTCGATTGATGGTGTTGATGCTGAAAGAAAGCTGTTGGAATTCGCCGTAGAAGGCATCGATGTTGGCGCATTGGCTGATCAGCTCCAACAAGAGGGCGCAGACGCTTTTACTCAGTCTTGGAACGATTTATTGGCAGTCATAGAGCAAAAAAGTCAGCAAGTAAAAACCAGTACGTCAAAAAATAGCAAATCAGAAAACGACGAAGCGCCTTTTTAACGATTTTTTAGGAGTCAGCCAAAGTGAAACAGTTAATGCTCGACCAGCTTGCTATCAATACGCTGCGTACTCTGTCTATCGATGCCGTACAAAAAGCCAAATCGGGGCATCCCGGCACGCCAATGGACGCCGCGCCAACGGCGTATTGTTTGTGGCAGCGTTTTCTTCGTTTTGATCCAAAAGATCCTGAGTGGCTGAATCGAGATCGATTTGTGTTGTCATCCGGTCACGCCTGCGCCTTGTTGTATAGTTTATTGCACTTGACCGGAGTGAAAGCAAAGGCAGCGAGTTATCCTGCTGGCGAGCGCTTAGCGGTCACCATGGAAGATCTAAAACAGTTCCGCCAACTTGGCAGTCGTTGTACTGGTCATCCAGAGCATGGCTGGACCAGCGGCGTGGAAACCACCACAGGGCCGCTTGGACAAGGCTTGGCGACAAGTGTTGGTATGTCAATTGCTGAACGCTGGCAGGCGGCGACCTATAATCGCCCCGATTACACCTTGTTCGACCATAATGTGTATGCCTTGTGTGGCGATGGCGACATGATGGAAGGCATCAGCAGTGAAGCCGCTTCCTTGGCTGGGCACTTGAAATTATCGAATTTGTGTTGGATCTACGACGCCAATCACATCAGTATCGAAGGTTCCATTGAGATCACTTTTAGTGAAGATGTGGCGGCACGTTTCAAGGCTTACGGTTGGAATGTGGTGCGGGTGAGCGACGCCAATGATTTAACGCAACTAAGCGCGGCGTATCAGGCGTTTATTGATACAGAAGATCGTCCGACTCTGATCATTGTACAGAGTCATATTGGTTATGGTGCGCCCCATAAACAAGATACGGCGAAGGCCCATGGTGAACCACTTGGGGTAGAAGAAGTACATCTTGCCAAAGAATTTTATGGTGCTGATCCAGAATCCCAATTTGATGTAGCTGCCGGAGTTGTCGATTATTTTGCAGCGAATTTCGGTCAACGTGGTGCGAAAACTCATGCTGAATGGCAAAAAACCTTTGCGGCTTATCATTATCAATACCCCGAATTGGCCGGGCAAATTACTCAGATGCAGCAAACGCATCTTCCTCAAGCTTGGGACTTTGGCTTGCCTACATTCACAGCGGACGGCAAAGACATCTCGACACGTGAATCCTCAGGGCTGGTTCTTAATACCATTGCTCAACGAGTGCCTTGGTTGCTGGGTGGCTCGGCAGATTTGTCGCCTTCTACAAAGACGGAATTGTCTTTTGAATCCAGTAGTAGCTTGAGACAAATTGGAGAATTGAAGGCCGGAAAACCAACCAGTTCTGACTATTTTCAGGTGGACAATTACGCTGGACGAAACTTCCATTTTGGTGTGCGCGAACATGCCATGTGTGCCATTGGTAATGGTCTTGCCTTGTCTAAATTGCGACCTTATGTGGCGAGCTTTTTTGTCTTTACCGATTACTGCCGTGCGGCGCTTCGGCTCAGCGCGATGATGGAGTTGCCGATGATTTCGATCTGGACTCATGATTCAATCAGCATGGGCGAAGACGGCCCAACACATCAGCCCGTTGAACACCTTGCTGCCATGCGAGCTATGCCGGGAATCTTGGTATTGCGGCCAGCAGATGCGAATGAAGTTGTCGAAGCATGGCGCGTTATTATGGCCAATAATCATATGCCAGCGTGTCTGGTGTTAACTCGCCAAGCGTTGCCGACGCTGGATCGCGCTAAATATGGTAGCGCCAGTGGTTTGGCTTTTGGCGCTTATATTGTTGCCGATGCGAAAGATGGCAAGCCAGATGTTTTGTTATTGGCAACCGGCAGTGAAGTGTCGCTCTGTGTTGCTGCGTACGAACAGTTAAAAATCGAAGGCATTAAAGCTCGCGTGGTCAGCATGCCATCGTGGGAATTATTCGAAAGCCAGTTGCAGGAATACAAAGATCAAATTTTGCCGCCAGCGGTTCAAGCACGAGTTGCCGTGGAAGAAGGCTCTACCTTTGGTTGGGAACGTTACACTGGTTATGCAGGAACAATCATTGGCATGCAAACCTTTGGCTTGTCGGCACCGCGTAAAGTGGTTGAACAGCACTTTGGTTTTGATCCTGCTCATATTATTAAGTCCGCAAAGGCACAAATTGCTAGTCATGCTGGTTCATCGAGTCATCATAAAAGCACGTTAACTTCTTTAAAAAACTTGGAATAGAGCATGACCAGTACAAGCGATTCTAAAAATACCAGCGAGCCGGAAGCAGATGGGTCAACTGTCACCTCAAAGATCTTTGGTTTAACTCATAAACATATCGGCATTGTTTTGCTGGTTATCGCTATTTTAGTCTTGGCAATAACGGCAGGAGTACGATTTATGTTGGGGCCAAGAGTCCTGCTTGAAATCGTTGTTCAGCGTGATTTTGTACAAACCGTTGTGGCCAGTGGTCGTGTAGAAGCGCCACATCGCGTTGATATTGGCGTACAAATTACCGGTACAGTGAGAGCTGTTCCTGTTAATGAGGGGCAAAGGGTTGAAGTGAATATGCCACTTGTTGAATTGGAATCTAGTGAGTTGCATGCGGCGGTAAGCCAAGCCAAGGCTGCTGTGCTGTTAGCAAAAGCAGAACTTCGTCAATTACACGAAGTAGAAGCTCCCATGGCAGAGCAAGAAGTAGAAGAAGCCAAAGCCAATCAAATGGCAGCCTTGCAAGATCTGGAACGCAGTCAAAGCTTATTGAAAAAACATTTGATTAGCCAATCCAGTCTGGATGAAGCAGTGCGTGCCGAAAAAGTTACTCGTAGTAAGGTCAGTAGTTTGCAATCAAAAATGATTAGTTTACAAACTAATGGCAGCCAAGTAGCACTAGATGAAGCGAGCCTTGAGCAAGCTCAGGCCGGCCTTGAATTAGCTCAAGCTAAATTGGCTTACACCACATTAAAAGCGCCTGTGGACGGTGTGTTGATTGCACGCAATGTGGAGCCAGGTGATGTAGTTCAACCTGGCGAAACGCTAATGCAGCTTTCTCCATCTGGCGAAACACAAATGGTCGTGCAAATCGAAGAAAAAAATCTTCATCTACTTGCATTAAATCAATCAGCATTAGCTTCTGCTGATGCTTATCCAGATCAGCTTTTTAGTGCCCAACTGGTGTATATCAACCCGGGAATAGACTCTGATCGAGGTTCCGTGGAAGTGAAGCTGCAAGTCCCTGAACCACCAGACTATTTGCGCCAAGACATGACGGTCTCTGTGGACATAAAAGTGGCGAGTCGCAGCGATGCCGTGCTTGTTTCCAGTGCTGCGGTTCATGATGTCAATTCGGTCGTGCCTTGGGTGTTAAAACTGGATGGCAAACAAGTCCATCGACAAGTCGTCACTCTTGGTTTGCGCAGTGATGGCATGAGTGAAGTGTTAACAGGATTAAGCGCTGGTGATCAAGTTGTTCCAGTGAGTTCGGTCACCGTTACCGATGGCGACCGTATTCGTCCACTGCAGCAAGCTGATTCGCTATGAGCGAGAAAGCATTAGAAGCGAGCAAGCTAAAAACCTTACCCAGCTGGCAACCTTTTGAATGGATTGTTGCATTGCGTTTTTTAGGGGAAGGGCGCATTCAAACTGCGTTTATTATCAGTGGTGTCGCCTTGGGTGTGGCGGTAATTGTCTTTATGTCCGCCTTGTTACTTGGCTTGCAATCCAATATTACGACTCGTGTATTGACTGGTCAGGCGCATATTCAGTTGTTGCCTTCCAAAGAGATAGTGCGGCCGCTACGTAGCAATGTGGACTCTATAGAAGGCGCGATCATGCAAGCGCCGCCACAACGCACCAAAAGTATCGATCAGTGGCAAAGTATCGCGGTGCAAATTTCCAACATGGCCGATGTGACTGTAGTGTCTCCCGCGGCGACGGGGGCGGCTTTTGTGGTGCGAGGCGATACTAGTCGCGCCATTTCTATTAACGGCGTGAAGCCAGATTTGTATTTTCAGATTATTGCCATGGCCGACAAAATTGTCAGCGGCACAATGGACCTGACCGGATCAGACATTTTAATAGGCAGCGAATTAGCGAGTGATTTAGGGTTAAGCCTAGGCGACAAGCTGCGCGTGACTTCGGCAACTGGCGGTGACAACACCTTGACCATTTCGGGCATTTTTGATTTTGGCAATAAAGGCGCCAACTCACGCAGCACCTTTGTCACCTTGCGAACAGCGCAAAGCTTATTGGGATTAGTGGGCGGAGTTTCTGTATTGGATGTAAATGTGAAAGACATTTATGCCGCCGAGATTATTGCCCAGCGCATCGAAGCTTCAACCGGTGTTCAAGCCGATAGTTGGATAAAAAACAACGCCCAGCTGTTCACCGCGATAGGCGCACAGCAAAGCTCAAACACCGTGATTCGTCTGTTTGTCGCGCTCTCGGTTGCCTTGGGTATTGCTAGCGTTTTGGTGGTTTCTGTGGTGCAAAAATCACGAGAAATTGGCATTTTACGGGCGATGGGAATTACGCGCGGACAAATCCTGCGTATCTTTTTGCTGCAAGGCGGCTTGTTAGGTTTTGGTGGTGCAGTTATTGGCTCTATGCTGGGCGGAGGCGGATTATTAATTTGGCAAAAAATGCTGCGTAACCCAGACGGCACGCCGCTTTTTCCTTTGGATTTGGAGCCGCCGTTGTTTATTAGTGCCTTATTGCTGGCGACCTTAACGGGTTTGATTTCCGCCTTCGTTCCGGCCTTACGTGCCGCACGACTTGATCCTGTAGTGGCTATTCGTGGCTAAACAAGTCAACAACAAAGACCTAGTGCTGCAAATGCAGGGTGTTCGCAAGTCGTTTAACGCAGGCTTACCGAATGAAGTGGAAATACTGCATGGCATTGATTTAACCCTAACACGTGGAGAATTTTGCGCCGTGGTTGGCCCGTCAGGTTCGGGCAAAAGTACCTTGCTGAATATTGTCGGGTTACTGGATCGACCAACCGAAGGTTCTCTATCTATTTGCGATGAAGAAACCACCCACATGGATGATCACGCGCTGACTCGTATGCGCGGCCACAACATTGGCTTTGTGTTTCAATTCCATAATTTATTGGGGGCGTTTAGCGCCATTGAAAATGTCATGATGCCCTTACTGGGCGAGGCCGAATTTCCCAATCAAGCAATGACCGAGCGCGCCGCCATGTTGATTGATAGCGTTGGTCTTACACCGTGGCGCGATCAACCTGCTTATCAGTTATCCGGCGGACAGCAACAACGCGTCGCTTTAGCGCGAGCACTCGCCATGAATCCCGCCTTATTACTCGCCGACGAGCCCACCGGCAACCTCGACACAAAAAGCGCCGATGCGGTATTTGAATTACTG
>JBLWUN010000034.1:0-10463 GCA_048268905.1 Maricaulaceae bacterium | reverse complement strand
GCAACGTGTCGTGCGTCTTTTGGGATGTACAACACCCGCGAAGAGGTTGATCGCCTAGTTGAAGCCCTTGAACTGGCACATGATTTGTTTGGCTGAGCTTTATTAGGAGTAATGCTCTGCCTCATCCTATAGTTTCTATTTTACATAATACTGATTATGCGATAATCCCCGATCAACCTAAAACGCCCTTTCTCGATCTGTGGCCCATTTAGTATTTAATGGACGATTTGTTATATACTTTCAACCCCCGATCGAGGCGCGCCGGCCGGCCAGCTGCAGGAGCATCGATCGGTATATAAAGTTAAACGCCGCGACTAGCACAGTCGCGGCGTTTCATTCCTTCCCATAACGTGCTGAGTTTAAAAGCGTACTTTCTTTTCGAGAAGCGACAGCCCCACGCCACCAGCTGCGGTAAGACCGCCGACAATTTGTTGCACGGTGCTTTCGTCGGCGTAGCCTTCTTTCATCAACCAACCGCCGAGAACGGTTGCGCCGTGGCGGATCATTGGACCCATGAAGTTTGAGAATAGAAGTTCCTTAATCATGCTTTGTAACCTCCTGTGAATACATGATTTTCTAGATAATCGACGCGGCGCGCCAATCCTTCGGTTTTGGCGGTCAGGCTTCCCAGACGAAACCAAACACCCCCAATCCCACCGACTGCGACAAGGCCAAGAACGGTCTGGATCATTTCTGCGACACTCACTTGAGAACGCCCCCAGCTTGCAACGCGCGATAGCTGACGTAGAGCGCGCCACCGGCCACACTCCATTTGGCAAGTTTCGTTGCACTTTCAGCCGCTTGCCCTGCATCGCTAATGGCCTTTCCTCCGATGAAAAGCCCGCCCAGAGCCACACCGGCCCACACCAACGGCGCAACCATCAGAAAAGCCCCTTGATGTGTTCGAGAATGGTTTTTTGCGTGACGTGCGACTTGTTCAGCCCGTCGCCCGCATAATAGCTCTGGCCCTTGGCGGAGCGCCCGCTACGGTCAGTTGTGAGCGCAGGCAGAGATGCCCATTCCATAGACAGGCGCTGACCAAATTCGGTTTCATCAATCAGACCGGCCTGATACGAGCCAAGGCCCCGGTAGTTCATGCGCGATATTGCAATCTTGTCCTGAACTGCGGGCGTGAACCGATCACTTAGCGACACAGTACCGTTGCGGACTTCATCGCGCAGTGTCCCGCGGATAACCTGATACTTGCCCGCGGCACTGGATCGGCTACCAGCCGCAACGCTGCGATCCTGCCAGTCCAGCACCTCGGCCACCGTCATCGACGTAATGGGCTTGGGTGGTGCGAGTTTCGTACCGCCATAAACTTGGTCATAGCCCTTCGGAGCCTCAACGCTGCCGATCAAGTCCAGCAAGCCGCCAACCCCTTTGCCTTGGCTCGACGTACCGCCAGAAACCGGCGGACGATTGGTGTTTGCCGATCCCGGCACGCGGTCAATATCCCAGCCGGTACCAACACCGGGTTTATCCTTCCCGCCGCCCAGCCAGCCGCCGCGCTCAATTGCGCCAAACAGGGTATCAACGCCCCAGCCGATCAGGGCTGATTTGAGGTTGCCACCCTGCCCGCCACCATCGCCCTGCATTGCCGCCAGTTTGGCTTTGGCACCGCCGGTCTGATAGGCCGCTGGCATGATGATTGCCTGCTGTTGTGCGTTCTTCTGTTTGGTATCGCGCCACGCCGCGTAGGTGGCCACAACCACCCCGGCGCCAAGAATTGCTAGTGCTCCACGACTTCCCATTGTTCCCCCCTATTTTGCTGACCAACCGGTGTTTCCGGTACCGGTTTCTTTGACATAAAGCGTTGTCCCGGCCGCACCGTCTGTTCTGGTATAGAGTGACCCGACAACGGCAGTTACAGCGCCTTCGGGAGTGCCAGATCCCGAAGTCCAAATAACAGTCCCATCTCCCGGGCTGAAATTTTTAGCGAACACACTCAGGAGGCGAAGTGTGGGAGACCCCAAGGACCACATCAGATCAAGTAGGGGACGAAGGCCTGCTGCACCAAGAGAGACGATCCCGCCACCTGCCGAAGCGGATCCTCCAGCGCACTGCAAACGGGCATCATAGTCCGAACCTGCACCACTGGAATGTAAATCCATGAACCATGTTGACGCCGCGTCCTGGCGACCAAGCTCCACCGTTCCATCCGCCCGTAAAAGAAGCGAATTTTGACCCCCATATCGCGCTCGAACGACATTTCCTTCTCCGCTGTCGTCGAGAAGCCCGTCGACTTTCGGAAAAGACGCATGTTTCTGAATTTGAAACCCGACTTCCGACCCATACGACGCATACCCGGTGCGGAATGACGAGAAACCCGCGCGAGCAGTGAAGGCCGCGCTCGCCTTGAACGGTCCAAGGTTTACGGCGTCGTAACCCCACATGATTGGCTTGGTGCTAGACGTGAAATCAAGCGCAGGGGCATCCGACTGATAGTTCAGAAGCCCCATCTCATAGCCGACTGCCTTCTTAGTTGGGTGGCCAGAACGGAGGAACACGTTTGTATTTTGCCCCCACAACTTATCGAAGTAGTCGATGCGGGCGGTGGAGCCGTTCGCGGGGGCCTCGGAGCTTACCCCCGTTGCTCCTGTAAAGCGCCAAAAGCCGGAGGTCGTGATAGTTTTTGCGTCCGCGTCAACGGACGTGATTACGCCCGTCAAAGTGTTCCCAACAGCCGGGAAAACCGTAACCGTCCCCCCCACTTTGACCCGAGACACATCAACAGCGTCCGTCCATGTCATATCTGTCGTCGTGAATGTCGTCCCGGTCATTGTCACTGGGGCGATCTGCGTATCATTATCGATCTGGAGAGTGACCGAGTGCGGCGGACCAACTCGCGAGATATCTTCATATGACGTGATGCCATAAACGCCGCCGGTGTCGTCGTTGTTTTCCCGCCCCGCCTTGAGCAAGGCGGTAACGGCCCCGTCCAGATATCCAGTGTGCGTTGCTCCCACGAGGCGACCGGCCCGCACCAAAGTTCCATCAAGGAACTCTGCCCCGTTGATTGCTGCTGCCGCACCGACCACCCAGACCACATCGTCGGAGCAACCCACGTTCTGAGTTAGCGTCCACTCACCGTCAGGGACCACGACCGTTCTAACTTTCGCCTTTACGAGACCGGGGGACCTGTCCGGCTGGACGTCACGCGCAGGAGCTGCATCAAGCGCAGCTTGAAAATTGGCCGAATGATCGGCGGCACCGCTGACCGCACCAAAATCGGTAACGTCCGTGTGGCGTGCAGCTGCTGCTGCGGCCTTTGCCGCATAGTGCCGCGCCGAATATTCGCCCGGAAAATCAACCGGGTCGGCTTCTTGATCTTCAGGAGTTTCCGCAAAAGCCCGCGCATCATCTGCTGCGGCGCTGGCCGCAGCGCTGGCGGCGGCATTGAAAAGAACTATGCTGCTCATGATTAGCCCTCTTTCGTCTCAAAGGTTGCAACATCAACTGAGCCAGCCGCAGGGTTGTAAGCAAAAACGGCGGCTGTTGTTGTCAAAACCGCGCCCTCAAAAGGTGCCAACGGCCACCCTGAAGCGCCCGCAACACCCTCGCCCTTGATCCAGATTGTTTCTGAACTGTTAAGGTTTTTTACCGCGATTTCCCGGCGGGAAAGATCAGCCCCGGCCAGTTGAACGGCGGCACCCGCCGCAATGGTCACAGGTCCATTTGCTTCAAACTGTTCCGGAGACTGCGGCGCGGTCTGAATTGAACCTTCGAGAACAAGCCGCGCGTCGCGTAGATCGCCGCGACCGAAGCCCAAACGAACGGAAATCGCCCCCGCGTTCGGATTGCGCAACCGGATACGGTGAAAGCCCATTGGAACATGAAACGATAAGCCCGCTTCGAAATTCGTTTCGGGGCTTTGGTCAAACGCGATTTTGAAAGGCGATGATGCCTCAAGGCACACCAAAAAATCGGCGGAGCGCGCCACCTCAAGAAAGCCACCCGCCGGGACTTCCCAAGTGTTTGCCTGATATTGTGGGGTGTTCGTCATTTCAGCACCTTCGAAGCTATAAAGGCCAGCGCAGCCGCCGGAATGCCGATCTTGACGATCAGCTCGGAAATCTGCCCTTCCTCGGTTTTTGCCATTTGTTGTGTGGTTTTCAGCGCGGTTGAGAGGGTGTTAGTCACCCGCGCCGTGTGTTCGTCCTGCGCAGACATTGCCCCTTGCACCAACTCCGCCGCGCGGTCCAAGGCATCGCCGCCGGTCCATAGCGCTTCCTCCCCAAAGGCAAGCGCTTGCTCCCCCAGCTCGAACGCCTCATCGGCCACCACGTTTACTTTCACGTCACCACCAGCGGAAACACCAATGCTGCCGGCATCGGTCGCAACGCGCTTGTCCTCGGTGACGTTCTGGGTCTGGTTGCTACTGCTGCTTTTGCTGCCCATGGGGCATTTCCCTTTCGAGTTTCCACATCGGCCCGCGCCGGGTTTCGCGGTTTATGTACCCCTGCCCCTGCATCATGCGGCGCAGTCCGGGGCGACGGGTCCAAAAGCGCAAGCGCCGTGCGCCGGTCAGCTTGGCCATCCCTTCAAAGACCCGCGCCACCTCAGACGCCACAGCCGCGCCGTGTGAGCCGTCACAGGCCATTGCAAGCACTGTCAGCGCCCCATCGGCCTCAACGTCCCACACAAGCCCCCCTTGCGGCTCTCCGTCGATCTGGACCGACCACAGAGCCAAGCGACCACTTGTGACGCCCTCGCGCCAATCCGCCATAAACTCGGCAGAACCCGGAATGCGGGATAAAACCTGCTCGACGCGCCGCGACCACCGCGCCGCGCCAAAGGTCACTTTCGGAGAGCCAGCCAAACGACCAATCCCCCGATTGCCCAGGGCAACGCCTGCCGCGCCACTTCCTGCCACGTCTCAGCAGCCGCGCTTTTGAAGTGGAAAGCCCCGGTGGTTGACTGCCCGCCCGATCCCCCGGCCTCGGACACTGCCGGGCCAGAGGACAGGGAGAGCGGTGGTAGAGGTCCGCCCGCCGCCATTACTTGCCAGACGCCGCGTAGATCACAGCGCCGATAGCAACGGCCCCCAGAGCGATCATGCCAAACGGCAAGCCCCCATCATTGCCGCCGGAACCATAAGCAACCGGCACCACCTGCGCGCCACCGCCGCCCCCGTCGCCCTTGGAACCCATGTTCTGCAGGACAACGCTGGTGAGGCCCTTGAGCCAGTCAACAGAGGGTGAACTGCCATCAATGGAACCGGTGACTGCGCCCTGCCCCTGACTGTTCACAAGCGACCCCATATCCAGAGAGCCAATGCTTGGGCGGTAAATGTCGGTAGAACCGTATTTGCCGTTCCAAGAGTAGCTGGTGCCGCCAGCCGGTGCGCTTGAGCCGTATTTTTTGGAAAAGTAGTCACCAATAGACACTTTGTTTCCTCCTGATGTGCGGGGGGAAAGCCCCCCGCTCTTGCTCAATTACACAGCGCCTTGAACGCTCTCTGCGTAAATCGAGTGGTTGCCGGTCGCGGTGAAATCGAGCTTCAGGCGGAAGTCCTGCAGCGCCATTGGCATTGCCTCGGACAGCCGGTTTTCCGTGCAAAAGTCGATGTGCGTGAAACCGTTCTGAGGAACCCGCTTAACTACCTTGTAGTGAGCGGCCCGCAGGGGCTTGTCGGATTCGTGAACCTTGCGGTTATCCGCGTGAACCTCGACCGTGGTGATTGCACTGGTCGCGACGTGCAAACCAAGCATCGCATATGGACCGCGCACAATATCCGCAATCTCGGCCTCGCCGGTCACACCCTGATTGTGGATATAACGCTGAACGCGCAGGTGCGGCCCAAAAGGACGCCCAGGAGACTGCACAGCGGAAACCGTCAGGCTGTTGATTGTGATGCCGGTCTTGAGGTCCATTTCCAGCGTAAACGCTGCCATGCCCCCAGCGGTGCCGTAGCCGGTTTGATCCTCGCCGTTGATCGTGCGCATCCACGGGCGCGACAGGAACAACGGCAACACACCGTTGACAAGCGTTTGCTCGTAAAACTGGTTCAGTTTCACCAAGTCAGCCGCAGTGATCTGGATTTTGCTCTCACCGTCCACCATGAGGCGGATTTCGTCGATGTAATCGCCCCAATCCGTTGCGGGAACATCGCGCGGCGTCCCGTCAACATTCATGCGGATATAAAGCCGCTCATAGGTCAGACCCAGAGGTAGGCTCACCGATGCGGTTTGACCCGGCCCGATGCCCAAAGGCGTCGGCATTTTCTTAAGGGTGCGTGTCATGTGCGCCCCCGATTACATGTCGTAGCCAGCGCGCGCCTGAGCAACAACGCTCACGTCACGAAGCTGGTACATTACGAACCCGGCCAGCATGACGCCAACCGCCACCAGACCGACGCTCTTAACGTCCTGTTTCTTAAGCATAGACTTCCCCTTCTGCTTCCTCTGCGGCGCTCGGAATGAGATCACCGCTTGAAACGGGGTTGCCCTCAAGATGACGACGAACGAAGTAGACCACGAGGCCCCCCGCTACCGTCACTGCAAAAGCGCTTAGAAGGTCACTGCCCTTCATGATTATTTACCCCGTGTAACTTCCACGGGATCAGCTTTAGGGGGGAGAGTTGGGGCCTGTAAAATCTAGGTATATGTTACCTATACGTAGCGATTTTGTGTGGCCTGATGCCCCTACGTATAGGTAACGTTGTTACTCTCGACACTGGCCGAAGTTTCTTTCCTCAACAGGCGTTTCCTGCCGTTCAAAAGAAAATGACTTCCCTTTCACAGGAAAAGAAACCGCGAAACCGGCATTTGCCCAGCCCCACCGACCTTGACCATATTCGGGGCTATACGCGTCGCAGTCTTTTCCTAGATAAAGAGTTGCACGCTGTGACCGTAAAACAGCGCCGTCTTTGTTCTTCGTAACGCTGTATTCGTGTCGTCCGTCTGAAAGTGTGTATGGCAGCACTTGGGCAACCGAAGCGCTACCTAGGAGAATTGCAGCTAGGGAGAAAGTTAGACGGCTATCCATTTAGAATCGCTCCTGTTGGTTTCCCTCTAACTATTGCCGAACCCTTGCTTTTGAAAAGGTGATCTTGCCGCGCTTAAGGACCCCGTGGCGCTCATGGATGTACTCGAGATTATCCAGCCCCTTCACCGCGCCTTTATCGCCGCCAAGCTCGGCGGCTGCGGCTTCCAGATCGCGCGGCCCCTTCTGTGCCAGCACAACTGTTTCGTCGCAGTTGTTGCGGAACCGTGTGGCGACCTCGGCAATCCGTTGGCTTACGCCGATCACCTCAATCCCGTAGTGCCGCCCACGGCTGCACACATCGGCAAAGCCGGGGCATTTCTGCGCGCCACCGGCCACCGGAAAACTGAGGTTCATTTCCTCAACTACGAGCGTCAACATTTTGGCTCCGCGCTTCCCGTCCTTAAACGGCTGCTGCGCGGCAAAGAGCAACCGGCACAGCGCCGACAATGCCGCCGCCTCTTTGCCTGCAGGCGGCACGTATGCCACCCGGAACCCGCCCCAGTCGTCAATCATCGCCTGCCGTACATCATCAAGGCTGTTGCGGGTGTGGTGTTCTACGGTACGTATACGTAGGGCCTCGCCGTACTCGGCAAGCGGGTCAAAGACCACGAGGCGATTTTGCCCCTTAAGCATCTTTTTGACATACGATGATTTGCCCGATCCCGACCGGCCCCATACGCCGATGCGGCGCGCGTTGCTGGTTGCACTCATGCGGCCTGCCCTCCTTCATCGGCCCATGCAAAGGGGCTGTTTGTGTTGGCTGCTGGCGGCGTGTTGGCATTTGCCGGTGCCTCCGCCTTGCGCTGGCTGCGGAACTCTCCCTGCGGCTCCCCTTTGCGCTCGTTTACGGCTTCCAGCTTGGCGATGCGGCGCTCTTCCAAGATCACACGAACCACCATCGCTTTAGCCAGGACAAACGAGCCGACCTTAAGCAGGTCAATCAGCGTGTCAGAACCCGGCATCAGCGCTTTGGGGTAGTAGACTTCCAAAAGGCGATAGGTTGCATCCGATGCGGCCCGTGCGTTGTCTTCCTCGTTGGGCTGAACCGCGACCGGCGCAAAGTCTGGAACCAACATCCCCGGCACGGCAAAGCCGGTCTTAAATACCACCTCATAGAACACATCCTGAGAGATGAGCTCCAACGCCGCTTCCCCGGTTTCCGGGTCGATGCGCTCCCCGGTTTCAGCATCAACGCGCACCACATCGTCAGCGCCGCCGCCTTCGGTGTCCAACTCCGATGCGCGGAACTCGGTCAAATGCTCCGCGCCCTGCCCCTCAAAATCAGCGGAGGGGCCATTTTCCGGCTCACTGAGCGCTTCAACGTGAAAATCTGCGGTGGTCATGCGAAAAGCCCTCCATGGCTCTGTGCGGGCCGCTCCTGCGGCGCTGTGTTGGTGTTGGCAATCGGTGTAGGCTCTGCCGTGGCTGCGGTCGCGGGCTTTTCATTGCCGATCTTGAGCGGCAGCCGAACCTTAAGCGGCTGGTTTTCTGCCTCGCGATAGGCTTTCCGTAGCGCCCAGCTCACGCGCTGGCCCCAGCGCTGCGAATGACAGCAGCTCACGCCCTGTTCGTCGGCATGGTGGCAAAAGTAGTATGCGCCGCCGTTCTTGTTCGCCTTGATCTGGACGCCGCCGCCGCAACACTCGCACGATGCCAGTGCGATCACAGTTTGGGCCGGTACCTGAAATTGACCGTTATAGCTCATCACCCAGCCCCCTCATCCAGATACGGCGTCAGCGCATCAACGCGCTCGGCCAGCGCGACCATAAAGGCCCCGGTCTCTTCGACCAGCTGCGGCCCCTGCGTCATCTGCGCCATGGCCCCAGCCTTGCGCAACTCTTGGGCGCGACGGAGTAAATCCTCGGCCTTTGACTTCATCGGTTGCATGTTCGTCCCTTCTGCAACTGTTGTGAATGTAACTATTGATTCAGAGGTTCACCTAAAAATCAACTTTTGAGATGTCTCCCCTGCCCGCAAAACCACCAATAATTGCGGTTTTTGCATGCGTTGTTCCTCCCCCGTTTCCTCCCCGTTCCGCCCCCGTTCGCAATCAGGCGCAATGGACCGCTAACCAGCGCTCAAGCCCGAAAATTCATCCTTCCTCAATTCTCAGCGGGCGCGCAGCGCCCCCGAAACTCCGACCTCGCCGCGCCTCTAAGGCGCAGTCCTATTCAGCCTCCCATACTTGCCCCAGCCGATCCCGGTCGCCTCTGGCTGAATGGGGCTTGCACCTCCGCTCCTGTGGGTCTCGACCTCGCCTCCTGCCGCCGACTAGGCGGCTCCTTCTATCGTCAGTTCGCAAGAACTGGCGCAGTGGTTCCTGTGGGAACCATGGAGGGGGGGGAAATAATCTCCCCCCTTTATGGGAAATAATTTCCCCCCTTTAGTGGAAATAATCTCCCCCCTTTATATCGCCGGGGGCGTAAAGGTACCCGAACGCTTCACGTGCTGGGTTCCTCTCCCGGATCGCCCATGATTTCCAAAGCTTTTATCGGCCCATACTTGCCTTTCAGGAAGTTCCACGCAGCCTCACGGTCGCGTTTGGCTTCCATGCTCTCTACCAGCTCGTCGGATGGGCTGGCGTCTGAACCGGGCACGCAGAGCCGCCACGTAGTAGGTTTGGCCCTGCCCCCTTCCCAGCCCTTCATTGGCTTGATGCTGCCCTCTGCGCGCAACTCGGTAAGCGCCGCCTTCACGGTTTTGAGGCTGCATCCACAAAGCCCCATGAGCTGTTCTTTCGTGATAATCACAACCGGCCTGTCAAAATCCGCTTGATCCCACATTTTTTCCAAGATTCGAGCGGTTGAGTAAGCGGCCTTGGTTGCGGCCATAGCGGCCCTGCGCGTCTTTCGAGTGGCAGAGCATGCCGCGCGATATTCTTCGACGCTACGATAGCCTTTCCGCCTCCATAACGGGTCTCGCTTTCCGCTCATGGCTGGTTCGCCTTGCGGATGGCTTCGGCAATATCGTCCACCACAAAGCACAAAGGCAGGTTGTCGAGCGTACCGTCTGCCTCCATGCCCTTGATGTGATTGTAGACGACCATCTTACCGCGCTTCAAAAAACGCGCGATCTGCGGGGCGTTGAACCCTCTAGCGTGACCGATGCGCATAACTTCGCGCTCAAAGTCGCTAATATACTTTGCTTTCGCCATTGCCCCTTTACGCGAGGCGACCGGGAGTATATATGAATGAATGCGGAGTTAGACCTAGGATAGACCGGTCTAATCCCCTTTGGGGCTCTCACAGGACGCTTCGGTTTTGCCTGTCATCCGCGCCTTAAACCCCTGCCCTAGCGGGGGTTTTTCCTTACATTCATATTACTGATTATAGGATGACCATATGGGAGGTTGTATGCCACCTCTCTGATACGAAAAACGCGCCCCAATTCGGAGCGCGTTTTTTGTTCACTATCAGCCGGTATTAGTCCCGCACGATCAGAACCGAGCATTTGGCATATCGCGCCACGCGCGC
>JBLWUN010000033.1:0-10856 GCA_048268905.1 Maricaulaceae bacterium | reverse complement strand
GCTCCGGCCAATCACGCATATTTGCAGAACAAGCAGGTTCCTCCGGGCGATCTGCGCATTGATCAGTCGGGCAACCTTCTGATGCCGATGGCCAATGACAAGGGCTTTGTAGAGAACATCCAGACCATCCACCCCGATGGCACCAAGATGTTCCTCAAGGACGGCAAGAAGCGTGGTTTGATGCATGTGATCGAGGGCGATCCCAAAGGCCCGATGATCGTCACCGAAGGCTATTCCACCGGCCAAAGTCTGCATATGGCCAGTGGGCTGACGGTCGTGGTTGCGCTTGATTCCGGCAATCTCGCCCCCGTGGCCGAAGCGCTTCACAAAAAGCATCCGGATCGTCCCTTGGTAATTGCTGCCGATGATGATCACGCCAAGCAGGTTAATGCAGGGCTCAAAGGGGCCGAACGAGCATCTGAGCTCACCGGGGCGAAGATCCTGCGCCCGGATCTCAGTGATGAGGAAAAAGCCAAAGGCCTGACGGACTTTAACGACCTCCATCGAGAACGCGGGATTGAGGCGTTGAAACGCCTTGTCACCGAACAGTTGGGTCTTACCAAGCCAAAAGCCAAAACCAGAACACGGGGACGCGAGCAACAGGCTGCCAGTTTGGCAGTCTGACATTTGAGCGCCGGTGGCACAATGAATGCCACCGGCACTTTCTTCTCAATGCTGGAATCCTGCTATGGCCACCGAACGACACGTCATCAAAACCTATCTGAACGACGAAGAGAAAACACGCATCGATCAGCTGGCGCATCAAATGCGTCTGTCACGCTCGGAACTCCTCAAACGATTGTTGATGAATACTAAGCTGCCGAGTGCGAGCGACTTTGCTGCATGGCAGGGCATTCGCGATCTGCTCAAGGTCAATGCCGATCAGGCCCGCTTAGGCAACCTGTTCAAGCTCGCCCTTGATGAACCGCTTTCGGCAGATCTTCTCAAGAAGTTTGACGGACTTGTCCGTGATATTGAAACAACACAGGCAGAGCTCAAGACCACTATTGGTGATATCCGCGATCAGCTTCAGCCTGGCAAAAGCAAGCAGCCCAAATCATGATTGCAACCAAGATCGGTAAGAAGTCAGGGGTGCCGGATAATTACACGCGGTTGGGCGAATACATCGCCGCAGCCGAGGAGAAAGGCGAAAAACTCCATCAGTTCTGGATCCGCAATTGCGATGCCGGCACAAATATCGAGGATCTTGATCTGGCCCTTTTGGAGATCGAAGCTGTTCGGCGCCAAAAGCCCGATATTGCCGATAAAACCTATCACCTCGTCGTTTCCTTCCGGCCCGGTGAGCAGGACAGATTGACCAAAACCGATCTGATGGCCATCGAGGCCGAATATGCCAAGGCACTTGGCTACGGTGATCATCAGCGAGTAGCAGGCACGCATATCAACACAGATAATTTCCACATGCATATTGCCTTTAACAAGGTGCATCCAGAAACACTCAAGGTCGTTACACCCCATCGGGATTTTAAGATCCTCGCCAAAGTCTCGCGTGAGATGGAGCAGAAATACGGTCTTTCCATTGATCCCGGCATGACCGATGGCAAGGAGCCTGATCCAAACAAGCTGTCACCGGCTGCAAGGGATTATGAAGCCAATACCTGGCAGGAGTCATTCCAGCGGCACGTGCTGAAGCATCGGGAGGAAATACTTGAGGGTTTAGGGAAGGCGACGAGTTGGCAGGAAGCGCATAAGGTTTTGGCCGGATATGACATCAGCCTAAAGCTGCGCGGAAATGGCATGGTTTTGATGAACTCGGATGGCCAAGCCATGAAGGCCAGCCAGTTGGATCGATCTTGTAGCAAAAACAAGCTCGAAGAACGGTTCGGAGTGTTTGAGGCACAGCAAGTCAAATCGCACTGCAAAGGCGAACATTTTACCAGAGCTAAAGGCCGCTATAAGCCCCGCCCGCTTGTTCGGCACCAAAATACTCCTACCCTTTGGCGTCGTTATCTTAGCACCGGGCAAATCATGCCCCGCCAGCCAAGTCTGAAGGCGCGGGCCTTGCGAAACTGGAAGATATTTTTGATGACGGAAGCATACCAAGATCCGCTAGCAATGACACTTTCGATAGCCCATCAACAATTTTTAAAAGTCGTTATCTCTCAAGGTATCAAACATCGCAGCCCACCTAAAACCACACAAACCGTTAACTCAAACCTCTGAAAGATGACCACCACAACTATAAAAAATCCAATTAATATTTAACAATAATTTCGGAGAAACGCAGTGTCTCTAAAAACTTCGAAGACCAAACTAATACTTCAACTTTCGTAAATCTCTTGATTCTCTTCCGGCATCCTCCACCTACCTGTTTCAACATCGTGAACGGCATCTAAACTTTGCAGACATGCGGAAATTGCTTGTCGCGGAATAGCGCGTAAGACCTGACGCTGCGTCAATGCAACAATGTCATCGTAACTAAGCTCACGATCAGAATTTCTCAAAACAAACTCAACCGCTTCTCTCGTATTTAGTCTTCGCGCTCCTCCCCATTCGGATAGAAACAGATGTTGTGCAACATCTGTTTTCAGACGTGCATCTTCAGTCGAAATACTAAAAAGTGTTTCAACTGATATTTCTTCTATATCAGAAATACCTAACTCACGAATTTCTGACGAATGAATTCCCGAACCTCTTTGTTTGAGCTTTGAAACTACCTCGTCAATAAGGCTTGGCTGCTCTGAGCGTTTAATTGCTATATCCCTATCGTTTAGCCCCCAAAAACCTGGACCAATTCTGATCAACGGATCAGCTGCGGGAATTTGAAAGTGCTCGTTCACTCCGCGTAGAGCAACTAACCTTTGACGTATTTCTTTAGTTTTAAGCGGTCGCCCCTCGTCTTTCAAAAATGCTATAATAGCTTGCCGAAGGTCAATACGGGCAGAGGCATCAATATTGGTTACCCAAACCATTCGCCCCAATCGATCTAACCCACCTGAACGATGCAAAGCTAAGTCAAGGATATACTTATCAACCTTGTCACTAGCTTGCCCTTGTTCCGACAACACAGACAATATCTCGTTTGTATGCCATTGCCGAGCATCGGGTCCTGCTTGGACAATTTCGAGTGCGCTTTCCGCCAAACTGTCCATCTCATCCATCGTAAGAGGCAAATGACGATCAACACCATATGTTCCGCGCCCAAACAATAACCCTACTTCAGCTGCAGCGTGATGAGCACGACGCACGTCAACTTCCCGGCCTGTTGTTTTGGTTGCTATTTCCGCGATTTCCGTGAAGTGAAGGGGACGTTCCGACGACATCAGAATGGCTTGAATGCTTTGTTCTGCACCACGACCATAGGTCGTCAACACTTCCTGCCCTGTGTCATCGACAGCAAAATGGCAAAGTTTTGATGCTTCGTCCCATAAGAAAGATCTAAACTCTCTAGCATCTTCAGGGACCAACCCGGAAACCAATGCTTCACAGTGTTCCTTACTCCAGTCCTTGCCAGCACCGGCGGACAATATGCCCTTTGCTTCTCGAACCGCTTGCTCCCATTTTTCTTGATCAAGTAAAGAAAAATAATCAACACCGTTAATACAGATGACACGCACCTTCACATCACAGACATTTTCCAAGATGTACTGCAGGGCGTCTCCACGTTCACTGATACCCTCGAACCAAGCGTCAATTGCTTCAATCCCACTAACCGGAATAGGGAAATTGCGGTCTCTTAGTATTTGATCCAGCTTTAGAGTAAGAAGGTCATCCCAATACTCTGTTCGAACCATATGTTTGACAGTCTTATTTTCAAGTTGTCTAACTCTTTCTCTAGTTATATTGTATCCATCGGCAATCTGCTGAAGTGTCTCAGACGAAGAAAAGAGTCCCATTCTTCTGAAAACAATATCTCTTTCTCGCTCCGGACTGTCTTGGAGAGATCTTTGAATTGCTTCAAATAGACTTGTCTTTTCTGCCGCTGCGATCTTTCTTTCTTCAAACGCCGGCCCCTCTGACAAGGCGATCTCCAGTGCCTCTAACACATCCTTCGCTGATTTCTTACCGAAATTGGGGGTTTCAAAGAGGGTGGTTATCGCCAAAGAACCTAAATCGCTGACATAATCAACCCCAATACGCTCAAAGACATTCGTCGCTCGAACAGAGAGATTTATCGTAGATAGTGGCCGGTGAGATAGCCATGGTGGAGCTGCTCTTGCAAGGGTGCAGAGGTTGTATTCCACCCCCTCCAGTAAGAATTTAATTCTGAATTTTCCTAAAATGACTCTAATGCGATGCTCTAGTTTTTCCTCTAATCGGATATAATTTTCATCGTCATAAATTCCAAATCTCTGTAAAACATCAGCCTCCTCTGGGAACTCAAAAACAAAGCTCTTTAGCCAGCCAGAGAATAATTTAGGAGGTTCCGAAGGCACCGCAGGAATCTCAGTTGCTTCGTCAACTTCGTATCCCCAGCCGCGTGTTCCCAAGAAAATTGGCAGAGTTTCAACATCTCCCACTTTCTCACACGAACTACCAAAACCGTGAGGCAATCCAAATTTTGCTGCACCCGTAACTAAAAGCCGCCCAGGATAAGCTAACGCTATTTCATCAAAATCCTTTGATGGAGGCCGGTCAAAGCCTAAATGCAAAACGCCAACAGAACGCTCTGGCAATAGGCGAGATTTCCATTCAGATAGCACACTTTCCAAGTCTCGATGAACACTAACAGACCAGCTACTATCGGGGTTTCTCAGCAATAAAAAGGCTCTAAGGACCGTAGGCAATATTATCCCACCTTCTCTTCTAATTCGCTCAAGATATTGACAAAGTTGATATCACCATCTTGTGCCTGAGCATAAAGCTCATTCACCCCCCAATCGGCGAGCCGCTCTACTAGACGATATACTGTAGTCCGCTGCAACTCCTCTTCGCATAGGGCTTCAACAGCCATCTTTATAGACTGATCCGGATCTAGTGATCCCACATTTAGGAATGTACTTCGCTTTGGTATTTCAGGCGGAATGAGTCCATGCGATAGCGTTAGTGCTACAGCAAACCTATAACCGTCTATTTTGTCGGCAAAGTATCCTTGCTCTTGAAGCCTGTCCAATTTGTCCTTTGCTACCTCAGAAAGGCCTATATTAATTAGTTCAGACTGGCTCATAAGCTTGCCTTTTCAATAGTCGAGCATGTTGGAGATATCTCGTTGATGGAGTATACCGCACCAATCCTGGATTTGACGGCTTCCAAATCTGTTTCAGGTCTGATTTCGCCACTATGAACTAGAAGAACAAACTGACTTGTCACAGAGGGCATGTAGGAGAGAATGTTATCACGATGCTTAAGGTCCAACCGGCCAAATGGGGTATCCATTATCACGGGTCCAATTGACCGCCCTATGCGATTCAAACCATCGATTAGTGAGAGTGCAACAATTTGCTCTGCCCCTGCACTCCTCAGAGGAACTTGTTGGTTACGTTCATCAATAATTTTCAACCCATAATTATTGTTAATCGACAGACCTTTGTATTTTTTCTGAGTAGTCATCTGTCTAAACGCATCACTAGAGAGGGTCTCAACTTTTTCCTTAAGGCGATCTCTTAATGCTTCGATACTGGCAGCAAAAATTCTTTCAATATCCGAAAGCATTGATACTTTGATCGTACTTTTCTGAGATCTATTAGGAGCTAAACTCTCAATTGTTTTTTGGGCTACTGCCAATTCGTCGCGAACCTGATCGATCTCTTTTTTCACTGTCAAAATAGAGGTTTGATGACCGGCCTCTTCTTGAAGAAGTCGGTCACGTATGACTCTTTTTCGAGCTAGTTCAGATGGATCCTGTTCGGCAATTTCATCATTTATTGTTTCGATATCATTCTCAACGCGAGTGAGGTTAACGTAAGCCTTTTGTAAGTCTTTGTCGATTTGTTCAAGCCTATCACGAGCATTGATTCCTCGAATTTTGTTAAGTGATTCGAGCTTGGCCGAGACGACTTGAAGCTCGGAGCCACAATCGGTTAAGGCTTCGAGCTTCAATTCAAGGGTGCCTAAGTCTGCGCCAACAGTGCCGCGGTACTGCTCACTCATCTCCTGCTTGCAGGTTGGGCATTCCCGCGTATCAAGCAAGCTCCGCAAGTCGGCTACTTTCGACTGAATCTTCCCGTGTTCTTTGAGTTTTTGATGTAATTCTTCTTGTTGCCGAACCAACTGCTGGCGTCGCACCTCTAGCCTTAAGTCCAAGAGGTCACGCCAAGCCTGAGCCAGTATACTCTTTCGTTCGACTTCTTTGACGGAACACGTTTCTTCCAAGTTTTTACTCTGCGCTTTAAGCGCATCAAGTCGTCCTTTTGCAGCAAGTAGGGCCGCACCGGCATCAAGGTCATCATCAAGAGCTATTCTTCTCGACCTAGTTTCTTCAAGTCTATTCAACTGATCTTCGAGGTCTCGCTCAAGGGCATCTTGCCTGACGGATAGCTCTCGCTGACGTTCTGCTTGCTTTTCTAGCCCTTGAATATGCTGAATTTCTTGGTTTTGCTTTTTGGTTGCAGTCTTTAGGATTGCACCGATTTCAGCTCGACCATTCTTGAGCGCGGGAACTCCTAGTACCTCCTCAATAACTTCCTTGATCTGACGACCTTGTTCACTACCTTCAATTAACAAGCTCTCATATTCCTGTAGAAGCTCGCCATCGAAAAGGAAAAATCGCGAAATTTGCTCTGGGGCAAATTGGGCTATCTCAGCCTCAATTTGATCCCCTCGTAAAACTTCCCCATCTCGACTTAGATGTAACGATACTGTAAAATCTTCAGGTCTACTCGGTGTCGCCACCATATGTTTTCGTGTAGCTTTTCGCCGGAGATCATATAGGTAGCCATTTGCTTCGAACTGAATCTCAACCTCTACTCGCCAGTCATCCTCAAAGGCAGCTTCAGAATTCACAATCTCCTGCAGAGCAATCGGCCTTGAGTGTCTTCCCAAAGCTTTGCCGTAAAACCCCCAACGAATTGAGTTTAGCAGGCTAGTCTTACCTCTCATATTCTCCCCGAGAATGATCATTACGTTCCGATAATCATCCTTCGGAAATTCCACACTAACTTCACCCTTATAGGGCATGAAATTTTTCACAGTAAGCTTATGCAGCTTCATTTTCATTGAGCCTTACTTCAAGTCAGTCAGAGAGATTGGAAATTGCAGCATCCACTAACTTCTCTATAGAGGATGATCTGAAATTCTCGTCGTTACCAAATTGATATTTCTTCTCAATCTCATAACACTGAAGGAGGAGATCTTCGTCCAAATCAGGAGCAACTTCAGCCCGTTTGACCATAAGTATCTGTCGCGCCAAGTCCTCTTGGTCTCTAATCATCATCGTCCTCCTCAATGCCTTCATCAATTATTGCTTCTGGGTCCATACCAAGATTAATTGCGATGGCCCTCAGTTCACCTATCGATCCACGATTTATGGCGTGACTAGCAAACTCGATCGATCTCAATAGTTCAGACTTTAGCAGACCAGTTTGTTCTGGTTCATCGTCAGCACTTGTAGGCACAACTATCGCATCATGAATGACTGCTAACTGCTTTTCCGAACTGCGACGTAACACACGCCCTCTACGCTGAATAAACTGCCTAGGGTTTTGCGACGATGCTAATATAAGGGCGTGTGTGATAGCTGGGATATCAACACCTTCATCCAAGCACCTGATGGAGACTAAAATGCCTCCGAATGAACGAAACCACGCTAAGGTTGCATTTTTATCGCCTGACATACGGGAATGATATTCGACAGCAGCAAATCCATCAGCGCGAAGTGCGGCGATTACATCTGCTAGCTGGCTGTAATCCTCACAATACACTAGCCAACTATCGCCACTCTGGTAATTCTCAGAAATAATCCGTCGAGCCAGTTGGCATTTAGCTGCAGCTTTCTTCGCGATCCTTGCTCGCCTGATTAAAAGCATCTTAAGTTTTTCGGTTAATTTACCAGAAGTCTCTTCTTGAGCGTACTGTTTGGCTATCTCTGTCCGAATTTTATTGCTCAAGGCGCGCCAAGCATCTGCCTCTTCTGCATTTAACGTTATTGGATGTGGGTGATATTCATATGGCACAAGTCGCCGACTTTTAATTGCGTCAAACAACGTAACCGTCGGAGGAACTATTTCGCCAAAGTAGTTGAAGATTTTTTCAGTTCCCTCAGGGTCACCATAACGAACAGGAGTTGCACTTAAACCCAATCGCACGCCCGCATCCAGACTCAATATCTCTGAATTTTTGGCGCTACCGATTTGATGAACCTCATCCGCAACTAGAAGCAGATGAGAACCGCCCTCAATATTTGCCCTAAACTCATTCGTTGACGCTGTCTGCATCGTGGCAAGGATAATTCGTCCACCTAAGCCATCCCCACTAGCCGTCATAGATCTGACGCGGCGTGAAATTTTCCACTTGTTGTTACCTCCACCAGCGAGCAGCAGCGCAGCTTTTGGAATTTCTGCTCTCAGTTCGCTAGCCCATTGGTCAAGAAGAAGTTGGCTTGGTACAACAACAATTGCTGGTCGGCCTTCATCTATGTGCTTTTGGAGAACGAGAATAGCGGTAAATGTTTTACCGCTTCCGGTTGCATGCTTGAATATTCCTCTGCATCCACGACTTTCCCAAGCATCTATGGCTGCTTTCTGGTGAAGCATTGGCTCCCGAACTTTGTGTATTGCAGATGTAGGTTCTATGTCCACCTCACCTAGGCTTCTATATGAGGCCTTTTTCAAGTGCTCTACAGCGTTTGATGGGAAAGGAAACACTTCAACATCAGGGTCCTTCTCTGACCATAACCCATCAAAATGGCTTTCATGCTTCTCAACACGTGAATATTCCAGTCCACCTCGCCAACTGCAAAAAACTTCTATTGACTCAAAGTTACCATCTGGATGCCACGCGCTCCAAGTCTCGTTTGCAGATCCCTTAAAGCTTACTCTGTTGCCAAGTCCATCTGAGAAAACCCCTATTTTTTCATGATAGAGACCTTTCCGATCACCACGGACGGCAAGTTTTATTTCAAGACTTCCGACAGCAACCAAAGTTGCCAAAATGCGGGTTGTATAGGCAGTTTGATCAGAAGCTAGGAGTTCATCAATTTGCTCGATCAACGTCGCTTCAATCAGATCACTTCTTCGAGCATAACCGGATGCGATGATGTCGACATCATCCGGCTTAAGTTCTGGAGAGCAAATAAGAAGCGTTTTACCTCCTCGCCGTGCGAACTCAACCAAAGCCGAACCGATTACTAACATGATACTCGACCGAAAGTACCCAACAGCACGTTTGTAACTAGTTGATGATCGGAGACAAGGGACATAAAAGTTCTTCACGGGTCCATCCTTTAATGAACGATACTCCGTTTCTAGACTTATTGAAGAAAGATCACCGATAAACTTCAGCCCCGCCTCCAATGCACCTCTACTCGCCATCTCAGGTTCTCATCAGTTAATGTGTGTGAACAACTTAATCGGTTTCGGACTCGGTAGCGACTTTGGTAAATTCGGAGAAACGCCCCTTTGACCCTTCGACATAATTCCTCTCCGCTTCCACAGAGATCCAACGTCGCCCTAAATCCTCCGCAACAGCACCGGTAGTGTTGGATCCTCCAAAAGGGTCAAACACTAAGTCGTTATCTTCCGTTAGGAACTGGGTAAAAAAGGCAGACAGAGGTGACTGCATTCTGGCAGGATGCGCCTCTAAACCATGGGCTTTGCAATAAGCTCGGTATTCGGAGTCCCATGCCGTTCCAGAGTATTTCAATAGAGCTTCTGGACAGTTGTCCTGATCAAAGTCAACAACGTTTGGACTTATTGCCCCACCGTGATCCTTCAAAAATCCAGTCTCTGAAATAACGTGGCCAGATGGTCGTAAACCAGCATTATACTTCTTCGTCTTAAGTAGACGCTTCATATCCTTGCCATACGGAACAAGAACACGCCGATTGTCAGCCTTTGGATTGTCAGATTTTGACATCCACCAAACATGTGTAAATGAGTCTTTAAGCCTTATCCTTTTTACATTGACCCACGCTGCGGGGCTCGGTAAGCGAGCAGGGTTATGGCAAATTACGTGCTGGCAAAGGTTCAGATTTGCTTTCCTTTTAAAGGCTAGCAGGGCCTCTAGAGGCAACGTTGACATTACCGGCACCCCTGGCTCCCACGCGTTACCAATTTCGATCACAATCGAACCGTCATCTGCGAGCAAATCAGTTAAGGGTACCGCTAGGGACTCAAGCCAAGAGAGGTATGCTTCACCTGTTTCATTGCCATAGCGCTTTTTTCTTACCAACGGAAATGGCGGAGAGGTCATAATGAGATTAACCTTCCCCTTCAACACCTGAAGCTGAGGTGATTCTAAAGCAGCCTCAATCTTGCCATGATACGCTAGCCCTTTGGCCGTGGAGTAAACTTGTTCAATCCCTCCCCCTAATGAGCCCTTGGACTCAATGATTGTATGTTCGCAGTTCATAAACTCTTTCCACCTTGTTTTCGCACGTCTCAAAAATTGTTCGACAACTTACTGCCATGGATCAGAAGAGAACAGTCGAAAACACCAATTTTTATCGAAGATAATAGGGTCATCGAATTTGGTTTAATCCGCCAAATTAGATCAGCTTTCCCGCCTTTTCTCCGCGCTGTGCACCTCCACTCTGCCACCAATATGCCCCGTTCGAATAACAACAATAGTTGAGCATGGCACCGCCATGCGAATAAGCAGGAAGCCTGTTCGGGCTGTTTGGTGGGCCCACCAAACCTATCCTGCCCCCAGCACGACAGGTGAAAGTTGTGCCATCTCGTGCACCATCATGCACTCTTTTGCATTTTCGTGCAATCTTATGCACTCTCATGCAATCACAT
>JBLWUN010000032.1:0-11652 GCA_048268905.1 Maricaulaceae bacterium | reverse complement strand
GCCGCCATGCGATTTATAAAAGTGAATTTCCCGGCCGAAAAAACAGATGCGGTCATTGCGGTGATCGAGGCGGCCAAACCGATCGATTGGTCGCTGGATGGCGGCTATGGCCGGTTTGAGAAAGCCGCCGAGGTTATTGTGGCCAAAGGCACCGGGCAAAAGCTGCTGGATGATCTGCAAAACCTGCTCGGCGCGTCTACGGATTGGCGCGTGACGGTTTTACCCGTTGAGGCGTCTTTGCCGCGGCCACCGGAACCCAGCAAGGAAGAGAAGGCCGCCGCCAAAGCCGCGGCTAAGCTTGAGACGGAGGATATGAGCCGCCAGAAAATGATGTCGCTGCGCGAGGAGCTTTATCAAAAAGTCGAGGCGGGCTGTAAACTCAATCTCGACTTTGTCGTTTTGACCATTCTCTCGACCATCGTCGCCGCCATTGGCCTAAATTATGATAATGTTACCATCGTTATCGCCGCCATGGTGATTGCGCCGCTCCTCGGGCCGATACTCGCTTTTTCCCTCGCCACCGCTTTGGGCGATTTATCCTTGATGTGGCGGGCCACGAAAACGTCTCTTTCCGGGCTTGGATTGGGATTTGGCTTGGCCGCGGCCAGTACGCTGATCATGCCGATTAATGTGGTCAGTATCGAGCTAATGTCCCGCACCATCATCGGCCCCGAAGTTATTATTTTGGCGCTGGCCTCGGGCGCGGCTGCGGCGCTGTCTATGTCCACAGGGTTATCTTCGGCGTTGGTTGGCGTGATGGTTGCCGTGGCTTTGCTGCCGCCGTCTGTGGCATCGGCGCTTTTCCTCGGTGTTGGCGATTATACGAACGCGGCGGGGGCCGCGATTTTGCTGGGTATAAATGTGGTCTGCGCGGTTCTGTCGGCACAGCTTGTTTTCGTTTGGAAGGGCGTTCGGCCCAGAGGCTGGATCAGCCAGAGGAAAGCGTCAAGGGCGGTGAAAGTGAACGCCGTCCTGTGGGCCGCGCTGCTCGCCGTTCTGCTTATCCTCGCGAGCCGCCTCGCGTCTTAGCGCCGCGACCAGAAAAAGCGAAATGCCCCCTTTTCAACACCGCCGCGACAAAATCCGCACGAATGGATTGACGCGATAAAACAAAAGTTTGAAAGCGTAGGGACGCAAGGAGAGTCGTCACATGAATTGGGAACACATATTTGCAACGCGGGTTTCGCGCATAAAGGCGTCCGAAATTCGGGAGCTGCTAAAATTATTGGATCAACCCGATATTATCTCATTCGCGGGCGGCATCCCTGATCCCGCCTTGTTTCCCGCCGCCGAGATGAACGCGGCCTTCGCCGATATTTTCGCCAGCGATAAGAAAGACGCGGCCCTGCAATATTCGGTCAGCGAAGGCTACAAGCCGCTGCGCGAATGGATTGCCGCCTATATGGGCGAGCTTGGGATACCTTGCGGCATTGACAATATTTTGATCACATCCGGCTCACAGCAAGCCTTGGATTATCTCGGAAAACTGTTCCTCTCGCCCAATGATACGGCGCTTGTGACGTGGCCAACCTATCTCGGCGCGCTCGGCGCCTTTAACGCCTATGAGCCGCGTTTTGACAGGCTGATGGACCGCAGTAACCGCACCGCCGAATCCTATAGCGTCGCGGCCGAAGCGGCGGGTGGGTGCGTGAAATTTGCCTATATGTCCGTCGATTTTGCCAACCCCACAGGAGAAACCCTATCGCAAGCCGCGCGCAGCGCGATGCTCGATCTAGGGGACGAGCTGGATATCGCCCTCATCGAAGATGCCGCCTATCAATCCTTGCGGTATGACGGGGAGGCCATAAAGCCCATTCTCGCCCTCGATATTGAGCGTAGCGGCCACATTGATAAAACGCGCACGCTTTATTGCGGGACATTTTCAAAGACACTGGCACCCGGTCTTCGGGTCGGATGGGTGTGCGGCTCTAAATCCGTGATTTCCCGTCTTGTGCTCATGAAGCAAGCCTCTGATCTGCACAGCTCGACAATTAATCAAATGGCGATCACGCAGGTCGCGCTCAATGGCTATGACAAACAGATCGCAAAAATTCGAAAAGCGTATAAGGCGCGGCGGGATCACATGCTCGCCTCTCTTGGCCAACACATGCCCGAAGGCGTCAGCTGGACAAAACCAGAAGGCGGCATGTTTATTTGGGTGACGCTACCAGAGACGATGGACGGGACGGAGCTTTTGGCCTTGTCGCTCAAGACGCAAAAAGTTGCCTTCGTTCCGGGGCAAGCCTTCTTCGCGGACCGCTCGGGCCACAACACAATTCGCCTGAGTTTTTCCCTCGCCAATGAAGCGACGATTGAGGAAGGCATAAGACGGCTGGGCCTTTTAATCAGAGACGCCGCCGCGTAGAGGCCCCGCACGTCAGCGTTTGGACGTAATGACCCACTAGCGGGGGGAGATCCACGCTCAGGAGGTCTCGCGCGAGCTTACATGAGCGCCTGTGTGATTTCCGCGAGCGCGCCTTTGAGCGCATCTGGTTCTGTGCCAACAGCGAGAATGCCAAAGCCGTCAATGACGGCGAGGATCATAATCGCTTGCGCTTTTCTTTTTTCGGGGTCCGGCGTGTCCAGCCTTGTTTCCACCCAACCAATGAAACCGTCAATGATCGCTTTTGCGGCGCTTGCATAAGGTTCTTCGTCGCGCCCGGCATAGGCAGCGATCTCGAGGCTGAGGCGCATATAGGGGCGCATCACATCTCCGCCCGTGAGTGCCGCGCCCTTGGCCAAAAGCGCGCCTGCGGACATGGGCTGCCCTTCCGGTATCGCTTCATTTAAAGCCGCCGCCATATCCGCGGCGCTGCGCAATAAAACGGCCGTCATGATCTCGGACTTATTCTTGAAGTAATAAAGCAGCATCCGGTCGCTTACATTCGCCGCCTCGGCTAGCTGCCTTAGGCTTGTGCGCGATAGTCCAGCCTCCAGCACATAGGCCGAGAGGCGCTCTATACACTCTTCGCGTTGATCGATTCGTCTTGTCATTTTCGGCTTGTAGCAATCACTACAATGTAATACAATGTAGCGACCGCTACAATTTTCATTCCTAGGGGAGGGTCATTCCAATGCGTATGTTCAGAGTTCTACTAGTGATTTTTTTCCTTGCTATCTTGGCCTATACGTCCGTCACCCTGATAAATTACGGTCCCAACCTTCTTCACGTCTTTTTTGCTGATATCAAAGAGATGGCGTGGCCGGGGCAGTTTAATTTCGATTTTATGTGCTTCTTGATGCTGTCCGGATTGTGGGTGAGCTGGCGCCACCATTTTACGGCCAAAGGCATTGCTTTGGGCGTGTTGGCGTTCTTCGGGGGCATCATGTTCCTTGCGCCGTACCTCTATATTGTCAGCCTGCAATGCAAAGATGACATCAAAGCCGTGATGCTTGGCCCGGTCCGGGCAAGCGCCTAGGGCTATGGTTTATGACCCAAGAGTTCCACAAATTCTGGCTTAAAATTACGGCGATCATTGTCGGTAGTTTCGGGCCTATTTTTTTCTTGGGGACACTGCCCTTTGCGCAGGCACCCGCGCGGCTGACGCTAGATATTTTAAGTTGGCCACTTGACGGAAACGTCACCTACGCCTCGGGAGAGACGCACTTTCTCTCAGCTCTCACAGGTGGCTTCCTGTTTGGATGGGGCGTGATGATCTGGTGTCTTTCACTCTGGGTCTACGACGCCGCGCCCGAAGGTGTACGCAAGACCGTTCTCATCAGCCTTCTAGCGTGGTTTGTCCTTGATAGCGCCGGATCGATCACATCCGGAAATCCTTCCAACGCCGCCATTAATATCCTCGTTCTGCTCCTCGCCGTCGGCCCTCTTTGGCGGCCTGCGAAAAACATTGAATGAGGTAAGTTCGCCCCCAAACTTTGACTATTCAGTCAGGCCCAGTGCCTCTTTGGCCATGTTTGTGACGGAGACGTAGTCGAGCTTTCCTGTGCCGAGGACGGGGAGGCTTTCGACGGTGACGATCTTTTTAGGGACGGAGATTTCGGGAACGCCGTGGGTTTGTGCCCACGTCAACAGGGCGTGACGTTTCGGATCGGGATGATCGGTGACAAGGACGATTTGCTCGCCTTTTTTCGGGTCGGGTACGATCGCGGCGGCGTGCATCTGATCGGGCCAGAGCGCAGAGGCACAATTTTCAACGACGGTCAGCGACACCATTTCCCCGCCAATTTTGGCAAAGCGTTTAATGCGCCCCCGAATAACGTAATAACCCTCATCATCCACAGAGACCACGTCTCCCGTATTGTGCCAGCCGCCGTCCAAAGGCACCAACTCACCGGGGTTTTCGGGCGAAATATAGCCCTTCATGATGTTCGGGCCGCGCACCCACAGGCAGCCGCCATCCTCCAGCCCGTCAACAGGTTCAAGGCGGGCGTCGATCCCCGGAAGCATCCGCCCGATCGTGCCTGCGCGAATATCTCCCGGCTGGTTGGCCGCAAGCACGGGCGCACATTCCGTCACGCCGTACCCTTCCAGCACTTCAAACGAGAACCGCCGGTCGGCCGTGTTGCGGGTTTCTTCGCGCACGCGCTCGGCTCCGCAAACAGCGATCCGCAGAGAGCTCAGCCCCCCGTCCGCGCTGGCGCGCATATATTGCTGCAAGAATGTGTCCGTCGCAAACAGGATCGTCGAGCGGGTCTGGAAGATGCGTTTCGCGATCGTTTTGGTCTGTAACGGCGAGGGGTGAAGAACCACGGGATGGCCGCTAAAAATCGGCCAGAGCGTTCCCGCCGTCAGGCCGTAACAATGAAACGTCGGCAGGGGATTAAAGAAAATATCCGTCTCTTCTAGCTGCACATGTTCTTCGATCTGAACAATATTGGCGAGGATATTGGCGTGCGTCAGCACCACCCCCTTGGGGTCGCCTTCTGTGCCGGAGGTAAACAGGATCACGCCCGTGTCATCCGGCGAAGGACGAGGCGCAAAGAGAGAGGGGAAGACCGGGCCAAGAACCGCGCGGAGCTTTCCGCCCGCGCCGATCTCTTCGCGCATATCTTCGAGATACACCACGTTCACGAATTTCGAGAGCTGCGCGATCAAAGTCTCAAGCCCGCCAATTTCAACAAATTTATGGGCTGTGATGATGGTTTTAAGCGGCGCGGTCTGGGCGGCGGCTTTGAGGTTTTTAACACCGGCGGTAAAGTTAAGCATGGCGGGAATCCGCCCCGCGGCGTGAACCGACAAAAGCGCAATAACCGCGCCCGCGCCGGTCGGCAGCAAGATGCCGACATTTTCGCCCGGGTCTGTGATTTTACGAAGCGGCGCAGAGAGCGCAAAGGCGGCCCGGCGGATCTCGCCATAGGATAAAACCCGTCCGTCACCATCCGTGACAATATTCTTATCTGCGCCGTAGGTTTTGCAAGCCTCAAGGAAGGCGGAGAACACATCGCGCCGAATATCGCGTTGTGCCTGTTTCGACAAAGCTTCCGATGTGACTATGCGCGCGTCCACCATATATTCCCCGTTATTGTTCTATTCGGTTTGACCGACTTTTTTTGAACGGTAGTCTAAAAAGCGGCGGGGCGCAAAAAAATCCTGCGCCCGCCACCTGTTTATTTCATCGTTTTGCCACCAATGGTGATGGAAGATTTGTTGGAATCGGCCGCCGACTTGGCTTTGTCTTTGGATTTGTCTTTTTTCGGCTTCTTCGTTTCTTTACGTGAATTTGTACCTTTGGCCATGATCGTGCTTTCTGATGGGCCGCGCCCGCGACGCGCAGGATCGCGCGGGAGGGTTACAATTTCCAATCTCTGGCAAATTGAGCGGGAACCCATATGCTCTACCAATTCCGCCGCAAAGCAAGCGGGAATTTCGCGTCTTACACAATATCCGTCCATTTGCGGCTCATCAGGTTGGCGGAATTGATGATGCCCACCATCGAGTAGGTTTGGGGGTAATTGCCCCAGAGCTCGTCTGTTTTGGGGTCCACGTCCTCAGAGAGGAGGCCCAGATGGTTGCGCTGGGCAAGGATGGCTTCAAACATCTCCCGGGCGTCATCTTTGCGGCCAATCCGGTAAAGGGCATCAATGTGCCAGAAGGTGCAGGCGGTGAACGCCGTTTGCGGACGGCCGAAATCATCGGCAGTCTTATAGCGGTAAATGTGGTGACCTTCGCGCAGGTCTCGATCAATCGCTTCAACTGTGCCCACATAGCGCGGGTCGGAGGCGGGTAGAAATCCGATCTCGGCCATGAGCAAAACCGAAGCGTCCAGCGTGTCTCCGCCGTAACTGGCGGTGAAGGCGTTCATGTCGGCATTGTAAGCGTTGGTGAGAATATGGCGGCGGATAATTTCGGCGCGCTCGGCCCAATAGGTCTCTTTCTTTTCCAGCTTTAAATAGGCGGCGATTTTGGACAGGCGGTCACAGGCCGCCCAGCACATAATCGCAGAGGAGGTGTGCACATAAGCCAGCGTGCGAAATTCCCAAATCCCGGCATCCGGCGTATCATGCATGGCAAAGGCCCGCTCGCCCACGGGCTCGAGCTGTTCAAACTCGGCCCGTCCCACTTGGGTCAATAATCGCTCGTCCAGGAAGGCTTGAGAGGCCGCCAAGACGATCTGTCCGTACACGTCATGCTGGATGTGTTCGGCTGCCTGATTGCCGCGCCGCACGGGGCCAAAGCCGCGGTAACCCGGCAAATGCTCGGCAAAATCTTCGGTGAGCGCGGTTTCAAGGCCGATACCGTATACGGGTTGAATGTGCCCGCCTTTCGCCTGCGCCACAACGCTTCGCAGGAACCGCATATAATGTTCCAGCGTCTCCATCGAGGCGAGGCGATTGAGTGCCGTCACCGAAAAATAAGCATCGCGTATCCAGCAAAAGCGGTAATCCCAGTTTCGCTGGGATCCCGCATGTTCGGGGATCGAGGTTGTGATGGCGGCCACGACGCCGCCGGTTTCCTCAAACACGCAGAGCTTGAGCGTAATTGCGGCGCGGATAACGGCCGCCTGCCAATCCGGCGGCACAGCAAGGCTTCGGGTCCAGCGCTTCCAATAATCCATGGTGCGCTCGCACCAGTCCCGCGCAAGGAAGTCCACATTGTCGGCGACAGTTTCGTCCGGCCCGCAGATGAACGAGACATCTCGGCCGAGCACAAAGCTTGTTTGTGACAGGATATAAGACACGGGGGCGCTTGTGGTCACGCGAAAGCCGCCATCATTGGTGGCATAGCTGATGTGGTGAACGCCGCGTTTGGGGGCCAAGGTGCGCTTGCCCCAATCCCCCTGTGCATTAATTTCGATGCGAATGCGCGGCGCGCCGTTGAGAACGCGAAATTGGCGCACGAAGCTGGCGGGACGAAAGCTTCGGCCGCGTGTTGAAAAATACGGGGCGAAATCCACAATCTCCAAGATTGCGCCGTCCTTGTCGGTCAGCCGGGTGCGCAGGACCGCCGTGTTGTGCTCATAGGTTTGTTCCGTGCTGACGCGGTCTTCCATCCAGACACCGAAGCAGCCCTTTCCGCCCAGAAGAGCATCGAAAACGGGGTCGCCGTCAATTTTCGGAAGGCACAGCCAATTAATCTTGGCATCCGTATCGACCAAAGCCGCGATGGTGCTGTTCCCAATAACGCCGAGGTTCAGATGGCTCATACCAAGGTTCCTAAAAGTTTATAGAGGGCGGGCCTGTTGGGGAGGTTATATTTTGCCTGCGTGGGTCCGCCGCCCATTTTAATCCCATAACCTCCGAGCTTTGCTGCGGCGATGAATCCATCTTCATCGGTGGTGTCATCCCCGATCATTATCGGGGTTCGCCCGGCAAATGGCGGCAGGGCCATCTGCCGGGTGAGGGCCATGCCCTTATTGGCGGCGGCGGGTTTGACTTCGGTAACGTGGTGTCCGCGTTGAATGATGAAGTCGTGGGGGTGTTCATTTTGCGCAGCGATGTGCGGCGCAAGGATTTTGTCGATCTCTGGCCCGGCGTCCGGCGCGGCGCGGTAATGAATGGCGATGATCGGGCCTTTATTCTCGATCCAAACCCCGCTCAATTTTTGCAAGCTGGCCGCCAAGCTCTCGCGCAGGTCAGGCGGAAAGGTGTCAAAGCGCGCAGATGGCATGTGGCCGGGCGGGGCGCTGTAAAGCCCATGATTGCCGAGCCGCCAAAGCTTGTTGGGAATACGCTTGGACAGGTCGCGTAAATCCCGTCCACTTATGATCGCCGTTGCGCCCGCTAAGGACCGGCTGACCTGCAATAAAAGCGCGACTTGCTCTGTGCTTAAGTGAACGGTTTCGGGATCATTTTTGAACCCCGCCAGCGTTCCGTCAAAGTCAAGGAACAGGGCGATATTTCGCGGAAACGCGAAATCATCGGCAAGCGGTAAGGGCCGGTGTAAAGTCATGGGCATCGTCAGGGGCATCGTCAGGGGCACAGTCACGCTAGGCGGGTCTCTCGAAAGGGAGGGCGTCAGCGTCGCGCGGCGCGAAGAAGCGCTCGCGCCACCAATTTATATCCTCACGGGTGATGCCGTCATTGAGCGCTCGCCAGCGCGCGCGGCGCTCCGCCAGAGGCATACTCAGCGCTTGGAAGATCGCTTTCGCCACGGCCTGCGTATCATAAGGGTTCACGATCAAGGCGTCCGTCATTTGATCGGCGGCCCCCGCAAACTTGGAGAGGATGAGAACACCGGGGTCTTTGGGGTTCTGGGCGGCAATGAACTCTTTGGCGACCAAATTCATCCCATCCTTCAGAGGTGTGACGAGGCAAACATCCGAAAGCGCGTATAGTCCGGCAATTTCGCGGCGTTCATATGAGCGCGCGAGATAGCGAATGGGGATCCAGTCCAGATCCCCGTAATCGCCATTGATCCGCCCGCACAGGCCATCCAATTGTTCGCGAAGCTGGATATATTCGTCGACAGCCCCCCGCGACGGCGGCGCGATTTGCATAAAGGACGTTACGCCGTGCGTTTCAGGATAGGTGTCAAATAATTCCGACACGGCTTCAAAGCGCTGCGGCAGACCTTTGGAGTAATCCATGCGGTCCACGCCAATGATAAGTTTGCGTTTGCCTAAAAACTTGCGCAGCCGCTGTGTGGCGGCTTTTGCGGGCTTGCTTTTTGCGGCAGCCCTAAAGCTCTGGGCATCAATCCCGATGGGGCAGTGGCGAATGGTCAGGTGCCGCCCAAAGACATGCATGCCTTCGGCCCCCACTTCCGTTCCCGCGCAATCTTCGCGCAGGAAACGTTTTAAATTAATCACGTCCGTCATGCTTTGCAGGCCGACAATATCATAATCACAAATGGCGCGGGCGAGCACCGCTGCCTCGGGCAGGGCGCGAAACACGTCTGGCGAGGGAAAAGGAATATGCAGGAAGAACCCGATCTGGCCAGCCCATCCGGTCTTGCGCAGTTCATGGCCAAGCAGGAAAAAATGATAATCATGCACCCAGATGAAATCATCTTCGGTGGCGTGTTCCGCCACCGCGTTGGCAAATTGAAGATTGGTGTCTTTGTAATAGGAAAAATCGTGCAGGGCGAAATTTACAAGGTCCAACCGGTTATGGAAAAGCGGCCATAAAATACTGTTGGCATAGTTCAGGTAAAACCCTTCATACTGGCTTTTACTCAAATCGCAGAGCGCAAAGTCCACCCCGTCATCGGATGCCAGCACGGCGCGCTGCGACGCGAAATCCTTGATCTTGCCGCTCCAGCCGACCCAGAGGCCTTTTGTGTCCTTGAGCGTATCCCACAGCGCAACGGACAACCCGCCTGCACGGGCATTCGGGTCAATGGCTGTTCTGTTGGACACGGCGACCAGACGGGTCTTCATATCCTTTAAGGCGTCAGGTGGTGACATAGCCTATGCGTAACGGACCTGAGCCGGAATTTAAAGGCGCGTCCGCAAGATCGCCCTGAAAATCCGCCGCTGCACAATTAATGTGCTCGCAGGATCGCCGCGAAACCAAACGGGGAGGCGGCGCAAAGAAACGCGCCGCTGCGAGAAACGTCAAAGCCGTTATGCGCTTAATCGCGCGGCGTCGGTTCCATCAATGTACCGTAGCACCCTTCGCCAATTTTGCACATTTTTGCCTCGAGCACCGTTTCGCCATACACAGGAATTCGGCTGGCCGTGAGGCTCTCATAGCCGTCCCCCTCAATTAAAAACATAAGCTTCCCGGCCGGGATCGTCATTCCGTCTGAATAGGGGTAAATAGTGCCTTGCGGATCATCATCTGCGCGCCCCGGAAACCACGTCATCGTCACCACTTCGGCTCCTTCGGGAAGTCCGATAACTGTGAGCGTCGCTTCGCCAACGAGGCGCTCGTTTGACGGTGCTGCTATTGTTGTTGGTTCGGAGCAAGCAGAGAGAGCTGTCAATATGATTAGAGGCATAGAGAGTTTGGCAACGACATTCACGTTATATTGCTCTCTATAATTGCAGCGGGAGGCCATCTCTAATTAAGCGGCCTATTTGCTTATCAGTTAACACTCAGTTGAGCCAGCTAAGACACACGTATTCTTTTTCCACTTTGCAAATAGCACGTCACTCTTCTCTATGCCATGGCCGTCGCGATTGTACTTATATGTGTTTGCCAATTAATGTTCCCCCGACACGGTCTCTAATTCACAAGATTTTCCAAAGAATTCTCTAGCCTTAAGAATATCTTGGTCGACACCTCTTCCTTCGCTGAATGTTGAACATCGTATCACAAAAAATTAGCGTTTCACTCGTCTAATGACACTAATTTTTCGCAGCTGTTAGTCTGTCCATTATTGCAATCAATCACGTGCTTTTGTCTGTAATAATAATTCGATTTATGGGTATCTTTAACGCCGCCAATACCCTTGGCGAACATATTTGCAATGTTATGACAAGATGCAGAAACACCCAGTTCACAACTTTTTTTATAAAATAATTTGCTCTTCGTATAGTCTTTGGTCCCGCCTTCACCATTGCTCCACATAGTCGCAGAATGATAGCAACTCATAGCGTATCCAGCATCACAATTTTGTTCATGAAGTTTTTTCGCCTCGATTTTGTTGAGTTCTCCGCCATTTGAACGTTTATATACTGCCAGCAAATAACATCCGTACACGCTGCCAGCTTGACAGGATTGTTCAGAAATCTTTCCAGCCTTAAATTTATCCTGTTCTCCGCCTCTACCGTTGTAGATCATACTTGCTAATTTCGCACATCCCTCAGCGTTTCCCCAATCACATGCCTGCTTGTACACTCTTCTCGCGTTTGTAAATTCAACCGTAAACAGATCAATATTTACCATCAATTCACCAAGATCAACGCAGCTTTCTGCAGATCCATTGACGCAAGCTTTTTCTAACTGAGGTCGATTTCTTTTGTTCATTCGTTGAGCTTCTTTGACTCTGTCAAGATAAACCTGATTGAGCCGATTAATTTTGTCTTTTTTGCTCAGGCTTGGCGCTTGTGTCTCAGTTTTTGGAGGCGTGGAATTACGATTAGGATTCATTGCTCTAAAATCCGCAAGGCTGACTTGCTTGTAGCTAACAGTCCCTTGTTTCCCTGTACTGCCTGTCTTTCCGCGTTTGCCGCTATATCCGCGATTACCCGACATGGCGCGGGTGCCGTTGGCATGGATGCCGGGCGCTCCGCCATTGCCTGCACGTCCGGCGTCACCGCCGCGTCCGCCTGCCCCCCCGTTGATGTTTACGTTTATTCGAGGTTT
>JBLWUN010000031.1:0-11889 GCA_048268905.1 Maricaulaceae bacterium | reverse complement strand
ATCCAACGCCACACCCTGGTCTATACTGTCGTCATCGCCGCGACGTTGGCCGTGCTCTTTGATTTAGGCCGGATCGCATCCCTCGGTGCTTTCTTTTACCTCGTCATGGACATGATCATACATTGGGGCGTGTTCCGCTATCGTCGAGCAGACGTCGGCGCCTTCGGTATCGTGCTTTTGACTGCCCTGGCGCTCGATGCGATAGTACTGGCAGCTTTCACCGTGATGAAGCTTCAAAGCGACCCGATGATCGTTCTCTACGCCGCTGTCGGGATGATCGCTGTGTTCGCCTTCGAGCGCGTTTACTTGTCGCAATGGGTGGCACCGCAAGTCGCCCCCGCCCCCGCCCACGCCCACGGTGATTAGCCTGCCATCACCTGGCCTGAAGAGATGCGATGCCTTGTGCGCCGATCGTGATCAGCCCGACCGACAAGGCAAACGCAGCCAGGGCAAGCAGCATCACGCCCGTGTTCATGGGCAAGCGACGTACAACCGGTCCAAGAAATTCCGACCGCCCGAAAGCCGAGACGTAGAGCGGCAACGCGCTTATCATAGTCGCATAGAGGTAAACGCCGGAGATGTTCTCGAAAAACGCCGAACGCGCAAGAGTCGGGGATACAACCGCCAAAGCGGTTGAACGATTGCCGCCGAATGACCCGAACCAGTCGGCAGATAGAACGTATATCAGCACGTGGAGACCTGGAAAGAGAAGGGCTCTGAGCAAGACATCGACCAGCACGAAAAACGCCGTGTCTCTTGAGCCCGCCTTTGGTTGCTTTGTCATAGCGAAAAGGAAAAAACTGACATAGTTGACGGCAAAAACCACGGGCAAACCGTTGGTCGCAACCTGCCTTAGAAAGCGCATGAGTGCCGGTCCGCCGGCAGCAAGAGCCGGAGCAAAGCCCGGAGCCAGTAAGACGTAGAACAACAGGACCGGCAGTAATGCAGCGAAGCTGAACAGCAGGACATTTCTAACAAACTGAGCCGCGGGCATACTGATAGAGAAAAATCTATCCATTGAAATAGCCTGCCATGTGGGCACCACTAGGTCGATGATACGGGGCGTTGTTGCACAAGTCTGACGCCTCAGGATTCCCTTCGCGAACCCATGCTGTTAGCCGCATTCCATGAGCAACCCATCTCCCGCCCGCTATCGTACGACCAACTGGTCCAGCTACAACGCATCGCTGCGCAAGCGGGGGTCCCTGCTGATCTGGGTCGACGAAGACATCACTTGGCGCGCGCCCTCACCGCCGCCCTCCTAGCCGGCACGATATCATTTCTGTCCCCCTGCGTGCTACCTCTTGTGCCAGGTTATGTCTCCTACGTAACCGGGCGCACAGCCGCTGAGGGCGGGGTGGTCGGCGCTTCGCCGTCGCGCGCGGTCTGGCTAAGCCTGTGTTTTGTCCTCGGCTTCTCCACCATCTTCATGGGACTTGGCGCATCCGCGACTGCAATGGGTCAGGCCCTGCTTCGGTGGCGGTATGAACTCAACCTCGTTGGGGGCGGCATCATCATTTTCTTCGGGCTCTTCATGATAGGAGCCGCGCGTGTTTCGGTCATGGAACGCGACTTCCGATTCAATCTCAACATCCCCGGGGGCCAACCCGCTGCGTCCTATGTCCTCGGTCTTGCCTTCGGTTTCGGCTGGACTCCGTGCATCGGCCCGATCCTCGGCGCGATCCTGACAGCCAGTGCGGCGAGTGCCACGATGGGCGAAGGTATCATGCTGCTTGCCGTCTATTCCGCCGGCCTTGGAATACCGTTTCTGATCGTGGCCGGATTCACCGACCAGATCGCGGGACGGTTGCGGGCCATCGGCCGGGTTGGCCGCCGCCTCCACCAGCTTGCGGGCATAGTGATGATCTTGATGGGGCTGGCGATGATGACAGGGCAGTTGAGCGCGCTGTCATACTGGATGCTCGACGTATTTCCGGTTCTGGGACGGATCGGATAGCTCCATTAGTAGCAGCGTCTATTGATAACAGAAAATTTTCTTGAACCTCTAGTAGCTTTAGGAGTTAAGCCACCGACAAAGAACGGCACCATGGAGCAAGTTGCCAATAACGCCTCACTCCTTCCCGGGCGAACAACACTGCGTTCGGGGTAAGGTTCGGTTTGCCGTCCAATGCGTGAACGGAGCAATCTATATGCTGACAAGACGACATTTCATCCAGACGACCACCGCGCTGTTTTCGGCATCGATATCCAGCCCGCTCCTTGCAGACACGTGGCCTACCGATGCGCAGAAGGCAGCTTGGGACGCACAGGTTACACCTCCCGGCTACGACCCGGCCACGTCCAACCCTTGGGGCCTTCACCCTCGCTTCCTGCCACAGCGGGTCCTCGCGAAGGACGGACTTGTACCCGGTGATATCCATGTCGATGCTGTTGCGCGCTATCTCTACCACATCGAAGAAGGCGGCACGGCGATGCGCTATGGCGTGGCGATCGCGCGCGGTAAACTTTACGAACCGGGCACCTATACGATCAAGCGCAAGGTCAGGTGGCCGCATTGGCAGCCGACACAAAACATGATCGACCGCGACCCAGAGCTCTACGCCGATATCGCTGACGGTATGGAACCCGGACCTGAAAACGCGCTCGGATCGCGAGCCCTCTATCTCTTCGTCGGCGACCGAGACACCTATCTAAGGATTCACGGGACACCGTATCCAAGAAGCATTGGCGGCCGTGCGAGTTCCGGCTGCGTCCGAATGGTCATGGCACACATCAATGATCTCTATCCCAACGTCGAGATTGGCTCGACGGCATTCCTGTACTCGGCGGAAGACAGCGTCACCCCGAGAAGTTGACTGGCGCATCATGTGTTACGCGTGGGCTTGACGCATCTATGGGCTGATCAGGACTGGCGCGAAGTGCAGATGGGGTTGCCACCTGCCGAGCGTAGCGGAACCAAGGTGTTTTCCACCGGACCGCTGTGTTCATACCAATAACAGCCATCCTCGGGACGAAGCCGCGCCGTGGTGAGATCCTGACCAGGCGCAGCAAGGGCAATGACGGCCTCGGGAACACTTCCCACTTCGTTGCGAGCGCCGCCGTCGTCCAGCGTTGGCACCGCGCAGCCAGCAAGCACCAATGTCGCTGCGATAATCGGCGCGTTTCGTTTCTGCATGTCTACCTCACTCATTCTGATCGCTTCGTACCGGCAAGCGTTGCTCCAACCGCGTCGTTTCAAGGGGGCGGCTAGCTTCAAGCCTCCGCAGGGCGCCTTTCTTGCTGGACGAATATCCACTTGTTGCCCTTGAAGCTCTAGTTACTGTAGGGGCTATGTCAATGTGGAATCAATGAATCCTGAGGTCAATCCATGTCTTCCGACGGCAACCGCAACGATCACGGCCATCCGGGTGATCAAGAGCATTCTGACCCAAGAGGCAACTCCTGTTGCGACGCCAGCAAGGACGTCGCGTCCACGGCGCCAGCGCCGTCTGGCGGAAGGAGCTTTCAGGTCTCCGGGCTCGATTGCGCCGAAGAGGTGGCGATCCTGAACCGGGTTGTCGGGCCGAAAGTGGGCGGAACCGAACACCTGGCATTCGACGTGATCAACGGGCGAATGACCATCCTCGATAGCGCCGAGAGGATACCAGACGACGAAGTCACGCAGTTGGTCGCAACGACCGGCATGAGCGCCAAGCCATGGGATGCCGACAACGCAGCAGAGGACCAGGCGGCGCATCTGGCACGTCAGAAGCGCTTTACCTCGTTGAGCGGCGGCTTCTGGGCGGCGGGATTCCTTTTTCACATTGTCGAGACCGGCATGGGCGGCGCGCTCGGGCTCTTTGCGGGCCATGGCGAGGTGCCTATGCCTATGGTGGAAGCAGGGATCTTCGCCGTCGCGATTCTTTTTGGCGTCTGGCTTGTCGCGCCCAAGGCCTGGTCTTCGGCGCGGAGGCTTAGCCCCGACATGAACCTGCTCATGGTGGTGGCCGTCGCGGGCGCCATCGGCCTCGGCGAGTTTTTTGAGGCCGCGACGGTCGCCTTCTTCTTCTCGCTTTCGCTTTATCTTGAGAGCTGGAGCGTGGGGCGGGCGCGTAATGCGGTTTCCGCGCTCCTCGATCTGGCGCCGCCAACGGCGCGGGTTCTTTACGACGACGGATCTGAATCCGACGTTCCGGCCGCGGCCGTGGCAGTCAATGCAAGGTTTATCGTGCGCGGCGGCGACCGGATCCCCCTCGACGGTGAGGTCGTGGACGGGGCAGGGGCCGTCGATCAGGCCCCAATTACTGGGGAAAGCGCGCTAGTGCCCAAGGAACCAGGCGACGAGGTCTATGCCGGCACGATCAACGGCGAGGGCACACTGACGGTGCGGGCGACGAAGGCCGCCTCGGACACGGTGCTCGCGAAAATCATTCGCATGGTGGGCGATGCCCATGCCCGCCGCGCGCCGGTCGAACAGTGGGTGGCCAAGTTCGCGCGCATCTACACACCCATCGTGATGGCTTTGGCGATCGCCATCGCGCTGGTGCCGCCACTGCTGCTCGGCGGCGCCTGGGACTACTGGTTCTACAATGCTCTGGTCCTTCTGGTCATCGCATGTCCTTGCGCGCTGGTCATTTCTACGCCGGTCTCCATCGTGGCAGCGCTGACCGCGTCGGCACGGGCGGGGGTGCTCATCAAGGGCGGCGCCTATGTCGAGGCGCCGGGGCGGACCACGGCACTGGCGATGGACAAGACCGGGACGATCACCATGGGCGAGCCTGAGGTGGCGGCGGTTCACCCACTGGTCGGCGTTTCCGCACGCGATCTCATGGCGCTGGCAGCAAGCCTGGAGGCGCGGTCTTCACACCCGCTGGCACGCGCCATCCTCTCGCGCGCCGAAGCCGATGGTGTTTCCGTGTCTGCCGCAGAGGACACCCGTACCGTGCCCGGGCGCGGTCTGGAAGGACGCGCCGACGGGCGCGCTATCTGGCTCGGCTCGGATCGCTTCGCCGAAGAGAAGGGGTTCGGCAATGCCATTCCGGCGGATCTGCGGGATCGGATCGAAGGGGCAGGGAGCACCCTCGTTGCCGTGGGTGACGAGACCGGCGTGACCGGCGTACTGGAGCTTCGCGACCGCATCCGCCCAGATGCAAAGGGGATCGTTGCGCGTCTGCATGCGCAGGGTGTGAAGACCATCGTGATGTTGACGGGCGACAACGAACGCACCGCGCGCGCGGTGGCAGCCGAAGTCGGCATCGACGAGGTGCGCGCCGAACTTTTGCCAGAAGACAAGGTGACGGCCATTGAGGAACTCGTCGAAAGCCACGACATGGTGGCGATGATCGGCGACGGTGTGAATGACGCACCGGCCATGGCGCGGGCGCATTATGCCATCGCCATGGGCGCTGTCGGATCGGATGCCGCGATCGAGACGGCCGACATCGCGCTGATGACCGACGACATCGGCAAGGTACCCTGGCTTATCGGCCATTCGCGCCGTGCCATGACGATCATCCACCAGAATATCGGCATATCGCTGGCGACCAAGGCGCTGTTCGTCGGGCTGACCGCGTTCGGTATGGCCTCAATGTGGGGCGCCATTGCTGCGGATGTAGGCGTGTCTCTGCTGGTGGTCGCCAACGCACTTCGGCTCCTGAACGGCCATCAGGTTGAGGCCGGGCCTTCAGGCGGAGAACCGGTGGGCGAGCAGATGGCGAAAGGAGCACTGGCGCACGGTCATTGATCCGGCGGTTTCGGTAGCTCGATATCGCTTTTGCGGTCCAGCCACGCCAGCGCCCCGACAGAGAATTCCGAACCCCGGTAGGGTTCCGTCCAGGCGGTCTCGATGTCGTCCCAGGGCAGAGGCTCGAGATTTCCAAGAAAGAGCGTCAGACGGTAGGCCGCTGCCTCGGGAAGCCAAGGCGCCTCCTTGGCCGGCGTCGCGGCGACAGGTCCGGACAGGAGGAGCGCACTTGCGAGTGTGGCGAGCAGCACTCTCATAATATTTCGCATCACCACGGCCTCCAAAGTAAAAAGTTAGACATGGCTAACTTATCTACCCGAAGCAAACAAGTTGTCAATCCCGCTGTTTCGCTGCAAAGTCCCGAGTATGACAAAGCTACAATCACAAGGGCGTGAGCCATTCGAAGCGGTCGACCGGGCTCCCGAGGCGCAGGCCGATGGCTTTGCGACCGTGCGTCAGGCACATGAAAGCGAGATGGCGGAGGATTACGTCGAACTGATCGCGGAACTGATCGAGACGCGCGGGGAGGCCAGACCGGTCGAGATCGCCGAGCGGCTTGGCGTGAAGCCGCCGACCGTGACCAAGAACATCTCGCGGCTCAAGGCTGCTGGTCTGGTCCGGCGGGAGCCATACCGCGCGATATTCCTCACCGATGCCGGGCAGGACCTCGCGGAGATCTGTCGACGCCGCCACAGGGTCGTCGTCGCCTTTCTTCTGAGCCTGGGAATCGACGAAGAGACCGCGGAACGCGATGCGGAAGGGATCGAGCATCACGTCAGCGGGACGACATTGGAGGCGTTCGAGCGACGGCTCAATCAGAAATGAGCTCGCCTAGATGCACATTCGCGCGATTCTCTATCGGGACCTCGAGCTATCAGGTCTTCAAGCCGCTGACACGTTTGCGCAATTTCGAAGCTCGCTAGCCGAGAACCCGCGACAGCACGATGGTTGCAAACAGGGCGACAAGTCCGAAGGCGATCGCAGACGCTACCGCATATTGGAGGATATCCAGGTGATTCCCCCTCCTCCGTCGTGCCAGATAGCCACCCCAGATCGCGCCTCCGATAGCGCTCACGATCACAAGCATCAGGATACCTCCGTTCCAAAATGCCGCGCATCGGGATCTCGTCCGAGCAAACTGGCCAGCCAGCCGAAGACCCAGCACCCAAAAACAAGAACCAACAAGGTCCAGTCGCCGAACCGCGCATAGGGCGTTGGAGTACGCGCGCCCGGCAGGCCGGCATCAATGGTGCCTGTTTCCCCGGTATCAAGACGCGCGACGACATTTCCATTGGCGTCGATGATCGCGGATATCCCAGTGTTGGCCGCCCGGACCACGGGAAGTCCCTCCTCGACCGCGCGCATCCGCGCGGAGGCGAGGTGCTGCTCGGGTCCGATGCTGGTTCCGAACCAGGCATCATTTGTGGCGTTGAATATCCAGTCGGGGCGGAAAAGGTCATCGACCACGTGGCCCGGAAAGATGATCTCGTAACAGATCGCCACCGCGACCAGAGGCGCGCCAGGGATCGCCAGCGTGCGCGGCCCTGGTCCCGGCGTGAAATCGCCCAACCCTTCGGTCAGCCGCTCGATGGGCAGCCAGCCTTTCAGGGGCACATATTCCCCGAACGGAACAAGATGATGTTTTGCATACCCCGTCAGAACCTCGCCGCTGCCGTCATAGGCCTGAACCGTGTTGAAATATCTGGTTCCCCCATCGCCCTCCACTCGGTCAGGCGCACCTGTCAGTAGGATCCTGCCGTCTGGCAAAGCTGCAGATATCCGCGCGCGTGCCGCAGCATCTTCGTCCAGAAAGCCGGGGAAGGCCGTTTCCGGCCAAAGCAGCAAATCGAAACGTCCGGGTTGCGCGGACAAGCCCAGGTATTTTTCCAAGGTTCGCTGGCGGCTGCCCGGTACCCACTTCTCGACTTGTGGCACATTGCCTTGGACGATGCGCAAAGCAACGTCTGTCGGCGGCACGTCCTGCCCTGACCGAAGCGCACCGCCAACCCAGAAACCCGCCACAGCAACGGCGAAGAGCACGAGAACAGGCGCGCGTCTCTTTGGCGCCGCCACAGTCAACACACCTGGCAATATGCCGATGAAGACCGTGAGAAAGCCCAAACCGTAGCTTCCGACCCAGGCGGCGGGTTGGCGCAGGGCGGCATAGTCGACAAGGGCATAAGCGGCAAGGTTCCAGGGAAACCCTGTCAGGACATGACCCCGCAGCCATTCCGTGGCCACCCAGCAGGTTGCAAACAGCAGGCCCGCCGCAATGCCGCCGACAGCTCGGCGCTGCATGATGGCGGCAAAAAGCATCGCCGCCATGCCCGGGAAGATGGCAAGTCCGGCGGACAGACCCGCGACCGCCGGAATCGCCAGTGCGCCGAAACGTTCGGCATCGACGTAAAAGCTCTCGGCGATCCAGGAAATTCCAATCCCGAATTGGCCCAGTCCGAAAGCCCAACCGACAAGGAAAGCGCGCGAGGTTGAGATGTTCCGGAGAACGATAAAGAGCACGGAGAAGGCGACAGGGACCGCGATGAGCCAAGAAAACGGCGGAAGAGTCAAAACCGTCAATCCGCCGGCAGCAAGGGCAAGACCCATGCGCTGGAACAGGTTCAGGTCCTCACTAACGAACTGCGGCAATCCCGGCTTCATGAATCGGTCTGAAGTCGAGCGCCAACCCACGGCGCAATGAGCAGCAGCATCACGCCGCCAACCACAAAAACATCGGCCATGTTGAAGGCAGGCCAGTGCGCCGTCCCGATGTAGAAATCGAGGAAATCCGTCACCGCACGATAGCGCAGGCGGTCCAGAATATTGCCGAGTGCACCGCCGATGATCGCACCATAGGCAATGGCCTCGACCCGGCTGCTGGTACGGACCAGCATGAACGCCAGCCAGACGCAGATGCCAAGCGCCAGTAAGACAAGGCTCCACCACGGCGCGCCGCCGAGAAGCCCGAAGGTCACTCCGTCATTGCGCAGGTAGATGAGATTGAAGCCGGGAAAGACCGATACGCCGGAACTAAGAACAGTCGCATTGGACACAACGATTGCCTTCGTTGCCTGATCGACAAGAAAGGCGATCAGCGCAGCAAGCAGACCGACGAAGAGGCAAGTTCTCATCAGCTTATCCCAGCCAGACGTCGAGGAACAACATGATCACAAGACCAACGGCGAGGCCGAGCGTCGCCCTGTTCTGATGGCCGGATCGGTGGGTTTCCGGAATGATCTCGTGGCTGATGACGTAGAGCATCGCACCTGCTGCGAAGGCGAGACCCCAGGGCAGCAGCGGTTGCGAAAGACTGATAATCCCTGCGCCGAGAAGTCCACCGACGGGCTCGACGAGACCGGTCAGAGCGGCGATGCCCCAGGCGCGAAGCCTGGAATAGCCCTCGCCGAGCAACGAAACCGCCACCGCCAGACCTTCGGGGGCATTCTGTAATCCAATACCGATCGCAAGTGGCAACCCGCCCGACAAACCGTCAGCCCCGAACCCGACGCCGACGGCAAGCCCTTCGGGAAAATTGTGGATAGTGATCGCGATGATGAAAAGCCAGACGCGCCGCAGCGATGCGGCGTCGGGACCTTCCCGCCCCGTCTTGAAATGTTCATGCGGTAGCCGTTCGTTCATCAGAGCGACCGCGCCCATGCCAAGCAGGATCGCAACACATACGATGGCCGCCGGGAGAGCACCGTTGTCGAACTGTCCTTCAGCTGCGTCGAGAGCCGGGATGATCAGCGAGAAGAACGAAGCCGCGAGCATGACACCCGCCGCGAAGCCAAGCAGCAGATCGCGCGTGGCCCGGGACGGGATGCGCCCAAAAAGAACGGGGACCGCCCCGACCGCGGTCAGCGATCCGGCGGCCAGGCTTCCAAGAAAGCCAAGCGCTATGGGGGAGAGGGGTTCCAATTGTTAAGGTTCTGCCGCGAGTTCAGTCAGGAGCCGAGTAGCTGGTGTAGACCTCGGTCGATCCGTCTTCGTGGATCAGGAAGACATCGTAAGCCTCCCGGTCGTCCTCCGGTCCCATGCCGGGCGACCCGTAGGGCATTCCCGGCACCGCCAGGCCTACCGCGTCTGGCCGGTCCTCCAGCAGGCGTTGGATGTCAGCCGCCGGCACGTGGCCCTCGATCACATAGCCGTCGACCAAAGCCGTATGGCAGGAGACCATGCGCTGCGGCACGCCATTGTCGAGTTTGAAGCGCACAAGAGATCCTCCGAACATGTCCTCGCCCATCGGCGCGAAGCCATTCTCCTCGAGGTGCTTCATCCAGGACAGGCAACAGCCGCAGCCGTTTGTCTTCCGGACGTCGATCTGAATCGCCTCTGCGACGGCCTGCGCCGCAGGAAGCAAGGCAAATGCGATGGCAAGGGCGGGAGTAAATCGTTTCATGGATCAAAGCCTTTCGGTTGTCGTCTGTGCAAATTCGCTGGCGAGCCTCTCAGCAAGAAGTGAACGCGCCTCACGCAGTCGCTCAAGCGCGGCCGTGTCGTCCGCTTCACGCTCGGCCGCCTCTGCCAATCGGTCGTCAGAGAGAGGGTCGGTTGGGCGACCGTCCACCAGCACTTCGTAATGTAGGTTGGGGCCTGTCGCGGTACCCGTCGCACCGACCCGCCCGATCATATCTCCGGCCATCACGCGTTGCCCTTGTGTGAGCCCGTCCGGTACGGCGCTCAGATGCGCATAGCGCGTCAGGGTGTCGGAGCCATGAGCGATCTCGACGACCCGGCCATACCCACCGCGTCGGCCGATGAAGCTAACGCGGCCCGGCGCCGTCGCCTGTACCGGCGTGCCGCGCGCCGCCGCGAAGTCGACTCCTGTGTGCATCCGTACATTGCCGTAGACCGGATGGGTGCGGCGCCCGAACACAGAACTCAGCCGTGCACCTTCGACCGGTTGCGCAAACACGCGCAGGACTTCTCCGTCGACATAGATCGTCGCTTGGCCGCTGCCGTCGTTCGGCCAGACGATTTCATAGACCGAGCCATCGATATCCAGTGCGGCAAAGGCAAGCTCGGGCTGACCAATCCTCTTGTTCCCGTCTCGGGCCTCGCGCCAAAGGAGGCGCATCGTCTCGCCACCCGCAAGATCACGACGGAAATCCACGGTGCCGCCCAGCATCTGCGCCAGGTCCACCGCAAAACGGGCGGGGATGTCTGCCGTGTTCAGGGCGGCGAAAATCGAGCTCTCGATCACCGCCTCGCCGGCGAAAGTCACCAATTCGGGATCCGGGTCCAACACGCGGGCGGCAAGCTGTTCGCCGAAGACCGCCTCTATCCGGACACCGTCTTCGACGGCGAGCTCTACACGACGCGGGTTGTCGTCCGTTGTGGAAACCACCGTAATGATGTGACCCGGACGCAGACGGCGCAGATCGTATTCCGTGCCAATCGCCAAGGCGATTTCGGCGCGATCCGAAGCATCCAGCCCCGCATCGGAAAGGACCGCATCAAGCGTCTCGCCGGACGCAATCTCCCGCGACCAGGTGACCAGCGGGGGCTCGATAGATGGCAAGGAGGTATCAGCGGGGGAAACGGTCAGGAGCGGCCGGGGTCTGAACTCGAATGCGATATCCGCCTGGGCGAGTGTAGGGCGGACCGAATTGGTTTCGGTAATCCGAGGCGGCGCAAGCGGATTGGGAGTCCAGAGGGTCGCTTCAGCAATCGCAGGGGGCACCGGTTCTTTGGACAGAACGCCAGAGATGGCGATGGCGGTCACCGAAAATGCGCCTGCGACCGCAACGGCCGCCAAGACAGTTCTTATCTTCATGTTGCCCCCTCTACGTCTTCTGTCAGTGCGCGCTGGATCTTCGGCACCGCGAATTCTCTTTGCTCGTGATAGTCGATCATGGTGACGAGCTCACCCTCGGCATCGAACAGGAATACGCTTGCCGTATGGTTCATCGTATAGCCGCCGCCCTCAGTCGGGACGCGCTCAAATGAGGCACGAAACCCTTCTGCAGCGCGGGCAATTTGGTCTTCCGGCCCCGTCCAGCCACGAATGACCGGATGAAAATAGCCGACATATTCGGCCATGGCCTCGACCGTGTCCCGCTCCGGGTCGACCGTGATGAAGACCACGTTCATCTCTGATGCTTCGTCGCCCAGTTCCTCAAGCCAGCCGGAAATATCCGATAGGGTCGTCGGGCAGACGTCCGGGCAGTAGGTGAACCCGAAAAACACCATTGTGGGACGACCGATCA
>JBLWUN010000030.1:0-12929 GCA_048268905.1 Maricaulaceae bacterium | reverse complement strand
GCGAGATGAAAGAAGCAGGTGTGCTGGACAGCATGGTGATGATGTTTGGTCAAATGAACGAACCACCGGGCGCACGTTTTCGCGTTGGTCATGCCGCCTTGACCATGGCGGAATATTTCCGTGATGACGAACATCGTGATGTCTTGTTGCTGATGGATAATATTTTTCGTTTTATTCAGGCGGGCATGGAAGTGTCTGGTTTGATGGGGCAAATGCCAGCGCGTTTGGGGTATCAACCAACCATGGGCACCGAGTTGTCTCAACTCGAAGAACGTATTGCCAATACCGGCAGTGGCGCGATTACTTCGATTCAGGCGGTGTATGTGCCTGCCGATGATTTTACCGATCCTGCTGCCGTACATACTTTTTCTCACCTTTCCGCTTCCATTGTTTTATCCCGAAAACGCGCCAGCGAAGGACTTTATCCCGCTATTGATCCTTTGCAGTCCAGTTCTAAAATGGCGACGCCAAGCATTATTGGCAAACGCCATTACGATCTCGCGCAAGAGATTCGTCGCACCTTGGCGCAATACAGCGAATTAAAAGACATTATCGCCATGCTTGGCATGGAGCAGCTATCGCCCGAAGACCGCAAAGTCGTCGGACGTGCTCGCCGCTTAGAGCGGTTTCTTACTCAGCCCTTTTTTACCACCGAACAATTCACTGGCATGTCTGGCAAATTGGTCAGTCTTGATGATGCCTTAGATGGCTGCGAGCGAATCTTACAAGATGAATTTGAAGACTATCCCGAAAGCGCGCTTTACATGATTGGTGCGATTGACGAAGCCCATGAAAAAAGCAAAAAAGCCGCAGAAGATAAACCAAAAGCCGAGGAGGATGAAGATGCCACAAGCCTACATGACGCTTAAAGTTTTGCTGCCTCATAAAGTATTTAGCGAAGAACAAAAAGTGCTGCGAATCGTGGCGACTACACCACAAGGAGCGTTTGGCATTTTGCCGAATCGATTGGATTGTGTGGCGTCTTTGTCGGCGGGCATTTTAGTGATTGAAGTGGAAGGCGAAGAAGAAGCTTATATTGCTGTTGATGAAGGCGTATTGGTGAAAACTGGAGCCGATGTGCGGATTTCCGTGCGCAACGCTATGAATGGCATGGGACTAGAAGATTTACGTCACGCCCTTGAAGATGAGTTTATTCAGCTTGATGAGCAAGAACAAAAAATGCGTTCGGCATTGACCAAGATGGAAAGCGGTTTTGTTCAGCGTTTAGTGGCCTTTAAGCAGGATGCGAGTTTGTCATGAAAGACGATGATGAAGACAAAAACGGGACTAAAACGGACCGTAATCTAGATCGCTCTCTAGATCAGAAACCGAAAAACAACTACAGCAAGCAAGTTGGCTCAGTTGCCGCTCGTAAGTTAAAAGCACAGCGACACGTGACCAAAACTGTCTGGTCTGGCTTGGGCATGATGGGGTTGGTCGGCTGGTCGATTGCTATTCCTACTGTGCTTGGTGCGGCGCTAGGTATTTGGTTGGATAGTGCTTACCCAAGTGATCGTTCATGGACGCTGGCCTTGCTGGTCGTTGGTCTGTGTTTGGGCTGCTTCAATGCCTGGCACTGGGTGCAAAAAGAAGACAAAGACATTCACCAACCGGAGGACAATGATGATGTTAATTGATTTTGGTGACAACTTTTGGGGTGGTGTTGCCTATGCCATCTTGGTTGGCGTGCTATTAGGGATTTTTTATTTTGCTGGGCTATGGTGGACAGTGCGCCGATTGGGTTCCAGTCGCGTAGTCGCACCGTTGTTTCTATTCAGTATGTTGTTTCGCATTAGCGTGGTAATGGTGGGTTTTTATGTGTTTCTGGGTAATGACTGGCAAAAATTATTGTTAGGTTTACTTGGCTTTATGGTCTTGCGTTTGTTCGCGACGCGGCTGATTCGTTTGAAAGACAACCCCGTCATTATCAATCCGATTCACACGCTTAAAGAAAAAAATTCTCATACAGAAGAGCGTTTATGAACCTGACTCCAGATCTCATTGTGTATTGGCAAATGGGGTTTCTAACGCTTAATGCCACCATCGTCTTTACTTGGTTAGTGATGTCGGTGCTGGTGGTTGGGTCGATTCTGATCACTCGAAATCTGTCCAACAATTTGCAGCGCTCGCGCTGGCAAAATGCGCTAGAAGTGGTGGTGATCACCATTAACAAGCAAATCGAAGAAGTAGGTTTAAGCCAACCGCAAAAATACATCGGTTTTCTGGGAACTTTATTTTTGTTTATCGCTGTGTCTGCACTTTGTACCATTATTCCGGGTTTCGAACCACCGACGGGTTCGCTTTCCACCACGGCGGCGCTGGCATTGTGTGTGTTAGTTGCTGTGCCTTTGTTTGGTATTCAAGAGCAAGGTTTCGGTTACTATCTGTCTTCCTATACCAAGCCAACCATCATTATGCTGCCGTTTAATATTATCAGCGAAGTGTCGCGAACCTTGGCGTTGGCGGTGCGATTGTTCGGCAATATGATGAGCGGTGCGATGATCATCGCGATTCTGCTGACTATTACGCCGTTCTTATTTCCGATTGTGATGACCTTGCTCGGTTTGTTAACCGGCATTGTGCAGGCTTACATCTTTTTCATTCTCGCTACAGTGTACATCGCCGCGGCGACTCGCTCCTCCAAAACACAAACGCAGAAAAAAACAGCTCAACAACCAGAAACTCAAAAAACAAACGAATCAAAACGATGAATATTTACGGAGTAACTATGGACAGCATGACAATGATTGCAATGGTTTCGATTATTACGGCAGGACTAACAATTGCCATCGGTGTTTTAGGGCCTTCACTTGGGGAAGGTAAAGCGGTGGCGACAGCGTTAACCTCTTTGGCTCAGCAACCGGATGCCTCGGCGACGATTACGCGAACCTTGTTTGTAGGGTTGGCGATGATCGAGTCGACGGCAATTTATTGTTTTGTGGTCTCGATGATTTTGTTGTTTGCTAATCCTTTTTGGAATCATGTCATAGCCCAAACTGCAGGCCAATAAATCATGCTAATCGATTGGTTCACCATCATTGCGCAACTGATTAATTTTCTGGTCCTCGTTTGGTTGCTTAAGCATTTCTTGTATCGTCCTATTTTGAACACGATTGACGCTCGTGAAAAACGCATTGCCGATGAGCTAGCCGACGCTGATAGCAAAAGAGCCGAGGCTGATCAGCAGCGCGAGGAATTCCAACAAAAGAACACGGAATTCGACCAACAACGTACTGCGAAGATGAACATAGTAGGCGAAGAAGCGAAAACCGAGCGAGCACGTTTGTTGGAATCGGTTCGACAAGAGTCTGACGCGCTGCGCAGTAAATTGGAATTGGCGCTTAAAAACGAACAACTGAGCTTGAAAGATTCCCTAAGCCAGCGAGCACGAGAAGAAGTGTTTGCCATCGTCCGTAAAGCGCTTAGTGATATGGCTGGCACCAGTTTGGAAGCCAGTATTGCAGATGTTTTTGTGAAGCGTTTAGATGCATTAGCGGACGCTGAAAAGGCCAATTTGCAAGCGGCTTTTCAAGATTCGACCGAAGCATTAATCGTGCATACGGCGTTTGATTTGCCTAAAAAACAAATTACCCAGATTACCAAGGCGTTACATGGCTTATTGGGCGATGGTGTTGTGATTGAATTTGCCACGGATGCTAATTTGATCAGCGGGATTGAGATCGATTCCCACGGTCAGAAAATTGGTTGGAGCATCGCTGATTACCTGACTACGCTGACTAAGCGAGTCAATGACGTGATGCTTGCTCATAATGCTGTTCAAGACGAAAGCCCTAAGCTTGAGAAAAGCCAAGAGCAGGCTTCATGATGTCGATGTTTGACGGGTTATTTGCTGATTTAAAACAGGCTCGGGAATCGTTCGCACCCGCTATGTCACCACGGGAAATCGGCAAAATTACTAGTGTCGCCACGGGGATTGCCAAGGTATCTGGTTTGCCTAATGTTGGCTACGACGAGTTATTGCTTTTTCCCGGTGACATTTATGGCATCGCGTTTAATGTCGATGAAGACGAAATTGGCGTGGTGTTGCTTGGCGAATACTGGCATTTGCAAGCCGGTGATGAAGTCGAACGGCTTGGTCATGTGGTCGATGTGCCGGTTGGCGATAGCTTGATTGGTCGCATTATCAATCCAATCGGTAAACCTTTGGATGGCAAGGGCAATCTGGCGACTACCGAGCGTTTACCCATCGAACGACCTTCGCCAGCCATTATGGATCGAGCTGGCGTGAGTGTGCCGTTGCAAACGGGTATTAAAGTGATTGATGCCTTGATACCAGTAGGGCGTGGCCAGCGAGAATTGATTCTTGGTGACCGACAAACCGGCAAGACGGCGATTGCCATGGACACGATTCTCAATCAGCGTGGCAAAAACGTTTTGTGTGTCTATTGTGCTATTGGCCAACGCGCGTCTGGTGTTGCCAAGGTTATTGCCGCTTTGCGGGAACAAGGCGCGATGGAATACACAGTCGTGGTGGTGACAGAAGGCAACGAGCCACCGGGCTTGGCCTATGTTGCACCGTACGCGGCGACCAGCATTGCCGAATATTTTATGGAACAAGGTCGTGATGTACTGATTGTCTACGATGATTTGACGCATCATGCTCGCGCTTATCGTGAATTGTCTTTGTTGTTGCGTCGTCCACCAGGGCGAGAAGCCTTTCCCGGCGATATTTTTTATATTCATTCGCGCTTGTTAGAAAGAGCGACCCATCTGAGCGAGGAACTCGGCGGCGGTTCATTGACGGCGCTGCCGATTATCGAAACCGAAGCACAGGATATTTCGGCGTACATTCCGACCAATCTTATCTCTATTACTGATGGGCAAATTTACCTTTCGCCGGCGTTGTTTGAGCTGGGTATTTTACCCGCGGTTGATGTGGGGAAATCAGTGTCTCGTGTGGGCGGTAAAGCACAAAGGGCCGCGTATCGCGGCGTCACGGTGGACCTTAAATTGGCTTATGCGCAATTTGAGGAACTGGAAACCTTCGCGCGTTTTGGCGCGAGGTTAGATGACGACACGCTGAAAATCATTGAACATGGTCGACGCATTCGAGCCTGCTTGAAACAGCCTGAATTTGCGCCTGTGTCTATGGCAGAACAAATCGCCGTGTTGGTCGCCTTGACCGCAGATTTGTTTGATGACATTGAGTTAGACAATATGCCCGCCGCGGAGCAAGCCGTTCGGGATGCCGCCGCGAGTATTACCGATGATATGGTTGAGCGTTTAGAAAGCACCGACAAATTAAGCAAAGAAGATAAAGCCGTGATTTTAGAACTTGCACGCCAAGCGCTTGAAACCTTTAACACTGACACAGATTCAGGTGAGCCAAGATGACAGACAGTATTGCCAGTTTGCGTCACAAAATTACCAGTGCACAAGACTTAGAATCTGTAGTGCGCAGTATGAAAACCATCGCATCGTCGAGCATTGGTCAATATGAAAAAGCCGTGCATTCGTTGGATGATTATTATCAAAATGTACAGTTGGGATTGTCGGCGTGTTTGTCGCAAAGTACCCAATTAGAACAGGCTGCGGTAATCGTTAATCGATCTGAGAAAGACGCACCCGCCATCGGCGTGATTGTGTTTGGCTCGGATCAAGGCTTAGTCGGCCAATTCAATGAAGTCATGGTCGAGTTTGTGGTCGATTCTTTGGCAAAATTATCAGGCAATAAAATGCTCTGGGCCGTAGGCGAGCGGGTTGAGTCTCGCTTGATAGAGACAGATTTGAAGACAGAAGCAAGCTTTGAGTTACCCCATTCCATTAACACTATTACAACTTTGGTGGGCGAAATTTTAATCGAACTGGAAGCAAAACGAGATCAAGGACGGATTGACCAAGTATTTTTGTTTCATCATAAACCAGAAGTCAATTCAGTTTCTCGCCCCGTGAGTCAGCAACTTTTGCCTTTGGACGCGGCTTGGCAACAAGAGCTTGTAGCGATTGATTGGCCAAGTAATAACCTTGTGGAAGTGATACCAGATCAAGTTCAAACACGTCGTGCTTTTGTGCGTGAATATCTGTTTGTTAGTCTTTTTCGAGCCTGTGCGGAATCGCTTGCCAGTGAGAACGCCAGCCGACTTGCTGCCATGCAACGAGCCGAAAAAAATATCGATGAAATACAAGAAAACCTCAATCAAACCTTTCACCGTCTGCGTCAAAGTGACATCGATGAAGAGTTATCCGATGTGTTATCTGGGTTTAATGCTTTAAATTAGAATTTAGATCATGATTTCAGTGAGTAAATCGTTAAATAAAGAGTAGTGTGTTCGCTAGCGCACAGAACTTTGAGTAGCAAAGCGATAGAAATGTCTTGAGATCATTGCACGACTACTGTGCTTGCCAATACTTTGTTAAAAATAGACTCAAAATGCTCATTTATAACTCATAAACTCCGCTTTTTCGTCTATTTTTGCCTCGTCTTGGCTTCGCTCGCGACTTCGTGAAACGGTCTCATTCTATCGCTTTGTTGCGATTTGGTTTTCTCACTTTAAAATATCTAAGATCCTTCCTATGCATGATGCAATCGATACGACCTTTTCACCATTACAGAATCATTTATTAGCCGCTTTACCTGAGGAAGTTCAAGTTCGTATCTTTCCTTTTCTTGAGTTGGAGAAACTGGAATTAGGGCAGGTGATGTACGAAGCGGGTGGCAAATTGGCTTATGTACACTTTCCTGTTGATGCCATCGTGTCTTTGCTTTACGTCATGGAAAGTGGCGCGTCTGCCGAAATTTCCGTAGTTGGCAATGAAGGTTTAATTGGCGTTGCATTATTTATGGGCGGCGAAAGTACGTCGAGCCGAGCGGTGGTGCAAAGCGCTGGATATGCTTATCGCTTAAAAGGCAGCAGATTAACGGAAGAATTTAATCGCCACGGTAAACTGCTGGAATTGATGCTGCGCTATACGCAATCCTTGATCACTCAAATGGCACAAACTGCTGTCTGTAATCGCCATCATTCTATTGACCAACAATTGTGTCGCTGGTTGTTATTGTCACTTGATCGTTTGCCCGATAACCATCTCACCATGACCCAAGAATTGATTGCTAATATGTTGGGCGTACGCCGAGAAGGCGTCACCGAAGCAGCAGGCAAATTACAAAAGCTTGGGGTGATCGATTATCACCGAGGTCATATCACCGTGCTAGACAGATCGAAACTCGAAGAATTGAGCTGCGAATGTTACGCCGTGGTGAAGACAGAAACAGATCGATTATTGCCCTATGCATTGCCTAAAAAGTCAGCCTGATTCACTCATCTGAAATGATTTTTTAGTGTGATTACATCATTCATTGACGAGCTTCTGTGAGCTGATTGTTTGTTTACTGGCTTGAGGGCCGCATAGGCTTCAGTAATTTCTTTGAACAAGGGCTCGCAATTCGATTGCTCAGAAATATCTGGATGATATTTGTGGGCGAGCTTGCGATAAGACTCTCTGATTTCTTTCGCCGATGCGGTGAGTTCTACTTCTAGGGTTTTGTAATAATCATTGAATTGCATGGTCAGTCTCCGATCAAAATAGATGAATAAAAAGTACAGAGCCGTTCGTTTTTGAGCTGTGCGAATCTGTCCATTTCCCTTAATGAGATGCAGAAAATTCGGTTGTCATTTCTATTTCTGAAAAATGGCGTTCTGTTTGTTTCATCAGCAGGGCCAGTTGTTTAAAGACGGCAGGCAAGCGATAGGGCAAATCTTCTGCAATTAATCCTGTTCCAAAGTTGTTTGCTGCTGCACCGTGCAACCAAACGGCCGCTGCGGCGGCGAGAAAAGGTTCCATGCCTTGTGTAAGTAGACCGAGCGCTATGCCTGCCAACACATCGCCAGATCCTGCGGTCGCCAAAGTTGATGGCGCATTAGCATTGATGATGGCTCGTCCATCTGGGGCGGCGATGACGGTATCATTGCCTTTAAGTATGACGATGGCACCGCTTGCTTTAGCTGCAGCACGAGCGCGAGATAGCTTGTCATTACACGAAGAATCAACCACGCCTTTGAATAAACGACTGAATTCGCCTTCATGTGGTGTCAGCACGCATGGGCCGGTGATCGCATCAAAAAGATCGGTTGGCGTATGTTGGAATGAAGTAAGCGCATCGGCATCGAGAACGGTTGCCTGTCCAGACTTTAACATGGTCAATACTCGTGCTTGGGTGTCGGGGCCAACACCTGCACCGGGACCAATCAGTAAACCTGTAATGCGTTTATCAGCAAGCAGTATAGCCAAGTCTTGATGTCGATGAATTGGCTTGACCATAATGCTGGTCAGTGTTGCAGCATACACAGAAAGAGCGAGGTAACTCTGGCTCATGTCCACCGCGACTGTTGTCAGTCCAGCGCCGACACGAGCCGCTGACAAAGCCGCCATGCGAGCCGCGCCAGTGGCTGGCCAGCCGCCCCAAACCAGCGCATGACCTCGACTGTATTTGTTGCTGTGTTGATTTAATAATGGCAAATCGTCAGCCCATAACGCGGGGTGATTCTCAAAAGTATCAAGGGGAATGCTGATAAACACGGAAGCGGGTGTTCCTATATCGGCGACGACCAGTTCACCGCACAAGCTTTTCCCAGGTTGTAATAGGTGGCCGGGCTTTTTACGAAAGCAGGTTAGAGTGAGGGCACAAGGCACAGCGCCCATATTTTCGCCAGTGTCGCCCATTAATCCGCTTGGCACATCAACCGCGATGATGGTCAATTTTCTAGCCGCTGCAGCAGCAAGGGTCTCCGCTGCCGCGCCTTCCAAAGGACGAGTTAGACCAGCGCCAAATAGGGCATCGACAATCAGCTCCGCGCCGTTTAGAGCATCGGGCGTGAGCGTTTCAACGGGTCCATTCCAGAGAGAAGCATGATGTGCCGCAGAGCCACGAAGCTGATCACGAGGAACAAGTAACGCGACTCGAACTGGCCAGTTTGCTTCAGCCAAACGTCGAGCGGCGACAAAACCATCACCGCCATTGTTGCCGGGACCGCAAAGCACCAATATCGGCCGCAAGCTCCAACGATTCATAATCGCGTCTGCCACAGGACGGCCAGCGTTTTCCATTAGAGTGATTGCATTGATGCCATAGGCAATGGTTAATCGGTCAGCTTCGGTCATTTGAGCTGTACTGAGAAGGACATGTGGCAGTCGATCAGACTGTCCACGTTGTGAGTCAAAGCCTGATTCCCAATGGCTTGGTTGAGGAATCGTTAATGGTTTCATTGTGGTGCCACTAGATTGGCTTTTGGCGCACGAGCCCAATAACCCGTTAGCCCATAATGCTCGTACATTTCCGCTTCTTGGTGTCGATTAATCTGTTCAGTTGAGTTGTATTCTGGTGAGTCTTTGACCAATTGACGAGTCAGATCAATAGTGAGAGATTCGTCCAGCCAATCAATGTCTTTGATCCATTCTGGCGAAATCAGTACCTGATGTCCTCCCCACCAATTGCTGGTATTGATCACCAAATAGCGCACCGCCCAAGTGTTTTCTTCTACTAAGATTTCTGCAATATGGCCAATGTCGCCATCTTTTGCGTGTACGTGATAATCGATGATGGCTTGGCAACTACGCAAATTAGGGTCTTTGTTTTGATGGTTTTCTTGGTTTTCTTGGTTTTCTGCTTCATAAACGGCTTGATGAGCCACTTCTGCCTTGTGGATTTCTTCGTCTCCATTGAGCGAATCGATATAGCCCGGATACATCAAATAAGGGTACATACCACCAGCCCATAGCCCCGTGCCGCCCCAATAATTTGGGTAGCCATAAAACCCCAGATAATCCATTTCATGCTGGCGTGAGACGGGTTGGTCTGTGTCGATTTTTGGGCTGTTTTTTACTTGGTCTGTGGTAATTAACACCGGAAGGATATGTTCCCAGCGGTTGGGTTTTTGAATGGAAATCGGAGAGATAAGAACCTTACGATGCATCAGCCAAAGCCCTGTTTCCACGACGAAATAGCGTACCACCCACGTTAAGTCATCAAACAAAACGTCCTTTACCATACCCACATGGCCGTCGCTGGCAGCAATGGTGTATTTTTCTAAATCGTTCATGCTGCGTAGCATAAGAAGTTATCCCTTTAAATTAGGTCGCTTGTAATAAAGAATCCCTCGGCGTTAACCGAGGGAAGGGTGTTAGTACTTAGCTGTTAATGGACTAGCTCAGCTCGATGCGAAATTAATGACCACTCGTGACGGAACATCACCATTTTCCAGACGTTTAAAGACATCGTTAATGGCAGACAATGGCTGTAGCTCAATGTCAGCTTTTACTTTGCCTTCGGCAGCAAAGGCTAATGCTTCGGCCATATCTTGGCGTGTGCCCACGAACGAGCCGCGAATGGTGACGCAGTTAGCAACCACATCGAATAACGGCACTGGGAATTCACCCGGTGGCAAACCAACCAATACACAAATGCCACGTTTACGTGTCATGGCAACCCCTTGATTAAAAGCAATCAGTGAAGGTGCGGTGATTAATACGCCATGACCACCGCCGTTTGTTGCCTTGATTACGGCTTCAATCGCGCCTTCGTGTTTGGCATTGACCACTGCATCCGCGCCAAGTTGGGTGGCGTGTTCGAGCTTTTTATCATCGATATCAACCGCACAAACGTGCAAGCCCATGGCTTTAGCGTATTGAACAGCCAAATGACCAAGGCCACCGATACCAGAAATAACCACCCAGTCACCTGGTTTTGCTTTGGTTTCTTTAAGACCTTTGTAGGTGGTAATGCCCGCGCAGATCAGCGGCGCAGCTTCTGTGGCAGTTAAGCTAGCAGGAATGTGAGCCACGTAATTTGGGTTGGCGAGTATGTATTCAGCAAAACCACCATTTTTGGTGTAGCCGCCGAACTCGGCTTCGCCACACACGGTTTCCCAAGCAGCAAGACAATGTTCACAATGACCACAGGCAGAATAGAGCCAAGGCACACCGACACGATCGCCTTCTTTTACCGCTGTAACTCCTTCACCTAGTGCCACCACAATACCGATGCCTTCATGACCGGGAATGAACGGAAGAGAGGGTTTCACTGGCCAGTCGCCAGCTTCAGCATGCAAATCGGTGTGACAAACACCACAGGCTTCGGTTTTAACCAGAATCTGTCCCGGACCTGGAGTCGGAATGTCCATTTCTTTAAGAACGAGGCCTTCGCCGAATTGTTCGACGACAGCCGCTTGCATTTTTTTAGTCATAACAGGTTCCTATTGAGTTAATGTGCTAAATAAAGAGAGTGTGAATAGGCTCTCTTTAGCGAAGATTCTTTTAGGATGACGCCTTACCCAAACTACGCACGGATTCGATCATTTTGATCAGTACGGCCTGAGCATCACCAAATACCATGTTGCAATTGGGTGAGTAGAACAGGGCATTGACGATGCCCGAATAACCTTTGCCTTGGCCTCGCTTGATGACATAAACCTGTTTGGCTTTGTCAGCGTTCAAGATCGGCATACCGAAAATGGGTGAGGACTTATCTGTTCTTGCTGCAGGGTTGACTACATCATTGGCGCCAATTACTAGCACCACGTCCGTTGTGGCGAATTCTTCATTGATGTCATCAAGTTGGAAAATAATATCGTAAGGAACACCAGCTTCGGCCAATAACACGTCCATTTGCCCCGGCATACGGCCAGCAACAGGGTGAATAGCAAACTTGACGGAAACCTTTGCGGCTTGGAGTAATTTGACAAATTCGTAGAGCTTTTGTTGTGCTTGAGCAGCAGCAAGACCGTAGCCCGGCACTATGATAACGCTTGATGCATAGCGCATTTCAATACCAGCATTTGACGCTGCGGTTTCTCGCTCGGTTCCTTTTATCGCGCCATGTTTGGCCTTAACAATGTCACCGAAATTGGTAAACAATACATTAGCGACGGATCTGTTCATGGCTTTTGCCATTAGCAAGGTTAGTAATAGGCCGGCTGCACCAACTACCATACCGGCAATCATTAAAGCTGGATTGCCTAAAACGAAGCCTTCAAGGCCCACCGCCAGACCGGTAAACGCGTTGTAGATCGAGATCACCACGGGCATGTCTGCACCGCCAATTGGCAGGGTCATTAATATGCCGAATATCAGTGCAATGGCGAAGAAGATGTAAGTCCAGCTTGAAATGGATATAAGCGGATCAGCGCCACTCAGTGTGACAAAGACGATCCAGCCTGCCACAGCGATGGCAGCAAGAAAGACCACTCCATTGATGATTTGTTGGCTCTTTATTCTTAATGGCTTATTGATTACGCCTTGCAGTTTTGCCCAGGCAATCACAGAGCCGGACATAGAAATGGCACCGATTAATGCACCAAGTAAGGTAACAATCAATTGACTAGCGTCATGGGCGTTATTGCCAAATAACTCCACTGCGGCGATGGCACCTGCTGCACCACCGCCCATACCGTTATAAATGGCGACCATTTGCGGCATAGCCGTCATGGCGACCTTACGTCCGGCAAGCCATGCGCCGACACCGCCAATTGCAAGGGCCAGCAAGGCGAGGGTGATATTCATTAGTAGATAAGGCTTTACGCTGTCATCAATGTTCAAAACGTAGAGAAAGCTTGCCAACACAGCGGCGACCATGCCGATGCCAGCCAAACGAATGCCAGACGCGGCGGTGGCTGGTGAGGACATGCGTTTGAGACCAAAGAGAAAAAGAAAAGCGGCCACAAGGTTGGCAGCGCCGATAGTCAGTTGCGCTAAAAGAGTGAGCATGATTGTGTCCTTAGTGTTTCTTTTTCGAAGCGTGGCTGCGATGTGGTTTGCTGGCTGGTTCACTGCTCTTAAACATCGCCAGCATCCGATCCGTCACCGCGTAGCCTCCTGCAGCATTGCCGGCGCCTAGCAGAACAGCAAAAAAGCCAATAACTTGTTCCTGCGTCGTGCTGGCGTTAATGAGTGTGTAAAGCCCACCAACGACCACA
>JBLWUN010000029.1:0-13702 GCA_048268905.1 Maricaulaceae bacterium | reverse complement strand
GACTCCTGGTGGTGTTGCCGTGGCCGGTTAGAAGGGGGCTGCTGCCGGGGGCTGGAAGTTGACCAAGAAAGTTTGGACTGCCTCACGCGGATAAGAAAAACCCCGCCTTTTGGCGGGGTTACTTTTTGTCATTTTGTCATTGGGCCGGGGGCTTCGCCTTCGGCCCAATTTACAGGGCAGTAATAATAAATATATGCCCGTCCTTCTCTGCTGTCTTTGACCGGCAACAAAATCCCATACTCCGTCCCATCAAGCTTGATTTCGGGGGATTTACGCGAACAACCGGCGTAAGTCGTGCTGACCTTGGCCGGGATAATATCGGCCTCCCGAACCTGCTTGCCAAGCTGCGACAAAAGATCGGTCATTTGCTCCTTTGTCAGCTTCGCGATAGGCGCGGTGTGTTCCTCTGTAGCTGCGTGTGCAGACATAGAGCTGATTGCTGCGCTTACCACGGCGGCGATGATAATTTTCTTCATGGTACTAACCTTTTAGCTTGCTCGAAATTGTACTGCACGCGCTGTATGTAGGCGGCGCGGCCTCTAGGGTTTTTATGGCTGGCGTTATAGTACCCGATTGCGGTCCAATTATACCCGTAACGGCTTATACTGTCTGCCAAAATCCACGCTCCAACGTTGATATTTGCGCAAGGATCATCAAGCAAATCCGCCTGCTGTATGCCGTACTTTGCTATGCGCGGTATCCACTCCTTATTGATTTGCATTAACCCCATATCGTTACCGTCGGGGCTGGTTGCGCGCGGGTTAAAACCGGCGTTTTCTGTCAGTGCTATTGCAACGAGAATACGCGGGTTTATGTCGTAGGTTTTAGCCGCTTTCGTGAAGCAGTCGGCAAAGGGCAAGTCTGTAGGCTGGGCGGTGCTGTCTGTCGGGTTAAGGGCGATAATCAGGGACAGGCAAACCGTAGCGGCCTGCAAATTCTTTATCGTTTTCAACATCAAGTCCTTTCATTTGCACGGGCCGGGTGTGGAAACCGCGTTGCAGCAATACATTGCAATATTGAGGTATGTTGCCCCACTCTTGCGGCATGATCAGTGGCACGCCTTCGTCGCTATCGCTCTCAGAGCGGCGCCCGTCGTCGCTTACGGTGTTGGATTTCCGACGCCTTGTTGTTTTGCCGACCAGCTCCGACAATTTACGACGTGTTTTTTCCTCACTCTGAGAAAATACGCTTATGTATTCGCTGTTGTTAATGAAGGTATCAAGTGCGTTGTCACCGTAGATTTCCGCTGCCTGCGAGAAGTCTTGCAAAACGACGGTGGCATGAGTGCGCAACCCTGCACCAACGTCAAATAGCTTCTTGAAAGCCTGCATCTTTTTGAGTGATGACCATTCGTCTGTTGAATACCAAACAGATTTATGTTTGGACGCCTCGCGCTTCGTTCGCGAAATGTGCGAATAGATAAAGCTGGTCAAGAGCATGGCTGTAAGCTTTGAAGTAAATTCCTCGTCGTTTGCGTTGGTTACGATATAGAGCGTCGAGGGTTTGCCGTGCAAAAAATCCTCGGGTGTAAAATCAAGGCCAGACAAGGTGCTTGCCACTGCGGCGGATCGGAAAATCTCTAACTGAGCTGATACGGTCCCAAGGATGCTATCGCGGGTCTTGTCAGACTTTTGGTTTTTGAGGGTGTAAAGCTCTGAAATGCAGCGTTCCGGGTAATAGCCTGCTTCGGCCCGGATGATCGAATTTTCAATCTTCGCTAACACCATGTCAGGGAATTTCATGGCCTTGGCCCGTTTCTGGTCTTCGTCAGAAAAACGGCCCTGCCAGCTTGCTACGGCGGTCATGTCAGCTTCACGGGATTGAGCGCGGGCGTCCAGCACTTCAAGCAAAAGAAGGCCGTTTAATGCACCACGCGCCGCCGGTCCAAAAAACTCGTCATCGTCGTCAACAAGCAGGGCGGCAAGGATGGCGATGCGTTGTTCTAATTCAATCGGATCAAACGGCAATAGCCGTACAGATATCGGGTTGTAGCGTGCGCCTTTTTGAGAAGTCCACTCAAGGCGATAGACTGGGCCAAGCTTGTTGCGATATCCCGCTGTAGCTTCGAAAACATCCCCTTTCGGGTCGATAGATATAATTGAGCCGGGATAAGCCAGCACCGACGGAATTATAAGGTTGGCGGTTTTGCCTGATTGTGTGGGAGCGACAATCATGCCGTGACGGGTTTTGTCTGTGTAAATCGTTTTACCCCGAACGCGCCCAAGAACAAGGCCACGTTTTGCCGACAAACCGAGCTTTTTTCGCACTTCGCGCAAGGTGGCAAACCTTGCATCGCCGTACCCGGCCTTTTTGAATGCAAAGAAGTCGATCCCGAAAGCAAGCGGGAAAAATACCAACGGCCAAACCAATAGAAGCTGGAAGTATGGGTATGGAAAGTGCATTGGGTTAATGATCGGGTATTTGACAAGCCAGAACCACCAGCCGCCGTTGAAAACGTCAAAATCAGAAAACGTGTGCAACGAAAGCATGACGGCAAATGTAGCGACGACAGCGGCAAACATTGCCCCCAGGAATTTTGTGATTCGAATTAAAGGCATTCCGGGTTTCTCCAAATGCTTTTGCCACCGTCTGGCGTAGGTTGGAAGACATGAGAAACAATGCGCCGCTTGCCAACGCGGACCATGTGCATCACGTAGTCAAGACGGCGGTTATAGAATGCCTCTGCATGGGGGGCAGAATAGCCGCGAAGTGCCAAAAGCTCGCATATGGCCGGTATGGCTTCGTTTGCGTCGTCGGCGTGAATAGAGCCGAGCAACCCGCTGTGCCCCAAATTCAGCAACCGCAAAGATATAAAAGCGTTGTCGCTGGTGAACTCGCCCAAAACAACCCTATCAGGCCGTGAACGGGTGATCGCGTCTAGAACTTCCTGATAGGTGATGGAGCCGTCAGGTGCGACGGCAGAGACGAGAAACATAGACGCAAGCGGCTGTGTCAGAACAATTTCGTCAGTGTCTTCCACGAGGATTGGGGCAGGGTCTTTCACCATGTCGCACAAAACACGCAACAGCGATGTTTTACCGCAGTTTGTGCCGCCCGATAGCAGCACATTTTTGCGAGTGTCAATTGCCTCGGTGACAAGCTTCAGTATTTCTTCGGGCATACCGAAATCGTTTAAGGCCCATCCAGACGGGCGCAACAGCCGAATGGTTACAGCAATCCCATTATTCTGTGATCGGCCTTTAACCGATGATCCGTATAGAAGCATGAGGCGGTGCCCACCGGGCAACCGTGCGCGTACAAGTGGGTGTCGCTGATCGTCAAAGTACTGCCCACTGGCGATGGCGATAGACTGAGCCAATTTGCGCCAAAATAAAGGGTCAAGCGCGGTGTCTTTGAAATGCTTCCATGTGCCGTCAACCAGCTCAACCGAAATCGCCCCATAGTCCACGGCCTTTAACTCCGCCGCACCTTTCATGCTCATATAGCGCAGCAAAGGTTTGATCGCGTCTTTAATAACTTCTGACATAACTCAAAACCGGGGAGGCTAAAGCCTCCCCGACCTCCTTTACTCTTGATCACCAGCCCCAAGCGGATTCAAAGTTTGCTTTTTGAGAGTTCGAAATACTAGTCGGATATCCAGCCCACGAGTATAGGTTGCAGGCAGTCATTCCACGGTTTCTGTCGGAATATTGGGATGTATGGCTTTGGTCCCAAATTGATCCCGTATTAGTAGCGGACGATATTACTGTACCGTCATCACGGACAATTTTAAGAGTAGCAACTTCGCTACGATACGTTCGGCATGAGAAGTTGAAGTAAGGCATTCCCAATGCCTCGGTACCCGACCCTGTTACGGTCGCTCCGCGTGAATACGATGGGTTGGCTCCATCCCATGTAACAACCGGATCGCATGCATTGCCTTCCACAATCGGCGCACCATCCCCGACATTCTCTTTATACTCGGTGCCATTGGGTCGGGTGTAGTAATCAAACGTGGCCGTTGTCTGATACTTATCGCAATCGGCGTACGTGTATGAGCCGGTGCCAGCATCGGCCTTTCTGACAAAAATGTACGGCGTCGGCGGTGTTGCATCTCGAACGAATGCTTGTTCGAGAACAGTCTTTCCGGTTGGCGAGGGCAAAGTTATTTCTGTCCGATGCTTCGCGAATGCTTGATGATCGGTGTCGTGGGGGTCCCAACCTTCTTGAACATAAGAATGTTCATAATTGTCTGTGGATTCTGCGCAATCCGTCAGAGCGACGTTTGTTTCGGTATTGATCCAGCGCGCACCGCCTCGCGAAAACCCTTCTTCAAAATAGTCGCGATGGAAATACTCGCACCCGTCAATCGTCCGCATAAGGTCGTCGGCCCGATCTTGATCAAGCTGACAAATAGGTGTGCGATAGTTCGGGCCTGTCTCTGTATCAATGCGGATACGATAGGCATAAACAAGCGTTCCGGTCCCATCTTCACCGTAGTTTGGAACTGGCGTGCAAGCGTCAAAATCTTTGACATGCTCAAACGCTGTTTCTGTGCGTTCATACTCGCCAAGTTTTACTTTAACACCGTCGCGATAGTAAACCGGGCGTCCAAGTTCATAAGACGTTTTTCCGGTGAAATCGTCGTCGTAAGTCCCTTGTGCGATTTCTGTTTCGATGGGCCATGTTTGGCTGTCGTCACGTTGTTTGCATCCCTCGGTAGGGACTTCGACTTTTTCGTTATTTGTGCCCATGAAAATTAGGCGACTGTGCTGGATAGCGGCGTTGGTGGTCCAATCGGGAACAATCGAACATCCGTCCGTTACGTTCTCAATCGGATATGTCGTTTCTTCATCCGGCACGCACTGCTCATCGATGTAAGAAGTGGCGCCGTTATATGTGTAAAACCGACGTAAGGACGGGTGAGCGCCCGATTTGTCGTCTTCAATCACATACTTGCAACCAAGATCGGTGGTTTTGACTTCTAAGCGATCAAGGGACGGTTCGCAGGCTTTTTTTGTCGTGACGTTGTTAACCGTTTCGGTCGGAGATTTGTAAACGATCATTTGGTTGGATGCTTCGTCGTACTGAGGGAAACACCCGTCGATAGATTCGCCATACACCGTTTCAGCCACTTCGGCGGGGGTAGCTTTTTCCGTCACTTTCAATTCAGGTATTTGGACTTTATCGTTCTCGTTCGCCTGACTGCCGGTTGCGGCCTCGTTATTGCGCTGCCCGTCACTGTCGCGCTTTATTTCGTCCTTCTCGTCGTCTTCTTCCTCAGGGTCTTCCTTGTCTTGCAATTCTTCTGCGGCGCGCTTGAGTGCAGAGGGATCGCCCAAAACCTCAATTTCGGATGAATCGGGCAGGTCTTTGGTCCGCGACAAAGCGGCGGATGCAAGGCGCGGCGAAAGTGGCGCAACCTTCTGCCCGGCCATTTCCGGGCCGTCCGACAAAGTTACCCAAGAGAACTGTCCCGATGAAATAGAGGGGTCTAACCCCGGCATTTGGAGAGGCTTGACGGTGCCTATGAGATAGAAGCCGTTGGCAACGGCAAGATCAGGTGTAGCGGTTTCGCTCACACGCGCAACCGCCTGACCGTTCTCGTTTATCGTTATCTTGCCGATAGTGATGCCTTTGGCAATCACTTCTGAAAGTGTTTCCTCTTGGGCAGAAACCGGCCCAATTAAAAACGCACTAACAATTGCTGTCGTTGCTATGAGCAGACGCATTTTAGCTCTCCTTGTTCTGCTGTTGAGCGCGCGTTGGTGTGAAATATCCCGGTTCGCAACCGGCGTCGGTTCTTGGTCCGTCGCTGGGCACGACTTCGAGCTGGCCGGGGGTAGGGAAATACCAATCTGTCCCTTGGCCCGGTGCAATCATTACAATTTCGGCTTTGGCAAGTGTTACGCGGGGGGCAAGGTTCATACCTGACCGCAATGCTTCGGCGGTTATGGTTCCAACATTTTGTTGAAGCGCATTGTTAGCCGCCTCTAGCTCTGAATTGGCCTCCGACGAGGTGAGGTAAGCAATGGCCGCTGCTATGCCTGTGGCTCCGGCTACAGTGCCATATTTTTCAAGCCAGCGATTGTCAACGTCACCGACAAAACCGGGGCGCCCCATAATGTCGTAACCTTTCGCGTTAATCGCTATCGCTTGCCCATCTGGTTGTATAGCGCGGTAAAAGTCGGCGGGCACGCGAGTATCGCCGGGATTTTCGAGTGGTTCGACCTCAGACATAAAGCGGGTGCCACGTTGCAATAAAGCAAGGCGCCCGTCATAGCCTTTCACGTCATAATCTAGGTAAGCCACCAACTTACCGCCGATCTGCGTATTAAAGGACCGTTCGAGAACAAGCTCTATGATCATGTCCTCGGTGATGATCCGGCAACGCGGTATCGGAAGATCGCCCACGGCCTGCTCCCCATCACCGCCCACTGTCTCGCCTTCCAAACGATATTTAGGGTCATCCTTAGCGGGGCGTATCCCTGCGGGCATGGATGGACTTGGGCGGCGTCCCACTGCGATGTGGGAACGAGGCGCGGCAAACGCGCCGAGTTGTGCGGCGATTGCATCTTTTAACGGATCTGTTGGCGGCGGCGGCGGCGGCGGCGGTGCTGCCGGTGGGGGTGGTGGGGGTGGTGTAGGCATACGGTTTGCCGCACCACTTACCGGGATGTTGTAAACTTCCGTACCGTCCGAAAATTGCAGGGTCGCGCTAGCCTGCCCGGTGGTGGTTGGCAGGTAAGAAATAGAGAACAGGCAGGCGTTGCCCGGTGCAAGTTCTTCCGGGCATTCTTGATCAAGCGTAAATGCGTTTGATCCAGTTAAGGTTAAGGTGCCTAGCGGCGATAGTGTGCCGCCAGCGTTCCTTATTGCTTGCCGGATGGTTTGAGTAGAAGCGCCGTTTTCCTCGGACATGAAAACAGGGTCGAAGTCGATACGCTGTGGATAGGTAATTGAGGGCGGCGGCAATGGTGCCGGTGCGCGCTCAATTCCTTTGTAGATGTTTGGATCAATCGCGCCAGGATCGACCTCAACCGGCTTTTGTCCTGCGTCCTCGGCTGGTTCGCAAGCGGCCAAAAGAAGGGCCATGACAAGGGCGCTGGTGGCTGTCTTGTTCATGATCAACCCTCAAACTGGTCTGATCGCGTGGGCGCGTGAAGTGTGCGCGTGGAGACGATACACACCACTTTGTCATGCCGCTCGATTGTGAGTTTACCAACGCCATGCACAATAAGGGTGTTGCCGCGCCATGCGGAGTTGACAGGCGAATCTACTTCAAGATCACCGGCCTTATTAACAATGGAAACGACGCCGGTTTTCATACTTTTCAGACGGTCCTCGTCATACTGCAAATACATATATTCGCCGTCGTCGTAGACGATATCTGGTGCCATTTCTTTTTCACCAAAAGCCCGCCAAGTGAAGTCCAGTTTAGCAGGGTCGCCATAGGCGGAGCCGGGCACATAGTCGGGCGAGTGGCGACCTGTACCATCGGTTTTGTTCCCGCCTGTTTTTGCATCTGTCTTGTTGTTGGCTTGTAATGCGGGAACGGTGAGGGCGGCGCTGTCGGATTGCCCAAGCGCCGTTAAAGCCAACGGCGAGATTTCCGGCAAATCAGGTAAGGCGCCACGAAGACGGACCAACTGCGTTGGGCAGTTGGTGCTATTGAAAGTTTCAGTCTGCACAAAAAACGAATACAAGCGGTCGAACCGCAAAGGATCGTTGGTGAATTGCAAGTTTGTTGATGCGCCCGGTGATCGCGTGAGAACCACCCAAGCGCGGGATGGACCATCGCTGTTAGACGGGTAGGCAGTAAGCGAAATTACACGGTCATCACCCTTGACCATCGCATAGACAGGTTCTTCAAAAAGGATGGTGCTTGCTGCCAGTTGAACCGTGCTAAACTTGATTTCTTCGGCTGGTTCAAAAGCAACATCCGATATTGTATCAGATGGCGTGCAACGTGTGGCCCAAGTCCGATGTATGGCCCCGATTGGGAGCGTTTTTTGCTCTAGCGACGGGTAGTTGCCGTTTGCCTGATCTAGCGCGCTGTCGAGCTGTCCCGGCAAGGCCGCGGCTCCCTGTGAGGGTAGGGCCGTGCCGCCTTGCGATGGGGGCGGCGCTTCCTGTGCTAGAGGTGGCGGCGGGCCTTTTGTTGCTTGCGCTTGTGCGGCAAAAGGTGCTGTCGCAGCGATGGCAAGCCCAACGAGAAAATGGTGTTTCATTGCGCAGTCTCCTGAGCGGCTTTCTTGTCACTGATGGAATAGCTAATAACCGCTAGGCGTAGCGGGTTCTCTAGGGCGTCACTTCGGGCAACTTCGTTCTCTGGTGGAAGATTGCCAAGGCGCGCCGTCACGATTGCAGACATTGGGTCAGCGATGTTTTCGCCAAAGCGCGTTTTGCGGATTAGTAATTCCGAGTACCAAACATTGAGGTCGTTCGGCGCGTGCCAAACTGCATTTAGTTCAATCTCGCGTGTGTACTGGTTCGCAACAGCGTCCTGCCAAACAGACGTTTTTTCATCTAGCCCCAACTTTCTGAACTGTTGGAATACAGCCATACTCGAAACACGGCTTACCCACTGCCAACGCAATCCGTCATCGACAAGATTGATTTCTTCGCGTGCGAGAATGTACTTGCGGATGAAAGATTCACGTTCGAGCGTGTCATAGTCCACGTTGGAACTGATCTGCTGCACACGCACATACTGGCGCTCTTTGCTTTCCACTATGTACGGCACGTGTCGAACAAGCGGAAATACTGAACCAAAGAGGGAAGCAACCGTAACCGTGACCAATCCCATCACAATCGTTAGCGAAGAAAGCAAATGCACAAGACGGTTGTTTGTGTATGCGGGTGGGTCGGTATCCGAACGTTGCGGATTGCCATGATAGCGGGCTTCGACGGGTGCGCGCAAAGTGTCGTGTTCGCGCATGTCTTTGCCGTCGCGCTCCTCACGGCTCACGGCGTCGGTTAAGTCCCATCCCTCTTTTTTGCGTCGTAAAGGTCTTAAGAGGTCCATTGATTTTCATACTTCATTTCGATGGGTTCGCAGGCGCACGGGCTTTCGGTAAAATCGTCTGTGCCGAAACCGGACCCTGTGGATTTTTCACCGACGCCCGGCATGTTGGCGCACCCGGCCAGCATGAAGGCGAGTGCGAGAACAAGTAATTTCATGGCTATTCCTCCTTTCGGATTAGCTGTTCAGGCAAACGCGATGCGTCGATAGGATCGGGTTTGCGTGAAGCTTCGGAAGGCAACCACGGCAAGCTCCCAACGTCCTGAGCTGCGTCGTTCGCGTTCTGCGTACTGATAGCCGCGATAAGGTGGTTTATCCGCTCTAGCATCGTAATAACTGAACTGTTGAGCGCCTTGGTATCGCTACGCAAAGATGGTGTAGAACGGGCGGCGGACTTTAAGGTTTGCTCTGCCGCCTTGGCTTCCTGGCCGGTTTGCAACGAGTACAATGAAAATGAATAAGCCGCTTCGGCGCGGGACCGTTGCATTTTCTCAATGTTCGTCTTGATGGCCATAATCTGCTGGAAAGTCTGCGGGGTCGGCTTTTCACCATCTTTCAAGGCCGATGAAACTTGATTGATCATGCTGTACGTGTTCGTAAGTTGCTGCTTCATCGCGTTAATCTGCGTGAAATCTGGCAAGGTTTGCGCCCCCGGATTTGGCAAGTCCTGAGCCTCCGGCACAATGCTACCGAAAGCAGAACCATCTAGCGTGAAGTCCTGCAACGTACTGGTTCCACCTGTGAATGCTCCCGGCGCGCCAATGGCTTGAATGAGCGTTTCCAAATGCTGATTGGTGATCGTTTGTTGTGCCGTCATTTCGTTCAAAGCCGTCACGATCTGCGGCAAAAACGTATTGAGAATGGTGTGCGTCCCGGCGTCAACGACGGGTATCGCAAAAGCGGGTTTCGGTATTACGGTAAAAACTGGTAGCGCGGCAAAAAAAAGCGCCGCTGCTAGAGATTTCCGATAAGTCTTTCTTGCCATGATGAGCCTACCTCTTGTTTAGCTTGGTGCATACGTTTCAGACCGTCCATGCCGCCTCGAACGAGGTCAATCATTGAGCCGAGCGGCTTGAGGTCCACATTGATGATGTGTCGTTCATAGCTGCCTTCTTCCGATAGACGGATGTACAGAACGACGTGCTTGAATTTACGTAGTGAGTTGTCTTTGTTTTGTATGAAATGAATGTCCGAAGGTCGCAAATGCTCAAAAACACTTGTGTAAGTTTCAGGCATTGCAGAAGGATTTTTGAAGAAAATCACCCCCGCGAGGTTGGTTTGCAAAGCATTACCAAGCGCCTTGATTTGGCCCGGCGATTGCCATGCGGTAAATACAACACCGTCAAGTTTTCGCTGCTGCTCGTGCAACTTGGCAATCCACGGGGCAAACTGCGGATCACGATCCAATGAACCACACTCGTCAAAAAACAGAAGGTGCGGGCGGTTTTCCTCTGTCGAGGTCATTGCGGATGTGATCCGAAAAGAAACGTAAGCCAGAAAGGCCGATGCAAGCGCCGGATGGTTAAGAATGTTCGTCATATCAAACGTGATCCAGCGCGCTGCATCAAGGTCGAGGTTGTCTCGATCCGATGTAAAATAATCGCCGTATTTGCCGCCCGGCAACCAATCGCCAAGACGGCGCGCCAATGGTGATCCAGTTTCGATGCATTCCCCGACAAGGCGCGCAAGGGTGCGCTTGGCTTTGGGCAAAGGCATAAGCATGTCGAGCGCGCTTCTAAGCTGCTCTACCTCCTGATGCTCCCCGTCTTGGAGCTTGGCAAGCTTACCAAGCCAATCCAGTAGAAACTGGCGATTGTCGGCGGTGTCCTCCAAAGTAAGAGGTGCCAACTGCAAATCTGCCTCCGGCGAAACATACTTGCCCCCGAAAGCCTGCGTTGCGACGGCCATGCCGTGCAGATTGTCGAAACTGAAAACGCGCAAGTCGGGATATTGTGCAAGTGCCCCTGTTATCAGAAAATCGACCAGCGTTGTTTTACCGCTTTCGGACGGGGCAATAAATGCTGTGTGTCCTAACGCCTCTGGCCCATCATGACGAAAAGGCACAAGCGAGTAGGGACTGCCAGCGGCGGTTTTGAATACGCGGAAAGGTCCATTCCCCCACTGACAACGGGTTGCACCTGTCGGCACGGCTTCAAACGGAACCCAATCGGCTACATTCTGCGTCATCGGATACCAATCGCGAACATAGCCTTTACTTGTCGGAAAACGTGCTTTCCATTGTTCCTCGGCAAGATGTGTGTCCGCAACGGGCGTTACCCGTGATGCGGTCAAGGTTCGCATGATGGTGTCGCGGGAATGCTCCATTTCATCGCGTGATCGACCCTGCGCAAAAAACACGGCGTCGTACTGGCAAATCAAAGACTGATCACCTTGGATAAGATCACTCGCATCTTTGAACGCGGCATTCTCGAAAGGGTTTTCAACAAACAAAAACTGCTGTGTTTTTTTGGCTTCCAAGGTCGTCGTCGAACGACTTTTTGACATAGGTTTAATGTATTGAAACGCTGTCAGTTCCGCGTCGGCGCGGAACATATTGACCATCATTTGCCGATCACTGGTATCGCTCTTAAATTTGTTGATCGCGACCGGGCTGGAGAACTGAGATTCGCCGTTGGCGTGAATTTGCTCTATCAGTCCGTGCTTTGGATCGCGGTCAAAATGGATCGGGCTACGGCAAATAGCGTCTAGTGTTGCCTCGTCGTCGCAGTGAGGGGTGTGAGGCGCGTCACCGTTGATTAGCCAATCCATAAAGCGCCAAAGGTCTGAGCGTGTGTTACGCTCATGCACCATTTGCTCAAGGCCGTATCTAAGAAGCTGTTCCTTGGTCGCCTTTACGCCGTCATAGACGCTCTTACTGTCTTTGCCGTGTATGACAACGTAGTGCGTATTATAATATGATCGCGAAAAGCTTTCGGCCCATCTTTCGGATACGGCCTTTAGGTACTTGTCTTGCGTCATGGTGCGCAATTGCAGCGGCAACAACTGACGGCGTGAAATTACGGTAGCGTTTACACCACTTCCGTTATCAACCATTTCCTCTAACCACGAAATTCTGTCCGCTATCAGGTCAACGATTTCGTCGTCACTTTGGCTTTGATAGTTAATTCCTTTCACACGGAAAACGGCGGCATAACCTTTCTGAAATTCAAGTAACGTGCTGTCGGTGGGATTTATCCGAACGAAAGGTACAATGTCTTTCAATCGGCTATATTGCACGGGTGGCGCTATTAGGCGCCGCATTGTGCTTGACAGAGCGTAGCCGCCAAGTGCCGCGACACCTAACGCACCCATCGCCGCAAAACCAGCCGGGGCTATTGCGGCGTCGGGGAAGTAGAGCGATGCGGATGCGTCAAACGGCACAATTGATATTGCCGTTGCACCTAAAACTTTACGGTAAATAGACATTCACGCCCCTTTTTTTCCAAATAACCGACGCTTTTGTTGGGAGAAATACGGGCATAAAATGGCGGGAAAAGTGAGGGTTGCGCCATGTCAAACTGGTATTCAGAGCCAGCAACGGAATAATTGAAAGGAGTGCAAGGGGGTGCAAAAAGATGAATGCGAGAAGCGCGGTTATAACGAAAGCCGCTGTTGCGCCTGCTGGCGCCCCCCAAAGCACTTGATTTGGCCTCATAACAGCGCGTATTAGCGGCGACCCCCCTTGCATATCAAACTCCCGATTGGGTCATATAGGTGTAAATCGCGCTAATAACCGCAGGTCCAACAGCGGTCACAAACGATAGCATGATGATCGTTTTGAGATATTGCGCGGGTACAATGCCAGCTTTCACCAACAACGCACCAAGAACAAACAGCACGCCGCCAAGTGCAGCGGCAATTGCAAGGATGTAACCAGAAAACAGCGTGGCCGTTCCACCAATTGGCGCCAACGGGTTCGCCATTGACGGTCCAGTACCTTGAGCAAAGGCTGCGTTCGTACAAGCAAAACAGATGCCTAGCGCGATAAAGGCGGTTGACAGTTTGCGGGGAAAGGTCATTTTAAGGTTTCCTAAGCCAAAGCAAAAAAAAGTACAACCAGTAAAAAAGTAAAAACTGGTTGTCGATAAAAGCTAGTTTACGGTATAACCCGCAGTGGAGCAACACGAAATGACAGGACCGGCCTTGATCTGTACAATTACCGGAACGCAAAGCAAAACAACTAGTTATCAGCTAGATGAGGGTTTGAAGCGATACATAAAAGCGGCGGCGGCGCTTGAAGACAGAAGCGCAAGTGATTTGTTTCAGGAACTACTAATAGATGCCCTGAAACATAGGAAAGTGACGGTTGAATATGAAAACGATCCCAGAAAGGACGCGACTACCAAGTGATTTGATAACGTCGAAAGACGACATTTCTCTTGGCTTGCATTTGCTCCAACTCAAGTGGCAATTTGCGGATATCAGCGGCGTCGGGGTACGGGTCCGCACGAAAGGCTGGCTTACCCCTGACGACCAAAAATTAATTATCGAGCTGTGCGAAGAAACGGGCCGGAAGCCGAACGAAATTATTTCATCCGCCCTTTCGCTGGCAAACAGAGCCAAAAATATAAAGGCGGCATAAGCCGCCTTTATTTTATCTTTCCCTTGACGAAGTGCCGGGCCGGTTCTTTGCCTTACGCTGTCGGGTCCGTTCTCTTTCCCCCCGCTCTCGGGTTCGTGCGTCACGTTCTTTCTGCTTCAGACGAGCTGGTGCGCGGTCTTCACTATCCTTGCGTT
>JBLWUN010000028.1:0-14021 GCA_048268905.1 Maricaulaceae bacterium | reverse complement strand
AACCCGCGTCCAACAGCAGAACAGCGCTCTAACACCAGACCTTCTCGTTCTCTCTCGTCCATCGTTCCACCAAGATATTTGCCCGACATGCCTAGGATTAACTTCATTGTTACCAAAAGCTGGAGTTTGGGGGGCAGTTGTGGCGGGAGAATATTGAATTCGTTAGATATGCGGAAGTTACGGAGTGACTTTAAAGTTAGTCCCGCAGTTATCGACTTCTGCATCTCACGACATACAGAAATCAATAAACTGCTCGTCATCCATCAAAGACGGCAACACTTCATAGCAAATCAGGCTCTAGTTCAGCTTAGAATTTGGTAGTTTCTGCATCTGGCAGATGCAGAAACTACCAAATTGAGTGCTATTCCCTTATCAGTGGTGTCAAATGCCAGAAAAAGGTGACGCCGATTGACACAAAAGGTGACATTTCTCTGCAGAGAGTAAATTTAAAGAAAACTCACTAAATTACGCATAAGGGAAACTTGCGATGGTCCTTGGCTTACACGCATCACTAAACTAACCACAATTGCTCGACTTCGTCTTCGACCTGAGCTTGTGACAACGCGTCTGTTATGAATTCTTCGTCACCTGAACGGCTCACACCAGCCATCAACGAAACAAGTTGTTCCACTTCATGCGACACCAGATCTCTCCCATCTGCAAAAGTAATATGGTCTAGCTTTCCTGCAGAATTCTCTCCGTACCAATCAACAACATTTATTGATTGGTCACCGCCGAGAACCTCTATCAGTAGGTCGTTACCCGATTTTGAGAACCAGAGCTGTTCCGGGGAAATGTCGGCATTAAAAAGAATACTATCATCTTCGAATGCGCTGCTTGATGTATTATCAATGACGTCATTACCTAGGCTTCCCGAGAAACTATAGGTATCATCACCAGCCATTCCCAAGAACACCTCATCATCAGCCGAAGAAATAAACAGATCTTCCCCAGACGATCCAATCCGAACAACCGCATTATCATTTTCAAATACTGAACGCGGTAGCCTGACAACACCATTCTCAGATTGAAGACCGATTTCGGCCATCCCATCCCCATCAATATCGCCCATATCGACGATATTGGTATATCCACCCGCCAACTCGATCCGTGGCGCGTTATCCACATCTTCTTGCGAAAGTGTCGTGGAAGGGGAAAGCCGCAAGATCGTTGTAAGGCCGTCTTCATCACCCAAGGCAACCAAAATCATTTCGCCTTGTGCTTCATCAACTTTCGAAAGCATTACGGATTTGATTTGCGAATCAAAGGTGACATTTTCTTGTTCGGACAGGTTCAGGTCACTGACACTTTCGGGCGGAGACACAACGTAAAGCTTCTGCCCCGCTGCGACGTATGAAACATGCTCCGAGGCATTTGCCGGATTACCAATAACTCCGCGCACATCATCGCTTGTGTCATTAACTAAGTTGAACGCCTCTGAAGTGCTAGCCCCTATCTCCGCAAACCGGAAAACATACTTTCCAGTGTCATAATTGAAATAGGCAACGTCCTTTCGACCATCTCCGTTCAGGTCACCGACGTCAAAAACATCGTTTGAAACCAATGTCTCCGTGTGCATCGTTCCGATGTCCATCACGCCACCGCCCAGTCGGTAACTGTGGTTCCGACCACTGACACCGTCGTGATAATAATCGACACGCACTTCAACTGTTGCATTTGTTGGTAGAGCTTCTGCGAAATCCATACGGTAGTTACCCGAGAAATTGATGGTTTGCCATGCACCACCATAACTTCGAACAACCCCCGCAGATGACCAGTCAGTCCATTCAGAATCTTCTGTTTGATACCGGTAATAAGAATAGAAGCGACCGCTGGTCCAGTGATAACTGTTTGCAATATTGAAGTGGTAGTTGAAGTCAAGAAACTCGGCCCCTCCCGCTTCAATTTCTCCGCTCACGGACCCAACCACACGGAATATTCCTACGGGATGATTTGTGTCGACATAGCCTGAATAGATTACACCGAGAGTATCTTCTCCGCCCTCGGAGAAAGTCTGCTTCAATAGAACGTCATCCAACCCGTATGTTGATTGCTCAACCTGATTGTCGGTATTCGCTTGGTCAACAAGATAGGCAACGCCCGTCACATCAGTGATTGCAACGCCTGTTTGGGAAGCTGATGACACCTGATCAATCGAGATATTGAAACTTTCTGTTCCTTCGATTGCGCTATCAACATTAGTGCCAATTTTCGCAGAAGATTTTGTCTCTCCTGCTGCCACCGTAATGCTCCCACCTGTCGCCAGAAGGTCGCTTGCCACCACACCGCTGCCATCCGAAAGCGAGAAGTCGAAGACGACGTCTTCACTTACTGGTTTGGAGAGTTCAACCACGACATTCATTTCGCCAGATTGCTCATCGCTGATCGTCTCGGACGCGACGACAACCGGCGCATCGAGCATCTTGGCCGTTAGCAATTCGCCAAGTCCCTCGAAAACAACTTCGCGCCCATTGTCAAAGGCGATCGAAACGTTCCCGTCGCCATCGATCGTCTGATTGGCCAACGCATTGGTCGTCTGATTGGCCAACGCATTGGTCGCCGCAGCAATCAATGTCGCGCCCCCGACACCCGAAAGCGCAAAAACATCTCCCTTGGATGGCGTGAAATCCCGAATGCGAACAGTCCCCATTGCCGTGGACCCGATATTCACATCAAACGTATCCGCCCCATCCCCACCGGTAAGGTCATCATTACCTGATGAACTATAAAGTCGGTTATCCTCGTCACTGCCAACAATCACATCATCAAATGTCGTATCGTTGACATTTTCAAAGCCGGAAATTGTATCGCCTTCTGCCGCACCACCCGAGACGGTATTGGTTGCAAGGTTCACATCAACCGCACTGGTCGACTGACTGTAATCAACTGTATCTGAACCGGCCCCGCCATTAAGACTGTCTGAACCAACACCTGCAATCACGGTATCGTCACCAGCACCAAGCGAGACATTACTGCCACCAGCAGCAAGATCGGTAACGGTTTCCGATCCACTTCCGCCAACAACGTTTTCCACATTGCTCCCGGTCATATCAATGGTCATATCCACACCACCAGAGACCGTCAGGGTGTCATTCCCGGAGCCACCGTCGATATCGGCAAGGTTATCACCAAGTCCGACTTCAATGACATCATCGCCAGCACCACCTTCAATGCGATCCTTGCCGTCCCCACCAATCAGGGTATCATTGCCATCCCCACCCAGGATCACATCATCCCCGGCACCGGCATCTATATAAAGATCAATGTCATCAGATGAATAAAGGTAATCATCCCCGGCACCGGCAACAATTTCCTCAAGATCATAATCTGCAAGGTTGAGTGTCAAATCATCGACATTGTGAATGACCAAACGATCTCGCCCGGATCCGGCAAACATCCGGTCAAGGTCAGCAACATTCACAAGCTCCAACGTATCATCCCCGTCACCTGCAAACAGGGTATTGTCCCCGGCACCGCCAATCAGGGTGTCGTTGCCATCCCCGCCATAAAGCGTGTCATTGCCATCGCCGCCATCAAGCGTGTCATTCCCGGCCCGACCAAGCAGAAGGTCATTTGCCACCCCACCTGTAAGCGTATCATTCCCGGCAAAACCATCAAGAATATCGCCCAATTCCCCCGCCTGAATAACATCATCCCCGTCACTGCCAAGGCGGGTATTGTCGGCTGTAATGTCAAACGACGCCCAGTCTGAATAAAGCTCCCCGTCGAAAGTCCGCGCGATCAAGGTTTCAGCTGTATTAAGGTTCTGCGACGGGATGTAGCGCACGCGATCCAGCTCGGTTGCAAGCACACGCACCGTGATATCATCGGCAATAGCAACGCCATCAACTTCAAAATGCCCCAAACCACTGGCATCACGCAGATCAACATAAACAGCATCGCCGTCACGATCCGTCGCCGTGATCAAATCGCTCAGGTTCACTGACGTGGCATAATGCGCGCGCGTGCTCTCGACCGTAATTTCCGGCGTATCATTCACCGGAGACAAATGAACGTTCAGCTGCGCGTTGACCCGGTTACCCAACCCATCACTCACGCGATAGCGCACGGTCGCAGTACCGTTATAGTCCGCATCGGGTGTAAAGATCATATAACCGTCTAGAACTGAAACCGTTCCATGGTCGCTGGAAATGATCCCGTCGAGAACAAGCGTATCATTTTCGCGATCGGTATCATTTGCAAGCAGCTCTGAAATTGAAATCCTGATTTGCTGATCTTCAAGGGTAAAGACATGATCGGCAACGGTCTTGGGGGCTTCGTTGTAAAAGTCAACTTCGTTCCCTGTAATACTGGAACGACTTTCAGTGTCGCCCTCTGACGTTTCATCATCAGACGCATCAGACGCGGTCGTGTCCTGACCTTCGCTTTCTTCCAATCCGTCATCAAAGTCCGGGGCGGTCTGAGCATTTTCGCTCTCGTCACTTGCTGCATCCAATGCAGCCTGCATCTGTGCCTCGGTAAGTACGGGCGCAACGGGAATATCATCGCCATTCTCACCGCTGCCCCCAATCGCACCGAGCAATACATCAAGCTGATCGCTCTTGCCAAAGGCATCGACAACATCCTGCTGCGCATCTGCCGCCAAACCAAGCACGTCATCCCCGCTGCCACCGGCAACTGCGTCCGTTCCACTATTGCCACCATCATCGGCAAGCGGTGTTACAAGCCAAACACTATCAGCATCGGCAGCCTCTTCATCTGCTGCAGCCTGCAACACTTCTGCCGCCTGCGCCGTATTATCATAACTGCTTGCCAACCCGCCAAGCGTCGCCGCAGCCGCCACTGATGCGGCAAGCGAAGTCTGATACATCTCGTCGCGACGTTGGCGGGAGGTATCCGTCACACTCGGCAGATCATCGTCTTCCAGCAAATCTTCAACGGCAAAGTCACCGTCATCAAAGCGGATAGTTTCAACATCTTCGATACGGGTTGTGCCATTTTCACCGGTCACAAAAAGGGTGTCCCCATCCCGCGACAGCAGGTAATCGTCACGATCCCCGGCAAACACAACAGTGTCTTCACCTTCCCCGCCAAAGATCAGGTCATCGCCGCTGCCGCCCAGCAAAAGATCATCACCGCTACCACCGCTGAGGATGTCATTTCCATCCCCACCCAAAAGCGTATCATCGCCCTGCTGGCCAAGGATCGTATCATCACCGGCATCGCCCGAAAGGATGTCATCCCCCAAACGACCACTTAAAACATCATCCCCCGAACCGCCGGAAACATCATCATTCCCGCCACTGGCTGCAAGGTCATCATCGGCATCTGAGCCGACCACATTTTCCACATTCTGTGCCTGGTCTTCGGTCTCATCAGATTGATAGCCCGTGGTGTCAGACATATCGAGGCGAACACCATCCGCCGCCGCCGCGTAATTCAGCGTATCCTGACCATCCCCGCCATCAATCACGTCCCCATCGCCAAGCGCGTTGATCACATCATCCCCGGCACCGGCAGAAATCGTATCCTGCCCTGCTCCACCACTCAGGATGTCGTTACCATCACCACCCTCAAGCGTATCGGCACCAGTTCCACCATCAAGCACATCATAGCCCGAACCACCGCGAAGCAGGTCATCTCCCGCCTCACCTGAAAGGCTGTCATCCCCATCCCCGGCATCAAGGGTATTGTTTGCCCCGTCACCGGCAATCACATCGTCATGGTCCGTCCCAATGACATTCTCAACACCGTCAAAACTATCCCCGGCGGCATCGCCGCCCGTCCCACCGTTTTCAAGCGATAGATCAACACCTTCGTCGCTGGCAGAATAGTCAACAAGGTCTTCACCATCCCCGCCCGTCAGGCGATCTGCGCCTTCATTGCCGACAAAGGTGTCGGCACCAGTTCCACCGTCAAGCACATCATCCCCGGCACCACCATCAAGCAGATCATCGCCAGAACCACCCAAAAGGCTGTCATTGCCACTGCCAGATGTCAGGATGTCATCGCCGCTACCGCCATTCATATAAATGGCATCTTCAAGGCCAAGCGCGCTTAACTCATCATCGCCAAGCGATCCCAGAACGCTCTCGACCTCGGCATCGCTCAGATCAAGTTGAACGCCTTCGTCGCTGGAGAATTTGACGGTATCGGTGCCGGCACCACCGCGCAGCGTATCATTGCCGTCCGAAAGGAGCGTATCGTCACCTGCGCCGCCATCCAGAAGGTCGGCCCCCTCACCGCCTGAAAGAATGTCATCTCCATCCTGACCAAAGAGCTGATCGTTACCATCGCCACCAAGAACGGTATCATCACCGCCACCTGCTGCGACAACGTCATCATCTGCTGTACCAACGAAGGTTTCATCACTTGAAGCCCCGGCAAGACCAACACCATCCTCACCGACTTCGTTGGCAAGCTCACCCAGCTTGGCGGCCATTGCAGCGCCGACATCAAGTACCGTCCCGTCATTGGCCAGCCCAAGGTTATCAAGCATTGCCTTAAGGTCGAGGGTTGTTCCGCTGGCAAATTGCAGAATCTCAATACGGTTGTTGCTGTCACTCCAGTCACTTATTCGAATATTGTCAGAAAGTTCCGCAAAACTTGCATCTGGGTTCTCCGGGTCCTTTAACGCCAGAACCAGATCATCACCATCCATTTTGAAAACGATGTCGTCCGGCGCTATACCCGAGCCAAGCTCAAGCGTATCTTCACCGGCATCGAACTCAACGGTGTAGCCCGATGGTAAGGTATTCAGATACTGGTCGACATATTTGGCTGGATAGCCTTTTCCTATGTAATGACTGCGAAGGTCGCTTTTATCCCAGCTAAAAGTATCAGAAATAGTGTCAGAACCACCACCGCGCCCAAACTGATAAGTGTCGTTTCCGGCCCCGCCCTGAAGCTGATCATCTCCAGCACCACCGATTAGAACATCCGTGTTCCAACTTCCGGAAATGGTATCATTCCCGGCACCGCCGGACATAACACCACCATATCCTCCGGACGTGCTGAGGATATCATCACCGCTGCCGCCAACAGCGACCTCAACATCGTGATCTGAAAGATTGAATTCGACATCTTCAGCGGTATCGAAGAGCACGGTGTCAAGACCATCCCCACCATTGATCTCGTCGCTACCATCTCCAACGATTAAGTCATCACCCGCACCGGCATTAATTGTATCCGCACCACCACCGCCAACAATCACATCGGCTTGATCGCTGCCGACAAAGGTATCATCGCCGCCCGCCCCGACAGCGACTTCAATTTCAGCTTCACCCAAATCAAGTGAAACACCTTCATCATCTGTGCTTATGGCGACATCAAAACCATCGCCGCCATGCACTTCGTCCTGACCATCGAAGAACAGATTGTCATGCCCCGCGGCACCACGAAGTGTATCAGCGCCTTCACCGCCAACGATCCAGTCGTCAGCATTGCCGCCCGCCAATAGGTCGTCACCGGCTCCGCCAACAACCAGTCCACCATTGTCATCAGCAACAATCACATCATCTTCGCTAGTTCCATATTTGGCAGAGGTGCCATCCCGGGATTTGTAATCCAGTGTACCATCTTCGTTTTCTCGATAACTGACATCCGACATCAAGAACGCAGCGTCGCCAACCTCCGCCGTCGTCCCGTCTTCCATCGTCATTTCGGTGGTACGATGAAGAATATTTCCGTCTATCTCCTGATCATCGCGCTCTGCCTCAAGACCAATTGATGCAATGCCAGCTTCAGACAGTGTTTTAAGCTCTCCTTCATCAGAAACACCGTCCCCATCCGCGTCTTGCCAAACTCGGAAATCGGCAAAGCGTTCATCCTGAGCATCAAGCACACCATCCTGATTGGAATCGAATGCAAGGCGAACACCATCGAGATCGGTTTCAGCATCTTCATGATGGAGGGTAAAGTTAACTTCTTCGGCTTTATCGATCGTCCCGTCACCGTCAATGTCGATAGCCAATAATGCATCTTCGGATGACACCCATCCGACATTTTCCTTGAAACCATCCCCATCCAGATCAAAGAACGCGTGGCTCTCATCCTGGCTAACAAGTTCGACACCATCACCATCAATGTCCAAAACAACCGGTGCACCCCACTTGTTGTGAACACGCCACCCCCCCGCGATATAAGTATGGGTTCCCTCGACGGTTAGGTTGTAGACATCTTGAAGCTCAGGACGCTTCACTAATTTCGGAACAGGAGAAAACTCACCACTGTCTCGAACTAGAAGGTCTCCCTCAGCAAAGCTGCCAATTGGGCGAAACACGCCGTCAGATGACAGAAACGGGTGAGTTGCAGTCACCCCAATACCACCAAGGTCATATACCTCGGCATTCCGCCGAACATGAAGGTGGATTACGCGGTTGGCGCCGATCAGCCCGTTCTCGTCAAACGACCGAACATAATCTCCAATTTTGACCTCAGATATCGGTTTAGGCGTTCCATCCGCCATCCGAACCGGAACATCTTCCGTGAAGCAATGACCCGCAGGATTTCCGTTTGCATCGTTTCCGTGCATAGAGTCATTACGCCCGACATGTGCTCCGTTGCCCTCCTCATAGCCACCATTGTCTCTAGAGTTTTGTTCGTATCTTTCTCTACTTGCCTGAACCTCTTTTTCTAGTTCAGCCTGTCTCTCTGCCTCTTGTGCTCGCCGCATTTGTTCCCGAAGCTGAGCTTCTTGCTTCGTAAGAGAAGTAACAACCTGACCGTTTATTTCAATCAAACCACCTTTATCGACAAAGTAGTCGTATCCACCGATCCCCGTTACACCGATCCCAAGGCGGTCTTCAAATGCGTCGCTATTCTCTTTTACGTATTGCTTGAATTCATTCCAGATAGCTTGATCTTTTCCATTTTCATCACCCTCACCATGAAGAAAACCGAAATCACCAATCGTTTTCCGAAGAGCTTCTGAAGACATTTGCTCATCAGGCCGAAAATGGCGGCTAGGATAATTGGGATCATATGCATCGGATAACATGAACTCGTTGAAATATTCTTCAAACCCTTCAGCACTTCCATAAAGACCACTTATGTTTGCTGAAATAGAATCAAATAACGAGCCAAATAAGCTCTCAGATTCAGTAAAATGATGCCAAGAATTATAATCGAAAGGCAACCCGACAATACCAACTAAAGAACCCGCCCATACGCTTGCCGGCAGACCCATCTGATCGACTACAGTCATAACATCTTGTTCAATGATGTCGTCCGGGATCACTCCATCGCTCAAAACACCCGAAACAACTCGATCAAAAAGATCATCACTGAATTTCTGGAATTCTTCATCTGTAAGGATTTGACCATTTTGGGCAGCACCAACAGAAGTAATAGTCCGCACTAAATCAGACCAATCTCCTTCACCGCTATTAATTTGCGCTGCTTTGCCAAACCAATTGGAAATCGATGCATCCACCCCAATTTCTTTTGAAATTTGACTTAAGTAATTGTAACCGCCGACGCTGTCACCTGAATCTTGAAACCCACGCAGAGTATCTATTTGCTCTTGAGATAAAGGATTCGTCATTTACTTATCTCCACAGCTTTTTCTGAAAACAACTGTGCCTCTAAGTAAATTCCATCAAATGAATTGATGTCCTTTTTCAGAAAAGAAACAAATATAGAAAAAATTTCTGCATATACCCATTCCACATCGCAAACACCAACTCCAGCATCACCAGAGCACAATATTGATAAATTTTCTCCACCCACTCTAACAAACATAACTTCATTTGGGTATGCATCAGAACTCAAATAATATAAATTATTGAATTTAATTTCATCGAAATATTCACCCGCAATTCCCATAAAATAATTAAAATTAGAATTTAATTTTTTTCCAAACTCATGCTTTATTTGTATATTGAAACTCACTTCTTCTTCAGAAGACACTCTGTGCTTTAAAACGAAATAAGAAATTGAAGTATCCGTCTTTTTTAAATTCCCTCTTTCCAGGAATCTATTTAGGCAAATATTTTTTTCGCACACTTGATTGACCCATGCTGGCCTACTCATGTAAGCAAAGGTCACCATCACAATTAAGGTGAAGAGAAAAGTAATTGCTTTCCAATTCAGCCGTGCAGGCAAGAGCTCACTTATTTTACTAATCGACATTTTCACAAACCTAGCGCTCCCTCAAACTCTCATCCCTATACCGCAACATCGGTCCCAAAACATATTCCAACAAACGACGCTCACCGGTACGAATATCTGCCGTAACGGTCATACCGGGCTGCAAAGGTGCTTCACGCCCGCGCACCGTTAGATATTGCTGTGCGAGTTCCACCTTCGCCAAATAAACCGGCCCCAGTTTTTCGTCGACCACAGCATCTGGTGATACATCAATCACAGTACCGTCGATGGCACCGAATTTAGTGAATTCAAACGTTTCGACCTTGATGCGGGTTTTCTGGCCGATATCGACAAATCCGGCATCCCGGTTGGCCAGTTTGACTTCTGCGACCAGCTTGCTGCCTTCGGGCACAATTTTCATCAATGTCTGCGCGGCTTCCACCACGCCGCCAACCGTATTGATCGCAAGTTCTTGCACCACACCATCAATCGGCGCGCGAAGGATTTGCTGATCACGGCGGCGTTCAGCCTTGATCCGTTCCTGCACCAGCGACCCGAATTCCTGATCAAGCCGGGCGCGTTCATCGAACAGGCCTTCTTCAAAATCCGCCACTGTGCTTTGCAGCCGTTCCTGCATCATCGCGATATCGGCATTGGCCTTTTGCAGATCAAACTGCAACTGGCGACGTTCCTGCTGACGTTCGACCAATTCCTGCTCGAGTTCCAGAAGGGATGTCCGCGTTGCATAACCATCAGCAGTCAAGCTGCGCCGTCCCTCGACCCGTTCGGTAATCAGCGGCAGGATGGCATTCACCCGATCAATCGAAACGCCGATACCATCGCGCACCGCGCGAAGCTGCACGACTTCCTGTTCCAGCGTTTCAACGCGTTGCTGTTGTGCACGGGCTTGGCCCGTCATCGCATCGAATTCAGAAATCGCCTGACGTTCCGATGCTTCTGCCGGGGGTAAAAAGTGATTCTCCGGATGAACAATATCGGCAAGTAACGCATCAAGCCGCGCCAGTTTCAGGCCGGTACTTGCGATATTCTGCTCGATACTTGTCAAATCAGCGGTGCTGTTCGTACCATCAAGCACAATCAACTGATCACCGGCTTTGACCTGCTGCCCGTCACGTACATTGATCTCACGCACCACGCCAATTTCAAATGGCTGAATAACCTTGACCTTACCCGTCGGGACAAGCGTGCCCTGTGTCGGGCTGATAATTGCGACCTCGGACATCCAAGCCCAAAGGGCCGCAACCATAAACAGAACCATCAGGACAATCGGCAAAATCCATGCAACCGGGTTTGGCGCACGCTCGGTAACCTCTAAAATACCTGGCATGAAGGCACTATGGTCTTGCTTGATCATTCTGCTGCCTCCGCTGACTGGGGTTTCGCAGCTTTTGATGGTGCTCGCGGGTCTGGCCCATTTCGGTTTAATCCTGCCTGAATAGCGTGCAACCGTGCATAGGCTCCGCCAAGCTTCAACAGATCAGCATGCGAGCCACTTTCCACCAGACGACCGTTATCAAGCACAAGAATACGATCTGCATGATGCAAGGTTGATAACCGGTGTGCGGCAATAAACACGGTCCGTCCTTTGGTGATGGCTTGCATCTGGCTTTGGATGGCGCGTTCCGATGCGCTATCAAGCGAACTGGTTGCTTCATCAAGTAAAAGGATAGCTGGATTGGTCACAAGGGCACGGGCCAATGCAATGCGCTGTTTTTGCCCCCCAGACAGAATACCGCCCCGTTCCCCGATGACGGTGTCATAAGCTTGGGGAAGCTGTGTGATAAATTCGTCCGCATTGGCAAGTTTCGCCGCCGCAACAACACGCTCCATCGGCATGCCGGGCATGGCAATGGCGATGTTTTCACGCACGGTTCGGTTAAACAGGAAGTTGTCCTGCAACACTGCCCCGATTTGACGGCGCAGCCATGCCGGATCGGCCGCGGCGATATCCATCCCATCAATCAGGATACGACCATTTTCCACCGGATAAAACCGCTGCATCAAACGCAGAAGCGATGTTTTACCGGCTCCCGACACCCCGACCAAACCAATAACCTGACCCGGTTTGATATCAAAACTGACATCATCAAGGATTTTCGGGCCGTCGGGCGCATAGCGGAACGTTACATGCTCAAACTTCACGCCACCCGAAATACGCGGCATTTGGGACCGCTTCGCATTCCGCCCCGGTTCAGGTGCCGCATCAAGGATGTCAGCAACGCGTCGCAGTGCAACCTTCGTTTGGGCAAGTTGCTGAAGCAGTTGGGCTATGCGCATGACCGGCGCCGTCACCCGCCCGACCAGCATGTTAAAGGCAATCAACTGGCCCGCTGTGAGCCCGCCATCCATCACCATCCGCGCACCAAGCCATAGGGTCAGCGCGATCAGGACCTTATTGAGGAACCCGGCCGCCTGCTGGGTCGCCGAACTAACCTTGTCGGCCTCATAAGCGGAATCTGTGCGTGCTGCCACCTGATCTTCCCAGTGGCGCTGCATCTGTGGCTCAATCCCCAATGCCTTGACCGTTTCCATACCTGAAACAGCCTCAACCAGCAGAGATTGGGAATCCGCATTATCCTTGAAACGTTCCTGTAGCTTGTCCTTGATAAGTGGCCCGATCAGGCCATAGATGATCAGGATTGCAACCACAAACCCAACCACAATGGTCGCCAGGATCGGTGCAAAACCAAACATTACGATCAGGAAAATCGCGGTAAAGCCAAAATCAACAAAAACCGTCAACGCCGATCCGGTCAGAAAGGCCCGAACCGATTCAAGTTCCTTGATCCGGGCAACCGTATCGCCCGTTCGCTTGCCGGAAAAATACGCCATCGGCAAGCGGGTAAGATGGCGAAACACTGCTGCGCCAAGCTCGGCATCAATCTTGTTCGTGGTCAGCGAAAACACATATCGCCGCAAGCCCCCGATCACCAGATCAAACAGCGCAATCGCCACAAGACCGATAATCAGCACATCCAGCGTCGACATATTGCCGGAACTCAGCACTTTGTCGATGATCACCATGACAAACAGCGGCGTGATCAGCGCAAATATCTGAATGAAAAGCGATGCCGCCATGGCATGGGAAAGGGCTGCACGGTGCTTTTTAAGAAGGGGCAAGAACCATTTAAAGCCAAATGGCTGCGCAGGGCCGTGTTCAGCACTCTTGTCTGAATCACGCTTTCCACGCGCAATCAGAAGCGCTGCCCCCGAAAAATCCGAGATGAATGTAGCTTCATCAACCAGAACAGGTTTGCTTGCACCCGGATCACGCACAAGCAATCGCCCGTCATTGGCGCGGCGCGCAACAACGACATAGCGGTCATCATTCATCCGTGCGATCAAGGGAAATGCTGCTAATGCCAAATCCTTGGGCGTCAGTGTGGCCTTTTTTGCCCGCGCACCGTAAAGCTTGGCAAGACGCAGGATATCAGCATCACCAAATGCGGATTCCCCTAATCCGGCGTCATATTTAATCTGATCAGGATCCGAAGCATAGCCGTGCATCGCCAGCACCAAGGCCAACGTCGCCATCCCGCTATCCAAACCCTGAACAAGAACCTTTGGTTCTTTCATTATATGTGGAGCCCCCAACTAAGCGTTTTCGGCTCCCCCAAGACTTTTTATTTTTGTTGCGACATATAATAGCAAGCTAAAATCAGAGCACAACCTACCCAAACGAGGAGTAAGGACTATTACCTTTGTCCAAAACCATCCAAATTTCGCCGGCTTCATTTCCTGTACTATGACAAGAAACTGCGTGCATACGCGTTGTTGTTAAGGCACCGCGAAGCATTGGCAAGGATATGTGCAGAGACAAATTCCAAAACCTCCGAATACCACCCCTGATTGAACATGAAATCTGGGTAACGCATTATTCGCAACTTGATGCAACCGTAACAAGGTCAAAACATGGTCTTGTTGAACCCATGTTGAACCCATGTTGGACC
>JBLWUN010000027.1:0-14033 GCA_048268905.1 Maricaulaceae bacterium | reverse complement strand
CCGGCGCCATTGGCCCCCGTCTTTGGGCGCGTTCAAAAGCGCGCCATTTCCCCGCCAGACGCGCGGCGCGGGCCGCCGTCCAATAGACCGAGGTGCCCCGCACATCATAGCCCAGCTCGGCCTTGGCCGCGTCAAACGCATAGGCCTTGGCGGGGGATATATCCCATTGAAAGCGGCGCGGCTTGGGCGCTTGTGTCTCTCTCATTTTGCGCTTTTGCGGCGGGGCTTTTATCGCGCGGTCCAGCGGCGGCGGCGTCTCTGGCTTTATCTTTAAATCTTGTTCGGAATCTGGCTCTGGGCCTGAGCTTGGGCCCGAATTTGGATCTGCGTCTGGGTCTGACGCGGCGCAGGACGCGGCCGCGCGCTCCATAGCGGTCGCCAGCCGCGCGAGGGCGCAGCGCACCTGAAAATAAGAGGTCAGCGCCATGGCCCGCTCCAGCGTCACCCCGCGCAGCGCCCGCATGAGCGGCCCTTCGCGGCCCTTGGCCAAAAGCACCGCCTGCGCAAGCGGACGCAGCACGGCCTCGCTCACCCCGTTAAAACGGCGCGGCGCGGCGTCGCCGCCTGTCTCTTCAAATTCGCCCCCACTCTCACAGGTGACATCACAGGTCACAATATCCCACACAGCCCGCAGCAGCGATCCGGCCTTTTTCGGCCACGCCCCCAAAACCCGCATCGCCCGCCGCGCCGCCAAATAACCCGCCTCATCCGCCAACAGCCAATCGGTCAGGCTCGCCTCGGAGCGCGCCTCGGCGTCGGCCGCATCTGGCGCAGCGCCATACCGAGCGCCCAATCGAGAGTCAGGCGCAGCCTCCAAACGAGGGTCAGGCGTAGCCTGGCCGCCGCGCTGCGACGCCGTCTCCGCATAAGGCGGTACATATGGCAAAGAAGATTTCATCCCCCCACCCTACCTCGGGTCAAGAAAACGAGGATTATTTAGGGGGAATGCGTGGTTTTATGGGGGATTTAAGGGGGTTGGGGCGAGGAAAGTACAAAAGCCGGATCCCTTGTTAGTACACTCCAATGCCCTAAGCAAGCCTGATTCCAATGGTGTCACTTTGTCACGGAAAGTGAATCCCATTTTAAACTCTCAGAATTTGACTGCTGGGCAGTTAACGTCTATTTAAGACCTAAATTTGTAATTCAAGGGACAAATTTTAACATTAAAAGGCAGTTCACTTGCTCATTAACTTTCAATTTTCTAATTTTAGATCTTTTTGCGATAGCCAAACTTTGTCTTTCGAAGCGACGTCGTTAAAAGGTAGAAATAGCTGTATTTTTCAGACATCGCCCTCCCGCGGAACTGGGGTGTTGCCGATTTGCCTCGTCATGGGATCAAACGCCTCTGGGAAGAGCAATTTACTTAAGGCGCTGGACTATCTTAGAACCCAAGTTCTGACGTCTTATTCTAAAACCGTTCCTAAACCCGAGCAAACCAATACAGGGCGCGAATCTTTTTCATTGAATACAAAGGCACAACGCCGTCCAAGTGTATTTGAAATTACGTTCTCTCAAGATGATACTCAATACAAATATGGGTTCTCTTGTGATGATCACAAATTTATCGAAGAATGGATGTACGCATACCCGCATGGGCAACAGCAGAAATGGTTTCAGCGGAAGAACGACGATTACAAGTTTGGTAAGAGCTTTTTGGGCGAAAAAAAAGCGCTCGCAGAAATCACACCGGAAGACAGTCTGTTTCTTTCAGTCGGGTTAAGGAGCAAACATGAACAACTCGAAAAAGTCTTACCATTCTTTTTAGATATGCAATTTGATTTTTCTCGCGAAGTTAGTTCTGCAGAAATTTCTTCTAGAATAAAAGACCAAAAAATTGACGTGAGAGTTATAGAGTTCTTACGCTTGCTGGATACTGGAATCTACGGCTACAAAATTCAACCAAAACGAGTATCAGGTAATGACGAAATTTTTCAAGAGGAATTGGAAAAGTTTATTAAATCGGTAATCGGACGGACCAAAGCCGAAGCGGCATCCGACCAGCTTGAGGAAAGCTCAGAAGAATCGCTGGAAGATTTTGATCTTAACGATTTGTTAAAATCTCAATTGCAAATCTACTTCAAACATATTGGTGCGGATGAAGATTGCGTTGGCATTCCATTTCGAGATGAAAGCGATGGCACGAAGAGGCTACTGCGCTTAGTTCAAGATGCTTTCAAAGCATTAGATAATGGCGATCTCATGGTCGTTGATGAAATTGATGCAAGTCTGCATACTAGAGCATGCGAACTGTTCTTAGGACTATTTTTGACGCCAGAATTGAATACCAATGGCGCACAGCTTTTAGCCACGTCTCACAATACCAACTTATTATCGTCGGAGGAAATTCGTCGAGATGAGATCTGGTTTGTTGAAAAACAAATAAATGGCCAATCAAACTTTTATTCCGCCGCGGAATTCAAAATGCGGGCGGAAAGGAATCTAGAAGTCGCTTATCTTGATGACAGATTTGGTGCACTTCCTTCAAAGATAGACCCTCGGTTATTAGTAGTTAACAATGACTAGGCGAAGAAGAGTAAATATAAGACCTCAAAAACAAAAAATCTACATTTTTTGCGAAGGCTCCGTTACGGAAGTCCGATACCTAACTGAGTTAGAAAGAGCGCAAAATACAGTGAAATTTGAATTTGTTCAGAAAGGTGCAGTTCCCGCCACCTTGTATCAAAGCGCCAAACAAAAAACTTCAACAATTAGTGGGGAAGTTCCAGATCGCGTCTGGTTGCTATTTGATAGAGATGACCATCCTCAGGTCGACCAAATACTAACTGAGTGTGAGCGGTCAGATATTGTTCTCGGCTTCTCCAACCCATGTTTTGAATTATGGTTGTATTGGCATTTCGAAGACTATGGCGGAATGGACGACAGAACCAAGCTGAAGGCCACTTTAACCGACAATTGCACTGACTATTGCGGGAGAACGAAAAGCCTACGACGAGCCGATAGGTTAATGGCGTCTGTTAATGATGCCGCTCAACGGGCTTTCGCTTCTATGACGAGGCTGGAAAACTCGGATGCGAAATATGGTCGTCCGACGTCGACTATGTACGAAATTATTGACGATTTCGCGAAATGCGCAAAACTAGAAGGTACATTTTGGACTAAGCCAACTTGAATTGCACAATTTCACTGCTGTGCAAACAATCAACTGTTTGGAAATTGATATTCAAGATCAATGATGTCAGAGTCTAATTAGACGGCTGAAACATTTGCTGCTGTACGATGGCAAACATTTCTTTTGACGTCGTTAATTTGGAATTGAGAATAGCTCCGCTATATATAAAATCTTTTCGTTAGCAAAAACGCAGCTCCCCGCGTCAGCGCGATTCAACCTCGGCAAATGTGTTGGATAGAACACAACGACGCTGCTTCCAAATGTTCCGAGAATTTGCAATTCAAGCACAATGCGTACGGCAAACACATCGCCAAGGGAATGCCAGACTCCTCGCAGTGTCACTTCAGTACCGACACCACGTTGTTTGGTATGCCAGCCCGACAACCATCCCTCTAGCTGCAAGTATCGCGAAAAGTTTCTAGTACCCTTTGCGATAAGTAAGGCGAGTAACCTAAGGTAAGTTGAAAAAACGCAACACGGGCATGAAATGCGGCCAATGAAATTACTTACTTTTAAAGCAACACAAATACATACACGGGTTGAAACCCACTCTATTCCCCCTGCCCAAATCATTTGCCGTAGGGTCTTGGGCGGCGTAGGGTTGGGGTCTTATTGATAGGGAGTGTTTATGTCTGGGATACAGGATCGGCGGCGGGTATTGAGCGGCTTGGGCGCTTTGGGGCTTGGGAGTTTGGCTTTGGGGGCGTGCGAGACCATGGACGCCGAAGCGCTGGGCGCGATTTTGGGCTCGGGTATGTTATCCCAGAGCGAGGCGGCGCAGGGCATTCGCGCGGCGCTGAATAAAGGTGTGTCGCAGGCGGTCTCGACCGTGGGGCGCAGCGGCGGGTTTTTAAATGATAGCTTGATCCATATTCCCCTGCCGCCCGCCTTGCAGGATGTGAAATCGGCCCTGAGCCTTGTGGGGGCGTCCGGGCTTTTGTCCGATCTTGAGGTGCAGCTTAACCGCGGGGCCGAGGCCGCGGCGCCTGTGGCCAAGGATATATTTGTGGATGCGGTGACGGGCCTGTCCATCACGGACGCCATTGCCATTGTGCGCGGGGCGGATGATGCGGCGACGACCTATTTACGGGACAAGACCACGCCGCGCCTGACCTCTTTATTCTCGCCGATTATGGAAAATGCGCTCGGGCAGACCGGGGCGCTGCGCTTGTTTGACCAGCTCTCGGCCAAGGCCGCGAATGTGCCGTTTGCGCCGCAGCTCGGCGCGGATGCGCGGCGGGGGCTGATCGATCACGGGGTTAAATATGCGCTGGGCGGGGTGTTCCACTATATTGGCGAGGAAGAGCGGCAGATCCGCGAAAACCCAGCCGCGCGCACAAGCGAGATATTGCGGCGCGTTTTCGGGTACGCTTAGGCAAGTTAGTTTGCAAAAGAGGGCGGTTTTCAACAGTCCGTTAAGGTTAAGACGGTAAAACTTGGGGCAAAGCAACTTAGCCCAAGGGTTCTTTTTCCGTGAAGACGATATTTTTACTTTCTGCGGCGCTCGGCTTAACCGCGTGCGCTAACCGTAGCGCATTGCCCGATCAAGGGCGGCTGCTGGCCACCGGCGGCGTAAGCCAAGCCGAAGGCGCGGGCGGCGCAGGACTGTCCACATGGTCCGTGATTACGGGCTATGGCACCTCTGCCTCTTATGGGGCCAACGCCTTTTACACACAGGCGCAACTGCCAAGCTTTACGCTTCGCAGCATGGGCGGCGCGGTCGGGATTAAAAACCGCGTGGAGATTTCCTACGCCAAGCAAGAGTTCGACTCCGGGGATACGGGGCCGGTGCTCGGTCTGCCGCAGGGCTATACGTTCTCGCAGGATATTCTCGGCGCAAAGGTGCGCGTGGCCGGCGACGCGGTTTACGATCAAGATAGCTGGATGCCGCAAATTTCTGTGGGCGCGCAGTATAAGAAGGCCTCGGACGATGCGCTGCTGACGGCGCTGGGCGCGGCGGATGATGAGGGCGTGGATGTGTATGTGGCGGCCACGAAAGTGCTGCTGGACAAAAGCTTGATCCTGAGCGGGGCGCTGCGCGGCACGAAGGCCAACCAGCTTGGCCTGCTGGGATTTGGCGGCGACCAGAACGATGATTACACGGTGCAGTTCGAAGGCTCCGCCGCCTATATGGTATCGCGCAAGGTCGTGGTCGGGGCGGATTACCGCACCAAACCCAACAATCTGGGCTTCGCCAACGAACAAGACGCCAAAGCCGCCTATATCGCTTATTTCCCGTCCAAGAATGTGTCGCTGACGGCGGCTTATCTGGACGCGGGCGAGGTGGCGCTGCAGGGTAATCAAAGCGGGGCTTACGGCTCCATTCAGGTGGGGTTCTAGGATGACGATACGCCAGATATTTACCGCGCTGTTCGCGGCGATAGCCCTGCCTCTGATCTTGACGTTGACGGCTTGCCAGACCGGCGCGGCCCCGTCCCAGACACTCTACGCCAAGCTCGGCGGGGATGCAGGGGTGACGTCGATCATTCAAGGCACCCTCGCCTACACGCTCAAGGACGCGCGCATCGCCCACACTTTCGAGAACTCCAATGTGGAGCGGGTCGAGGGTTTGCTCATCGAGCAAGTCTGCGCGCTGACCGGCGGGCCATGCGAATATACCGGCCAGACCATGGAGCGCTCGCACCGCGGGCTGGGCCTCACCACGCTGCATTTTAATGCCCTCGTGGAGAACATGCAAAAAGCGATGAACGATAACCGCGTGCCTTACCGGACGCAAAATCAGCTCCTCGCCCTGCTCGCCCCGATGCATGACGACGTGGTCGGCCACTAGAGACCCGGCGCGCCATGATCGGTAACATCTTTCGCGTCCTTATTTCCGTCAAAGCCAAATTGTTTTTTGGCTTTCTGTCGATGGTGATCATCATCGCGCTTTTGGGCGGCTTTGCCTATATGTCGCTGGGCGGCGCCGGCGCGGTTGTCAAAGATACGTTTGACCGCCCGCTTATGGCGATCAATTTCGCGCGCTCCGCCGGACAGGTGTTTAGCGAGCTTGAGATCGAAGTCCTGGAGCAAGCCAACCAGACCGAGACCGGCGAGAGACTGACGCTGGACAACATCACGCCCTTCCTTGAACGCTTCAAGGACGACCTCGGCATTGCCAAAGAGCGGTCCATCTCGGCCCGCGCCGAGAGCTTTTTTACCGATATCGAGACCGAGCTCGCCCAGTGGGAGACGCTGATCTTTGCCGCGAACACAGACCTGATGCGGGCGAACATAAAAACGGCCCAGACCCACGCGGACGCGATCGAAGAAATGCTCGACATCATCGTCGAGCTGCAAACCAATGAGAGCTTTCGTGCGCGCGAGCGCTCGATCTCGCAAATGGAGCAAATCTCGCGCTACAGCCTTGGCGCGGTCGGTATCGCCCTTGCCATAACGCTGATCCTCTCGGCGTGGATTGCGGTCACGATTATTCGCCCGCTCAAAGCCGCCGCCGACGCGGCCCGCAAAATCTCCGCGGGCGACTTCAACGTGGATATCCCCAAGGGCGGCGAGGACGAGACAGGCGTTTTGCTAAAAACCATGTCGGTCATGCAGGCCCAAATTCGCCGCCGCGTGGACCAGGAACAAAATATGCGCGCCCTCGCCCAGGACCGGCTCTCTGACTCTTTATTTAATTCCCAAGACGCGATTTTGCTGACGAATGACAAGGGCCTTATCATCGTGGCCAACCCGCAAATGCGCCACATGTTTCCGGCCCTCGCCGACGTAAACCTGATCGGGCAGCCCTTCGCCGATTATTTCTTTGATGACGGGCGCTCGCGCCGCGACCCCTGCAGCTACCGCGAAGAGCGCAAGGAGATCTCCTTTGACCAACAGCGCTGGGCCCGCGTCGCCGCGTCCGACACCCAAGAAGGAGGACGGCTCTATATTTGGAACGACATCACCGAAGCCAAAATCCGCACCCAAAGATTACGCGAAGCCAAAGAAGAAGCCGAAGCCGCCGACAAAGCCAAGACCCAGTTCCTCGCCGCCATGAGCCACGAACTGCGCACACCGCTCAACGCCGTCATCGGCTTTGCCGATATCCTCAAGGCGCATCATAAAGGCCCGGATGGCAATATGGGCCACGCGGAAATGGCGGGGCTGATCTCGCAAAGCGGGGCGCAGCTCCTCAATATTGTCAAAGACGTGCTGCGGGTGGCCCACGGCCAAGACAAAGACGATATGCCCATGCAAATGCGCGCCGTAGAGATGGCAGACATTGCCACATATGGCGTCAAGACCATCGCCGCCGACGCGCAAAAGAAAGATATCCGCGTTCTGTGGACCCCGCCGGCGCAAAGCCCGATCGCCAATGGCGACGAGCTACGCCTGCAGCAGCTCCTGCTTAACCTGCTGTCCAACGCGATCACCTATAACCGGCCGGGCGGCACGGTGAAGGTTCAGCTCTCCACCGCCAAAGACGGCTGGACGTGCCTTGACGTGATCGACAATGGTATCGGCATCCCCGAGGCCGACCTTGAGCGCATCATGGAGCCATTTGCCCAAGTGGACGCGAGCAACACACGCAAACATGACGGCGTGGGTCTGGGCCTGACCTTGGTCAAGCAAATCACCAATGCCCACGGCGGACAGGTTAAAATACGCTCCAAGCTCGGCCAAGGCACGGTGGCATCGGTTTACCTGCCGCCCTTAACGAAGCCTCAATCCAGCAGCCTTATGGTGCCCTCATCATGACAAAATTATCTTTCAAACATATCGGCGCATCGATTTGGACAAAGGCGGCCCTGACCGCCCTGATTGCCTATCCGGCGGGCCTGTGGGCGCAGGCCCAGACAGATATTATCATCTCGCAAAAGAACCGCACTTACGCGCCGGGCGCGGTCGAGATCAGCGCCGGTCAATCCTTGAAAATCGTCAATGACGATATCTTCCTGCACCATGCCTTTGTAAAATCCAAAGACATGACATTCGACTCCGGCTCGATGGAAGAAGGCGAAAGCGCCCGCGTCACCTTCCCCGTCCCCGGAACCTTCCACCTTAAATGCGCCATCCACCCCAAAATGAATCTGGACGTGACGGTCAGGTAGAGGGCAGCGGCAGAACTAAAAGCACACAAGACGGTCCAATAAAGGTCGGAATATCCGGATTGCGGACTTGAAAATAACTTAAAATCCCAGAATTATGTCTCTACTAGCGACCACGTCGGACACGCTCAAGTTAATTGGCAACAATGCCTGCTGCAGTCAACATATCGAAAAGCGGCTTTGTTTTTAATCGGGCTCTGGAAGTCGTAGTAATAAACAATCGCTCTCTCGCCCTTGATACGGCAACGAAAAAAGCGAGTCTTTCCTCCTCCATATCAGCCTTGTAGAAAAACGAACTATCCTGCAATTCCAAGAATATTATCGTATGAGCCTCTAGACCTTTACTTTTGTGAATGGTCATCAGTCGCACTTGGTTCTTACCCCTATATTCATTTATCATCTCTACCCATGAAACAGGCTTCTGACTGCATGCAGTTAAATACTCACATATGGCCAACTTAATTTCTTGATATCTTTCAATATTTGCGTACTCGTTCGACATACGGCGAATGTTATCTTCTCCAAAACACTCGATTAAATTCTCCAGAACCTCAACAAAATCAACTTCCCTGGGCAATTTACCAGATACAAAGCGCTTGAAGAGTCTTACTGCCGACCTCACGGACTGTTCGATTTGATAGTCGGTCGACTCCCTCCCCATGTGCAAACCCATTGGAATGCCAATAAGGTTTAATACTCGCCGATAAGGAGAGTCGTCTCGGTCGCCCACCGCCATTTGAGTTAATGCACCTACAAGCTCTGCAAGCGGTTCACTCATAAAGTCTTGAATGGATATACCGTTGAAAGTGCGTGCTTCGTTCCTGAGAGTTAATCCAGCTTTTTCAAATTCTTCTTTAAGGTCCGGTTCAAAGTCGTTGGCCCTTTGCCTAACGAGCAGTATAAAGTCATTTTGATTTAACGGGTTTTGACCTTCGTGAGTTTGCTTGGCGATAAATTCTGCCAATGATTTGGACTGCGCTTTCTTGTCATCAAAATTGATTATTCTATCCGTTATTTCAGGTAGGTTGTCAGACACACGCGCACATGTAACTGCAATTGCCGTTGGTTCAATTATACGGGCCATCGAGTTAATGATCTCCACTATTCTTCTATTTGAACGAAAGTTAGTTGTAAGCGGAATTGACTGTGCGGAAAAATCTGCAATGAATTCTTGGAAGCGATGTGGCGTTGCGCCCGCAAAAACCATAATCATCTGTTTTATGTCGCCAACTGCTGTAAGATTCGACGTAGAACCGCAAAATGCTTCCTTTAAAAGTGCATATTGTAACGGTGTAGTGTCTTGGAATTCGTCCAGAAATACATTTGAATAGGTTTGTTGCAAAGCCGCTTTGATCGACGGATTATGATAGATGATTGTTGTCGCAAGAGTTGAAATCATTCCAAACGTTAACTTCGACGGCCTAGAACCTATACAACTCTCCCACCATTTAATCGATGCAGCTTGAGAGCCATTTATGGGTTCGGGGCGATCCAAGGGTAAGGGTCCACAGACAAATCCTAGTTTTGCATGTAAGTTCTTAATTTGCTCGCCGTTAAACCGTTCATTATCAAACGGTGGGTCAAGAAGTAAACGATTAGAAAAGTCTAACCAATCGTTCCAACTTGGAAATATTATTTGATAATCACGAGAAGGTCTGCACCAAAGTGGCAGACTCCCACCAAATCGATCTACAATGCTTTTTGCAAAAGCATCAAAAGTTCGACTATCAAGCCTATCGCACAAAACTTCACCAACACGCTTCTCAACTCTTTCTTTCAAATTTCTAGCGGCATCTCTTTTAAAGCAAATTGCCAATATTTTACGAGGTGCGACGCAGGTATTTGTCTCCAATAAAAATGAAGCACGTTGAGCTAAGAGTTCAGTTTTACCTGCTCCGGGTCCTGCAAGCACCGCAGCATTTAGTTGTCCTTTAACGGCATTTGCAGTGGCGGCATCTAATCGCAACCCATCAGCAGGAGTCCATTGGTCGTAAGCTGTCATCATGTTTGATTGCCCGCGCTTACTGGCACTTCCAATGGAATACCTAAGATTTTTGCACAACGCTCGAACAGGGATTTCAAAGGTACCGGGCATCCATCTTTAATTTCCTGATCATTTAAGGTCGATAGGGCTTCGATATGCGCCACCGGCTTACTACCTTTCTTAAAAAGTGCATCATAGGTGGCCAACTGCGCGGGTGTGGGAGTTAATTTTGGAAGGTATGCCTGCAACCCTAGTCCACTTTCGCCAAACACGCTTTTTTCATAATCTCGAGACGGTAAGGGGTCTGGCAATGATGCGATGTCACTATAAGCGTCTGGGTAAGATGATATCATCATCATATCTAGATCCAACGGCGACGAAAAATAGACGTTGTTGGTTTGCAGCCAATTCCACCACGCATCCGCTTCAGCCTCATTTTGGACAAGCAATTCCAGCCAAGCTTGAGCATTCTCTGGCTTCGCAAGAGAAGGGTGAAAAATGCCATTTTGCTCTAGCTGGTCGACAGCATACTTCAATCGATAATGCCCTGCTTGATAACGACCTAAATCGTAATCAAGAAGAGTTATAAAAGGCGTTTCAAGGTCGATAAGAAGTTTCCAGAAATGATTTACATGCCGTCCTCCCAATGGGACGAACGAAATAAATGCTGGATCAAGTTCTAAATCTTTGTGAAACGCTTTAGCGAGTTTAGGAATTACAATTTCTTCGGACCGCCCCTCGCCCAAAATCACTAATTTAGAAAAATATAATTCCGGGTGGCTTTTCACTGCCTCATAAATAAACTTATTTGCTAGGTCGGATTCAAGAGGCAATTTTATCGGTCTTATGCACGAAACCTGTTTTTTGATATCCTGCCTTACGTGCCTAACTTGTGTAGGCTCAACCCGCCCCAAAGCGCTTGCCGAATGTGATGTTATGATGCCCATGGCTTTATCGTTAGAGGCTAAATTCTTCATTAAATTTATCATTCTTGACAAGTAAAATGGCGCTAAGTGATTTTCTGGCTCCTCTAGTGCTATGATAGTGAACCATGGTCGGAGCATCTCAATCTCTTTGAACCCTGACTTCGAGCCTTTTTCCACCGCGCTATCCATTTTCAGCAAAGTGGCAACTAACGCTATATAAAATAGCGACGCCTGTCCCTCACTCAGTTCATCGATAGCGTGGTCTTTACCAGCTGGCCCTGGCCCTAACGATAGAGTCAAATCACGTAGTGCTTTTTGGATTTCTCTAGATAACACTGTTAGTTTAGCAGCTTGCAGGTGCTTCCCATCATACAACTGGGTCCAGTAGTCTGATAGTTGGTCTGTGACAGCTTTGATAGCAGGCATGGAGTCAAACAAACCTTGCAAGTCCTTCCATTGAGTTTCCATGGGTTTCCTGCCGCCTTCCCAGTCACCAAACTTTTCGAGCCAATTCAAAAGTTCTTTCAGAGCGGTTCTTACGATTGCGGCACCATCGCGGGTTGCAGGTAAATATCTAAGTTGGATACGTTGTCTTTGATTAGACGACATTGGAACCTTAGCTATGTCCTCCTCGCCAAACGGAACTTGGTCTAAGGTAGTTATCCAGTAAATTTTCTGTTCGATGTCATCTTCATCCAGCCCACAGGTCCACTTGGCCTCAAGCCTAATTCTAGCCTTAATAGGCTCACCTACACCCGCAGTTGACATTGCGTTGAATACATCCGGAATGGAATCTAAGTTACCTCCGTCTCCTAACAACTCTGGAAAAGCCAAAGTTATATCAATCATGATCTCCTTTGAAGAAACATAGGATAAGATAGGCAGAGGGGCATCATCAGTTGGTTGCTCTACTGGAGCGATGCCCGCAATCTCATTAGGCCCAAAATGGACATCTTCCCGTGTTAATCGTCTGTCATGAGAATTGGTCCCGAATAGCCTTTGCAAAGCCTTTATGATGGTCGTCTTACCTGCGCCATTTGATCCTACGAAAACTGTTAGGTCTTTCTCAAAAGTACATTCTTCTGGGTCATCTCCAAAACAACGAAAATTTCTCAGAGTTATACTCTCAATATGCATATCAGAATCCACGCAAGTACATAAGGTCTGTCACCTGAAATGTGACAGATTCTTACAGTTCTAAATAGCATTTTTTCGTCCATACTTTAATAAAGAGCAATAAGAAAAGTTTGCCAATTTCTTCTAAGCCCCAAAAACTGCCTCGCCTCCTCGCCCTCGCCCCCCCCCATAACCCCAGAGGGTGATGCAATCTCGGTGGATTTCGGTTATGGTTCAGGAACGGAGCCGGAAATGAATTGCGGCCGTGGAGGGCTTTGCGCATGCGCCTTGGATTTAAAACACATCGCCTCGTGATAGTGGCCGCGCTTTGGGCGGGGGCGGGTCTGGCGCCGGTGACGGCCTTTGCGGGGCCGTATGACGAGGCGGTCAAGGCTTATGAGCGCGAGAATTACGCCGCCGCCCTGCCCCTGTTTCAATCCTTGGCGGAGGACGGCAATGACGACGCGCAGTTTTATCTTGGACAGATGCATGCGCTGGGCGCAGGCACGGCGCAATCGGACGAGCGGGCCGTGTATTGGTACACGCGCGCGGCCAAGGCGGGCGACGAAACCGCGCAATATAATTTGGCGGTCATGTATGACATGGGCCGCGGGGTCGAGGTGGATTATAAAGAGAGCTTCAAATGGTATTTGAAGTCCGCCAAACAGGGCGACGCGGACGCCGCGTTCGAGGTGGGCAAGGCGTACCGATATGGAAACGGGACCCCCGCATCCGACAAGAAGGCGCTGACGTGGTTTGAGGCGTCCGCGGCGCAAGGCCATTACGGCGCCATGACGGAGCTGGGCCTGATGTATGATCTGGGCGCGGGCGTGGAGACAGATTACCAACGCGCGCGCGAGCTTTACAGCGAAGCCGCAGAGAACGGCGATGTGGATGCCAAAGCCTATCTGGCGGAGCTTTACGAGAGCGGCGACGGCGTGGCCAAGGACCTCGAGAAAGCGCTGGCCCTGTATCAAGATGCGGCGGGGCAGGGCAGCGAATATGCCATCAAAGCGCTTCCCGGCATTGAAGCCAAAAGCGCGGCGAAAGCCAAAGACGCCGCGGCCTTTCAAAAACGCATGGCGGAACTTGCGCAATATCAGGCCGAGCAAAGGGCCGAAGAGGCGGCGAAGGATGCGCAGTTTAAAAAGGTTGCCGCCGCCGAGCCCATCGAGAAGGGATGGGCCGCATATGACGCCGGGGATTATCAAAGCGCGTTTCGTATTTTGCACGCCCACGCCCATCAAAACAATGTGGAGGCGCAGACACGGGTTGGGCTTATGTACCGCGACGGCAAAGGCGTCGCCCCAAGCGACGAAATGGCGGGGCGGTGGTTCGAGAAAGCCGAGAAAGGCCATTCCGGCGAGGCCTATTATCACCATGCCATGCTGGAGTTCTGGGACAGATATTCCGGCGCGTGCTGCCTCACGGCGCAGGGCCTGATGGACAGATCCTACCGGCTTGGCTACCAACCTGCGATCGACCGCCAAAATGCGAAAGACGCTGCAGCCCAAGAAGAACTGGCCTTACAGCGGCAAAGAGACCAAGAGGCGGCGGACGCGGCGGCGCGGCGCGCGGAATATCTGCGCAAGAACCCGCCCCGAACGATTACCAATTGCGATGGTCCGCGCCCCGGAGATGCGCCGCCCATTCCCGCCGGATATTTTTGTGACCGGCGGCCCGGTTCCCCGACCTATGGGGATTATGTGAGTAAAAGATAAAGCGCGCCGACATTCCCGCGCGCCTCATCACGCCGCCTGTTCACCCTCCCAATTCACCCCAGAGGGTGATGCAATCGCGGTGGATTTCGGCTAGGTTCATGAACA
>JBLWUN010000026.1:0-14809 GCA_048268905.1 Maricaulaceae bacterium | reverse complement strand
AACAACTACATCTAAATCCGTGAGAAAATCCGTTGAGCGCTCCATGGAGAAAATCCCTGCCAAACTACACCGCGCAGGGACTCGCAGATCATACGCTCACAAGGAAGGTGGGGTCAGAACACCGGTTACACTATGTCTCTGACATCCCAAAGATTAATGCAACAGCCCCAGTGAAAGACAGCTACCCAAATGTCGCGCCCACAAGGGATGACTGCACAAGCTCTGCTGAATACGCCTTTTTTAGGTTTCGTTGCCGCAGGTCCTCCCGGCTCAGCACTTCAACCATCTGCGCATTGCGCATGATGCCGAGCCGGTCGCACATATAGGAAACGACCGCCAGGTCATGGCTCACCAGAAGGAATGTCAGTTTGAGCTTGTGCCGCAGCCGGTTGAGCAGGTTGAGAATTTCAGCCTGAATCGAAACGTCGAGGGCCGAAGTCGGCTCGTCAAGCAAAAGGAGACGTGGTTCCAATGCCAAAGCACGGGCAATGGCCACTCTTTGCCTCTGCCCGCCAGACAGTTCATGGGGAAAACGGAACCGGAAGGAGGGGTCCAGCCCGATCATCTCCAAAAGTGAATCCGTGCGCGCTTCAATGCCGGACATCCTATGGAGTTTCATGGGTTCAGCTATGATCTGTCCAATGGCGAAGCGGGGATGCAGCGAAGCGTAAGGATCCTGAAACACCATCTGTGCCAGCCTCGCGAACGCCTTCCGGCCTGTCTGACGGACCGGTTTCCCGTCGACTGTGATCACGCCACTCCAGTCGCTGTTCAACCCCATGATGGTTCTCAGAACGGTGGATTTTCCCGAACCCGATTCCCCTACCAGACCAAAGGCTTCTCCCTCGGAAATGGAGAAGCTGACACCCCGAACCGCCGTAGCTGGTCCGAAACGAATCGTGAGGTTTTCAACGCGGATCATGGTGTGTCTCCGAGGCAGCCCAGCTTTCCTCACGCTTCAGAACAGGAAGCGGGTCGAGCGGCCCGTCGATGGATGGCAGGCAGGCAATCAGGCCGCGTGTATAAGGATGTTGTGCTTTGTGCAAATCGCCGGAAGGGAGAGATTCCACGATGCGGCCGCGATACATGACAAGCACCCGGTCGCAGAAACTGCTGATCAACTTCAGGTCATGGCTGATGAGGATGAGGCCCGCATTGCGGCGCGTCACCATCTCTTCCATGATAGAAAGGACCTGGTTCCGGACTGTCACATCGAGTGCGGAAGTGGGTTCATCGGCAACCAGAATGTCCGGTTCCCGCGCCATCATCATGGCGATCATGACACGCTGCCCCATGCCACCGGAGACTTGATGCGGATAAAGGTCGAAGACCTGCTCGGGATTGCGGATATGCACCGCTTCCAGCATGTCGACGGCCTTGTTCCGTGCGGCCAGCCTGCCAATGGAGGGGTTGCCGATGCGGATTGCCTCGACGATCTGCCAGCCGACCCGCAGCACTGGGTTGAGCGAAAATTTCGGGTCCTGAAGGATCATCCCCATCCTGCCGCCCCGCAGCCTCCTCTTCTCCGATGGCGAGGCGGTGAGCAGGTCTGTGTCGCGGAACTGCAGGCGATCGGCCGACACACGGGCATAGTCCGGAAGGACCCCCATGAGCGCGCGTGTTGAAAGGCTTTTTCCCGAGCCGGACTCACCGACAATGCCGAGTTTCTCCCGGCCTGCCGAAAACGTGACCCCCGCCACGGCTTCATGCTCCGTCCCGTCTTCACGCGGAAAGGATATTCGCAGGTTTTCCACCTGTACGAGAGGTGTCTCACTCATGCGCGTTGCCTCAGATGCGGGTCCAGAAGGTCGCGCATGGCATCTCCAAGGAGGTTGAAGCCAAGGCAGACGAGAAAAATGGCTATGCCGGGCATGGTCGCCACCCACCATTGATCGAAAATGAATTTTCTGCCGGTGGAGATCATGGCGCCCCATTCGGGCAGTGGAGGCTGCGCGCCAAGGCCGATGAAGCCGAGGCCGGCGGCAATCAGGATGATACCGGCCATATCCAGCGTCATGCGCACAATCACCGAGGACAGGCACATGGGAATGACGTGATAGGCGATGATATAGGGTTCGGAGGCGCCTGCCAGCCGCACCGCATTCACGTAGTCGGCATTGCGCAGGCTCAATGCCTCGGCGCGCGCCATTCGGGCATAGGGCGGCCACGCCGTGAGCGTGATGGCCAGAATCGCATTGAAGATACCCGGCCCCAGCGCGGCAACGAAAGCGAGCGCGAGCAGCAGTTTCGGCACAGCCAGAAACACATCCGTGACCCGCATGAAGACCTTGTCCAGAAGCCCGCCATAGGTGCCCGACGCCGCCCCGATGATCAGGCCGATGGGCGCTGCAATCGCGACCACCTGCATCACGATGATGAGGGTCAAACGGGAGCCGTAGAGAATGCGACTGTAGATGTCGCGACCAAGTTCATCTGCCCCCAGCCAGAATTCTCCCCCCGGTGCGGACAGGCGATCCGGCAGTGAAGGCATATAGGGATCATGGGTTGCGAGCAGCGGGGCGAAGGCGGCGCACAACAGCAAAAGCAGAATAATCGAAAGTCCCACCATGCCGGGGCCATTGCGGCGGAAGCGCCGCGCAAAACGCTTGAACTCTTCCAACCGCGCGGCCCGCAGCGCACGCCGGCTTTCAATCCTGTAGTCCAGAGAGGTCGTCATGCCAACACCTCGCGAGCGCGCGGATCGAGTGCGGCATAGAGAAGATCGGAAACGGCATTCAGAAGAACGAAAACCACACCCACGAGAAATGTCCCGCCCAGCACCGCATTCATGTCGCCACGAAAGAGCGATGATGCAAGGTAGTTTCCGATGCCGGGCCAGGAGAAGATGGTTTCCACGAGCACAGAGCCTTCCAGCAGGGAGCCGTAGGAAAGCGCAATGATGGTGACGAGCGGAATGGCGGCATTGCGCAAGGCGTGACCGACCACCACCTGAAATTCGCTTGCCCCTTTCAGCCGTGCTGTCAGAACATATTCGCGGTTGAGCTGATCGAGCATGGTCGAGCGCGTCATCCGCGAAATGTAGGCAAGGCTGTAATAGGCAAGCAGCAGGGCCGGCAAGATGATGTGGCTGAACGCATTGCCGAAGATTTCCCATTCCCCGGCCAGAACGCTGTCAATCAGGATCGAGCCGGTGACCGGAGAAACGATGCCCTGATGGAAAACGTCCAGCTGCCCGGGGCCCGATACCCAGTCGAGCTTGTAATAAAGGACAAAAAGTCCGACCAGCCCCAGCCAGAAGACGGGAACGGAATAGCCGACAAGTGCTATCGCCCGGATGAGATGGTCCGGCCACTTGTCGTGCCAGTACGCCGCGGCAACACCCGCTGGCACACCGAGCAGCGCCCCGATCACAAGTCCGATTGTAGAAAGCTCCAGCGTTGCGGGGAAAAAGTCGAGCAGATCGTCCAGCACTGGCCTGTTGGTGACGAAGGACTGGCCAAAATCACCGCGAACGAGCCCTTCGAGATAGGTGAAAAACTGCACCACGATGGGCTTGTCGCGCCCAAGCTCCAGATAGACTTTCTCATAAACGTCCGGCGTCGCCTTTTCGCCGACGATTGCAAGTACCGGATCAATCGGCACGACACGGCCAATGACGAATGTCAGGGCCACAAGGCCGATCAGCGTGATTGCAATGGTGATCAACCATGAAGCTGCGCGCCGCAAGGTCGTGAAAACTGCGTAATTCAAGGAACGTCCACCCGCTCGCCTGCACCGGAGGGGTGCAGCGGCGAACCGTGTCCGCCACTGCGCCTTTCCTGTGTCGGCTTATTTCGAAACAGCCCAGTAGCGATCATCGGAGAAGGTGACACCGAGCACCAGCCCCTTGACCTTCGAGCTCACCGCCACACGACGCACCTCCTGAAACATGTAGAGGAAGGGCGAGGTATCCGTGTGAGCCTTCTGGATCTCCTGATAGAGCTTTCTGCGCTTTTCCGTGTCCTGTTCGCGGACCGCCGCCATGGCCATGGGCGACAGATCTCCGGCATCCCAGCCAAAGCGATCGGCAAGGCTATCGGAGCCGTCTGGAGCATCCTCCCTGTTCACGACAAAGGCCTTGGCGTTGGAATGGGGATCGGGATAATCCGGCCCCCACAGACCGACCCAAATATCGAGATTGTGGTTGCGGTAACGGTCGAGCCACTGCTGACCGTCAACGACCTGAAGGTCGAGTTCGATGCCTGCCTGGGCCATGGTGGCCTGGACGGCCTGCGCGAAATCCGTGTAGGGCGGATTGTTCCAGACCACGGTTTCCAGCTTGAATCCGGTTGAGACGCCGGCCTCTTCAAGAAGCGCTTTCGCCTTGTCGATATCCAGCTTGTAGGGAGCGTAGTCGAGCGCGCCCAAGAAGCCTTCGGGAACCAGCGTTTGATGCACCTTCATCGTGCCCTGACCGATGGCCTCGGCGATGCCCTGATAGTCGATGAGATATTTCAGCGCCTCGACCACCCTGGGCTTGGCGAGATGCTCGTTACGCACGTTGAGACCCATATAATAGATGGTTCCCGAAGGCCCGTTGAGTGTTTGAATATCCGGGTTGTCGGCGATGGCATCGAAATCATCTGGCCCGAGTTTGTTGGCGATATCGATATCACCCTTCTCCAGCAGCAGGCGCTGTGAGGCGCTTTCGGAATTGTGCTGAATGAAGATGCGTTTCACTCCCGGCGCCGCCCCCCAGTAATTCTCGTTGCGCGTCAGGAGAATGGACTGCTTGGGCTCCCATCTGGTCAGCACGAAGGGGCCGGAACCGGCGGAGTTCTGCGTCTTGAGCCAGCCATTGCCAAAATCGCCATCGACCTCTTGCTCCTTGACGAGCCTGGAATCGACAATGCCGCCTACATAGGATGACAGGCAGTAGAGCAGGAAGCTTTGCGCATACGCATCATCGATCTCGATGACGAGGGTGTTTTCATCGGTGGCCCTGATCCGTTCCTTCACGTTTTCTGGCGTGAAACCGAACTGCGTAATGATGAAGGCAGAGCGCGATTTCATCAGCACTACCCGCTGAAGAGAATACTCCGCATCATGGGCGGTAACGGGATTTCCGGAGGCGAACTTTGCATCCCGGTTCATCGTGAAGGTGAACGTCTTGCCATCCTCGGAGACCGTCCAGCTTTTGGCCAGAACGCCTTTGATCCTGGACGGGTCGCCGACATCGAAAGAGACCAGCGGCTGATAGATCTGATTGCTCGTCAGAACGCCACCCACTTCGGAAACCTCGCCGGGATCCAGGCTGATCACGTCATCAATGGCATCGGCCACGACGAGCGTGTCATCAGGCGTACGCGCCATCGAAGGCGCCAAGCTGACCAACAGCGCGAAAGCTGCGGCCGCCAGTGTGTTGATGATCTTCATGTTCCTCCCTTTCGATCTCCTGCCGATCCTCCCAGACCGGCAACGGATTCATTTGAAAACTGGCAGGGTACCAACCCACAATTCTACCGCGGTGGACTCTCCCACCGTCGAGGTGCGGTGCGGCTGATCTGACTGGAAATGCATGGAATCACCCTTGTGCAGCACATGGGTTTCATCGCCGATCTCGTAGAGAACGCTGCCCTCCAGGATGAAGACGAACTCCTCCCCATCATTGCGCATCACCTCGGATACATGCCCCGGCTCGCGATGCACAAGACAGGCGTTGAGCTGCGCGCCGGGAAAGCCACGCCCCATCAGCTCATATTTCCGGTTGGGGGCACCCAGTGTGAAGATCTCCCGCTCATTACTGCGGGTCACCACGCTTGGATGCCGCCATGGAACGATGAAGGACGCGACACTCATTCCAAGCGCTTCGGCAATCTTGTGCAGTGAAGATAGCGATGGCGTCGAAACACCCCGCTCCACCTGAGACAAAAAACCGATGGAAACCCCCACCTCATCCGCCACCTCCTTGAGAGTCTTGTCCAGTGCGCGGCGACGCCTGCGGATGTCACGCCCGAGATCCACCTTGCTTATCGGCGCGGAACCGGACGGTTCGTTTTCATTCCCCAATGCAACTCCCTCCCAGGCGGACACGTTCAAAGGCGAGATGTCAGACTTCAAGAATTTATATATTAGTTCAATTTTTGAAGTATCACAAGCACGGTCCTGTCGCGACTCCTGGTCTGCCCCAAGGCCAGGGATTCCCCACCCCACTGCAGATCTCTTAGGGGAATGTCACTAAAACATTTTTTAGTGACGGATCAAAGCACCCCCCTTACATTTGCTTCCTACTCCAGGAGGAAAGCATATTTCCGTGCTATGTCTCTGTGAGGTGACGCAATTTCAGGGACCGACAATGCCAAGAAAGAAAACACCCCTCTCAAACCAATGCTTGTCCGACCATTCGGTCTCCACACCAACCGACGCCTCCCCCACCATCGGCCCCACGATTCGCAAACGTCGCAAGGCGTTGGGAAAGACGCTGAGCGAGGTGGCGCAGGCAGCGGACCTGACAATAGGGTTCATCTCTCAGGTGGAGCGCAACATCAGCTCGCCCTCGGTCAGTTCCCTCATGGCGATCGCTACCGCGCTGGATACAAGTGTTGAAGACCTGGTGCGGGTGAAGGAAGAGTTTCGCGAATACATTTCAGCGAACAGGCGCCAGACCTATGCGATCGGCGCCGATAATCGTCTCTATGAAAGGTTGGGACCGGGCTTTTCCGGCTCCCTTTTCTACCCGCTGATCGTTCATCGCCCACCCGGACATGAATCGGAACATATGTGCCATCCCGGCGAGGTTTTCTGCTATCTGATGGCGGGAGAGATGGAATACCATCTCGATGGCGAGATCTTCCGGATGTCCGCCGGCGACACGATACATCACAATACCGAAAAGCCGCATTTCTCCCGTGTTACGGGTGACATCGAGACCACTGAACTATGGGTCAGCACCACACCCAACCGAGCACTATCAAGCAGCCTTGGTGCCTTTTCAAGGTAGGTTCAAACCGACCGTTCGTGAAATTTGAGCTATTACTAAAAATGATTTTAGTAATAGCAAAATATGTTGTATTGGTTCCTTCATTCGATGCCAAATCGATCTGGGAGGAACAGACATGCATCACACACTCAAAGCGGCAACGGCGCTTGTCGTTGCCGGGCTGGCCACATCGGCACTTGCGCAGGAACGCGGCGGAACGCTGAATTTCGCACGCTATGATGGATCGAATCTGATCGATCCGATCTATGCCGATAGAAATCCCGATATCTGGATGGTCAGCAGCCTTTTCGACACATTGCTGCGCCCGAGCGCAGGCGGAAGCGGGGTGGAGCCGGGCCTAGCGGAGAGCCACGCGGTTTCCGGGGACGGCAAAACCGTAATGCTGACCCTGCGGGAGGGGCTTGCCTTCTCCGATGGTTCACCTTTGACTGGTGATGATGTGGTCTTTTCGCTCGATCGCGCCCGTAACCCGGACCTTGGTCCATGGGCCAATCTTCTTGGCACCATCGAAAGCGTTTCGGCCGACGGGCGTGAGGTAATTGTGACACTCACCACTCCCGATCCAACCATTCTCTCAATGTTTGCCACCTTCACCACGGGCATTGTGTCAAAAGCGGCTTTCGAGGCGGCCGAAGGCGAGACCGATCAGGAGAAATCCGCTGCCATTTTTGCGGCCGGTGGCCCCGGCGTCGGGTCCGGCCCCTTCTATCTGTGCGGGTTCCAGCAGGGCACATCGATGGATTTCTGCGCCAATGAACATTACTGGCGCATGGGTGCGGACGGCAAAGCTCTTCCCTATCTTGAGCGTGTCCACTTCGAGATCATTCCTGACGATGCCACCCGCATTCTCAAATTGCAGGCGGGCGAGATCGACATTGCTGAGTTCATCCCCTTTTCGCGTGTTGGCGAACTGGAGGCCGATCCGAAAATCGACATGAACCTTTTCCCCTCGACCCGCATCATCTATTCGCCGATCAACACCCGCGAGACCCGCGCCGATGGCAGCGCGAACCCACTTGCCGACAAGCGCGTGCGGCAGGCCCTCAATTACGCCACCAACAAGGAGGCCCTCATTGGGCTTGTGTTGCAGGGCGCCGGCAAGCCCATGACCTCGCCCCTGATGGCTGCGGCCACCCCGCTCGCCGTCGATATGGATCCGCTCTATGGCTATGACATGGAGAAGGCCAAGGCGTTGATCGAAGAGGCAGGCCTTGAAGCGGGAACGAAGATCGCCTTCACCACACTGGCTGGCTCGGCCGATGACAGCACCATCTTCGCCGCCCTTCAGCAGATGTGGGCACCGCTCGGGATCAAGCTTGAGGTCGAACAGGTGGACGGGCCGACGCGCGGCGCGAAGAACCGCTCCGGCGAGTTCGATATTCACACCTATGGTTGGGTCAACGATGTGAATGATCCCAGCCAGGTGGTGAGCTGGCTTGGTTACGCGCCCACAGCCAAGGCGGTCGGGACCGGCTGGTCGAATGACGAGTTCAACGCGCTCTTCAAGGCGTCAGCGGGAGAGATCGACCCTAAAAAGCGCGCCGAACAATATGCCCGCATGCAGGAGATCTATGCCGAGGAGGCACCGTTGCTCTTCATGTACGAAACGCCATTTGCCGTGGCCGTAGCCGCCAAGGTCGAGGGATACGTCCAGACGCCACTCGGCAATAACGTGTTCGACGAAGCGATCTTGAGCCGCTGAGCTCTGGTTCAACGCCCTCTTGAGAAATGCCGCCGGCCATCCATACCGGCGGCGTGGCAAATGATGAGGACCCGATGGCCCTTCTGCAATACATTCTGAATCGCCTGATATTGATGGTACCGACCTTTTTTTTGGTAATGGTCATCATCTTTCTTCTGGTGCGCTTATTGCCCGGCGACCCGGCCATTGCCATCGCCGGCGACCGAGCTTCGGACGCGGACCTTGCCGCAATCCGCGAACGGCTCGGGCTCACCGAGCCGTTGCCCATGCAGTTCTGGCTGTTCCTGACCAACACGCTGAAAGGCGATCTGGGCACCTCTATCCTGATGCGCGCGCCGGTCTCCGAGGTCATCATGAACCGCCTTCCAACGACGGTGTTTTTGACCGTCTATGCGGTTTTCCTGTCACTGATCATCGCTGGCCCGCTTGCATTTGTGGCAGCACTCAACCGGGGACGCTGGCCCGACAACGTCATCCGAAGCGCCTTTCAAGTCGGTCTCTCCATGCCGGTTTTCTATATTGGCCTGATCCTGCTCACCTTTCTTGCGGCCCAGCTTCGCTGGTTCCCCGTGGGGGGCTATGGCGAGACTTTCTCCGCCCAGCTTTATCATCTCTTTCTTCCGGCCATTGCCGTGGCGCTCTACACATCAGCCATCATCATGCGCAATCTGCGCTCGGCCGTCATTGAGGTGCTGGATGCCGAATATGTGCAGTTCGCCCGCGCCAAGGGCCTGCCCGTGCGCCTCATCCTTGGCCGGCATGTGCTGCGCAACGCGCTGATTTCCACCATCACACTGGTCGGGCTTTCCATCGGCAACATGATGAGCGGAACGCTTGTCACAGAGACGGTCTTTGCGGTTCCCGGCGTCGGGCGCCTGATGCTGGAAGCCATTTTCGCCCGCGATTATCCCCTGATCCAGGGCCTGACGCTCACCTTCGCGGTTCTCGTCTCGCTGGTGTTCCTTCTCACCGATCTGTGCCAGAGCGCGCTTGATCCGAGGATACGACTGACATGACTGATACTGCCGTTTCTGCCCCGGCGGGTCGCGAGACCCGGCTGCGCATCGCCTTGCGCAAACCAGGCTTTCTTCTGGGCATCGCCATCATCGGATTTTCCACCGTCCTCGCGGTGTTCCCGGAGACCTTCGCGCCCTATGATCCCAATTTCATCGACTACAACGCCGTCAAGCAGCCACCCAGCAGCGCCCATCCCTTCGGCACCGATATGCTGGGCCGCGACAGTCTGAGCCGCGTCATCTCGGCCTATACGGTCAATATGCAAATGGCGTTTCTGGCCACGGTCTTCGCCATGTTGATCGGTGTCGTGGTCGGCGCTTTGGTGGGCTATTATCGCGGCATCGCTGACATGATTTTCGGCCGGCTTGTCGATGCGATCATCACCTTTCCGTTTCTCGTTCTGGTGATCGCGGTCGTTGCCGTTCTGGGGCCGGGCCTTACAAACATGTATATCGCCATCACACTGGTCGGCTGGGTTTATTACGCCCGGCTGATGCGTGCGGAAGTCATTGCCCAGATGGGCAATGACTATGCGGCGGCGGGCATCGTCATGGGCTATTCGGACCAACGCATCATCTTTCGCCACCTCTTGCCCAATGCCATCACCCCGGTTGTCGTCTACTGGATGACGGACATGGCGCTCGCCATTCTGCTTGGCTCATCGCTTGGCTATCTGGGCCTTGGCGCGCAACCACCACAGGCTGAATGGGGTGTGCTGATCGCCGAGGGGCGCAATTTCATCACAACCGCTTGGTGGCTCAGCCTGATGCCCGGCATCGCCATTGTGCTGACTGGTCTCGGTTTCTCGCTCATCGGCGACGGACTGGCCGACCTTCTGCGCCCGCGTGGCTGAGAGTGGAGAGCAACATGACCACACAAACCATTCTCAATGTGAAAGACCTCAGCACAACCTTTGCGCGCGGCAGCTCCGCCTTGAAGGCGGTGCGGGATGTGAGCTTTTCGGTGCGAGAGGGCGAGGTTCTCGGCCTTGTGGGCGAAAGCGGCTCGGGCAAGAGCGTGACCCTGCGCTCGCTGCTTGGCCTGTCGCGGCGCTATGGCAAGGTCAGCGGCGAGGTCCGCTGGATGGGGCAGGACATATTGAGCCTGCCCGAGCGCAAGCTGCGTCCGATCCGAGGCGGGGAGATCGCCATGATTTTTCAGGAGCCCATGACTTCGCTCAATCCTCTTCTGACCATCGGTGTGCAACTCACCGAAACGCTGAAGGCACACACGAATCTTGGCCGCGCCGCACGGCGGGCCCGCGCCATCGAAATGCTCGACCATGTGGGCATACCCGATCCTGCCTCGCGTCTCGATGCCTACCCGCATCAGTTCTCCGGCGGCATGCGCCAACGTGTCATGATCGCCATTGCGCTTGCCGCCGAGCCGAAACTGCTTTTGGCCGACGAGCCGACAACCGCTCTTGATGTCACCATTCAGGCGCAGATCCTTGATCTCATCCTGTCTCTCGCCGATGAGATGAATATGGGTGTCATCCTCGTCACCCATGATCTCGGCGTTGTGGCACAGACCTGCGAGAATGTGGCGGTGATGTATGCCGGGCGCATCGTGGAACAGGGCCCGGTGCGGCAGGTGCTGCGCGCGCCCCTGCACCCCTATACGGAAGGGCTGATGCGCTCGGTACCGCAGGATGTGCCACCCCGTACCCAGCTATATTCGGTGCCCGGAACACCGCCGGGCCTTGATGCCCTGCCACAGGGCTGCGCGTTCGCTCCGCGCTGCCAGAACGTGAAAGACCTTTGCCTGACGGAGCGCCCCTCGTTGGCGGCAGTCTCAACGGCGCGCCTTGCCGCGTGCTTCAATCCCGTTTGCGACAGCATGGAGGCCTCCCGATGAGCGAAACCGTCATGCAGATCCACGATCTGGGACTGAAGTTTCCCGCCCCCCGCACGCTTGTCGATGTGATCCGTCGCCGCCCCGCACGGGTGGTCCGCGCACTGAACGGCGTGAGCCTTGCGCTTGAGAAGGGGGAAACGCTCGGCGTCGTCGGAGAGTCAGGCTGCGGGAAGTCGACACTGGCCCGCTGCATTGTGCGGCTCTACAAGCCGCAACATGGCGGCATTCATTATCGTGGCGAGGACATTTTTGCATCTGAAAGCAAACATGGCCGCGATTATAATCGCCGTGTACAGATGATGTTTCAGGACCCCTATTCCTCCCTCAACCCACGCATGTCCGCCGGGCATATACTGGAAGAAGCGCTGCGGGTTCACGAGATGCGGCCCGAGAAAGAGATTCCGGCGCGCGTTGCCGAGCTGCTTGATCTGGTGCGCCTGCCGCAGGATGCGGCAGTCAAGCTGCCGCACGAGTTCTCCGGCGGCCAGCGCCAGCGCATCGCCATTGCCCGCGCCCTGGCGGTGGAGCCGGAAGTGCTCATCGCTGACGAACTCGTTTCGGCTCTCGACGTCTCGGTTCAGGCTCAGGTGGTCAATTTGCTTCTCACCTTGCAGGAGGAACTGGATCTGACCATCCTGTTCGTCGCCCATGATCTACGGCTGGTACGCCATGTCTCCAACCGGGTCGCTGTCATTTATCTGGGACGCATCGTGGAGATCGGTGACAGCGAAACGCTTTTCGCCAGCCCCTCGCATCCCTATTCGCAGGCGCTTTTGAGTGCCGCGCCCTCACTGGATCCCGACGAGAAAGGCAGTGCTATTCGGCTGCAGGGGGAATTGCCGTCACCGCTCAATGTGCCGCTGGGCTGTCCCTTTCATGTGCGCTGCCCGCACGCCACCGATATTTGCAAAAAGGACGTACCTGCATTGCGACCCATTGAGGGGCGCGGCGAGGTTGCCTGCCATCATGCCGAAGAGGTCAAAACCCATGCTTGATACCGCCCACCGTAGCAAGGCTGAGGTCGTTTCCGCCCTGCGCGAGGAGATGTCCGAAAGAGGGCTCGATGCTTTTCTCCTTCCACGCTTTGATGCCCATCAGGGCGAGTATGTAGCGTCGCATGACGAGCGACTGGCCTACGTGACCGGTTTCAGCGGTTCGGCTGGCATGGCGATCGTTACGGCAAGGACGGTCGCCCTTTTTGTCGATGGTCGCTACCAGGTGCAGGTTCGCAATGAGTGTGCCGGCCCCCTGTTTTCGCGTCATCACCTTTTCAACGAACCTCCGGAAAGCTGGCTCGGGGAGAATGCGAAAAAGGGCTGGCGCATAGGCTACGATGCGATGCATCTGCCGCCGAGCTGGTACGATCGCTTTGCACGCGCCTGTCATACGGTGGAAGCTGAGCTCGTTGCACAGGTCCCGAACCCTGTGGACGCCGTCTGGCCGGACCAGCCGGCCCAGCCCATGGGACGGATCACCGCCTTTCCGCTTCAGTTCTCGGGACGGAGCAGCAAGGACAAATTGCTTGACCTGGCCGGGGCCCTTGAGCGCGAGAATGCCGATTTCATTGTCGACACGCAGCCCGACAACATCGCCTGGTTCTTGAATGTGCGCGGCAATGATGTCGCCTTCAATCCCATGCCACACTCTTTCCTTCTGGCCGGCCGCGATGGCCGGGCGGTGTGGTTCGTGACCGAGGACAAGCTTGATGCTTCCCTGATGGAAAGCCTTCCAGACAATGTGGAACTTCGACCCTTCGATGCGCTGCTAATGACGCTGAAGACCCGCATCGCCAAGCGTCAGCGGGTTCTGATCGATCCCGACTTCTCGCCTGTTGCCGTGCGGCAGGCGCTAGAAAAATGCGGGGCGGTGGTTCTTTGCAAACCGGGGCTTTTGACACTGGCGAAGGCCGTCAAGAATCCGGTGGAGTTGCAGGGCATGCGCAATTGCCATCTGGATGACGGAGTTGCGTGGACACAGTTCCACGCGTGGCTCCTCGAAACCGTACCGGCGCGCGCCAAAGCGGGCAATCCGGTCAGCGAACGCGAGGCCGAGGAAAAGATTCTGGAGTTGCGCAAGGCACGTGCCGGCTTCATCAGCGAGAGCTTCAATTCGATCTCGGCGGCAGCCGGCAATGCAGCCATGTGTCACTATGCGACGAGTCCTGAGCGCAACGCGTTGATCCTGCCCGACAACCCCTATCTTCTCGACAGTGGCGGGCAATATGAGACGGGCACCACCGATGCCACGCGCAGTTTCTCGTTCGGCACCCGGCCCGAAGGCTATGACCGCGCCTACACGGCTGTATTCAAGGCCTTTCATGCCTTGATGACACTACGCTTTCCCAAGGGAACGCAGGGCCATCACATCGATGCGATCTGCCGGCGTCCTTTATGGGATCTGGGACTGGATTACGATCATGGTACCGGCCATGGAGTGGGACACCAGCTCTCGGTGCATGAACAGCCGCAACGCATAGGAAAACCATACAATCCCGTAGACCTTGTGCCCGGAATGGTACTGTCCATCGAGCCTGGATACTACGAGGCGGGTAGGTTTGGCATTCGTCTCGAGAACCTGGTTGAAATCGTTGAGGAGGAGGATGGTTTCCTAGCGTTCGGCAATCTGACCCTTGCTCCGATTGAAACGCGGATGCTGTTGGTTGAAGCTCTCACCGAGCTAGAGCGCGAATGGTTAAATTCGTACCACGCCGAAGTGTATAAGAAGTTGTGCCCACATTTAGAGCCAGCCACGCAGCGATGGCTGAAAGAAGCGACTGCCGACATTTAGTCGGCTCGCGCCCCGGCCGGTGACGCCCCCCATGACCGGCCGGGGATCAAAACCCAAACCATTCTTGAGAGTGGTACAGATTATGAAATCTAGCTGTGAGGACCGCGAGCGCTAATCACTATTCTATATCCAGCAATATCTTATCTCCATGCAGGCGTTTTCAGGGTGTTGTTAATTAAAGTTTTTATAAACTCAACTTGGTAAATAAATAGAAATTTATATTTACTATCATAAAATTTTTTTTATTTGTTTGTGATATTTTATTATATTTAGAAAATCGGAATATTTAATTAGAGATTAAATAATAGATATACGGGTTCCGTGTTGTTATGTAATAGATATAGTAAAAATGAATAGATTTTTTATTATTTATCACAGTAGATTGTGATATTATTTGTCTGACGTCAGCGCAAATGGGACAGTTTAGGTCGATTTGATAAGAGAGGGTTTCTGGCACATCGTAACCACCAAGGAGTGGAGATGAGACAGAAACCCGGAACCAAGCC
>JBLWUN010000025.1:0-14838 GCA_048268905.1 Maricaulaceae bacterium | reverse complement strand
TGCAGGGAGAACGGCATCGAGCACCGGCTGACAAAAATCAACCACCCCTGGACGAACGGCCAGGTCGAACGGATGAACCGCACGATCAAGGAAGCCACGGTCAAGCGGTACCACTACGATACACACGCTGAGCTAGAAGCCCACCTCGACGCCTTCATTGTCGCCTACAACTATGCACGCCGTTTGAAGACGCTGAAGGGCCTCACACCATTCGAATACATCTGCAAAATATCGACAAAAGAGCCCGATCGTTTCATTGTTGATCCGAGCCACCACACTCCGGGACTAAACACCTAGTGAAGTGTGTTCGGCTGTGTGAGACGTTTGGAATGGAGTATTCTGCAAAGAAAAACCACCCGGCGAGGGATAGCCCGGGGTGGTTTCTGTGTTGTCATGCTCGCGCGCCAAAGGCACGCGGTGTGATTACGGCAGTTCGCGCAGGATGCTGGCGAGCGTTGTGACGATCATGTCGATGTCTTCACCATCAATCGTCAGTGGCGGACGGATTTTCAGGATGTTGTCCTTTGGTCCTTCGCTGCCGATCAGGATGCGGTGGTCGCGCATGCGGTTCTTGACGTATTTGCAAATCTCGGTGCCTTCGGAGCCGTCCGGGTTGATCAGCTCCACCCCAATGAACAGACCCATGCCGCGTACATCGCCAACCGAGGTGAACTCGGCTTCGAGCTGATAGAGACCATCAAGCAGGCGCGCGCCCATCTGGCGGGCGTTTTCCTGCAGCCGTTCGTCATCCACGATATCCAGCACTTCCTTGCCAATCCGGCAAGATAGGTTGGAGCCGCCAAAGGTTGAGAAAAACTCAATTCCATTGTCAAAGCTCTGGGCGATCTCTTTTGTGGTGACAAGCACGCCAAGCGGATGGCCATTGCCGATGGGTTTCCCCATCACAACGATGTCAGGCATTGCCCCCTGATATTCAAAGCCAAAGTAGTATTCGCCGAGACGGCCGAGCCCGGTTTGCACCTCATCTGCGATACAGACGCCCCCGGAGGCACGGATTTTTTCATAAACCGCAGGCAGGTAGCCTTTGGGCGGGATGATCTGGCCGCCGACAGAGGGGAAGGTTTCGGCAATGAAACCTGCCAGACCCTGACCGCGTTCTCGCAGCGCGGCAATGGCGGGATCAACCAGATCGGCAAATTTCTGGGCGCGGTCATCATCATCACGTTTGAAGCGACCGCGATAATCATCGGCCACGTCAACGAGTTCCACCCAGTCAGCTTTGCCGATGCCGCCCGGTTTGTTGAACTTATAGGCTGAGATGGCCACAGCGGCATTGGTGTTTCCGTGATAGCCGTGATCAGGGGTCACTATGCCTTTGGCTCCGGTATGGGCGCGGGCGAGGCGCAGGGCTAGTTCATTGGCTTCGGTGCCGGAATTGACAAAGAAGCAGACCTCAAAATGATCCGGCAGTTTGGACAGCACCTTATCGGCAAAGGTTGTCTGTGCCGGGTGCAGGTAACGGGTGTTAGAATTCATCCGTTTGAGCTGATCTGCGGCCACCGCCTGAATGCGCGGGTGGGCGTGGCCCACATGGGGCACATTGTTGTAGGCATCCAGATAGGGGCGGCCCCATTCATCAAACAGGTGATGTTTCCAGCCGCGCATGAGCATCATCGGATCATCGTAGGTGAGGCTGAGGTTGCCGCCAAAATGGGCTTTGCGCCCGTCGAGTACGGCCTGTTTGCTGGTGGGTTGATAGGTGGTTTTTTTGTCTTGCAGATTGAGCAGCGCCGCCGGGTTGGGGCAAAGCGCGTTCCATAGTGTGAGCTCATCCGGATCTGCGACGCCGGACCAGTTGGCTTCCATGCCATCGGTGCTGAGTGCGAGTTGGAAATGCACGTGTGGGGCCCAGCCTCCGTTCTGGCTGGCATCGCCGAGACGGGCAAAGGCTTCGCCCTGTTTCACGGTGTCGCCCGGACTCAGCCGGGTGCAGACCTCGGGGTCGAGATGGCCATAGAGCGTGTAAAATCTGTCTCCGTCCGCGGTTTTATGGCTGAGCACCACAACCCCGCCATAGTCGAGATGATTTTCGCGGTTTTCCACCGCGAAGACCTGACCTTGCAAAGGTGCATGTAGCATCGTGCCTGCGGGGGCAAACACATCAATTGCCAGATGTACCGTGCGCCGGTTTGAGGCCTTATAGGGACCGGTGCGAAACGCGGGATCGGTATAGATCAGGCGGGGTTCATTGTAATAGCCAAGCCAGAGATTTTTGCTAAACTCAGCCCCCACGCGGGCGGCTTCCTCCAGTGGCATATGGAACGGATTCTGGGGCCAGGTGGAGTGTTCAACCGAAAGCGAACCCATGGGCGCATCCGCGATATCCTGCCCCATCAGATCGGCAAAACCACCGCGCTGCGCGTTCAGCCATGTGATAACACGGTCTGCCCCATCCACGACCGGCAGGGCGCAGGCTGTGCGCAGTCGGGCGTTCAGCAGTCGGGCGTTGATCTGGCTGCCGTCCAGGAAGCGCCAGATCGGGGCCTGCGATATCACCACATAGGGGTCATCGGGGTTGTCCAATGCCACCAGGGTAGAGTTTACCACGCTGACCGCCAGCCGTGCCTGCAGCAGCGGCCAGAGCAGATCAATCTCTTCGGTTGTGAGCGGATAGGCGGAATGGAAGCCTGCGGTGAGCGCGGTAAGCGCTGCCTCGGGTGTGGGGTGGTCGAGCACAATATAGGCCCCGGCAATGGCAAGATCGCAGATCCGGGGGGCCGCACACATATCACCAAGGTCGATCAGACCTGAAACGCGGCGGGGTTCGGAGAGCGTGCCATCGACCAGGATATTGTAATCATTGGCATCGTTGTGAATGGCTTGTTTTGGCAGTGTCTTGAGCCGGGGCTCGATCCGTGCAAATTCCGCGCTGATCTGTTGCAGCAGATCATGGCGATTGGGATCTGCGATACAGTTCAGATCACTTTTGATCCATCTTGCGCGCATCAGATCCCATTTGAAATCGCGTTCTAGCCCCGGATGCTGGAAATCCGCCAATGCCGCGGCGGACTGACCCAGTATCATGCCGATTTCATGGATCAGTGGCAGGCTTTTGGGTGCGGATTTGGCATAGCACTGGCCGGGCAGGCGGCTGAGCAACCAGACCAGACGTGTGTCACCGTTCTCATCTGGCAGTTGCAGCATGGAGCTGCCATCGAGCGCTTTGATCACCCTTGGGCAGGGCAGATCGGGTGTCTTCTGTTCCAGATGATCGAGCGCTTTGATCTGCATGTCCACCAGCCAGTCTTCGCAGCCGGGGCGCATCGCCTTGAGGATATAGCCACTGCCATCGTCGCAGGTGGCCAGAAAGTTCAGATCATACTCACCGTCGAGGCTGGTAAATTCGGCCGTGATGCCCCAGAACTCTTTCAGAGCGTTGAACCAATGCGTGGTGTTCGTCATCCGCTGTCTTTCTTGCTGGTAAACGGTTATGACTGTGGCAAGCCTAGGCCTTTCACAGGTGTCGTCTACCTCGTTGTCGGAACCTGGTCAGATGATTCTTGATTTATCTGACCAACTCCAGAGGGTCCGTGTGATCGGCGCAACCAAACGCGCCGATCATGATTGGCTTAATCGATGTCGAATTTCACACCCTGTGCCAGCGGCAGTTCGGCAGAGTAGTTGATGGTGTTGGTTTGACGGCGCATGTAGGATTTCCACGCGTCTGAGCCGCTTTCACGGCCACCACCGGTTTCTTTTTCGCCGCCAAAGGCACCACCGATTTCTGCGCCAGATGGGCCGATGTTGACGTTTGCAATGCCACAATCAGAGCCAGCTGCGCTGAGGAACTGTTCGGCTTCGCGGATGTTGAGGGTGAAGATACAGGACGACAGACCCTGCGGCACATCGTTTTGGAGCGCGATGGCTTCGTCGAGGGTATCGTAGCCCAGCACATAGAGGATCGGGGCGAAGGTTTCCTGACGCACCACATCGGTTTGGGCGGGCATTTCCACAATGGCGGGTGCGATATAAGCGCCGCCTTCGGGGCTGTCTGCCGGGATTTCTCCACCGTGGACGGTGCCGCCGTCCTTGCGGGCGCTTTCCAATGCGCTGATCATCCGGTCGCGGGACGCTGTGTCCACCAGCGGTCCAACCAGCGTGCCTGCGGAGCGTGGGTCACCAATTGGCAGGGTCGCATAAGCCTTTACCAGTTTTTGCACCAGATCTTCGCGGATTGAATTATGTACGATCAGGCGGCGCAGGGTGGTGCAGCGCTGCCCGGCAGTGCCAACGGCGGAGAACACGATGCCACGTACTGCCATATCGAGGTCGGCCGAAGGGGCCACGATCATCGCATTGTTGCCGCCAAGTTCCAGAATGGACCGGCCAAAGCGTTCGGCGACTTTTGGACCAACAATCGAACCCATCCGGGTTGATCCAGTTGCGGAAATTACGGGCACTTTGGGGGATGTGACCAATGCCTCGCCCAATTTTGCCCCGCCAATCACCAGCTGGACCAGGCCTTCGGGGGCCGCATCGCCAAACCGTTTCAGCGCGCGCTGGAGTGATTTCATCGTGGCCATAGCGGTCAGCGGTGTTTTTTCTGAGGGTTTCCAGATCACCGGGTTGCCGCAGACCAGCGCCAGCGCCGCGTTCCAGGCAAAAACCGCCACCGGAAAATTAAAGGCAGAGATCACCCCAACCGGGCCAATGGGATGCCAGGTTTCCATCATCCGGTGGCCGGGGCGTTCGGAGGCGATGGTCAAACCATAGAGCTGGCGCGATAGACCAACAGCAAAATCGCAGATATCGATCATTTCCTGCACTTCGCCGAGGCCTTCAGAAGTGATTTTACCTGCTTCAAGCGTCACCATGGCGCCAAGTTCATTCTTGGCGGCACGCAGCTCTTCGCCCCAGAGACGCACGAGTTCACCGCGTTGCGGGGCGGGCAGGGTGCGCCAGGACTTAAAAGCGTTTTGTGATGTATCGATCAATGCAGCCATATCCGCTGCTTGGGTTTCTCCGAGCTCAGCCACGGTTGCGCCGTCGATAGGCGAAACCACACGAAGGGTTCCACCTTCAAGTTCTGATGGTGTGAATTCGGCATCTGCGAGCGTTTTGTCGTGAGACATCGGTGCATCCTTTTGTGGTGGTGTTGCCAGTCTCCGCGGGCGAACACTCCTTTGTCGGACGCCAACAGAACGCGCAAATTTGCGGCAACTATTTCTATTACGTTACGGATATCGATTTTATGATGAAAAAAAATATACAATGTGGCATGCATTGGTGAGATTTGGTAATGCTTGTGGAGCTAGAGTATGAAAGCAAGAGTACGGCTACCATCGATGTCGGCGCTGCGCAGTTTTGAGGCGGCGGCCCGGCATAATAGTTTCACCCATGCTGCGGCTGAACTTGCGGTGTCTCAGGGGGCGATTAGCCGTCAGATCAAAGATTTGGAGCAGATGGTAGGCACGCCATTGTTTCGGCGTGTGGGGCGCGCTGTTGTTGCGACTAAAGCAGGAGAGGCATTAGCGCAGGAGCTGACAAAAGATCTCGATAGCCTATCCGTCACTATCAGAAATGCGATTTCGGCAGGCACTCATGACTCGGTTATTCGTATGTCGGTTCTGCCCACATTCGGCGCGCGCTGGCTCGTACCCCGACTCAATCTGTTTGCTGAGACGTTCCCGTCTATCAACTTGCAGGTGGTGACGCGGGACCGGCCGTTCAATATGGCCGATGAAAAGTTTGATCTGGCGATTCATTTTGGCGAGCAGGACTGGCCGGGCGTGGAATATACGCCGCTGTGTTATGATGCTTTGGTTGCTGTGGTCTCTCCAGCGCTGGCACAAGGAGATAGAATCGAAGAAATAATTGCGCGCTCAACTCTGCTGGAGCTTGAAGCACGCACTGGAGATTGGCGTAGGTGGCTAGATACCAACGGCATTAAGGCGCCCGTTGCCGACAGACGGATGCAATTTGACCGTTTTTCCATGACCATTGCCGGGGCGCTGCATAGCATTGGAGTGGCGCTATTGCCCACATATCTCATTCAGGACGAATTGGAGAGCGGCCAGTTGATCCAGCTGGGCAATAAGAGCGTTGAAACAGATCGGGTATACTATGTGGCGCGTAAAGCCGGGGATGAGAACCCAAACATCGCAAAGATTACCGCGTGGTTTCAGGCGGAAATCCGAGATAATGTGGTACGTGTCCCGGTGTAGGACTTCGGTAGCGGGGCTTAGTAGACTTTAGCGTAGACAGTACATCTCTCCTCTGGCGGCATGGTGTCTAGATAGGCCAGCTCACCCCTTTTATGAGCAAGGTAGACTTCTGAAAAGCCTTCCGGAAACCAACTGCGAGCAATGTCATTGTGCTCGAACCGCGCTAGGGCTTCGGGCAGCGCTTCAGGAAGTCGGGTATAGCCGCGCGCCTTCAATGCTTCTGCGGACAGCAATGACAAGTCTTCTTGGGTCACGGGCGGTGCGGCCAGGTTCTCTTGCAGGCCTTGCGCCCCAGCATGCACGATTGCAGCAAGCGCCAGATACGGCGAGGCAGCGGCGTCACCGGCCCGGAACTCAAAATTATACTGGCGGGCAATGCTGGCCTCGTCCTGTGCCGAGGTTGGGCAGATCCGCAAAGAAGCCTCGCGGTCACGCAAGCCCAGATTGTTGTAGGCTGCGCTCCAGCGGTGCGGCGTCAAGCGCAGGTAAGACACGTCACTCGGTGCCGTGAAGGCAACAATGCTGTCTAGGTATTTCAGTACACCTGCCAGAAACGCACCGGTCACACTGGACATTCCCGCAGGACCAGCCGGATCATAAGTGGCTGGGATCCCCTGAGCATCTACAAAACTCATATGGATATGCACGCCATTACCGACGTTTTCAGGGTCGCGGATCGGCGTGAAAGTCGCTCGTTCCCCGCATCTGCGGGCGACCGAACGGGTGACCTCTCTCAAAACAGCAGCATGGTCGGCGGCGCGCAAACCATCCGTGGGATCAATTGTGACCTCGTACTGGTCGGGGCCGTATTCATTCATGAAAGTATCCGTTTCCATGCCCGCTTGCCCCAGCGCCGCCATCAGGCTTTCGGCCAGTTCACGTTTCTGCTGAAAACCGGAATGGGTATAGGCCTCGCCAAATGCGGGCGACTCCGCATCCAGCTGGAATTCGTGTTCGAAGGCAGCAACCAGCCTGATACCGCCAAGATCTTCTAGCCGTTTAAGCGCCTGCTTGAGAATAGAGCGCGTGCAGCAGCTCCAGGGCGCTCCGTCAAGTTCGCGGATGTCTCCTAGCACGAAGCGGTCCGCCGGGCTGCCATCCCCGTAATCGATATCAACCAGCGTTTCAGCATCGGGCACCAGTAGAAGATCGCCCAAGGATCCAAATGGTGTCTCGGCAATCTTGTCGAAACAGGTGATCTGAACATTGGTGGGCGTCCATCCGACCCCCTTGGCCGAGCGTTTTTCCAGGTCTGCCAGCGGAAAGCTCTTGCCGCGGATCTTACCGGCGAAATCCGAAGTCGCTGCGAATACCAAGGGGGTCTTAATCATCGCTTATCTCTCCTATGTCCAAACGAAGGGAATCCCATCGCTCAATTCTCTTGCGCGCCTTATCCCAACCGCCTTCCGCAATCCGCGTTACAACCGCCTCCAGCAGCACCAGCGCGCCCACATAGCTGTCCCAGACAGTCCCACTTTCGATAGGTGTCGCGATGACCTCGCTTGCCACTCGCGCCACAGGTGAAAGCCACTTGTCCGTTAGCAGGATAACCTGCGCGCCCTGTCGGCTGGCCGCCCGCTCCGCAAGTTGTTCGAGGCTGGGTTGGTAGCGTCGGAAATCCACCACAAAAACCACATCACGCGGCTTAATGCGTAAGAGGTATTCGGGCCAGATTTCGGGATCAGCAGGCAGGTGATAAACATTGCCCCGCATTTGCCGTAAGTGGCGCGACAGGTACAAAGCCAGCGCATCACTGATGCGCCCCCCGATCACATAGACGCTGCGCTTTTCGTCAGCGAACATATCACAGACACGGTCAAACTGCGCTTTAGTGATCGCTACCGTCGATTCGGACAGCAGAGCTGTAGCCCTGTTGACGAAATCTTCCAGGAAGTCCCCCTTCATCGCACGATCGCTCTGATGCAGATCCAGAGGCGAACGGTTGCCATCCTTCAGTTCGTCGATCAGGTGGCGCTGGAAGTCCTGATAGCCCGAAAAGCCAAGTTTGGCGACAAACCTCGAGATGGAGGGGGGCGATGTTTTCGTCTTTTCCGCAAGCGCTTGGATCGGCTCCAAGCCAGCGAACGGGTAGTCCAGCAATAACGCCGTACACAGTTTTCGCTCGGTCGCGGTCAGCGTGTCCGACAAAGATTCCAGGCGCGTTCTGACATGCATTTCTTGTTTCATGCATCCAGAGACGATTTTGAAAATACAAAGTCAACAAGCAAAAAATTATTGACTTTGAAAAAGTGCGATCAGCATTGTAGGGGCAACTTCACGGGAGCCGTCCATGATCACTTCGCCAAGAACGCACATGCTTGCCGCCCTCTCTGCAATCATCGCCGGAGCCGTCGGCACCGCATTGATCGCAAGTTTCCTAGGGCCTGCTGCGGAGCGGATTGTCACGGTGTTTTTCATCTCGCTGATCGGCGTGGTCGGCATCGGAATCTACAGCGGCAACAGCGGCATTCTCAGCTTCGGCCATGTGGCCTTCATGGCAATCGGCGCCTATGTGTCCGCCCTGCTGACCCTGCCGTCGCAATTGAAGATCGCGACCCTGCCGAATCTGCCGGAGTGGCTAGCGACCACCGAAATGGGGCTGCTGCCCGCAACGGTAATCGCGATGGCATTGACGGGCCTCGTGGCGCTGCTTGTCGGTGCGGCAATCGGCAGACTGGAAGGATCCGCCGCCACAATTTCGACTCTGGGTCTCTTAATCATCGTGCATGGTGTCATCATCGGCTGGCGGGATGTGACCCGCGGTGCCCAGTCCTTCTTCGGAGTGCCCCGCGAAACCGGCATCTGGACTGCGGTGGCAGGCGTCATCGTGGCGCTGGTACTTGCGCGGCTATACCGGGATTCTATTTCGGGACTGAGGCTGCGGGCGGGCCGCGAAAACGCGATTGCGGCTTCGGCCGTCGGCATCAACATCTCGCGCGAGCGCCTGATCTCCTTCGTGCTGGCGGGGATGACCATGGCGCTAGCTGGTGCTTTGCTGGCTCATTTTCTGGGCGCGTTCAGCCCCAAGAAATTCTACTTCAACGATACGTTTCTACTGCTGGCCATGCTGATCGTAGGCGGCATGAGCACCATTACCGGCGCCGTGACCGGCGCGGTGATCATCACGCTGGTGACCGAGGTCCTGCGTCGGCTAGAGAGCGGCCTGTCCATAGGCGGCATCGAACTTCCCGCGGTTTTCGGCACAACGCAGATCGGCATCGGGCTGATCATTCTGCTCGCCATGTTCCGCAAGCCCGAAGGTCTTGCCGGATTAAAAGAATGGGAAGAAAGGCTCTTTCCGCCCGCTGCCGCTGGCAACGCTGCGCCCGCCATGCCCAAAGCACACGCCTCCACGCCGCTTGTTGCAAAGGGCATGACCATGCGGTTTGGCGGACTGGTCGCGGTCAGCAATGTGTCGCTGACCTTGCAGCCCGGCGAAATTCTTGGCCTGATCGGCCCTAACGGCTCCGGAAAAACCACGCTGCTGAATATGCTGTCGGGTGTCCTGCAGCCGAGCGAGGGAACCGTGACGCAAGGCAGCGTTGACCTGACAGAGATCCCTTCGCACAAGGTTGCGGATCATGGTATCGCACGAACGTTTCAGAACATTCGCCTGTTTCCCGATCTGACGGTTCATCAGAACGTACTTGTTGCCGCCCTGTCAACGCGCGGCGGCGCCGAAGCAGAGGAGCGCGCTCAGGCGGCGCTGACCGAACTAGGAGTTGCAGCCCTGGCTGGAGAAAATGCCGGCAACCTATCTTACGGCGATCAGCGCCGCGTTGAAATTGCCCGTGCATTGGCGTGCCAGCCGACCCTGCTGTTTCTGGACGAACCGGCGGCTGGCATGAACCGTGAGGAAACCGACGCTCTGATGGAAACCCTGCGCGGCCTCACCCGCAATCTGGGTATCGGTATCCTGATGGTCGACCACGACCTAGCCCTGATCAATCAGCTGTGCGACCGGCTGGCGGTGCTGAACGAAGGCAAGCTGATCGCCCAAGGCACGCCGGCTGAGGTCCGGCAGGACCCCGCGGTCATCGAGGCCTACCTCGGCCCCGGAAAACTAAGCTCCAAGAAAAACACTAAGCCCCAGGGTCAACCCGGGCGCAAACCAGAACTGGCCGGATGATCCCAGAGGCCAGACCCCAACAGACGGAGACTTACCCATGAAAGCACTGCTTCTATCATCCACTCTGGCTGCCGCCTTTGCGGCGGCTCCCGCCCTCTCCGAAACGCTGCGCGTCGGAGTCGCCACAGCACAAACCGGGGCCCTGGCCTACGCGGACGTGCCGGTCTCTGGCGGGATGCGCTTGGCCGCCGACGAGATCAACGCAAAGGGCGGCATTGGCGGCGACGTCAAGATCGAACTTGTCGAAAAGGACGTGCGGTCCGATGCGGCGCAAACTTCGATTGCGACCCAAGAGCTGGCGGATGACGGTGTCTCCGTGATCGTGCTGCCCTGCGACTCCGATCCGGCGCTGGCTGCAATCGGCGTCATTTCTTCGGCCCAGATCCCGGCAATCTCGACCTGCGCCTCCTCGCCGACCCTGCCGATGATCGGCGGCGACTACATGTTCTCGAACTTCCCGGGCGACAATGTGCAGGCGACCGTCTCCGCCAAATGGGCCTGGGACGAGGGCCACCGCAACGCTTATATCATCTACTCGCCCGACACCCAGTACACGACGATGCCGCTCTATTTTGCTGAAGTGTTCGAGAAACTGGGTGGAACCATCGCCGGGCAGGCAACCAATACCATCGGCCAGCAGGATTTTTCCGCTATCGCCACCAAGGTTGCAGCGCTGGACCCGCAGCCGGATGTCATCATGACATCGGCCTATGAGCCGGACTTTCCTTCGTTGCTGAAGGCGCTGCGCGCGGCGGGTGTGACCGGCCAGGTCATAGGCTCTGACGGCATCGATAGCCCGACAACCTTCTCGCTGGGCGACGTTGCCGAGGGCGTCGTTTTCACCACCGCGGGCCATGCAACGCCTGGAAGTCCACTAGAAGCTTTCAACTCCGCCTATGAAGCCGCCAACGGCGCGCCGCCGGAAACGATTTTCAGTGCAGTCGGCTACGACCTGATCAAGGTTCTGGAGGCCGCTGTACTGGCGGCAGACGGATCAGTGGAACCCAGCGCCTTGCGCGATGCGATTGCCGGGCTGGAGAATGTTCAAGGGGCGACCAGCCTCATCACTTACAAAGGCACGGATGGAATGCCGGTTCGCCAGGTCTCGCTGATCCGCGTTGCGGATGGCGAGCGTGAACTCGTCGGGCAGCCCTCACCAGACGCCTCGCTGATCCCAGCGCCACGTATGCAATAAGGAGCGTCCCGGTGTCAGCGCTTTTGTCTGTTCAATCATTCCATGTTCACTACGGAGCAGTCGAAGCGGTACGCGGCATCGACTTTGAAATCCGGGAGGGCGAAATCATCGCCCTACTGGGAGCCAACGGGGCCGGAAAGTCCTCAACACTTAATGCCCTTGTCGGCCTTGTTCCCGTCGCCGCCGGTACAGTGATGTTTGACGGGTCGGACATCACCCACAACGCTCCTGAGACCCTCGCCCCGGCAGGGCTCACCTTGTCCCCGGAAGGGCGCCGTGTTTTCGGCACCCTCAGCGTGGCAGAAAACCTGCTGATGGGTGCCTACGGCATCCGCGACAAACAGGCCGTGGCAGCAGCTTGGGACCGTGTCTACACGCTGTTTCCCATCCTGTATGAGCGCCGCGATCAATTCGCCGGCACGCTGTCGGGCGGGCAGCAGCAAATGCTGGCCGTCGGCCGCGCTCTCATGAGCAACCCCCGGCTGCTGCTGCTTGATGAGCCGTCGCTGGGGCTTGCCCCGAAGATTGTCGAGCAGGTGTTCGAGCTGATCACCTTGCTGCGCGATCAAGGGGTGACGTTGGCCGTCGTCGAGCAGAACGTCGCCATGGCTTTGGAAGTCGCAGATCGTGGCTACCTGATGTCTGGCGGCAGGATCGTCGCAGCGGGCTCTGCTGCAGAACTGGCACAGTCGGATTCACTGCAATCTGCCTATTTGGGAGCAGGCTGATATGGACCTGATATTACAGCAGACTGTTAATGCATTTGCCTTGGGGGGCACCTATGCGCTGCTCGCGCTGGGACTGGCGGTTGTCTTTTCCATCATGGGGCTGATCAATTTCGCCCACGGTGAACTGATGACAATTGCCGGCTATGTCCTGATGTACTGCGGGCTTGCGGGCTTTCCCTTTGTTCTGTCCGTCGCCTTGGCCGTTAGCGCAGCAGTGGCGGCAGCAGTCCTGATGGAGCGGATCGCCTTCCGCCCTGTCCGCAATGCCTCCGGCGCAACAATGCTGGTCACCAGCTTTGCCATTGCAATGATCCTCCAGGTGCTGTTTCAGAACCTGATCTCAGCGCGGTCCCAGGCTGTGGTGCTTCCTAAATTCCTCTCGGACAGCGTCCAGTTCGGCGGCTTGATTATCGGCGTCAACAAGATCGCCGCGATCGCGGCAACGGTCATCATGCTAGTGTTCCTTGACCGGTTCATGAAACACCAGAAAACAGGCATCGCCATGCGTGCCTCAGCCGAAGATTTTGCCGTGGCAAGACTGATGGGTATCCGTGCCAATACAGTGATCGCCGGTGCCTTTGCTCTGTCCGGCCTGTTGGCCGGTGTCGCTGCGGTCTTGTGGGTCAGTCAGCGTGCCTCGGTGGATCCGCTGATGGGCTTCACACCGGTACTGAAGGCCTTCATCGCAGCCATCTTGGGCGGTCTGGGTTCCTTGCGCGGTGCGGTAGCTGGGGGCTTTCTGCTCGGCTTTATCGAGATTTATCTTGCAGCCTTTCTGCCGCAGGAGCTGCAGGAGTTCCGCGACCCGATTGGCCTGTGCATCGTTGTTGCCGTACTCCTGTTCCGCCCCAACGGACTAATCCCATCCCTCGCATTGAAGGCGGAAAAAGTGTGACCTACGGAAACGCCAAATCCGATCCTGCGACGCTGCTGGGTTCGCGCGACCCAGCCCCGGTGGAGCTTTTGAACGGCGCCAGCCGCCATCCGGTTCTGCTGGTCTGCGAACATGCGGGGCAGCAGGTCCCGGAACGCTTATCCGGCCTCGGGCTGTCGCGCGCAGACCTCGACCGCCATATCGGCTGGGACATCGGCGCCGCGGCAGTGACCCGCAAGCTGGCCTACGCGATGGGAGCTCCTGCGGTTCTGCAGGCATACAGTCGGCTGGTGATCGACTGCAACCGGCCGCCGGAGGCACCCGACGCCATGCCACTGATCAGCGATGGCACGCCTGTTCCCGGCAACCACGGCCTGAATCAGCAGGACCGCGCGGTGCGGGTTTCCGGGATATTCGACCCCTACCAGGCGGCTGTCACAGAGGCCCGGGAGCATCCTGAACGGCAGCTCTTGATCTCGATCCACAGCTTCACCGCCCGTATGGCCGGCGAGGTGCGTCCCTGGGACATAGCCTTCCTGTACCGCGGCGATGCAGACACACCTGAAAAACTGCGCCACGCTTTGCAGAAGCAAGCGCCGGAGCTGTCGGTGGGCATGAATGAGCCCTATCAGATCGAGGACGAGTCCGACTGGTTCGTCCCCCGCCATGGTGAGGCCAGCGGCCTGCCCCACAGCCTGATTGAAATCCGCAACGACCTAATCGCAGATGACGCAGGCCAAAGCCGCTGGGCCGGTCTTTTGCGCACCGCCATTGAAAGCCTGCTTTAAGGAAGAATCACATGACACTGAGCCGAGAGTTTCCCGTCGATCCGCAGCAAACCGCCCTTCTGTTTATCGACGTTCAGAATTTTGGCGCCCATCGCAAGGGCGCCGAGTTCATCAACATGCCGGAGGCAGAACTGGCAGAGAAATACGGCTGGTACTTCGCGGAATTGGAAGGCCGGGTCATTCCTAACATGCAGCAGCTCCAGCAGGCCAGCCGCGCCGCCGGGCTTGAGGTGATGTATACGACGATCGAAAGCCTCACTCTGGACGGGCGCGACCGCAGTCTCGACTACAAGATCACCGGCTTCAACGTGCCTAAGGGTGCTTGGGACGGCAAGGTGATCGATGCGCTGGCTCCCGGCGAGGACGAAATCGTGCTGCCGAAGTCATCTTCTTCAGTCTTTGTGTCGACGCATATCGATTATGTTCTGCGCAATTTAGGTATCAGGCAACTGGTGATCAGCGGGCTTATCACCGATCAATGCGTTGAGAGCGCAATCCGCGACGCCTGCGATCTGGGCTATCTTGTAACACAAGTGACAGATGCCTGCCTGACCTATAGCCCCGAACGACATGAAAATTCCATTTCGGCCGTAACGGGCTACTGCCGCCAGCGCACCACCTCTGAGTTACTTGAAGAGCTGGCTCCGACTTGACGTCCCACCAATCGTTCTGGGCGCAGGCCTTTGCGATCAAGCATTCTTAGGATCAGGATGCATTGATTTTCAACGCGCTGCGTGATTCACGGCTCGGAAAACGGAGCGGTGACATGAGCGATATTTTCTGGCTGACCAATGAGCAGATGGCCAAGCTTTCCGCTTTTTGCGGCTTTGTTACACGAATGAGGTGAGGGGATTCATCTCGTGAATCCAGCGTGATAGCAGGAGGTCATGAGCAGTTGGTCCCCGACAAAGTACCAGACGAAGAACTGGCCTTCGTATA
>JBLWUN010000024.1:0-15349 GCA_048268905.1 Maricaulaceae bacterium | reverse complement strand
TGCAGCCCCTCCAAACTGTCATTAGAAGGCCCCTCACAGACAGTGTTGGGATGTAGCCAAGTGGTAAGGCAACTGTTTTTGGTACAGTGTACCGTAGGTTCGAATCCTACCATCCCAGCCATTTTCTTCCTGAATGTAACGTTCGCCGAAGATTGGAACCTATCCGGTTCTACTTGGGATCCTGCCCGGGCAAGACTGGCATCTGCTGACATTCCGAACGTCTCACCGTCCAGAATCCTTCAGAACTAACAGGCATTTGCGCCGGTGTGATCTCGTCCCTAAACTGAGCGGTGACGAACACGGAGGGCACAGATATGGCCAACTGGTATTCGGCCGACCTGCACTTCGGCCACCACCGCATCATCGACTTCTGCAAGCGCCCCTTCGCCTCAACCGCGGAGATGAACGCGGCCCTGATCGCCAACTTCCAGGCCTGCGTAGCGCATGATGATGACCTCTGGATCTTGGGAGATTTCGCCTTTGGCCGTGCTGATGATACGGCACAGTTCGAGAGCTGGTTTCACAGCCTGCCAGGCCGCAAGCATCTGATCATCGGCAACCACGACGACGAAGCAGTAATCTCCCTCCCCTGGGCCAGCACAGAGTACATGGCCGAGATCCAGGATGGAGATCATAGCCTCGTCCTCTGCCACTATCCGATGATCACCTGGAACGGCGCACGCAGAGGCGCCCTGCAGCTGTTCGGCCACGTCCACGACCAATGGGCGGGCTCGCGAAACAGCATAAATGTCGGCGTCGACCAGTGGGGTTTTCGACCGATCCAGATTGAGGAAATGGCAAAGCGGGCAGCCCGTATGCCCGTTAACAAGCATTGGGCGGATGTCGAACATGGAAACGAGCTTCCGTAGACCAATTGAACGGGTGACATCTCGGACCAGTTGACCGCATGTGATGTGTAGCCTGACTTGAGTGCGGCCAGGAGAGAATGATAGAGCAAGTGCTGGATGCAACTATCCGGCTAGCGATGAGTGGGCGGCGTGCCTGAGAAAGCCGAGATCGACTTCGCTCGTCCATTGACCTTTGCGATGCAACTTCCGATCATCCGACGTTGAAAGATCATTGAAAGCAATCGTTTCGCATGAATGAAGCCGATACTTGTCGACGTTTCGTCGTACCAAAGCTCCAATCCTCCGGTTGGGATGATGCCCCGCACACTATCAACGAACAGAAATCGTTTACGGACGGACGTATTGTTTTCGTCGGCGGCAAGGCTCGGAGGGGAAAGCAGAAGCGTGCGGACTACATACTGCGATACAGTCCAGATTTCCCAATTGCCATTGTGGAAGCTAAGGCGCGTTACAAAAATGCAGCCGAGGGTTTGCAACAAGCCAAGGATTACGCTGAAATTCTGGGCCTCAAGTTCGCCTATGCGACTAATGGGCAGGAGATCATCGAGTTCGACTATGAAACTGGCGTTGAGCGTGAGGTTTCAGAATTTCCAACGCCGACAGAACTATGGGAACGCTTAAAGAGTGCGGATCGGATCGAAGATTCAGAGGTTGCTGACCGGCTTCTGACTCCAACTTACCCAGACCGCGCCAAGCCGCTACGTTATTATCAGGAGATTGCAGTTAACAGGGCTGTTCTGTCAGTACTACAAGGTAGACGACGGATGTTGTTGACGCTTTGCACAGGGGCGGGCAAGACCGCAATTGCCTTCCAGATATGCTGGAAACTGTGGGCATCACGATGGAATACTAAAAGAACGAACCGAACGCCCAAAATTCTGTTCTTGGCAGATCGGAACGTTCTAGTAGATGATCCTATGGCCAAGGATTTCAGTCCGTTCGGCGAAGCGCGCCACAAGATTGCGGGTGGCGAGGCTGTCAAAAGTCGCGATATGTACTTCTCTATTTACCAATCAATCGCTCGGGATGAAAATCGACCAGGGCTGTACCGCGAATATCCACGGGACTTCTTCGACCTTATCATCATCGACGAATGTCACCGTGGCAGCGCTCGCACTGACAGCAATTGGCGCGAAATTCTCGACTGGTTCGAACCCGCGACACAGATCGGAATGACGGCAACTCCGCGCCGCGAAGACAATGTCGATACTTACAATTACTTTGGCGCTCCCATCTACGAGTACAGTCTCGCTCAAGGGATTGCTGACGGTTTCCTTGCGCCATACCGAGTTCACCGCATCATTACGGACTACGATGCCGCCGGATGGCGCCCGAGCCGCGGCGACATGGATCGCTTTGGAAGAGAGATCCCGGATGCCGAATACCAAACTGGCGATTTCGAACGCGTTGTAGCGCTCCGAGCGCGAACGAAAGCCATCGCCCGGCATCTAACCGACTTCATGGCCGAAACCGACAGGTTTGCGAAGACCATCGTCTTCTGCGTTGATCAAGAGCATGCCCTTGAGATGCGCCGCTTCCTTGCCGAGTTCAACGCAGGCTTATTGAAAGATCACCCCAACTACGTTTGCCGGGTGACCTCCGATGAAAAGGAGATCGGAAAAGGCCACCTCGCGCGCTTCCAAGATGTCGAGACGGAAACTCCGGTCATCTTGACAACATCGCAGCTACTGACGACTGGTGTGGATGCGCCGACTTGCAAGAACGTCGTGTTGGCGAGGGTCGTCGGATCCATGCCAGAATTCAAACAGATCATCGGGCGGGGTACACGTCTGCGGCCGGACTACGGCAAGCTTGCTTTCAACATCATTGACTACACCGGCACCGCGACCCGGATGTTTGCTGATCCCGCATTTGACGGGGAGCCGGTACGTGAGGAAGAGGAGACCATCGACGATGATGGCGTAGTCGTCGATGAAAACCCAAGGGAAGACGTAGTGCCGGACCCGGATGATCTGCCTGATCACGAGACTCCATTGACACCCTTGGATGACGACACCGATGGACCGCCTCGCAAGTATTACTTCGATGGGGGTGAGGTGTCGGTGATCCGGCATCTGGTCTACGAACTCGACTCCGAGGGGCGCCAACTCGCGTGCCGTCAATTGACCGATTACACCGGGGACAAGGTGCGAACCCTTTATCCGAATGCCTCGCAATTGCGACATGACTGGCTGGACCCAGATAGACGCGCTGACATCATCGAACGCCTTGAGGAAAAGGGTATTGAGTTGGACAGCCTCGCAGAGGTCGTTGGCGCGCCGGACGCAGACCCATTCGACCTGCTATGCCATCTGGCCTACAACACGCCCCTCCGAACTCGCCGGGAAAGGGCCGACCGCCTGATGCGAGAGCAGGCCGATTTCCTTAGCCAATACACACCGGAAGCCCGCGAAATCTTGGATGCGGTGATCGAGAAATACGCCGAGCATGGGACGGCCCAGTTCAAGCTGCCCGACCTTCTCGAGGTTCCGCCTTTCAATGAATGGGGCAACGTCATAGAAATCGCGCAACGATTTGGCGGGGGAAAAGAGCTGCGCGGTGCCGTGACGGAGCTGCAGCGGCTTCTTTACACCGCGTGACCTAGAAGACCTGAAGGAACGACCACATGGCCAAGACTGCCCGCAAGAAGGCTGCGCCCAAACAGTTGACCACTGCTCAACGGCTGGACAGCATCATCAAATCCGCGCGCAAGATGATGCGCAAGGACAAGGGGCTCAATGGCGACCTTGATCGCCTGCCGATGCTCACTTGGATCATGTTCCTGAAATTCCTCGATGATATGGAGAAGATCGAGGAAGGCCGAGCGGAACTGTCCGGGAAAGACTACAAGCCGATTATCGAATATCCCTATCGCTGGCGGGACTGGGCAGCGGAGGTCGACGGCATCACCGGCCCGGACCTGCTCGGCTTCCTGACAGCCGAGAAGGCGGAACGCCCCGACGGCAGTGAAGGGCCCGGTCTATTTGCCTATCTGCGCAACCTGCGCGGCGACAACGGGCGGCGTGAGCGACGCGACGTGATCGCGACCGTCTTCCAAGGCTTCGCCAACCGGATGGAAAGCGGGTACCTGCTGCGCGACGTGGTCAACCTGATCGACGGCATCCACTTCGACTCCTCCGAAGAGGTCCACGTCCTTGGCCGCCTTTATGAAACCCTCCTGCGCGAGATGCGCGACGCCGCCGGGGACTCGGGCGAATTCTACACCCCGCGCCCCGTCGTGAAATTCATGGTCGAAGTCACCGACCCCCAGCTGGGTGAAACCGTCCTTGACCCGGCCTGCGGCACCGGCGGCTTCCTGACCGATGCCTTCATGCACCTCGACCCTCAGGCGGACACCGTCGAGAAGCGGCGCATCCTGCAGGAGGAAAGTGTGATGGGCGGCGAAGCCAAATCGTTGCCCTTCCTGCTGTCGCAGCTCAACTTGCTACTGCACGGAATGCACGCTCCCAAAATCGACGCTGGCAACGCCCTGCGCTTCCGTCTGAACGAGATTGGTGAGGCGCAACGCGTCAATGTCATCCTCTCCAACCCGCCCTTCGGCGGCGAGGAAGAGGTGGGCATCCTCAACAACTTCCCCGAAGACCGCCGGACAACGGAAACAGCGCTCCTGTTCCTCCAATTGATCATGCGGCGGCTGAAACGCGCCGGCAAAGGCCGTGCCGCGGTCGTCGTGCCGAACGGCACGCTCTTCGGCGACGGGATCTCGGCCCGGATCAAGGCCGACCTGCTGGAGAAGTTCAACCTGCACACCGTGGTCCGCCTGCGCGAGGGCGTTTTTGCCCCCTACACGGACATCCCCGCCAACCTGATCTTCTTCGACACCAGCGGCCCGACCCGCGACATCTGGTATTACGAGCTGCCCCGCCCCGAGGGCCGCAAGAAATACTCCAAGACCGCGCCCATGACCTACGAGGAGTTTCAGGGCTGCCTTGACTGGTGGCCGGACCGGCAGGAGAGTGAGTTCGCCTGGAAGGTGGATGGCCACGGCCTGATCCAGAAGGATGAGGAAGGCCGGGTCATCGCCTGCAACCTCGACATCAAGAACCCGCACGCCCAAGAAGCTGAAGACCACCGCAAGCCGCGCGAGATCGTCGACGCAATCATCAAGCGCGAGCAGGAAATTCTGTCGATCATGGACGAACTCCGCAGCGAATTCGCAGGGGACGCGTGATGTGTGCTGAATGTGTAGCGATTGGCACAATACTCACCAAATCAGACGACTGGATCGCGCCTAGGCCGAATGAAACTTACAAGCAGATCACGGCCCGTCTCTGGGGAAAGGGTCTGACGCTGCGCGGAGAGGTTTTGGGATCACAGATCGCTGCTGCGCGGCAGATCAGGGCCAAGGCCGGCCAGTTCCTTTTGTCGCGGATCGACGCAAGACATGGAGCATTTGGCATTATCCCGCCCGAACTCGATGGCGCGCTGGTCAGCAATGACTTTCCGTGCTTCGAGATAGACCAGACCAAAATCCTCCCGGAATTCTTGCAATGGTATTCGCGATCCGAAGCATTCGTCGATCTGTGCCGACGTTCAAGTGAAGGCTCCACCAACCGTGTTCGCCTTAAGGAAGACGTCTTCCTGAACCTGGCTCTGGACCTTCCTCCGTTAGAAGAACAGCAACGGATCGCCGGACGACTGGATCGGGCAGCCGAGCTGATCGCGCGGCGGTCCGAGGCCATCGCGGCGGCCGAGGCCGAGATGAAGCAGCTTCTGGCCAAGGCGTTCGCCCGCTGCATCGACGGCGCCCCCCGCCGCCCCATGTCCGAGGTCGCCCCTCTGCACCGCCGTCCGGTCGAGATCGATCCATCGCAGCAGTATCCAGAACTCGGCGCACGATCCTTCGGGCGGGGCATTTTCCACAAGCCCACACTGAACGGCACTGATCTGACTTGGCAAAGCCTGTTCAGGGTCGAAGCAGGCGATCTGGTTTTCAGCAACATCAAGGCATGGGAAGGTGCGTTTGCCGTCGCCAGCCCCGAAGACCACGGGCGGTTCGGCTCGCATCGGTACCTGACCTGCGTGCCCGATGCCCGGATCATGTCGTCGCATTTTCTCTGGTACTATCTGCAAAGCGCCGATGGGATCGAGCAGGTTCAGGCGGCTTCGCCCGGCAGTGCCGACAGGAACCGCACTCTCGGGCAAGCGCGACTTGCCAAGATCATGGTGCCGACCCCGCCCTTGGAAACGCAGCATTGGTTTGAAACCCTCCAAGCCAAGGCACGCCGCGTCCAACAGCTTCGCACCGCATCCGCCGCCGACATCGACACGCTTATGCCCTCTCTCCTGGACGAGGTTTTCGGGAAGCGAGAGGCGGCTGCATAAGGGGCACAACTCAAACGTTTGCCCTGTTGCCATTCACTCTCTTCTGATATCAAAAGTGCAATAAAGGCCGCAACTTGTGTAAAATGCTCCGCAGGATGGCAAGGCGCGCCAAGACGATACATTGAACAGGCAATAGGTTTTTTCTGAATGGCGTTACCTACAGATTACCGTTGGATTTCCGTTGGAAAGATCAAGATTCAGAACCGGCAGAATTCACCTGTTGGCGCACCGCCACATGAGTTGATCGATTTGATCGCTCGCCTTGAGGCCCTGCAAGACAGTCAGGAAGGTAAGAGGGCGTATCAAAGGGAAACGCGTCTCATGTGGTGCAATCCCGTTGTCGAGAGTCCGGAATACTACGGGCTCCTGATGCATGTCGGTGATCGCGACGTCGCGGATATGGCGTGGATCGATTTCGATACCGAGGAGACGAGGAACAGCGGCAAGAAAGAGACCGAGGGGGCGCATTATTGTGCGCATATTCTGGTCAAGAGGCAGGCCGATGCGCTCGGAAGGCATCTGCTCCTTGCAGAGAAAGTACCGGGGATCAATTTCACCAGCCTGAAGGCGCATTTCAACTGGATCCTGAATGGTGCAAGCCCGAAGATCTTCAAGGTGGAAGACGAAGATAAGTCCTATAAGGGCAAGTGCGAGATCGACGGCTTTCAGTCAAAGACCCTTCAGCAGGCCATGACGACCGGTACCATCCTCGACCTCCAGTTGATCGGTCATGAAACGCAGGAACAGGGCCAGGACGAAGCGGATCTCATTCGAGAAACCAGCCGGAGGGTGACTTGGGACGTACGTCGGCAGGTCGACGCGGACGGCGCCCGTCGCCTTCTCAAGCTGGGAATCGATAAAGTTCGGGGCTGGGAAGCCGTCGAAGATGACAGCAAAGAACTGCTCGTTCGATTGAAGTCGAACGAAGGGCAGATAAAGACCGTCGAAGTGCCGCTGGGAGATGGTGACCTCGAGGATGACACCAATGAAGCGTTAGAGAATGCGTTCATGTTGAACGAGAAAGTTGCTGGATTCGAGGAGCCTCTCACGCAATACTATGGTGAGGTCCGGCAAGATATGCTCGATAAGCTCATCGAAAAGGCCGTAGAGCTAGAGGCAGGATGATGTTCAAGCATCTTCGACGACTCTTTATAAACGCAAATACTCTGTTCACCGCGTTTACGTTATTTCGTCTACGCGGCGAAAATCTGCCATATTTTCAGTACGTCTATCCCACGGCAATTTCTGCAATTGTTCTAACTTCCTTTAACGCTTGGGGTCACAATTATCTCATCGTCGATGTTGAGAAGGTTGTAGCAAGCGCAACCACTCTGATGGGTGTTCTTGTGGGGTTTTACATCGCTGCTTTGGCTGCTGTTACGAGCTTTCCAAATGAAAACCTCGATAACCCCATGGCGGGCAGATCAACCTCACTGAAAGAGAGATGTGGGCGTGGAGTCGAAGAGGTTTCGCGACGTAGATTTTTGTCGATCTTGTTGGGATACTGTGCATTCCTCTCAATAATGATCTTCCTGGCGGGCTCTATGTCCTCCGCTATCTCCATTAACCCTAGCTACCAAGGTTGGTACGTTGGTGTGATTAAGGCGATATATTGGGGGACTTATACTTGGATGATTTCAAGCCTTGGCACAATTACATTGCTCTGCCTTCACTATTTGATTGACCGGATGCATCGCGATTAGCCCTTCGCGACGGGAAAAATTTCCCCAAGGCGGTCGTGATTAAATCTGGGCGTCTGCCGTTAAAAACAGCCTCAATACTCTTTTGTTCGGCAGATCCGTTAATGCGCCTGAATAGCGATTTTCCGCTGGTCATCTAGTTCTCTGACATTAGACGCAACTGTTGATGCCCCGAAATCTACCGGGGTGAACGGCCGACCACACCAGTGTGTGAGGGTCTGGTGCTCTGGGTGACTTCGGTCCGCCATGGCTTCTACGAATGCCAAGAAGCCTGGTACTCCACCAATGTCCTCGGCTGGTGCCGTTCGTGCTCCGTCCACGACAACAGGATAGTCAGTACCCGGCGCCGCTGCTTTCACACCCTCTAAGATGACGCGATGCTGCCACCTTCTCGATATGAAGCGATCAATGTCACGCTTGGTCGGTGGTGCTCGATTTTTCATCGAATTTCGCCAATCGACCGAACGAAGTCGGCTGTGAGCTCGTCGACATGTTAATTGTCAAAATGACATTAGACATCCCATTGAAAACAAACAGGAATGATTCGCTCCCCCAGTTGACTTGCGAATCACGAACCCACATGATTCGGGCATCCGTCAAAATAACTTGCCCAAGGTTCGCACATGAAAATCCACGGCGCAGCCGAGATCATCAAATGTCGTCTGCGGATAGAGGCAGGCTTTACGATCAAAGAACTTGCGGCCCATCTCGGGCGCAATCCTTCTACGATCAGCCTGGTCATTGGCGGTCACCGGAAGAGCCTTCCGGTCATAACTGAAATCGCGCGCCTGCTTGGCGAGGACCCCGAGGAACTGGCTTCGCTTCTCGCCCAACCCGAAGGAGAAGCCTCAATGACCTAACATCCGATCCTGATGAAAGAACAAAGGCCCCGCAGCGCGAAGCGTGCAGAGCCCTTGTGAGGTTTGGTCACCTCTTTCATCCCACCACACCAGCGAAAAGTCAACAGGCACGCGTGAGCGGCTTGCTCCTGCGTGTCCTCGCAATCCGGTGCCCAGTGGTCCGGAAACAGGGATGTTTTGCCATGAATATGCCAATCGAACGCAGTCTAAACGCCCCGGTCACACCGGTCGGTCGCGACCTCTCCGGGATGCCAGAAGCCTTCCGTAGGGCCTATGGCCCGACAGAAGCGTTTCCGGATGATCTCGGGGAAATCTACCGTGAAGATAGCCCCGTGCTTGGCTACCGAGGTCAGCGTACAATCAATCCGAGATCCAGAAATGCCTGCCGTATTTTTGCGGTGTTTCCCGACCTTGAGACGCGCTTGCCGCGGATCTATGGCCTGGACAGCCAAACCGAGTTTCATCATCTTGCTCTAACGCTCACTAACCCGTCGGTTCTTCAAGTTCGGGAGCAAGTGGGTCCGGTCAGGTTCCGTCGCGTAGACGGCTCCATAGGCATCCACTATTTCGATCTGGTGATCACCTACAAAACCGGGCGTAAAGTCGCTGTGGCGGTGAAACCCACGTCACGCTTGGCATCTGGCCGTTTCCTGACCGACTTAACGCGAATCCGATGCGCAGCGGTGCCCGAAGTGGCGGATGAACTGCGCTTGGTGACGGAGCAGTGCTTCTCCCGCACTGCAGCGGTGAACGCCGCCACCTATCTACGCTTCGCGCTGTGCCCGGATGCTGATGCTGACGCGCGCCTTGAAGAGATCGTGGCAAAACTCGACGGGGAGCTGACCATCGCTGATCTGATTATCCTCAGTCGTACCGGCTCACGGGGTTTCCGTGCTGCGTACCGCGCCATCTTTGAACAGCGCTTGGGCTTGGTTAGCAGCGGAAGCATCAACCTTCACTCGATCGTTCGGAGGCCGCAATGACAATCCGAATGAACTTCGACAGGGTCACACGCTACTACATCAACTCGGTCCCATATTTCTTCCAGGAGGCCGACGACCAGCACGCGTTCTTCCGACGAGATGACGGGTCGGCCGCAGTCGAGAGGTTTTCTTGGGTCACTCTGCAAGACATCATGAAGCGACCCGACTGGAATTACGAAAAGCTTCCCAAAAGCGTGGACGAAGCAAAGTCTCGGCCTCAGCCCTATACCTGCCTCTCTGCTTTAACACCGACGAACCAGACGCTCGTCTGCAACCGGTGGTTTTTCGTATGTGGCTTGGCCAAGATGTACTCCGAGGGCGGTCTTATCCTTCGTCCTTATAGCGTCGAGCAGCATTACCCTCAGATCAAGGCCTATGCCGCAGAGGAGTGGAAGACATTCCACGAGATCTATAGGGCTAAGTATTTTAGTTCCAACGGCAACGGCTTTGGTTTCGACGCATCCCCGGCAAGCATCCTGCGGTGGTATCGCGCTGTCAAGAAAGCTGATGGCCGCATGGATGCGCTCATCGATAAGCGTGGAAAACCTCCAAGCTCGATATCGACCAGGAAAGCTATCTTTTTATCCAGCAACACCTCAGAGAGTATCTTCTAAACCAGCGCCACACAGGCCGAGAAGTCGCGGAGAAGACGATCATCGCGCTGCGACGCGAAAACGAGCGGCGAGAGGCCGCCATGCTTCCGTTGCTACAAACACGGGGAAAGACCGCGCTGTGGGAATGGATAAAGCGTTTTGATCGTTTGGAGGTCGACGCTGGCCGTGAGGGCCGCGCGATTGCAAAGCGCCGCTACTTGGGTGTTGGCAAGACCAATCGGGCAACCCGCCCAGGTCAGACATTCCAAGTGGACGAATGGGAGATTGATGCGCGTACGATTATCTTGAATGGACCCATCAGAGAGGGGCTCGATCAGAAGACGATCGATCGGTTGCCACGCGGGCGTCGATGGCTTTACGTCGTCCTGGACGTCGCGACCAGATACATCGTGGGTTTGCTCGTTGCGTCATCACAAAATTCAGCGTCAGCCATTCGAGCGCTGGAAATGTCGACACGAGACAAGTCGGATTTGGCAGCTGCCGCAGGCGCGGAATCCACTTGGCGCGGATTTCCATTTGAAGGCGTCGAAAGCGACACCGGATCTGCTTTCCGCGCAGGCGCGACCACTCGCGCGGTCAATGAGACATGTGCCGCCTACTCCTATCCCACCGTGGGAGAGCCACAGTTTCGCGGGACGATCGAGCGCCCATTTTTGACTTTCACATACAGGGTGATGCCCTATCTGCCTGGACAAACCTTTGCAAACCCCAAGGAACGCGGCGATTATCCTACGGAGGAAACGGCCGTTCTGACGGACGACCAATTGGCCCTGATCTTCATTCGGTATGTTGTCGACGTCTACCACAACACACTCCATGCCGGCCTCTTCAGAGAGACCCCTGCGAAGGCATTGGAGCGTCTCAGCGGAACAGTTGGACTTCCGCCACAGTTGCCATGCTCCATGCGGCGGAGGGCGTTCGGGATATCTCTGGAGCGAAAGGTAACAGCCAAAGGCATCACCGTGCTCGGCGTGGCCTATAACTCCCGCGAACTGCAGAAACTCAGACGTCGGCCGGAGAATACGAAAGTCGCGCTCTATCTGGACCCCAATGACATTGGCACGATCAGCGTCTGGACCGGAAAGGAATGGCTCGAGGTGGACTGCAGTGTCGAGAATTTTCACGGGGTGAAACTCGACGAATGGGTTGCGGTCGGAAGGATTCTGCGACGCCGTTACGCTGGGCAGGCGGCCCTTGCCGCCGACACCATATGGGACGCGCTTCAGGCAATGCGCTCTCGGGCGAATGAAGCCATGCGGATCATGGGGGTGTTGCCGCAACAGACCACCGCAGAAGACGTGGAGCGCCTGGAAAAGGAGCTCTACCTCGGGCTCTCGGTCATCGAAAACGAAGGGCCGGACTTGGAAGGGGCTGGAACGCTCCACTGACGGGATCGGCTACATCATAGGCGATCCTGACGTCGGACAAAGTGATGCACCACCGGTCGAAGCTTTTCTCCCTCTACTGATGTTCCTGATGATGGCGGTGATCCGGAGGAAGACACCACCTGGTGGCAGGAAGGAGGTGATCTATGACACTCTTCCTTCAGCCGAGCGACGTCGATCGCAGTGTCCAGGCACTGCGCCGCGACATCTTCATCGAAAATGCTGACGCGCAGCGCATCGCGTGTCAGATAGAAGGTTCTCTTCGCGAGTTCCTTGCGGCGAAAGAGCTTGGACACTCCTTCGACGCCAGAGGCGTCGTTGTTCTAGGCCGGAGCGGGACCGGCAAGACCAAGAGCGTCCTGCATGCGCTCGAAACCCTCGGTTTACACAGAACGGCCGTAGGTCATTCTCCGCGCGGCCATGTTTTCGTTCCTCTCCGGGACGATGTGACCCTTCGCAAGCTCCGCATGCTGATTTCATTAGAATATGGCTGGACGCCAAAGGCTCGCGATTCCGCCGAGGACATATGGCAGTACGTTGCCGCCTACATCGAGAGGTTACAGACGCAAGTTCTGGTCTTGGACGAAATCCAGCATGTGCGTGCCGCAGGCGCCAAGGACCGCCAGTCCATGCGAGACGCATTGAAATCACTGGTGCAGCCCCAGAAAGGACAGGTCATCCCCATCCTGATCGGCACCCCGGAGTTCGCGGAAATCCTCAACTCGGACCAGCAGTTCAAGCGCCGGTACAGTGTTGTGCACATGACCGATCTCGATCCCGGCATCGATGCCTCTCGGGCAATAAAGGTTCTGGCGCGCTATTGTCGGGGAATGGGGCTAGAGTTCGGCAAAAGCGTGAAGACACGGGACTTTGCCGAGAGGTTGCTTCACGCCTCCTATTACGCTTTCGGCGAACTTTGTGAAATCTGCATCTTGGCTCTGAAAGCGGCTTTGGTCGCTCGCGACAAGGTGCTGGAGATCGAGCATTTCCGGTCTACCCATGCGCAACGGTTCGATTGCATGGCAGAGATGAATCCGTTCATCGCTGAAGATTTCGTCAGCATACCCACAGATGTCAGCTTGGACGGGCGAACGGGGCTATGAACGTGCAAATACAACAGGTCTCTGTGCTCCCCGTCGCCTTGGCCGCCAAGGAGGGCGAGCCAGCATTCTCGACCCTGTCGCGTAACGCTTCGTCAAACGCTTCAAGGTCCACTGCCGAGTTTTGCACCGCAATGGGGCTCGGCAAAGCGGCGGTCTGTGCCGGTGATCCGCAACAACTTAAAGCGTTGGCGGCGCTCACCGGCTCATCCGGCGCAGACATGATCCTAAACAGTCCCCACAAAATCAGTGAGAAATACACTGCGCTGCATGGGCATCGTTTTCTGAGCCGGTCCATCCGCAAACACGATCTTGCCATCTGCCCTATCTGCTGGCGGGAGGATCTGTCGTTGGCCGATGGCCACTTGGACGGCTGCGCGATCCGTTGGGAATGGCTGCCCCGCTTCATGAGTTGTTGCAGTCGCCATAAAATCGCACTGATTGAGCTACCTTACGCAGATTACACGACCTGCTATGACCATGTGCTTCGCGCTGAACTGGCGGAAGGATGGCTACATGGCCTGGAGGAGCGAGTCCAACAGCAAGCCTTGTCGGTCTTTGAAAACGTGGCTCTCAAGCGGCTTGAGCAGAACACCCAGATGGTGGACTGGTTGCCTGATATCCAGATCGACACCCTGGAACGTTGGTGTCTGGGGCTGGGCGCGTTTGTCGCCGAAGGCACCTTACGCCCCGATGCCTCACCGCTCGCAACGCGGCGCGAGCTTATCGATTTGGGTTTCTCGGCCACCCGTGCTGGGCACGCGAAGCTGCTTGATGAGGTCGATCAAGCGCTCGGACGGCATTCGACGCGGCTCAGCAAGACATGGTTTCACGGTTGGGCGCTTCAGGCCTCGATGCTGGACGAGCGGCGGGCGTTTCGCGACATCATGCTCGGCCTCATCAAGGATCAAGGCGACTACTGCCTGTTGTCCAGACACCAGTACGCCCCGCCCGAAGTGCAGGTTGATGCGTGCATCAAGAAGATCGCCGAGACCACGGACCGATCCCGCAAATGGGTCAGGCGCACCTTGGTCCTCGATGGTCTTCTGCCCGAAGGAAGAGTTCCGGTTGGCCTCGATGTCAGGGCACGCCTCAAAGCGTGCACCATGCACATAAAAGCGCTGACCGAGAGCTTCGGAGCAGAGCAGGGCGCAAACTTTCTAGGTGTCGGCATCACGATGTTCGAAGGCCTTGTGTCTGAAAGGCTGATTGCACCGATTACGACCAAAGCCTTCAAAAAAACGCGTTTCAGCGCTGATATGCTGGATGATCTCCTCAACCGAATAAAAGCTCTGGTGATCCTCCAACCCGATCATGCCCTCCGCAAAGATATGATCAGCCTCTCGCATGCATCATTTGTGTTGCGGTGCCCCTCGGGCCAAATTCTTCGTTTTCTTGAGGCGGGAGAGCTGCCCGGTTCCTACATCAATACGACCGAGATCGGACTCGCTGGGCTGAGAATTAGTCATAAAGAGCTGCTCGCTGCGATACGCCGTCAACAGCGTGCCGATTTGACCCTGGAGGAGGTGCGTAAGCGTTTGGCCTTGAGCAGCCGAGAGCTTCGCCAAGTGGTTGCAGCTGGGTTGCTCCATGTCGATCGTCGGCGACGCAATGGGCTTCGAAACGCCGCAGAGCTCATAACCTGCGACGATTATGAGGCCTTCCTAGAGAGGTTCCAAACGCCAAAGACTGCTGCCCAACACCTCGGGCTAACGCCCAGAGAAGTGACGGCACTGGTCAGAGCTTCGCAGCTTAGCCCCGTGATTTCAGGAAGCGATGCACGGGTGTACGACCGGGAGAACATTCTAAGCCTCTAAACTTCAAAGGCTTTCGCGGGCACTACTAGGTTGGTCCCGTGCTCATCAGGTCAAGAGACCTGTCCGCCTTATCCAACGTGAATACAAGTGAAATCTCGCCCTGTCGCTTCCGCGGCAGGGCGAAGGCATTTCTGGTAGTACGATAGGGCGAGGTGCCGTGCTCGGCTGCGCGAGGCACCCTGTCAGGGGACTTTGATCCACGTTTGCGCCCAGTCAGTGTTATTCGGGCAAGACTGCGATCTGAGCCACAGTTTCATGGGCTTTGAGGAGCCATAGCGCGGAGGTTCCAGTCTTCCCCGGAAAATGCTCCAAGTTGGTTGTGATGCCCAAATAGAAAAAGATTCTGGATCAATCACTTGAGAACGTGTCAGATTCCAATCTTAACCGGACATCACACTGAATTAAAAGCGCTTTAGCACCGGACCATTCGGAATGTTTCGCGCTCAAACGCCAAAACAATCGACGTTGAATGAGCTGATCTGGCGTTGGATCTGTTCGCAACGGGCTGTGTGTGCCTGCTGCTTTAGCGCACGTCGAACGTCGTGATGGCCAGCGCCGCCTGACCTGAGAGGCTTCCTTGCAGCCCTGCAAAGACATCCTCTGCCAGACGACCGTTCCGGTCCCGGATCTGTTGCATAGGGCTGCGGCTGGCGATGGCGATGAGCATCTGGGCTG
>JBLWUN010000023.1:0-15725 GCA_048268905.1 Maricaulaceae bacterium | reverse complement strand
CGAGAATAGTCGTTGGCGGCATCTCACCCGCGAGCAAATCACAGAACGTGGCGACAATCTCGACTGGTCATGGTTGCGAGACGAAAGTGGTGACCCCGAGGATGACATGACCAAGCCCGACGAAATTGCAGCCGCGATCATGGGGCACCTCCGGGCCGCGCTCGATGAAATCGAAGCGCTCAGCGAAGAACTGGAAGAGACGACTGAAATCGAGGCCGCTGAATGAGCACAGGTTATACATTCGGGCGCACGATTCAGCTCTTTCTGGTGGATGGAAAACCTACCGGCCTGCGCAAGGTGACCATCCATGGCTGGACTGGCTTGCTCTTCGTCAGCGGAGCTTCGGCCTTTGGCGACCTCACTGCTCGGGATGAAGTGGATCGGACAGGCGTGTATATCCTCTCTGGCCCTGATCCAGACAAAGCGAGTGCAACGCGGTGCTATATCGGCTCGGGCAATTCCGTGGCCGAACGGATCAAGCAAAGTGCCCTCAAGCGTGACTTCTGGGAAACAGCGATCACTGTCACCACTAGCGATGATGACCTTTCAAAGGGCCACGCAGAATTCCTTGAGGCGCGGCTGATCCAGCAAACGTCGCAGGCAGGCCGCGTGACGCTCGACAATGGCACCCAGCCGGATATCAGCCGCCGTAGGCTGCCGGAGGCCGATGTGGCCAATATGGAGCAGTTCCTTGCCAATCTGCAGATCATCTTGCCGGTGATCGGGCTCGACATGCTCAAGCCGCAACCACGCGCGGTGACGCAAACCGCCAAGCCGGTCGAGGAACGCACCACGGGCGATGTGCAGTTTGAAATCCGCCATAAGAGCGGGGTACAGGCCATGGCGGTGGAGGAAGACGGCGAATTCATCGTGCTGGAGGGGGCAGAGGCGCTGACCGGCACAGGCTATGTCCAGCAAAGCTATGGCGGGCTGAAAGAGAAGCTGATCGCCGAAGGCGTGCTGATCCCGCATGGGGCGGACAAATTGCGTTTTGCCAAGCCATGGTCCTTTAACAGCCCCTCGGCAGCGGCTGCAATCGTGCTGGATCGGAACAGTAATGGACGGCTCGAATGGAAAGTGAGGGCGTCGAGGCAAACCTACCATGATTGGCAGCAAGCGCAGGCTGCTAAGCAGGAGGCAGAGGTATGAGTGATGGTCGCTGGCCGCTTCCAGAAACTTGGTCTTGGGCAAGAAGTGCAGACATCGCAAAGATCGCAGGTGGTGGCACTCCTCGCGCAGACGATGAGCGCAATTTCACTGAAAACGGCATCAAGTGGATCACGCCCGCCGACCTTACAGGTTATTCAGATGTCTATATCGGCGGTGGGCGGCGAGATCTCAGTGAAAGAGGTCTTGCTACGTCGGGAGCTACTCTTTTGCCAAAGGGTACCGTTCTTTTTTCGAGTCGTGCTCCCGTTGGTTATTGCGCAATCGCAGCGAACGAGATGTCGACAAATCAGGGTTTCAAAAGCTTGGTTCTCGACGATGAAATTCTGCCGGAATATGTGCGGCACTATCTATTGAGCGCCAAAGAATATGCAGAGAGCCTTGCGTCCGGCACAACGTTTCTCGAGTTGTCCGGTAAGCGAATGGCCGAACTTCAAATCCCTCTTCCCCCCCTCTCCGAGCAACAGCGGATCGTGAAGAAGCTCGACGCCCTCAGCGCCCGCACCACCACCGCCCGCACCCACCTCGCCGCCATCGCAAAGCTGGTGGAACGGTACAAACTGGCTGTTCTTGAGACAGCGTATTTTGGGCAGCAAACAAGCGAATGGGAAAGGATTTCTTTTCTAGATACGACCGAAAGTACGCAGAATGGCTTGAGCAAGCGGCGAGGAGACGAAGGAAGGTCAACCAAGGTACTGCGACTGGCTGACCTCAGCGGAAATGTATTTGTGGGTGACGATCCTCGAGAAATTGTACTTACCGAAAAGGAAGAGGAAAGATTTTCTCTTCTACCAGATGACATCGTAATTGTTCGCGTTAATGGCAGTGAAAAAATCGTAGGCCGGATGCTCGTTTGGACCAACGAGCCCGAATGGTCCTATTGCGATCACTTCATCCGAGCGCGCGCCTCAAGCACCTACAGTCCATCTTTTATTCGTTGGTTATTCGAGACGAACACCATCCGCGCACAAATCGAGGCAACATTTGTGTCTAGCGCGGGACAAAAGACGATCAATAAAACCATTCTTTCGCAAGTAATGGTCCCGAACATTCCAATTAAAGAGCAACTTGAGATCGTCCGCTGGATTGAAACGGCCTTTGCAAACATTGACCGCCTAGCGTCCGAGGCCACAAAAGCCTTTAAGCTCGCTGACCGGTTGGATCAACGCATTCTCGCTAAAGCCTTCGCGGGCGAACTTGTCCCCCAAGACCCGAATGATGAACCGGCCAGCGCACTTCTGGAACGTATCCGAGAGGCCCGAGCGAATGTACCCAAAAAATCAAGGAAAAAACCGACGAAAGCCAAAGCCATGAAAGTTACCCCCCAAGAGCGCGTTCTGACCGACAGCGCAGATTGGCCCGAAAAAGGGTTGCCGTTCGAAGACATCGTAAAACGACTTACCCTACCATATGACGATTTGAAGGATGCTGTATTTGCCCTGCTAGAAGGTGATGCCCCCAAGTTGCGCCAACAGTTCGATACAGACGCAAAAATTATGAAAATAGTGCGAGTAGCCTCATGAGATTGCGGCATCTGAATATTAAAAAATCATCTGCAGGCGGTGGGGCGTTTGATGGAGTTTTTATCGATTTTGGTCGCGGGACAACTGGCGCGACAAACGATCCGCTTGCGCCTCTCTGTCTGATTGGTGCTAACGGAGCAGGTAAGTCACAACTTCTGCAGCTACTTGCTGAGATTTTCCAAGCGGCTTGGCATTTACACGCACCCGACGAAGAGCGCGATAGCGCTAATGATGAAATCTTGTTCGACCTAACTTATCTGATCGGGGAAGCGGATGAGCCCGAAGACGAGGTTCGCTTGGCGAGGACATTGAAGGGCAAGAATGTTGGCCCAATTGAAATGTTTAAAAATGACGAGTTGATTGAGCCTGGAAACGATGAATTTGGCAAGTGTTTGCCTTCATTAGTTGTGGGATACACATCCGGTGACAATGAAACGCTCAGCTTGCCATTTTTGTTCAGCCGGAGCGGCTACGCAGAGGATGTGCGCGACACAGCCCTTAAAGGTGATCGAAGCAAGAAAATTCCTGACAACCGTATGGTATTAATCGACTACGGAACGAACCTAGAGGTTCTTTTTGCCAGCCTGATGCTGGGTAATGAAGACGTCAGGAAGAACCTTTTGGGTCACTCACGTTTGGGGGACTTAAAGTCCTGTCGTTGTTCCGTGCGCCTGGCCCATTCGGCTGCGCCAAAGGCCTCCAAAGCCAAAGCTGCAGAGACTGGCCGCAAAGGTATTCAGCTGACGGACGAACTTGAGGAGGTTATCGATCAACTGCGACGTGTGGCAACTTGTTGGAATTTAGACGAAAAAAGCGAAACATACACATTTGATTTCTACATTTCAGAAGAAACCAGAAAAGCATTCGCAAGTTTTTGGGGCACGTCTTTTGAATTCTATAGGTCCCTTCATAAGCTAGCTCTTCTAAATGATCTCGCAATTCCCAAGTCGAGCCGTGAGCGGATCAAAAAGGACGTAAAGAACCGCAAATTTGCGTCGCGCTTAGCAGAGCCTCAGCAAGAAGAAATGGTGTTCGGCTTTGAAGAAGTCAGGTTCTGGCATGAAGATGATCAAGGTGGTTCTGTGGACTATGTGTCGTTGTCAGACGGTGAGCATCAGCAAGCCCTTATTTTGGGTGCCTATGCGATGATAACTGACAGGAACACCATTTTCCTTCTCGATGAACCGGAGTCGCACTTTAACCCCAAGTGGCGGGTGAAATTTGTGCAGCGTTTGCGGGAGATGACCGGTAGCCGAGGAAATCAAGAGCTGTTGTTAACGACACACGCCCCTTTCGTTCCGTCAGACATGCCAAGACAGCAGGTGTTAATCTTCCATCGACCAAGGGAGAGCGGAGTGGTCGAAGTCAGCGCGCCGCAGATAGAAACTTTTGGCGCGACTTTTGATCGTATTCTAGAGACTTGTTTCGACATACGGCCACCAAACTCCGAAATTGCGGAGGACAAGATAGAGATCCTGCTTAAATCGGATGACGAAGAAGCTGTTGAAGCTGGCTTCAGAGAGCTTGGGCCATCAACGGGCAAGGCTTTGCTTGCTGACCATTTGCGAAAATTGAAAAAGAAAAAAAGTTAATGTTGTTCACGTTCCCGCCCCAGGCGTTGAGCTGCAATTGGGTAAGTCAAAAAGTTATCGAAGCGTTGAACGCGGGAATGGATGCCATTGATCTTGGCGAAGCGCCTCCTGTCTGGCCCGAATGCTTGCCGACTGATAAACGAGATGTGTTACGCAGGCGGAAAGGCCTGAATCCAAAGCTCACTGCCTTTTGGGCTGGGTACTCTGCCTTAACACCGGCAGATAGGACCTGCCTACGCGATGCCATTACCAGTCAGACCAACCTGCCCACCGTTTATTCAGATGTCACTCTTCCATGCTCTTGCATGGATGATATCCCTGCTGCGATGCAAGGTGCGGTGAAAGCACTCTCCGAATACTTGTTTGGGCAACTTGGTGGGATCAAGGAAGGCGGTAAAGCGCTTAGAGATATCCAGTTCGAAACCTGCCAAAACCACGGCGTTAGGATTTGTCCATATTGCGGATTGGACTATTTTCAGCCAGTAGGAACGAAGCGAAATGCTTTAGATCACTTAATGCCGATTTCGAAATATCCGTTTGTGTCAGCGGATTTCAAAAACCTGCCTCCGACATGCCATTCTTGTAACTCACTCTACAAGCTCGATCAGGACATCTTGTTTGATGAAGCTGGAGCACGCCGCGTTTGCTCGGATCCTTATGACGGACCTGTCTATCGGCTTAGCTTGAATGGAAGCGTGTTCGGTGCCGGAAATGAAGTGCGGGGTTACACCTTGCCGAAGTGGCAAATTCACTTTGTGGGTCCCTCTGCCCAACAGGCAGATACGTGGGACGCAGTGTATAAAATAAAATCTAGACTTGTCGCAACTTTGGATGCTGACTTTTTAACTTGGGTTAAGCACTTTTCTTCGTGGTTTGTTAAAGAAATTGGGCGTGAAAAGACCCCAGATCAAGTTGCCGAAACGTTGCCTAGATATATTGAGAACATCATTCAAGACAATTTTGAAGATCGCGCTTTTTTGAAGGCCGAGGCATTTCGATTCGTGAATAGCTCCTGTAACGACCCACAACTCGGAAACGAAACACAGAGTTTCTTGTGGAACTTTGTTGAGTATTCGACGTGACAGCAGACAAAATACCGTGTCTTGTTAACGCCATTTTTGCCTTTGGTTAAAGGTTGGTGGGAATTTTCGTGAGTTTGATTTTGCTTAGCTGCGCCTCAGCGCAGCTTTATATCTGAGCGTGCCTTTCTTGTTTCGATAGAAGTTTTTTGGGCGAACACAGGTTTGTTTGACAGGACCCTTAGCATTTCTCGATGTACCACCATTAAAACCATGGCCAGCGGATCTAGGTGGGCCTCCATCAGCAGAAACATTTTCCAGTTTCTTAGGACCCTTACCGTCAGATTGGGTTGATGGGGCAGGAGGGAGCTTTTACCAAGGCAACGTCTCCATAGAGCGGGTGTGTTGGTGGGCCGAACAATCGGGTGGGGCATATAACGGTGATTGCTTTGCACAAGATTCTTGCTTTTCTCTCGGAGTAATTCAAACACCCCTAAACGCTCTTCCAGCTTCTTTTTGCTAGGAGAAGCACCGAATAGTATGATCCAATCGTTACATACAAAGTAGCCCGATAGGCTCACGCTATGAAATTTATTAATAGTTGCGTTCAGTTAAGCGCTACTGACCTCGTTGGCTATCTAAACTGCAAACATCTGACAGCGCTCGACATCAGTGTGGCCGAAGGATCCCTTCCCAAGCCAAAGCGCTGGGACCCGTTGCTGGAAATCCTTCGAGAGCGGGGGCGCCGCCATGAGCAGGGATTCGTTGACCATCTGAAAGCCCAAGGGCTCTCGGTTGCAGTGATCGACGGCGTTGACACCACACCTGCCAGCGTGAGCGCGACACAAGCGGAAATAGCGGCGGGTACGGAAATCATCATCCAAGGGGCATTGCAGCATGGACGGTGGTCGGGCCGGACCGATGTGCTGCGACGCGTGGAAAAACCAAGTAACCTCGGTGCCTGGTCTTATGAGATCATAGACACCAAGCTTGCGCGCGAGACTAAGGGCGGAACGGTTTTGCAGCTCTGCCTCTACGCCGACCTTCTGGAGCATGCGCAGGGGATAGCCCCAGAATATGTCTATGTTGTTGCGCCTTGGTCAAACTATGAACCGCAGCAATTCCGCTTCGCAGACTACGCGGCCTACTTCCGCAAGGCGAAGACTGCGATAGAAGCCGTAACATCTGCCGAACTGCCTCTTGACGTTTATCCCGATCCCAAAGAGCACTGTGATATCTGCCGCTGGCGAGGTCAGTGCGATAAGCGTCGTCGGGATGATGACCATTTGTGTCTGGTGGCAAGCGCCAGCTCCAACCAGATTGCCGAGCTGAAAACTCAAGGGATCACCACTGCTACTGCCCTCGCGGAAATGCCGACACCTCTCACGTGGAAACCCGTGCGGGGGGCTGCGCAGTCCTATGAAAGGGTGCGCGAGCAAGCTCGCATTCAGGTCGAAAGCCGGGAAGCTGGCGAGGTTCGCTTCGAACTCCTACCTCCTGCTCCTGAGACGGGGATATGCCTTTTGCCGGAGCCTTCCGAGGGCGACATCTTCTTCGACATCGAAGGCGATCCGCATGTCGGGGAACATGGCCTCGAATATCTTTTCGGCTATCGTTATCGTAGCATGGATGGTGAGTGGGTCTATACGGGCGACTGGGCCTTTGACCGCAAGAACGAAAAAGCCATCTTCGAACGCTTCATCAATTTCGTCACCGAGCGCCGGAAGAACTATCCGAATTTGCACGTCTATCATTATGCGTCGTACGAGACTGGAACGCTGAAGCGTCTCATGGGGCGCTATGCTTCCTGCGAGGAGGAGATCGACAATTTCCTGCGAGGAAAAATCTTCGTCGATCTCTACAGCGTAGTTCGCAACGGCCTTCGCGCCGGTGTGGAGAGCTACTCGATCAAGAAGCTTGAACCGCTCTATGGTTTTGAACGCTCAACTGCACTGCCTGACGCCAATGTTGCGTTGGCTAGCCTGCAAGCGGGACTGGAACTCGCAGACACGGCTTCGATCAGCGCCAAGGATCGCCAAATTGTTCAGGGGTATAACGAGGACGACTGCGCATCGACACAGTTTCTTCGGGACTGGTTGGAAGAACGCCGCACCGAATTGGTCTCAGGCGGAACCGACGTTCCACGCCCCGCCCCAGGACAAGAAGGACCGAGCGAAGAGCTCAACGAACGTCAACAACAAATCGCAGAGCTGATCGAACGCTTAACGGTCGATATTCCGGTCGACCAGGAAGAACGCTCGAATGAACAGCAGGCGCGATGGGTTCTGGCTTATCTACTTGACTGGCACCGCCGCGAAGAAAAGGCCGTCTGGTGGGAGTATTTCCGGCTGGCAGGACTTACGGTGCATGAGTTGGTCGATGAAAGGGCAGCGCTTGCGAACCTCACGCTTGTCGGAGAAATTGATCAAACCAAGACAGGAATACCAACGCACCGCTACCGCTTCACGCAGCAAGATACCGATTTGCGCGGGGATGAAGAGCTTCGAGCCGCAGGCGGTGACAAGATCGGTGCGGCGGTTGCAGTCGATACCGAGAACCGAACCATCGATATCAAGAAGTCAAAGGCAACAGCCAATAGCCACCCTGATGCAGTTTTCGCGCACAAGCTCATCCCTGGAACAGAACAGGCAGGCTCGCTGTTTCGTCTCGGGACCTACGTTGCCGAACACGGGATTGAAGGTGATGGGGACTACCGCGCCGCGCGCGCCTTGCTTCTGAATGAACCGCCACAAATTGGAAACCAGGCCATCAGAGCACCTGGAGAAGAGGCGTTGGATTCCGCAAAACGCGTGGCTGCAGCTCTTGAAGGCGGTGTTTTTCCGATCCAGGGACCGCCTGGCACTGGTAAGTCCTTCACCGGCGCACGTATGATTTGCCGTCTCGTTCAGGAAGGAAAAAGGGTTGGTATCACTGCTAACAGTCACAAGGTCATCCGCAACCTTTTAGATAAGGTGATAGAAGCTGCCGAGGAGATGAATATTGACCTGTGTTGCGTCCAAAAGCCAAAGGAAATGGAGCCCAATCAAGACAGGCTGATCTTTGCGAAGAGTAATGGAGATCTATTCGAGGCGCTGACCTCCGGCTGCGCCCAAGTTGCCGGGGCAACGCATTTCTTATGGGCACGTGAGGATGCAACAAATACCTTGGACGTTCTGGTTGTCGATGAAGCTGCGCAGATGTCTCTAGCCAATGTGACTGCAGTAGCGCCAGCCGCGCAAACGCTCATTCTGCTTGGCGACCCACAACAGCTCGACCAGCCGACCCAGGGCAGTCATCCGGATGGAACAGAGTTGTCTTCGCTCGAACATGTGCTGGATGGCGACCACACGATAGCTCCGGATCGCGGGCTGTTTCTTGACACGACATACCGGCTTCACCCGGATATCTGCGCGTTCCATTCTGAGCTGTTCTATGATGGCAAGCTTGCTGCAAAGGAGGGCTGTGAGCAGCAGACGATCAAGTCTAACGGTCCGATATCAGGAAGCGGCCTTCGTTATCTTCCGGTGCCGCATGCTGGCAATAAGAGCGCGTCTATTGAAGAAGCTGAAGTCATCACGGGCCTCGTTCAGGACATTCTTGCAAGTAAGGCAAGCTGGGTTGACCGCAAGGGAAATGAAACACCGCTTAAGCTAGGCGACATCGTCATCATCACGCCTTACAACGCCCAAGTCTTCGAAATTCAGGAGCGTCTGCCTGGTGCCTTCGTAGGGACAGTGGACAAGTTTCAGGGGCAGGAAGCGCCAATCGCCATCTACTCTATGGCAACATCTAGCCATTCAGATGCGCCTCGCGGCATGGAGTTTCTCTATAGCGCCAACCGTTTCAATGTCGCGATCTCTCGAGCACAATGCATGGCGATCTTGGTTGCATCGCCGGAGGTGTTTGAGGCCGAGTGCAAAACACCAAGACAGATGCAGCTTGCCAACGCGTTCTGCCGGTATCTGGAAGTGGCTGAAATTCTGCAAACTTTTTAACAATAGCAAGCAGTACCAGAGTTGGGGACTCCAATATTGTGGCTGGGAATGAGGGTGGAAGAGCGTGGAGCAAGTCGAGGTAAATCATGTCGCGCTGCCTGAGTGGACGGAATACAGAAAAAAGAACGGGCTCGATCCTCTGGGTATGCAAAACAGTAGCGTCAGTCTGTATCAGACATTCCTGCCCGGCATCTCTAACGTGACATTGAGGATGCGCTACTATGGTCTTTATCCATGGCTCGCGCATCGATACGCGAGAGAGATTGGCGACACGAACCCTGAAAGCTGGAAGCGCATCGTCAGACGGGCCGAGGCGCTATATGCACTGATCGCCGCTGCCAATGGCGGTGAAACTGGTGTTGCTGGAACCGAATGGGCTTTGCGTACATTAGAGGTCACCCACGGCGATACGATTGAATTCGCCAGCGCGACCGAGCCAGGCAGTGAGACATACTACCTCAAACAGGCTTGGGGAGCTTTTGGCGCAGCGTATCGCAGCCAGCTCTTCGAGATTGGAGCTTTTGATCCGACCGAGTTCGGGGAAATTCCGCTCCCTAAAAGGCCACTTGGTCAAGAGTTGGCCAATGGGTTTCAAAATTCTTTGGATAGCGTTGCCGATAAATTCTTCGAAACCCTCCAACGTGGCCATGTCCAAAGAGGCGAACTCACTAAGTTCGCACCAGTGCTGCCGTCGGCAATTGCTCCCGATAGCAAGGAACGCAGCATTTATGAGAGCGTCTTGTTGAGCGATGCCAGCGACCCGAAGCCGGGCGATCTGTCCCGAAAGCTTAGTATCCAGCTGATCCTGAAAATCACCGAGCTTTTGGAGCGTGAGCCACGCGCAGATGAAATCCGCTGGGTGCTCTACGCGGGGCAGGACCAGCTAGGTACGCCGCTCGTCCTCGATGATGGCGGCCTGCAAGCGCAGCGCGCGCGTTGGTGGGTCTACCATGCTAACGATCTCTGCCACATTGCGTTTGAAGCTTTGCTGAAATTCTCGCTGGATACGCTGTCAGAGCACCCGGCGGGTCTCAGCCTGGCACGCCTTATCGGAGATTGTGCAGAGGCGATCCTCTCAGAATTCGAGCAAAGACCGACCAGCTTGGCAGCATTGATCGAAAGTACCAAAGCGACAGAGAACGCATTCAACCCAGACGATGCGGGTTCCGAGTTTTCTCTTGCGCGTAACATTATCCGCGCAGGGCGAAGTGATGCGAGCGTGTGCACGCCCGAGACAGCGGCAGACGCAATCAGGCTTCTCGCGATCTTGCATCAGCGCATCGACGATACTGGAGCCGACCTGAATGAATCGTTTGGCGGGTTTAATCCTGATGCGTTTCGGTCACTGCTCAGCGAAAAGCGGTTCCTAGATCGCTACCGCGATGAGGACTTCCAGCAGATCGTTGAGCGTCTGTTTGAAGAACGCATCGTGCGCAGACATTTGTGGGTGGCACTACGGAAGCTCCGCCATCAAGGCGACTACACGTTCTTGATTGAAAACGATGATGGGAAGCTGCGACTTCGCGAAAAAGATGGACCGGTCTTCACCAATCCTCGTCTCGGCCCTGCCATCACTTTTCTAAAGGATATTGGATTGCTGGGTGAGAATGGCCTCACCGCCAAAGGCCGGGAGGCTGTAGGCGTATGAGGCTTTACGAACGTTTTGCAGATAAAGGGTATCACACAAGTATAGCGACCACCTTCGGCATCGATTTCGACGCCTATGAGAACATCGTACTTCCCCGGCTGCGCGGCGCTGGCTGCCGCAACAATATGGTGCTGGCAGATGGAAGAATGCTGACGCACGCGCTCGGCGGGGCATCGGCGCTGCCGCGACAGGCCGGTCGATACTACACAGCAACGGGCGCGCGCGCGATGGGCCTATTCCATCCGAAGATATTTTTTCAGGTCGGGCGCAAAGGTGGCCGCCTTATCATTGGCTCGGCCAATATGACGGCGGCTGGACTTGCCGGAAATCTTGAACTTGTGGCGATGATGGAGTGCGAGGCAGACGATAGCGGCGCGCAGCGCCTGATCGCTCAAGCCTGGCAGTATCTCTCCGGGCTGATCGATCCTGCCGATCCAATGGTTCCGGCGCAGCGCGACTGGATGCTTGGCCGTGCAGCATGGCTGCGCAGCGCTGCTCCTGCGACCGGCGTTGTCAGTCTCAGCGATGGAACCGAGGCGGCGCTTCTGATTGCCGATAGGCAAAGCGGCATCGGCAGGCGTTTTTCTGACCTTATTGACGAGCCCGTAAAGCGGCTGACAGTGATCTCTCCTTATTGGGACGAAAGGCTCGCGGCACTTTCCTATCTGGATGAGCGGCTCAGCCCGCTTGAAAATGCTGCGATCATCGACCGGGAGACAGGTCTATTTCCCGGAGACGCGGCAAATACCATTCGCAACCTGAAGCTCTATCACCGAGAGAAGTTCGAAGCGGGACGCTTTATCCACGCCAAGGCGGTGATCGCCGAGACGGACAGTTTCGATCACTTGTTGCTCGGGAGTGCCAACTGCACGGTGGCTGCACTTGGCAAAGCCGAGGTTGCGGGAAGCAACGACGAGGCATGCATCTACCGGCGCTTGCCTGCTGGAACAGCCATCGACGCCCTTGGTCTTTCGAAGCTACTTCAGGATGAAAAACGGATTGAGCCGAGTGAGCTGGAACCATTCGGGCTGGAGGACGACATACCACTGGACGCGCTGGCAAACCAGCATCCGGGGACATTTTCCTTGCGCGGAACCACATTGACCTGGCAGCCATCTGCAAAAGTCGCCGCGCCAGAAGATCAGGCAATCGAGCTTCTAGGCGCAACTGGGAGCGCGCTCGATATTTCGCCCAAGAAGATCGAGGACAGTAAGCCAACTGTCCTGCGGTATCAGGTTGAAATCGAGGAGGAGCTTCCCGCCTTTGCAAAGGTTGCCGGTGCACAAAACTTCCCGCCAGCCATCGTCACACAAGTGGATATGCTGCATACGGCCATTCGGGAAACTCACTCCAAGAGAGTTGAAAACATCTTGGCACAGCTGGACGGCGAAACCGAAGCTAGCTTGGCCTTGCTGGAGGTTCTGGATGTGCTGGAACAGATCGAGGAAACGGATAGCAATGCGCCCGGCGAAGGCGTTTCAATCCCCAAAGCGCAGCGGCAGGATGATGGCGACAATGCTCAAGGCTACAAGAAGCTCAGCTATGCGGAATTTGTTGCCGGAAGACGCCCGCATCACGCTGGTCCGATCTTGCACAACAGCCTCGGCGGCAGCGATGTCTCAATCGTCCGGGGCTTTCTAAACAGGATCGTTGGGCTGAACGCGCTGCAAATCGCAGCCGAGGACGACGATGAGGACTACCTGAAAGCTGCATTCGATCTTGGCGACGAGACCGAGGATGCGAGCGGGGCTCTTGAAGCGGGCGAAGAATTCGACCGGCCCTCGGCGCCACTGGATGAACAGGCCATCGAAGCAGAAGAGCGCCGCCAAAAGGCGAGGCAGCGCAAAGCAACCAAGGACCAGATTGTCGCCGCTGTTTCGAACTTTTCCAAACGGATTGACCTCAAGCAAGCCAAGGGTCAGCTCTCGACCCGTGATTTCCTCCGCCTCCGTGCCCTTCTAATGATTATCTGCGCTGCCGCATGGAAAGGAACCGATAAAACAAATCAAAATGGCCGGACATCTTTGCAGGTTTTGCCGGTGGAAGGCGACCCTCACAGCTGGCCGGTCGTCATCGGCCGCCTTCTCTTCAAGGTCTTCGGCGGCACAAATCCCGCCATCCGGAGCCCGGAACGCGACGCCGACCACGACCAACTGCCTGCCGACCTTATCGAATGCTGGGCGACGTGCTTCTGGTGTCTTCAAGCCTGCCTGTCGGCCCCTGTGTCGCGCACCGAGGCGGACAGGATCGAAAAATACATAAAGCCGCTTGCTGTAGAGACTTACCAGCTGACGTTTCTGTCAGCACAAGGATTTCTAGATCAGTCTGTTGTCTCCGTGATGGATGCAATGAACAAACAGTATTCTGAGCGCCTTGGTATTGATCCAAACGTTGTCTTAAGCAAACACAAAGCGTGTGCGGACACGCAACTAGAACTGACCGAATCAGATATGTCGGCGGGTAAGGCTTAGGGTCTTCTCGGTTCTGAAACAATGCCTCGGCCCCCTTATTCTGGGATATACAGTATTGTATTCGTAAGCGCCGCGTCACGGTTAGATTGACGGAAGAACGCTTTCAGTTTTCTTGAGGTGATCAGGCTTTTGCTTGATGTGTGTGTGTAAGGTCATAAGACCAAGCATCTCCCGATGCGCCATGATCAACACCATCGCCAACGGATCCTGGTGGGCTTCCATGAGCAAAAACATCTTCCAGTTTCGCAAGGCATGTGCTGTCAGTCCGCGTTGTTTGGGCAGGAGTCTCCGTGAGCTAAGATAGCGCCGCCAAAGGGCAGGACTATTGCTATGTCTCGCGAGCGGTCGGGGCTTATAGCGATGTCTCGTTCTAACCTGGTGTAAGCCTTTGTTTGGTTGTTTAATTTGTCGTGCTTTAAACATCCCGAACCGACCTTCCAGCTTCTTTTTGCTACAAGAACGATCTAGCTGACTGGCTTTCATCGCCTGACCATCCGGGCTCATAAGGACCATGCCATTGCCGCGCAGTTTCAGGCTGATGTCATATCCGGCCAGAACCTCGTGTGCTTCTTTCCAGTTCTTGGCTTTCCCTAAACCTTCCAGTATTTCCTCACGATGTTTGAGCACATGCCGCTGGAATGATTCCTGCCAGGTATGGGCTTCGTAGTCCCGTGCTGCAGGTGACAGCTTGTTGGGATCACGCTCCTTGCCATCAGTCATGCCGGGATCAATAGCGAGGCCGTATTTCTTCTCAATCTCACGCGAGACCTTGGCGAGGATCTTGAAATCCCGATGCGGTGTGACGACCTTGAGCGTTTCCGGATGCACCTTGTTAAAGGCGATGTGCATGTGGAAATTATCAGTGTTGATATGCGTCCCCGCCACCCGCTGATGATCGGTGTAACCAAGTGCTTTGGCGTACTCCGCCTCGATGGCCATCAGGTCTTCTTTGGTCAGTTTATCCTGCTCGCCAGGGCGAAAAGAAACGACAAGGTGATAGGTCTTGTCGGCAATATCGGGTTTTTGTCGCCGAACCGCTTCGATCTCCAAAAGAGCGAGATCAAGATCCTCGATATTTGTGCCGGCATCGCAATTGCGGATCCAGAACTGATGCAGTTTTTCGCCTTTCTCCTCGGCTGCGGCGATGTATTCGCCCAAGCGGGTGTAGTTATCCGGCACACCGGATTTCTTGCCGATCTTGGTTGCGATCATGATTTGCGCTGCTTGCTTTTGCCAGGCTGAAGCTGATCGCGGATCTCGCCAATGGCGGACTTCAGGTCTGCTTGGGTTGTTTCAATATCGCGGATCAGATCATCGAACTTTTTGAGAAGATCTGCCGAAAGCGGTTCATCTAGGGCGAGCTTAAACAGGTTACCTAACCTAGCCTGATCGGCATTAACCTTGAGCAGATCGCGAATGCCCTGCCATGCGGCAAAGTCCCTGGCACTGGGCAGTTTGGTATTCATCAGCAACCGTTTCAAAAGCTCTGACCGCGAAAGTCGCATTTGATGCGCCAACTGATCGATGCGTGTTTTCTCTTCGTCGTTGAGATAGGTCTTGATGACGTGTCGTTCGGTGGCCATAGCAGGGTTCCAGCATTGAGAAGAAGGTGCCGGTGGCGTTCATTGTGCCACCGGCTTCCGGGGATCAGACTGCCAGGCTGGCAGCCTGCTGCTCGCGTCCCCGTGTTCTGGTTTTGGCTTTCGGTTTGGCGAGGCCAAGCTGTTCGGTGACGAGAGGTTTCAGCGCCTCAATCCCGCGTTCCCGATGGATGTCGTTAAAATCGGTCAGGCCTTTGGTCTTCTCGTCGTCACTCAGATCCGGGCGCAGGATCTTCGCCCCGGTCAGCTCAGATGCCCGTCCAGCACCCTTGATCCCGGCATTGACCTGCTTGGCGTGATCATCATCGGCGGCAATCATTAGTGGGCGATCTGGATGCTTCTTGTGAAGGGCTTCGGCCACTGGCGCCAGATTGCCGGAATCAAGTGCCACCACCACCGTCAGGCCGCTGGCCATATGCAGACTTTGGCCGGTGGAATAGCCTTCGGTGACAATCATCGGGCCTTTGGGGTCGCCTTCGATCACATGCATCAGGCCGCGCTTCTTGCCGTCCTTTAAGAACATCTTGGTGCCATCGGGATGGATGGTCTGGATGTTCTCGATAAAGCCTTTGTCATTGGCCATCGGCATGAGCAGGTTGCCCGATTGATCAATGCGCAGATCGCCTGCAGGCACCTGTTTGTTCTGCAGGTAAGCATGATTGGCCGGAGCTGGTTCGGCGTTCTGGAAGATCCCATAGGCGCGTTTGGC
>JBLWUN010000022.1:0-18181 GCA_048268905.1 Maricaulaceae bacterium | reverse complement strand
AGCAGAACAAGGAGACCGGCGCCGACTACTACACGCTGACCATCCGCGACCACGGCTTCAATGCCAACCTCGGCAAGGCTGCCAGCCAGGACGATCTGTCCCTGCAGGCCGTCATCCCCTGGGGGCCGAAAGACGCCGCGTGACGTAAAGAATCGGCTGGGGCAACCCAGCCGATTTCTTCTGTTTCCCTTCGCGCTGACACGCATTCCCCGCATTTTGCAGCCAGTGGTTGGTGCGCTTGGTGGAAGCAACTGATCACTGAATTGGCGCAAGGTGATGATGACGCAATCCGTTTTGGAGGAGACAGATTCGTGGTCCCCCTAGCGTTCTGAAGCTTCGAGCACTTTGCATTTTGACAGCCGTGCAGTGCGGAAAAATAAAATAATAACAGATAGTTGAGGTGTAACGGGAGCGAAGTTAAAGTTGACTGCACATCCGAGCTAGTGACAGTTCCCCCTAGATATTGGGTGGCTACATTCCTCAATCGCTACACTTTGTCGAGACATCTAGGCACTCTGGTGGATTGGGAAAGATCTAGCCGCCGGGCGAAAATCGTTGTTAAGACTCGTTTTTCCGTGTAGATGACACTTTAATGAGCGAAATCGCTGAAAAAGCGATATTTAGAGGACAGGCGGATGCGAGAACGGTCTTTTGCGGCTGATACGAAGGATCAACCCTTCGACGAGATCATCCTACAGCAAGGAGAGCTGATTTCCGACCGCCTCAATATGTTGCGGCAGGAACAGTATCCTCCGGACGCCCAAAAAGGTCTACGTCAGTTTTCATTGGCCGAGGTTGCCTATTATCTCGGCGTGACCCAGTCGACCATTAAGAAGCTTCATCTCGAAGGCAAAGGTCCTGAACCTGAAACATCGTCTTCCGGCAGGCGTAGCTACTCTGCTGAGCAAATGTTGGAACTGAGAGCCTATCTCGACAAGCATGGTCGCCCCGGCAAGCGCCGTTATGTCCCCTATCGCCAACCTGACGAAGAACTGCACGTTGTGTCTGTCGTGAACTTCAAAGGGGGTTCTGGAAAGACCACTACCGCCGCCCACCTCGCGCAGCACTTGGCGTTGAAAGGGCATAGAGTTCTTGCGATCGACTTGGACCCTCAAGCTTCGCTCACAGCTTTGCACGGCATTCAGCCTGAACTCGACGACGTGCCTTCGCTCTACGAGACACTTCGGTATGATGACGAGCGCAAGCCGATCTCAGAGGTGATCCGGCCAACGAACTTCCCCAACCTAGATATCGTTCCGGCAAGTCTCGAGCTTCAAGAGTACGAATACGATACCCCGGTTGCTTTGACGAGCAGCGATCCCCATGAGGGCCGTACCTTTTTCACTCGTATATCGAAGACGCTTAGCGAGGTTGATGACCGCTATGACGTGGTCGTAATCGATTGCCCACCTCAGCTGGGCTACCTCACGCTCACTGCTCTGACGGCTTCATCTTCGGTAATTGTGACAGTCCATCCTCAGATGCTGGACGTCATGTCGATGAGCCAGTTTCTCCTGATGCTGGGCGGGATCATGAAGACGATCCGTGACGCTGGAGCGAACATGCGCCTGAAGTGGTTCCGTTACCTCGTAACGCGGTTTGAACCAACAGACGGTCCCCAAAAGCAGATGGTTGGGTTCCTCCAGGCGATGTTCCCAAATCAGATGCTGTCGGCTCCTGTGCTGAAATCTACGGCGATCTCCGACGCTGGGATCACCAAGCAGACGCTTTACGAAGTTGAACGGTCTCAGTTCGTCCGGACTACTTACGACCGCGCAGTTACGTCTTTGAATGATGTGAACGACGAAATCGCCGAACTGATCCACAAGGCATGGGGGCGTGAATGACTAAGGTTTTGACAGCCGTGCAGAGAGCCAGTTTTGACAGCCGTGCAACTGTCGAAATGTGCGCTGCGCGTCGGTTGGATTCTGGCGAAAGGGAGATGGCTTGATGGCTCGCAAAGACCTCCTGAAGAGCGTTATGGCCGGCTCGCCGGAGCAGCCCAAGGATTCCGGTCGCTCTGGATACGCAATGCGCGGTGCTTCGAAATCGATGAAGGTTTCGATTGATAGCCTTGCGGAGAACTCGAAGCGTCTCCTTGAAGGCGAAACCATTGTCGAGATCGATCCGCAATTGATCGATGTGTCATTCGTTTCGGATCGGCTTAGTGATGACGATGTTGCTTTCGAAGAACTGAAAGCATCGATCGCAGCAGGTCGCCAGGACACGCCGGTTTTGCTTAGACCGCATCCGGAAGCGGATGGCCGCTATATGATCGTCTTCGGGCATCGCCGTGTGCGAGTTGCTTCGGTGCTCGGCCGTAAGGTTCGCGCAGTTGTAAAACCAATGGACGATGTGGCTCACATTCTTGCTCAAGGGCAGGAAAACACTGCGCGCGCAGATCTCTCTTTTATTGAGAAAGCCCTATTTGCGAAGAGCCTCTTGGATATGGGGCAAGCAAAGGACGTGATCCAGTCCGCTCTTACCATCGATGGGACGTTGCTTTCACGGATGCTGTCAGTGACGCAGAACGTCCCTCGGCATGTCATCGAACAGATTGGGCCGGCCAAGCAGATTGGGCGTGATCGTTGGGAAGACTTCAAGAAGTTGGCTTCGGAACCATCGAACGACAAGATCCTCAAGGAAGCTTTGGAGTTCGACGGGTTTCAGAACCTCGACAGTGATGCTCGCTTTGAGTTCCTGCACAGCAAGCTGGCAGAAGCGGGCAGGGCGCCGAAGCGCCGAAAAACGCGTGCCATGCCCAAGAAACGAACCTGGACTGCCGGCAAAGGCCGCATCAAGGGAGTCATCGGTCGTTCCGGAAAAGCATTCAGCATTTCGCTTACGGCACAAGATTCAACCGAGTTCGGGGACTTTCTCTCGGGTCGGCTTGATCAGCTGTACAACGAATTCCTCGCGACGAAAGAGGAGCAGTCAGAACAATAATCTAGGCAAAAGAAAAGCCCCCAAGCAGCGTGGCCTGAGAGCTAATCTGAAAAGTTTGGTCGCTTAGAAGATATCTCTCCCGCGAATCACTGTCAACAAGAACGCCACTTTGGCGAACGGCTTTCTTTTGCCTCCACATAACTGGAGGTGAGAAACAGGCATGAAACATACAGGTTGGCGCAAGCCGACACCGGGTCTTGGCATTGCAGAGCAGCTTGCCCAAGCCGGTGAACAGGTAGCTGTACCCAAAACGCGGGCCTTCGTGGCCGTGAAGCGGGTGGGGGCCTACATTGGCCTCAAGGCCGGAGACTTGATGCTCCTCGACACGCTGGGGGCCTTCACCCAGGCCCAGGACTGGGAAGAGGGCCAGCGCCCGATCGTCTGGGCGTCGAACGCCTATCTGATGGAGCAGACGGGGTTTTCGCTCTCTGCACTCAAGCGCCATGCACGGCGGCTGGCCGAGATCGGCGTGATATCCTTCCAGGATAGCCCGAACGGCAAGCGATGGGGCCGTAGGGACGCCGAAGGGCGCATTGTCGAGGCCTACGGCTTCGATCTGTCGCCTCTGTCGGCGCGTGTCGAGGAGTTCGAGGAGCTCCATGCCGATTTGCAGGCCGAGCGCGAGCTCTGCCAACGCCTGAAGCGTCAGATCACTGTGGCACGCCGCATGATCCGCGCGCGGATCGAGGCGGCCGTCAGCAGCGCGCTGCGCGGGCCTTGGACGCAGTTCACGGGGCTCTTCGAGGAGCTTCTGGACCGGCTTCCGCGCCGCCATGAAGCGTCCGAGCAGCTTGCACGGCTGCTGGGCTGGTTCAAGGAGCTACAGGAGCGCGTCGAGGCGGCCTATCTCAAGGCAACTGAGGCCGTGCTGCCTGTGGGAAACATGCCTGAAACCAAGGAACAAGGTTCTAAGAAAACTCAAGAAATGAACCCCAGGGAGGTCATTTCTGATCCTCATATACTAATTACAAACCAACTTAATCCTGTAACTCGTAATTCCTCAGAAAATGAGGAAGCCGCGGCCGTGGTGCCCAATTCTCAGCCCGAAGATCAGGTTGATAGGGAGCTGGAAGAGTGGGTGGCCGAGGTGCGCAAGAAGCGCGCGGCACTGGATCTGCCCACAGTGATGCAGGCTTGTCCCGAATTCGCATCCTGGGCACGCAATATGGGCGGGTTCCTGAAAGATTGGGGCGATCTGCACCGGGTTGCTGGTCAACTCAGGCCGATGATCGGGGTGTCCGAGCATGCCTGGAACGTGGCACAGGAGCGGCTGGGCAAACAGATGGCGACAGCAGCGCTGGCGCTTGTCTTCGAGAAGCATTGCGCAGGCGAAGTATCCTCGCCGGGCGGCTATCTGCGCGGCATGGTCGAGAAGGCCGGGGCAGGGGAGCTGCATCTCGAGCGCAGCTTCTATGGCAGGCTCAGCGGGCAGGCGGCGTGATCGGGCAGGGGCTCAGAGGCCGGCAGCCTTGGTCAGGTTCACGCGGAACCGGTCGCGTCGGCGCTGGTAGCGACGAGTCATCTCTGCCGAGGCATGCCCTAGCTGCTTCTGGACGTAGCGTTCGTCAACTTCGGCCGAACTGGCGAGCCCGGCGCGAAGGCTGTGACCGGAAAACATCGCCAGGCGCTCTTTTTCGGGCAGCTCGGATCGGATGCCGGCGTCCAGGACCGTCCGCTTGATCAGGCGGGCCACATGCTTGTCGTTGAGCCGCGTATCGAGGGCGCGCTTGCCGTCCCGAGAGGTGCCGACAAAAATCGGACCGAAGTTGATCTTCGAAAAGTGCAGCCATTGCTCCAGCGCATGCACAGGGCAGGTCTGCTCTTTGGAGCCTCGGCCGATCTCGACCTCGCGCCAGCCGGTCTTGGCATCCAGCGTCAGCAGGGCGCCTTTCTCCAGGATCTCGAACCAGCCGCCGGAGTCCGGTGTGTCGTCCTTGTGCACGTCCAGGCTGACGATTTCCGAGCGGCGCAAGCCTCCGGCGTATCCAAGGAGAAGGATGGCCCGATCTCGCAGCCCGCGTAGGTCGAAAGGAAGGGTGGCCACCATCGCGAGGATGTCCTCGGCCAGGATCGCTTCTTTCTGCACCGGCGGTCGCGCGTGCTTACGTTTGATGCCGGACAGCACCGTCGCGATGTGCCGGTTCTTGCGATCGAGGGCGAAGCCGCGCTGTGCGTAGTTCCAAGCCAGGCCCGAGAGGCGCCGGTCGATGGTGCTGACCGATAGGGCAGGGGAGGGACCCGACCCGGACGCCAGATCCGCGAGGTAAAGCCCGATCATTTCAGCGGAGGGGGGCAATGGCTCGGCGCCCGTCATCCGGCACCAGCGTGCGAAGTGTGCCCAATCCTTCGCGTAGGCTTTCAGCGTGTTGTCGGCCGCAGCAGAACGTGCGTAGTCGCGGGCGGTGTCCACCAGTCGATCCAGCGTTCCGGACCCCGCGACATGGGAGGGCAGGGCGATGCCATCGCTTTCCTCTTCCTCTCTCTCGCCCGCGCGAGGATCATCCAGCTTACCAGAGGGTGCTGATGTCGATTTCTCGGTCTCTGAGGGCATCTTTCCACTGAATCCGGCGGTGAAATAAAACTACTTCCCAGCATAAACCGTCATGTCCGATAATGCAAACTTATTGGACATGACGGAGTGCGAAAACATGGGGCGGTTTTTGTGCTATTCGCTGGCTAAAAGCGCCGCCGCCATGTAGGCTCTGAGCATGACATTTGCCCTGCAGGATCACATCAACGACCGCGACACGTTACCCCGGATGCCTGCCTGGGTCACCTCTGCACGCGCTGAAACCCTTGAAGATGTTGCGTTTTTGTCGGGCGCGGCGCAGAACCACCTGCATCTTGTGTTGGGACGCGCGGAAGTGCCCCAAGCCTTGTTGCGGGACCGGCTCGCGCTGCGCGCAGCCGAGGCTTGCGTCGCGTTCTCAGGACGGTCGGAGCGGGCAGGGGAGTTGCGCGATGCGGTGCACCTGCTGCGTCCCGGCGATCTACCGGGACCGGCCGGTGAAACCTACCTTATCTGGCGTCGTGCGGTGGAGCGGCCGATGTCGATCAAGACTCTGGGTCGCGCCTTGTCGGCTTTCGAACCGGACCGGATCGCGAGGTGGCTGGATGCGGGAGAAGGGGCGCCCGTTCCCCGTGCCGCAATGGCGCTGGAAGCCGTTCTGCGCGAGGCGCCACGTGCTGACGAAGCTGCGCTGATCCTCGCGGATGCGGTCCTCGCCCAATCCCTCGGTTGGGAACATCTCGTGCCGCTTCTGGCCTCAGGCCTGAAACGCGCCGACCTGCGAAAGCGCGGAGATGACTTGCGTCTCGCGTGTCATCGCGCACTCGTCTCGTCGGTGGTAGAAGCCGTGCGCTTCGCCGCAGATCTCGCGCGGCGGGCCGCGTACCTTAAAGCCGTCGCTCCGAAGCTTCGGGCGAAGGGGGCCGGCGACGCGGTCGAGATGTTCCTGCCCCGAGACGCTTTGGCGCCCTCGGCTTTGCCTTTGCCGGATCGCGCCGCGCGGCGGCTCTGTGACCGGTTGGTCGACCTATGCGCGGTGCGCGAGCTGACCGGGCGCGATACTTTCCGGCTCTACGGGGTGTAGCGTTGGCAAAGGATCGACCAGATGCTGAGCTTGACCGCGAGTTGAGCGACCTGCCGCCCGAGGTGCGCTGGCGGGAATGGATGCGCCGGATCGAGGCGGTGCTGTTTGCCTCTGCCTCGCCGGTCTCGCGTGAAGATCTGGCGCGCGTGGTGGCGCAGGGGGCCTCGGTCGATCTGCTGGTCGAGGATCTGGCGGCCGATCTGGAGGGGCGGGCCTTTGAGATCGCCCAGGTCGCTGGCGGCTGGATATTCCGGACCCGGGCGGCCTACGCGCCCGCGATCCGCGCGGCTGCGGATGTCGGGGACCAACTGCTGGACTTGAGTGAATTCGACGTCGCGGTGCTGGCGGCCATCGCCTACCATCAGCCGATTACGCGCGACGGGCTGAAGGACATCTTCGGCAAAGAAATCAGCCGCGACCTGATCGGCCGACTGCATGCGCGCGACCTGATCGGGACCGGGCCAAGGTCGCCTCGGCGCGGCGCTCCCTACACCTTCGTCACCACGGAGCAGTTCCTCGTCGCCTTCGGGTTGGAGTCCCTGCGCGATCTTCCCGATCGGGAGCAGTTGGAGGATGCGGGGGTTGTGGTGGAAGCTTCACAAGTCGATTTTGGGTAACGCGTTGCCGGTCTCCGTTGCCAATGCCTGACGCAAACTCTGTCGTTCTGCTTATCGTTTCATCTGCAGTGCAACGATTCATGCGGAGATCCAGAAATACTCACAATTTCAATGTGATAATCGTTGCATCCCTGTGAAGACGTCCACTTGCTCGATTCTGGTCGAGAATATGTCGTCGCGTACGCCCGCGAGCAGTTCTTCGTCTGTTTTGGGCTGGAAGAACTTCGCGAACTTCCCGACTTGGAGCAACTAGTGAATGCTGTGTTGGTCGCTTCGCTGTGAGAGCGATGCGGTCTTCGCATGCTGTGACCCGTTTACACGATCTAAACGAATTTCGAATATTTCGAGTGTTGCGATTGTTTCGAATGGGGGATAGCCTATATCCAACACGAGACGAGAGCACCGGAGAGAGAAGATGAACGCCCTCAGAAAAGAGGCGTTCTTTGATCGTTTGCCCGACGAGGTCGAGATCAAGAACGCCGAACAACTCAGAACGATTGTCGCCTCCCAGATCAAGGAAGGCGAACCGACAAAGCTGTCGCTCGCCCTGGAAGGCGGCGAAGTTCGCACCGTGACACTTGCGCCGGCCTTGACGGCTTCGCTACTCGAAGTGCTGCGGCTCGTGTCGAGTGGTCGCGGGTTTCGGATGATCCCCGTCGAGTCAGAGCTGACCACGCAGCAGGCGGCGGACCTTCTCAATGTGTCCCGTCCGTTTCTGGTGAAGCTTCTCGAGGAAGGCGAGATTCCGTTTGCGAAGACCGGCCGTCATCGCCGGGTTCGTGCAGACGATCTTTTTGCCTACAAGGAGAAGCGTGACGCGTCTCGCTCGGATGCTTTGAGTGACCTTGCTGCAATGGATGCGGAAGAAGGTCTTTTATGAGCCGATACGCTGATCGGTTCACAGCTCTTCTCGATGCCTGCGTGCTTGGCGGCGCACTTCGCAGGAACATGCTCCTGAGCCTGGCCGAGGCCGGATTGTTCCGGCCTCGGTGGAGCAGTCGCATTCTTGATGAGACCCAGAAAGCGATCACCCAAATCACCAAGGGCGAAACCGATGGTTCCCGGCAAAGGGCGGCAATCGAAGCAGCATTTCCTGAAGCTCTGGTGACTGGATATGAGATCTTCGAAGACAAGCTCGCGCTGCCCGATCCGGGCGACAACCACGTACTGGCAGCGGCCATCGCGACGTCTGCTTCAGTCATCGTGACGGACAATCTTGCCGACTTTCCTTCCGCCGTTCTGGACCCGCACGCCATCCAAGCGATTTCCGCCGACGACTTCATCGCCGATACCATCGAGCTGGATCCCTCGGAGGCCATTCTGGCCCTACGTCGCATGCGGGAGCGCTTCAAGAACCCGGCGCTCGATGTTGCGGCTTTGATTCACAAGTCAGAAGCGCAGGGCCTACTGCAGGTTGCTACTTTCATGGATGAGTACCAGTCGTTCCTATAGCTTGCCTCTTTCTGGCAAACGGATGAAGAACGAGTTTCCTTGACCCTGCTAATCACGCCATGGCCCGTTCAAGTCTCTGCTTCCGACGCTCCCAGTCGGGCATCACCTTGTCGAGGAGATCGAAGAAGGCTGCTCCGTGATGGGGTTCGGCCACGTGGCAGAGTTCGTGGGTTATCACGTAGTCGATGGCGTCGACTGGCGCCTGCACGAGGCGGCGGTTTAGCAGCAGACGTCCGGCCGGCGACATGGACCCCCATCGCTGCCGGGTCTGGCGTACGATGAGACCCTTCGGCCGGAATGCCTCGGGGTCCGGGAAGAGACCGAGACAGAGTTCGATCCGCTCCGGAAACTTGATGTGAGCCCGATCGCGGTACCATGCCTCGACAAGTTCGCGTGTCACCTCCGGCCTGGTCGGCCGGTGAGTCTGCACAACGATGAAGCCGCGGGTCAACTTCACGCTTTCCTGGACATGCGGGACGACCTTCAGCCGGTACTGGCGCCCCAGGTAAAGATGCGTTTCCCCTGCGACGAACCTGCGCTCCGGCGTCCGCGGTAGGAATTGCGCGAAATACCGCTGCTGCCTTGTTACCCATGCCGCGCGCTTCCGCAGTTTGGCTTCGATGGCGTCTAATGTCGCGTCCTCCGGGGCCGCGATCACCACCGACGCGTCCGGCTCGACGGCGATCTCCAGTGTCTTCCTCGGGCGGCGGACGATCTGGTACTGGATCTCCTTCTCGCCGTACTGCAGACGGTGTAACTCCCGCGTCATGCCGCGAACCTGGCCCGGGCGAGGTCCATGATCCTTAGTTCGAGCTCGTCGAGCACCTCCACGGGCAGTTCGACGCCCTTTTCGTCGCGCAGGACGTCGAAGAAGTAGTCATCGATGGCGTTCCGCAGATTGTTCTGGGCCACCTCGTTCGACCAGATGTCCACGATCAGATGGGACTTGATGATGTCGATGATCTGTTGAGCGATCGCTGCAGCATCGTCGCCGGCTACCAGCTCATCGCCTTCGGTCTTCAGCTGACCGTCCAGGATCCCGAAGAACGCCTGCGCATCCTCGTCGCCCCGGATGCTTTCCGGAACATCGCGGCCGCGATCCTTGCGCGCGACCTTGCTCGCGAGGTCCACGACGCTGTTCAGGTATTCGCGCTCGGACAGCCGCTTCTCGCGGTAGGCGCGGATGGTCTCTTCGAGCAGCTCGGAGAACTGTTTGTAGAACGTCGGGTCCTCATCCATCTTCTCGGTGATCGCCCGCCGGGTCGCGCTGGCGATGCGATCGGCCCTCGAGGCCTCGGACACCCCCGTCTCTTCGACGACGGCCTTCAGCGCGTCGGGATCGTTGATGTTGACCACCTCGATGATGGTTTCCGCCGGCATTGCCACGACGTGGTCATCAAGGAGCTTCTGAATCTTCGGCTCGAACTCGCGGACATCGACCGTCTCCTGGTAGCGGAGCTGGACCGAGCGCTTGAGTTCGGAGAACTGTTTCCAGTCGCGTTTCAGAACATCGACCTTTGCCTCGTCGAAGACATCGAAAAGCTTATCCGACGAGAGCGAGATATGCAGGCACCGGCTGAATGTCTTAAGCCGCGCGTAGAACTCATGGCGCAGCGCCTCGTCAGCGAGGTGCTGCTCGAACTGCTCCATGTCCTTTTTGTTCCGAACCGGCTTGAAGAGGTCCCAAAGCTGATCGTGCAACTGGGGCAGCTTGCGGATCTCCTCCCGGACATCGTGCACCGTCCCTGCGAGGTCTGCGGCCTCGTAACCTTCGAAGGCGCTATAGGTCGACAGGGCGCTGTCCAACTCGCCCAGCAACCCCTCGTAATCGACGATGAAACCAAACTGCTTCTCCGTGCCACCGTCCTCGTAAAGACGGTTTACGCGCGCAATCGCCTGCAGGAGATTGTGTTCCTTCAGGGACTTGCAAACGTAAAGCACCGTGTTCCGGGGCGCGTCGAAGCCAGTGAGCAGCTTGGAGACGACGATCAGGATCTCTGGGTCGCCGGAGCCCTTGAAGGCATCGATGATCTGGCGGTTGTACTCCTCCTCGGTCTTGTACTTCGCCATCATCTGCGACCAGAAGCGGCGCACGAGGTCCTTAGATTCCTGGTCGACCTCCTCGTTGCCTTCGTTCTCGTCCGGAGGCGAGATGACAATCGCGCTCGAGACGTGGCCGATCTCGTCGAGGACCTCCTTGAAGCGGACGGCCGCTGCCTTCGACGGGGCGACGAGCTGCGCCTTGAAGCCGGTCCCCTGCCAGTGCTGGCGATAGTGCTCGGAGATGTCGAAGGCCTTTGCTCGGATGGCCTGGTCGGTCTTGGCCAAAGCGTCTATCCGAGAGAATTTGCGCTTGAGATCGCGCTTCTGACTCTCGGTCAGCCCCTCGCTGATCTTGTCGAACCAGCGGTCGATGACGGTGCCCGAGACCTGCTGCTCGACAAGCCGTCCCTCGTAGAGCAGCGGCACGACGGCTCCGTCGGCGACCGCTTCATCGATCGCGTAGCGGTGGATCAGCCGCCCGAAGGTCGAAAGCGTGTTCTTCTCTTTCTTGAGCAGGGGCGTGCCGGTGAAGCCGAGGTAGCATGCCTTGGGCAGGAGGCGTCGCATCTTGGCGGCGAACTGGCTGTGGCCGCCGTAGCGACCCGTCTGCGTCCTGTGGCTCTCATCCACCAGTACGAAGATGTTCGGATCCTCGTCCACCAGCTTGCTGTTCTTCAGCGCCGTGTCGAACTTGTTGATGATCGTGGTGACCAGCGGCGCCTTGTTGTGGACGAGTTCCAGAAGATGAGACCCACTCGTCGCCCGAACCGGTTCGAGGTCACAGGACTTGAAGGTGTCCTTGATCTGCTTGTCGAGATCGTCGCGGTCCGTGACGATGATGATCCGTGGATTCTCGATGTTGCGCTCGAGAGCGAGCGAGCGCCCAAGCATCACCATCGTCAGCGACTTGCCCGAGCCCTGCGTGTGCCAGATCACGCCGCCCTTGCGCGCGCCGCTCAGGTCTTGCTGCTTCACCGTTTGGACCGCGCGCCGGATTCCGAAGAACTGCTGATGGCGTGCCACCTTGCGGACGCCGCCGTCGAACACGGTGAAGCGGCGGATGAGATCGAGCAACCGCTCGGGGCGGCACAACGCGTACACCGTCCGGTCTTGAACCGTGACCGCGCGGTCGCCCTCGGCGGCCATCGCGTCAAAATACGCGCGTGCGCCCGCGAAGTCGCCGGAAAAGATTGCGTCCTTCTCAGCCGCGGTGAGCACGCGGTTGGCAAACGGCGCGATGGCCTCGTCGGTGTCTTCCTCGTCGCGCCAGGTCTGCCAGAACTTCCGCGGCGTCCCGACGGTGGCATAACGCGCCTCATTCCGATTCATGCCGATCAGCAGCTGGGCGAAGTGGAAGAGCTGCGGGATGTTGTCCTCGTTCTGGTAACCGATCAGCTGGCTGTCCGCCTTCTTCAGGCTCTCGGTCGGCCGCTTGTTCTCGATCACCAGGATCGGGATGCCGTTCACGAACGCGACGATGTCGCAGCGCTTGGTCTGGCTTGACGCAGTCCTCTCGACCGAGAACTCGGCCGTGACGTGAAAGACGTTGTTCTCCGGCCGCTCCCAATCGATGTAGCGGAACGAGTAGCTCTTCGAGTCGCCGTCGATGGACTTCGTGATGGTCGTGCCGAGGACGAGCGTGTCGTAGATGTCCTGGTTCGTGCCGCGCAGCCCCTTCAGCCGATCTGGCGTGGGCTTGAGCCGCCGCATCGCCTCGTGCGCATCCTCAAGATCGAACCCATACTCGCGGCCGCGATGCGTGAAGCGGTTGATGCGCATGAGTTGCTCGGCGAGGATATCGTCCAGCACCACGTTCCGCAGCCTCCCGCCTCGCAGGCGAAGTGCCTCCTCCTGCGAGAGCGGGGTGAACCCGAGCGCCACGAGCAGCTGCAGAGCTGGCACTTGGGACTGGTGTTTCTCAGCCGCGATGAATCCCTCGTAATTCATGCTGCCTCGTCTTCGGGGTCAATCACCTCGCCTTCATCTTGATCGCCCCCTGCAGGCTTGGTTGGCTTCACACCGACCGCAGCCGGTTTCTTGATCCAGGCGAACGCGGCCTTGTATCCCATCACTCTGAGTTCGCGAACCGCTTGACGGAGCGTGACCAGGCTGAAGAAGGGTAGCTTCGGGACATCGCCAGTCCCAATAACCGCGTAGACGATGGTGTAGTCCCTCGGCTGGAAATTTTCGTTTGCAGACGGGATCACGTCGGCAAAGCCAGTCTGTCCGGTATCTGCTTGAACCTCGTCGATCCGGCCTCTCACGAGATCGCGCGCCGCTGCGTCCCCAATCAGGACGCGACCTGATACCGTTCCCTGGTTGAAGAGGTGACTGAGGCGTGAAGACGACGTTTTGTCTTTCACGTGAATGACACGAGCGTTCTTATCAAGGAAATCGCAGGCCTCAATGGACGTGGTCCAGCCGGTGGGCTTGATGAGTTTGCGATCGAGGCAGAGAAGCTCAGGCACGTCATTCTTCAAGCGCCTATTGTACTTCTCCTCATTTTCATCGGGGAGCGCGTCTGGAAGTTCTTCCTTTGGTAGTTCGTCGAAGAACTTCACCAACTCCTGAGCATAGTCCTGAGCGACCTGATACCAGCGTCCGCCGGAGAGCACGTAGGTATGGCCATCAACCTCGGCTTCGAGAACAAGACACTCGCCAATCTTCCAGCTCTTGCCGCAGTCTTTGCCCTCGTCGTCGACCTCGTGGACAGCATGCTTCCTGAGATCGTCGGCCGTGAAACTCGTCACGCCCTGCTCCTGAAGGGCGCCCAGGTAGCCGGAGAGGTCGAGGTCGGGGAACACAAGCTTGCTGCGGAAGCCCTTGTAGCGAATGCAGGCACCCTTCTCAGGGTCGTAGATGATGGGAAAGGCCAAGTGCAGGCCATCCGGGTCTGCGCCACCGATTACAGCCTCGAGCTTCGCAGCAGCAGCAGTATCCAGCTGCTCAAGTAGGTCGGCTTCACGCACGTGTTTGATCTGGTCGACCCATCCGAAGTGGTTCTTGTAGTCGTCCTTCGCGTACACGGAGAGCGCGTCGGCGCAGGCTTTCGGGAGGTCAGCCACCTTCAGACGGCGATCCATGGACAACGCATCGCTGCCCGCGACCCTTGTCGCGAAGTCCTTGTCCTTGGGAGTACCGGCCAGCCCACGAATGATATCGCGTTCGACGTCGATCGCGAAGGCCGTCTGGTCGGACCCGCGACTCGTCTGGCTGCGCCGGGACAAGGTGTTCTCGTCGGGCGTCCGGACATCGGCGCTTTTCAGCTGCTCCTCGTCCACCGAGTTGAGGACGACCCGAAGACCGAAGTCCTGCTCGAACTTGGACGGGTCCAGTTTCACATGGCCCATTCCGAACGACACCGCGAACCAACGGCCGGATGTCTGCAGAAAGACTAGCCCAAATGCGGTATTGTTCCAGACCTTCTTCTTTTCGTCCGCCGACAGTCCCAGGAAGCTGGACCATTTCGGCGGGTTGCCACCCATCGTGTCCAGCGCGATCTTGGCACCTTCAATCTTGGGCCAATCCTCCAAGTCGACACCCTCGCGGAGAGCATCTGCCGGTTCGACCCCGTCCTTGAGCAGGCGGATGGACAGCTTTTGAATATTGTCGGTCATGAAAATTCCTTCTGACTACTCTTCAAATTCACGCGCCACTCGCCTGTCAGCAGCTTCTGCATCAGCCCACGTTTCTGACGGGTCAGAGCTTCGATCTCGGCTTCGATGCCCGCGCATTCGGCGTGAGAGGCGTCCACGACCTCGGCGATGGCGGCCTGTTCGACCGGGTCCATCGGGAGGCGTAGCTTGCCTTCGAGGAACTGCGTGTTGGTGACCGCGATCGTATTCTTGGCGCCCTTCTGGACGAGGGGGTGGAGATAGTTGCGCGCGGCCAGCGGCGACTCGAAGAGCGCGTCGAGGATCACGCCAAGCGCGTAGGTCTGCGGGGTGAAGACGCCGTAGAGCGGGGAGACGATAACCTCGCGGTCGATTTTGCTTTGCTTGATGATGCCGAGCGGGAAGTCGCCCGTGGGGCTCTTGGTGTAGACGATGTCACCCGGCAGGACGCGGTTGTAGTGGTCGGTGTTCGCGGCCGAGAACGACCTACCGAGATGCTCGACCTGGTTCACCAGCCCCTTGTGGACCGAGACCGAATAGACCTCTTCCGCGCCGGTGGATTTGGAACCGTGCTCGTGGAGAACCTCTCTCAGCGAGACCTCGCGCCACTCACCCGTGAAGCCTGACAACCTGACCTTGCCGGTGAACAGGTGTGTCCGGAACCAGACGCGGCGGCGAATATTGAGCTGGCGAAGGGCGGTGAGCTTTTCGAGCGCCTCGTCCCAGGTCCGCAGGATCTCGGCGATCTTGCGCTGTTCTGGCAGCGGGGGGATCGGCACAGGAATCGCCAAAAGCCGATCCTGCGAAATATTCTTCATCGAAGCCTGCGTTCCAGTCGCTGAAATCCGGATCAAACCCCGGGCACGATCTGATGCGACCAAGGTGGCAAGCCAATCTATGCAGACATTTTCTGCAGGAGTGATCTGCCAAAGAAGGTCAGAAAGAAACAGGCTGGGGCAATCCTCCTTGACCAGCGCCGAGGCGCCAATCACGTCTTCCGAGTTCTTTCTGCAAATGATGATTGTTCCGGCGGAAACGCTTGTTCTGACGCGGTTGGCTTCTGATGCGAGCACAGCCTTGTGCTCTTCCGGGCGGAACCGACCATTCAATACTGCTCCAGTCTTGAGAACCCCCAATTCACCAGCCTCGGCTGGTCGGTCTTCAGAGTTCACGCTGAAGCCGCCTCGAACATCCGCAATCACGTCGGCCAGTACGCCCGCCTTCCAGACGCTCTGGCGGCTATCGGCGGCCTGTGTGGTGGCGGGTGATGCTCCTTCAAGCATCTACGCCGAGCTCCTTCAGGTACCCGGCCATCTTCGCCCGAACCTCGGCCAGCTCGGCTTCGATCCGCAGGATGTCCTTCTGTACGGCGGCAACGTCGATCTCTTCCTCGGGCTCGAAGGTATCGACGTAGCGGGGGATGTTGAGGTTGTAGCCGTTCTCGGCGATCTCCTCGGGGTTGGCCCGATGCGAATAGCGCTCGACCTCGGCGCGTGTCGAGTACGTCTCCAGCACCTTGGCCACATGCGTCTCGTCCATCGCGTTCTGGGTCTTGCCCGGCGTGAATTCCTTGCTGGCGTCGATGAACAGCACGTCGCGCCGGCCCGCGTTCGCGCCGCCTTCCTCGCGCGAGCGGTCGAAGATCAGGATGGCGACCGGGATGCCCGTGGTGGTGAACAGGTTGGCGGGCAGGCCGACGACGGCATCGAGCAGGTTCTCCTCGATCAGCTGCTGGCGGATGCGCCCCTCGGCACCGCCCCGGAACAGGACGCCATGCGGCACGATCACGGCAACGCGGCCGGACTGGCGCTTGGCGATCTCGATCATGTGGGTGATGAAGGCGTAGTCGCCCTTGGACTTGGGCGGCACACCGCGCCAGAAGCGCTTGTACTGGTCGCTGTCGGCATCCTCCGCACCCCACTTGTCGAGCGAGAACGGGGGATTGGCGAGCACCACGTCGAAGCGCATCAGGTGGTCGCCCTCGACCAGCGCCGGGCTGTTGAGCGTGTCGCACCACTCGATGCGCGCGGCGTCCTTGGCATGCAGGAACATGTTCATCCGGGCCAGCGCCCAGGTCGCGCCGTTCACCTCCTGCCCGTAGAGGGCGAAGTTCTCGGAGCCGACTTCCTGCGACGCCTGGATCAGCAGCGAGCCCGACCCGCAGGCGGGGTCGCAGATCGTGTTGCCCGGCTGCGGTGCGGCCAGCTTGGCCAGCAGGCGCGAGACGGGCGCAGGAGTGAAAAATTCTCCGGCCTTCTTCCCGGCGTCTGAGGCAAAGCGCGAGATCAGGTAGATGTAGCACTCGCCGATGATGTCCTCGGTCACCCGCGATGGGCGCAGGTCGAGCGCAGGTTTGGCGAAGTCCTCGAGGAGGTTCTTCAGGCGGCGATTGCGATCCTTCGGGCGGCCGAGATTGGCCTCGGAGTTGAAGTCGATGTTGCGGAAGACGCCCTCGAGCTTGGCGCGGTTCGCGTCCTCGATCTTTTCCAGTGAAATGTTGATCAGCTCACCGATGTTCGGCTCATTCCGCTGGGTGTAGAGGTCGTAGAAGCTGGCGCCCTCAGGCAGGATGAACCGCTCGCGCTCGAGGCGGCGGCGAATGCGGGCCTCGTCGTCGCCGTACTGCTTGCGGTAGGTTTCGACATGGTCATTCCAGAGGTCCGAAATGTACTTCAGGAACAACATCACGAGGATGTAGTCCTTGTACTGGCCGGCATCGACGGCACCGCGGAAGGTGTCACAAGCCGCCCAGGCGGTCTGGTTGATCTGCTGCTGGGTAACCTGATCGGTCATTGGACGAGTTCCTTTTTGCGACCGGCGCGGGCGCGCTCAGCCAGAATGATGGATGAAAGCTGTTCCTTGCGATCAGCCAGATCGCGGAGCAGTGCACCTTCGCGCTTGGCAAGCTTATGAATTGCAACAATACGCGCTTGAGTTTCTAAATCTGGCAGTGGCACATCTAGCTCCTCCAGTACCGCCTTGGAAATCATCCGCATGCTGGTCCCCTGTGCTTCTGTGTCGAAGTATCTCTGAGATCTCGGCTGGTTGATCGCCCAGGCGAGGTAATCTGGTAGCGTGAGACCTGCTCTAGGGCGCAAAATGACAAGCGGCAGGATAACGGCAATCGGTTCTTCTAGCTTTGTGGTGACCGGAGCCGCTACGTTTGGTTCGCCGCGGGATTTGAAGATCACTTCTCCCCCGCGGACAACATGTCGCTCGGGTAGATCATCCAGCAGATAGCGCTGCAATGGCCTTGCCGCCAAATCATCATCGGGCTGGACGTCGCGAAGCTGGACGGCAAGCCGCCCGCCTTCCGGGGAAACCTCCAGGCGCCCCCTTGCGGTGTGTCCTGACCCAATTTCGCAAATGTCACCGAGCTTCAAGATCGATTCCTCTGTATTGTGTATACAGAGATAGGTCGCCTCAGTCAGATTGTCAAGGTTCGTGATATCAGTAGCGCGAATACAGAGATTTTTCTTCAGGGGCGGAACTACTGGCAGACAGCTCGAGGAGTCGGCTAATTCGCAATTCGGGTTGATCGTCGGGCTGTCTCTTGCCTGTTCAAGGCGCCATCGTTCTAGCTTACTGCCAATCCTGCCGAGCTGCGGCGAACGGTCTATTTTGATTGTCTGGGTCGTGGCCTTTGGGTTCGAACCGTTCTGGTTCCCAAGATCAAGGACAGCAAGCGCCAAAAAAATGACGGCATCTCCTTCGGCTGTTCACCCAGTTTCCTTCGCGGCCAGCGCGTTTCTCCCTTTGTCTGAGTTGCATGACATGCTGGTCGCAGCTGTCGTCCCGTCCACAAAGGTTGTCGCCGATCTTTTTCCCCTGATCCTGCGGGTCATTCCTCGCGAGGCAAAAAGACCGGCGCCTGCCCCTCTCCGCTGCGCTCCGCCTTCGGTGTGGCCGGGCCTTG
>JBLWUN010000021.1:0-18475 GCA_048268905.1 Maricaulaceae bacterium | reverse complement strand
TGTTGAACGTCAGACGAAATTGACCTAGGCGTCATAAACTGACCCAATCCACTGTTTTTGCCGTGTGGCTTGTTGCGTTGATCTGACCCTCCATTCGGAAAATCAGGGCTGATTTGCAGGTTCAGTCGGCGAAGCCGCCTGTTCCTGCTGATCTGCCACGTGGCGAACGCGGGAGGGGGCGAGGCAATGCTATTCGACCGGGTTGGTGCGGCCCGCAGGCGTAGCCGAGGACACGGCCCGGTCTAATCGGATTGCCCGAGGGGGAGGGTAGCACCCTCTCCCTGACGGCCAGGGGCGTTTGGCTTGTCCAAATCCCGCTGGCCTACAAAACAGAAGCGGCTGAAAAGCACCAGATAGTTCTGCCTTTTTCGTCAGAAGCCTTGCCTCTGGTCGTGCGGGCTACCCTGGCGGCTATTCGCTGCATTGTGCCTGAAGGTCAGCAGTGCGGACGAAGCCGCCGTTTATTTCGACGAGCCGAACTTCCGCTCCAAAGCGCTTAACGACAACGAACAGATCTCATTGGCTATCGGAAGGTGACGGATCGATAGAGAAAAATTCCAGTATATTGCCATCCGGGCCCTCTGACGCGAAAAAACCGGAACGGCCCTTCTACGATGACAGCATCGCTTTCCAGATGGTTCGAAGCGATTGCCCTCACCCTCGCGAAAGTTTCGTCAATGTCGCCAACATTGATATAGGCACGCATCGTATCACCGTGGATCGCATCCACAGCGTATGTTTCACGCGAGACAACTGCATAAAGTCCGCCTGCAACATCAAACCCGACGAGGCTCGGCATTCGTATCTCTGGTGCGCCGAACAACTGTTCATAGAAGGCACTGGCACGATCCATGTCATCTGCAACGACATAGAGGCCGAAGCGACTAGTGTTTATTGGTTCAGCGTTCACTGAGGACGCAGCGAGGTTAAGCGCCAAAGCAAAGAGGCTGAAGTATTGGCTTAATATCGTGCATTTCATCAAGTTTTCGCCTCTGCTGGGTGCCCTTCGTTCTGAGGCGCATCATCGCAAATCTCATACCATGAAGGCTTTTGACCAACGAACTCGTGGGATTGGTTCACGAGGCCCAGATCACTATCCAGAGTGTTTGCGGATATGGGAAAGCTCTCCTCAGTCGATAGTATCTCGCCCAAGGAGGTGCCGCAAATTTTGCAAAAGGAGCGTTGGTAGATGTAGGGCGCAACCGGCTCGAAAACCTGCACGCAGTCTTTGCCTGCGATCCATTTCAAATCTTCGCGTTTGACAAATGCAATCGTGCTTGCGCCAACCTTACGGCACCGCGAGCAGTGGCAGGTTCCCACAAATGACGGTGGGTTCGCCAACTCAAATTGAACGGCTTGGCAGCAGCAGCTTCCTCTAATCATGATGGCCTCATTTTCTGTTTCGAACACCGTCCTGTCATGTTTTCTAAGCGAGATGAACATGGCATGCTGACAGCATGGTGGCAGCATTAAGCGAAGGGACGTGATCATGCGCAAGGCAGAACGCTTGTTTGAGATTGTTCAACTGCTGCGCCGCGTCGGCGGCCCTCTCTCTGCTGAAAAGATCGCGCAGGAACTGGGGTCGTCGAAGCGCTCGGTTTATCGCGATGTCGCGGCTCTGATGGCGCAAGATATCCCAATCCGGGGTGAGGCTGGTATCGGATATGTCCTTGAAAAGGGCTTTGACATGCCGCCGTTGATGCTAACCTCGGACGAGTTGGATGCCGCTGTTTTGGGCGCGCATTGGGTTGCAAGTAGAGGTGAGCCGGATTTGGCCAAAGCCGCCCTCAACTTTCTTGCAAAGGTCGAAGTAGTCGTTCCTGAACGCTTGCGGGGACACGTGTTAGAACCGGCGACAAGTATCGCGCCTGTCGTTCCAGTATTTGAAGCGGTCAATTCCTCATTGCTTAGGAATGCCATCCGCACCCACCGAAAGATAACCTTGGTATATGAAGGCGGTTCTGGAATGCGCACCGAACGCGTAATCTGGCCAGTTTTGCTTGGCTATAGGGATGCGGGCCGCATCCTCGCTGCTTGGTGTGAACTTCGAAGCAGCTTTCGCTATTTCCGAACAGATCGCATGATCTCAGCGGATGTTTTGGAGCAACGGATACCAGAACATTCACTGACTCTCCGTGCACGCTGGCGCGCCGCGATGGATGAGGAGCGAGCTATCTACGCAAACCAGCCCGAAGAGGGAGTATGATGGCCTTAATTGAGTTCAGTTTCACCAAAGCCGACGTAGGTGCAATGCGCAGCATCGGTCAAAGTGGGCTCCTCCCGGCCGTTCGCCGCGTGCTGCCTGAACGGCAGCTTCGGACGCTGACGAGCGCCGCGCGGCCCGAAAGAGGCAAACCTTTCTGACGAAAGAGGCACTCTTGGCGCGGAGCCGAGCTTCCGCATTACTGTTTCCAAATGATATTTCACCGCCCAAGAGGCAGAACTATGTGAAGCCTGCCAGCGGCGGGGCCATCAGCCCCGCCTCCGTGTTGCGGTCATTCAATTTTGAAAACTGAGTTCACAGGTTGGGGACTGAACTGCCATTCATGAAACTGGCGTCGATGGCCGCAGCCAGCCCAAACGAGACATCCATGCAAGGCGCGGCGAAATCTCTGCTGCATGTGCGAGCGGCTTCCTGTGAGCGGACATTCAGCTCCACCAAACCGAAGGCTCACATGACATGAAGAGTAATCCGATAGGAGGGCTTGGTCGCTGAGCTCATGTGGAACTACGAAACGTCGAGCTTCGGCAGCTCAAGCCGGAAACAGGTCGTGGTGCCCTCGCTCGATACGGATAGACGTCCGCTATGGGCCTTCGCGATCGACGATGCAATGTGCAGGCCGAGTCCGAGCCCCTCGCTGGTTTCATTCCCGCGACGGAACGGCTGAAACAGATTTTTCTGAAGCTCCGGCGGTATCGGGTCTCCTTCGTTTTCCACTTCTATGCAGATTTCTTTGTCGCAGCTTCTGACCGAGACCTGAACTGGAGATCCGGGGGCGCCGTGCGTGATCGCGTTCGAGATCAGGTTCGACACAGCTTGCCCAATCCGATCTGGATCACAGCTAACCGGCTTCGACAAATCTGCGTTCAAAAGGATTTCCCGTTCTGGGGTGGTGAAACGGATTTCGTTCACCACATGCTGCAGGGCTTCCGACAACGGTGCATCTGGCACGGCCGCGACGGCAATACCGCTGCCGAGGCGGGATTTCGCGTGCAGCATCATGTTGTCAATCAGCTCGTTCATACGGTGCAATGATGCGCGCATGAGAACCAGAAGTTCTCGCCCACGGTTTGTCACTGGTTCCTTGTCAAGCTGTCGGAGGCCTGCACCAAGCGCGGCAACCGGGTTTCGCAGATCGTGGCCGAGTATCGCCACGAACTCCTCCTGTATCTGGACCAGATTGCGTTCATGTTCGATCAGTTGCTCTTGCGCTTCCAGTCTTTCCTCAGTTTCCAGACTGCTTCCGATGAGATCTGCAAACATCCGCAGCATCGCCACGGCGCGGGGGCTGTTGACGTCTTTCGGTTCCGTGTCGATCACGCAGAGAGTGCCAAAAAAGCTTCGGTCACTTCGATAGATTGGCACGGATGCAGTGCTCGTGATGCCTAAGGCCGCGGCAATGGGGTGACCTTGATACTTTGGATCCGTTGCGACATCGTTGAAGATGACCATCTCGGATGTGTCCCGGACATTTTGGCAAAAGGTTGAATCTATTGGGATCTCATCGCCTTCGGCGAGACCGAACTTGATCTCGTCGATTGTGCGACAGGCGACCCATCTGTCGGCAGTCACGCGGGCAACCCCCGCAAAGCGCATGTTCGTCGCGAGCATGACGGTCTCAAGAATCGTCGCAACGAAGTCGCTGCCTGCCAACAACTCGATATCTGTCTGGAAATCGTGGGTTCCGGCAAGAAACGCTGAGTGATCCTGTAACTCGGCGATAGCTTCTGGTTTGGTCATTGAAATCACTTTTGCCTTCTTCTGATATTTACGTTCACGGATCACGAAATGTGGGTAACTTACTGCCGGGAGCGTGATCGCGTGCCATGCCTACGAGCCCCTTCACGTCATCGGCTGGCCAGCCTCGTCGACATCGCGCCGAGAGCAACGAGGTGGATCAGCATGAATTCCTTGTCGCCACAGAGAAGGCCGACAACGAACCCACCGATGACGTCAACGACGAACAGGTGAATATCCCAGAGCGCCTATCCTGCGGTGGAAGGATCAGAACAAAACGCTGATCACGGCCAGAACGACGACAATCAACCCGATGACGTAAAAGACGTTGTGCATTGATAGAATCCTCCAAGGAGCATGCGCGGCCATCTTGAACTACGTTACGCAATCAATGCCCTACGTGCGGAGCGCACATACTAAACTGGTTTAGGATTTCGAGACTTAGGCACTGCGACATGGAATTGGTGACTTTGACGAAAGCCAATCCACGGTAGCGTGACGTTGCATTTCGGAAGGCCGTACATGAGTATCTACACTCTGGCAGACCCATACATTGAGCAACTCAAGGAAATCCGAAGCGCCAATTCGCAAGCGTTGGAGGCCACCCAGAGAATGGTGGAAGCAGCCTCAGACGCCGATTTGATGCAGGCCCTGAATGTCGGAGCCAAAGGCATCCAGCAAGGGATTGAGGCCATCGCGAAGATCTTAAGTGAGCACGACGAGTCCACCATTGGGGGAGCACTGAAAGGGACCGGAAAGGCCAGTCGAATAGTCACAAGCGCATGCGGTCAAAGATAGCTTCAGCGAGGGCGCAACGCCCGATGTCATGATCATCACGCAGTATCAGTAGTTGGTCCACTATGCGATCGCAGGTTACGGACGCCCTACGACTTTCGCGGACCTGCCGGAATTTGACAGTGACATGATTGCGCTGAACGCATTGCCTCAATGTATTTTATCACGGCGACCGCACGATGACCGCGCTGGCAACTGATGGCATCAACCTAGACGCTCTAGTCTGGCTCCAACTCCGACTCGGCCAATTTCGCCGGGCCAGCCGCATCGCGTCCCTCAGAGTCGGGCTGTGGAAACCAAGATGTATCCATGTCGACGAATGGATCAACGAACTCACAGTCTTTTTCCCATCTCTCGCGATCCAGCAGACGCATGTAAGGACGCTCGATTTCGATTTCACCGTCCTCCACAAACCTGCGAAGCAGTTTGTTGACGTAGATTGATGTCAGGCCGACCGCCTGTCCGATCTCGACCTGGCTGAAGGGCACTTTGAAGCGGTTGCCCAAACCGACGTTCGCGATTTCAAGACGTGATCGCAGTTGCAGCAGCCAAAATTTGAGCTTTCGCGTTGCATCCATTGACGCCAGACTACTGGCATGGTGCCTCAGCGCGATCTGGTCGAGGCTGCCAACCGCTGTCAGAAGTGCCCCAAGCCGCGGATGGTCCGAAAAGAGTGGTGCCAACCCCTTTCTGGGGAATGGGCACAAGACCCCGTCGGTCTGCATGACGACGCGATGATTGGCACGTGACGATCCGATCTCTGCCAGTCCCATCACTTCTCCGGGCAGGTAAATCCTCAATATCTGGCTTCGGCCGTCGGTGCTGTCAGACCTCACGATAGCCCAGCCGGACTTAAGAATGGTCACGCCATCCGACCGGTCGCCGACGCTGATGACCGTTCTTCCTTTACGGCATGGTCGTTCATCCTTTTCCATCTCAGCGACGAAGGCACGTTCACGCTCAGTCAAGTCAACGAAACGGGAAAGGCGGCTGACAAGGCAGCTTTCAATATCTTTGGTCATTCTGGATCTTATCATAATTCATCACGGCCACCGCGCCTGTTTTGCAGTGCCGCACTACAAAGACAGGTTTTACCTTGAACAAAAGTCTGTCCGCAATAGATCTGCTCAGCCTCAACCTTTCCGACACCGGTCCACCGCTCCGCGCGTTTCTACAAGTCGGATTTAAAAAGCACTTCTGGCTTGGCGCTCCATTGCCCCACTTGGCTATGCTCACAGGTTCTGACATGCCATCTGTAGCGTATCTAAGAAGCAGCCACATTCGCACAGGACGAGATTTGACGATCCTCGAAATGATGCTTTCAAAGGATATTTGTGATCGTCGTAAGACCAATAGTGCGGTCCGCGATCCGTCTTTGGAATGCAGCCTTGTGGGTTGGCAGACCCAGATTGATCGCCATTCGCAAGGCGTGGATTGCGAGGCCACGTTCCATTCGGTCGTTGGCTGCCCATGGGAACAGCATTTGGCTTGAAGTCCTACGTCCGTTTCGCTGGCATCGCTTGTTCCGTTGGTCGTGATCACGCTCTGACACGCTTGGCAGTTTTTCGACGCTAGTCCAGAAAACCGCGCGCTTTACTTTCCACAGCGGCTGAGCTACGCCGCCTCTCGTGTCAGTGAAAAAGCTAGCAATCATCGGGCTCGGCCCCAGGGGGCTGGCCGCCGCCGAGGCGGCGCTGGCGGTTGCTCCTGACCTGCGCATCTGCATTTTTGAGCCAGGCCCGTACCCGGGCGTCGGACCTAACTTTCGCCCAGACGAAGCGCCCGAATGCCTGTTGAACCTGCCGGTTCGGGAGCTTGATCTTGGTGCCCCGCGTTTTGCCGACTGGTTGGGGGGCGCGCCGGAGGCCTACCCGCCAAGGGCAGAGGTGGGCCGCTACCTGACGGAGCGCTGGCATAGACTGCGACCACACGTCGAGCATGTCCCCGCCACCGCCGTATCGGCGCATTATGATCGCGGCTGGATCGTCGATGGCCGGGGGCGGTTTGACAACCTGCTTCTGACGCAAGGCCAACCCCCGGTGACGCAAGACGCGCAGGCCGCCCGCTGGAGCGCGCATGCCGCCGCGCAAAGGCTGACCTTTTTCGACGCCTACCCGACAACGGCGATCCGCTCCACGGATTGGCGCGGGCGGGTCGCGGCGCTGCGCGGGCTCGCACTCTCGGCGCTGGATGTGATCGCCCTGCTCACGTTGGGGCAAGGCGGCACAATGGATGGCGACAGCTATCGTGCCTCGGGGCGGGAACCGAAGCTCATCGTGCCGTTCTCCCTTGACGGGATGCCTCCGATGCCCAAGCCGGCCAGTGCCGATATCGACGCCCTCTTTGATCTGCTCCCAACCGAGCGGCGCGCGGTCATCAGCGCGGTCACGCGGGCACTGACGCTTTCGCCGGATGCTGCGGTCCAGTGCCTGACCGATGCCCTTGCGCCGATCGTCGCGCGCATCACCAGCGCCGACCCCCAGCCGTGGCTCGCCGCGGAGCGCGACGCGCCCGGCGCGCAAGAAGGGGCTGACCCGGCGTCCGCGCTCGAGATCGGACTCTCGATGGCGGAAGGACAGCGCGCGCCCTCAATCGGTTATGCGGTCGGGCAAATTTGGCGAAAACTACAACAGGATGTGCGGGGTCCGTTCGCGGCGTGCGGCGGCAGTTGCGAGACCCGCTCAGCGCTGGTCGCTTTTGAAAATGGGCTCAAGCGCTATTCCTACGGCCCGCCCGTGCGCAGCGCCCGCCTGCTTCTGGCCCTGATCAACAACGGCCTCGTCCGTCTGACCGTTGCGGAGGACCCGTCGATCGTACTGGAGCGTGGTGGGTGGCGACTGGATGACAAGATCCTTGCCGATGCGATGATCGATTGCGTTCTTCCCGGACCATCGCCCGACGATATCACCGATCCCTTGGTGCGCGGTCTGATCCACGCTGGACACCTAAAAGTCGACTGCGGACTGAAACCGGTGACGGCTGGGCTCTCCGTGCTCGGCCGTACGACCGAAGGTCAAAGGTGGGCAACGGATTCGCTCATCGACTGTTTTGGCGACGTGACGGTTGAGTGGGCCAGAAAATCTCTCGGTAACTCAAAAGAGGTTTGAGCTTTCACAGGCACGACGCAGGAAGGCGCAGAGAATAAAGGCATGGCAAACCGTTTCTGATGCTGCAAAGCTTGTTCCGGGCCTATGTCGGCACCTACGCTCCCATATGTATCGGGCTTCCCTTGGCCCAAACTTCGCACCTATCCAGACCGAGGCCGCCATGCGCATCATTTTGATCTTGTTGCTTTTGACGACCGCACCCGTGTTGGCCCAGACGCCTGCGGACGCGGACGGTGAGGTAACCTCTACCGATCAGGCGGTGGATGTAGAGCCGGGGCTTGCGGATACCCGCATCGCGGAGCGGATCGCGCAGATCCTTGATGCGACGGGGTGGTATTCGGACGCATCTGTGCGCGTGGATGACAGCATCGCGTTTCTGGATGGCACCACAACGACGACCGAGCGCAAGACCTGGGCGCGCGATCTGGCCGCCAAGACCACGGGGGTTGTCGCCGTGGTCAACAGGATCGAGGTCGAACAAGCGGTCGAACTGACCATCGACCCTGCCGTGCGCGAGGTGCGCGTGCTCAAAGATCAGTTGCTAGCGGCGCTGCCCTCCATCGCACTGGCCCTGCTGATCTTGCCGCTGGCGTGGTTCACCGCGCGCGTGGTGCGCCGCCTTTTGAGTTGGTCGCTGCGGGGGCGCACGCGATCGCCTTTCATCGCCGACATTCTGGCACGGCTTGGTGCGCTTCCGGTGCTGTTGCTAGGGCTCTACCTCGTGCTTCAGATTGCGGGGCTAACCCAGCTGGCGCTATCGGTGGTGGGCGGCGCCGGGGTTCTGGGGATCGTCATTGGCTTTGCCTTTCGCGATATTGCCGAGAACTTCCTCGCTTCACTGCTGCTCAGCCTGCGCCAACCCTTTGCGCGGGGCGATCTCATCAACGTGGCTGGGCAATCGGGAGTCGTTCACAGCATGAACACACGCAGCACGGTGCTGGTGTCAGTCGAGGGCAATCACATCCAAATCCCCAATGCGACCGTCTTCAAGTCAATTATAGAAAACCTAACCGCAGTGCCCCGCCGCCGCGGAGAGCTGGATCTGGGCATCGGCTATGACGCGGCAATCAGCGACGTGCAGCGGATCGTCAATGCCGTGCTCAGTGCGGAACCGGGCGTGCTGAAGCACCCCGAGCCGATGGTGCTAGCTGACACGCTTGGCGCTTCAACCGTGAACGTCAAGATCTACTACTGGTTCGACGGCGCTCAGATTTCACCGCTCAAGCTACGCAGCGCGCTGGTCCGGCAAATCAAACAGACTTTGATGGATGCAGGCATCTCCATGCCCGACGAAGCGCGCGAGATTATCTTCCCCGAGGGCATCCCGCTGCAACAGGGTTCTGGAACAACGCCCGAATCCATACCCGCGCCCAAGGAAGGTCGCTCTGAGATGGATGACGACCTCAGCACTGAGGACGATCTTGAAGAGCAACTGCAGGTACCAATCGAAGGATCAAACGAGACCGATTTGCTGCGCTGAGAGCGGCTGGTCTTGCGCAGAGCTCACCTGTGTTCTACATATGTTCTCATGAAGCGCACACTCCAAGAAAAGCTGGCGATCCTGTCGGATGCTGCCAAATACGATGCCTCCTGCGCAAGTTCCGGGACCACGCGGCGGGATTCCCGCACGGGCGGGGTCGGCAGTGCCGGGGGCAGCGGAATTTGCCACGCCTACACGCCCGATGGGCGCTGCATCAGCCTGCTGAAGATCCTGATGACCAACTTTTGCATCTACGACTGCGTCTATTGCGTCAATCGCGTCTCGAGCAGGGTGGAACGGGCGCGCTTCACCCCCGAAGAGGTCGTGACGCTGACGCTGGAGTTCTACCGGCGCAATTACATCGAGGGGCTGTTTCTGTCGTCGGGCATCATTCGCAGCCCGGACGACACGATGACAGATATGGTCCGCATCGCGCGCATGCTGCGCGAGGAGCATGGCTTTAAGGGCTATATCCACCTCAAGACGATCCCCGAGGCCGCGCCGGAGTTGATTACCGAAGCCGGACGCTATGCTGATCGTTTGTCGATCAACGTGGAACTTCCCAAAGACGACAGTGTCGCCAGGCTTGCGCCACAGAAACAGCCCAAGGGTATCCGTGCCGCCATGAGCCACGTGCGTGAAACACGCGCCGCCAGCAAAGTGGCCAGCCATCGCGGCAAGCGCCCGGCGCGCTTTGCCCCCGCCGGGCAGTCGACCCAGATGATCGTTGGGGCAGATGGCACGTCGGACCGCGATATTCTGGGCACGTCCACACGGCTTTATCAGGGCTACAAGCTGAAGCGGGTTTACTATTCGGCCTTTTCCCCGATCCCCGACAGCTCCGCAATGCTGCCGCTGATCCGGCCGCCGCTGATCCGGGAACACCGGCTGTATCAGGCGGATTGGCTGATGCGATTTTACGGATTTGATGCGGCGGAGATCACGTCCTCTACCAAGGGCGGTAATCTGGATCTGGAGATCGACCCAAAGCTCGCCTGGGCGCTGGAGCATCGCGCTCAGTTTCCCGTGGATGTAGCCCGCGCGCCGCGCGAACTGTTGCTGCGCATTCCGGGGTTTGGAACACGCACTGTGCAACGTATCCTTGCCGCGCGGCGTTCCGGGCCGCTGCGCTACGCGGATCTGATCCGCATCGGCGCGCGGGTGAAACAGGCCGAGCCGTTCATCACGCTGCCCGACTGGTCGCCTGGCGCTTTGACCGACAGCGCCGGACTGCGCGCACGCTACGCGCCACCGCCCGAGCAACTCAGCCTGTTCGCATGATCCAGATCGATCTGCCCGTTCTGGGGCGCGCAAAGGCGTGGCGCAAGGTCGCGCGGCGTCTCGCCAGCCACGGGATTGCGCCGGAGGAGGTCGACTGGCAGGGCGGCACGCTCTTTGGCGGTGACCCCATGCCCGCTGCGGACGGCCCGCGCGATCTTCGTGTGCCCAAGAGCTTTGTTCAACTGTCGGGCAGCGTCATCTGCCATACCGACCCGGAGGCGCCTGCTCTGCTGTATCAGGCGCTTTGGCGGCATCAGCATGACCGGCGTTCGCTCGGAAATCCCGCCGATCCACTGACCCGTCGGCTCGACCGGCTGGCAAAACCCGTGGGGCGCGACATTCACAAGATGCACGCCTTCGTCCGGTTTCGCGAATTGCCCACGGACGGCGCGCGCCGCCGCTTTGCCGCATGGTTTGAGCCAGACCACCGCATTGTGGAGGCCGCTACTCCCTTCTTCGCGCGCCGCTTCGCCGATATGGACTGGATCATTGCGACCCCTTTCGGAACGGCGCGGTTTTCGGACGGCCAGCTTGGTTTTGATCTGCCGGGGCCGCGTCCAGACCTGCCGGAGGACGCATCAGAGGCGCTTTGGACCACCTATTTCACCCATATATTCAACCCGGCGCGGGTAAAGATTGGCGCGATGAAATCCGAAATGCCGGTGAAGTACTGGAAAAACCTCCCCGAGACCCGCGCGATCCCGGCCATGTTGCAAGACGCCGAAGCGCGCGTGCAGCGGATGTGGGACGCGCTGCCGACAGAACCTCCCAAACGCGCGGCGCGGATCGCGGCAATGCCTGCCACGCTCGATCAGGCGCGTGCGGCGGCCGAGACTTGTTCGCGCTGTGACCTCTGCGCTCCGCGACGGATGGTCTGGGGTGAAGGGCCCACCGACGCGCCCCTGATGATCGTCGGCGAAGCCCCCGGCGATCACGAGGACCAGCAAGCCCGGCCGTTTGTCGGTCCGGCTGGCCAGCTGTTGCGCGCCGCGATGGCAGAGGCCGGATGCCCGCCCACTTATCTGACCAACGCCGTGAAACATTTTAAGTTTAGGCAGCGTGGCAAGCAACGGCTGCACCAAAGCCCGACGCGCGGCGAGATAGACCATTGCCGCTGGTGGCTGGACCAGGAACGACGGCTGATCCGACCTCGGCTTACCGTCGCGCTTGGCGCAAGCGCCGCATTTGCACTGACCGGGCGTCGCGCGGCGCTGACGTCGCGACGTGGCACGCTGGAGCCGGCGATCCGAGGCGGTGACGTCCTCATCACCTGGCATCCCGCAGCGATCCTGCGCGCGCGATCACGTGGCGCGGAGATGCGCACCGAACTGGCAGCCGATCTGAACCGCGCTGCGGGGCTTACGAAGGAACGAATGGGCGCGCAGGGCGTTAGAGGTGCGACAAGCCTTGAACAAAGGGGAAACCTCATGACCGACACACAAGAATTCTGGGACCGCCTCGCCAATGTGCGCGCAGGATTGATGGAGGTGGATGGCCGCCTCATTCCCATGTCGCCAAATTGCGCCCCCGAGGATGGGTGCATCTGGTTCCTGACCGCCCGTGGCACCGACGCAGCCAAGGCGGCGCAATCCGGGAAAGAGATCCGCTTTGCCATTTGCGACACAGACGCAGGGCTGCATGGCGTTGTCAACGGCACGCTCCAGCTGTCGGAAGATCGCGAAAAACTGGCCGAGGTCTGGAACTTCGTCGCCGCCTCCTGGTTCGAGGGTGGAAAGGATGATCCTGATTTGGTTCTGGTCCGGATGACGCCCAAGACCTCCGAATTGTGGCTCAGCCCCAAAAGCGGCATGGTGTTTCTCTATGAAACTCTGAAGGCCAATCTGACGGATACGCAGCCCGACATGGGCCGTCATGTCACCGTGACATTTTGAACCCAGCGGAGATCCTCATAAACCGACCCGAGGGGCTTCACTGCCCTTCGGGTGATTTCTATGTGGGCTCCATCCATCCAGCGCCCCCTGTGCGCATCCCCCATGGCCATACCCATCACGCCCGCGCGGTACATGGCGTGGTGATGGCGGCTGCGCGAACCCTTGATATCATGGCGATCCGCTGTGACGCGGGCTCTGCCGGGGCGCGACAAGTCGCGCAGGGCCCGCATGACGTCGGCGGCGTTACGCTGTCCTTTCACCCTGCAGGTCATGTGCCGAGCTTGTCCGATGTCAGCACCACTGAGACGGTTAAACTCGATGTGAAGAGAGAAGGGTTCTCGCGCATCACAACCTCTGCCCGCCGAGGCGCGCATATACAGCCGTAGTATCCTTCGTCGCGCAAAGCTGCTGGCCAACATTTCAGCGCAGAAATTCTGTGGCATCAGAATGGCAGTTTAGGGATATACAAGCCATCAATGCGGTCGCAATCGCTTGCGCCACCCATAAAACAAACCGCGCTTACTCAGTGGTTCGAACAGCGCATCCGGCCCTTCAGGATCGAGAATTTCATTGTCGGCCAACCATTCTTCAATGTCGCTCAACTCTGGCATTTCGAATGCCTGTAGTGTTCGCCCGCTCGTCTCACCACGCAAAGCCTCGATCACAGAAATCAGTGATCCCGAGCTCTTCAGTCGGCGTGCAACCTCGTCCGGTGTCGTCGCAAGATGTTCCGCGATCAGATCGTTCCGCAGCAGCGCAATCTCCTCGCACAGCTCTGCATTTTCTGGGCCTACTCCACTGAGGACCACATCACATTCCGTATCAAGCCGCAGAGAGCGGTTATTGAAGTTCGAAGACCCGACACGCAGAAACTGGTTGTCGACAACCATCACTTTTGCATGCACGTAGATCTCGGCACCTTGTGCGGTCACAGGATGATAGAGGCGAAACCGGTCATGCTTGTCGATCCGACGCAGGGCCTCAAGTAGCCGCGCTCGCGCGCTGTCCATTGCTATAGGCTCGAGCCATCCTTCGGCGGAAATTGGGTTGACGATGACGATCTCCGGGCCGTCCACCTCAACCAGTCGCTTGGCCACAGCATGGGCGATACGACGCGATGCAAAATACTGGCTTTCGGCGTAAATCCAACGCTTGGCACTCGCGATGAGGTCGAGATACATATCCTCGATTTCATGCAGTGGCGCGACATCCGGCATCTCCGGTTGCGTGCGCGCTATGGCCAGTTCCACATTTTTGAAATTTGCTTCAAGCGCAGGCGGCCAGCACTCATGATTCTCACCTGCTGGCTTCAGTGTTTCACCCGTTGCGGTCTTCCATCGTTTGCGGGCCAGATCGCCCATCGCGCGTGCCGCCGCTCCGTCAAATGCGCTGGTGGCGTCATGCCATGGCCCATAGGGTTTACCATCCGGGTCAATGCGGCCGGGGTCGTTATCTTCATGGTCGCGCCGATCCCAACGTCCAACAGTCATATCAATACCACCGCAAAATGCGATGCAATCATCAATCACCACGATTTTTTGGTGGTGCGAACTGGCAAACGGATGGGCACCGTCAAGCTTCAGCATGATTTGTTTGTGCCACTTCCAGCGCAATATCGTAGAGAGCGTGTTGCCACGAAACATGGCCTGAAAGGCGCCCGTGTCCCAGCGCAACAGTCGAATTTGAAGTGCCGGCGTTCTGTCAGCAAGCCACAACATGAAATCGCCAAGCTGCTCCGGTCCTTCGCCCTCTCCCAAACTGATGCGGGCATCAAAATCCCAACCAATCAGCATAATACTATACCGCGCTTTAAGCATCGCAGCGCGAACAGCGACAAAGTAATTTTCAGCGTCGACGATGAAAGCGAACCTATCGGCTTGCTCAAGACGCCAGCAATTCCGTCCCGGTTCCAACTTCATGCGCCTGTATCCTGCGGTAAAATCGTCAGCACCTCATCAAGATCCACACCCGCGTTGCGCACCACAAGTCGCCACAGGGCGGTCAGCGCCTCAGTGCGCGTGCTCCGCCGACAAGAATGCAGGCCCCTGCAACCCCAGCAACCAGATACCCTAGCACACCCCCAAAGGACACGCCCAATAGGCCAAACAAAAAACTCGCCACGGCTGCGCCGACAATTCCAAGGATGATATTCAAAAATATGCCAGAGTCTGCCTTCATCACCGCAGAGGCAATCCAACCGGCCAGCCCTCCAACGATAATGGCTGCAATCCAGCCAATTCCTGCATCTTCCATGATGGCTCCCTCCCACAGAACTAATCTCATTGAACCTGACCTTATCCGAAGGTGTATGTCAGATTTAATCGTCTTCTAAACGTTCTCAATGGTTGTGACATTATCTCGCTTGGCTTTGTTGCGCAAAGGCATGATGCGGGACATATCTTGTGAAACCAGCGCAATAGCTGTTTTGCATGAATAGACCCACCGCGCCGAGCCACTAGCGCCAAATCGTAGGGAGAACCATGTCCCGCGTCAAAGGCGCGAGATCAAGTTTGTCTTGCGAGTTCGGATACACCCATCGAATCTCTTCGATCTCTGCTCGCGCTTCGACATGATCGTTGAGGTGAATGCGAAACATTTCGGCCGTAACGAGGCAGCCGGGCTCATTCGCCGCGGGCGCGGAAAATTGACCGAGATATTCGGCCTCCTCGGGTTGAAGATCTAGTGCGAGTTCTTCGAAGAGTTCACGGCGAAGAGCGTTCACGGGCGTTTCATCGCCGTCGATTTTCCCACCGGGCTGCATGAATGCGGTCGTTCCACGTTTCCGGACAAGCAAGGTTGCTCTATCTTCCCGAAGAATGGCAGCAGCGGCTATGCAAATCTCCATAATGGCGCTCCTCATGATTGGTGCTTCAGGTCTCAGTAGCGCAAGACTTCTGTTTTCCCAATGGCGTCTGTGGGTGGCTCCTTTTCTATCAGTCATTGATAATTGCACTTTGGCGCATTCGACGCCAGTGGAGCACCAGCCGGCCACCTCGTCCGCTTTGTCCACCGAGAGACCTATCGACAGCGGGCCGATGTTGCAACTGCAGCGAATGGCGGTTTCGGAATGCTGTATAACAGCGACCGTGGCCGCAGTAGGCAGTTGTAAGGCCGAGTTTGCAAAGGTCGCTATCTGCGCTTTGCTGACACTGGATCGCGGCGCAGCATTTGGTAGAGCGGGGCTCTTCGCCAGCTTTCGCTGCTCGATGCACGAATGCGTGCTCTCGGCAATCGCTACCATCCGCACCATTGTTCGAGAACTGGTAAGGCTGGGACTTTGCGGACCTTCGACGAACGTCCGCAAAGCAGTTCTGCTCGGCGTTAGGCCGCCACCTCTACCTGTATTTGGCCGTCATGTAGGAAGCACCTTTTGTCGAAAAGCGATAGGTCGACGGGATTTGGCAATCGGATGTCCGCAAGTGTCGGCATGTTACTGGAAGTTAGCTCAAAAGTGCGGTCAATCTGGGAAATCAGAACCACAACCGCTCCGCATTCGATGGCAAACTTCTTCAGCGCCCGGACTTGTTCTTCGAGCGGAGGATTGCGGCGCTTTTGATCCAAAAGCTGCAGGTAGTCGACAACAACGAATGCACGATCCGGCGTATTCGCGAGGCGTCCAATGATGTGAGCTGCGCAAATGTCGTCCGAAGTATCAACCACGATTCGGTCGTCGTGTTCCCTCGGATCCAAACCAAGTTTTCCATACCGATCCCATACATCTGTATCATTGTAGTCCAGTGAGAAAACATAGCCTTTGCGACTGTTTTTCTTAGCCAATGCGGCCAACTCTAATCCAAGAAGGGTTTTGCCGTGACCTGGACGCGCACCGATCAGCACCATGTCGCCTGAATGGAGTTGGCTCATGATTTCTTTGGCTGGCGTAGTTTTGGAGTAGCTGGCCGCCAAGTGGCTCCAGTCCTTAAAACCCTCTTTGCTGGCAAGCTGGTTGAGTGCCTCGTGGAGCTTCATGTCATTGTCGCGTGCCAGCAGTTTTGCTTGACGCTTAAGTGTGTAGATTGGTGAAGTTAGTTTCATCTTGAACCTCCAATTACGAGCGGTCTCCGCAATCCCTCCTTATGCGCGTGCTCGAACAGGATAGGTTCGAAATTGTGTCGCTCCGCATGTCAAATGCTGCCCCAGTGGAGGGGGGAGGCCTGAGCAAGGCCATGTGTAATGCTACCAGCATCGGTGAGAACACTCAATTGGATTTCGGTCGTACAATATTGAAAACTGAGTTCACAGGTTGCGGGACTGAACCGCTAGTACTGATACCTGCATTGATGGCTATAGCCGGTCTGAACACGGCATTTATGCATGGAGCAGCGATAGCAAATGCACCAAGTTGTCGTCTGGATGGCCAGCGTGTTCTCGTGTGGAATGGGTGCATGTCAAAGCCATTGATTATTCATAGCCGAAGCGCCGTCGTTCGCTGGACAGCTCCTTCAGCCTCTCTCGCAGCTCGGTGTCCGCAGGTCTGGTCGATCGCCGCCTGTAGACGCGCGGATTAATCCCTGCCAAGGCACAGGCCCGCCGCTGGTTGTAGCTCTTCTCTGTCATGGCCCAGTCCACTGCTCGTCGCCTTGCACCGGGCTTCAGAAGGGTCCGCAGGCTCACTCGAACGCATGGCGTTCGCCTGCTTCCATTCCCAGCATCTCCTTGAGCGTGGCCACATCCAACATGTGCTCCGCGAGCATCTTCTTGAGCTTCGCGTTCTCAGCCTCCAAGGCCTTCAGACGTTTGGCCTCCGACACCTCCATGCCGCCATACTTCGAGCGCCACTTGTAGAACGTGCCATCACTGATGCCGTGCTTCCGGCAGAGCTCCTTGGCGCCTATCCCGGCTTGGTGCTCCTTCAGAATGCCAATGATCTGTTCTTCGCTGAAACGGCTTTTCCGCATCGTCTGTCTCCTCGTTTGGAGAACAGGCTAACTTCAAACTGCGGACTTTTCAGGGGAGCAGGTCACGACAAAACAGTTTCAAGATCAATCACTTGCTGCCCTGTGAAAGTATGGCTCATAAAACAGTCTGCTTAGGTTATGTTGACATATCGATCATAGAGACGTAGGTAAGATGCACAAGGCTTTGAGGTACGCGGGTGCTTGAACCTTCCCTCATCGTCAAAAGATATCGAAGGCCCGTTTCCTCTAGGCAGCGGGTCTTTTAGCTTCCTAGTTCCTCTTCTAAGAGAGAACTTCGCTAGTTACCAATCTCTACAACCTCCTTCACGAGGCACCAGCGTTCCGGTAATGTTCCACCATGATCTCAGAGACATTTGTTGCCCCTCTCTACACATTACGCGTGAGCAGTTTGTCCTCCGGGCAAGCTGTAAGAATTAGATGCATGTGCGGAGCTGGTCCATGGTACCTCCATGGGTTTTGGTTGCTACAAAGACACCCTAAAACTGAGGTTTTGCGGGCCGTAGTTCGAGGTCTACATTGCCCAATCTGCAACACGCCCGATGCCATGGCGTTGACATTAGTGGAAGCTGTCTATGGAAGATAGTTCGTAGCCGGTATAGCTAACCCCTTATCTAAGCGACGTGACACAGCCTAGCAAAGCGGTTCGTTCTTATCTTACTTTAGTTCTGCAGCTATGCAATCTTGTGTGGCAGGCCTTGCGACAATACTGTCGACGAGGTCTGTCAAAGAAGGGCTCAGTATTGGGCCAGTTGGGCCACTTGCGATAATGTTATTTAGTTCAATCCGGGTTGCATTTTCTACAACGCACCGAGTTGTCGTGCTACCTGCCTCACCTGCGGCATGGTTCGGGTAATCTACTTTTGCTTTTTCACTCATGGCAGTCCACAAAATGCCAAAGGCATCAAGTTGCGGTTTTGACAACTCATTCGCGAAGCTCGTTGAAGCTATGAAACAAACGAGAATGGTTAGGTCATGTTGACAAATGACGCAGCCAAAGGCGTATCGACGTTATGTCGATGAAGCCTAGGAAGCTTTCCGCGGTC
>JBLWUN010000020.1:0-23176 GCA_048268905.1 Maricaulaceae bacterium | reverse complement strand
GGTTCAACATGGGTTCAACATGGGTCCAACAAGACCATGTTTTGACCTTGTTACGGTTGCATCAAGTTGCGAATAATGCGTTGCCCAGATTTCATGTTCAATCAGGGGTAGTGTTCGGAGGTTTTGGAATTTGTCACCGCACATATCCTTGCCAATGCTTCGCGGTGCCATAACAACAACACGTATGCACGTTGTTTCTTGGCATAATTCGGGGTTATCGAACGGTGTTAGATGTTTGGAGATTTCGATATTCATAGCTAGGGTATTTTGCTCTATCGTGCTTTTCAAACAATAAGCCGTGCTTTGTGAACGCGTTTCGTGAGGGGGCTATTTCAGTGTTCTGTGATAGAGAGATTTGACTTGGTTTTGTAAGTGTTAATGCAGGCGATTTAGGGGATTTGTGCACCTGTCTGGAAATGCTGAATGGTTTTACAGGGGGCTATCTTGCCAAATCTGTTTCATGCTACCCCATTCGATCCTCATACGTTTCACGGGTGCTGAGCGTCTGCTATCCAGTAAGTGGCGGCAGATTATGCGGCAGATGAAGAAATTCTCAGATGCCTGAAAACAGTTCATAGCGGCCCAACCCCTGCGACGTACCACTGCCGACCCCGCAAAGCTCACCGAGGCGAAGCAGCGTGGTGAGGTTGGTGTCATATCCGTTGATTTTGACGTCACCGATCAGCCCGGCCATCGGAATGGGGCGTCCGGGTTGTCTGGAAGAATATCGGTTCCAACGTTCTACACGAATATCACTATCACCAATTGCAAAGGGTGTTTTATGTTTGTCAAAACATGCTGGTGTATGGGGAATCTTTACACCATTCCAAAGTGCTAGCCCCATCACCCGTTCATAAATTGCTTGAAGCAACCCATCGGTATTAGCCCTGAAAGTTGAACCGTTCTTGCGCATCAAGGGTGTCAGAAAACGAAGTGTAAACACGTCGATATCGGCTGCGCGCGTTTGAATGCTTGGCAGACTTCGTGTTGGTGAGATCGTAACGTCATAAGGGGTGCATGGAACGCGCAACCCTCCCTTTGCGCGAAGAGAGATGCCTTGCGCCAGTCCGCGCTTAAGGGCAAGTGAGATATCTTTTGCAATGATCTCTGCTATGCCAAAAAGGCGGATCGTAATCCTGATTTGGTTTTTCACCCGATCAGAGTAGACCGTGAATGGTTTCGGGATCTGTGTGCGCCCAAGATAGGTCCCGACAGGCGTGTAGAGCATATCATAGCAACCCGGACGTTGATGAGGGTCGGGGCGGCGGGCGCTGGCCGCTTTTTCGGCTTGAAGTGTGGCCAGTTGATGCCCAACCATGCCACGCACAGCATTACCGATCCAGTATCCCCATTCCATGCTGTCAGGGAAATCGATCGAGACTGTCACGTCACAGTGCCGCCAGTGCGCCAAAAGGCCGGGTAGGTCTGTCTCAATTGGTGGAGAATGAACAAGGTCCAGAAAGGCCACAATATCTGTCCAAAATAATAGGTCCTGATCCTAGATAAGCCAGAACTCTGTTTCTTCGGTAATCGGTGTCGCGCCGCGGAAAATACAATCGCCAAGACTTGTGACCGGTAACGGATACGCCCTAAGTGAGTCTTCTTTGGCAAGATAAGCCATCAAATCCTTCACCACCTTTTTGATGTCCGTTTGAGTGCCGCGAAACTCAAATACGCTGCCTTGCACCCTTACGGCGACGTCTTCAAGAATTTCGGCAATTTTACGCCTGCGACGATCGTCGCGGATGTCATAACAAATCACCCAGATCAGATTGCTGTCACTCATGCTGCAAAAGTCTTTCCTGCAAAAGATGCATCTCAGTAATCCAGCACATAAGGACGATATTGCATGTCGTCCTTTGAGTGGTCTTTGATATGCGCAATCAAGGCATCGACCTGATCCTGCATCAAGCCGCGCCAGGTTGTTTGTTCGTCGCGCCTGTGTGACTTGACGTTCCGGTTGACCCAATGTTCATAGGCCCTGAATACGCGGTCACGTCCTTCCGGGCGGATAAACACAGTACCCGTTTCGCCGGTGCCAAACATTTCCCGCGTGATCGTCTGATTGTTTACCAGATAATGTGCTAGTCCTTCGACCAGCGGGCTTCGGAATTCTTCGACAAGATCAAGCGCAAGCGAATTGCGGTTATCCTGCGTACTATGAAGGAACGCAAAGCCGGGGTGCAGGCCGGATTTACCAACAAGAGTTTCGACATCCGTGGTCAATTGCCAGGATAATATATCAAGCAGCACGTCAAACTCTGTCGGCTTGCGCGTGTTCTTTTTACGGTCATGGCGGTAACGTGTTCTGACCTTGAAATCCCAGCCGTGGTCAAGAAGTTGACCAAGGCAAGGCCAGAAAAGCTTGGCGCATTCGGCTTCAACGCCCATGATTTCCGGGGTGTTCGTTGCAATCCGAAGTTTGCGGGTGACGCGGCCAATTTTTCGGGCCACTTCATCGATTTCTGAAATCTTTTTTTTGCGGTTCAGACGCTTAAGAAGTCCGCGTTGATTAAGGCAGCGTCCCTCGACAAAGGCGCGCGCCAGAAAAAGCTGTTTTTCCGTATTGATGCAATGTTCTGCCTGCAGCAGGTGCAGCTTGCTGTCGGTCGAGGCCTGTGGCCTGCCCAGAACCGCGCGTGGAACAGCATGTCCGTTCAGGAAGCTCACCGGAATTTCGTGTTCAATGGCCAGATCAAGAGCATCCTGACTAATCTCGCCATCGGGAAACACATCGATGCGATCCACCTGACTTGCATGCAGGAGCATGATCTCGTGCCCGTTGCGTTCAATGCGATTTTGCCCTGGGATGGTTTCAATGCGAAAGCCGTTATGATCCCGCGAAATGCGACGATCTGCATTAACGGCATAAAGACGATGCAGGCGACCGGTTTGGTACGCGACAGGCTTGGCATTGGGGATGTCGAAACCGGATGGGGTCTTCACACCTGGAGGGGACTGTATGAGTGTGTTTTCTTCTGGTGTTTGGTTGTCTTCGCGCTCCTTGCGCACGACAAGCGATCTGACAAATAAACGGCCAAGGAAATCAAACCCCTCATCAAATGAAACAATCCGGCTTTTGTCGGGATGCAGGCGTAATCCATACCCTTCAAGAAGCCGGGCGGTTTCCGCCAGAACTTTGTCAGCCTTGCGCTCAGACCGACAAAGAATGATGAAGTCGTCAGCAAACCGGACGATCCGAACGCCCTGATCTTCAATCTTCTCGTCGATATCATCAAGATACAGATTGGCAAGCAATGGGGATATTGGCGACCCTTGTGGCAGGCCGAATCCATCGGCGCCATAGGCATCCAGCCAAAGGTCAATCAGATCAAGAACGCGATCGTCATTGATCGATTTTTCAAGTCGCGCCCGCAGGCGGTCATGCGGGATGCTGTTGAAATAGTCCTCGATATCGCCTTCCACCACCCAGTCATAGCCTGCACGGCGATACATTGATACCCGATCCACTGCCATCTGCACTGATCGTCCCGGGCGATAGGCAAAGCTACCTTCTTCCATTTCTCCGTCCAGAATCGGACCGATAATGGCGCTTGCCGCAGACTGGACCACACGATCCTGAATGTTGGGGATGGAAAGTTGCCGTGTGCCACCGTTTCGCTTGGGAATGGTGACATGGCGTAACCCCCCCGGTGCGTATGAACCATGTTCAATGTCGCGCACCAGACTCTGTAATCTTGGTAAAACGTCGCGGGCAAAATCCGCAATCGTTTCACCGTCAGGTCCGGCAGCGCCACGGTTGCGGCGAACTTTTTCCCAACCCCAAAGCATGCATTCCAAACAATTGATCTGATTGAATAATTTCATCGTGTGCTCTGTGGATTGATATATAAGTATTTAATATCATATAGTTAAATGCACGGGATGTATAGAATTTGAAATAAAATTACCAAAATAAATATATTGTTTAGAATTATGTGGAAAACTGTGAGGGAATCATTTTCTTGACATGGATGCTGCAGAGGGTAGGTTAAGCACTCAGCCGTCGAATGACGCTGATTGAGACAAACTTGGTCATGTTTTTTACTCCGTGTAAGTTAAGCACTCAGCCGTCGAATGACGCTGATTGAGACACTGGTTGGTGAAACCACTCAGGTTATTAGTTAAGCACTCAGCCGTCGAATGACGCTGATTGAGACATTTTTCCCTCCTCGGAATGGCGTAAAAAGTTAAGCACTCAGCCGTCGAATGACGCTGATTGAGACTTCATCATGATGGCTCCTCTGAGCGAAAGTGAAGCACGTTAAGCACTCAGCCGTCGAATGACGCTGATTGAGACTCCCGAAAAAAGTCTTCTCTAAGTTTTTCGTTAAGCACTCAGCCGTCGAATGACGCTGATTGAGACCTACTTTTTGGAGTTTCAATGACGAAGGTTGTTAAGCACTCAGCCGTCGAATGACGCTGATTGAGACAATCACCACCAAAAACCAAAACCACTTTCGCGTTAAGCACTCAGCCGTCGAATGACGCTGAACGCGCCACGGGTTGGCACTGTTCGGGCGCCATCAAAACAAATCTGAAAATTTGAAAGAGAAAAGAGCTGTCTATCCTTAAGGGTGGCGGCTCTTGTGCTTTTTGGCAGGTAAAATCGAAAATTTTGGTGTCAGTGGCAATCTTGGGTTGCGCGTCGTTTTTAATTCGGTCTAGCTTTTATAGCATTCAATGCATGTACAAATTGCAGGGCCAGACGATCGGGCGGGACAGGGGACGAAGATCATTGAGGAATTGGAAAGCGTATTCTTTTGAGGCAAAGGCGATCCAGAAATTCGTTTTTGCCAGCGGCAAGCTGCGTGATTCGATTGGGGCCAGTGCCCTGATAGATGCCTTGGCAATGCCATGGCAAGGGGCGTCAGTCGCGCCAGAGCTGGCAAGTCTGTTTGATCATGTCTGTGCTGTGACGGGATTGCCGTTTGGTGCTGATGCAGTCGGTTTTGTATCGATTGACGATGCCACTGCGCCAATTGAGGCCGGGGTCGTGCGCAAGGCTGGCGGAGTTGTTACTTTCGTCTGGCAGACCGGTGGCGATGACACGCCAAATATGGTTGATCAGGCCTTTGCAAGGTTCCGTCCGCTTTGGGCGGTGGCCGTGCGCGAAGCTGTCCCCGGGATTGAGTTCATCGATGGTGTCGGGCAGGGGGCGGAAATTATCGCCGCCCTTGATGATGTTCAGAAAGCTTTGGGCATTGCACGTAACAGGCCGGTGATTGCCCGCCCGTCGATTACACCGTTTGTTGCGCTGGCGCCCCGGACCGGCGAGCCGGCCGTATCGCACGCATATGGTGTGCCGGTTGATCGTGCGACAATGGCCAAGACGGCACGGCAATGGACCGGGGCGGATGGGGTTGCAGCCAACCTTCTGGATGCGCCTGATACATGGCAATGGCCAATTGATCTTGAAGATCAGTCCGGCGAACAATCCATATCCCCACAAAATGACGACAAGATTGTTGCCTTTCCCTTCCGCGCGCGCGGCAACGGGAACGCCAACCGCATGATTGGCTTGTTGCATATTGACGGCAATGGGTTGGGGCAGTCCCTGATTGCGGTGCGAAATGCGGTATCCAAGGGCGATCAAGCTGGCGATGCAAAGACGATTGTAAATGCCTTGTACCATTTCTCGCTGATGATCCAGGATGTGACTGTCAAGGCGGCCAAGGCGGCAATGGGGGCGGTCATTGACGGGTTTTTTGCCGGCCAGAAGCATGCTGACGCTGCCGAAAAGCCGGTGTTACCGGTACGGCCCATATTGCTTGGCGGTGATGATATCACGGTCTTGCTGCGTGCCGATTGTGCCCTGACATTTGCGAAATCCTTTATCAAAGTATTTGAACACGAAGCCCGCAATCACCCCGATGCGCCAAAAGGTGTCGCCCCGATGACGGCCTGTGGCGGGCTGGTATTTGCCGGGGCAAGTCACCCGTTTGCCAAGCTTGCCGAACTGGCCGAAAGCCTTTGCGCCCATGCCAAGGCCGAGGCCAAATCCCGCGTTGCCCGGCAGGGGGGGCAAACAGCCATGCCCGTGCCCGGTGCCTTGTCGATCCACCGGATCAAGACGGCCGATCACGGTCACTATGACGATATCATTGCTGACGAATTGACGGTCCGTGACAGCGGCCTGGTTCTGACCATGAACCCGTATTTTATTCAGGATATGCTAGCTGAGGGCCGCCAGGATATGCAAGCTGAAGACTGCAAATCCGAAGCTCCTGCGCTTTCCGATTTGGAAAACCTAGGTGATCTGTTGTCCGAAGACGGGTTTGCGCGCGGGCCATTGCGAGAATTGATGTCCTTGATCTATTTGCCGCCCGATCAGGCAAAACAGCGCTACCGCCGCTGGCGATCGGTTTTGCAGAAAACCAAAGAGGGTAAAGATTTCTGGAAACGCTATTGTGCGGCGATGGGGGCGCTTTGTGGCCATGATACCGACAATGAAAAGATCAGTCAGACCCTGTTTGAGCGCGAGGTCGCCCATCAAGGTGTCACGCCTTTGCTTGATGCCTTGATGCTCGAAGGCATGGTGCGGGGTACGCCTTCTGTTCAGGAGGTTGAAAATGTCTGAGCCGACAATCATCCATCTGGAAATAGAGCTGCGCAGTTTCTGGCGGATCGGATCGGGCCGGGGTCAGGGCGCGCTTCATGACGCGACCATTTTACGGGATCGTGATGGGCTGCCCTATGTTCCCGGGCGTTCACTTCGCGGATTGTTGCGTGATGCCTTTGCCAAACTTGAAGCGTGGGATCATCTGACAAAGGGACTGACTGTTGAGCTTTTTGGTACGGAAGGTGCGGCTGCGCTTAGTGCAGCGAATGGCGAGACGCGATCCGGCACGGTCGCAGTTTCAAATGCGGTTCTGTCGCCGCAGGTACGTGCCAAGTTGCTGGACAGTGGCGATATGGCCAGCACGATGCGCGAAGCCCTTACACGTACAGTCTATGCAACAGCAATCGAAGAGGAAACCGGCAGCGCAAAGGATCACAGTTTGCGCACCGACGAAGTGGCTGTGCCGATGAAACTTTATGGCGAGCTTGAACTTGCCGCGGACCTTTCCCGCGAAAAGTGTGATCAGGTGATGGCGAAGCTGAATGAGGCGTTGAGCCTGATCACGGGGCTTGGCGCGCGCCGCAACCGTGGATTTGGTGAAGTGATCATTCGACCGATTGTTCCAAAGAAACAGTCAGAAAGCGGAGGTCAGTCATGAGCAGGATTACGCTTGATATCGAACTGATCGACGATGTTGTCTTACCACGTAATATTGCGACAAGTGGTACAGCCGATACCCATGATTTTATTCCGGGTTCCGTGTTGTTGGGTGTGTTTGCCGGACGTTGTTATCGCCAGGCAGATCAGTTTTCTGGCGATGGCGCGCCCTATGAGGCGCTCGGTGACCTGTTCCAATCCGGGCGTGTGCGCTTTCAGGATGCCTTGCCATTGGATGACAAGGACATGCCCTGCGTGCCGATGCCATTATCGATCCACCGGCCCAAGGCAATTGTCGGGAACGCAAAGGCCGGGTACGACTTGTCGGTCGAAGCGCGGCCCGACGGTATTCAATTGACCCAGATGCGATCTGGCTATCTTGCACAGCTGTGCGCTGACGGCAACGCGGTAGATGCAAGAACCAGATATTTCCAGTCGGACGTTCTGCAGCCGAGCACAAGCTATATGATGCGTACCGCCATTAATGAAAAGACGGGCCGCGCACGAGAGGCGCAGTTGTTTGGTTATGCCAGTTTGGCAGCAGGGCAGAAGTTTCGATGTGCAATCGACTTTGATGACAACGAAAAGCTTCGCAAGCATGTGGACACGATGCTGGGGCTGCTGTTTGGCAAGGCGGACGTCGCGCGCATTCGGGTGGGACGCTCCAAGAATGCGGAATATGGTCGGGCCAGAATTTCGCGCTCCGAGGCAAGGACGCTTGAGAGTCAAGCCACGGGGCGTTCATCTTGCCGTTTGCTTTTGCTTTCCGATCTGGCGGCATTTGATCAATTTGGCCAGCCTACCTTTGCACCAACGCCGCAGGATTTGGGATTGTCGGATGGTGTAACGTTTGACGATGCGAAATGCTTCGTCCGTTTCAGAAGTTATGCGCCCTATAATGCGGCCCTTGGCAAACGCGAACCGGAACGTCATGTCATTGAGCGTGGCAGCGTACTGACCGTTCATGGTGTGACGGATTCTGACTATGAACTGATCAGTTCAGGGCTTGGGGCGTATCGTCAGCAGGGCTCGGGCCAGGTTCTGGTGTTTGACGACGAAACGCCGCTGATCAATTCTGCGTCTGCTGATAGGCAAGAAAATCAGATTGAACAGGGTGCGGCGGCGGTTTTGGCCGCTGTTGCTGTGCAGGACGGTGTCGATCAACAGGCTGATGTAACTTTTCTGGCGTGGCTTGGCCAGCTCGCAGGTGCGCACCGTACTGTCGATATTGAATTGATTGATAACTTGGTCACGCAGTGGAGCGGTGCATATCTTTCGGCACGGACAATCTTTGGGGCCAGTGATGATGACTTCATCGGGCCGACCCGCCGTCAATGGGCGCTTATCAGATCTGAAGCCCGCGAGAATCCCGACTTGGATCATCTGCGGCAGGTGTTGTTTGATGCCGGGAATGCCATCTGTGGCGAACGTGATACGGACTGGTCGCTGAAAACCGCATTGAAAGCCGGGCCGGAAGGGTCGGGTGCGATGCTGAGGATGCGCGACATTCTGCGTCAACAGTTTGACAAGCTCGCGGAGCAGAAAAATCCGGCTGATCACCTTGTTGCTCTTTGCGCCGAAATTGAACGCGCAATCGAACAGGGCGGCTTTGGTCAGCGCACCAAGCAAGCATCGGGCGAGGAGGTATTGCCATGACAACCATTGATCGCCCGATCCTGCATTGCGCAGATATCCTGCTTGAGGCCAAAACGCCGATCTGTGTTTCGACTGGCGTGCGTGATCGTAATTTCGATACGGAAATTGTCCGCGATGCCAGTGGTCTGCCCGCCATTCCGGGGACGTCGATCGCCGGTGTGCTGCGCCATCTTGTGACTGGAAAGTTTGGCGCTGACGCCACACGCGAAATTTTTGGGTTTCAGGAAACCAAGCGCAAGGGCGGCGGCCATGACGATGCCGGCAAGGCGTCGCGTTTGCAAGTGGGATGGGCGCGACTGGTTGGTAAGGATGGACAACCGGTTGAGCCGCATTACTTGGACGGCAATGACGATCTTCTGGATTGGTATCGCAATGATTTGCGTGAAACGCCGATCGTGCGGGATCGGGTGGCGCTAAATGATCGTGGTGTCGCCAAGGATACCGGCAAATATGATGTTTCGATCTTGCCGGTTGGAACGCGGTTTATGCTGCGTTTGTCGCTGTGGAGCAAATCTACAGAACTTGGCGGTGACGATGTCGCACAGGATGAAGTTGAAGACGGCGACAAGGATTTCAAACGCTTGCTCGGCCTGTTCTTTGATCTTGGATTCCGGGTCGGTGGTGATACGCGCTCTGGCTTTGGCGCATTGCGCCCGGCCGGGGACTGTGCTGCAGGTATTGAATATGCGCGTTTCGACTTTACCAATGAAAATGATCTGCTCAATTTCGCAAAGATCCGGCAATCGGCCCAACCAAAGTATCTTGGCGGTGGTCGCAGTGCGGCGAATTCGCATGAAGCCAGTCGTGTCCGTTCGATCTGCTTGCCGCTTCGTTTTGATGGCCCTTGGCGTATTGGTCAGGGCAAGGCCGGTGCACGCCATAAGGGGCAGGGCAAGGTCGCCGATTTGTTGCCGGTAACTGAAATCCGCGTGCAGTGGGAAGGCGGTTCTGCGCAGTCAAAAGAAGTTGCAGCCGAATATGCGCTGTTGCCTGCATCCGGGATCAAGGGGGCGTTGCGCCATCGCACCGCTTTTCATTTCAATGCCCTTTCGGGTCGATTTGATCGCACACCCGATATGGTCAAACCCGGCGCGCCGGACGGCACCGAGCCGCTATTTGGCGACGTTAAAAAAGAACAGGGCGACGGCAAGGCCGATGATGGCCATGTCGGGATGGTGGTGATTGATGACATTTTCCCGGCTGCGATGAAGGATATCAAAACTGCAAATTGGACACATGTCTCGATTGATCGGTTCACGGGCGGTGCGCGCGCGGGCATGCTGTTCAGCGAAGAAGTCCTCGCGCCCTGCGATTTCGACCTCGAGATTGCCATTGTGCCCCAGCAGGCGTCGGATTTGGCCAAGGTCGATCCGCTTTTGCTCGAAGCCTTTGCCATGGCGCTTGAAGATCTTGCCGAAGGTCGGCTGTCGCTTGGGGCACGGGGCACAACCGGGCATGGCATTGTCGCCTGGAAGTCCGAGGCGGATCGCATCGACCTGCTTGAGGTCCTCAAACCTATTTTTGACGGAGCTGCGTGATGAGCGATCTGAACCAACAGCGGATGTCGGACGCCGATATCAACCAGTTGAAGCAAGATTACGATGCGCTTCGCGCCCGGCAAGGTGTTTCTGGCCGTTTCGGGCTTCGCGCACTCAGCCCGGCGACGTTAATGGTGGGTGTTTTGAAGGACATTGCGATTGACGATCTTTACAAAACCCTTGCGGGCTTTGACCCGGATCAGGGGTGGCTGATGATCCACGGTGCCAACAGCCGGGTTGCAAGCTTTACCAAGGGCGAACTACCTGATTGCGCCCTCGAACATGGCGAAGCAGTGCATTACGGCGAAATGCTGCTTGCGGACGGTGTCGCCTTGCATGTTCGTAGGACCGGTCAGGGCGGCGATGATGGTGCGATCTGGGCCTATGCCCTTGATGGCACGGCGTTGCCACAGGGCTTTTCTCCAGTCGGCGAAGCTATCACCGGTCTGATGGCACAGGAAACCTTCCTTGGCAATCAGGGAGCCGGACGCCCGGCTGACAAGGTTTCCTATCGGCTGTTCTACCAGGGGGGCGGAACGAAGGGTGTCGCGCCAACCATGACGCCGATGGCCTCGATCTTTGCCGGACTTGGACAATAATTCTCGATACCGAATTCAGGGGATGAATAAATGGCTGTGAAACCTCAGACATCGCAGGATGTCCATGCACCATTCAACTTTGTGCCGCTTTCAGAGCATGTCTTCTTTCCCGATTGGGCTGATCAGGTGTCGCAAGATATTCCGTTCAAGGATGGCTATTGCGGCGAGATCGAGATTGAGTTGGAGGCAAAGAGCAAACTCCTGATTGGTGGTGGATCGGGGACAGAGCAGGACAAGGATCGAAATAAAAGTCGGCTTGTCACTTTCGTCAAGGATCCGAGCGGTAATTATATTGTTCCCGGCAGCAGCCTTAAGGGAATGATCCGCAACGTTCTGGAAATCGCTTCGTTTGGGAAGATGTTGGGTATCGATGATCACAGGTTTGCGGTTCGTGATCTGCAGAACCGCGGTCTTTACACCAGTAAGATGGTCAAAACCATTTCTCACAAAGACAGGGTATTCGGAGCAAAGCCAAAAACCGGTTGGTTGTATATCAAAGATAACAACTGGTTTATTCAGCCATGCGACTACTATCGCATCGATCGCGGTGATCTTGCGGAGGAGCTAGACTATGGCATTGCTCAAGAGCGCCACAACTTGCTTCGGGATATCAAAAAGCTCTCATCTGAACTGCAAGACGTTAATAAAAAAACGGAAAAAATGCGGTGGGAAGACATTGAGAGAGCGTTAAACCGAAAACTGAAGGATCTTCGTTTCCTGCAAAACGGCAAGCTGATCCATGAATACAGGCCGGGGACTATATACTCGATTGAGGATATCTATGCGGGTGTGCAAAACCTTGTCGAGAGTGATGGATCCATTCGCGTAGAAGCCATTGAGCGTTTCGACGATTACCTGCCAAGACAGAACATTTCCGTGGCGAACGAGATGTGTGAAATCAGTAGCACGGGTGATGTTGGCTATCTCGTAATGACTGGCATGTCGGCCACCAAAGATCGGGAGTTTGTTTTTCTCCCCGGTAATAAAAGTGCCGCAATGCCTGTGCCGCGTGAGACAATTGAACTGTTTCAGCAGATCATGACAGATATTGCCCATCCTCAGGAGCGAATTAAGGCTCTGGAAGTTGACAGGCAAGACTCAACTTGGGGCTACTGGTGGCGAAAGTTGTCTGATGGTGATGTAGGCCCTGAAAGCAATGGGATGCCAGGTATCCCGGTTTTCTATCTGACCGCTGAAAATGGCAAAATTCGCTCGCTCGGACTGTCTCAGATGCACAAACTTCCATACGACCTCTCGCTTCACGAGATGTTGGCGAATGCATCGGAGGATCATCTGAGTAGTAAGCCCGATCTTGCCGATTTGCTTTTTGGCAAGGTTGACGAAGTGGTTGGTAACGCGAGTTTTGCGTCTCGGGTGAGTTTCGGCCACGGCCGTGCAGTAAATGAAGTTGCGCCGATAGATACATTCAAGACTGCGATCCTATCAAGCCCTAAGCCGACGTACTATCCAATCTACGTCGAGCAAGCGAGTTCAACTCAGGGGGAGGTTTCCGGTGAGTATCAGACATATATGTCTGACGGCGGGACGCCAAAGCTAAGGGGCTGGAAGCGATATATTCCGCGCAGTGAAGCAGATGATAGCAAGGGACAGGGGGCGGTGACGACGAGGTTGAAACCTCTGAAGGAAGGTGCTCGCTTTAGGTTCAGGGTGCAGTTCCATAATTTAAGAGAAGAAGAGCTTGGAGCTCTCCTTTGGGCACTGTTCCTAGGGGGGCAGCAGGCAGAGACGCCAAGTGGACACGTTCATTCTCTGGGGATAGGTAAAGGTATTGGGTTTGGACAAGTTGCTCTAAATGCAGTTTCAATGAAATTTCGCAAAAATGGTACCCGTGAATTTGAGCTGCAAAACCTCAACTTAGCGATAGCTCAGTATATCAAAAAATTTGAAAAGCTTATGAACAGCTTTGTTCCGGGCGGAACTCAAAACGCTTGGGAAAAAAGCGATCAGGTGCTTAGTTTGTTGGCGATGTCGGAGGTGGATGCCGGCAAGAATCTTGGACTGGTTCTCGACTACATGGAGATTGAGCACAAGCGGGAGAGAGGCAGGCCAGTCAACCAGTATACAGAGGCCAAAAAAAGCAAAAATCGCAAGGCTCTGCCTAAAATCGCGGAGCGGCTATGAGCGCCGAAAGTTGCCTCGAATAGGCCATAAGGGTTAGATCAAGATGACGAATAATCGTCAAATCCTAATCATCTCCCGCCACGTCGGCTTGATCGATTGGTTGGCGGTACACGGTATTTCCGGGCGGGTGATTTCCCATCTCGGTGACGGGGATGTCGCGGATGGGGATATTGTGATTGGCACCTTGCCTGTGCATCTGGTTGCGGACATCACGTCACGTGGTGCGCTTTATCTTCATGTCCGGATTGATGTGCCCGAACATCTGCGCGGGCAGGAGCTTGATCGGGCGGCATTGGATCAACTTGATGTATCGTTGATTCCGTTTGCCGCACAGGCCCTTTCAATATCGGAGCTTACCGGAATTTTGCCTGCTGTTGTCATCAGGGCGCTCGATACGGATGCGTCGGTCGGGATTGACCGGCAAAAATCCTCATAAAACTCAAAGGAACAAGACATGCGTGCATCGGTCAGAAGGCGCCTGCTGGGCAAAGGGTTGCTATTGGCGATCGGTGTGGCAATCGGTCTTGAATTCATTCTGAGCTGCGCGGATGTCCTGTTCCAGATCGGACAATATGGTCTTAGTCTTGTCACGACTGTTCCCGCAGGCGAAGTTGATGGGGATAATATCGCCGGCCATCTGGCGGTTGGATTGCTATACGGCCTTTTGGGGATATCAGGTGTTCTTGTTTCCTTTCACCTTGGTCGCGATGTGTTTGATGGAATTGTATCCTCGGCGCGGACCTTCAAGATGCGCAAAGGGCTTGCGCGCAAGGTTTTGGCAAGTGGTTTTTCTATCCTTACACTGGCGTCGCGCGATTATGTCACGCGCCTTTCTGCAGCAGTGGCAGAACTTAAAGCACAAGCATCTTTTCAAGGCCCTCACCAAAAGGCGCAAAAGCTGTCTGAGGCACTTGCCGCCGATGACTGGCGCCAAGTGGCCTTTGACGATCCGGTTGGCGGCGCTCCTGCCGCCTGGCAGCAAAATTATCGCATGTTGCGTGCCTTGTTTGCCGAGCAGGCCGTGCCAAAATTGATTGTTCTGGTCCCGCCGTCCGATGTTGGCGCAGATACTCAAAATGCCAAAGAGCAGACCGAATATTTCACGACATTCATGCGCGATGCGATCACGTTGCTGCAGATGGCATATGACACACAGGAAGTTCCCGAAATCGTCTGTTTCGAGCCAAATGGCAGCGTGCCCTATCAAGACTACAACCTTGTGGTTTCTGCGCTATTGTCTGCAATTGAAGTTGCATCTGACCGGGGCTTTGAGACCGAGGATGTCTGTATTGATGTCACCAGCGGCCTGAAGACCTTCAGCATCGCCGCCGCCAGCGTGACCATGCGCTATGGCACGGTGTTTTCCTATGTTCCGACCAGCCGGGAAACGCCATCCGATGCCAGCCTGTATGAGCCGGTCTATTACGATATCCAGGTGGATCGCGCCGATATGCTCTGATCTAATCAGGGCCGCCAGGCACTGGATTCTGGTCGAGCCGCAGTGCATCCTGGTACTGCATGGGTCGGAAGATCAGGCAATCTCGACAAATCAATCACAACAAGTCAACCATTTGATTCCATTGGTATTCTTCGTCGGGTGTTGTGTGGAAATAAATATTGTGTAATTTTATCAAATGGTTAGGTGAGTTCTCATGTCGAGAATTGGAATAAAATTACAAAATGATAAAAATGTGCGTTGGTTATGTGGAATATATGTTTTAAAGCAAAATATTGACATACGGCCTGCAGAGGGTAGGCTAAGCACTCAGCCGTCGTATGACGCTGATTGAGACGATTTTTGAGGTGTAAAGCCAGAAATTGAGCTAAGCACTCAGCCGTCGTATGACGCTGATTGAGACGTTGTGTCCCTTGTCAGGTTGGAGAAAGATTAGCTAAGCACTCAGCCGTCGTATGACGCTGATTGAGACAAGAAGAGAAGGTAAACGATGATTACGAAAAGCTAAGCACTCAGCCGTCGTATGACGCTGATTGAGACGAGAAGAGCAGCAAAAGCAACATTCATACGTGCTAAGCACTCAGCCGTCGAATGACGCTGATTGAGACAATTGCACGCACAGTTTCTTCATAGACTTTGCTAAGCACTCATACGTCGAATGACGTTGCTCCTTTGAAGCTCAAATCAGGTTGAAATAGCCTCGCGTACCTCTAGGGTGGTTCGCGGGGTTGTTTTTGGGTGGGGCGAAGATCCGGTTGGCGGCCCGCCTGATACGTGGCGGCAAAATTATCGCATGTTGCCTGCTTTGTTTGCCGAGCAGGCCTTGCCAAAATTGATTGTTTTGGTTCCGCCATCCGATGCCAGCCTGTATGAGCCGGTCTATTACGATATCCAGGTGGATCGCGCCGATATGCTCTGATCGAATCAGGACCGCCAGCCGCTGGATTCTGGTCGAGCCGCAGTGCACCCTGGCAAAGCGTGGGCCTGAAGATCGGGCAATCTCGACAAATCAATCACAACAAGCCAACCAATTGATTCCATTGGCATTCCTCGTCGCGTACTGTGTGGAGATACCTATTATCCAACCTTGTCAGATGGTTAGGGTGTTTTGCATGTCGAAAATTGGAATAAAATTACAAAATGACAAAAGGATGTGTTAACTGTATGGAATATATGTTTTAAAGCAAAATATTGACATACGGCCTGCAGAGGGTAGGCTAAGCACTCAGCCGTCGTATGACGCTGATTGAGACCCATTGCTGACGGTATACACCATGCCACGGGTTAAGCACTCAGCCGTCGTATGACGCTGATTGAGACTTTCGGTTGCATTCATGATTATAATCCTCGCTAAGCACTCAGCCGTCGAATGACGCTGATTGAGACTACGAAAAAGGTCATTGGAGAATCTCCTGAAAGCTAAGCACTCAGCCGTCGAATGACGCTGATTGAGACAAGCCTCCTATAGCATGGCGTGGGTGATGTGCTGTGGGCTAAACACTCAGCCGTCGAATGACGCTGATTGAGACATAGAACTTTTTCCCCGGCGTTTTGTCCATGATGCTAAGCACTCAGCCGTCGAATGACACTGATTGAGACTTGGCTGGTGAAGGGTATTAACCCATTGCGGTTAATGCCGCTAAGCACTCAACCGTCGTATGACGTTGCTCCTTTGAAGTTCAAATCAGGTTGAAATAGACTCGCGTACCTCTAGGATGGTTCGCGGGGTTTGTTTTTGTTGGGGGGTGCGTATGCGGCAGTTGGGGTGGCGCGGCATTTTGCGGTTGGTCGCATTGCTTTTTCTTGGGGCGGTTGCAGCAGAGTTCGTTGGGCCTGCTGCGCTAAATCTGTTCTCCGAATTTCTTAATTTTCTGATTGTCTGGCTGGTTGATGTCTCGGTGGAGGTGACCGGTTTCTCTGTCGGCACTCTGTTTGATGGGGTTCTGGTTGTTTGCGGGCTTGTTGGATTTGCGGTTGTCGTGCTGTTGGGCAATAGTGTTGTGCGTCGATGGCGGCTGTCCCATCGCATGTTTCGCTCCGGGACTAAGACCCGTCGCAAGGTGATCGTTATGGGCTGTTCGCCAAAGGGGGATCCAGTCAACTTCGAATGGTTTAAGGGGTGCCTTGGCAAAGAATCCGGGATGGATGTCGCGTTGCTGCTGAGTTCTTTCGGTGGAGAAAAGGCAACGTCACTTTTGCCCGATGTTGATGTGCTCATGCAGAGCTATGAGGCTGCGCTTGAGCAGCATCTTAAAGAGAAAGCTGGATCAGAAGCCGACAACAAAGATGCTTGTTCCAAGCAAAGAGCGGTGCATGTTTGCGACGGGTGCGGTGCTGAGGTTTTGTGCGACGGCATGGCGCGGGAGCCTGCCGAGGAACGAAAGCTTCCAGTAGTATCTTGGCAGCAATCGTGTCGGTTGCTGTATCACATGTGGCGGCAGCATCAAGCGATTGAGAAAATCATCATCATTCCCTCGCGTCACATGGTGAACGGCTCGGATATTGGGAAGAAAACAGCCGACGAATTCAAGGAATTCCTTCATTTTTTCCTCGGCAGGGTCGAGTGTGCAACTGAAATCGAAGTGCTTCCGCATACGGTCAATTATGAGGACCTTGAAAAGGTCGAAGCGGCGATTGACAGGGCGCGCGAAAAGGCTCGCAGTCTTGGCTTCTCTGATCGCGATATCTGTGTCGATGTCACAGCCGGGCAGAAAACATTTAGCATTGCGGCCTCGAACGCGACGTTACGCAGTGAGATCATCTTTGCCTATGTGCCCACCACCAAGCCCGAGGCCATAGAGGATTTGACATCGGTCGTTGGTCATTATCGCCCGATGTATTTTGATCTGGTGCCCATCACCAATGATGCGACATAACGCATCTGGTCATGAGATTGCGCAGCAAGCGGGCACCAGCCAGTTCTGGCCGGTTTCAATGCTTTTCTGGTTTTTGGCTTGAATGACGTCAGATTGTTATTGTTCCGGGTCAGGTCCGATCTTGCCGTGCAGGTGGGCGCGCAGGCTGGCGAGGGCGATTTCGGCTTCGTTGACATGTTCAAGGATTTCGCGGCGATCATTGTGATCGATCTTGCGGTCCTTGAGGGCGTTATCGACTTCGCGCAGGATTTCGGCGGCGACATAGACACTGCGATAGGCCCCGCCCTGGATCTCGCCGTGTGTGACGTCCTGGTGCGGGGCGGGGGCGTTGGTGTCTTGGAGGCTGCGATCCACCGCGATGAACGGCGATCCATCGAGAAAGTAATCAACCAGTGTCCGATCGCCCGTGGCGGCGATCAGGGCGCGGATTTCCTCGGCCGACATGACCGTGGCGCTGTCTGCGCGCAGCCGGGAATATAGTGTGTCGTATTTTATGCCGCTTTTTTCCGATGCCGCTGTTACCCCCATCCCCGTAAGCAGTACCTGATGCACAAGCTGTGCGAATTTCTTACCCCTCTGTGTCTTCACTTCTGCTTTCCCCGCATTGCCAGATTGAATGTCGCTACATCTTATGGTTGGTGGATTTTTCCTGCAACTGTTGGGTTTTCTTATATGAGTATGGATGGGGTAAGTATCTGATTCTAATGCTGTTCTCCGTCGCGGATTATGTGGATATAGTTAAAGTTATTTATTATCAATAGGATGGAATTTCTTGTGTGGCTAATTTTGAAATTAAATTGCAAAATTTCGGAATTTGTAGAGAGTTATGTGGAATTGTGATGTGAAAGCAAATTCTTGACATCCGGGATGCAGAGGGTAGGCTAAGCATTCAGCCGTCGGATGACGCTGATTGAGACGTAGGCTGCCATTGCAAGTTTCATCATAGGCTAAGCATTCAGCCGTCGGATGACGCTGATTGAGACTTTGACTTCTTGGATATGCATTAACATTCTCGCTAAGCATTCAGCCGTCGAATGACGCTGATTGAGACTCAAGGTTAACAACCACACATTTTCCAGTATGCTAAGCATTCAGCCGTCGAATGACGCTGATTGAGACTAATCTCCTGTTAAGCATGAAATTTTAAGAAGCTAAGCATTCAGCCGTCGAATGACGCTGATTGAGACCCTCCCGCGGTTTACGCGTTTTGAGTTCGGGCTAAGCATTCAGCGGTCGAATGACGCTGATTGAGACTTTCATCAGCTTGCTTCCTTCTTGTTGATCGCTAAGCACTCAGCTGTCTCTTCATATTTCATTGGCGGGCTGTCTTTGCATGCCTGACCTTTCAAAAAGCCGTTCTCGTTTTGAAGGACTGTTTTGTTTTTTGGCGGCACTTTCTGAGCATTCATTGTTCAGGAGGGTATTGCATGGAAAACAAATCTCTTTTGCTGCGTCTGGCATCCGGCGCGCGTCGCCATATCATCGAAAAACGCGAAAAACTGGCCCGACAGGCTGAGGAGCGCGAAACCAAGCGCCAAGAATTGGCCTACCAGCAGGTGCTTGAAAGCTATCGCGCGCAGATCAGTAAAATTCATGCTGAATTGAAAGCTGCACCAGACGGGATTGCGGCCGATCTACCGGCCTTTCCGGAGGAGGGCGAAACCGATATCAATGTTTTGGAGGCCTTTGTTGACAGTCCACTGGTCGAACGGGCTCTCAAACAGCGGCGCTTTGATCGGCGGACTGATGCCCTGATCGGGCATTTTGCCGATCCGATGGCGACGATTACCGTCAGTGGCAAGGAAATTCTGGCTGTGGCGGGGATTTCTGCCGGACAGGCGATGAAGGGCTTTAAGGAAAAAAGTCATATGGCGGCCGGAATGGCCGCGACCGCGGCCACGCGCGGGGCAGCATCCGGCGTGATCGCGGCGGCCACGATCACCAATGCGGCTGTGACCGGCTATCGCAACGGCGCGGTCAAGGGGGCGATTACCCATAGTCAATTCAAGCTGACGCTTGGGGATGTATCACCACAGATGCGCACAATGCTTCGCATGGCATCCTTGTCATTTCATTTTGGCTTGATTGATGACAAGACCTTGTCGCGGATCGAGTTTGGCATTCTGTGCACGCACCCGCATACCGAAATGATCGGGCTTCCCGGTGGGGAAAAGGCTGTCGCCATCGCGCGTCACATTATGCAGGCTCAGGCGCTCAGTTGGGCAAAGGCGCGTGAAACGCTGGTGAATGCGGTTCGGCGGGCGGGCAATGAAAACAAAGCCCTTTGGACCAGCAAGGATCAGTTGGAACAGGAACTGTCGGGCTTGTTCCTGAGTGCAGGGTAGATTTCGGACGCTGCATCATAGGGCAGGGTATTTTGGGAACTGATGGTCTGGCAGATATGTCAGGCCATCAGTCGCCGGAAGCGCGAAACAATATCGTTCCATGCAAGGTCTTCAGCCGAAAAGATTTCGACATCAAGAATGCGTGCCTTGCCGGTCAGTGGCGGGAAGCGGCTTTGATCGGAGTTATATTGTTCATAGAGGTCGGCGGTGCAAAACAGCGCCATGCGGTCATCCGGGCCACCGAAGTGATCGACAATGTTGTCGGCCTCATGAAGAAAATTCACAAGGCGGTCGCGGGACTTTTTATCACGCTCGATATCTGTTCGGATGGCCTTGCAGGAAACGAACAAAAGTCGGTCTTCCTTGCGCGCGATTACATCAATTTCGTTGAAACCCTCATCCGGCCCAACCCGCCATTTGACCATCCGGCCGGTTTCGACCTCGTCATATCCGGCGGCAAGGGCAGCGAAATAGGCATATTCCTCAAGCCAGCGGCCGGTAAAGAAGGCGCGCGCATCCTGATCCACGGCCTCAAATGTCTGATCGGCCACTTTGCGGACAAGGTTGCGGTCACGCAAGAATGCCAGCATCTGGCGTTGCTTGTCGCTCTTGGGGTGAAAGCTGTGGCGATGGCCCGCCAAATGAATGCGCAGTGGTTCAAAGTCGCGGTAATTCTCGGCGATGAAGCGCGCAACCTTATGGCGTGATTGCAGGTCTTCGTGTGAGCGCACCGGACCGGATGGTTCGGTATCGCGTTTGGCCAGCAGGCTTTTGATCGAGGTCGACATGCAGTGTATTCGGCTCTTGGGAAGTGGATAATGAAATCAATAGTGGTTGGTTTTTACAAGTTAAACAAGGAATTGATCATGATGCATGTCATGAAATTTATTGTTTCGAGCATTGTGGCTACCGGGGTGCTTTTGGGGTCGCAAAACGACGCGTTGGCACGCAACAGCCTGAAGTTTGATGGGTTCAAAGCCAATGTGCATGATATTCTTTCCGGGATTGCGACATACTGCCAGCGCAACCCGGGAAAAATGGCGTTTGCCGCACCTGGTGGCAGTTATCGAGACGAGTTGTTCCGCAAGGCATGCGGTGAGGGACTGTTTCGCAGCAAGCTGCCCTTTGGTGATTGGGGTGTGTTTTACTGCGAGGCCGACTATCCTGATGGTCATAAATCGATTTTTGGCGTAGGCAAACAGTTCACCTATGGCGGGCGAGAATATCTCCTTGTGATGGGGGAAGAAATGTTTGTGCGGTTTGCCGGACAAGAGCGCGAAGAACGAACCATCCGGCCTGCCGCGTTGCTGAATGTCCGTGGCGGGGAACCTGCGGGCTGGTCGGAAGTTATCAACTACGTGGCACCTGCTGGGGGTGGATGGAACGTACGCGACGGTTCGCTGTCTGACTTTTCCGTAGCGACAAAGTTGCCAGATGAAAATATCCATCCCATCTGGCAGCGTGTTGTTGCCGCGGATTTTGGCAAACTGGTGCGCAACATGAAAGATATGGATTGGCCGGATTGAAGGGCTGTGATGCGCTTCAGTCTTTTGGCGCCTTGCTGCGTTGCCGTGTGCTTGAGGCGGGCGGGTCTTGCGTCTGTACCTGATCTGTTTTTGCGCTAAAACCTCGTCTGGTCGGGTGCGATGTGCTTTCCCGATAGAAGGGGTTGGGCGCGAACAGCCCCTCAAAGACGGGATCGTGTCGGTAATCGATCTGCCTGGCTTTGAATGATTGCCCATCGCGTCGCAGCAACAATTGTTGCTCCGGCGGGATGAAGAGCGAAAAGTCATCGCCAAAGGGATCACAAAGTGATGCAAGCTCGTTCATGGCAAGGGTCTGGTTACATCCGAATATCTGGATGATCCCGCTATTGTTCAGGATGGACTGCCAGTCCTTCGGGTACAGGGATTTGAGCTGCGACAAGTCCTGCCAGAATGTCCAGATCCGTAACCCGTATCCCCGCATCAGGGTGATCGCGCTACGAATTTCATCAAGCGTTCCCAACTGGGCGGCTTCATCGACAAACAATGTGGTTGGTTGTTCGGGCGGGGTTACACGCCGGGCAACAAGCTGGATCAGACTGGCAAGCCAGATCCGTAAAAGTGCTGTATGGGATCGAAGTTTTTCGGGAGGGAATACGATGTAGATCGTCATCGGTTTCCCGGCGATGAAATCATCCAGCGAGAAACTGGTGCGGGCTGTGGCGCGGGCAATTAGTTTGCTGGCAAAAATGCCACAATGAGAAAGCGCTACGGTCTGGATTGATCCGCGTGTCTTTTGCGGTGACGCGACTGTCATGCCGATCTTGGTCTGGATAAACGGGCTATGGCGTGCAAGCTCTTCGTCGGTGAAAGTGCGCAAGCCGTTGTAATTGTCGCCCAGCAGATAGTGAAGTTCTGACAATGTCTGCAAGGATTTCGGACCATCAAAACGCAAATATGCAAGGATACCGGAAATCAGGTCACATGCGGCGCGGTCCCAGAACGGATCGGTCTGGGAACGGCCCGTGACCAGCATGTCGGCCATTGCGACTGTGTCGTCTTCCAGTTGATCGTTCTCCTTGCGTAAAACATCCAGCGGATTGAACTGATCGGTCACAGCATCCGGTATGAAGTTCGAAATAACCTCAAACGGATCCAGCAGAACGACCCGATGTCCCATACGGGCACGGGCGCGTGCGGTTACAAGGTAATTCTCACCCTTTGGGTCAATCACAACGGCCGGTCCGGTATCGAGCAAAAGATTGGGGATGATCGCCCCGGTTCCTTTGCCTGCGCCGGTAGAAGCGATCGTCGTGATGTGGTCTTCGGGGCCTGCGTGGATGTTGCGTGTCCAGGAGAGCAGATCGTGATTCTTTGGCAGGTGATCTATGCGAGGACCAGAGTCTTCCTTGCGTGAAAGAGGCAGAAAATATCCAAGGAGCGGGGGGACGGGGGAATGGAATGACATGCTGTAATCTCCAACGTTTCAACGCAGAACTGTTGAGAGTGAAGCACTGCTGTGATTTGGAGAATCAAAACGGAAGGCCTTCTTTGAAACCGGGTTGATGATTTGTCAGCTCTGGCACTTGACATCAAGATAGTGGCGAACGCTTAAAATAGCAGGCAATCCGTCACTGATCATAACGTCTATTGGCCGTGCACCGCAAAACAGTGGCCCGTCATTTGGTAGCGTTACCCATCGGTTGGATATTTCTTCGCTAAAATAAAGCTTCAGAGCTTTGTAGACACCGACGATTGCACTCAATCTCAGAAGCTGATCACGGTTCAAGCTGCTGCTAAAGTTATCACACGTCGCGAGCTGCCATATGTTCTCGGGTATAGCAGTCAATGCTATGCGTTC
>JBLWUN010000019.1:0-24509 GCA_048268905.1 Maricaulaceae bacterium | reverse complement strand
CCGCGGCGGAGCGACCCCGCGCAGCCCCCGCGCCGGTGCCGGCGACGGTACCCGCCGCCGCCCAAATGACAGGACTGACGATGCGTCCCGCCGCAGACCGCGTACGCAAGATGGCGATGTCACCCGCCGGAGAGGGCCGCGAACAGACGGCAACACCCATGCGCCAAGACGTCCCCGCGCGGACAATGACACGGCTCGACGTCGCGCCCCGGCTTCGCGGCGTGCACCGAACACTCAAAACGCAGCAGACACCCCTGCGGCCGTGACCCGGCCCGACCGCCCTCGCCGCTCGGCGCCCGCCGCACGCACACCTAGACCGCAGGCATCTAGACCTGTGGCGCCGCGGCCAAGACCGCAAGCATCAAGGCCTCAAGCCGCTCCCCCACCCAAAAGCCCGCCGCCGCCGGTCTCGCGCCCAAGGCCGGAACCCCGGACGGCGAATATCAACCGCGCCGTGGATCAAACCTTTAAGTCCAGAAATCCACGCGAGCCACGCTCAAAGAAGCACCGGGACTTTTATCCCATGGTTGGCGGATATACTCGGACAGACGTTTATACCAGCTACCGCTGCGTGAAAGAGGAGACACTTTCAGTTCATATCCCGCAAGACAGGCTGAATGCAGCACGGTTTGACGGATTTACGGTCATATTGCTCGACAATGCCGGACGTGATGTGCCCGTCTTTATACCGCCCAACTATGTAGAAGGCTTTCGCATCGCTGTGGGCTTAAAGGCTGACACCAATTTTGCACCTGAGTCGACAGATCCGAGGCGTTCACCTTCAAGGGCCCCGATCATTTACGGCGATCCCGGATATCCGCAATAGGCGACGTCTGCGTTTGGCTCTCGAGCCAGCGCCTCGCTTCTTTCATCGCCGACGTCGAGCTGTTGCTGGGGTCGTCCGACGAGACGAGATATATGTCTCCGCGAAAATCTTCGCGCGGGGTTCCGCCGATGTGAAAAAGGGCTTCATTGCCAAAGTCAATACGAGCGAACGAGGTGTCCAACGTAAAGTTTCTGAGCCCGCCGAGCAAATCGCCCATATCGGAGACAATCGTATAAGCATTGGCCGCCGCGTCCATTCCAATGACGAGGCCCTCCCCCATGCTGCCAGTCCAGTGACCGCCCAGCACGACAACGGGTTGATCGTAGAATGGCTCTCGCGGCTTCACCTGTTCGACGAACCGACGCGGAACAGAAAACTCGCGCTCCAAAGATGGAATTTCGTGCACTTGATAGGATCGGGTTTCCTTGATGAAATGCCCGATAATCGAACGGGCAACTTCGGTGTTTCCGCCGCTGGGTGTATTTCGCAAATCAAGAATGAGTCCGTCTGTATCCATGACGCTCTCAACGGCTTTGTCGAATTCAGTGATCAGGGCATTATTGCCAAGCTGATTATTGATCCGAAGAACGCCTATATTTCCTTCGGGCATATCATTTTTGGATTGAATTATAATCTCCCCATACGGAGCAGATGCGATCATTGGGAACGTGGTGACAGCACGCGCAAAATCACGCGGAGACGACAAGGTGAACTCTCTCTCTTGACCGTGGTGCGTCAAAAGAGATATTTTTCGAGAACCTTCTCGGTGTCCGTTTACGGCGAGATTGGCCCCATAATTTAGCTGCTTTTCAGTCAGGCCTGTGACCACATCACCAAAGGGTTTGAGAGACGCTACCATAGGATCATCGCCATCAATCTTTGTCACGAACCACCCAGCCTGAATTCGAGCATTTGCCGCGGCGGAGGCTTGCCTAACGTCCACAACGATCAGTTTTCCGCCGTCCCATCTGACCTTAAGGTCGGAACTCGTTGGAATGATGTTATAATCGCTGGCCTCAAAGGGTCCCACGATGAAATGTGGATCGGTGAACGCATAGGCGGTACGGTTTAAAATGCGCCGAAACTCGGCGTCCGTTTTTGCGGAGCTTGCCAGTTTTTTCGATCTCAATAGCTGCGCATCCACGTCGAAGTCATCCCGCTCCAAATAGGCGTAGTGAAGCCGAAGCAAACTTTCAAACTCTTGCCAAGCTGCCGCCGCGTTGAATGGTTCCTCCAGCGCCGCGTTTTCAATGTTGCTTTCAGGTTTTTCGCCTTTATCAAAGCACGCAACAAGGTTGGCCAAGAGGGCTATCCCGAGAACAACCTTCAAATATTGAAACGGCATTTTCATTTCCGGTGCGCTAAATTTGCGAACTCACACAATAGCGGGCGAGTTTCGCGCGGGTCGATGATATCTTCCACGAGGAATTGCTCGGCGGTGCGAAACGGGGAAGTGACTTTCGATAAACGGTCTTTGATCTCGAGCAGCTTTGCCTCGGGATCGCCGGAGGCTTCTAGTTCGGATTTATAAGCGACCTCTACGCCGCCGTCGATCGGCAGAGATCCCCAATCCCCAGAGGGCCAAGCGAACCGGTACTGAAAGCGTGTGTGGTCGGACATCGCCGCGCCTGCCACCCCGTAAGCTTTGCGTACAATGACGCTCGCCCACGGCACGGTCGAGCGGTAAATCGCGTTCATAGCTTCCACGCCGCGCCGAATGGTGGCGGTCTTTTCGGCTTCAAGGCCGATCATAAAACCGGGGTTATCAACCATGTGAATGACGGGCAGCTTGAACTGCTCAGCCAGTTCGGTGAACCGGCGGGCTTTCTCGGCCGCATCCGCCGCCCACGATCCGCCCATTGATGTGGGATCTCCGGCCAGCAACGCCACAGGCCAGCCGTCAAAACGGGCAAACGCCGTGATCACGCCGCGTCCCCACTTTTGGCCCATTTCGAACACAGATCCCTGATCGGCAACCATATCAAGAACGCGGCGCATATTATACGCTTGCTGCTTGTCACGCGGGACAACGCTCAAGAGCCGCTCATCTTTGCGGTCAACGCTGTCGCCAATATCAACGCGCAGGTGCTCACCGCCCGCATATGAGGGTAAATAGGACAAGAACCTCTGCGCGCGCGAGAAAGCTTCGGCTTCGCTCGCCACTTCATCGTCCACGACGCCGTTTCGCGCATGAATAGCTGAGCCCCCCAGCGCTTCTTTGTCATGCATTTCGCCAATCGCCGCGACAATATGCGGCCCGGCGGTAAAGAGCTGCGAGAGGCCCTTGACCATTACAGAGTAGTGGCTCGCGACGACGCGCGCCGCGCCTAATCCCGCGGTCGGCCCGAGCGCCAGCGCCACCACGGGCACAGTTTCGAGATTCTTGACCACATGCTCCCACCCGGGCACATAAGGCACATAAGTAAATCCCATTTCTTCCAACATTTTAACAGATCCACCGCCGCCAGTGCCGTCGATCATACGCAGCAACGGTAGGCGAAGCTCATGCGCCATTTGTTCGGCCATCACGAATTTTCTGTGAATGGCCGCATCTGCGGCCCCGCCGCGCACAGTAAAATCGTCCGCCGTCGCCACGACAGGGCGTTCATGGATTCGTCCACGCCCGAAAATAAAGTTGGAGGGCTGCGCGCTGCTCAGATCGCCCTTCTCATCATACAGCCCCTTACCCGCGGTCTTTCCAATTTCGCGAAATGAACCGGGGTCGAGAAGTGCGCTTAACCGCTGGCGCGCGGTGAGTTTTCCGCGCTCTTTTTGCCGTTTGACTTTATCCGCCCCGCCCATTTTATCGGCAAAGCCTTGGCGCTTACGCAGCTCTTCGAGTTCTTTTTTCCATGTCATATTCGCACGCTACCGAAAGCCGCCGAAGGTGAGAAGTCTAAACCGTCTTTTCTTCGACTTTTTCCGTCAGAAAATGACGCCCGTCCCGGTCCTCGATTTCAATCACCCAAAGATCCGAATCTGTAGCGAGCTGGGTTTTAATGGCCTCGTCGATCTCTGGTTCAGGCAGCGGCCCTTTGGGGAGCCAAATACGGGAGCCGTCCATATCTCGAATGGAACGGTAAATATACGCGTGTCCGTCCACGAGGCGCACTTTTATAAGAGATGCTCCCGCATCGGCGTCGCCTTTATGAATGACCGAAGCATACGCCCCCGCGACTTCGGCCCGGCGAATGAGGGCGGACGCCCAGATGGATGTTTTAAGAGAGCTGAACACCTAAACCCTATGCCGTTTTTTCTTTTGCAAGGGTAGCCCCTTATTTGGCACTCCTCTTGCTGGGGAAAGCCTATGATTAGCTTCCCTCGTTCCGAAATGCACCAATTCATGGTTAACGCCCTCTTAACTTCGGCGGCAATCCTCGCCCTGAGTGCCGGGGCCCAAAGCGCCTTCGCCGCGCCGCAGCGCCCGGTGGCTGTTCACAAAATCAAATTTAACGGCACAGCGCATGATACGGTTCGGCTTCTTGATTGGCGCAGGCCCAGCGACGCGCTAACATTTGATGTTCCCGCGAACGATTGGGTCGATGATATCGAGCTTCTCCTCTCCGCGCGGCCATCAAGCCCAGTGAATGCCCAGTCGCCCTTACTTGTCCGGTTCAATGATGGAGCACCAATACCGCTAAAAACGGATGGGCATGGGTTTGATGCCCGTATCACGCTCGATAAGGGCGCGATACGCAACGGACGCAACAAAGTCAGTTTCGAATATCAGGTCCCCGCTGGAGAAGCCTGCCTCGCACCGGATCACGGCGCATGGGATATTGACGCCGTCTCGAGTTTTGTTGTCGTCAAGGCCCGCGCGAAGACCCGCGCCCCCAATTTCAGAGACTTGAAAACGAGTCTCGGATCGGACACCACCGCACCGAAAACCGTGACCCTTCTGTCCAAAGGCGAGACCGCGCCGAAATTACAAGCGCTGACCGCCCAAGGTCTTATGCAAAACATAACGGATGTTCCGAATTTTCGGCTTTCTCGCACGCGTTCAGATCTTGAAATTATCGCCGGACGGCGCGGAGACATCAAAGAGTGGATATCGGATCCGTCCATCCTTGACGCGAAGGGCCCCGTCATTTCCGTTCGGGGCGGCGCGCATACAGCATCGGGACGCTTGCAGCTTATCATTGCCGGAGATACCGACGCTGACGTAATGAGCGCCGTTAAAGCCTTTTCAGGTTTCCCGCTACCAGCCAATCAAGGCAGCGACGTTCATCCGGCGCGGTTTATGGGCGTCATGGCCTCGGGCACCCACCCACCATCCATTACGGGAAAAACTTCGCTCGCCGACATTGGCGTCGTGCCTTTTGCGAGCAACTGGGCCCCGCGTCCGCAAAACCTAAGTTTTGACGTTTCCGATCCTTCGGCGACGTTCGGGCGGGTCTCGCTTGACCTTCGCGCAGGCAGTACGCTTGACCCAAACTCTGCGCTGAACGTTTCGCTCAATGGACAATCTCTGGGCACAGCCAAACTTAACCGCGCGAAACAAACGGCCAGCTTTGATATACCGCGTGGATTGCTCAAAGGTCTTGGAAATAACCTCACTTTGACCCCGACCTTAACGCCGGCGACGAGTGAACAGAGCTGCGCCGCTTTGCGCAAAGGCACAGGATTCGCTCTCGGGCCCAAGTCAAATATCAACCTACGCATCGACGATGCCTCCGATGCGACGGATCTGAGTCTTTTTTCGGCCTCTGGCCTCCCGTTTAGTGACCATAGCGGCATGGGAACCCATGTGGTGCTCGCCGTCTCATCCGATGCAGAGCGCCAAGCGGCCTTGCGCCTTCTTGCGCAAATGGCAAAAGCCACGGGCGCGGGGTGGGCTGACGCTCGTTTCTCTGAACTGTCCGAAACATCGTGGCCATCGACCGGAAACGTGCTCTTGATCGGATCACATCTGGATCCAGATATACCGGTCTTGGCGCAAGCCCCGAAAGGGCTTAAACTCGCACTTGGCGGAACAGCAAGCCAAACCGTCAGGGCCACACGCTCGGCGATGTTGGACCAGCCCGCCATATCGCTCCTCTCGGCCCGCGAAGTCGTTGTCGGAGGGGTCGCCGCGCTTTACCGCGACAGCCAATCGCCAGACAGGGTTTTTGGCGTTATCACGCAAACACGGGGTCAGTCTTTCATCCGCGCCGTAGATAACCTTTTAGCCGGCGAGCATTGGAACGACCTTGAAGGTAGTGTGGCGCGCTGGAACGATAAAAAGGTCACCATGGCGCAAACGGCTCACACGGTGACTACAAAGGCCGCGCAATCTACCTTCTCGATGGCGTCTATGGGTCTGCCGGACATTCAATTTAAAACGCCCAACATGCCAGACATTGACATCAGCGCGGCAAAAGGCCTGGTTTTGCGAAAATGGGCCTCGATCAGCGTTTGGACAAAAACAGAAATTTCAAAAATATCACTGCTCCAGCGCTTTCAATCTCAAGTGCCAGAACGTGAACCCGCGCTCGACGCAAATGTCTTGCAGACGCTCTCTCCGGACCCATCATTAGAGCTTGCCGGGCCGGCTTTGTCGCCAAATATCTCTGCGGCGCAAATTTCGCCCCTCCCAAAAATGGACTCACGCCGAGCGCAAAACATCATGCCTGTCCTTCAAAACCCTCTCGAACGAGGGACGCCGGGCACTCTGGAGGAAAGCGCGGCTATAAAGGCAGTCCATAGGCCCGTTATCAGCCGCCAAAATTTCCCCAAAGCGCCAACACACAAAATCCTCGGCCATGTTGGGACGGGCGTTTCTGCGGTCTATGCCCAAGCCACCGAGAGAGTTGCGGGGGTCCTAAGTGAAACGCGGTTGGGACGTTATAAACGCTCCAATGAACATGGCACCAAGCTGATTATTCTCGCCCTTATTGGAATGGTGGTTCTTGTCGGTATGGGATTGGCAGCGCCGCATAAGACAACGGAAAAAAAGTAAGCGCTTATCCGGTCTGTTCACCTGTCCGCCGTTTGTAAGCGCTCAGCGGCCTAACACGCACGGCACATCAGCCATAGAAACCAATAAGTTTATAAAGGTCTTTCGCTTCGGCGAGCTCTAAAGAGGCGCCGCGAACCTAATCTTCGGCGCGCGTCTGGGGCAGGTATATATCGGCCACAGTGCCGACATTTGGCCTGCTATTGATAACGAAGCGCCCGCCGTGCAGATCACACAAGGATTTGACCAAAGAAAGTCCCAGTCCACTACTGCGTTCCTGATTGTTTTTTCCGCTACGGGTTTGGGCGAACGGACGTCCGACTTGCGCGAGTTCGGACTCGCTCATGCCCTCGCCATTATCGGCGACGGTGATATTCAGCACATTGCCAACGATTTTTGCGGACACAACGATCCGTCCACCCTTCGGAGTAAATTTAATCGCGTTGGACAAAAGGTTTAAAATCATCTGGCGTAGCGCCTTGCGGTCGGCATGCACCAACAATTCACCCGGATCTTCGACGATCTCTGCATCAATCGTGACTTGCGCCGCGTCAGCCGTCGGCCGGATCATTTTGATCGAGCTTCGCACCACATCGGCGGCATCGAACATGCCGTAGACCAGCTCGTATTTTCCAGCTTCCACTTTCGCCATATCAAGCACATCACCAATGAGGTCGAGCATATGTTGCCCGCTATCGTGAATAAGATCGGCATACTCGGCATATTTACCGGGCAGAGGTCCGAAAAGGCGTGAGCGCATCATATCCGAGAACCCGATAATGGCGTTCAGCGGCGTACGTAGCTCATGGCTCACACCCGCGAAAAACAGAGTTTTCCCTTCAGTTTCTTTTTGCGCGGCGGCGCGCTCTTCGTGCAGACTGTCAACGCGGGCTTCATGAGCGGTCGTATCCGTAATATGAAGCAGCACATTATCACCCGCCAACGGGGACGCGGTGAACTCGGTGTGCACCGTATGCCCTGTATCCTTGAAGTTAAACTTTCGGCTTTCCGGGCGGCGCGTACTGCGAGCACGCTCGATCAGGTTCAATAGAACCGTTCGCTCACCGGGGTCGGAGAACAGATCCGCGACATTCACGACACTTTTATCCGCTGGCAGGTCAAATAGCGCATGGGCGGCATCTGTGACGAAGGAGATATTATTTTCGCCTGTTACGCGAATAATTCCGCCCGGTATCGCATCCAAAATCGCAGCATCCAGGCCGTGCCCTTTGACGGGATACTTATAACGCGCTGAATCTGCTGCGCCGTAAAGGGCCGCGATCAAAAAGGCAAAGGTTGCAATGATAGCAAGGGTCTTGCTCCACGTCGCTTGAAGGTCAGTTGCAAGCATGTCAGGCGGTAAAAATCCGCGGACACCTGCATAGTAAATAACAGCCGCGAAAAGAACCGCAAGGAACATCGCCTCGATAACTTTTTCTTTTTCAAAGAGAGCGGCGGCGGCCGGCGCGCACATGAATAAAATCGCCATCGGCAGAAAACCCACAGCCAGACATCCCATTATCGCGAGGGTTAACCATGCCAGAATGATTAGGAGCTGTGCACCTTCACGGCGAATCCAAGGCCAAACAGCCAGCGCCAGCACAGCCGGCACGGACGCAACGATCGCGAAAGGTAGAAGCTCCCCTGCGTTGACATTGCGTAAAATGGCACCGCCAAAGGCCGCTACCAAACAAATCAACCAGATGACGCTCGCAACCATCAATCCTTTATGTGGACGCGTGGCGGTGATAATGATTCCTTTCAAAACACAGACAGACGCTAATCAATGGGAAAACCGGCGTCAAAGCGAGTCTTTTCGCGTTTTAGGATAAATCCCCGTCCGCATACGCGCTGCGGCGCAGACTGCCTCTTGAACCCTATCAAAGTCACCCCTATTTGGGGAGAAAGAAACGGAAATTTGCATGCCCCTTCCCCAAAATGTCCAAGACATGATTGATGATTTCGCCTTCCTGACCGATTGGGAAGACCGATATACACATGTCATCGATATGGGACGCGCCCTTGCCCCGCTTAGCGCCGACGAAAAGAACGACGCCAACAAGGTTAAAGGCTGTGTCAGTCAGGTTTGGCTCGTAACCGAGCATGAACCAGAGACAGGACGGCTACAGTTTCGAGGGGATAGTGATGCCCACATTGTCAAAGGCCTCGTAGCTGTTGTTCTGGCGCTTTACAATGGCCGGACAGCGGCCGAAATTCAGGCCCTGAAAGCAGAACCCATTCTAGGACAACTGGGACTATCCGAACATTTATCCCCCCAGCGCTCCAACGGGTTGCGGGCGATGGTCGAACGCATCCAAGCCGTTGCAGCGGCGGCGGCGTAATTTAAGCGCGTCTTTCCCCATATCCGGGCTGCGTGCCGTAAAACACCACCAGCCTGTCGAGCGCTAGCCCCAATACCGTACGCCCAGAATGCCGCGACCACTTCTCGGTACGCTCCAAATGTTCGATCGACCAGTCTTCACAACACACAGCGATGAGCGCGCGGTCAAGGCCTGGACCGAGGCAAGATATCGCCTCATTAATCCGGCGACGCCTATCCATACGGGTGATAAGCGCGGCTTCTTGCGCGCCGTGGCCCGAGGTGTTGTCTGCGCCAGTATAGTCATAATTCTGAGTCGCCACGTAGCCCAATCCGCCCAGATTATAGTCGCGCGCAAAGTGCTCGCCCGCTTCCACCTGAGCCGGTGTTAAAATGGGCTCCCCCGCCGCGTTTCGTTTGCGCGCCAGCGCCCGCAAGGCCGACGTGCGGTGATTGACCTGCGCCGGGCGCTCGGCGCCGCAAGGCGTATAAATATCCCGGGTCTCGAGATCACGATGTTGACCCGCCTGACCCGTCATTTCTGGCCTACCAAATCGCCTTTTGGAATCATCGGACAAGGCGGCCATATTTGACTTTCGCTGTAAAATCCCGGCAGACAGAAACTTTGAAAGCGTTGAATTTTCGATCCAAAACAAAGGCTTGCGCCGCCGGTTTCCCTTCGGGTACGCGGGGAGAATTCGCCCCGGTACCGAGGTGTCGATCATCGCGTCGCCGCGCGCCATAAGCCGCAGGATTTTCTCATCATCGATACTCACGGCGATTTACCCCGCTTCAACAGGACGAGGCGCGGCGCGGAGAAACAGCTCAAGCCGCCGTAACCTCGCGTCAAGAACGGGATCCTCGCGAGACGCTTCAATCACGGCACAAGCATGTTTCGCCGTGGTTGGATGACGGCCAAAAACACGGCCGACTCGGGACATATTCATCTGAAAGACGGTGTGAAAAAGATAAAGCGTCACTTGCCGCGCCAAGACAACATGCGGTGACCCCCTACGGCGCGTGTGATGTGGCTCAAAGGGCATTACGCCAAATTCAAGGGCAACGCTATTAATGATAAGGTTTGCGCGGTGCAGATCGCTGTCTGCTGACTGAAACTGTCCCATATTTTACTCCATGTTAAAGTCTGTATAACACGGAATTCGAAAAATAGGAATATTTTCCTTTACAATAATTGTGGGTATGTCGCCGCTCTACGCCCTATGCATAGGCTTGCGTCGATTGACTTTGCGCTTTGGGGATGTCCGACACTTTGATGAGGTGGTCATAACCGAGGATTAAATTCACATCACGACCATTTTCCGAGAGCGGTAATCTGATCCAAAATTGCGCGAGATGGCTGCCATATGGCGTCCCAGGACGCGTCACACCCGCCGACGGGCGGCGATTGCTGGCGACTTGACCCAAAATACGTTCCCAATATTGGCATCGGTCCCCCAGTGGCAACTCGTCAATATAACGGCCTTGAATTTCATCATTGTAAAGATCCCAAAACCCCGTTCCGGCCAAACGGCATTGGAATCTGTCCTTCGGTCCACCGGTCTTCACCTCTGTAAGAGAAATCATCGGCAGATGGTTTTTGAGATGCGCAGGATCGATATCACGGCGAGACGGAATTCGCCCCTCGCCGCATTTGGAGCGCCAGTAATCATAAATCGCTTTTTGTTCCGGAAGCACCATTTGGTGCCGAAGCGCTTGACCTTTAAGCATTGTGTCCCACCCATCCCTTGATAGGTCAGACTATTCTCAGGTTCGCTTTTTTGAACAAGGGTTCAAATGGGCAAACCGTAAAATTAACCGCTTATTAACCCTGTTTTTTGTTTCGGAGCCGATTCGAATTTCTGCGCAGAGTTTGCGTTTAAAAGTCAGTGTCCTGATTTTTACCCAAACCGCTCTTTTTCGCGAGGTTTGATCTTTCTCGCGCGTAAGCCGGAGAGACCATCGGATAGTCCGCAGGCAAGTCCCAACGCTCCTTATAATCCTCGGGGCTCATGCCATATTTGGCTTTAAGGTGACGCTTGAGAGATTTGTAAGGCTGGCCATCTTCTAGCGAATAAATGAACGCGTCCGTCACAGAGTTTTCTACAGGCAGTGCTGGAACAGGCTTTGGACGGCTATTCTTGATGCGCACGGGGTCAGACAGTTTTTCGACGGTCTTAAACACCGTTTCAATCAACGCCGGAAGATCCTTGGCAGCCACAGTGTTGTTGCCCACATAAGCGGTAACAATCTCAGTGGTTAAGCCAAGGATATCGGAGACGTCGGGCTCTTTCATAGGCCGGTCAGATAAACCATCAGCAGGATAACCACCAGCATCGCGCCTGTGAGTATCGCGGCTATACCGCTCGGCGCGGCGGCGCTAAAGGCCCCCGCAGGACTAAACAAATGATAAAGACGGCGGCTCGCACCGGACAACACGCGGCGGCGAAGACGGGACGTCAGAACGGAAAGCCTGATCCACATCGCATCAATCCACACCACCACGCTTTTTCCTAGTTTCCGGTACGTCCAGTCAAAGTCCAAAATCTCCGCCCGGCGCTCGTCCGGATAAATCTTGAGCTTCTTAAGCAGCGCAAAGGCCAGCATCGCAGCGAATAGGAGCTGCATCTGGGTCACCACATGGTTGCCAGTATAAGGATGATAATCCACATCAAACGGCATCAGACTATACAGGAACTGGTAGCCTCCCCACGGGAAGGCGAAGAAGATACACAGCGCGGAGGCAAGGCCCATAGCCACCAACATATTCCAAGGGGCTTCCTCGACCCGCTTGCCGCTGTCGTGCGAAAAGAACGTAAAGTAAGGCACTTTAATCCCCGAATGTTCCATAACACCTGCGGACGCAAACAAGAGAATGAGGAAGACGCCCCAATGATGCTCTTCAACAACGGCGCCGATAATCATCGCTTTTGTGACAAAGGCCGCAAGTAGCGGGAATGCGGCAATAGACCCCGCCCCGATCAGGCAGAAGACCGTCGTGTAAGGCATGGAGCGGAACAAGCCACCCAGCTCGGACGCTTTGGCGGTTCCGGTCCTGTAGAGAACCGCGCCGATGCTCATGAATAAAAGCGATTTAAAGATCACGTGAACCGCAACCTGTCCGGCCACGCCGTTCAGAGCCAGCGAGGTTCCAACGCCAATACCGCAAACCATGAAGCCGAGCTGGTTATTCAAGCTGTAAGCCAGAACGCGGCGTAAATCGTTCTCCACAACCGCGAAGAAAACCGGGAACGCCGTCATGGCCGCGCCAATATAAATCAGTATATCTTCTCCGGCAAAACCGCGCGCCAAGGCATAGATCGCCAGTTTCGTCGTGAAGGCCGAGAGAATAACCGTGCCGGTAACGCTCGCCTTGGGATAGGCGTCTTGCATCCAATTGTGCAGAAACGGAAATCCACATTTGATCCCCATGGACAGAAGCATCAATAGCCCGCCCGGACTTTCAAGACCGATATGCCCGAACGTAAAATCACCGCCATTGGCGCGGCCATACATAACCGCCCCCGCCAGCAAGAGAACGCCGGATAAAACGTGAATGGCCAAATAGCGCACCCCGGCGTTAAACGCCCGCTCACCGCCCTTCCAGATGAGGAATACGGAGGATATGGCCGCAAGCTCCCAGAAGATAAACAAGGTCAGGAGATCGCCCACAAAAACGCCCGCAACAGCGGAGCCCGTATAAATCAGAGCGGAACTGTCCGTAATCCGGCACTTTTCATGGAATCCATAAATCCCGTTCAGCACCGCGGCGAGGCAGAACACATAGCCCCAAATCAGCGACAACCGATCATAATTGGTCAGAATGAGGTCAACCATCCCCAGCTTGACGACCCAATGTGCGGCGTCAGCGTCCTGAAACCCCATATAAATCATGTAAGCCGCAATCATTGGCGAGACGATAAGCAAGAACTTTCGGACCACGCTGACGGGAATAAGTGCGGCAAGGACGCCCGCAAAAATGATGACAAAACCCGGGTTTATCTGAAAGAGACTATCAATCATCTTGGCTCTCCTCCCCGTAATAGTTTTCGTCACGGGACAAGAGTTTGAACATCGGGTCAGCCGCAAGAACAACAATGCAGTAAGCCACAAAGCCCACAATGGCCCAAGAGCCAAAAGCAAAGTCCCACGGAGCTTTGTGTGCGGGATCAAACGGGAATAGGAAACCCGCCATACATGCGATGATCAACCCGATCACAGGCAACCAGATAAAGCCGTTGACGACTTTTTCATCGGCCAGCCACAAAAACTTTTTAGCGGTCGGATGAATGTCATCCGTTTTTTTCTTGTTTTTGTTTTGCGCCATTAGAAGGCTCCCGCAGGTAAAATAGGCGTCAGAAAATCGAGGATCGGACCGGTAAAGAAGAACAGGACAAACGCACCAAACGCCGTAATAACGGGCGGAATGATGACCCAGATATGCTTCTTGCGCTCGGCGCGAAGCAGCAAGTCACCCGCCGGATCGGCGGGCGGGCGCATAAATCCGCGAATAGAGATCGGGATCAGGTAAATCACATTCAATACGGACGACGCAATCAGCGCGGCCAGCAAAATGGGCTTCCCGCTGTCGAGTGTTCCAGCCATCAAGAAGAACTTTGGCCAGGAGCCGCCCATCGGGGGAATGCCGATAATGGAAAGCGAGCCTATAAGGAAGGCCCCGAAGACCCACGGCATCGTCCGTCCAAGTCCATCGAGCTTTGAAATTTCCGTGCGGTGCGCGACGGTGTAAATCGCGCCGGCGCACATGAACAATGTAATCTTACCCCACGCGTGCATCACGATTTGTAGCGCCCCGCCCATAATCGCCATCGGCGCGGCGAGCATTGCGCCCAGCGTGACGTAAGAGAGCTGCGAGACGGTTGAGTAGGCCAAACGCGCTTTGAGATTGTCCTGCCTGAGCGCTATGATGGACGCGAGCACAATCGATATACCCGCCACCCACGATAAGGTCGTACTCATCGGGGTCTCAGCGGTCAACGCCGGGCCAAAGGTAAAGACGACAACCTTGAGCATTGTAAACACACCCGCCTTCACAACCGCCACAGCATGTAGCAAGGCGGAAACAGGCGTCGGCGCGACCATCGCATTGGGCAGCCACGGGTGGACAGGCATAAGCGCCGCTTTGCCAATACCAAAGGCGAACAAAAACAAAAGTATAGACGTTGCAAACAGGCTTGTTCCGTCCGGGAAAATACCGCCAACGCGGAACTCCGTCGTTCCCGCAATGACTTGCGTGCCGATAATCGCTGGCAGCAAAAGACCGAGAGATGTGCCCATCAATATCAGCGCGTAGATCATACCGCCGCGTTTCGCCTTGGCATCACCTTTGTGCGTGACCAACGGGAAGGTTGAAATCGTCAGGGCCTCATAGAATATAAAGAGCGTAATCAGGTTCCCGGCCGCGGCTATCCCCATTGCCGCTGCAATAGCGATGGCGACGCACGTATAAAAACGGGTTTGATTGATCTCGTTATTCCCGCGCATATACCCGATAGTGAAAAGGGAATTGAGCACCCAAAGCGAGCTGGCGATGGCTGCGAAGGTCGCCCCAAGCGGCTCCAGATGCAGCACCACAGCCACTTCACCCGCGAATGTCCCCAGATGAAGTTTTGGCGACAGTCCCGCGTTCAGCATCATAATCAGATGCACAACGTTCGCCACGAGCAAAAGCCCGGCGACCAACGTCACGCCTTCGCGTATGTTCGGCGTTTTCCGAAAAATGGGTATCAGCACAGCCGCGATGAGCGGAATGATCAGGAGCAGCGCGAGGGCTGTTTCAGGGGTATAGGTCACAGAGTGCCTCCCATCAAAACCTTGGCCGCGCCTGTTGCGGCCTCTACCATATAGTCGGCTTTAATCCCGATATAGATGGACGCCAACGCAAGCGTCCACATGGGAATAAGCATCATGAGCGGCGCTTCATTTTTCGCGACGACTTGCCCGTCAATCTCTGGCGGGGATTGGAAATAGGCCGCGAGTAAAAAACGCCCCACATATATGATCGCCAAAATAGAGGACAAAACGATTACGCCCACAGCCCACCACCAACCATTTTCGGCAGCGGCAACAACCAAGGCATATTTAGACACGAACCCAGCAGTGAACGGAACGCCGATCAGCGACAAGCCGCCCAGCGTAAACGCACCCATGGTCCACGGCATGGTTTTGGCAAGGCCGCGGAAATCCGCGACGCGCGTAATGCCAAAGCGGTACCAGCAAGCCCCAAGAGCAATAAACAGCGCGCCTTTAATGATCGCGTGATTAAGGATGTGAAGATATCCGGCGGTTAATCCAGCTGCGGTTCCGATACCGATACCCAGCAGGATATATCCAACCTGCGCAATAGACGAATAGGCGAGAACCCGGCGAGCGTCGGTTTGAAAAATCGCCTGCAAGGACGAGAGCAGCATTGCCGCAACACCAAGCCCCGCAAATGCATATGTCACAATGGAAATGACATAATCAAACGAGATGTCAAAAATCGTGAACGTGAAACGGAGCATCAAATAAAGCGCCGCCTTCGTGGCCGTTGACGCCAAAAAGATCGTCACCGCCGAAGGTGCGTGGGCATAAGACCCAGGTAACCACACATGTAGAGGGAACATGGCGAGCTTCAGGCCGAGACCCACAACAATAAAGCCAAAGCCGACACCTGCGACGCGGCTACCGCCGTCAAGGTCGCGTAAAATCCGCGCCATATCGGCCATGTTGAGCGTGCCTGTTTCCATATAAAGGAAACCCAGACCAATAACAAAGAAGGTCGCCCCGATGGATCCAAGGATGAGATAATTATAGGCAGCCGTAAGCGCGCGCCGGTCCCGGCTTGCCCCCATCGCCACCAGAACATAGGTGGAAATTGACGAGACTTCGAGAAAAACAAACACATTGAACGCATCGCCTGTTACAACCATCCCCAAAAGGCCCGCAACGCCGATTAAGAAAGCCGCATAAAACGGCGCGCGTTTCTTTGGCTCCACCTCTGCAATGACGCTCGGCAACGCATAAAGCGTACACAATAAGGCCATAGCACTAATCAGAAGAAGGATCGGTGCGTTTAGCCCGTCAATAACATAGGAAATTCCGTGCGGCGGGGCCCACCCGCCCATTTCGTAGACCTGCGTGTCCCCGGCGAATACCGTCAAAACAAGTCCAAAAGACGTCACGGTCAGAACCAATGAGACAATCAAAGTGACGACCCACGCCAATTTCTCTCGCGGAATAATCGCTGTAATTGCGCCCGTCAGAAGCGGCAAGACAACAAGTAACGCCGCGCCGTGCATAATCAGCCAGGCGGGATAAGAAGAAAGGATATCCATTACGTCTCAGTACCTTCAAGATTGTAGAGATAATCAAGCTCGTTGATTTCGTCTTCCTCGATCGAGCCGTAAACTTCGCGAATACGCACCACAAGCGCCAGACCGATCGCCAGGGTCGCCACGCCAACCACGATGGCCGTCAGGATCAAAACATGTGGCAGCGGGTTGGAATAAAGCACATCCGCACCATGCGCGTCGGCGCCGTGATCCTCGACCAGAATAGGCGGTTGTCCGCCGCTCACTTTTCCGATGGTGATGTAAAGCAGGAAGACAGAGGTTTGAAAAACACTCAGCCCCACAAGCTTTTTAATCAAGTTGCGAGAGGCAAACACAACATAAAGACCGGTCATCATCAAAACGATGACCACAGCGTAGTTAAACTGGTCAAAAATAATATTCATCCTACCAATCCTCATCCGAAAGGTCAGGTTGGCGCGAGCCAAAGGCGTAATAAATCGCCACCATGACGCTGGCCACTGCGAGCAGAACGCCAAGCTCGACCGCAAGAATACCGTAATGTTGTCCGTGTTCTGCCGATAGGACGTTATAATTCAAAAACTCCGCGCCGAGCAGCCACGTGACAACGCCTGTGCCGCCATAAAGCAACACGCCAAGCGTCATACCGATACGGATCCAAGACGGCGGAATAGCGCGTTTGGCCGCATCAAGGCCAAAGATAAGCGCGTAAAGAATGACAGAGGTCGCCAGAATAACGCCCGCCTGAAACCCGCCGCCGGGACCAAAATCTCCATGAAATTGAACGTAAAATGCGTAAAGCGCAATCAGCGGAATGAGCATCTTTGAGATAACGCGAAGGATGACATGAGGACTCATGATGTCTCTCCCTTTTTAGCCGCAGGCTTTTTGGCCGGGGCCTTTTTAGCAGGGGCCTTTTTCGTCGCCCTTGTCTTTGCCGCAGGTGTTTTAACGGCTGAGGTCTTTGCCGACTTGGCTTTCGCCGCCGGCTTTTTCGCTACGGGAGACTTTGCGACAGGCCGCGGCTTTGGCGCTGCTGGCGGCTTTTCGGGCGCCCGGCGCCGCGCCGCAGGCGCAGCCGCAGGAGACACGCGAACGCCGTTCGGCTGAGCGCGCCACTTCCCCGCATTTCCGTTAAGACCCAACAGCAATAACACGCCAAGACCGGCAGAAAAAATCACCACAGTTTCGCCAAACGTATCATATCCGCGATAGCTTGCGAGAACGGCCGTCACCACATTGGGCATATGAATGTCCTTGGCCGTCATCGCCATGTAATCCATACCAACATACATATTCGCCGCCGAGTTTGGATCGCCAAATGCCGGCATATCACCAACCGCGTAAAACATCGCAAGACCCGCGAAAACAACAATCAACAATGGTCCGACCTGACGGCTTATCGGGACGGGCTTTGAATCCCGGTCAGCCAGCAACATGGCGGCGAGCATCAAAACCGTGGATACACCCGCGCCAACGGCCGCTTCGGTGAAAGCTACGTCCACCGCGTCGAGAGACACGAACCACGCCGCTGACACCAAGCTGTAGACGCCTTGAAGCATGACAATCGCGAATAAAGACCGCAAACGAACAATGGCAAAGGCGACGACCACAAGCATCGCCATAAAACCAATATCAAGTAAAATAACAGGGGGCATCATGATGACGTCTCCTCAGTTGGATCCGGCGCACGGTATTTGCCCAGTAAAGGCTTTAATCCCGCGTGATAAGCCGCATTCGCCACGGCGTGCGTTGCGGTCGGGCTGGTGATCAACAAGAGCAACGCTACAAGGAAAAGCTTCAAGCTGAGTTGCGAGAAACCGCTTTGAATGATCAGGCCAATAATGACGAGCTCCGCACCGAGCGTATCTGTCATACCCGCCGCGTGTAGCCGCGTGAAAAAATCAGGCAAGCGCAAAACACCCAGCGCACCTGCGAGCACAAAAAATAATCCGGCGAGGATCGAGACCACCGACACCGCATTTCGAACGAAAGCGAAGACGGCGCCCCAGTTCACATGCGGCCCCGAATGCGTTGCGGCTTCAGATGCTGCCAAAAGCACTGAAATAATCATGGTTTATCTCTCCCGTTCATCGCCACATCCAAGGCTTTGTAACGAAAAAACTTCAACACAGCGATTGTCGCGATGAAATTCATGAGCGCATATAAAAGCGCGATGTCCACGCCGTCCGGGCGCCCAATGACAAAGCAAAATACGCACAAGAACAAGACTGTTTTTGTTCCGAATGAGTTTACGGCGAGCAAACGATCATAAAGCGTTGGGCCCGCAAGCAAACGCCCGAGCATCAACGCCATACTCACCAAAATAAAGAAAGCCGCCGCGAGATTAAAATATGCCAAACTGGTGACCATTAGCTGTCTCCTTTTTCGCCGACGGCTCGGGCAGAGCGCTCACCCATTTCGACAAAATCGGCGGGGCTAGACATTTCTTTCAGAAGCGCATGGACAAGGATTCCGCCGTCCTCCATCACCAGACTGACTGTGCCCGGTGTCAATGTGATAGAGTTGGCAAACATTGTTTTACCAAGGTCTGTTTTTTGCGGTGATGGTATTTTGACCATCGTCGGGGAGATCTCCATCGCGGGACTCAGAACGGCTTTAACAACCGTCATATTGGCTTTCACGATCTCGCCGCCGAGCCAACCGAAATAGGAAAATGTCGGCCATGTATATTTATAAGGAACGGTCTCTGTGTCTAGAATTCTCATGCGAAAACACAGGCCGAGCACAAGGGCAATAGAGATGACCCCCAAAGAGAGAAGCATAACAGTGAAGTAACCAGATAATGACACCCAAAAGGCCGCCAATACCACTGAAAGAAGTATCCCAAAACGCAGCAAATCCACACTCCCTAATCGCGAGTCATCGAGCCCGCGTTCGACCCTGTTTAACGGGCTTGGGCGAGCGGGCCAAGGGCAATCCCCGCTTTACGCGTCGAAAGTTGTGAAAATTCGTATAGATTTGACTAGGTTTGTTTGTGACCGAAGACCAAGGCCGCCGTAATCGCCGCTGCGCCGTACTCTTCTTCTCGTGGAATCACGCCATCTTTGATGTATTTCAGCACATCGGAATTCAGTGCAGATGTCAAAGACCAGTTCCAATAACGAAGGACTGTTTGCGCTTTGTCCGTTGAAATCTCGTCATAGACCGCAATCACGCGGGCAAGTTCAGGCGTCATTTCACCGTCATCATCATAGGCCTTGCGCTTGAGCGCGACCCAAAATTTGATCACGAATTCCCGTTTTAATCCGGGAGCCTTGCAAAGAATCGCGATCCCCTCTCCGGTTTTGTCCATTAAAATCTGGGCACCCGTCGCCGGCTTAATACCGGCCATATAGGCGATTTCTTGCATGAGTTCGCGCGTTAACCCGCCAGCTTCGGCAACCTCGACCGCCGATTCAAGGCTTTCATAGGTACTGCGTTCAATGGCAGCGCGGTTGCGTTGTCGGCGCTCAATAAATTGAAGCGCTTTACGAACGGCGCTATCCGACCACCCATCGGCGGCCGCTCTTGGATAGAGGTCAGCGCAAGATTCTTGTAAAACAGACCGCGTTACAGAAAAGCGCTTCAGGATTTTTTTACGCTGCTGGTGATCGGCCCACCAAAACATGGTCAAGCCATGAGACGGGCGCAGCTCTTCGCGGCCAAGAAGTAACCCCACATAGGGCGGGTGATTTCTCGACATGGTCAGGATACGTTGCAATGCCGTTTCTGAGAAGCTGCTGCCCTTATTGGCGAGCAACGCCTCCACCACATCTTCTTCCATAAACTCGACCATAACATCGACGACGGCGTCTGAGACCGAGCGGCGCTGAGCGATGACTTTACGGTGTTTGCCTGATACTTTCCGACAGATGTGAATCAGATCGGAATCTGTCAGGCTTTTGGTTTTCTCGAGGACATGTTGCGCGACCTCGATGTCGTCTTTAGCCAAGATCATCAGAATGGTTCGGGGGGCTTCGTTCAGCATGACAAGGCGTTTGGCTACGCCTTGGCGCAATGATGCATCTGCCTCTCGTAGCATTTCCACGAGCACATCGCCCGCCATATGGCGCTCTTGCGGCGTAAGCTGGCTTTCCGGAATACAAATCACGTCCGCGAGCCTTTGCGCCAGCGAGCGCCGAATATCCATCGAGGCAGTCTCTACCGGAGCGTCAGGAACGTCGGCGTCTGTTAAATCAAGTGCTTGGCCTTGCATCTTGTCTCTCTCATGCTCGCGATTAATCGTGCGAATCTTTGAGAAAGCTTATACACTTTGTGTTAACCAAGAATGACCAAGCGGCACGCCATATTCATGGGAAAGATTGACGCTGGCACTTGTACTTACCTTATTTCCGCCTACTTAATTGCCACTGCCTTTCACAAAGAAATGACCTTTATATGACGCCCAAATTTAGTCTTAGCCATACGGCCCCAATCCCCGAAAAACGCCCCGTCTCCACAGAGCAGCTTGGCCGTATCCGCACAGATAATTATCATTGGATGAAGGATCCCAAGTGGCAAGAGGTCATGCGCACGCCTGCCTCGCTGGATCCTGGCATTCGCGCACATCTGGAGGCCGAGAACGCTTTCACAGATGCCGTACTCGAAAGCGCGTCAGCGTTGAAATCCGAGATTTTCGAGGAAATGAAAGGGCGGCTTGAGGCCGAAGACAGCGATGTACCCGCGCCTGACCGCACTTACGCCTACTATCACCGCTTTCGCACGGGTGATCAGCACGGGCTCTATGTCCGCGCGCCGATTGACCCGGCGTCTCGTGAGGTTAACGGCCCTGAAGAAATATTGCTCGACGCGGATGCCTTATCTGACGAGCAAGACGGCTATTTTGATCTCGGCACCTTCGCCCACAGCCCCGATCACAGCCGTTTTGTCTATACGGTGGACCGCAAAGGCTCAGAAAATTTCGAAATATTTGTGCAAAAAATTGGTCAGACCGCGACGTCCACCGGAATTACAGGCAGCACCGGTGATGTTGAATGGGCTGCGGATTCCGCGACGTTGTTTTGGACAGAGCGCGACGAAAACCAACGTCCCTACGCTGTCTTTTCTGTCAATATTGACCAAAAAGACGCGCATCCCAGATTAGTTTACGAAGAAAGTGACCCCGGCTTCTTCGTCTCGGTCAGCGACAGCGATTCCGGTAAATTCATTGAGATAAGCTCTCATAATCATACCACATCAGAAGTCTGGCTGATCCCCTCTGCCTCGCCCCAAGACGCCCCTGTCTGTGTATCGCCGCGCTTTGATGGCCGGGAATATAGCCTCCATGAGCAAGGCGGAAATTTCTATATCCTCACCAATGCGGGCGGCGCAACGGATTTTCAGATCATGCAACGCCCCGTGAACAATGGCACTGCGCCTTGGACACCCTTTATTCCCCACACAGCCGGAACGCTCATATTGGGGCTGGAGGCCTTTGAAAACCATCTTGTTTGGCTCGTCCGCGAAAATGCCCTGCCCCGTATCATTATTCGCGATATGCGAAGCGGGGAGCAGCACGATATCGCGTTTGACGAGGCGGCCTATGGATTGGGCCTGATGGGCGGGTTTGAATATGCCACACCGTGGCTACGTTTCTCCTACGCCTCACCCACCACGCCGGGGCAAATTTTCGATTACAATATGGAGACGCGTGAGCGCGTTCTGCGTAAAACACAAAGGGTTCCAAGCGGGCACACTCCGAGCGATTACAAAGCCGAACGCCTCATGATTAAGGCCCGAGACGGCGAGACCATACCGGTGACTCTCTTGAGGCGCGCCGATACGGCCGTCGATGGGTCTGCGCCCCTGCTCCTTTATGGGTATGGATCATATGGGATTACAATTCCAGCAGGGTTTCGCACCAGCATTTTATCGCTCGTTGATCGCGGCTTTGTCTACGCTATAGCGCATATTCGCGGCAGCATGGCGAAGGGGTATCAATGGTACCTTGATGGGAAGCTGGAGAAGAAAACCAATACGTTTAACGACTTCGTGGATGCAGGCCGCGGCCTTTGCGCGCTCGGTTATAGCCGCCCGGGCAAGGTCGTTGCCCACGGCGGGTCGGCCGGGGGACTATTAGTGGGCGCGGCGATTAATCAGGACCCGGCCTTGTTCGGCGCGGCCATTGCCGCCGTGCCGTTTGTTGATGTGCTCAATACAATGAGCGACGAAACGCTCCCCCTCACCCCGCCCGAGTGGCCAGAGTGGGGCAATCCCCTCACGGATGAAGACGCGTTTGACCGGATCGCAAACTATTCACCCTATGACAATGTTGTCGACGCGGCGTACCCGCCTATGCTGATCACGGGCGGCTTGACAGACCCGCGCGTTACCTATTGGGAACCAGCGAAATGGGCTGCGAAACTACGCGATCACCAAACCGGGGATGCGCCCATCCTGCTAAAGATCAATATGGATGCGGGCCATGCCGGAGAGGCGGGCCGCTATGACAGCTTGAAGGAAGTTGCGCTAGAATATACCTTCGCAGTCATGGCCGTCTCGGATTGAAACGGCCCTATCGGGAGCGTTGATTAGGCCGGAATTCTTTCACCTCGCGCGTCGAGCAAATCGAACCGGATGCGTGTTTCCACGCCGGTTCGCGTCACGGCGATACCGTCTTTTATTTTTGGCGCATATCTCCATTTTTGAGCGGACTTTATCGACGCGCGGCGAAAGACATTATCCGTACATGATATGACCTCAATGGAGAAGGTTTCACCTTCCGGACTGACATTTAAACGCATATCACAATAGCCTGACCGCTCCGCGCGCGGCGGCATAATTGGCGGCGATTGAAATATGGGCTGCGCATCTTTGTCAGTTATTGCAACGTCAATCATTTGCGGGTCTAAGAAGTCTTTAAACTCTTTCGGCGTCGGATCCGGGAGGGGCCGAGGTTGCGGCTCCCTAGGTAAATCTGCGCTGGTAACGTCGAAGGGGGTTAAGGGCGGCGGCGGTTCAACCTCGCGGAAGGGATCTGGCAGCGTCACCCTTGTTATGACGGGCGGCTCATCCACTTGCGGGTTAATATCATAGGTCTGCGCAGCCTGTTTGTCCTGAGCCGTAAACTCGACGGCGATCATACGCATCATAGATAGCCCCAGACCAAAGGTTACCACCGCGGCGCCTGCTGCGGAAAATAGTGTTCGTTTCATCATCATACCCTCCCGTGTATTGTTGTTATTATATAACATAAAACGGGCAATAATGCAACGATATAACAATTGAATGTAATTTGCGTCTCCGCCAATAAAAAACCCCGGACAACGCCGGGGTTCTGTAGAATTTTAGGCTGCCTAGGGCGTCTATTGAGCGCCAACATCCTTGGCGGTCTGTTTGTGGAGCTTGTCGAACTCACCTTTGAAATCGAAGCATTCGGGGTACTTGTCAAACTTGTCCTTAACTACCTTCATGTCGTTCGTTCGCCTAATTTTGATAAAACAAGGATCTGGAAACACATGTTCCTGGAACACACAGCGGTCTTCATCGGCTTTTGCTTCCGCATTGATAAACATAATCCACTTGCGTGCATTGGAATATTCTCTCGAATCGCTTGACACTTGGTTGAAAGCAGCAATCGCGTAGTTCCGCTTTTTGTTCTTCTCGGAATTTTTACGTTGCTCAGCTGTTGTACTTTTGCAGACCGCGCGGCCCTCTTTCTGAGCGTCCTCGTAACGGCACGTCCCAATCGCCATCCATAATTTATCCACATCATAACCTTGGTCAATCGCCTTTTTGAGCGCTGTCTTTGCCTTATGGCACTCGCCGAGTTCAGCATAGAAATTCGCTTGTCCTGAGTCTCTGGCAGCTTTCTCTAAAACGTGCATAGCCCGCTTATGCTCACGAGCCTGACGGAACAGGTTAGAAAGCTGAACGAGCCTATCATTGGTCTGCGTGATGCGTCCCGCATTCATCTCGCGTTCGAGAATGATCGCCGCTTGATATGGCATATCATAGAAACTGTAATATTGAACGACTTGAGACAGTTCCTGATCAGTTTTCAACGCGCCGCCAAGATAGAGCATCTTGCGAACCTCAAAAGCCTCTTGTTCACGGCCGCCATTGGCGAGCAATGACGCCCAGCTTTCCCAAAGCGTTTTATCTTCGGGCCAACGG
>JBLWUN010000018.1:0-26502 GCA_048268905.1 Maricaulaceae bacterium | reverse complement strand
ATCATGATGAACCGTAGAGGGCTGCTAAGGATGCTGGGCAGCGGTGTAGCAGCAAGCGCAACCGTCAACCCGAAAGAGATTGTTGCTGAAGCCATGTCAAAAAGCGGGCTGGCCGCTGGTGTTGCTGGTCTGGGCAATGATCCGTCAGTCGGAGCCGTAGTGCCGGGTCCACCCCCACATGATCCCGTTGATGACCTTCTCAGTTCATTTTGGGATCACAACGAGGCCCGGCATCAGGCCGCAAGCCTCATGCCTGCGCACATCGCCTGCAAGAAGTCGTGGTCGACCGCTTTCAAGCAATCCGAAGCCTTCAAAGAGTACAAGGCGCTGATTGATGCGCGTCGCCACCTTGAGCGCAACAGGTCCATAGCTGCTAGAGTCGCGAAGAAGTTGGGTTTCGGATAGAGCTTCCGATTTTTCACCTACACGTAGGTCAGGAATCGGAAACCGCCTTCCCCTCGGCCATGTGCACGGCATCCTTGACCGTCTGCCAAGTCTTGGCCGCAAGTGCATCATTAAGCGCCACGCATGCCCAAACAGGTGCGCCATTGTGCGCCCATTTGCCCACTGCCTGCCGCGTGACGTCATAGCGATCTGCGAAAAGTGTCTTCCACCGCTCTGTTTCGAACAGTTGGGTTGCGAGGCGGTCAAGCATCACAAATCTTGCGTGTGGGCTCATTTCAGAATAGTTGATCAAGGCCTCGTTCCTTTCGTGGCACGCCCCGCGTCTGTTTCCGCCTCGAAAGAGGATGACGCGGGGCACCTGTCCTACAACTGAATTTCACCGTATCCGTATGTCTTCCCGAGCTCGATTTCGCGGCATTCGGTGATAATGCCTATATGCTCTTTCCTCACGGAATCCGCGGCCTCTCGGGCTTCCGCTTCGTGTTGATAGACGCCGATCGTGAAGCTCGGCTCCCTGTCATACGCTGCTAGTGCAATCCAAACTTTCATCGTGACCTCCATATTTCAAGTTTTTATATCGAGCCAATCGCCCGAGTCGTCAAATCATGCGGCGCGGGCCGCAAGTTGTGCCGCTCCGCCCCACTGGTCAGCCATTGCCGCCGCGAGGCCGGGAAAGAACCTGCTGCGCTCTTTCCAGCGATCTTTACCCGGGCTGGCCTTGTGCACGCTGTCCCGTGCGGTGCTCCCGTCCAGTGTGCCGGTGGCGCGCAGTTTAGGCAGGTTCCGCAGCCATAGGCAGGTGCGTTTCTTCTCGTTGTCTGGTCCTGCCTCTTCGGTCCCGAATTGCCACGGCTGCACACTCTGCGCAGCTGGGCGGAAGTTGCGGATCCGCTCTTTCGCGTGGCGATGCATGACCGGGTTTTCCACTGCGACCATAGGAATATGCTCGACGTTCCAGACGTCAGAAAACAGGGCCGCGCCTTCGTCCAGTTCGCGCCACATATCGGACAGGCTGCGCCCCGGCGGCGGGGTGGTGAGCCAGCGCACACCTGAATTGCAAAGCCGGGTGCACGGCGGATGCATGACCGCCAACAGATCCCAATCGTCCCACATCATCACGTCGCGCACATCACCGACGATATGGCGGTTTGTGGGGCGCTCGGCCGCCATAAGGTCGCAGGACCAAGCGTCATGCCCAAGAGCGTTGAAGGCGTCCCGCACTATTCCGGATTGTTCGCAGCCGATAAGCACCTTCAGAGGGCGGTTAGGGTGCGCGTCAAACAGTTGAAACATGCTGGTTTGCATGGTCACACCTCCAGCGGATCTAGGCCAAGCTCTTCGGTGATAACGGCCATTGCAGAGGTTATCTCATCCCACTGTGCATCATAGTTCGGATCTCCTTCTGGGATTAGATCCTCCCGCACCTGCTCAAGTGCAGCCCAGACCACGCTGAGATTTGCCGTTACATCCAGCGCATGAGCCGGGTTCTCTGTGTCGACTATGGTGCGTTGTGCGGCGTCCTCGTTGGCATCGGCCCGCGCCTCGTCCAGCGTGCGTAGCTGCACCGCGTCCATGCCCTCCTGACGGGCCGCACAGTAGGCCAATGCCTCGTCTACGTCCTCGCTGGTCTCAAGGGACGCGCCCAGCTCGTGCGCAAGGCGGCCGATGGCTGAAAGTGCCTCATAGCGTGCCGTGAATGCGGCCTGTTCGGCCATGTGTTCTGCAAGGTTGCTCATTGTCTCATCCTTTCGCTGGTCATGCGGTTTCCGGCGCATGGTGACGCGCCCCCGGTGGGGCGCGCTGCAATGCGTCAGAGGTCCACGCCAAGTTCCCGGAGAGCCAGCCGAGCGGCATACAGTGCGTTGACGGTCATTTGACGCTGCCACGCGCCCTGAGACGGTGCCCAACGGAACCCGTGGCTCTTCATGATGCCCCGCACCTCAACGGATGGCTTGCCGTCGAAGATGAATTGAACCCGGTTCTCCTCGACGTTCTCGATCACCTCGCACACGCCCTGAAAGCTGTGGTGCTTGGTCTCTTTGTCCCGTGCCTTCTCAAGGCTGGCGATCCGCTTCTTGAGCCGGGAAATCTCCGCGTTAAGATTGGTCAGTTGATACGGTGCAAAACCGATAGGGCCAGCATGACCCCATTGCGGTTTCAGCAATTCGCGGGCCATTGCCGGAGTGTAAAAATCCGCCACACCCGCCAATTCTGCCGCGTAGCTGTCAAAGGTCTCGCCCTCTGTCTCTGGTGTGACGCCCTTCTTGTTCCACTTGCGCACAACACGGTTTGCCGCCTTCATGTTGGTTTGCTGGGATTGCAAATTGGTCAATTTTTCAGTCAGTTTCGGGATAGCGTCGGGGTCATCGCTGGAGATCCCGCCGAGACCGACAGAGGCAGCCTTGCCGCGCAGCTCCTTTGCCCGCTTGTCCTCCTCAATGCTTTTGCGCATCGCATTGTCTGCCCGCTCGATGGCGCGACGGTGGCGGCGCTCGCTGTGGTGCCCAACAAGGATTGGTTGACCGAGAGGGATACCTGATTTCTCTTCGCGCAGGTCGGCGCGTTCGTAGTGGGTGTTTGAGCGGGCTTCGGCGCGATCTGCTGCGGCCTCAAGACGAGCGCGGCGGGCTTCTTGCTTCTGTTCATAGCTGTTCATGGTGTCAGTCCTTTCGTGGGTGGTGATAGGGCGGTTTCCGGTCGCCCTTGATGCACTCAAGATAGGAAACACAGTTTCCACTGTCAACACCTAAAAGGAAATTAAAGTGACTAAATGGGATTGACGACGTAAACCCTGTTTCCTATTTTCAGACCATGCCGGACGGAAACCCGGCCACACCTCGAAAGGAACTAAGATGCCGCACTATGTCGCCACATGGCAGATGGAAATCGAAGCAGACACACCAGAGGACGCAGCCCGCCAAGCGTGGGGCCACATGCGCCGGGAAGACAGCACCGCAAATGTGTTTGAGATCATCGCAGAGGATGGAGAGCGCGCGCGCGTGGATCTGACCGAGCTTGCGGAGTGGAATGCGGAGGAGGAGGGTTGATGCGCTACACATACATCAGCGGCATCAAGAGCGCGCAGCGCGCCGAGGAGGTGCGAGAGGATGCTTTCGCAACCGCGGAGGTGCTGTTGGGCTAAGTTGGTGGAGAGGGTAGGATAACCTATAAGTTGATCTGCTAACTCTTATCAGATACGTCTGCGAGGCCTAGACAACCTTGGAGAACAGACGTGTCAGTGCCTAGCCTTCCCGCCGATTTTGATCCCGATGAGTATCTGAGAATTCATAAAGATGTTGCTGATGCCAAGGTTGACGCCGCGGAGCACTATCTCAACTTTGGATTTGCGGAAGGCCGAGAATACAAAGAAGGTCTCGAGTCAACACCTATTCAGAAGTTTGAAACTATAATCGTGACAAAGCCTGATTTGTTTAAAGAAAGGCTTGGTAAAGAAACCCTGTTAGTCACGGGGTCCTCGCGCGGTGCGACTTCCCTTGTTGCCTATACTTTGCTCAGGATGGGATATCCGCTACAAGCCAACCAGCATGGTAACCATGAACACTCTGATTTTGTGGAAGCAACCGGTAAGCACGAGGAAATTTCCCGTCTTATTGATCGCAACAACCAGCAATTCTCACGCTGGGGTTTTAAGTTGCCTGCCGCTGCCTTGGATCTGAATTGGTATGTAGATAGCTTGCGTGAGCCAATTGTTTTAATGGTTTATCGCAATGCACTAGCCATTGTACGTTCTATTCAAAAGCATGAACCCACTTGGGATCAGGGAGATAAAGGCATCAAAAGTGCCCTCTGTCACGCTGAGAAGTTTTTGGCTGCCGCACATGTTGCCGCAGACTGCGCCGCTCCTGCGCTGTTGCTCGACGTAGACTTAGCACAGCGAAAGCCTGATGCATTCGTGAGAGACATTTCCTCTCTTTTTGGCTTAGAAATTAAAGAGGAAGTAGCTCAGGAAATTTCAATACCTGGGTACAAGGCGGTTAAGGTGTAGTTCTTGCAGACAAGATATGCTTGATGACGCTGTCGCTATTCTCGACGACTGAGCGTGCATCTGACACCCTGAATGACTGGTGATATTCCCTCCCTTGGCAAGGAGGGAATATGCTAAGGGTCGCCATTCGCATGTCTAAGGTGTGGAATGAGCGCGGCGACTGATGATCAACCCAGCCGACCCATTGCAAGGCGGGTTTTGAGAATAGCTCTGCTGCCCGCGCTCAATGCCCCGATATCACGTCTTGTATTTGCGGGCTAGTCCTTACACGTCCTGCGCAGCATTACCCGGATCCCGTGCTGTAGCGTCACCACCTGACCGGGCTTTAGTTCGGTGTCGTCATAGATCGGCTTTGCCCCGGCAAAGTGTGGGGCAGTGGTATCAGACACAATCCGTTCATTTTCATCACGCACCACCACCCTAAACTCCGTCGCCATCGCTCAACGTCCTCTTGCCTCTGGTCTAGCCATATGGGCGCAAATAGCGCATAGGTAGGGAAAACAACAACAATCGAGCCAACCACCTTCCGCGCAAGAACAGGAACCTTGCGCGATGCAAACCCAAAGATGGATCAGGGACGCACAGGCGCGCGGCTGGCGTGTATCGTGGGTCCGTGGAAAGTCCCTGCACATAGCCTGTGACAAGCAAGGCTGTCCGGGCTGCAAGACACTCCCCTTAGACAATCTCGGCCCGGTGCCTGAGCCCTGCGAACTGCCGCACAAGGGCCAAGTCGCCGCGCCTGTCTTCGATGAATACGAAACCTTGGTGGAAGAGCTGCGCCGCCGGCGTCGCCAGTTGGGTCTGGATCAAGGCGACCTCGGCAACGCAATGGGCGTGGCTGATGGGTACGTGAACAAGCTGGAGGCCTTCGCCCGTGTTCCCACGTTCCCCACGCTCCAGCTATGGGCGGCCTCTCTGGGGCTCCACCTCACCACAAGCGCCGCTCCCCTCCCCAACGCCACAATCCGCGCAATAGAGCAACGCGCTGCAAAGCCATACGCACCCGAACAAGCACGGTTCAAACATGACAGATAACACCCAACACCTCACATCTATCACTGAGGAGGAGGGCGCAGCCCTTCCCCCCGCCCAGATCACATTCGAAGGCCTCAATCTCCACCCACAGACAATAAGGGCACTAGAGGCAATGGCATATGAGGGCTTGTCCCTCCACCTCGCTGCCAAGAAAGAAAACATCAGGCCGGACAACTTCACACGTGCATTCAACCGCCCAGAGGTCCGGCGCGTGTATAATCAAATAGTTAAGGCCATTAAGGACAACGCAGCTACTCAGGCATATGTCCGAAACGTCAACCTAGCTCAGTCCTCAAATAGTGACCACGTGCGCGCAGACCTAAACAAGTGGATTGCAGGCGTTGACGGTATCGCAGCGGTCAAAAGGGTCGAGGGCAAAATGCACCACACCCATGCATTCGGGGGCTTCGAGTATGACGAGCCCGAGGCCGTGGATATCACCCCAGAAGAGGGGGGAAGTGATATCCAATCACTTGCCGATAGTGAGCAAGCCACTGATGAATAACGATATTAAAACAGTGTCGTATCATCATGTACGTTGCGACACCTCAGATCCTAGCGGCGATGGGGTAGGCGGCACCGATCAGGCACCCGACACCCCCACCCCCTTTGCCACCTCGATCACGGAGGCCGGCCCCCAAAAAACGCCGCGCCCAGGTGTCCATCCATGCCCTCGCTCACACCACTGTCCAAAAATGGTTGAGAATTTTTTCCCATCAAAACCGCTGATTTGTGCTGATGTACGAGTGTTTGTTCTGGTTTTGGCGTTATTGGTGTCGAAATATGCGGGGTCAGTATCTGGTGGAGTAGAACAATCGTTCCGATCCGGTGCGATATTTGCCGAAGATGTGGAGATTTCGCGATGAATGCGCCGGTCAAGAAGAACACTTTCAAGTATGTGCCTGACGGTAAGGTGATCACTGAATTTTTTTGGGATCGGTCGCCTGTCTCGATCATTCAGGGGCCAGTGGGGTCTGGGACGTCGACGGCGTGCTGCCACAAGATGTGGAAGATCTCCCTTGAGCAAGAGCCTGATGCGACGGGCGTGCGTCGGACGCGGTGGCTGATCGTTCGGAACACCTACAACGACCTGAAAGAGACCACGATTAAGACGTGGAAATATTGGTTTGAGGAGAAGGCGCGCGGGCTCTTTGGTGAGCTGAAAATGACAAACCCGCCAAACCATCATATCCGGTGGGATAAGCCTGACGGAACGATTGTTGACGCCGAATTTATCTTTTTGGCGCTCGATCAGGAGGAAGACGTCCGGAAACTGCTGTCGCTTGAGTGTACCGGGATTTGGTTCAACGAGGCGCAGTTCACCGAGAAGAAGGTTTTCGACACCGCACACGCGCGCGCAATGCAGGGGCGATATCCTCCCAAACTGGATGGTGGGCCGACGTGGAAGGGCGTGATCTGCGATTTGAACGCGCCACCCGAAGGACACTGGATCCCCTATATGCGCGGTGATGTGCCGCTTCCCGATGAATGGGATGATGATGACCGGCGCGAATATACTGAAGTCGGTGGTTGGGAGTTCTTTGTTCAGCCTCCTGGACTGCTGGAGGTCATCGAAGACGGGCGTGTTGTTGGGTATGAGGAGAACACGCGCGAGAACCGCGAGAAGAGGAATTTAAGCGATCCAGAGCTTGAAGCCGAAAACACAAAATGGCTGACGGAAAGCTATTTGGAGCTCATCAAGGGCAAGCCTAAAAGCTGGATTGATACCTATGTGATGAACCGCGTCGGGATCTACCGTGTCGGGCGTCCGGTGTTCGAGAGTTTCCGGCCGGAGGTGCATGTCGCCAAGCAGTCTTTGGAATACTTCCCCGAATGGCCTCTGATCCTCGGCATCGACTTTGCGCGAAATCCGGCTGCAATCATGGGGCAGTTGATCCGTGGCCAGTTGCGGGCGCTCGATGAGTTCGGGATGGAGAACGTATCCGCCGGCACGTTTGCGCCACTGCTGAAACAGCGGATCATGCGCAAGTTCCCATCGGCATTTACATCAGGAATTCAATTCTTTGGAGATCCCACTGGTGGCTCCAAAGGTCAGGCCACAGATCAAACGCCGTTCTCCATTTTCCAGTCCAACGGGATGAATGTGATCCCGGCGCCGGGAAACAACTCGCTCTCTATCCGCTTGGAGGCGGTACAGACCCAATTGGACAAGATGATCGATGGCGGACCCGCGCTGCTGATCGATCCAAACTGCCGGGTGCTGAAAACTGGCATGGGTGGTGGCTATCACTTCGCTAAGCTGAAAGGGCAGTCCCGGTATCATGAAACACCGCAAAAGGACCGATACGCCGATTACTGCGATGGTTTCCAATATCTCTGCCTTGGCGCTGGGCTTGGCTATGTGGCTCTCAATCCAAACGGTAAGAAACCTGAGCCACTGCGCGTTGAACGAAAAACCTACAGCATGAAGCGAGGTCGCCGTGGTTCCCGACGCTGATCCCTTCCGCTATCACTTCGACCAGTCTCTGATCTGGCATGTGGTTTTTCATCCTGGACGGCGCTGGTGGAGCCGACAGTTCTGCCACGTCTCCCTCGCCGGGTACTCCAATGATACATGGCTGCATTTGGACGTGCAGCGTGGCGGCGTAAATGTCGCCTCAATCTACCATCATGACGAAGTGAAGGACTATCTAACCTATCTGTTGGCGCACCACACAGTTGTCCGGTTTGGACCAACTCAAGAGCGGGTTTCTCGCTGCTTTTTCAGTCCCTTGACCTGCGTTTCGTTCGTCAAACATGTGCTGCGCTGCCGTTCCAGTGCATTGCGACCTGACGGCCTCTTTCGCGACCTTGTGCACATCCAAGGCGCAGAGGTGCTAAATGAAAACCCCGAAGGTTCAAGAGACACCGGAACAGCAACAGCAGCGGGTACGGGCTGAAAGTGAAAACCTGCGCGCCGTGCAAAGCGGCCTGCAGTCTCGCACCGCTATGTTCAGCCGCTTTGTGAACCCGCGTGTGTCGATCGCCACCGGGCGTCGGTGAGTTCATGAAGGACGAATTTGACAGGCGCTTTTCGGTCGCAAAATCGCATCGCAAACAGCACGTCGAAGAAGATGGCCGAGAGGTCTACAAGTTCTGTTTCAACGGGCGTGAACGCGAGTGGGATAACAATTCCAGCTACAAAGACGAGCCCGAGGAGATCTTTGTCGAGACCCCCGGTGAGGTCGCCGAGGAGTTTTCAGGTGATCTGTTCTCCACGATGACCCCGGAAAACTCGCCGTGGTCCGAGTTCGAAGCCGGAAATGCCGTTGACGAAGACGATGAGGCGGCGGCTAAGGAAGAGCTGGAAAAGCTCGAAAAATCCATAGCCAAGGCGCTCAGATCCTCCAACTATTACGATGAAGGCCCCACAGCGTTTCAGGACGCAGTTGTCGGCAACGTCGCTATGTGGGTGGATCGCCCCACGCTGAACGGATCGATCAACTGTGAAGCCGTTCCCATTCCCCAGCTGTATGTGACGCCCGGGCCGCTGGGCATCGAGGACAGGTTTCGTCGGCAACGCTTCCACTATCGCAACCTCAAGGTTCTGTTTCCGGACGCAAAATTCCCGCGTGCGATCGAGGATAAAATCAAGAAATCGAGCAACGCGCTTGCCGTGGTGGTGCATGGCTTCTGGCGTACTTTCGAGGATGTTGAAAATCCTGTGTGGCGGCATGAGATCCGCGTTGATGGCAAGCCTATAGGGTTGGACAAGGATATCGGCACCATCGGTGCGGTGAACTTGGTGGTTGGTCGTTTCAATCCCTATTCTGGTTCCGCTTGGGGTCGGGGCCCGGGGCGCAAGCTGCTGCCAGTATTTCGCCAGTATGATGAACTGGTACGGATGAACATGGAAGGTCTGGACCGCACGCTAGATCCGCCGTTCACCTATCCGCATGACGGTATGCTTGACCTGTCTCAGGGGCTTGAGAACGGTGTGGGCTATCCGACGATGCCCGGCACCAAGGATGCGCTCCAGCCGGTGCTTTTCGGCACGCTAGATTATGGGTTTTTCTCAGAGGAAAAGCTGGAACAAAAGATCCGAGACGGCTTCTACCGAGAAAAAGAGCAAGCTGGTAAGACACCACCCTCCGCCAGCCAGTATATCGGTCAAGAGAACAAACAGGTTCGCCGCATGGCGCGACCAGCCACCAAGACATGGCGTGAGTTCGGTGTTGGCCTTCTGTCGCGGGTCGAATGGCTGGAGCGCCAGCCCGGCGGATCTCTTGAAGGCGCAGAGCTGCCCCTGATCGATAGCGGTGTAGTCAATGCACGCCCGATTTCGCCGCTTGAGCGCGCTCAGGCCATGCAGGATGTGACCACGGCGGACATGATCATTGGGATGATCAATGAGCGGCTTGGTCCAGAACAGGCGGCCATGCTCATCAAGGGCACGGATACCTACCGGAAAATCAAAGAAGTGCTGAAGGATCAGATCGTGGAGTTCCGATCTGAGGCCGAGATTGAAGCCCTTATCAAACGGATGCAGGAGCAGGCCAATGCCGCGCAAGCCCAACCCCAAGGCTAAGGCCCAATATCTCAAAGGCATGTCGCAAGAGCTGCCCGGGCATTCGTTTATCAGCAAATACCTGAACTGGATGCAGTCAGAGAACCCCGAAGGTGCCGAAGACCTGCGCGATGCCTTGCACGCAACCTTCGCCACCGACGAGGGGCTTAAAGCTCTGATGCTAATGGAGAAATCCGTCCTTTATATCGGCGTTCCAGACGGTTCGCCCGACGGTGCATTGCGGGAGTTGAACGCAGTGCGGAATTTTGTGTTGGAAATCCGGAGATATGTTTCAAATGGCAAACCTGCTGCAAAAACCGACTGATCCCTATGATCCCGCGTGGGTCGAATATGCGCGCCAAAACCCTGGCCTGCGCCGTTCTCTGTCTTCTGCTGATGCAGGTGACGGTGGCGATGGCGGCGATGGGGGAGACGGAGGAGATGGTGGCGGTGCAATTGATCTTTCCACCTTCGTTCCTGAGCAATTTAAGGACAAAGACGGGTCGTTTAAAACCGCAGACTTTCGCGCCGAGTATGACGCTCTGTCTTCGTTCAAGGCGCAGGCCGACGAGGCGGCGGCTGCCCTGCCGAAAGAGGCCAAGGATTACGCCTTCGCCATCCCGGAAGGGCACCAATTCCCCGAAGGCTTCGACGCCGAGTTGTTCAAGACCGTGGACGAGAACGGCAACGAAGTCGCCTTTGATCCGAACGCGATGATCCAAGCGGATGATCCGGACCTGCCGCTGCTGCAAGCCGCGATGCACGAACACAAGGCCGATCCCGCCCTGATGGGCAAAATCGCGTCTATCCTCGCCAACCGCGAGCTGCGCGGCGTCATGGATGGCATGGCGAAGGCCGAAGAAGAAAAGGGCAAACTTGGCACCCCTGCACAAGCCAAGGCCCGGTTTGACACCATTCAGCGTTCCCTATCCGCCAAACTCCCGGCCAATCAGGTCAAGGAGATCATGGACGGGGTTGTGAGCGCGGATGGTCTGCGCGGTTTGGAGGCCCTGCTGAAGACCTCCACACCGCCGGTTTCCCAAGGGGATACCATGAAAGATTTCAGCGACATGAAGCCCATTGATCGGTTGATGGCCGGTCTGAGCGGGCGAAAGTAAAGGAGGGCCACCATGGCCGACGAGCTCATCAACCTGGTCGAGTTTGCCAAGGGGCATACCGATCCCGTCGCATCCGCGATGATCGAGACCTTCGCAACGTCTTCGGACGTTCTGCAGGCGCTCGGCTTTAAAGCCGCCGAAAAAGGCCTGAACGTCTTTGATCGCGAGGCATCCATTCCGAAAGTTGACTTCCGCGCGCTCAATGCTGAGCCGGAAATCTCGCATGGCAGCGAAGAACAGTTCCAAGATTCCTGCTACCCGATTTCTGGTCTGATCGAGTTCGACCGGATCAAGCTCAAGCGCTACGGCGAACGTAAGCGTGCGCGCTACATGATGGGGCAGATGAAATCCGGCGGCCGGCGGTTCACGGATATTTTCATCAATGGCCACAACGCGACGATGCCGACGCAGTTCACGGGCTTGAAAGCGCGCCTTGTCGCCGATGGCGCTGGGAATGTTGACGGCTCCACCGACGATTCCCGTCTGCTGGTGAACAACACCGGCTCCGGTGGTGGCCCGCTGTCTCTGGCGAACCTGGACAAAGCACTTGATCTGGTGGCCGAGCCCACTCACATCATGATGTCTCGTCGCATGAAGGTTAAGTTTGAGGCCGCGGCTCGCGATCCAAACCTGACCAACAACCGTGTCACCAATGACTACGACAGCAACCTCGGTCGCCGGGTTCTGCGCTTCGGTGATGTTCCGTTCCTGACCGGGTATGAGGTCTCCCGAGAGAGCAACTTCCTGCCCTTCGATGAGGTCGCGCATGGTGGCGGTGCCGCCGCAACGACGTCGCTGTATATCGTTTCTCTTCGCGAGGACGGGATCTGTGGCATCCAGACCTCGGAGCCTGAGTTCGAAGCTGTTGATACCGATCGTGGTGTCTTCAAGCGCGACCTCTTTGAATGGGACTGCGGGATTACCATGGAGGATGAATACTCCGGCCTGCGCCTGTCCTCCGTCTCTGACGCAGCCATCGTGGCATAAGGAGGACAGACCATGCCCAACAAGTTTTATCCCTTTGATAAGCGCCTCGAACACCGCGCGATCGGCTCGGCGGCACTGACCGCCACCACCGTTCTTGACACCATCGCCGAGCGTGCTGCCCAGCGCACCATGTACCTCACCAAGGTCATGTTGGAGGCCGTGAAAATCTCGGCCAACGATGAAAGCTATAAGGTCGTTGTCGAATGCTCGAATGACGACTTCAGCACGGTCGAGGTCGCTGCGGTTCTCTCGCTCGGTGCAACCGAGGAGCGCGAGTCTGGCGCACCCGATAGTGCCGCTGGCGATGAATACGACATTTACTGGTGCACTGAGATCAATCAGCGCAAATACCAGAAATCGCGCATCCGCCTTGTGATTGCCGGCACATCGCCGTCGATCACCCTTTCCTCCCATTCCACAATCATGACGGGGTGATCTGATGAAGATGCTTACGATCAAGCCGTGCGAAAAACCGGCATCCTTTGCCGACGAGAAGTTTACCCAGGCCGACTGGCAGGCAGCTTGGAAGCTGGGCCCCAAGACGGTTCCTGCTATCACCGCGATGGAGGCGGTACGCAACTCCAAGGGCATGTATCAGATCCATGTGGAAGAGCAGGAGACGGTCAAGGTTGAGCTCCAAGGTCTCAAGGCCCCTGAGCAAATGTCCCCATCTGAGCTGGTCGCGGAAATGACCTCCCACGGTAAGCCTCCCCGCAAGAAGATGGATCGCAAGACTGCTGTCGCTTTCGTCAAGGATCTTCGCGAGAAGGCCGAGGCTTTCATTGTCGATGATGAAGAGGGCGGTTCCGAGTAGGCGTTCTCCGGCGTCTTTGGCATGATCCTGCTGCCGGATCCGAAAGGCCCTTCGGGGCCTTTTCTCATGTGCATTGCGGGGTTTGGCACCTCCAAGCGACTGTTTGCGCATGGCAGTCAGATCAAAATCCACCATCTTCCAGTCCGTGTTGCTCCGTTGCGGGGAATCGGAGGCCAGCCAAGGCAGCGCCATTTGGCGGGCCATGGAGGTCAACTATGATGAAATTGTGCGCGTTGCCTTCGAAGAGGGCGACGGCGCTTTTCCGTTTGGGCGGAAATACTTGACCCTCACCAGCCGCGCGGACGGGGATTTTGGCTTTGCCGACAAATTCACGCTGCCCCATGGCGTGTTCCATATCGCTGAGGTCTATCTTGACGGTTGCTCCGCATCAGAGCTGCAAGAGGCTTGGGAGATCGACGCCACTGAAAACGTGCTTCTGGTCAATGCCAACAAACGTGAGGTGAAAGTTCGGGCCGTTGTTGAAGGCCTTGAACACACATGGAGCGGATTGTTCACACAAGTGATCCAGAAACGGCTGGAGGCTGTTGTGAAGGGTGTCCAGGAAGAAGAAGCCGAGGCGGCAGCAAAAGATCAGGACGCCGATTTCTTGCTAATGAAATCAGGTGTCAAAGCCAGCAAAAACAGATCCAACCGGCGGGTACTGCCTAAGGGCGGACGGCTCGTAAATGCGCGGTTCACTCGCTCAAGCCGTTCCACGCGGAGGCGTTGATGGCCCGCCGCAAGGAAACCATCTGGCAGAAAGACTTCTCGCTTGGGCAGGTTCGTCCCGAAGCGCAGGAGCGTGACGATATTGATCTTGTCGCACGCTCTGTGAAGGAAGGCCTTAATTGTGTCGTGCTTTCTACCGGACAGATGGAGGGACGCTCTGGAATGCGGTTCCTCAATGAAACTGCTTCCAGTCAAGGTCGTGAGGTGGACCTTGGTGAGGGTAGGGTGTTTGACCTGCATTTTGTGCCGTCAGGCCTGATCCTTTACGACAGCAACAACACCGTTGAATACACGGGTAATATCACTTGGACAGCGGCTCCCAAGAAATGGGGCATCTATACCTTTGACGAGATCTCTTTCTGGGTCGTAGCCGATCCCGATTCCTCCTCTATTCTCATTGGTTCGCAGCACTTTCCAATTCAGGCGCTGATCCTGAATGAGGATGGTTCATGGTCGTTTGGCGAAATGGCTTTTGCTACTGGCCTTGCCGGTGCGATCCACCAGAGCTACTGGCGCTATAACGAAACGGTCTCCATTCAACCCTCGGCGCGAACTGGCGCAATTACTGTCACCGCTTCCGAAGCGATATGGACGGCGGCTCATGAAGGTATGGCGATCCGCTATCAGAACCGCGAGATCATCCTTGGTACGCTGGTGAGCTCGACGGTGATCAATGCGACGGTCACTGAAGAACTCCCCCCTACCTATGACATTACCGTTTCGTCGGTTAGCAACTATCAGGTTGGTGAAGCGGTCGAGCATTCCGTGTTGGGTGGTCAGGGGATCATCACTGGTATCGCGGGCAGCGTCATAACAGTTATGGCCACCTCCCGGTATGATGGTTTCGACACTGTGGCGTCTCCAAAACTTGTCGCTCCAAATGCTGCACAACCAATCTCAGCAGTTGCAGCGGCCGCTACTCCCGCCGCTACCGTCATCTGGGAAATGCAAATGCAATCCCCGGTGCATGGTTATGCTGGGTATGCTGTGCGGCACCTCTCTCGGGTGTTTTTGTGCGATTTTCCGGGAGCGCCGCAGGCGTTTGCAGCATCCGTGGTTGGCGCAATCAACGATTTCAAAATGGGTTCTGAGGATGCGGATGGTTTCGTTGATACCGTAGGGGCGGATAGTGGCGGAACGCTGCGATTCATGGCTTCGGTTGAGGATCTGCTTTTCCTGACCTCCAAGGGCATCTACTCGCACCAGACGCGCGACGGATCTGCGATTACACCGGCCACTATTCGCCCGGTGCGTTTTTCTCGGGTGGGATGCGCCTCGGTGGAGCCTATCGCAGTAGATGACGGCTGTGTGTTTGTCGACGCTGTGGGGCAACGGATCTACGCAGCCACTCTGGCTGGCGATATCTACACCAAATGGCGTGCGGAGCCGATGACCTCGCTGCACCCTCAGCTGATCAAAGATGCGGTTTATCTTGGTGCCACATCCTCCGGGTCTGAGAACGCGGAAAGTTTCGTCTACGTTGTCAATTCTGACGGGTCAGTTGCTCTTGGTCAGTGGGATCGATCGAATGAGATCATTTCCTGGTTGCCGTGGGAAACTGACGGCAATTTCCTATCCATATATCAATGCTTTGGCGTGAGCCATGCGGTGGTTGACAGGACAGTGAACGAAACCTCAGTCCGCTATAGAGAGCGCTTTGACAAAACCCTTGTTCTCGATTGCGCAGGGGAGCAGGCACCACACCTTAATGGGCACATCGCGTCTGTATATCTCGATGGATGGGATCTTGGGGATAACGAAATCAACGGCGATGGTGATCCGATCGATGCCGATGGCAACGTCATTGCGTACCCAGATCATGATGAAACGCCACAGATTGGTTTGGTTTTCCGCAAATGCTTGACGCCTTGGCCGCGCAAATCGATGCGGACTGAACGCGGCACGCTTGAGGTGAAACGCCAAATTTCACTCAAGATCACGGTTCAAGACAGCCATCAATTTGAAATCAATGGCGAATTGTTCGGTGCATACCGCATCGGTGAGGATCTTACGAAACCACCTCCACTGCGAAACGAAGAGTTTCGCACCACTCTGGTTGGTGTCTCCTCCAGCGATTCAATCCGGATCTGTCAAAACAGGCCGGGGCGACTTCGTGTTTCAAAGATCGGTATAAAGGTGGTTGTCTGATGCAAGCATTTACCGCACTGCAGGTCGTATCGGCGGTTGCGGGTGGATTGTCCGGGCGGGCCGAAGCCATGTCCGAATCTGCCCGCGCCCAAAGTGAGGCGCGCATGGCCGAGACGCAGGCCCTTCAGCGAGACACGATCGCGCGTGAGGATCTGGACACGTATCTCTCAAGCCTAAGAGCATCACGAGCCGCGAATGGCCTGAGCCATCGTAGCCCGAACGCATTTATCCTTGAGCGAGACAGTCGGGAAGCCGCCACCCATAACAGATTGGTTCAACGTGCCGATGATCGCCAGAGGGCGCAGAACCTCCGCACAGCTGCCAAGTCCTATCGGAAACGCGGCACCATGTCCCTGATTACGGGTGTGGGCCGTGCAGCGGTGCCTCTGGCTGAATACGTCCAATACAAGAAAGAGGCGTGATATGGCGCGAGTTCCCGAAGTCATCCGCCGTCAGGCTGTTTCCCAAGTAGCTGCTCAACCTGTGCAAGCCGGCGCCGGATGGGCGGCTCTATCAGAGTTAGCAAAAGTCGGCGCCGACTTCGTAAAGCCTGCTGCCGAAAAGCAAGCTCGCGAGGAAGGATATGATGCAGTCTACCGCGATGAGAGTGGCAAGCTGCAGGTCGCGGAGCGTTCTGTCCTGGGCGGAGAGTTCTCCGATATTCACAATGCGGCCGCGTTCTCCAAGTACCTTGCTCAGCGCAATATCGACATGAGCGAAACCTTCACCGAACTTGCGCGAAACAACGAGTTTAACCCCGGTGGTTTCAAAGCCGCGGCTGACGGGTATGTAAAAATGCTTGAGGAGGATGAGAATATTCCTCGGGCGCTGAAAGAGGATCTGCTGGCTTCTGCCAAACAGGAAGCCTCGCGGCGTTTCAATGGTTTGCAGAACAATGCCACTCAGCGCGAGTATCGTGAAAGCGACCGGAACACTGCCACACACCGGGACATGTTGGTGGATGACTATGTGAACCTCTACGCAGCTGGGCAGGAAGATGAGGCCGAGGCCAAACTTGCTGAGATCGAGGGACTGTCCTCTTTTCGCGCGAATGCTCCTTACATCAGCGAGACACCAGCCGAAACAGAGGCATATCTTCGTGGAGCGCGTGGTGCAGCGCGCGCCGCGCGTCTAAGCCAGATCCTGACCGATACTGAGGGTGCCCTTGAGATCTCGGACGAATTGCGCACCGAGATTGATACGGCGCTGAATGACCCAGACCTTTCACCGCAAGCACGCCAGAAGCTCTATGCCGCAGTGGCGGGGCGTCTCAAAGGGGTGGATGCTGCTGCTTTCGTCAATACCGCGACCAATGACAGCTATTCGGCAAAACTGCGCCGCGCTGAGAGCGGAGGGCAGCTTGATGCTGCGAACCCAAACTCTTCGGCGCTCGGGCCTCACCAGTTCCTCAAGGGCACTTGGACGAAGATCGTAAGCGATTTGCGCGATAAAGGCGGCGCAGCTTGGGCTGAAGGTCTCAGCAAGGATGAAATCCTTGCCATGCGTACCAACGCCGATGCATCCGACGAGGTATTTGCTGAGTTCAGGGCCCAGAATGCAGGCGCGCTCCAAAACGCCGGCATCCCGATCAACGATGCGAATGAATACCTCGCCCATTTCCTCGGGGTTGGCGGTGCCATCGATGTACTGACGGCGGACGTGTCGACAAGTGTTGAGGATATCCTGTCGCCCAAGGTGATCGAGGCGAACCCGTTCCTCGCCAATATGACCGTTGCAGATATCCGGAACTGGTCGGCCCGTAAGATGACCATGAAGGCCAGCGATATCGCGATGCAGCAGAATGCGGTTGACCAAATCGGTGATACCGAGGTCAGGGCCATGGCCTCCAGTCTGCTCAATGATCGCTACGGCATCCGGAAGCGCTTGGAGGATGCGGCAGCGCTCGAATATGAGACCCGCCTGACCAGCAATGATGACACTCTGACGGAGCGTGAAATCCGAGAGGATCACAGCCTGTCAGACAAGAGCCAGAACGCGCTGATCAATGAGTTGCGCCGGAACCGCAAGGATCAGATTGAGGTTCAGCAGACGGTGGCACAGCTGGCCGGTGGGTTTGGTGACTGGGACCCCTATGACAGTGGCCAGCGCAATCGGGTCGACAAAGCATATTCCGCTGTGATCGGTGATGATAGCCCATCGTCTCCCGCTGGCATGGCCGCATCCGCCGAGATTGCAATGGAGACCGGGTTTGTGCCGAAGTCCAGCTTCAACGCAATCCGTGGAGCGCTCTCCGGTGATGACCCGGAGGCGTTTGCGGCAAATGCTGAGTTCTTAGGTCAAGTGCTACAGCGCCAAGGCGGCGCGATCGATATGTATGGCGGCAAGGCCGAGGTCGAGGCTGCTTTGTCTGACTATGGTTTCTATTCCCGTTTTATGGGGCCGCAGGAAGCCGCTGCGCGTGTGATCGAGAACAGCACCCCGGAGGCCAAGGCGCGGCGCAAGAACCTTAGCGCTGCTGCCAAGGATGCTACCAAGGCTCTCAATGCCGATGATCTCACCGAACATCTGAAGGATCGCGGTATCTCTGCCAGCCTTGGAAATGAGGTTCAACAGGCTGAAATCATGACGGAATATGAGAGCCTGTTTGTGGACGCTTACCTTGAAACAGGAGAGGCCACCCTGGCCAAAAATCGCGCTCTTGACGCCATGTCCAGGATCTACGGCCCGAACGCCGTGACCGGTACTGAGACCCTGATGAAGTACCCGCCACAGAACTTCTACCCGGCGTCGGAGACTTCCCCCGACTGGATGCAGACACAGTTGGTGGATCAGGTGTCAGAACTTGCCTTCGCTGATGGAGTTGAGAACCCCACTCGCCCTGGTGAAAGCGTACGCCGCCGTAAAATCGATGCAGAGGATATCATCCTGCTGCCTGATGAGATCACGCGCAGGGAGGTGGCGGGCCGCTCGTCTCCGTCATACGCGGTCCTTTACAAATTGGATGGTGAGATCGTCGCGGCTCCGGGCCGCTTCTATTTCGACCCCACAGCGATCAATTCGGAGGCCAAGGCTCTTAGCACCCAGCGCGCTGAAGAGTTTGAAACCCAGCGCAGTAGAGAGACGCAGGCCACAAACCTCCGTCTCTGGCGTGAGCATCTGCGCACTCAGGGTATGTCCGAAGGCCAAGCATTGCGCGAAGTCACCCAGAACAAAGAGAAATACGGCGCTGAGCCGCCGGAGGGGAACTGATGCCGTTCAAGGAAGAGGAAAAGTTCTACGGTCCATTGGCGCTGCCCGACTATGTGGATGTTTCACCAGAACCGGGCCAAGCTCCCGCGCTTGATCAGGTGCTTGGCGCGGCATTCCGGCAGGAGAACCCGGTTGTCTCCCTTCTCAATGCCACCACCTATGACCCACTGAAACCGTTTGATCCCGATTTCAGACCATGGGAGGAAATCCAAGGGACCGACTACGAGGCCTATTCTGACCGCATTTCAGGTGTGCGCGACAAGGAAGATCTGGCCGCGATGAAAGAGGCCATTGATCAGGAACTGGCAGATCGTTCCGTTCTGGATTCGAGCGGTGCCGTTGGCTTCGCATCCCAGATGGGGGCGGCGCTTCTCTCTCCGACTTCCCTGATCCCCGGCGGCGCAATCGTAAAAGGGGGCAAAGGTGTCTCTATCGCCCGCACCACGTTGACAGTTGGCGGGTCAGCCGCCTTTGCCGCTGGTATCGATGAAATGGCATTGCAGGCCAGTCAGCAGACACGGACAGCAGAGGAGAGTGCCTTCGCAATTGGAGGCTCTTTTATTCTTGGTGGGGTTTTGGGCGCAGCGGCGGGTAAGCTGTCTGCGGCCCAATTTAAGGCCGCTTCGGTGAGAACCGAACAGGCCCTCCAATTGACTGCCGATTATGATGAAGCCTTGCGTTCTATTGGTGCTGCGGAGAACCGCGCAGATCTGACACTGCGCCGCGAACAGATCTTCCAAGCTGTAAACAAGATCCCGGCGCTACGGGCTATCGTTCGTAGTGATCCTGTGCTGCGCGCTCAGTTGTCGCCGCTGCAAGAGGTCCGTGGGGCGCTGGTCGATCTGGTGGAAACGCCGCTGCAGTATTCGGTCAATGATGCAGGCCAGAGCGTGCGGCGTGGTGGAACCTCCGTAGAGGGCCGCATCCTCGCACGCGAGCGGAATGAACTGGCCAAGTCGATCTCATTTCTAAGCCGGTCGTTTGCCGAATATGCCAAGGACGGCCCTGTCGGTACGGTCGGGACGCTTACGGCGCCTGTCACCACCCGGTTCAACAATCTCATGGGTAAGGATCGCAAACTCAGCGCGCCAGAGTTCATGGAAGAGGTCGGCAAAGCTATGCGGCGGGGCGACAAGCATCCCATTCCGCAGGTGCAAAGCGCAGCTGATGCGCTTCGCCGTGAGATCTTCGACAAGATCAAGGATGAGGCAATCGAGGTCGGTATCTTTGATGCGGATCTCGGGGTGAAGAACGCCGATAGCTATTTCAGCCGGGTCTACAACACTGAGCGCATCCGCCAGCACTTCGGGGATGGATCTGAAAACGATATCGCAGAGGTACTGCGGGAGGAGTTCCGCAAGCGCCGTGCAGCTGCGCAGGAGAGCCTTGCATTTGATCGCACCGTTGAGTTGCTGGAGGCTGATCTCTTCAAGGCCAGAGAGCGCGCCCGTACCGCACAGAGAGCGCTTGATAAGGCGGTTAAGAAGGCCAAGGACAAGCGCAGCCGTGCCGAAGCCGCTGCGAAACGCGAGCAGGCCGTGGGGCGCGTGAGCCGGAAACTACGGGATCAGTTTGAGCAGCGCGCTACCCGTCTGCGGGAAGGCCTGTTAGAGGGTGATGATCTCGATGTGTTCAAAGAAACACTGCGCGAGGCTCGCGGCCGCGCGGGTTTGGAGCCCCCTGACATTCTTAAAACCGTACGTGATCTCGGTGGTATTCGTGACGATGGTTCCGGGGAATTGGCCGCCGCACTCGATACCAAGAAGTTGTCTATCTCCCGGCGTGACGGGATGGAGGCAGACTATATGCGCGAGGCGCTGGAGGAGATGGGCTATCTGCCAGAAGGCTCGACGGTCAATGATCTGTATGACGCGCTCAAAAATGCAGCAGGCGGTGAGAAGATTTATTCCTCACGGGAAAACCCTTTCGAGCTCTCCCGCTTTCAGGCCGCTAATGAGTTCGCAGAGGCAATGGAGGAGATGGGTATCGATATCACTGAACCCATTGACCGCATCATTGCTCAACTGCCGGATAAAGCACGCAATCAGAAAACACAGCGGGCCAAAGCAACAGAAGCGGAGCGCAGCGGGAAGAAGGCTGGCAAGGAAGATGTGAGCGCAGATGTTCGAGCTCTCCGCGCGCTCGATCGGCTGGATGAAGCCAACGCACGCCTTGCAGAGCTCAAAAATGATATCGGCCCAAAGGTGCAGGAAGAGATCAAAGCCGCCCAGGCGGATCTGCGCGCCATTCTGCCCGAGTTGCGCAAAGCCAAAAAGGCTCAGAGCGCCGAAGAATTCTATGCCAATGCCGATGATCTGCAGATTGAGGAGGCGGTTACAGATACTGTCCGCTCTCTGTTGAACCTCAAGCCGGGGCAACACAGCTACGAGGCGACACTATCCAGCCCGACACGCGCGCGAGTTCTTGATGTGGATGATCTGGTGCTGGAGCCATGGCTGGAATCAAATGCCGAGGCGATCATGTCTCAGTATTTCCGTCAGATGGTTCCTGACTTGGAATTGACGCGGCAGTTTGGTGATGCCGAAATGACCGTTGCACGTCAGCGGATCACTGAGGAAATCGCCCGCAACATGCAGAACGCAAAATCCGCCAAAGATCGGGTGCGTATCCAGGAGGAAGGGCAGGAACGTCTCAAGGACCTCGAGGGCATGCGTGACCGCCTCCGCAACCGCTATGGCGTCCCTGAGAACCCGCGCAACGGTTGGGTGCAAGGGGGGCGGGCGCTGCGTACCGTGTCCTATATGGGCTATCTCGGCGGCATGATGCTCTCGGCCATTCCAGATATCGCCGGCATCATTGGGCGCGGCGGCATCGAGGGCGCGTTTGGGGCGGGTGTCACTGCCCTGACCAATCCCAAGCGGATGGCTTTGGCCTCTAGGGACATGGCGGAAATTGGTGCCGCGGCTGAGTGGTGGCTGAATAGTCGAGCCCTAAGCCTTGCTGAAATGTTTGATCCTTATGGCGGCGGCACGAAAATGGAGCGGGTATTGGGGCAGGGTGCGCGTCAGTTCTCGATCGCAACTGGCATGATCCCGTGGAACATCGGCTGGAAATCGGTTGGTGGTGCTGCCGTAGCTTCCAAAATGTCAAAGGCGGCCGATGCAGTGCGCGCGGGAAAGGCGACCAAGAAGCAACTGCGGACCCTAGCAGAAAACGGCATTGAACCGTGGATGGCAGAACGGATTGCGGCGCAGCTTGATGAGTTCGCAGATAAAGATGGCACGCTCTGGCTCCCCCGTGGCCAAGAGTGGACGGACCCAGATGCGTTCAAGGCCTTTGAAACCGCGATGAACCGTGAGTTCGATCTGATGGTGATCACGCCGGGGCAGGACAAGCCTCTGAGCTTCAGCACTGAAATGGGCAAGTTCTTCGGTCAATTCAAATCCTTCGGCATATCTGCGCATCATCGGATCTTGCTGTCGGGCATCCAGCGCGCCGATGCTGATGTGTTGGCGCAGGTGACAACCGCGATTATTCTTGGTGCTCTGACCGCAAATGTTAAAGCCTCTCTCGGTGGGTATGAGCCAAAAGAAGGTGCGGCCATGTGGGAGGATGCTTTGGATCGTTCCGGTCTCGCCGGTTGGCTGATGGAACCCTACAATCTTGCGGCGGCTCTCTCTGGTGGCAAGACCTCGATCACGGGTGAGCCTGTGTCCCGATATCAGGCAAGATCCGCACTGGAGGGCGCGCTTGGACCTAGCGTCGACATGATGAAAGGCGGGGTTGAGGCGATCAACGCATTCTCCAATGGCAAGGCCAATTATCGGGATGTGCGCAAACTGTTGCGCCCAATACCGGGAAACAATCTCTGGTATCTCCTGCCTCTCTTCCAAAAGGTCGAGGACGCTGTGGTGAACGCCACAGGCGCGAAGCCGCGCGGGGGCTAAGCTTCGGTGCATTGCGGGAAAATTGGCATCTTCCGAGAGTTCAGGGGAGCAACCGGAAGAGCCATATGCCCCTTGAAGAGTCCAATCGCTACAAACTCCACCAGCCAGTGGTTGAAACAGATGAGTTCATCGTTGGATTTCCTCTGTTCGGTGTCGACGATCTGACCGTCTACGTCGATGGTGTTCTGAACGAACTTTATTCAGTCGTAGCTACCTTCACCAACGGGCGTTCGGACGATGCTGTGATCCAACTGGTCACGGCGGTTTCTGGTGTTGATGTTGAGATCTACGGAACGCGCGCACCGAGGCGCGATGACGATTATATCGACAATTCACCAGCCTTGGCGCAACGCTTGCAGGAAGATGCTGACAGGCTGACTGCTGTTCAGCAGGAACAGGCTCGGGACTATGGCAGTACGATCCGCGTATCAGCAAACTCACCTGTCGTTACGCCCCTGAGTGGCAGCGCAGCTGACAGAGCTGATCGGGTTATCGCGTTTGATGAAACAGGATTTGCTTTAACTCTTGGCCCGAAATCTGACGAGGTCGCCTCTGCGCAGGGGTATGCGGTGTCAGCGGGGGTCAGCGCTGATGCTGCGGCTGACAGCGCTTCTCAGGCCGCGCTTTATGACGGACCCAGATTCGATAGCTTTGCGGATCTTATTTCGTACGAGGGCACTTTTGAGGCGGGGACGCTGGTGCGTGTGACGTCTATCGGAGCGGCTTACAAAGCCGTCGCCGCAAGCGGAAACCTCGGGCAGTCTAATGCCGGTGGGCAGGAGTTCGACGTGATCCCTCTTTGGGTCGGGGCAACTGGGGGAATTGTTCCAGTCACATTCTGCGGCGCTACTAACGACGATGCAACGGACGATACCTCTGCGTTCCAAGCCGCCGCTAACATATCAAACAGCATCTATGTCCCGGCGGGCAATTACGTCTGCAATGCGGCCATCCAATTCACAGGTGCAGGTACTGTTTCAGGCGCCGGAATGGGCGTCACTTTCATTACTTGGTCTGGGTCGGCGGGGCTGTTCTTCACTGGCGTGGCCGGAGACCAAAATCCTGTTACCGTCAGCGACATAACGTTGCTCACCGACGACACAACGCCAGCGAGAACAGCGATCAACGTGGATAACTCTGCGCAGATCCCCGGAAGCACTATCCAAAATCGTACAAGCCCGCGCCTCGATGTTCGCAATGTAGCGTGTAAGGGGTCTGGCACGGTAGCAACAACAGGATGGCTGAATGGCATCAACTGCGTTTCTGTTCTGCATGCGACTGTCGATGGCTTTCACTTTGAGGGGAAACATGGCGCAACACAGGCAGACATTGAGAGCTTGCGGGGGATCAATTTCGAAGGGGCAGGTAGCCCGGTTGAAATCGTAATCAGTCGATCTTGGGTATTTTATGCTGATACAGCCTGCCGCGCTTCGGATTGCGAAGGTGTCTTCATATCCCAGTGCAACTTTGTTGCGGTGGATGTGGGAATGCAGTTCACGGCGGCTGGCGCGGAACCGCAACTTAACCTCGAAAACAGCCATGTTAATGCAAATGTGGCCTGCGTCCTTGCCACCAACTTGGCCCAAGGGTCCATTTGCAGCAATCTATTCTACGCGCGCAACACCGCGACGGGCGATGTTACTGGCGTCCGCCTGACTGACTGTCAGTTTACCAGTGTGGAAGGCAACAAGTTCGTAAACACGGGCGGCTTCGACTTCAACACTGTAGTGGTCCCGTCAGGCGGCACTGGATGCCTGATTGACGGTAACATATTCCAGAGCGCAACAACTGCAATTTGGTTGCAATCCGGATCGGGAGGGGTGCGTGTAGGAAGGCAGGTGTACGGCTCTGTTACGACCCGTTGGATCGATGACGGTACAAACAACAGAATTTCCGGGGCACGCGCGGCAACGGTACTGACATCAACGAAATCACTCGCCAATGGCGTTGCTCTGTCCGCAATAACTTGGGACACCTTTTCCGGGGATGGTGTTTTTTGGGATGCTGCAAACCCGACCCGACTGACTGCAACAGCTACAGGGAAGTATCGCGTCGGCGGTACGCTCGTTTTTGCCATAAACGGTACGGGACTTCGTAGGGCAGCGATCCGAAAGAATGGCTCGCCAATAGTTGGGTTGCCAATTGCATCTATCCCGGCATCAGGCGTCGTGAACGAAGCGATCTCCCTCGGTGAGGCCACCATCGAACTTAATCAAGGCGACTACATCGAAATGTATGCGGCACAAAACTCCGGCGCTGCCATGACGCTGCCCGTTGCTGAGAGCTACATCTCGATGGAGTACGTCTGGGAAGACTGAGCATGAAACAGCAAGCTGCAGAACTGTCCCGCGATTTCCTCACCCTAGCGCTCGCAGGGTTCGGGATATCATTGGCCCCGCATGAGTTCTTTGGTGGTCTGTTTTTGGCCCTTGCGGCTGGGAGCATGGTGGCCCGTCACCGCAAGAGCAATCGCAAGCTCCTCGGCATCATGGGCACCGCAGCTTTGGCCGCGGTGATCTCTGTTATTGCGACAGAGCAATTCGACCATTGGGGCTGGCCCCCGCAACTGGTCATGGCTGGAGCCGGGGCTGCCTCTTCTTACGCCGTCAATATCTTCGTCAAAGTGATGGATGGCGTCCAGGAGCGCAGCACCACGATCAGCGGCAGGATCGTGGACAGGATCTTTCCCCCAACCAAAGGCGGTGACCAATGAAACTGGCAATCGTTGTCGGCCATAACCATGTGGCTCAAGGCGCGGTGCGTCCCGATACAGGCGAAACCGAATATGCATGGAACTCTGACCTTGCGCGCATGATCGAAGATGAGGCGCAGGCCTTTCGTGAGATACAGGTGAAGGTGTTCAAGCGCCAACCCGCGCGGTCCTACACCGACGAGATCGGCCGGGTTTATGATCAGGTGGATTTCTGGGATGCGGATGCGTCCTGTGAGCTCCACTTCAACAGCCACACCACCAGAACCGCCACAGGCACCGAGGTTCTGTCATCAGGCTCTCGCAAGTCTCTGGCCTTTGCCGAAGCAATGCAGGAGCGGCTGATTGAAGCGCTGGACCTGCGGGACCGCGGCGTGAAGATTCGGCGAAGTGGACGGGGATCTGAAAGCCTGATGAGCGGGCAGGCGCCAGCCATCTTGATCGAGCCGTTCTTTGGGTCTTCTCCACGTGGGCAGCAGGCAACCGACGAGCCGCATGAAAAGCGCGCTCTGGCCCGTGCGATCCTCCTGGCCGCCAAGGATGCGTTCCTGTGAGCCGATACCTCACAATCGGCGCTCTGTGCCTCGTCATCCTCTGTATGGGGGTGGCGGGCTTTCTGCTTTGGCGGAACGGGAAGCTGCGCGAGGATCTGGGGGCCGCTGAACGCGCGCTGGCAGTAGCAGAACGCCAGCTTGAGGATGCAGCCGATGCCGCCCGTGTCCTCGACGCCCACTTGAACCGTATGGAGGATGAACGCCGGGATCTTAATGCGACCCTGCGCGACCTTCGCAGTAAGGAGGGGTACGATGCGCCGCTGTCTGATTTTCTGCGCGATGCTTATGACCGCATGTGAACCGCGTGAGCCCGTCTATGTCGAGCGCGATATCCCTGCGCATCTGACCACCCCCTGCGCGGAGCCGGTGAA
>JBLWUN010000017.1:0-27806 GCA_048268905.1 Maricaulaceae bacterium | reverse complement strand
GCCCTCGCCGGGAGGCAGGCTTTCAGGAGAGGGCCGCTTGCAGCGGACCTCGCCAGAAACCCCGCCCCGATTTTCGGCACCAAGACCGGAAGGGGCACACCACAAGGAGGCCACAAATGGCTGCTAAATTCGATCTTCACGCCCACGTCACCGACAGCATCATTGCCAGCATCGAGGCAGGCACCCCCGCATGGCGCAAGCCGTGGACCGGCGAAAAGGGTGGCGCACCGTTCCCGCTGCGCAGCAATGGCGAACCCTATTCGGGCATCAACGTGCTGATGTTGTGGCTTGCCGCCGACGCCAAAGGCTACCGCGCCCCCCGCTGGTTCACCTACCGCCAAGCGCAGGAAGCTGGCGGGCAGGTCCGCAAGGGCGAGAAGTCTTCCACCGTGGTCAAGTATGGCACTTTTGAGCGCGAGGACGAGGCGACCGGCGAAGAGCGCCGCCTGCCCTATCTGAAGGCATATCGGGTTTTCAACGCCGAGCAGATCGACGGCTTGCCCGCCGAGTATTACGGAACCCCCGCCGAAGAGGCCCGCGACCTTGGCACCGAAGCCAACCCCGAGCTTGACGCCTTCTTTGCAGCGACCGGCGCAGAAATCCGCACCACCGACGAGCCGCAGGCGTATTACATGCCGAGCGAGGACTACATTCACATGCCGCCGATTGCGACCTTCCACGATGCGGCAGGCTACTACGCCGTGCTTGCCCACGAGGCGACCCATTGGACCGGCCACAAGTCCCGCCTTGATCGCTTTTCCCGCTTCACCGACCGCAAGGCTTATGCGTTCGAGGAACTGATTGCCGAGATCGGCAATTGCATGGTTTGCGCCCGCCTTGGCCTGACTCCCGACTTTGAGCAGTCCGGTGCCTATATCAAGGGCTGGCTGCGCGCGTTGAAGGATGACAAGCGCCTGATTTTCAAGGCCGCGAGCGAAGCCCAGAAGGCCAGCGACCTTTTGGTTAAGGGCGAAAACCGTGAAGAGGAAAGGGCCGCAGCGTGAGCGGCCCTCTCACCCTGCCCCGCCTGTCCTGCCGCAAATGCGGCAGGACTAACCCGCCGGTCTATTTCGCGCCGGTGACGATCGAGGGCGAGGGCTCTTGCATCTGCTACGCTTGCGCCGAGGCGCGGCAATGGCTCGACCCAGACGGCAATTTGCGCCCCGGCATCGAGCTTTGATCTTTTCCAGCCCCCGCCACTTCGGCGGGGGTTTTCTCTTGTCCAGGTTCCAGATTTGACGGGGCCGGGACCACGCTTGCGCGCGGCCCCGGCCCCGCCCGGCGCTTCGCGCCGAGCCTGCTATCGCAGGCGCATCGCTTCAGGATCGAATGTGATTTGTCCAAATTCGCCGGAGGGAAGGGTGATGCTGCCGCCGCAACGCATGATTGCCCGCCGCGCCGCTTGAAAAGCCTGTTCGACCGTTTTGCTCCACTGACCAGTTTCGTCAAAGATCGGAGCGGGAGAGGCAACCTCGATCACCACCACCGAAGAAGGGTCAGGGCGTCCGCCGCTTTCGTCCATTCTGAAGCGTAATGTCAGCGACGTTTGCATGGAAAGATCGCTGAGGGAACCGACGTTCCAACATGCGCCAACTTCAGTCCGTATGTCGGCGGAGGCGGGCGCGGCCATCGAAGCCAAGACAGACGCCGCGAAGAATCCCTTTCGCATTGTCGTCATAGGCATGTGAAAGGCATCGGTTCGCCCAGCTCCACCTCGACAGCGGCCTCGCCGCGCGAGACCGTCACTGTCTGGTGGACGCGGAATCCGTCAACAAGGGTTTCCCAATCCACAGGGTTCGCCGTGGCTTTCCCGAACCGGCCATGAACCAACGCCGCATTGACATGATTGCCATCGGGGAAGCTGAAGCTCACCTCGGCCGACAAGTCAGGATCGCCGCCCGCTTCGAGCAGCACCGCGCTTTCGGTCGTGCCGTAGACGGTGTTGGGATCACAAACCAGAGAGACAACCATGTCGCCATCGGCGGCGCGGTAGAGATCGACGCCGCGCTCGTTCTCATGCTCCCAGGCACCCGCCATCGCGGATGATGCGGACAGGGCAATTGCGCTGAAAATCAGTGTCTTATGAAATTGCATAGGCTGCCTCCATTCGGGAGACAGCCTATCATTTTCAGCAGGTAAACGGAAGATTATTCAATGGTTTCGGCGGTTTCCGCCCACTTGTCCTGCCAAACATCGAAGGAGGCAATGGCTCGCCCCTCCGGGTCTTTCAGCGTGACCTCGCCGCGTGTCTTCGGATCGCGCATGTAGGCCGCGCCGAAATCTCGCAGGGTATCGGAGCTGGTAGAGTAGACTGTTCCCAGGTCGCGCCCCTGATCCTCGGCCGAGATCGAGAACATGGCTGCCTTACTCATAGATCACGTTCTCCCTGCGCCCGTCTTTCCAGCGCGGAAGTTGCTCGCCGGTGTTCCATTCATAGAGCCAGCCGACGACCTCGCGCGTCGTTGCATCGAGGATGCGTTTTATTGCTTTGGCTTCCAGTCTTTTCTGTCTCGGCATGATCTTCACTCCGCTTTTTCTGCATCACGGAGCGCCCCGTTCCCGCGTGTCCTTCAAAATTGAAGGGAGGGTAAGCGCCCGCTTACCCCTGCCGAGCGGCGAGCGTGAGAGGATGGGGGTGAAGCCAAATCGACAGGGTTGGTGCGGCCCGCAGCCGAAGGCGAGGACACGGCCCTGTCTATTTTGCTTCAGGGGGAAGGAAGCCTAAACTCCTTCCCCCTTCTAGGAATAATGGGACGCGGCTTGCCGCGTCTTCTAGCTCTTCTTCAGTCGAAGCTCTTCGATCACTTCATCAAGGCAAGTCCAGAACAAGGGTTCAAACTGGCCTCGGACCATCGCGCTATCCGATTGCAGTCTAAGCGGATCATGCTTTTCTCGCAGATCGTCTAGGACGTTTGCCGAAAGCCTTTTCGTGGTGTGATAGCCTTCGCGCATCGGGAGCCGGTCGGCCTCGGGCTTTTCAACGAATTTCGCCTTCAGCTCGAACCGCGCTGTAGCGCGGCGACCGGCCAAAGTGATTGCGTCGCGAGCTGCGACCCCCTGCCCTTCCAAAGCATCGAGCTTTGCGCCCTGCTCAACCTTCACCGCAGCATCGAGGCGGGTTTCCCGCTTGCCCTCAGCCTTCACTTTCGGCGCGGCTTTCTCTGTCGCTTTTGGCGTCTTTTGCGGCTGGGGCTCGCTGATCGCTTGCTCTGCGCGGGCCGGTGTTGCCGCTTCTATTTCGGGAGCTGGTGCCGGGCTGATCCCTTCCGGCTCTTGCGCTTCTATCTCGGCGGCGCTGGTTTCGGGTGCCGGTGCCGGTGCCGGTGCCGGTGCCGGTGTCGGTGCCGGTGCGGGCGACGAAGCCCCCGCCGCGAATGTGCTGGTTCCTTCGCGGGCGCTGGTGAAGTTGGTGGAGTAGTCTGGGTTATGGCCTTGAATGTTGGGGCGCTTCTTTCGTGCCATCACACACCCCCGAGAATATCTTTGAGGATCGCTTGCGCCTCTTCGAGAGCTTCATCGTAGAGCTTTGCGTGGGTCCGCAGCAGAGCGACTTCATTGTTGCGCCGGTCTTCGGCCAGGTAGTGCAGGAACCCTTGGCTGGCCGCATCCTTGTGCTGCTTGCGCTCCATGAAGTAATTTTCGATCACCGGGAAGGATTGGACCGCCTGCACTTCCAGCTCTTTCTCGGTCTTGTTCATCCGGGCGGGGACGCTTGACAGAACGACATGGAAGGCCGGAAGGTTTTCGGGGTCTTCGGTTCGTTGACGAAGATCGCGATACCACCCGTAGGTGTCTTGCGTGATTTCCAGGTCATCGTTCGAGAGCATCATCGGGACCACCAGAACGTCACTGAAAGCGGCGAGGTCATCGGCCCAAGCACCGGCAGCGCCAAGGGTGTCAACGAAGACGTAATCAATCGAACCCTCTTCCCATGCCTCTTCAGTCCGGGCCTCGAACGCTTCCGGCGTAGTGAGCTGTTCAATCGAGAAATTGGGATCGCTGATTTCGAGTTTCTTCGCCCAGCGGAATAGGGCTTGCTGGGGGTCAGCATCCAGAACGAGGCATTTTTTGCCTTGGCTCATTGCCGCGCTTGTTAGGGCGCGGGTCAACATCGTCTTCCCTGCGCCACCTTTCCGCGTCATGACCGTGATGACCTTCATGTTCTCGTTTGGCATTGCTCGCCCTCTCATCGCTTGTTGCTTGTCCGGGGTTGCGTGTTCAGTGTTGCGTGTCCCGTGTTCTGTGTCCTTTGTCGCTTGTCGCGGGTTTCCGGTCAAGTGTTGAGTGTCCGGTGTCGCGTGTCACCTGTCCTTTGTCCGGTGTCATCTGTCGTTTGTCCGGTGTTGCCTGTCACCTGTCAATTGTCCGGTGTTACCTGTCGTGTGTTGCTTGTCGGGTGTTGCTTGTCGCCTGTCGTTTGTCCGGTGTTGCCTGTCACCTGTCAATTGTCCGGTGTTACCTGTCGTGTGTTGCTTGTCGGGTGTTGCTTGTCGCCTGTCGTTTGTCCGGTGTTACTTGTCACCTGTCAATTGTCCGGTGTTACCTGTCGTGTGTTACTTGTCGGGTGTTGCTTGTCGCCTGTCGTTTGTTCTGTGTTCCGTGTCGGGTGTCGTCTGTTCTGTGTTGCGTGTCCGTTGTTGCGTGTTGCGTGTTGCCTGTCTCTGGCGGTCGGTGTGGGTCAAAGTCGCGGATCGGGACAACGCTGACGCCATCAAGACCCGCCAGTCTGCTGGCGTGGGGGTCCGTCGCGTCGATTGCCCTGCCGACGACAAGGGGGCGGTGGTGTCTGGGAGCGCCAGAGCGAGCCACTGAGGGGCCATCTCTGAATTTCGAGGGGGGTTGCTGCGGAGAGACGCTTGAGGCGTCTCACGGGCGATTTTTGGAGGGGCGGGCCGGAGCGGCCCGGATCGAACCGTGGGTTCGATCACGGCACGGGCAAGCCGTGCCTGAAGCGGAATACAGCCGAACTTAACGGCTTCGACACTCGACACAATCCTTGATTGCGTCGAAGCCTATTCGTCTGTATGAAGGTGGCAGGAAATAGGGAGTGATTGTTCAGTATGTCCGCGCGCCGCCGCCTGAGCCGTGAAGACCGCCTCGTCATCATCCGCGAGCGGAAGAAAGGCGTGTCTCACAAGGCACTTGCGGAACGGTTCGGGGTGACGGAACGGGCGATCTACTACACCGTTCGGACTGAAAAAGAGCGCCGCCGTGAAACCGGGCATCGGAGCAAGACGATCACCGTCACCGTCACGCCGGAAGAGGCCCAAGCGTTCGATGCACTTCTCGGGAAGCACGGCATCAACAGTAGATCGGACGGATTGCGTCGTCTGATCCAGTGCGCGAACGGCGTTTTTCAGCCCGACGAACACATGGTTTCGGAGCTGAATGCTTTCCGGGCGGCGCTCAATCGCGTCGGTAACAACGTCACTCAGATCGCCAAAAGGATGAACGAGGCGAACAAGAAAGGGATGCGCCCGAGCTTCGGAGAGGGCAGCTTGGCTCAGATGCGGAGCCTTGCCGGGTTCGTCCTGGACTTCGCAGATCAGGTTCATTCGTTGGCGGAACGCCGCCGTAGTCACCTGACCCTTACCGTGAATGCTGCATTGAGGGAGCTGGCCGATGGCGAGAAGTAACGCTGTCGCCCAGGTCACGGGCGAGCTTTTCGAGGATGGTTGGAGCAAGGTCCGAGGCTCGATGCAGGGCCTTGGGGCCAAGCGGCAGCAGATGGTCCGTGCTGCGCGTGGTGGTCGGTCGGCGGTTTTCAAGGCGATCCGGTCGGGCGGCACCCACACCATGGGTCAGCTCATGAACCAGCTCGAATACCTGACGACCAAAAGTTCGCACATCGTTGACAGCCGGGGTGTCCTAGATGGGAAGACCCGGCTTTCGGCTGACGAGATCAAGAGTGTTGCCGACCGCTTTACCGAACGCTGGGACAAGGGTTTCAATCCGAAGATGGGTCACACGACCCATCTTCTCATGTCGTTTCCCGTCGGCACTCGGGGCGCGGATGTTCGAGACATTGCCAGCGATGTTGCGGAGCGGTTTTTCGCAACCGAAGACCGGAATTTCGATTACCTGATCGCAGTTCATGAGGACCGGGCGCATCCTCACGCCCATGTGGTCCTGAACCGCCGTTCCCAAGAAGGCGAGTTCTTCTATCTCGGCCGAGATCATCACTTCAATTATGACGATTTCCGCACGGCGATGGTCGAAGAGGCTGAAAAGTATGGCGTGAGCTTGGAGGCTACCCGCCGTCTTGATCGGGGCGTCGTGACGTATACGCCGCGGACCCGCGAAATCTACGCGGCGAAGGAGCAGGGCAGGGAGCCGGTTGGGCGCGTTCGGATCGGGCGCGACCTGGACCGGGCGCTGGCCGAGATCGCAAGCAACACGAAGGTTTACCGTTCGCTGGCCGCCGAGGCGTCGGCCGAGAACCGGGAGGATATTTCAAACGCCTTGTTCCGTGCTGGCGAAATGCTGGCGCGGGGTGGGCAACTTGAACAGACAGGAGAAGTTTACATGGCCGACCAACAGTCCTTTGACGACCTGAAGAGCAGTTTTGCCGAGCGCATGGAGCGCGTCGAGGCGATGGTCGCCAGCACCCCCGAAGCACAGCGCCCCCAGGCACAGGCTCGCCTCAACCAAATCTATCGTGGCGTTGAGCATATGCAGCCGCTTGGCACCCGTTCTCACACTCTCAGCGAGCCGCCCACCGAGGGGGGCATCTACACCGAGGACAACGTGAACAGGGACGCGCTGGATCGGCTGCGCGAGCCTCAGATGCGCGCGCAGATCGAGACTGCCTTGAGGGGCACAGGCATTTCGTCCGAAACCGTGGTTTCCCGGATCGAGACGACCGCGAACAATGCCGCGCTTGAACGCCAATGGCTGTCTGACGATTTGCAGAAGATTGCACAGACCAACGGGCTCAATCTCGAACGCCGGGAAGACCTTGAGCAAGCATCCGACCGGCTCGACCAAATCCATGTCCAGCTCAGTCAAGCGTTGGAGCGTGGGGAGGTGTTGCGTGGTAATGACCTTATCGACACCGATGCGACGGATGATGAAGTCTTCGCAGAGGTGATGCGTGAGCAGGCGGGCGCAGAAGACTACCGCGAGCGGATCGCAGAGCAATTGAACGCCGAAGCCGGTGTTCTTCGCGCCGAGACAGAAGGTATCGCGGCGCGTGAGGCCGAGGCTGTTGCCGAAGTGGAGCAGGGGGTTCGGGCCGAGTTCGACGGATCGGGCTATGACTACGCCAAGTTTGAGCCGCTGGTCATTGGTCGGGATCGTGTTGCACAAGGCGAGAACACGGTCAGCGCCAATGCCGAGCTGGCAACCGCCTTCACCGCATTGGCGAAGGAGCGCAGCGACGGGTCTCTGTCGGTTGAGGATCAACAGCGGGCCGACGCGATGTTGCGCGATACGGCCAATCGTTACGGCGAGCAGATGCGCGATGGGTTGACCCGAGAAGACACGCGCGAGTTCCAAGCGCACGAACACGAGGACTTCGACGGCTACAGTGCCCAGGTCGAACGGTTCGAGCAGGAGCGTCTGCGCGAGTTCAACGACGCAATTCGGCCTTACGCAGTTGAAGGCGATAGAGAAGGCGGGGTTTCCCATCAGGCCCATATCGAACAGGCCAGCCTTGATCGCATGAGCAGCCGTATCCGTGACGAGCTTATGTCCGCCGACCAATCGGAGGACTTCGATACGCGCTATGATCGGGTCCAAGCCATGTCTGAGAACGGTCAGATTGAAGCGATGGCGCGGGAGCGGATCGCGACCGAGCAGGCAGACTATCTGCGCGATAAACCTGAAATCCTGACTTCGCCTGACCTGATTTACAGTGACCAGCCCTATCAGGAGGCGATTGTTGATCGTGACCTTTACGACCGTATCGAGACGGAGGCACGAGCCGCAGGAGCCGACGATGCCGCCGATGTGAAAGTGGCTGTCGCGGATGACTTCAAAGCCCGGTATCCCGACATGCCGGATCACCTAGCGCGTGGTCTGGGGCAGACCTACGCCACGGCCATGAGCATCCGGGACAGCGAGCGGGTTTCCGAGTTTGCAGATCAACGCGAGCTGACCAGCACCACGCACAGCCCGGAGATCGAGCGCGTCATCGCGCATGAGCGGGACGACAAGATCAACCCGACCTTTGGGGATGAGGCCAGCGGGCGCGCTTATCGCGAAGAGATCGAGCGGGAGCTGGATGACGACCAGATCGCCGCGCTGAAGGAAGGCGATGCAGATGCCTTGGAGAAGGTCATTGATGACCGGCTGGAACGGCTCTACGCCGCCAAAGCCTACCTTCAGTCTGATGAGGCCACCGCAAACAGCGAGGCCACTCGCGAGGTCATTTCCGAGATCGCAGACGAGGAATATGACGCGCACCGCCTGAAGCACGTCCAGAACCACAGCGAGAAGGGGCAGACACATGGATAAGGGAAAGCTGGCCCTCGGGCTCTTTCTGGTCACGCTGGTTTTCGCCATCATCGGCTATGTGGCGGCGACGGCGTGGCTGACCTACAGCGCCAGTGGGCTTTCGGGCCTGTCATCCGAGATCAACTTTTTCTGGCTCGCACAGAACTACCTCGACATGCGGGTGTATCGGCCTGACGACTTCGAGAAGGTCAACCTCATCATCGGAGGGTTTACCCTCACGGGCCTCCTTCTGAGTGCTGTCCTGTCTGGGACCGCGCTTACCCGCTTCGGCAAAACGCATTGGCAGAAGGCCGGGGAAATGGGCAAGAACGGGTTCTTTGGGAAACCTGGCACCGGGTTTATCCTTGGGAAGATGGGGAAACCAAAGTCCCGGCGGAAGCTCATCACGTCGCAGGTTTTCCCTCACGCCCTGATCGTCGCGCCGACCGGCCGAGGGAAGACAACGGGCTTTGTCATCCCGAACCTCTTGACCTTCAAAGGGTCTGCCGTGGTGCTGGACGTGAAAGGGGAGAATTTCGAGAACACCGCTCGCCACCGGGCATCGACCGGCGACAAGGTATATCGCTTCGCGCCGACTGATTGGCATGATCGCCGGAGTCACCGCTACAATCCGCTGTTGAGGATCTTCGAGCTGGATGATCCTGACCGCAAGCAGATGGAGCTTCAGCTACTCGCTTCGCTCTTTCTCCAAGCGGACAGCGACCGGGTTCAGGGCCTCTTGAAAGGCGGTATCGACCTGTTCGTGGCCGCCGGTCTTTTGGCGTTCGAGCGGAAGCGGCCAACCTTGGGCGAGATTTACCGCATCGCGGCGTCGGGCGGGAACAAGCAGAAAGAGTTCATGAAGCGCCGCGACGAGGTGCAGAACCGCGCCGCCAAGCTCATTTTCGAGCGGCTGGCTTCGACCAACAACGACACGCTGACCTCTTATGTCTCGCTGCTGATGACTTCGGGCCTCGATCAATGGAGCAACCCGGCAATTGATGCCGCGACCATTGAATCGGATTTCGATTTCCGTGCGATCCGTAAGAAGCCTTTCACCGTCTACCTGGTCGTTGCGCCGAACATGGTGAAGCCGATGGCGCCGCTGATCCGGCTGTTCTTCTCCGACCTGATTTCCTCGCTGCAAGACAAGGAGCCGGGGAAAGACGAACCTTGGCCGGTCATGATTATGCTCGACGAGTTCAACCGCCTCGGAAAGATGCCGATTGTCGTTGAGAGCATCGAGACGCTGCGTTCCTACAAGGGGCACCTTGCTATCGTCACCCAGACCATTCCGGCGCTGGACGAGATTTACGGGGAGAACACCCGGCGCGCTCTGCAAGGGAACGCAGGTGTGAAGCTCTATCTGACCCCATCGGACGAAAAGACCGTGGAAGAGTTGAGCAAGGCCGTGGGTAAAACCACGAAACGGGTTGTGACGCGCTCGCGCTCGATTGGCCGCAACCCGTTCGAGGGGCGCAGCATGTCGGAACGCACCGAGGAAACCTCGCTGTTGCCGGAGGACGAAGCCCGCCGGATGCCGCTCGATGACATTGTGATGGTCGTGGATGCTCAGATGCCGATCCGGGCGAAGCGCATCAAGTATTACGATGACCCCTTTTTCAAGGCGATCCACAAGGCGCAGTCGGGCGAGCTGCCCTTCCCAGAGCGGAGCCTGAAGCCGAGCGAGCCACCAGCACCCGAGGCCGAAGCCCCGGCACCGCAAGACCCCACGCCGCCCGCTCCTGCGCCACAGGCAGCAGAAGCAGCCACACCAGCGCCCGAGGAAGCGCCGGCACCCGCCGCCGCTCAGGAAGCGTCCGAGAGCCTTACGGTGAAGCAGGCCAGCGACAAACCGCACCGCGAAAAGCTGAAGACTTCGCGGCGGAAGAAGTCGAAGGCAGTAACGCAGGCCACGCGGGACATGGACGAGCGGCAACGTGAGTTCGATCTTTCCGAACAGCAGCGCCTCAATCTGCCTGACCCGTCGCAAGTGACCGATGCCGATGTTGAGGCACTAACGAAGGCAGACGCCGAGCTGGCCGAGTTCGAGGCCATCCTTTCCGAAGGACAGGGCGGGGAACGAACCGCAGCAGTCGGCTGATATGAGACTTGCCCGAAAGGAGAAAGGCCCGCTTGCGCGGGCCTTTTTCATTGCTTGAGACGTTCGGAGCGAGCAATCATCCTCTGGATTTTTGCCCCTGTTGAGGCAGCCGCCGTTCGGGTTCGCATCCCGGCAAGTTCCGCGCCGGTTGCCGTGCCTACCAAAGAGCGATTTTGCACTTGGGCGCTACCCATTGCGGCGCGGGCAAACTCGTAGCCTCCGCCCATACCTGCGGTCATCGCTGGCATGACGATGTTGCCGGAAATCCCCCTGACGATGAATGGCGTGGCGACGATAAAGCCCTTCGCCATGAGAACCATCATGAAGAAGGGGATCAGCGCCCCGATGCTCGATGCGTCGGCGGGATCACCGAGGCGGGCAATCAGAGCTTGGGCAACACCGACGATTGTTGCGAAGATGCCCGCGATGACCACCGGGTAGATCGCGAAAGAGATCACGGCAGAGAGCCACCGGGCGAAGTAGTCTTTCGTCACCTCGAACATAGTCAGGAAGATCATGACCGGGGCCATGCCGATCAGCAGCGAGATCATCAGGCGCGAGGCAACCATAAGAAATGCCGCCAACCCGCCGAGGATCGAGAGAAGAAGGACGCCGAGGGTGTCCAGCAATGCACCGGCCATCCAGTTGAGGTTCGAGCCTGCCGCGTTGAGGTATTCCCCCAGCTCTTCAATGAGCTGGTCAAACTCTTCCGCGAATGTGCCGGAGGGGCCAGGTTCGCCACCCCCGACCGATGCCACGAGAGAACCTGCGATGCTGTCGATCCCGCTCAGGATGCCGTCAGCCAGCCGGTTAAATTCCGTCCAGTTTTGGGCGAAGAGGGCAATCAGCGTGAGCTTGACCATGAGCCAGAATGCAGTCCTGCCGTCGATAGTCCGAACCTGAAAGATCATGTTCAGAAGGATCATGATGATGACCAGCGTGGCCGACACGGTGAGCAAAGTCCCTACCGTTGCCGCGACCGCGCCGAACTGAGTTTCTGCCGCCGAATCCAGATAGTCCTCAGCGGTCGAGACGAAGAAGGTGACGATGCTCATGTGTCGTCACCAGTTGCCTTGTGCTTCGCAGATGGGCTGTGCTGCCCGACGATGCACGTTCGCGGTCCTGCGATAGTCAGAGGTCCGGTCCAGAATTTCGTGACGGCCGAGGCCCGCGTAGTTGGCGAAATAGTAGTCTGAAGCAGCGGCCCAGGACGGGAACCGGGTCGCGCAAGTGCAGTCGCCGCTTTCCACGACCGCGCGGAGGCTCTGCGCCCGATACATCTCTTCCACCAGATTGACCTTGTGCGCGTCCTTCACATTGAAGTTTGTCATCCAGTCAGGTTTCGCGGGACGGTCGGGGCAGATGCGCGGGGCGTTGGTCAGCGTGGGAACGAAATCAGCCGAGGCAATCGAAGGGATCAGGACGGCCAGTGACAAGAGGACGGGTTTCATCATGCCGCTTCCTCCCGTGGCGCGGCACCTTCATCGAGCTCGCGTTTCAAGAAGACCATCAGCTCGCGGCCCCCCAGGTCGCACGGAACAACCGAAACGACTTCCCAGCCAGAAAGGCCCAGATCGCGAAGAGTGGTCTGCATCTTCGCCTCGTCGCGCTTGGACCCGTTCTTGAAGGTCTTCACCTCATTTTCAAACCGCTTCATTGCTCGCTTCCTCCTGTTCTCTGCCCGGTAGGTAAAACTCCGTGATGCCCCGCTCGCCGTTGTGGCGACCGGCTTGAATGATGACGTCGATCGAGCTTTCAATATACTGGATCATGTCAGCGTAGGTCATCGGCACGTCCGTTTTCAGTGCCGCGATAGCAAGCCTTTGCACCGCCAATTGCGGCGTCTCGGCATGAAGCGTCGTCATCGAACCGCCGTGGCCGGTGTTGATCGCTTCAAGGAAGGTCATGGCTTCCCGACCCCGCACCTCACCCAGAACGATGCGATCCGGGCGCATCCGAAGCGTGGAGGTCAACAGCGTGTCGGCCGATTGCATTTCAACGTCGCGGTTGGAGATCAGTGTCACCACATTCGGTTGCGTCGGTAGCAGTTCTGCCGCCTCTTCGATGGTGACGATCCTTTCTTCCTCCCCGACATAGGACAGGATTTTCCGGGCCGCGACGGTCTTCCCTGTCGAGGTGCCGCCCGACACGATCATGTTCAGCTTGTTCTCGACGCAGAATTTGATGGCGGCGTAAATATCGCCGCTCTTGACCACCTTGCGCAGCTCTTTGTTCCGCTCTTGCCGCACCCCTTCCAGGCTCCGCTCCGCGCCGTAGAGATATTGCAGCTCGATGCTGTCCAAAGGCAGGGTTGAGAAGAAGCGAAGAGAAATCGACGTGCCGTCCTGCACCGCTGGCGGCTGGATGACCTGCGCCCGGATAGGACGGTTCCGGTAGATGATGCTGACCGAGACAATCGGCTTTTCCTTCCCGATGCGCGAGTTCGCGCCCCCGGCAATCTGGTTGCCGAGGTCACGAATTTCCGTCTTGGTCAGGGTTACATCGAGAGGGCGCATGAAGTGATCGCCCTGAAATTCGCCCCACACCCGGCCATCCGGGTTGATGCAAATTTCGATCACATCGTCCCGTGCCGCGTCCGGCAGCTTGTCGAGCGATGCTTGAAGATAGCTCGAAGTCGTCATTCAGAAAATCTCCACGTCACGATCCACCATGACCGTGATGCGCGACCCTTGATCGACGTAGATCACCGGGCCGAGCGAGAGGTAGTCGCTCATCACGCTATCGGTCGCGTCTTGGAGATCATCGCCAACGTCTTCAGCCACGTCCGAGGTGGTGTCATCGTCAATTTGCGATGCGGCGACAGTCGGCACCGCGCCGAGCAACGAGATAAGAGCCGCCGAGCCGAACCGTTCACCGAAACGAGTGTCGACAAAGCCCGTCACGCCGGAGCGCCCGAGTTCATCGCCACCAAATGAGCTAATCGTTACGGTCTGGTTGTTCGGCAGGATGATCCTATCCCACGCGACGGTGACGCGCTGTTGGCCCACATCGAGGCCCGAGCGATACCGCCCGATAAGACGGGAGCCGCGCGGGATCAGCACTCGCGACCCGTCATAGGAATGCACATCCTCGGAAATGATAGCCCGCATCTGACCCGGCAGAGAGCTGTCCAGGGCGGTTTCCGTGACGGCTTGGATCATCGTGCCTTGAACCACGGTGTTGCCGGGGTTGGCGATGACTTCGGCCTGCGTGACTTGCGAAGGGGTTGCGCCATTCATCACGAAGTCAGTCACGGCACCGAGGGTTCGTTGCGCCATTTCGCTGCCGTCGCCGCCCGATCCGCTGTTACCGAAGGCGACCATCGGAGAGTTGATGCGCGCCTCTTGGAACGCTGCCGCTTCAGCGCGACGACGCTCCAACTCGGCCAGTCGGGCATCTTCATCCGAACGCCCCGGCCCCATTGGGTTCTCCTGATCGAGCCGTGCGATTTCCAGTTGCGAGCGGAGGCGCTGTAGCTCACGGTCGCGTTCCGCCATGTCCGCCTGATATTGATTCTGGGCTTCCTCGGAGGCTGCTTGCAGAGCCTCCATCCGCGCGGTCAGAGCTTCCATTGCGGCTGTTGCCTCGCTGTTGTCGGGCGCAGGGGCATTCCGCATTTCTTCGAGCTGGGCTTGCAGCGCGGCAAGCTGCTCCTGAAGGGCCGCATTCTCGGAGCTTTCCACTTCGACAATCTCCGGTTCCGGCGGGGCAGGGGGCGCGAAGGGCGCAATCTCACCGAACCCATCCCCCTCGGCCTGAAACTCAGCCGGTTGCGCCGTCTGCATCGCTGGCTCCTGATCGTCGGAGGGCAGAGCCAGGTAAGCGATAAGACCGATTGCCGCGATCCCTGCGGCACCTGCGATTGCCACCTTGGGCGAGGGCTTCTCGCGTTTCTTGGCGGTGCCCCCGTTGTCAGCTTCGAGCGCGGCAAGCCGCTCTTCAAGATCCTTGTCTTCGCTCATGAGCCCGTGCCTCCTGCGGTGTTTTCCTCAATGCAAACGATGGTGTCGCCAAGGCGCAGCACCCATCGACGGTTCACCCCAGACACGCGAAGAACGCCATCTTCGACCTGTTGGCTGTTCACCGTGCGCTCTCGACCTGACGAATATTGGAAGACGGCAGGGACCGGCGCGTTCGGCGCAAACCGGAAGTAGGTGAAGGTGCCATCATCCCAGACCGTGACCGGCGTGATTTCCGTTCTGCCGCTCGCTGCATAATTATAGTTGGGCGCTCGCTGCGCGACGGCGTTCGTCGGGCGGGCACGGGACTGAGGATATTGGAATTGCACAACGTAGTAGGTGGGCGACGACGACTCCGTGACGTTGAAGTAGTAGCTGCGCTGGTTGGTGTAGACGGTGATGTTCGTGCTGACGCCGCGCGCCAAAGGTTTCACGGCGAAGGCGCGGCCCCCAGGAACGCCGTCGAGCTGAAAGCCCTCGGTGTCCCCTGCGATGATCGAGCGGATGGTTTCGCCCTGTCCAAATTCGACAGAGGTAACATGCGTCAGGCTCACGCGAAGGCGATAGACCTGCCCATCGGTATAGGTGGCGATGCGGACGCGGCTATCGTGGCTGCCCGCCCGCGGGTTGCTTTCCGCAAAGGCCGGTGCGGTTGCCAGTGCGAGCGCGACAGACAGGAGGCTGGTTTTGAGCAGTTTCATGTTAGTTCTCCAATCTGTCCGAGCGGATCGCGTATTCGGTGACGGTGAAGCCGAAGGGGTTCGTCCAGACCTCATCAATCTGGCGGCGCTCTTCGGGCCGGAAGTCATACATCATCGTCACGGTGAAGAGGCCGGTTTGCGTCCCCTGCTGGGACGCAAGACGCTTGCGAAGGCGCACGGTCGCACGGTTATTGCCGATCCGGTTGATGCTCAGGATTTCCACATCGAGCCGGGCATCCGCGCCGTAGACGGTCGGCGGATAGTTCGAGTTCGCGCTGTTCCAGAGGGACCGCAGACTTGCTTCAGCATTGCCGTCTGACATGGCGAGGATGCGACGCACCCGCACATCGTTGTCGAGCTGGTTGTAAGTCTCGCGCTGCGTGACATAGCGGAAAACTTCGGCCTCGATTACGGCCTGATTTTCCGTCACCCGCACCGCTTCAACCGCTGCATTCGGCAAGGCCATGCCGGTGTTGGGGTCATAGGGGACAACAACGGGCGGCGGGTCCACGTCGAGGATCGCGACAGTCGCGGCCCCGAGGCACCCGAGAACACCGAAACCCAACCCGACAAAGGCCAGCTTCTGCCAAAGCTGTTCCCGACGCCGCGCACCGAAAATCAGCTCTTCCTCAATGATTTCTTGATCCTTAGCCACTTGCCTGCCTCGCTTATTCTGCCGAGAGATCGGGCATGGTGAAGTCCATGAAGCGATCTTCTTCTGCCCGGTCTGCCGCTTCGATGACGCCAGCTTGCCCTTCACCCACGGCACCGACGGCCATGAGCTGGGTAAGAGCGACCAGAGCGATTGCGTTTTCGGCGGTGACACGGGTGTTCAGGTCGATGCTGTCTTTCAGCGTTTCCATGTCCCCGATCATTCCGACGAGGCGATCAACCCGCTCAAGGGACTGGCCCGCCTCGTTGTAGCTGTTCTGACCTGCGGCCGAGACCATCGCTCCGGTGGTGGCTGCCGTCGCAACACGCTCCGCTCCACCGTTGCCGCTGCGAGCCATTTCCGAGAGGGTGTCTTCATCGAAGCCAGCTTCGGCCAGGACGCGCTCCATCTGAGTGCGGATTTCACCTGATCCCGATCCGGTCAGTCCCGACCAATCGCCGTTCTGGATCGCAGCAATCGTGTCGGTAATGTCGCCAAACTCTTGATCGAGCAGGCCGTTAAGCCACTCTTCCATTTCCGTCTGGATGACTTCGGGAAGGTCCATCAGGCCGGTGAGCGCAGCGTAGGTTTCCTGAAGCTGGGTGTATTGATCTTGGAGCGTCTGGAACTGGTTTTGCAGTTGTAGGAGCTGATCGTTCTGAAGAATTTCATCTTCGATCATCTGCTGAAGCTGACGAATTTCCTGCGCGATATTCTGGGTGTCTACTGTGGGCACCCCTTGCGCGTAGGCGGCGGGGGCCGTGGTCCCGAGAAGCGACACGGGGGCAGCGGCCAAGCCGAGGCCGAGGAAACCGGCGGTTGCGATTTTGCGGACAAGCGCGTTGATCTTCATCGACAGTTTCATCAGTCCAAATCCTCCATGTCGAAATTCATGTATTGCTGTTCACGCTGCCGTTCGGCGGCGAGAGCAACGGTGTGGGCGCTGGCCGTGCGGTTCCGCGCGGCCCGAAGACGGGTCAGATTGGCGACGAGCCGTGCAACTTCCGCACGGGCATAGCTGTTGAGCGCCATAGCCTCTTGAACGTCCTGCGTTTCACCGATCCTCTGGACGATGCTGCGAAGACGGGCAGCCGAGGCTTGAACAGTCGTCATCGAGCTATTGCCGTAGAAGGTCGCGTTGGCCCCGGCGAAGGAGAGGTTCGAGTTCGCCATCAGAGCCGGGTCGATTGTGCCGACCGCATCGCCGCCGCCGCCAAGGGCGAGATACTCATTGTATTTCGCGGGGATCACCTGGACGTAATGCTGGGTTTCCTCAAACGGGGGCACCCCGCCGTAGTTCTGCACGTTCCCCGGTCCTGCGTTGTAGGCGGCAAGACCGTTGATGATGTTGCCGTCGAACATGGCGAGCATCTGGGCGAGGTAGCGAGCGCCGCCCTCAACCTGCAAATAGGGGCTGTCGTAGTAGTCCGGGTAGATGCCGAGATCGCCAGCGGTTGCGGGCATAATCTGCGTCAGACCGAAAGCCCCAACCGGAGAGCGAGCGCCAATCGAGAAGCGGCTTTCCTGCCAGATCAGGGCTTGGAGCATGTAGCGCCATTCCCGAACGGAGAAGCCTGCTTGGGACACGCCCGACAAGCCATGTGTCTCGGACGCGACTTGAATAATCAGCTCTTCGACGTTCTGCGCTGCATCCCCGAACATCTGCGCACCCGCCGGGTTGCTGTCTTCGGGATCAAAGACCACATCGGCCGATTGCTCAGGCTCTTCCCCATCTTCGAGGTCGGCCACCATTTCAGGAATGCCCTGCCCGCCGATGCTGGTCTGCGCATCCAGAATCTGTTCCAGAACGGCAAGCTGCTGCCGCTCGATTTCGTTGATCGCCTCTTGCACCGACAGGGTTTCTCGCTGGGTCGCGAGATCGCTTTCCCGGTGGGCATTCGACGCCTCGTTGCGAATAATCAGGGTGCCATCCACAGTGGGCACACCCTGCGCGAGCGCCGAGCTGGCCCACAGCATAGCCGTGAGGGTCAGGGCCGCGCTTTTAGCCATCGCCAAGGCCCTCCGGCCCGCCGAGGGGCGTGAAGACGCAAGGGGCCGATTTCGTAGAAATACGAGCGGCAGGCGAGGGCTCAGGCGACGCCAGGAACGCCATGCTGTTCGAGCTGCGCGTCACCCGGTCAAAGCAATTCGCTTCGGAGGGGCGATATTCTGCACAGCCCGCCAGCCCGAGACCTGTAATCAAGAAAAGGATTGCGGTGGTTTTCATTCGACCCTCCAAAAATCTTCGCGCTGGCGGTAATCGGCACCCACCAACTGTTCACCTTTTTCCATCCCGCCGAGGACGGTTAGGAGCGGCCCGAGGGCGCTCAGATTTGCGTTAATGCAGACCGACCCTTGGTCATCACGCACCAGCCCAACCCGAGACGCAGGGCTGGATTCCAGCAGCACGGAAAGCTCTTTCTCGTGCAGGTTCAGCATTTCGTAGTCTGATGCTTTGGCCCGGATGTTCGGGAGCAGGATTTGCGTCGGGACCGCTTCAACGATGGTCTTGCCCGTCCGCGTCTGTTCGAGCTGACTGGCGTATTGCGTCATCATCACAACGACCGCGTTTTGCTTCCGGGCCGTCACGAGCCAGTTGGAGAGCCGTTCCGCAAAATAGCCGTTGTCGAGAGCTTTCCACGCTTCATCAATGACGATGATCGTCGGCTTGCGATCCTCAATGACACGCTCCACCCTGCGGAACAGGTAGGACAAAACCGCCATCCGCTCTTTCTCGCTTTCGCTGTCGAGAATGCCGGTCAGGTCGAAGCCGACGACCTCGCCTTTCAGAGAGAAGGTGTCTTCGCGGGTCTGCCCGAAAATCCAGCCGTAGCGGCCTTCGGCGGTCCATTCTTGGAGCCGTTCGTGAAGATCCCCGCCGTCATCGGCCGAGACGAACAGCGACGCCAGGTCATGCCAGTTCCGCAGGTTCGCATCGCTCGCCGTCGCGTTTTGGCGCACCACCTGCTGAATGAGGTTCGTCTGTGCGGGGGTCAGAGGCTTGTCATTGCGGTGGATCAAAGAGGCCAGCCAATCGGAAAGCCACGCCTGCCCGCGTTCGTCCACTTCGGTCCAGAGCGGGTTGAGGCCCGTGGCATCGCCCGCTTTGATCGAGGAATAGCGCCCGCCGTTCGCGCGCACGGCCATTTCCATGCCGAGCCGATAGTCGAAGACGAAGAGCCGAGCGCCTGCGCGTCGGGCTTGCGTCATCAGGAAGGCCGAGAGGACGGACTTACCCGAACCGGGACGGCCCAGGATCAGCGTGTGACCGCCGGTCGGCTCTTTGTCTGGCGATCCCAGCTCGTGGTAGTTGAACCGGAAGGCCGAGGACTCCGGCGTCGGGAACATCGAGATCACTTTGCCCCACGGCACCTGCTCCGCGTTCTTTCCAAGCGGGGTGCGGTGGAAGGCTGCGAAGTCTGCGAAGTTGCGGTTCGTCACCGCCCCTTTGCGGCTACGCGCGTGAGCGTTGCCGGGGTGCTGCGCAAAGTAGTGGGTCGCGCTGGCGAACCCTTCCGAGACCAAGTTCACACCTTCGGTCGAAGCCGTGTTCTTGATTTCGCCGCCGATGCTGGAAAGCTGTTCCTCGCTGTCTGCGAAGACGGCAACCGTCATGTGATGATCGCCAAAGCTGAGGCGCTTGGACTCAAGATCATCAAGGGCGGTCGGCAGTTCGTCGGTCAGAGAGAAAGCGCCATCGCTGGCCGAGGCCCGCATCTTCATCATCCGCTTGATGCGCCCCGCCATCCAGTTGCTATTGATCGGGGTGAAGCTGTGGGTGACGATCATATCGACCGGCAGGTTCAGTTCATCGAACATCGTGCAATGGGTCTTCTCGGGGTAATCCTTCACCGCGAAGATCGAGCCGACACGCGGGCCGGTCGCGCCCTCAGACAGATAGAACCTATCGCCTTTGAAGGTGACACGAGTATTCGCGACGTTCTCCGAGACGATGCTGGTCGCGGCACCTCGATAGAGAGGCAGTTCTTGTCCCGTGTTCAGAGAGCCGAGAAAGCCGAGCAGTTCCCCGGACGGTTCATCCAGCAGCCGCGGGTTCATGTCCCCGAAGGAAGACATGAGAAACCGGACGACCTCTTGAAGCCGCGCGAGACGCTTTTCCGTCTGCGAGCGCAGCAGCTCCACGGACTTTGCAGCCCGGAAGGGAAGTTTCGAGCCAACAGGCGGGCGGTTCAGGACCGTCAGGGTCAGCGTCTTGTCGCGCAGTTGGCTGTCATTGAGGGACTGGCGCCAACGACGATCAACCGCAGCAGCGAAAGTGTCACCTTCCACCGGGTCGAGATCGACGTTGATAGCCTTAGAAACCTTGTGGACGTAGAAAGAGCATTCCGGGCCGATCCGGGCGATGACGGACGCGAACAGGGCGCGGGTGCGATCCAGGTATGCGTCATCCGTGGTGTCGCTATTCACGCCATCCAAGCGGATGCACTGGAACAGCTCGTTGCCGCGTGTCCGCACCGTCTGTTCGTCAACGAGGCTGATGTAGGGGAGCATCTTGCCGAGCTTCGCTTCCCGGCCAAACCAAGTCGGAAGCAAACTGCGGGCGTCATAATTCGTATCACGGGGCATAGCTGTCTCCACCGTGGATTTTCCGGTTAACTGTCGGGCGGGTGACTTGCAGCGTGGTGACGACCACATTCAGGAAATTTTCGTCCCAATCCGCTGCTTTCCAGAGCAAGGGGTAGGCCGCCGCCGCGATAGCGACGACCAACCAATGCTGAACCCAGACGAAGATCAGAACAGACCCGAAAAGCCAGACCATTGCATACATGATCGGCAGCCCAAAGAGCTTGGGGGGCCGCACTAAGCCGAGGAAGAGACGAGACTGTTCTGCCATCGTTCGAGCTCCTTACGAGGACCAGATTGCCGCGACGATCGTGGGCGCTGCCGCGATGCCGGCGATCCCGACCAAGACCCACATGGCTTGGCGGAGGTCGATGATGTTGAAGAGCCAGGACAGGAACACGGCAATCACGGCGAGGGTGCCGATGACGATGCCGAGCGGGCCGGTGATGGCGTCAACGATGCCTTGCAGCATCGCTTGGACCGGCGACAGGTCGATACTCTGCGCCAGTGCCGGTTGCGCCGCGAACAGCAGAATCCCGCAGATCGCGACGAGGGCGTTAATGTTAGGCTTCATGAATGTTCTCCTTCGAGCCTGTTGAAAACGGCCAGCACGCGGCTGACGTGGTTTTGCGTTTCCCGGAAGGGTGGGATGCCGCGATGGCGCTCTACCGCATCGGGGCCAGCGTTGTAGGCTGCCAATGCAAGTCGAGCGTCCCCGAAACGAGCCAGCATCATGAGGAGATACCGGGCTGACCCGTCGAGGTTCTGTTGCCAGTCGTGCGGATCGACCCCGAGGTCAGCCGCTGTCGCTGGCATAAGCTGCCCCAGCCCGATTGCACCCACATGACTACGGGCGTTCGGGTTGTAGGCGCTTTCAATTTCGATGTTCGATTGGAAGAGCAGCCGCCATTCCGTCACGGTCATATCCGCGCGGCGCAGAGCCGGGTGGCTCGCATAGCGAAGGGCGGTCTGGTCGATGGCGTTCAAGATCGCAGGACGGGGCGTCACGGCGCGGGGTGCTATCGCAGCAACGCGGAACGATCCGTCTTCTTCGGCCTCTTCTTCCCGGCCCCCGAACAGCATCAGCTCGTCGGAGGCCGAACCTTGGCCTACACCATCGTTGTAGTTTCTTGAGAAGTTCGTTTGAGGGGTGGAAGCGCGGAGCGAGCCGTCACCTTCCATCACCAGCACCATGCCCTGAGCCAGAGCTAAGGTGCAGGAGAGCGCGAGGGCCGCGCTACTCGCTGCTAGATAGCTTGCCGCCGTTCGGCAGACAGTGGACGGCTCGACCGCCCTTTTGCATGGGAATGTGTATCTGGTCGAACCCGAACCCTTCGAGGAACGAGATGAGGCCGTTTGCGGTCTTGAAGATGCGCAGAGGGATTTCCTCAGGCTGCTTGTTCCACCGCCGACCCGGCACAAGGAGTTTTTCGACCGATCTGTCCTCGGTGACAGCACGGATGAACCACTCACCATACCAGACGGCATTTTTGCGGAACGCTGGGGTTTTACAAACAACCTCAGCTTGATACCCCTGCTGCAAGAGGACCTTGAACTGCGTCTCTGTAACCACATTAGGCGCTTCTTTGTTTAGGTCTGTCTTCACGGTCGGCGCTTTCCTTTTGGCTAACGGACCGCGAACCCTTCTCGGGCACTACAGTCCTACGACATTATAAGATGGGGTGCAACATTGTAATGTTGCGTTGCCCAAAGAGATTTGCTCTAACCCTTGCATACACAACCGACCATCAATTCCCAAGTGATCTAAAGGGATAGCGCAGGATGACCCAACGGACTAGAGCGGGCTACATGCTTATAATATCGTCTATTTTTCTGGCTTCAGAAGCGCAAGCAGATACCTGTTTTCCGCCTGAAAGGCCGTTTCTTCCTGCCGAGATTGATGCAGCGCGCGAGTATCGCGACCTCATCTATGAGGACTACCAGCGATACTTCGAGGACTTCAGCGCCTACCTTCAGTGCTTGGATGAAGAGCGGGCGCGAGCCTTCCAGGAAGGGCAGGAAGTCAGCGAGGAATACCGCCGGTTCTTCGATCAGGTGGTGAAAACGGACTGAACCCGCTCTGGTTGAGCGGATTTTCGCTTACCAAAATAGTCAACATTACCCGCCGGGGAGGTGCTGCCTCGTGCATCCTTGCACCTGATCTTACACTTCGCCCCGACTTTTCCGCTCCTATCCTGTTGCAAAACGGGGCATGGACCCCTTAAGACAATATTATAACGCTGCGCACCTCCTTATAGCGTTGCCAACCCGATGGAGATACCATGATAAAGTTGCTCCGCACCACAGCCCTTGCCGCAGCCGTCGCGGCGTCCAGCTTTGTCGCGGCCCCGGAGCGGGCGCAGGCGCAGAGCTATCAGATCGACTGTGCCATCCTCCTTTGCCTCTCAGGCGGCTGGCCTGCATCCGTCCCCTGCACCCGAGCGCGGGCCGAGTTCATCCGCCGCATCACTCCTTGGCCTGTCGAGCCGCCCCTTCAGATTTGGCGCTGCCCAATGGGCGCATCTTTCAACGTCGATCCCTCCGAGCTTAACCGGACGCGCATCTATGACATTCTCATGGAAGGCAACGGATCGACCCTGCGTCAGTCTTTCCCGAGCGCACCACTCACGGATTATGCGCTTGAGCCCCAGCCCGCCGTTGTCCGCAGGACAGGCGGGCTGGCGGGGGCTCTTCCCGAGGGCTTCGCCTTGCAGTTTGTTGACGGTGAATACAGCGACGAGAACGGAACCGCCGACATCGACATCAGCGGCAATGAGTTCGATTTCGTGCGCTCGATCCGCGTCTTCAACGTGACCTATGCACGGCAACGGTCCTCGCGTGACGATTGCACACGATCAGCCAATGTTCGCCTTGGCTCCTATGGCACCCAAGGCGATTTCCACTGGTCCAGGGCATCCGTTTCTGATTTGCCCGAAGCGCACACGGGGATGGAGCGATATGGGGACGACTGCCCGTCTATCTACCACCGCTCGGTGTTCGTTGATTGGCGCGACTACCAAGGAAATTATGGCTTCGAGCAGGTCAACTACTAAGCGTAGTGCCGCACAGAGGCGCGCGATACTATAATTGCGACAGGCATCTAAAGAGAGTATGCCTGTCGTGAACGATCATCAGAATCGAACAGGCACAGGAGCAGAAACCCCAACAAAGAGAAACCCCCCGCAAGGCGGCTACCTAGCGAGGGGGGGCTTTAGAACCTAGGAATTGGCGTTCCGAACGGTCCAACACAATCTGTTTTCAGGACTGGTTCTATCACCCTCCCAACATCCGAACAAGCAAAAACCGCATCTGTGCGAACAGGACGATTTTGCGCTGCCGCCTTGTCCATCGAGCAGAAAAAGGACAGGGAAATGAACCACTCACCACAAGTCGCGTTGCCGCAGGGGATGACCCGCCGTGACGTTATTGCAGTCATCAGCGAGGTCGGGCGCGACCTGAAACTTAGCGCAGCAGCCGTCTACATTCTGACCAAGCTCATAGGCAGCACCAGCGCCAAGGATTGGGCCGAACCCGGTGCCGAACCCGTCTTCTACGGCACCCAGGAGACGATGGCGGAACGCTGTCACTTGACGGCTCGGCAGATGCGCTCGCATGAGCGCACCTTCGAGCGGTGTGGCTTGCTCATCCGTGACACGAAGGCGAACGGCGCGCGTGAGGCTGGGACGGGCCGGGGCCTTGTCTTTACCCCTCTCAAAGCGCGCTTCGCTGACCTACTCGCTCTGCGTGACCAGAAGCGCGAGACGACGAACAGGATCAAGGAGCTGAAGAGCCTTCGCAGTGTCCGCCTTCGCCGCATGAAGGAGGGGATCGCCCGTCTTTCCCCCGAAGCACTGGACGATGAGGTGATTGCCTCAATCCTCGCCCGTTACAATGCGTGGCCTCGTTCTGATCGCCTGCACTCCCTTGGGATCGACCAGCTCGAACGCCACATTCAGGACGCCACAGACCTTTGCGAAGAGCTTGAAGAACGGCTTGAAAACCTACCTGAATCTTCCTGTGAACCGGCGATTTCCTTCCGGTCTCTATTACAAGAGGACAACCAGAAGAATCCTTCTGTAATCTGTAACGCCAGCGTCGATGAAAGGAGCGCGGGCAAGCCCGCGCACTCAGACTTGCTTAGATCGGAACCTAGCGGTTCCGATGATTGCAGAGAAAATGAGTGTGGGGTGGAGAGCGGCGTTATCAACCCCAAACTTGAGGCGCTGATGCAACCAGAACAGCTTTTCAAGCTCGCTTCCGATGACTTCCAGACAGCTCTAGCACTCCGCACCAACCGGATCACCACCGAGGCGATTATCGACGCCGCGCATGACATGCTGACCCCTCTCGGGATCAACTATTCCGCATGGCGAGCAGCGTGTGGAGCTATGGGCCGCCACGCGGCCGCGCTTTGCATCCTGGTCCTTGATGCGAACCGCGATCATCCTCAGACGCCCGTGCGCAATCCCGGCGGTTTCCTACGCGGTATGATCCGTGCCCAGAAGCGCGGAAATCTCAACCTGACAGGCAGCCTTATCGGGTTGCAGCGGCGGCGGGGCTAGGAAACCCGCCGTGCCGAGATTTTCTGCCCGCTTAGCCGTTCTGACCGTCCGACCGGGAGGGATTGCAGCTATACATGCCGATTTCCGCGCCATCGCTGTCACGCGCAATGACCGTGCCGTCGATCGGTGTTGCGCCGCCCGCCGGTTCGAGCGGGCGCAGGTCGGGTTCAGCCGTCACACCTTGGAAGGTCCGAAGCGCCGCAAGCTCACAAGCCCTGTCGTCGTCAAATTCTGCCGTGATGACTTCCGAGCCAGACTGCAAGTTGAACAGCACCAGGATCAGGATGATTTTCATGATGGGTTCCTTTCTACGAAAGAAGGCCGGCACCTGTCGGTCCCGGCCTTCATGGAGAACAGCGCATGACGCTTTCACCTTCCACGACCATCGGCATCCCTGCCTGTATCGCACTATCGGCAATATCATAATGTTGAGCGCAAAACAATAAGATTGCGCATTCTTCGCCATTCATCTTCCTGAAAATATCCTCGGGGGGAGGGCCGGAGGACCGGGGGGCAGACGGCCCCCCTGCCTTCTCGAATTACTCTTCCGAAAGCGCGGTCCTGTAGTCGGCGGTGACAGCTTCCACCCTTTCGATCTGCTGGTCGATTTTTTCCAGGTCAATGCGCGGGAGCGAAGGGACAGAAGCGAACATGAGCTGGCTGGCGTCGGGGATCTCGAAGCTCGCGACTCTTTCCTCAAAAGCGGCCAGTTGGCCCGCTTCAACGCGAAGAGTTTCGCCGGTGCAAGCGGAGGGCAAACCACGGTTGAACAGGCTATGAACCCGGTTCTTTGCTTGGAGTTCTTCTCGAAGTCCACGCAGCGTTTCACAGGCTGGTGCCAGCACCTCCCGTCGAGCCTCGAACGCGCTTCGCAGTTCTTGCGCTTGTGCTGTGACCTCGGCCAGCTCTGCCCCCATTTCTTCTATCCGAGCCGCGGCCTCGGCTTCGCGTTGCGCTGCCCGCTCAGCCTCTTCCGCCTCGCGCTGCGTCTCGCGCTCTGCCGCTTGAGCGTCATCGAGCGCGATGATCCGTTGAGCCAGGTCCTCACGGTCGAAGTCGCTCACCTGAAGCTCAGTGCTGTTCCTGCGCGGGTCATCGAGCCAGCCTTGAAGCTGTTTTCTGCATTCGGTTTTCATCATTCCCATCACATCGCCGGGAACGTCGCGATAGACAGCCTCGTTCACCCCTCCCAGAACTTCGACGCATTCGCGCGTCCCTTCTGTGATCTGGGCGGGGCTGCTGCCGTTGCCCAAGAGGGATAGGAGCTGGTCATCGGTGATTTCAGAAATGTCCGTCTTGCAGCCTGCCAGCGCCAAGGCGGCGCAACCTGCCATGAAAGTCTTGTAGTATCCCATCGTTACCTCGCCTCGTCCTTTTCCCACAGGATACCGGACCACAGCTCAAAGTTGAATCCTCTCACGGTCAGATCGGCAGCATCGCGCCTCAATCTCTGTGTGCAAAAACGGTCGTTTTTGAACAGCTCCGCTGTTGTAGTTCAAAAACTAGCCCTTGCGATTTTTGAACACTCCCTTACTTTTGAACAGGGTTTTTCGACAGTGCGGGGCACATCATGACAGCTCAAGGCCGCGTTTTTGCCTACGTCCGTGTCTCCACCATTGGGCAGACTGTCGCGGGGCAGCTCCAAGAGATCGCGGCGGCAGGTTTTCAGCCGCCGGAATACCGTGTCGTTTCCGAGACAATTTCCGGGAGCATTCCAGCCATGCAGCGGCCAGAGTTCGCGCGCTTGGTTGATCGTCTCGAACCGGGCGATATTCTCGTGGTGTCCAAGCTGGATCGGCTTGGCCGCGACGCCATCGACGTGACCGAAACGGTTTCGGCTCTCTCAAAAATTCCTGTCCGAGTTCATTGTCTTGCCCTGGGTGGAACAGACCTGACCAGCTCATCGGGGCAGCTCACCATGAATGTCCTTAACGCGGTCGCACAGTTCGAGCGCGATTTGCTGCGCGAGCGGACACATGCCGGGTTGCAAGCAGCAAAGGCCAAGGGGAAACGTCTCGGTCGGCCAAAAGCCTTAAGCGCCTCCGAGATTGCCATCGCAAAAGAAGCAATCCGGCTCGGAGAGCCAATTGCCTCTATCTCTAGGCGTTTGAACGTCAGCCGAGCTACGATTGCCAGGGTTCGTGACGCCAGCGACTAGGAAAGGATCAGGTCAGAACTTCAGGATCGGTGCCAGGCAAGGGCAAACTTCCCGGAGGTAGTCCTTTTCCACTTCGAGTGGGGGCTATCTCAACCGGGCGCGACCCTTGAGCGAGCCAGCGACTTACGACGATTATCTCATCTTGCAGATCGCATCTCTTCTCAAGGATGCCGTTTATTCTCGGCCGATCTTCAAGGTTCTGACTGTTGAAAACACGAAGGGCGGATACAAGTGTCCGATCATGCTGTTTCAACTTTCGTTGCCGTTTAAGCAGGCGGAGGCGTTCACCGAAACCAATATTTCTCATCATCATCCAACTGATTCCTTTGGTTTTCATTGCCGCTAAATCGCGTTCAATTGGTTAGCCTCAGCGGCGCAGGTTCAATTTTTCTGATTACATGGAATTTTACCTTATCGAGACTCGTGTTGCCAGATTTCAGTTATGGAATAGGGCAAATCCTGATCGTTCGTGACCTCGTGCAGTCGCTCGAGGACACGCCCGCCCAGGACCGGGCCCTCCTCGTGCCCCGGCTGCACCGGCCCACTCCCCGAGCTTTCCGCGCCGCCCGTCCCTGCCCCCCAGGTGCGCCGCCCGCCGTCTCGTCCCGAGCCAGCGGATCGACGCGGGGGCATGGTCCGTTCGACGCGCA
>JBLWUN010000016.1:0-29809 GCA_048268905.1 Maricaulaceae bacterium | reverse complement strand
TTCCTTGACGTTCTGGGCGGTGGACAGCCCCTGCGGGCGCTGCATCTGCGCGGCGGGCACATCGAGCGTGGCAATCTTGCCCGCGCCGGTGCCATGCGTGAGCTGCAGGGCGGTGGCGCTTTGATCGAGCGCGCGCTGGAACGGGTCAAAGGTCGCAAGCTGAACCGCCTCGACGGTGGTCTCGATACTCTCTTGCCGGTCGCCAAGTTTGACCTCTTCACGGCCAACCAAGAACCGGCCCTCGATCTGGTTGCCCAGATCCATCTGGAACGAGCGCATCACCAGATCCACCCCGTCGATCTGGAACACGGGCGTATTGCCCATGGTGACCACCTGCGGCACGGTCCACGGGGTCAGATCGGCGGTGGGGTAGGCCGCATCTGTCGGCTTCACAAAGAGGCCTTTGAAGGTGAACCGCAGTTTCGGAACAGCCTGCGCCTGCAGGTCCAAACGCACATTGCCCCGCGCGCCGAGGATCACATAGCGGGTGGCGTCGATATGCAAATGAACCGTCGCGCTCTCCGGCGCTTGCGTGATCGGGTTATAGATCACGGACGTGCCCGCGTTGATGGTCTCCGCCAAGCCGCAGGCGCGCAGCAGCGATCCCCATGCGGGGGGCGTGCCCGCCGCGCCGGATGGGGCTAGTTCCACATCAAACGTGATTTCGCTCATCAGCTCGGTCGGGATCGTCGCGTCAGCGCCAAAGTAGGGCCGTTCCAGATCCCGCGAGACGTCCGTGCCCTCCATGGGCTTGAGTTGCACATCCTGCGCGAGAATGGCGTTCGCGGCCCCGCTGGGGGCGGCGTCGGTGCCATAGGTCGCCTCGGTTTTGACCAAGAGAACCTTTTGCTTCCAGTTCAGGGACATTTAGGTCTCCTTCTTTTCCGTGGGCGCTGCAGCGCTGCGCGAGGGCTTTGGCTTGGTGGCCTCGGTTTGCTTCAGATTGCCGCTGGTCTGGACGACATAGCTGCCACCGGACGTCGGGAGCTTGGGCTTCTTGGGCTTGGTCATTGCACCGTGATCCTCAGTTGGTCGTTGATGGAAAATTCAATCATGTAGAAAAGCGCGCCGCCGCTGATCCCGGCGACATTGCCTTGGCGCAGCTCAAAGACGCCAAACGCCGATCCGGGCGACCAACCGGCCAAGGCCTCCATCACCTGCTGGATTGAAGGGCGCAGCTTTTCGAGGGCTTGCGAGCCGGTCTGGTCGTAGGACCGGGCCACCAGCAACACGCCGATGGTCTCGACATAGTCCTGCATAAAGATGCCGGTGGCGTCGGGGGCGCGGCGGCCCTGCAATCCAATTGGCACCACAAAAGCGGTGGAGTTTTGCGGGATGCCGCGATCATTCAGGAGCTTGGTCAGGTCCACGGATGTCTCGATCCGGTCCGCAAATTCGCTCACACGGGTTTCAAGGCGCTCTTTGACTGCATCCAGCATCAGATCCACCCCTTGAGGCTGTCTTGCGTCAGCGGGCGCTCGCGGTCGGTGGTCATGACGCCCTGACTGCTGTTGGTCTTGGGCGTGACACCGGCCACGTCCAGAATGATGATCCCCTTCGCGATGTCGCGCAGTTGGGTCATGGCTTCGCGGTATTCGGCCTCGATCTGTTTGGGGGCCTCGTAGAGGTGCATTTTCCAGATGGCGATTGCGCGGCTTAGGGGCGGAACCTGCGCGGGCACCTCAGACAGCGGGAGCTGATAGCGCCCTTTCAGAAAGCCATCGATCACCGCGTCGGCTTCGGCAATGGCTTGATTGACCGTGTCCAGATCCACCAAGCCGGTGGCGGCGTCGCCCCGATCCGTCAGGGCGATCAACATGTTTTCGCCATAGCGATCGATCAACTCGTCAAGGGATGTATAGGCCATCTGCCAGCGCTCCGGAGGGGGTGAAACGGCCCGGCGACGCGAGGATCGCCGCCGGGCCAAGGCTCCGTTTGCCGGAGCGAAAGCGGCTCTTGGGGCAGAGCTGGCCGCTTTACTTGTCCACGCCTTCGACGTGGTAGGTGGTGATCAGGCGGGGTTCAGCCTTGAGCGCCAGCTCCTCGGCCTTGCTCAATTCATCGAGCGGGATATCGACGGGCGTGGGGCCAAACCGGCGGCCTGCGCGACGGAACCCCTGTTGCGGTCCCAGAACCCGCAGAAACTTGCGGCCATGAAACTCAGGCGGCGTTGCGTCTGCGGTTGCCGTGGCCTCGCCTGCATCGGTGATTGTCACATCACCTGCAGACATGGCCGCCTGAATGAGAGCGCCCTCAAAGGGGTTTTTCTCACCGTCACCGGCTGGTGGCGTGACGGTGTCAGCCTCGTCCCCAGAGCCGGGGGCGCTGGTGTCGCCGCCGTTGTCCTGGTCTTCGCCGGTATCACCGCCGCCAGAGGCCGGTTGCGCCTCGGCCTCTGCGATCAGATCCTTGAGCTTGGGCGTCGAGAGGTTCGCCGCAAACTCAAGTTTCAACTCTTGCGCGCGGGCTTTGAGATCATCACGTTCACTCATCGGTCAGCTCCTTATGCCAGCCACGGAGTGACGAGCAGCTTGGCGGTGCCCTTCCACTCGTTGGTTTCGCCGCCTGCGCCCAGCTCGTTATTCAGCAGCTTGAGCGCGGCGCTCTCATTGCTCGGCCCGACGATCAGCAGGGACGGGCGGATGCCCAGCGGGCGACCGTGATCGCCTTTCATGCCAGCCAGTGCCGCGCGCGCCTTTTGATAGTTCGCGGCGTTGAGCGGTTGCTTCGACCCCCATGCCATCTGCCAGAAGCCAAAGCCGGTATTGAACCGGGCGTCCGCGCCGTAGATGAACTCCTTGTTCATGAACACATTGGTGTCCGTCAGGTTGTCCATGTTCACGAACTCGAAATCCTTGCGGCGCTGCAGGATGATCGGCTTCAACGCGCGGGTGTCGTCGATCAGGAACCACGGCTCGCCTGCGCCGCCATCGGTATTGGCGACCGAGATCTCGTTGCCGCTTTCATCCAGAACCGGGTGGTCGGTGTCAAAGAACGGCTGGCCATCATAGCAGTTGAGGTCGAAACCCTTTCGCAGGGTGTCGCCAAAGACCAGCAGGTCTTTTTTCGCCCCTGTCGATGCGCCCATCTCGCTGAACAGCGGCGCATAGATGCCAAGGTTGTCGGTCTCGATATCGTCGCGGTCCACCCCGATGGTGAGTTCCCACGGCTTTTCCGAGATGGAATAATCGTGCTGGCTGAGGTTCTGGATTGCACGCGGGCCGATCCATTCCCGCACATTCGGCAGTTTGCCGAGCCAGCCGTATTTTTGCTCCTTCGTCATCGAGGGAACTTCGGTGGCGACGCTGGTCCAGTCGGATGAAGCCTGCCCCAGACCGTTCTGGAAGTGCTTCTTAAATCCGACGCGGAGCGCCGCAAGATTGGCTGCGTTTACGAGCATATTTTAGTCCTTTCAGGAGGCTTTGGTCAGCGCTTCGTCAAAGCGGACCCAGACACCGTCCGCGTCCACACCGTCGATGATCCCGGCAGGCGAGCGGGTGCCGGTGCCATCAGTTTTGGCGACGGTCTGGTCATCCACGACATAGGCGAGCGACCCGATGTCGGCGTGGGTGATTTCGTCAGCGGCGGCGGAGTTGGCGAATTTGTAGATGCCGGGGCGGTAGGTCAGCCCTTCCTCACCGTCTGCGCCGATGCGGTTGTCGATACGCTCTTCAGCACGGCCCACGCCGACCATGCCGGTCACGGTATGGCCTTCGTGAAGATAGCCATCGGCAGCACGCAGAACGATTGCACCGGCATAGATCAAAGACCCACCTGCCACGAAACCATGACGCATATCGCCATCGAGGCGGGGTGTGTTGCGATCACTGGAAAGAATAGTCATCAAAAGCCCTCCTGCGCTTTGCGCTCTTCATCGAGAACGGCTTGATAGTCCTCGGCAGACAGGCCCAGCAGCTTGGCCGCTTGTGAGTGTTCCGCGTTCATCGCGATGGAGCCATCAGTGCTGGGTGGGGTGAGGTGGGCCACATTCACGCCGTTCACCTTGGGCATAGCTGAGATTTCCTTCTCAACCCGCTCAGGGTCCTCTTGGTGCATCGCGATATAGTGGTCGCGCATCGCGGGTTTGATAATGCGGCCTTCTTTGATTTCGCCATAAACAAAGGCCTCGGCGCGGTCTTTCGCGGTCGCGCTTTGCATGGAGTTAATTTGCTCGGCTTGGGCCGCGATGGTTTCTTGCATTTCCGTCACGGCAGCTTGCATGACAGAAACGGGCAGCCCTCCGGCTGTTGTGGCTTTGGCTGCAGCCACCACATCTCCACCGGCATCGACGCCGAGGATGGTGGCGACCTCATTGAGCTGAGACTGCGCGGCGGTCGCACCGTCGCCATCTTCTTTCAGCTTATTGACCGCAGTCGTGACCTGTTCCTCGGTCGCATCCGCGCCGAGGTCCAACACGCCCGCGAGTTGTTTCAGAAACGACATGCGTTCCTCCTCTTCGAAGTTGAGCGCGGCCAGCCCGCGCAGGTTTTGACGGTTCACAAGGGAAGCATTGAGGATCGCGACCACGCGGTTGCTGCCGGGGTGGGCGAGGCGGAAGACTGGCGAAATCCGGCGGTAGGCTTGATCTGCCACCAAGCGCGCGCCTTCTTTCGTCCAGCGCACTTTGCCCCAGATGCCGTCCTCACGTGCCTGCATCTCGACAATCCAGCCACGGGCAGGGGCCTCGCCTCCTGCTTTGGCGGCGGTGAAGGATGCGTGGTTGACGTCGATCTCTATCTCGCCACGTGCGGCGAAACTGGCCTCGATCACGGCTTGCGGATCGGAGATCTCGTAGGGGCCGCGCGCGTCGAAGGTTTCAAAGCGCCCGGCTGGGGTCAGTTGGATCCATTCAGGAACGTCCGCCCCCTCTGGGGGGGAGGGGAGGTCCTGTGCGGCCATCATGGCGATATGCGATGCTCTGCTCATGCATGCATCTTCGCGAATGGCACAAAAGCAAAACACCCGCAGCGATGTGCGGGTGTCTATCTATGATAATGCCTGAATGTACTAATTAATCGCTCCGCGAGTGATCTACCCAAATCAGTTGGTTACGTCGTAAAACGCTCCTACCTCAGTGATGCAGCACTACTCTTCTAACGCGATAGTAGTTTGCTAATTGCTGCACCGATTGAAGGGTCTAGCCCTCCTTCATCCTTAACCATACCATCTGTGCTCGGTCTGAAGAGAGAGGCGTAAACAATAGCTCGTTGGTCGTTGACCTCCTCGCCAGCGTCGCCCACTGCCACTAAGCCAATATATGCCTCAGCAAATGCGCGCCGCTCGCGGGCATCTAACTCTAAATGTCGCTCAGACAAAAACTCTTTCATTTTTAATCGAATAGCCCAAAGTGATAAGGTTACCAAAGTTAATACGACGAAAATAGGAAAGTACTCGAAAATACTCCCCAGGCTGCAATTAATTTTAGGATCTTTGGTGTTGCAGCCAGGTATTCTAGAGAAATTGAGGAGTAAGTTTGGATGGCTGAAAATTATGGAAAACCCTATTGTGACACTCGATCCGAGCGCTATCAAAGATCCCAAGAACCACCTGTAGGCTCGTTTTTTTCGGTCTTTATGTTCGGTTTCTTTCAGTTCCCATAATTTAATGGGCTCTTTGAATACAGCTTGCTGTTCCAGAGCTTCCTTAGCGGCATTTACTTTAGCTTCAAAGCGAGCCTCAATGTCTTCCATCCAACCTTCAATTCGACTATGTGCCTCCTTTGCGCTGGTTTCGAGCATGTTGAGCTCGACCTCATGCTTGCCTACAATTTCACGTTGTTTGGTAACAGTGTCACTTAAGTTTTGAATGCCGTCATCTACAGTTTTATACCATTTATCAAAAGATCCAAGCATGGCCTCTTGATTTTCTAAGTCATTTTTCCCCTGGTCGGGTTCCACAATGTCGGAGATAGAAATATCTGGAAATATGGTTCTGATAATAGAATTTAAGTTCTCGACTCCCTTCCCCCACTCCGTAATATCGACGTTAGAGATTTCTATTAGTGTTTCGGGCCACTTTTGTTTTCCCTCGAGTTCGGCATCATACCATGCCACCCAAAAAGCCCACATTTCTGGGTGTAGTTTCTCCTTGAAGACCGCCCACGACCTAGAAAGCGGATTGCGATAGTCTCCCCAAAGCGGGACTGACATCAAATCACCTCCCATGCTTAGACGATAGCAATCCTGCTTAACAACGGACCAGACCAGGCCGCTAACTGACCCGGCAGCGCCGATAGCGGCCCTTACTGAGGACGCGGCTGCAGCGGCGGCAGCCGCAGCGTTAGTAGCAAAGGTTATTCTTTGCGGGTCGGCAGCAGCGACTGCGGCCGCTGCAGAACCTGCAGCTCTAGCAGCGGATTTAACAGGACCCTCGGAGATGCCAGGAAATTTGGAAATTCTATCTTCGGTTTCTGCGGCTGTCGCAGACATGATTGAAACTAATCGCTCCGTTGGTGCCCGGGCAACAATAGATGAGATGATTGTGCTGCGTATAGGTAGCATCTGAAGTGCGAACTCTTGTCGAGCCAAGGGGCTCTCAATTGTCCACTCCCAATATATAGGTAATACCCGCAAGGCGGCACGCGATGCAATCTCGATACTCCATGACGCAGGTTTGCTCGTGAGCCAGTGTTCCAGTGTTCTCAAATCTTCAATGTTACTTACGTCAATCATCTATCTATCCTGCTTTCGAAGCCAGACGTACTCAATCTCTGGCACTGCTCAACTACACAGAGTGTGTTTGTACGCGTTGGTATCGCTATTTGTGTGCGGAAACGACAGTTGATTTTTCCCCAGTGTAGATCCCTGTATCAATGTTTCGCTTGTGTTAGGTGTGGAAAGAACTTGCTGTCCCTAGGTGGATTGAGAAGCTAAGGCAGATTGTGTTGCCCCCCTCCCAACCACTCCTCCAGCTCCTCCACAATCGCGCTGCGATCACCGTCAGACACGCCAAGAAACGGACGTGCTGGGATGTTGCCCCAAGGTAGAGGGCTGCCCTTGGCACTCGACCCAAACGCGCCCCGCCTTGCCCCGAACTGCATGACCGCCGCTTGGATTGCATTGCTGCCCCACGTCAGCCCGTCTGCGCTGGCTTGATAGTTGAGCTGCTGGCGCATCTCGCCGCTTTTGTTCAACGGTTGCGCACCGTGCTTGATCTTCAATGCGAAATACCGGGCCAATGTGGTTTCGGAGCGCGGCGCGAAGGGTGTCCCGTCTGGCTGCTGGCCCTTCAACATGCGGTCTTGGGTCGATTGCACAAGAAATTCGCCCAGATCCTGCATCACCGGCGACATGTCATCGAGCTGCGATTGAAGCTGCTTCAGGCGCAGTTCCAACCCCTCGTCATTGAATTTCAGGGTGTACATGCCTATCCTCTCCATTGCAGGCGTGACACGGTGATATACTCCCGGCCGTAGCACGATCATCTGATCGGAGCGCCATGTGGGGTTGCCAGCTTGCTGGAGGGAGGCCCCACCGCCTGCACCTTTCCCTCCCAAACAGTTCTCGCCTAGCCCCCGTCACTTTTACGCATAAGCCGGGCGATCTCGGCGTCCCGCTTTGTTTGGTTTGAAGTCAGCCGCCGAAAGCTCGTGACAAAGAGACCTCGCCCGGTTTTCGTCGCCTTCACAACCAGCACGTATCCCGGCGCGCTGGGGTCATCGTGCACAAAGATCAGACTGTTTTCGCCGTCCTGCACCCGGTGGGTTGCAAGATTGATTGTCGCTTGCGCCTGCGCGTAATCCGCGACCGTCAGCTCGGGGTGATGCCGGCGCTGCTTTGCGAGGGTGTCAGCCGAGAGTTCCGCCACGCGGCGTTGAGAGCCGATTTTCTGCGCATCTGCATCGCTGAGACGCGCAAGCGGCCATGCCCCGCGCGGATCCTCAAACCAGCGCTTAAACGGTCCATCAAGCCAGCTTTCAATCAGGTCGGTTGCGGGTTGGGCATGCAGCTTTTCCAGCTTGTCGCGAAAGGCGAGGATGGTGTCGGCAGCACTTGCGCCCGGCGCATAGTCCCAGCCCCGGTCGATACCTTGCGGCGCGCCTGTGCGCGGATCGCGCGCGTCCCAGCTTGCCGGGAGCGTTACATTTGGGTTGCCACCGCGCCGGATCGCGGCGGCTTTTGAGCGCGCGCCAAAGACCCGGCAGGAACAGCCCCAGCCATTGGGAGGAAACCAGATTGCCCAGAAGGGGTGGTCAGCTTCTAGGATCAGACCGTCGAGCGCCAGATGTTCTGGGCGTGGGTCGTGCGATCCGCCGTGCCGGTAGACCCAATATTTGAACCCGCCCTCGCGCAACTGGGCAAAGCGCCCGGCCTGATATGACACGCGCATGTTGGTGCGGTAGATCACCCGCATGCGCCATTCTTCGCCGCCGGGCGTTCCTTCGCCGGTCCAGCCGTGCCAGCCATTGCGCTCGACAATTTCCCGGAAATCGCGCTTGAAGGTCTCAAACCCGGTTCCGGCAGCGATGGCTTTGTCGACCGCAGCGGCAAGGTCGGTCAGCAAATCAGCCTTTACCGCCCCCGCAACCATAAAAGCGCGATCATGGGCGCTGCGCTCGATGTCATCCCAGCGCACGGTGGGCACCAGATCCCCCAAGCGAAGGCGAAAGGCGGCGACTTGTTCGGCAAAGGGCTTGCGGAAGGTGGCCGCGAGATCAGCCATCCGCTTCTCCCTCAATCATCGCCCGGCCACCGGTCTTGCCCGCCAGCATGGCACTCGCGAGGACAGCCTCCAGTTCCGCCGCATCAATATTGTCGGAGCTGGCGAGCAGCATTTCGCGGAACTCTTCAAAGCTGGAGGAGGCTTTGAGCATCGCCTCGATACGCGCGAGCATCTGGCCCATCCCGCTGTGGGCCTCTGTTTCGAGACGGTTCGCAAGTGCCGCCTCCGGGGGCAACGCCTCAGAGCGCCCCACAGGGGCCTCCTCCGCCTGCTTCGCACCATCGGCTCCTAAAATCCCGAGATGGTCGTTTAACCGGCATTTAAATTCGCTCTGTGGGGCCATTGCGTCCGATTGCCCGGTCGCAGATGCGGGCTGCGGGGCATTTTCGGGCGATTTTGCCGGTGATCCACCGATTGCTGGTTCTGCTGCGGTGGGATCTGAGAGGCCGAACTTTGCGAGGATCTCCGATTGCTTCACGCGCAGGCCGTTCTGGATGAACGGGTTCAAGGCGTTTGAGAATGCCTCCAAGTCTTCCGGCTCCGGGCGACCGATTTTCAGGCGCGGGGCAGGGGCGTCGGGGCCGTACTCAAGCTGGACCCATGGCCGGATCAGATCGCGGTTGATGATCGCGCCGAGTTGTTTGGCATCGGCGCGCTCGATGTCCTCCTGCACTTGGCGGTGTTCTTTGCCGGACCCCAAGCCGCCGGTTTCCGCGTCAGTGGTGGCAGTCTGCCCGAGCACCAGTTTGGAGGTTTGCTTGTCCAGCCAGTCGCTGCGACGCTCATAGTGATCGGTGGATGCGCCAATGCTCTTGGCCTCCTGAAACTCGATCATCATGCTTTCGGGTATGATCGCGGCGCAATCTCCGGCGATGTTGGCAACGGCCCTGAACAGCGTTTTACGGTCCTCTTCAGAGGTGCCGGGGCCATACTTGCCGATGCGTAGCGGCTGCCCGTAGGTCTGGGTAAAGATCGCCCAGTCCCGTTGGGTGTAGGCCTTAAAAAGCCACGCCCACAGTGCAACTCGCGCCAAACCAGACCTAAGCGGCAGGCCAGACTTCGCTTTCATCGGGGCGTAGATGTACTGGAAGGGCGGCAGGATCTCTTCTTGCCCCGTCTCCGGGTTCAGCATCCGGGGTGTTTTCAGATCCTTGCGGTCAAAGCGAAACCAGCGCGGGTCGCAATATTCAAGCGTTGCGGGTTCATACTGTCCCTCTGAGGTGTCCCAGCGGATATGGGTGAAGGAATAGCCTTTGCCCAATGCGTCAAGAATTTCGAACAGCTCATCCGTCAGTTCATCGCGCAAAAGCCACTTGCGCACGCGCGCGGCGATTTCCTCGCCTAGTGGCGTTTCTTCTCCGGGTTCAACAGTGATGTCGAGCTGCGAGATCGAGCGGCGACGGGTGCCCAAGACCCCCAGATAATGGGCGTCACGCTCTTCGATGGTTTCCGCCAGTTCCAGATAGCGGATGGGATCACCGGCGTCGGCTTCCTTCAGGATACTGGCCAGACGACCGGGGTTCAGCCCATCACCGGGATATCCAGTGAGTGGACTGCGCACACCGCCAATAGTGGAGGGTTCGTCAAACCTCATAAGGTCGGCGCGACGCACCGGGTTTCCCCAGCGGTCAAGCAGTTGCGGGGTTTTCGCCATGGATCAGGCCCCCACACGACTGTTGTTGATGACGACCCAGAAATAAGCCGCGCATAGCAACCAGAGCATTAACACGGCCCCGGTCTCCAGCAGGATCACGCCAGCGGCCAAGCCAACCGCGCCTTTGACCACCACCCAGCCGTATTTGCCAAAGCGACGCATCATAAAGGCCACGACAGGGTTGGCCTCGCGCCCGCCGCGTGCGAGCGCCTTGATCGTGGTGAGAGTGTCCGCAACCTGCAAAAGCAGATAGATGACGAATGCGATAGTGGGATCTTTGATAACTGCGATCATGAGGGGTTCCTTTCACAGGCCTCCACGGATTGATGCGCCGAGCGGTTCTTTCCACCATGGGCGGTCCAGCGCGTCTTGTTCTTCAACGGTCATGCCCATGCGCCCGTCTTGTGGTTCACTGTTTCGATTGTCGGGCACGGGGGTGTAGGCGATTTCGACCCAGCGCATGCGCGAGGCAAAATGCGCCAGCGCCAATGCGATGGCGTAGTCGCCGTGGCGTTTCTTGCCTTTGGCGTCGGCTTCGCGGATCTCCGGCACACGGGGGATGCCGCGAACCTTTTTCACAGCCCGCAGGTCGCCCATGTGAGCGTCCCAGCGCCCAATCGAGAGCGTGGCCTCTTCAAAGGCGGTTTTCAGAGGCGGCATGTTCACCCTGTACCAGTCCTGGCTAAACTTGATCGCCCAGACCATGCCGGGGCTGTCGTCGCCTTCCTTCAGGCCGAACTTGCGCCCAATGTCCTCGGCCACGGTCCAGCCCATGCCGGTCGCGTCAAAGGCAGCGCCAACGCAGCGGGTGCGGATCCGGTCCATCACCATGCCCACAATCAGCTTTTGTTCGTTTCCAGGCACGTTGCGCATCTCAATCGAGAGCGCCTCGCGGCGGTGCATGTTCTTCTCAATGGCGAGGAGGCACAGGACCGAGAGGTCAGCCACGCGGGCGAAGTCAAACCCAAGCGCATAGAGGACGTCGAGCGGCAGCGCATCCAACGCTTCCTCTAAGCGCCCCATAAAGGGGCGCATCAGCTCCCGCTGCTCGGCGGTGCTGCGCTGCAGGTAGTCGCCGGGCAGTTCCAGCTCCAGACAGGGCGCGTCGGCATTCATGCGCGCCTCAATAAGCGGCGCGGTCAGCCACGCCCCGGTGCCTGCCTTGGGGATGCAATGCAGCTCTTCGTCGGCGTCGTCGCCATAGACCGCATGGGTGCTGTCGATCCATTTCTGTTTGCCCATCGGCTCGCGACCTTGGGCGCGCTGGATCAGGGCGATGCGTTCATAAAGCCCGGCGTCGACCGCGTCATTGAAGGTCACGCGCACCACTTTGGCGGTGTCGCCTTTCTCGCCTTCGTTCACTTGTCGCACCAACACATTGAAGGCGTTGGCGTCACCGTCATGGGTGGAGATGACCAAGACCTTGCCGCCCCACATCAGGAGGGCGTTTGCGGCCTTCAGCATTTCCTCCAGCTCATCATGGAAGGCGGCCTCGTCAAAGATCACATAGCCTTGGCGACCGCGCAGCGAGCGGGGCTTTGATGACAGCGCGACGACCTCAAAACCAGACGCAAAGCGGATGCGGAAGGCCTGAATGTCGCGCTCTTCCTTGCCCTCTTCCTGATCTTTGAAAAGGAATTCTTGCACCGAACTGGCAGCGGGCATGAACGCCTTCGCCCACATGGCGCAGGTGTCGATAAATTCCCGCGCCATATCGAGGTTAAACCCGATGTAAAGCGTGTCCATGCCGCCCTCGGAGCGGGCCAGACCGGACGTTAGCACCGCATCAGCGCCGACCGCCCAGGTCATCCCGATCCGGCGCGATTTCTCGCAAACCACGAACTGATAAAGCGCAGTCGTCTGCAGGAGCTGCTGCTGATAGGACAAAAGCACATGCGGCAGGTCCATGCTCTCATTGAGCACATCCGGCAGCATCTGACGGTCGGCAGCGCGCTGCGCCTCCCACTCGGCGTCAGTGATGGCGGTGGCAGCGGTCACGCATCCACCCCCAGAATGTCGGCTTTGATGGCGTGGACGGTCTCGCGGGTCATGCCGAGCTGATGGGCTTTTTGCTCAATCTCACCGGCGAGCCGTTCCCGCTCCTTGCGGGCCACGCGGCGCTCTTCGTCATCGCGCAGACGCTCGCGCAGCCCTGCGGATTGCATCAGGTCTTTGAGCATGCGCGACAAATGGGCGAGGCTCTTGGGATCCCACGCGGCGTTGTCACTTTCTGCGACCGAGTTCATCATCTGGAAGGCGGCGGTGGCGATCATCTGCATCAGCACTTTGTGCATGGTGCTTTCCTGCTCAATATTGAGATCCCCGAGCAGGGTTTCCGCCATGGCGAAGGCGTCGCGCTGGTTCTTCAGCAGTTTGGAGTATTCGCCCACGGAAGACTTGCCGATGCGGATCTCATTCCCTTCGTCTTCCAACCACGAATTCAACTCCTCCGTTACTGCAACGATTTCGGCAAACCCGCGCTCCTGTAGCGCCATGGCCAGACGCTGGCGCACCTCATGCGGGATCAGGTCCAGTTTCTTGGGCGGGGGCATGGTTCACGCTCCCGGACGCGGACGTTGAATGTCGGGGTGGCGGGCGATCCCTTGGGCGATTTCCACGCCGCGCGTGGTCGCAACAACAACCAGAAAGCCTGCGTGGTCTTCCACCTCCACAAGCCCTTGTTCAGCGAGCCAATGCGCCTCGGTCGTCACCTGATCGCGGGTGAACGCAATCCCGATGCGCGGAAGCTGCGTTGCCAGCATGGAGACGTTTGAGGTGTATTTCGGGGCGTCCTCCAGAAAGCGGAGAATGGCGATGCGGGCGTGTTTTCGCAGCTCGTCGGCGTAGCTCATGGCGGTCCTATTTGTTCAGGAGGTGGTCTTCGTGTCGGGTGACGACGGTCTCAAGGCGGGACATGATCTTCTGGTTGCCTTCCATGACCGCCTCCATGCGCTGCATGGTGCCCGCCACATTGGCGAGGGTCAGCTCGATCTGGTGGAGATCATCTTTGCTTGGCAGTGACTGAACCGATTGCTCCACGCGCGCGATGCGGCCCTCTTGCCTGTCCATACGGTCAGAGCCTTCCTTGAAACGCTCGTCGACGCGCTGAAACCGCGCTTCTACATTGGAGCGGCGCGAGGCGAACCATGCGAACACGGTGGTGCAAAGCGACACCAGCAAAGCCAGCGCCGCCAAGAGGTTTCCCAGTGTGACAGTCGGGTCAAATAGCATCAGGGCTTGGCCCCCGAAGTGGCCTTGATCCGCTCGATCATCACGTCCTTGTTTTTCGAGCCAGCGGAACTCCCGAAGTAATAGTTGAGGATCTGCGTAAAGCCGACCGAGAGGCCCCCGATCAGCAGCGCAAGGATTTCTGCGCTTGCAGGGGGGAGGCCGTATTTCAGAAGGTACGCGATGACCGAAAAGAACCCGATCAGCACCAGAGCTGCCAGAATGCCGGGAACGCGGTCTTTGAGCGCCATCTGACGTTTGCGGGCGCTGTCGCGATCACTGGCCGCGATCTGCTCCAATTCAATACCCGCGTCGATCAGGTGGCGTTCCAGATCGGCTTCGGCCTCCTTCAGCTTCAGGAGGTCCTGAGGGCTGGTCCCAAGGATTGCCGCCTCAACTTCTGCCTCGGTTGCATCCGGGCGGTCGAGCAGCTTGTCGGCGAGCGCCTTGGTGGCGACACCGGCCAGCGGGCCGCCGAGAGCGGTTGCAATCGTGGGGGCAATGCCGCCGAGGATTTGCAGGATCTTGTCTTTCTGTTTCACGCGGGATGCTCCTTTAGCGGGGGAGGGCGTAGGTCACGGGGTCGGCATAGCTCGCCACGATCCAGCCCTCTTGACCGGCGTAGAACACCCGCAGCCAATCACGACCGTCGAAGGTGCCCCGCCGCAGAACCGGCACAGGGGTGCCATCCGGGATTTTGGCGATGACGTTGGGGTGAAAAAAGTTCGGCCAGCGGCGCATGTTCAGGGTGTCGCCGTTGCTGCTGGTGATAACCAGTTCGTTTAGGCTTACGGGCTGGCTGACACGGTTTGCCTCGTCCTCTGCCGGATCATCCCGGCCTAGGATGTGTGAGCGGATTTGTTCCATCGGAAACAGCGGGTTTGTGTCCACCTTGCGCCCCGGCGAGACATACCAATGGGCGCGAATGTCCTGCAGCGTGTCGCACTCCGCGAACAGCAGACGCAGGAGCCAGATCAGCGTGTCGAGCTGCGCCTCGGGGTAATGCATCCACATCCCCCGGCCATGCTCGGGCGTCTCCGCGATTTCCACGGTGTAGGGCTGGCCGTTTTCTACGGTTGCGCCAAACCATGTGATGCCATTTGCCCCGGCGGCGCGCATCTTGCCCGGATTGACCAACTCGATACCGATGCTGAAATTGTTGCAGCCTTTGCGCCCGTGGTAGCTGGAAGCGCCTGCATGATTGGCGCGGCGATTGATTGGCACGAGCTGGCGCAGCTTGCCGTTCAGCTCGATCACAAAATGAACGGAGACCTTGGCGTCATTGTCCTGCAGGTAGTCGGCAGCGCTGCCTTCAGACAGGCTGCTGGCGGTATCGTGGAGGATGACGAGGGAAGGGGAGATGCCGCCGCCCATGTGGGTCGCGGGGGTGTATTGAACACCCTCTAGGATGCCATCTTTAAACGTCATTTTTGCCGCCTTCCGAACCTGCTTTGCAGGTTTCAGGATGGCGGAGGGGCAAAACGAAAAACGCCCGCAACGATGTGCGGGAGTTTGGGATATTAAAACAATTCGGGCTGGTTGGGGTTTGGCGGCGAAGCAAAACCGCGCAAATATCGCCTGACACTAAAGTCTGTGACGCCCAAAATGCGGGCAATCTCTACGACAGGCAAGCCCTTTGATTTATGAGCCTTTGCGCGCCAGACCTTTGCTGTTGGGACGCGCGCAGGCAGGCGAAAGGCGATGCTTGCGAGCATTTTGGCCTTCTCCCGCCCGAGCAGCTTTTCCACCTCGCCCCTGCCTTTGGGATTCTCGGGAATATAGACCTCTGTGCCGCCGAAGGTGTCCAGAAAGCGCAAAGCGTCCTCAAACCCTAACGCCTCCACATAGGGCTCCACCTGCGCGGTTGGTTTGGGGAAGGCAATCGGCAGCTTGCCCTCAGACTGTCGGCGGGTCCGGCTCATTTGCGGTGCGCCTCCCAAACAAAGTCGATCCCGGCGCGGTGGCCCCAGTTTTTCAAGGCTTGGATCACCGCATCGATCTGGGACCAATCGGTCAGCATATCGACGTCAGCGGGCACCATGGCCCAGTGATCGCCAAAGCGGGCGCGGATAAAACGGTTCAGTCCCGCCCGGCTTTTGTCGCGGAGCTGGCCCGAGCGCCCGAGTTCACCCCAGAGCTTGTGGACCAGCCGCAGGTCGGCGCGCGGCGCGGGCTTGAATGCCCTCTTTGTCCCGCTTGCAGGTTTAAACCCGTCTGCTTCGAGACGCTTCACCATGGCCTTTAATTCTGCCTCGGTCATATCCGTCATCGAGGCTTTGCCGGTCACGACCAGTTGCAGATCGCGCCGGGCCTCATTGTCGAGGCCCAGTTCCCGGCAGCCGAGGTGGATCTTGCGCTTCAACGCGGCGGTCATATCAGGGGGCCTCTTTTATTTCGACTGCAACAGGATGGAAGACGTTCGGAGCCGCTCGCATCCGGGTGTTTGCGATGTCCATATGGAGCCGCGCGATTTGGTCAAAGTCGCGCGGATCCATGTGCGCCAGAGACGCCTCGCGCCAAAGGATCGCGAGGCGATTTCCAAGTTCCGATCCGACGCGGTAATGCTGGGAGGCATATGAGTTGAAGGCTAATCCAAGCTCTTTACTGATTTGTTCTGGTGTCATTGCCATCGCTCACCCCTCCCGCCGCTTTGTGATCTGATGGGCTGCTTGCCCGATCAGCGCTTTGCTGCGGCGGACAACGATATGAGCCGGGATCCCCCAGCGCTCCGCCAGACTTGCAAGCTCAGCCGGGCTTGCGGTCATCAGAAGATGGTCCACATTCAACTGCGCCAGTTGAGCCGGGTAGCCGCGTGCCAGCACGCTACCAACACCGCCTGAGATTGGCCGGTCGTCGTGGTCTGCGGGCATTGGCACCCGCGCTGCGTCCATGAACTTTGCAATTTGCATGGTGATGTCCTCCTCAGGCTTTCGCCAAGTCGATCTGAATGGCTTTCCACGCCGCATCGAGCGCCGCGCGTTGGTAGCAACGCACGTAGGATTTGGAGCCGACCACGCGGATGGCGTCCTTGATCGCCTGCATGGCCCGCTGCCAGCGCTCGTCTTCGATTTCCAGACGCAGGAGCATGAAGATTTCAGAGCGGTTGATCTGACCGGCTTTGTCGGTGTTGAACGCGCGGGTGACGATGTCGCGGATTTCCGGGCGCGCATCAGCGGCCCATTCTGTCAGGCATTCATCCACGAGTGTTTTTGCGATTTGCAGCTCGGGGCCGAAGTCGATCAGATCCGCGACTTGCACCTGAACCTTGAACAAACCGTCATAGCTCATCAGGGTCTTGTTGCCCTTTTTGCCGCCTACTGTCGCATCGTATTGCCCGGCGAGAATGGCCTCAAAAGCGCTGATGTCCTCAAACGTATGGGCCTTGAAACGGCTCACTTCGTCGCTCAATGCCAGAGCATAGCCGATGATGCCGCGCACGGTTTGGTCCTGCAGCTTGTCCTGCGGCTTGACCAATTCTGTTGGCCGCAGATCGCCCTGGGCATTGCGCATGTAGGAGATGCCGTTGATGGTTTCCTCGCCGCCGGGCACTTGTGCAGGTTGGCGGGAAGGGGAGGTGGTTTGAGCGTGCTGCTCAGTCATTCGCCTGTACTCCTGTTCAGGGTGGGTCTGGTTGTTTGGGAAGGCCAAAGGGGCGCGGTCAGGCGCTCATTTATTGGCCTGAAAATGCGGGCACTTAGGGCAGGCCTTGAACATCTTGACGTGCTGGCTGTTGGCGGCGGAGAACGTCTTGGAGCGCTCACGCCATTTGCGGCACACATCCTTGCCAATCTCGCCAAGGGCGGGGCAGGCGACCTTTTCCGACATCAGCACACCGCGCACAGATTGTTCGATGGCATCGGTGCTGGCCCCATAACGGTTGCTCAAAACGAGGTTCACCGCTCCCGCTGAATAGCCAAGGCGTGTTGCGGTCTTGGCTTGGCTGGTCAGGTCGCACTCGGTTGCGAGTGCTTCCACCCAATCCGGGATTTCGCCGCCCCAGCCGATGCTGGCTTTGTTCATTGCGAATGTGTCTGTGGTCACAGCAGCACCTCCTTATCCAGCGAGACAAAATCGGCGGTGTTGGGGTCGAATACGCCTTTCACTTTGCGTGGCTTTGGCGCGACGGGGCCGGTGTTGTTGATCAGCTTGAACTTGGCTTCGCGCTTGCCGCTGATTGCGGTTTGCTGAACCCGGAGGTGATCGGATTGCACCAACAGGCGGCAGTAGGCCCGCGCTTGGGCGACCGAGACCTCCACGCCGCCTGCATTGGAATGCGCGGCAATGTCGGTTGCAGAGAATACGCGCAGACCGCGCATGCTGCGCCACATGTTGCCTTCGGCGCTGTCGTCATAGCTGGGCGATGCGGCGGGTGCGGTTGGCGCAAGATCAGTGCGGACGTAGACCTTGCGGCTGTCATCCGTTTCAACGCGGATAATCAAGCCTGCATCCGCCCAGCGGTTCACGAATTTCTTGGCGGTGGAGCGTACGATCCCAAACGCGAGTAGGTCGCTCCAGTGGATCTGTTTCAGCGGTTGCGCAGCGCGCCAAGCTGACGCCTCCATATCGGATCGAAAGGCGTGTTTCATTTCCCGGCCTCCGCAACGCGAAGGGTGGGGCTTTTGCGCGGGGTAGGGGCTGCGCTTGTAGAGACAAGCCTGCGCACGGCAGGCGGCTGGCCGGTTGCAAATACCCGGTCACCCCAAAGTGCCAGATCGGCGCGGCTGGTGCCTCTTGACCGGGCCAGTTCCTTGGCTTGGTCGATGTTTGTCACCACCCGGCGGATGGAACCGCCTGAAGCGTCGACAATCTCAGACAGCAGATCCCGCTCAATCGCCACATCCGGGCTGTATATCTGCACCAGCTTTTCCGCATCAGACAGGTTGCAGGCGAGGGCGGGTTCCCACGCAAGCTGGCGGTTGTGGATGTTCTCCCACTTGGTCAGATGCTGGGGCAGTTCTTCTTCACCGACCAGAATGACCGTCGATTGGCTGGCCTCGTAGAGGTCGCGGGCCAGCTCAATCAGCTTTTTGTTCTTGGTGAGATACTGCGCGTCATCGACAATCAACGGACGGTCAGCGCGCGCCAGATGGGCGGCAATGGCTTCGACCATCGCAGGCACACCGCGCACCGGCTTAATGCCAATCTCGCGCATGATGGATTGCAGGAAGTAGCTCGGCGTCCAGCAGCTCAGGACCTGCACGTTATAGGCCTGATATTCGTTCGTGACGAATGTGGTGGCGGTGGTTTTCCCCCAGCCGGAAGGGCCGTAAAAAACCGCCATTCCCGGCAGGCCCATGGAGCGGTCCTGCACGCGCTCGACCAGTGAAATCAGTGCTGCGACATTGCGCAGCGGGGCGATGCTTGGTGTCATGCTCTGCTCTCCTTATTCATCGCTGCCCAGAGCTTTGCGCATGCGCAGAAAGCTCCGGTATTGGGCGGATCTCTGATAATCCTGCATGAAATTGCGCTGTTCCTCGGTCAGCGGCTGGCCTTCTGCATCGAGCCGTTCCAACTCGATGCACCGATTGAATTGCAACTCGGGGTCGTCATCATCCGGCTGCGGTTTGCGGCGGTCCTCGAGGCGCGCGATTTGCGCCTCCAGCCGGTTTTCGTGATCTTGGTCGTGGCTTGTCTGCTGCAAGCGCGGTGTTTTGGGCGCTTTGTCGTGCGGGGTAACCAGTCGGATTACCTCGGCTTCGGGGAGTGCGTCAGGCTGCAGGTCTTGGCCTGCAGCGCGCAAGCGGGCCGCAATCTCTGCTGCCGAATATTCGCGACTGGCGCGGGCTTCTTCTTTGGCTGCACGGATGAAACGGTTACGCTTGCGGGCCAGTTCGCGGGCGTCCTCAACACCGAGGAAGTCGCCGCGCTCGACGCAAGCCGCATGGCCGATGTATTGCCCTTCGAGGTCATAGACATGCAGCCCGGCGTGAAGGTTGTCCGGGTCAAAGCGCCCGACCACTTTTTGCCCGGCGATGCGGTACATCCACTCGGCCCAATACCGCGACCCCATCAGTTTCAGCTCACCATTCTTGGCACTGGCATTCAGCCCCTCGGCCCCCATAAGCCAGAGGCGGCGCTGTTCTTCGGTGGCCTTGCGGATTGGGCGGCTCTTGTAAGAGGCCTCAAACACCTGATTAAACGACCGCCCAAACGCGATTTCACTGCGGCGGCCTTCGCGTGCGTTGTGGTCTTCGATTTCCTCAGTGAGGACCGCTATGAATTCCTCCAGCGGCACCGCGCGGTTGCCATAATTCTCCGGCTTTGCGTCGGGTTTGTTGCCGGTATATGCGCCCTCGAATGCGGGGTGTTTTGCCACCCGGTCACACAGGTCGCGGAACGCGCGTTCGATGGGTTTGGACTGGCCGGAGTAAGGCGTGGCCCAATGCACATTGACGCCGAGCAATGGTAAGAGACCCGGTGCATCATCCTTAAGCACATTGAAGCGGAACCGTTTTTCTGTGCCAGCTGTTATCGCCTTCGAGGCAAACTCGCGCCCGTTGTCGAGGAGTGCCGCATCTGGGATGCCATAGCGCTCGATCAGATCGCCAAGCGCGAGCTTCACTGTGTGGCTGTTGGCGGTCAGGGAAAGCCGCCAAGAGAGGATCTTGCCGGAATAGATGTCGGAAAAGAACACGCCCTGCACACGCACGGGCAGCACCTCACCGGGCCAGCGCACAAACACGTCGAACTTGTGATAATCGCCGCAAATGCACTCAAGCGCGCTCAGAGCGCTCTTGTCGCGATCCTGATGCGGATAATAGCGCCGCAGCGCCTCCGCCCCTTTGCGCAGGAAAATCTCGGTGGGCTTGGAGACCGTCTCTTTGATCGCTTTGCGCACCCGATGGATCGGGGCAATGGGCAGGCCTTCCTTTTTGGCGACCCGCTTTGCCCGATCATAGCACGATGTCAGCGACGGGGCTTCCAGACGCAGCCAGTCAGAACGGATCAAGGCGAAAAACTCAGGATCCAGCGGTGCGACCTTGCCTCTGCCGCCGGTCGGCTTGGGAGCGAGATAGGCCAGCCAATCAGCCTCGGCTACGCCCTCGATCAGCGAGAGCCAGTTCCAGATGGATTTCTCTGAAGCATCGACGCGCAGCGCTACGGCTGCAACTGCAGCGGATCGGGTCATGCCCGCGCCTTCACATTCAGCGGCCAAGCGCACCGCCTGCAGGCGCAGTTCGGCCTTGGATTTGGCATTGGCATTGAGGCAGTCGAAATCGGCCCAAGCGGCCTCGCGGCTGCGCTTTGGTTCTGGCTCCTCAGCGGGCTGTTCGATCAGGGACAGGCGGGCGCGGATCGGGAACAGGGAATAATGATATTCCAGCCCGCCACCTTTGCCTTTGCGGCGACGGATCTTGCCGGGCTGACGGTCCCAGCCTTCATCCTTGGCGCGCTGATTGACCTTGCGCTTGGTGGTGGGCAGGTCGGGCAGGCGCGCGTCTGCAATCTCTGCAGCGCTCCACCATTCTTGGGTCGGGGTTTCCATCAGGCTTGCCCCTCGCGGATCTCGTCGAGCAGCGCCTGCACCTCTTCCCCGTGTTCTTCGAGGAAGGTTACACGGCCCGCCTTGTTGGCTCGCTTCCAAGCGTCCTGCAGGCGTTGCCATGTCTTTTCGGTGTTGTTCATCGGGGGCGTCACGCCCCGGTTTTGCTCACTGGCCCACGTCTTGCGTGCGTCTTTGGCGCTTTTGACTTTGCCCTCGGCCAGCAGGTCGATGACGCGGTAGCGTTCGGATACATCACCAATTTTGGCGAGTTCAGTGAGGTCGTTGAGGGTGACGGGACGCCCAGAAGAGCGCAGCCTGTGGGCGTCTCCACCCGTCAACACCGACCCGGCGCTGACCATGCGGCGCACATGGCGGTCTGAAATGCCGAATTTCTCGGCGGTGGCGCGTGCAAACGATACGGTGGACATCGTGTCCGCCGTATCCCAGCGTTTGGATACCAAGTCCGCGCCGACGGTTGCTTTCGTCTCAGGGTGCAGTTTCTCATAGACACGCTTGCGCTCTGCGAGGAACACCGCAGTGTCCAGCGCGGTAAGCTCTGCCCCGGCGAGATTGTCGTCAATCTCCATAAGCCGGGCGAAGTCGTCATTGCAGTCCCAGCACACCACCTTGATGGTCGGCCAGTCCAACTCTTGGGCGACGGTCAGCCGATGCGCCCCCGCCAGCAATTCAATCTTGCCGCCGCGCTTGTGTTTGCGGACGTGGATGGCGTCTTTCATCACGCCAAGCTCGGTGATTGAGGCTTTGATGGCCTCCACACCGGCCTTTGAGACTGGCCGTAACCGCGTGCCCATCTGGATGTCATCAACCGGCAATTCGGTGATCGACTGAATGATCTTTGCCGCCATGGCTTATTCGTCCTCGTTCAATGTTCGATAATCAGCGGCAGGAAAAGCAGGCCGATGAGAATGATGGCGAGGCAGGCACATCCAAGGGCGTCGCCCCAAATGCTGGCTGAAAATCTGCGCTCTGCCGCTCGAAACTTGGACCAGACCGCGCGCAGTGTGAGTGCGGGCTGCACGCGGTCTGGTGCGACCGGGACCTCAGCCCCGGTGGTCGCAAATGCCCCGGACTGCGTCTGAGTGGTGGCGTCTTGGTGTGGGGATTTGCGAAACTGGTACATCAGCTGGAGGCCTTCGCGTCGTCAGTGGCCTCAGACAAATGCGATGCTTCTGCGATCATGCGCTTGGAATAGCCCGCCGAGACCATTTCTTCCCCGGCTGCCGCGATGATCCTTTTCAGAAGTGCGCGACCTTGAGTGCCGCCTGATTGGCCGTAGGTGGCCGTGCGAGCGGTGCTGGGATGGATGCCGCTTTTCTTGCACCACGCTTCAAAACTTGTGCCCGAAGCGCGGAATGCACCCACGATGACCTCATGGAGGATCGCTCCGGGCTGGTATGGTTTGCTAAACTTTGACATTGTGTCCTCGCGATGCCGCCTTGCGACGCGGCCTTACAATACCAATCTAGTAAATAATCATAGTTTAGCAATGATTATTTACTAGATTTAAGCGGAGTTCTCGCAAGTGACTGATATTGGAGAAAAAATTAGGGATCGCCGAGAGGCTTTAGGTCTGTCTCGAAGGCTATTCGGGGAGAGCGTGGGCATCGCAGAGGCCAAGGTGCAGGCCATTGAGATAGGAAAACAACGCATTGATCACGAAGCGCTTAGTAGTATTTCTCGATTTCTTCGAGTGGATGCGAACTGGCTTCTAGGAATTGAGGCTAATTTAGGTGATTCACCTAGCAGCACCGGCGGCGATGCTTTCCCTGCAGCAGAGTTCGTCCAAATCGCGCGGTACGAGGTAGAAGCATCCGCAGGAAACGGGAGCGAGGTTGCTAGCGAAGATGCGGCGCAGTCCTATGCGTTTAACCGCAAGTGGCTGGGGAAACGTGGTCTTAAACCCGACACTCTGTCGGTCATTTCTGTACGCGGCGACAGTATGGAGCCGGATCTAAACGATGGCGATTTGGTGCTTATCGACCTTGCCAACACGGACTTGTCGGACGGCAAGATCTACGCGGTTCAGTATTCAGGCAACTTGTTCGTCAAACGGATCCAGTATGTGCCCGGCGACACCGTCCGCTTGGTGAGCCGCAACGCCCAGTACGCGCCCATCGAGATTAAGACACCCGAAGCCGATGGCGTGCGCGTCGTCGGGCGTGTGGTCGCTTCTATGCATGAGTGGTAAAGCGGTAGTAGAGTAGGGCGCGAAACGCCCAACTCGATGGTCTCGACTGTAGTTATATTACTGGCAGGTTGTGGGTGCGCCCTCTGCCACAAGCTCTTGCCAATTGTCACCCAGTTGTTTGCGGGCGGACAGTGCGTTGCGAGCTGCGGGGCTGTTTTCGGGAATTACTCTGACCACCATAGATTGATTGTGGCTTCCGCTCCAGAAATCAGATTGGGCCGCATCTCCAGTCAGAACGAATTTATCACCACCACGGCGGATTACTTCAATTGCTGCAGTCTTGAACGCGACATTTCGCGCTCCATTGGGGCCACAAGCAGGCGCGGCTGTTGTGGAAATTTTGAATGTGTCTTGTGACATAGGTTGAACTGTCGACTGAGCACAGGCCGCCAGCCCGGCTACCAATGCCAACAGCAAAATTATCTTAGTTTTCACGTTTGTCTCCAAAGCGATTCTTGCTTGAGCCGCAAAACTGGGAAACATGACTGGTTTGCACAACGGAATGTTGTAGCGCGAGACCGGTGCTCGAGGTTGCGTGTCAACAATGCAACTATTGAATGTGTTTGTGAGGCCTGCTGCGGTCGATCCTAATCAAGGTCTTCCGCACTTAGCTTTGCCCATTCACCATCCGAAAGTGCCGCGATTAGAACAGCATCAGATTCTTCAAGGAAAGATCTCCACATCGGACTGCCCTCCATCTTTATATCTGGTGGATAGCCCTGCAACTCACACAGCGCCCTAGCGGCACGTTCTCTAGCGGGTTTTTCTTTTTTCACCAACGGGCTACCCTCCAGTCTATCTTGTCATGTTGGTTTCAGTGGTCGTTGAGACGCGCTTTCATCTTGTCCAAGTCTGCCGATATTTCTGAAAGTGTGCGAACTGGCTTCTCTGCGGCTTGTCTGTTGTGCTCAGGGGGCGCAATCTCAGACACTTCTCGCGCTATATGTTTAGATGGAGCCTTCTCTCCCGATAAGGAGTCACGGATATCGGTTAATAGGGAGACCACTCTTTCGAGAGCATAGAACAAAACACCTGAAATTCCGCAAGAAATCCCTGATGAAATGATAAATATGTCCTCGTTACTGATGCCTAGAATAATAAGCAACCCAGCCACGACCCAACTCGCGTAGGCGACCCACTTCAATATATCCAAATCTCGTACTCCTAAAATACCTCTGTCAACGAATCGAGTGTCGTTCAATGACTACATATTAATCAAGGGGGATGAGAGTGATGTCTAAAACGAACCACCGCTATACTGTTAGTCAGGTAACCTACTCGTGTTGATGTGCGCATGGTGTCGGTTTCGGAGGATGCAATTAAACGCACCAAAGAGTTGCAAGGTAGTTGTTCGCCGGTGTTAATTTTCGATAATATCTGTGCACTGGAAAAACACCGCGGCGGCGTGCACCTCAGTTGCTGGGGAGGATCACCGTTTGGAGCCTTCAATAGTTAAGATCAATCAGGTCATCCGGTTGTCAGTTTCGGTCAATTTGATCCATTTCTCATCAGTCAACGCGGCCTTCAGCACAGCATCCACTTCTTCGAGGTAGGACATCCACATGGGATGCCCCTCCATCTTGATGTCGGGAGGGTGCCCATGCAGTTCGCACAGCGCTCGGGCCGCACGCTCTCTAGGGGATCTGATTTTTCGAGCCATAGCTTGTCTCCGATCAACCGCAGTTGGGGCAAAGCTCCGCCCGTCAGGATAGCAGATCTTTTCATTGTTGCGCATGAGATCTACTCTCGGTGCATATTTTGAACCTAGAGCATTCACATGACGTTAGATTTTATTTTTGGGCTTTGTTTTGGGGCCATAGGCGCATTGAGCTGGAAAGCGGTTCAGCGACGTATGTACCAGCAGCGTGCCGCACTGTACGATATCTCCAACACGGGCAATCAGCTTCGCTTTGTGGAAGAAGCCGACTTGGAGTTGTCTCGCCCGATCAACAAAGAAGCATTCCGCAAGTTTCGCATTGCGGAGGAGCTTCTGGAAAAAGAGAAGCGTAAGTGGCGTATTTTCGCGGAGGTGGGACTTGGGGCCTTTATCCGCACCTCCTTTCGAGGCGGGAGTGAAGGTAAGCGCAAGAAGGCGTTTCAGTCGTTTAACAGCAAGCGAGTGGATTTCTTGATCATCGACTCGCTCGGCAATCCAGCGGTGGCGATAGAATATCAAGGGAGTGGTCATCATCTCAGCCCCGACGCAGCTGCGCGGGATGCCGTTAAGAAGAGAGCGCTGCAGCGCGCAGGTGTCGAGCTGCTGGAAGTGTATCAGGATACGACTGATGATGAGTTTAAGATGAGCCTGATCTCGGCGCTAAATCGGCACCACGACAAGGCTACACCTTCGAGAAGGCGCTCAAGGTAAGGTTACTCTTGAGGGGAGTATTTAGTCTGAGGTGAGTAAAACTGAGAGGTGGACTGCACCTTTTGTCTATGGTTGAGTTATCACCATTGGGTTTCTGTGTATTAAAAGGCGGCTAGCTGGAGATGTTTCACCTACGCAAAAGTAGCATAGATGACCTGCTTAGAGGAACTTACCTAGAACTTCTAAATAAAGCTGGAGCAGAAGTCCTTTCTTCGAAGGGGAGAAGTCTAGAGACTTTTGGCGCTGCTTTGGAACTTACAAATCCACGTTGCAGGCTCAGTAGGTCGATTGCCCGTTCTAGGATATTCAGCGCACTAGGTGAGTTTCTGTGGTATCTCTCAGGGTCGGATTCCATCGACCATATCGAGTACTACATCAAGGGTTATTCTGAGTTTTCCGATGATCCTGAGATGAAGACCGCCAATGGAGCATATGGGCCGCGAATATTTTCAGGTGTGGACGAGTTCGAAGTCAGCCAATGGGAAAAGGTTATGTCTCGGTTGAAAAATCCTGAACGCCGAGAGACGAGAAATGCGGTGATCGTTATTCCCAAACCAAGAGATTTCATTGCAAAGACTAAAGATCGACCTTGTACGTGTTCCCTTCAATTCGTGGTGAGGCGAAATCGACTACACCTGCACGTTCACATGAGATCAAATGATGCCTACCTAGGGATGCCGCACGATTTTTTTGCATTCACAATGCTTCAAGAACTCGCTGCGCGCGAAGTCGGCGTTGGTGTTGGTAGTTACATCCATACAGTCGGAAGCTTGCATATATACGCTGATCCAAAGAAATTGGACCACAGGAAAGATGCGCAAGCATATATCGATGAAGGACTGTATTCGAAGAAACCTATGCCACCGATGCCAGAAGGTGATCAGTGGAGTAATGTCCGGTTAGTCTTGCAGGCCGAGGCTGAGATCCGAATGGGAAACCTAGACTATACTCCGGCAGAGAAGTTACCTCCGTATTGGTTGGATTTGTTGACTCTTCTAAGAGTGTATGGATGTTCAAAGCACATGGGAGAATTGAGCGTTTCTCAGCGAGATGAGATTGTGGGGAAATACCTTTCTAATCTACATCACAACGAATACCGATTATACATCTTGGACCGACTTCAGCGACCGTCGGCGGCATAAATTCAGAATTTCTATTTGAAAGGTTTCCCTTGGTACGTGCTTGTAATGAACGATACAATGAGCTTCTTGATGCGCTTCATGACTATCAGCAAACCCACGGTGAGCTGGTTGGTTTGCGCCCGAGTGGAGCAGAGGACACTCTCGTCCGGCAAATGATTGCGAGTCTGCGAAGAACGGAGTACATCCGTTTTCTAAACCATAGGGAGCATTCGTCTCGGCGTTGCGATCCCAATGACAAGATGTTTGATCCGCTGATATCTGCGCACCTTCTTCGCGACGAGGGTCACATAGATGAGGCGGTATGGCGTGTATTCCTTGCAACTCAATTTGGGAAGCATGCGCTGGATGGCTGGAAGTTGTGTGCCAACATCTTTGGATCTTTCGGTCAGGGTCCCATTTGGACGAAAGAAAGATATGCTTCACGCTCAGCCGAGTTCGAGGACATGTTATATGCAAATTCTGCGAACCTAGACGTTGCTGAAATTGCCGGTAGATACTCGAACCATAGGCAATATGTTTCTCGACAACCCGCCAGTCTTTCAAAGACATTCCGGGAGGCGCATGCGTGGTTATTTAAATTTGGATCGTTTTCCGATCATATCAGAGACGTACATCGCCGTAGAGGGCAGGAGCCGACAGGAGCCTTTGATGAACTGTACCATTCAATGAAGGTAGTTCATTCATATGGTAGGCTTGGTGCTTTTGACTTCCTAACGATGATCGGAAAGTTAGAACTGGCCCCAATATTCCCAGGGTCAACCTACCTTGTCGGGGCAACAGGACCTCTGCGAGGCGCGCGCCTACTGTTTCATGGCGCAACAGACTTCCCCATTGCAGGTCGTGCTCTCCAAGCCAAATTTGATCAGTTGGATGATTTTTTGAACATAGGAAAGCAACCCTTAGAAGACAGTGTTTGCAATTGGCAAAAGAACCCCCAAACGTTCGTACATTTTAGAGGGTGATCACTTTTCCACGGGGAATATTGAGTTTTCCCTCCATGCGTATCGCCGTTTCAGAAATGACAGCTTGCCAAAGGGGATGATCCCGGCGTTTTCCAGTTGCCCGACCACTACTCCTGGTGTGACCTTCGCTTTACGAGCAGCTGAAATCACGTTCCTGCCGTTTGGAATACGGCTTTTGATCCAGTCACTTACCTCTGTAGGAACCAGAAGTTGCGAAGCTAGGGTGTCGGCTTCTTTTTCCGCGTGATCAACGAGCTTTTTTGCTGTCTCAGTGTCGTAGGCAACATGTTCTCCATGTCCTAAAGCTACATGTGCCCCTTCATGGTAGAGCGTGAACCAAAAGTGATCATCCGATAAGTGTCTGAAACTCAGGTGAATTATTGGGTTTCCATGCTCGGAGATCCACGTGGCACCACTCGCTCTACATCCAGAAGGCGCGCGGGCAGTGGTGAGTGCGACGCCAACTTCAGCTAAGCGAGCTCTGAGCTTTACAATCAACTCTCCCGGATCTCGGATGAAACCAAGTCTCTTGAGTTCTGGTAAAACTCGAGTGAAAGCCGCGCGATTGAATGTAGAAAGTTCTAGTTCAGATGCTTGAAGCTCTCCCATTCGCTTCCAAGCTAACGTTGCGAGGTCATCAGCATCAAAGGCAGAGGTGGTTCTGAAAGCGACTGCGTCGAGGCCAGACGTATATACCGCACGCCACTCGGCGATGCTATCGCACCCGAAGAACTTCAAGAGCTCAGATGCAAGGTTATGAGCGCGTAGGTTCTTCTTTATCCAGCCAAATTGCTTTAACTGCCGTGTCGGTAGGCTTTGAACCCATTCTTCGAGACTCGAGTCTTGGGTCTGAGTAAGCCGCTGTAGTTCGGAAGCGTAAATCTTGTCTCTTTTTAGCCAGAATTCTGGGGTTGAGCCTAAGTACTCGGAAAGCATCTCTGCAGTATCTGCCGTGATCCTGTGCTCACCTGAAAGTAAGCTCTCAAAGCCTTCTACATCCAAGCCGAGTTCTTCCGCCAGCTCTTCAGCTTGCATCTCCTTAAAAGACAGAAGGCGTGCTATTGATGCTCCCGGCGGCACTGCCCAATCGGGTTCAAAGCTCATATGATTACCTCTGATCCATCTAGAATGCGGTGCAGACAGAAGCGATGCGCTTGGTGCCACTCCTGCAGCGTCAGCTCATGTCGTGTTCTTGGCTCAACCTCAAGTACCCGAGAGCCATTCAGTTCATATGTGAGCAAGATTCGGTTATTTTTTTGGACTGCTAGTGGTGCCAAAGGAACTTCTGAGAAGGTTGAAGCAGCTTCGAAATCACGTAGTAGAGCGCGGAAGGCTTCGGCAGTCTCTTCGCCAAGCTTTTTGTTCGCGCGCTTATGACTATGCGAGATGAGACGCATTGTTTCAGTTGAATATGCTGGTTCCAAACGGTGAGCACCCAATTACGATCTAAAAGACAGCTACAAATGCGCAGCCTTAGCTGTTGAGGGCTGAATATTCCCTCCTAGTAGTGAGGTTAGTTGTGAACTTACGAGCTGTCGAGACTTCAATGAGTGTTGTTTTTAGTGTGCCAGTGATAATCTCTCTTACGTAGACGAATATCATTTGCGGCAGAAGCCGGGGAACTTAGCAGTCTACGTTTGTGTGGAACTAGGTCCCAGAATATAATTCTGCTTTTAACAATAAAATCAAGTTAAGGTATTGGGATAAATGGTAAAATCCCGCACTGGGACCTCTGGTGTAAACTGGGCGAGCTTGGTCCCAGTTCCTGCCACGTGAAACGCCCGAACTTGAGGCGTGTTCAAAGTCGGGCAGGGAGCGTTTAAGCCTTATTTAAACGGGTTTTGATGTGGTGACCGTCGCGAATGCTGCTCCGATCCACTCGGCGCTCCGCGCGCGGCTTCGGTGCTGTTTTATGCCTCTACTGCAAAACTCAACATAATTGCCCATTATATGAAGATCTGGCCACTAGGTCATGTTGACAAATGACGCAGCCAAAGGCGTATCGACGTTATGTCGATGAAGCCTAGGAAGCTTTCCGCGGTCTTGTCGTAGCGGGTGGCGACGCGGCGGGCGTTCTTCAGCTTGTTGAAGCACCGTTC
>JBLWUN010000015.1:0-31419 GCA_048268905.1 Maricaulaceae bacterium | reverse complement strand
AGTTTGGTCGTCTTATGACATCCCGCGCACATTCAGATGGGGTAAAAGCCAAAAACAGAGCCAAGCTTGACCAGGAAATTGAAGAATTGAAAGAGGCTTTGCGCATTATGGTAACGGTCATTGACCGTTTTGGCTTTGAGACTTGGCCGATTTTCGAGCGGTTAGAAGATGAGCTGGCGCTTCGCGAAAGCATTGAGGCTCGCATGAATCGTTGGCGCGTGACCTGATATGAAACTTTGGATTTTATCAGATTTGCACATGGAGGGCTGTGTTTGGGATATGCCGTCCCCTGCCCCTGATTATGACGTGTTGATTGCTGCGGGCGATATACATGACCCGGCCAGTCGCGGCGTTGAGTGGCTGGCAGAGCGCTCGAACGGCAAGCCCGTAATTTATGTTCCCGGAAACCATGAATGGTATGCGCATCGGCAGCCGTTCACAGTAGAGTCCGAGACGAAGGGCGCGCGCGGGCGCGCGGCGGATCTCGGTGTCCACTTTTTGATGGACGAGGCGGTCGGGATTGACGGCGTTCGCTTTCTTTGCTCGACCCTTTGGACGGATTGGGCACTCAATGGCAATGCGGCCTCCGCTATGGGCTATGCGTCTATGGCGATGAACGACCATATTGTAATTTATCCCGAAGAGGTTGGTCGCGCTTTAAGCCCGCGTTTATCGCAAAGCTGGCATTTGGCGTCGCGCTATTGGCTTGAGGAAGAACTGCCAAAGACAGGCGATTGGGACACGACCGTCGTTGTGACCCATCATTTGCCGCATCCGCGCTCTGTATCACCGCGTTTTGAAGGGAGTCTGCTTAATCCTGCCTTTGCCTCTGACCTCTCAGAGCTTGTTGAGAGCTGCGGCGCGGCTTTGTGGGTGCATGGGCATACCCATGACAGTTGTGACTATATGGCGGGCACGACGCGCGTTGTGTGTAATCCTAAAGGCTACGGGCCGAGGGGTGAAGGCGCGCCGATTGAGAATAAGGCGTTCGACCCGATGTTTGTGGTGGAGCTGTGACTGATACGTCCCCTGCCCTGCCAACCTATGAAGTCCGCTGGCACTTTGATGTTTATCTTTGGGATATGTGTGATGCAGGGCATGGCTGGATAGCGACGGAGTGCGCGGCGGAGTTTGGCGGGAGCCGCGATATGGTTAGGATGGACGAAGCGTTTGAAGCTTGGGGTCGGGTTTTTCTTGATTTTGAAGCCGCCCATGACACAGGCGGCGAGTTTGCGGATTTGAGCGGGTTTGATTGGGAGAGCTTTAACACCAAAGGGGTTGAGCTTGCCAAAGAGCTGAAAGCGCTATTAGGGCCGCAGCGTCATGTTCAGTATTCTAAGTCGATACATGATAAAGACCGTCACGCTTTGGTTTGGGTGTCGCCTGTTGGCGATGCTATTTAGGGGTTATCGGCTTTTGCGATCCGCGCGTGAATAGGGGTAGCGTCCGTGGGGCGATTTGTTCTTGGGTTTCGGGTTATAAGGCTTCAAGGTCATATAAACCATTGGGGCTACCACGACTATGACACATGCAGTTGCGAGCAATGTTCCTAAAAATAAATCCATGAAATGTCTCCCGTGCCGCTTATGTTCGACAATGTTAGTATCAAGCGTAGCAGCTTAGTCTTGGCGGCGTTTAGTTTTTTCAGGCTTAAAATTGAGATAAGCCACGGGGCCGATTAAGGCAGCGATCAGCAAAAAACCTGCTAATGTTCCTAAAAATAAATCCACCGAACGTCTCCAATTCCTTCGATGTTAGCCGATTCAGGCTGAAAACGCAATGCGGCCGCATTTGCTGTTTTGGGCAAATGACTGGCGTCACCGGGCTATATTCGCTTTGCTCACCGAGCCTGCCTGCGTCAGTCTCGGCCCATGCGGGTGACTATCCCTTTTGCGTCTCTTTATGTTTTAAGGGGGCGGCGCCCCCTGCCCCGTCAAGCCGGTAAACCCCCTGCCCTCGCTTCGCTCGCTGTCAGGAGATTACAGGCATGGACGGGCCACCCCCGCTACTTAGGGGCTTATCATAGGTTTTGGTGCGGGGACCAAAACCCTTGTTTTGAATGGATTACGGCCCGAATCGACAGGGGTTTTCCTCTTTTGAGTCTTTGACGTTTTTGAGGGCAAAGCAGAGATGAAGGCGTGTAAATGCAAACATCTGACTCGCTTGCGCAATGAATTTTGCCGCAATTGCCGATTTATGGCTAACAAGTCGTAAATTTAATCCTTTGTTAACCGCCGACTCGTCTTAGTGCTGTTCTATCCCTGATTCAGAACATGTTCGGATTTTAGATATGACAGACACAAATGCAAAAGCACGAATGAGCCGTCACAGAGACGAAATGAAGGAACTTGGCTTCAAGCACGTTTCGACCCATTTGCCGATGGATGATCTGACATTTCTTGACCGGGAAAAGAAAATTCGAGGCCTCGCAACGCGTGGTCATACCATGTCCTCACTGCTCGTAGAGCTGCGGGACTTACGCCAGTTACAGGAGGAGCGAGCGACGAGTTAGCTTCAGACATAAAAAAACCTGCGATTGCCGTCGCAGGGTTTTTTGAACTCATAAGAGCTGTTTCAACTTCTTTCTTATCGAGTTTTCCGATATTTGCAAGTCTATTCGCGTTTTCACGCAGCAATAGCGCTTCGTCTGCTGAAACCACCCTCACGCTATAATTTAGCCATGACTCCCCTCCCCGCACAGAATCGGCTTAGGCTGTCCCTATTCACAGCTCTTACGGCTGTGAATGTAGCGCTCTCACATTGTGAGGGCTTTGTCAGTTTAGATAATAGGAGATCGGCCACGAGTTAATTTCAGACACAAAAAAAGCCCCAGCTTTGGCGAGCGAAGGCTTTTTGGTTCTCTAATAGAGACTGTTCTTACCCTCTAATTAGCGAATCACCCGAAATTTAGCAAGCGAAAAAGTGTCTCGGCACTTTGCAATATCGTTTTGCCTGCTCGCGGCCCTTAATTTAGGGGACGACCAGATGAGTATTGCCAAAATTCAGGCCCAATATGAGGCTTTGATGGAAGCCCATAGACTCGCTACTAAGGACGATTTTATCGCCCATGCACGCGGAGATATGGACGCAAGTGAGATGGAGGGGCGTCATAGCGAACGCCTGGCAGAGATTGCGGACTATGAGGCCCACGGAGAGGCTTTTGAGCGCGCAGAGGCTACAGAGGCGCATAAGGAGGCTCTAAAGACCCGTAGGACACGCTGGCACGGCTTCACCTACGCCGCTATGCGCTTCTTTCCGTATTATCAGGGCCTTGACCTTACAAAAGCCCAGAAAGCGGTTCTCTGCGCGCTTATGGCGTCTGGTAGAGGCAAAAAGACCTTTGCGGTCGCCCATGACTGGATCTGCGCCAAAGCAGGCGTGAGCCGGGGCAGCGTGAAGATAACGCTGCGCCGCTTGGAGGCCGAAGGGCTGCTGGGCATTCGTGAGCGCCGCTTGAAGGGCAAAGCGATGAACCTTTGGAACGAATATACGGTCAAATGCAGTCAGCTTCTAAAATGGGCCTCCGGTCTTTTTACTATTAAGGGGTCAAAAACTGAGTCACACCCCCCAAGGGGGGATATTCCTGTATCTACAGAGGAGCTAAACCTTGAAAATACGAACCAAGAACAAACAGGGGTTAAATCCTGTAGGCAAAAGGCTGAGCGTTATAAAGGGTTTGGGGCGAGTCAGGGTCTCGATTCTGAAGCATTTGCGCTTGTTGCCCGTGGAGCACTGGAAGAATTAGGGTCTCCCCTGCCCGATCAAGTCACGGAAACCGAGATTATCGACCACATCGAGGCCTTGAAGGACAAAAAACAACCCGATTATAAACCGTATTTCTGGGAAAAGGGCGTGAGAGCGCATGGGCAGCGCCGCGCTTTGCTGGCGTTCCTCGATACGCAGATTGTGAAGCAGATGCGGCTGCAGCCCGTTCCCGATAAGCGAAAATGGAACGAGCGCGAGACGGTGAAATGCCCGAACCGCTACCTGTCAGGGATTTTGAGTCGCCCTGCCCTTGAATGTCGCCCGGAACTCACCCTTGGCGCGGTTTTGCTGGCGAAACAGGTATATGAGTTGCCGAGCGCCCTCACCCGTGCCGTCAGAGCGCGCAATCAGGAAAAGGCCCGTGCCGGGACAGGCGGGGCGCGGCGGCGTAGCTATATACATAACCCATATAGATAAACTATATAGATATGGCATATAGTAAATATATAAGGTTATGGCTTAACCCTATGTTATAGAATTAAGGGCTAATACTAAGGCTTATTGATACACCTTATGGATTTGGAGAGTTGAATGATTGTTTTGGCATTGGTGAACCCTAAAGGGGGTTCGGGCAAAACTACAACGGCTTTAGTCTTGGCGCTTGCTTTAGCTGAGGCAGGACAGCGTGTGGCTTTACTCGATCTTGACCCGGCCGGAAATTTGGCGGCGTGGGTAGAAGAGAACCAAAGCCGTGGCGATAACATTCCTTTTGGTTTTGACCGATATGAAAGTGCTGACCAAAACATCGTCAAGCTGATTAGCAAATTTGTCGATAGCGGCGATTATGATATTCTCATCCTCGATACAGAGGGTGCGGCTCGCGATACGACGACTAAAGCCTTCTCACGCACCTCCCATGTGTTGATACCGTTATCTGATAGCCCGCAGGAGGCGCGTAAGGCGATTGTCGCGATACAAACCATCACAGAGATGGAAGACGTGTATCAGAGGCCAATTCCTTACCGTGTGGTCTTTACCCGCACAAATGCCGCTATAAAAACTCGGGACTATAAATACCTTGTGGAGCAGATGAGGGCAGGGGACGTGCCTGTCTTGCCAGTGGAGCTTGTTGCCCGCCAGCCTTACAAGACTATTTTTACCGAAGGTAAGACGCTTCGCCAGCTTGAAAAAGACGGTCTTAGCAGTGCGACCAAAGCGATTGAGAACGCCAATCGCTTCGCTGAATCCGTTGTCAGCTTTATTATGGAAGGGGAGGGCACGTAATGCCGATTGATTTTACCCAGAAGAAAGCCGCTGCAAAACCCAAAGGTGAGCTGCAGCCAGCAGGAACAGCTAAAATACCCTCCGGCTTTGCCAATAAGGGCAAGGTTCCGGCTGCGCCAAGTGCAGCCGAGCTTGATGCGGCAAGTGAAAAGTCTCCCTTAAAGCATCCGGGCGATAGTCCTGTAACAGCGTCCAGTGTGGGGCAATCGCGGCAGGAGGCTACAAGGCCCCCTAAACCCGCCTCAAAGCCTTCCGGCCTTGTTCCTGAAATCCCTGTTGAACTTTATATTCGCGGCACGGCCCGCAAATCCGTTTTGATTGAAGGCCCGGAGCAAACTATCGAAGCGTTTAAGGCCTTTGTTAAGGCGCGCGGCGTGAAGAACTGGGAAGCGTTGCAGCTTTTAGTGCAAAGCCAAAAATCTTAGGCCTTGTTAGGCGGCTTGCCTTCCCCCTTGTTCAAATTTTGAATTGAGTTAGTGTTGCCCTGTCGCCTTGTGCGGCCAGGGCTTTGTAACCCTGACGTTAGCGGCTTGGTATCAGCCGCAATGATGCCTTCTCTACCTTTTGAGGTCGGGGAGGCTATGGCGTATGTCCAGGCGCTCCTCGGAGGGCTAAAGGTCATAGCGGCTGTCTAACGTCAGCTTACAAACTCCCCGGTCACCAGAGCGACGCTCGGTGACCTACAGGGAGGAAAAGTATGTTAGCCAATGATAAGAAAGACACATCCCACGCATGGAACGAAGCTCTTGAAGCGCGGTCGGATGTTTTAGGCGTATCTCAACAAATCAAATCCACGACAAAGACAGCAGCTCTGTCATATGCCGTCAAACATGATCTAAGCATGGCCGAAACTTTTGAGAAGGCGATTGCGCTCTTGATTGAGGCTGATTCTACGCCTGAACCCGAAAAATTCGACATGAGTAAAATTCCTGACGATGTGAACGGAATAAGCGAGGTCACATTGAAATTTACACATAGTGAAATGAAAGCCATGCGGAGGCGGTTTGGCGTTCTCGATTTGGACGGCAAGATGGAGGCTTTCTTTGTCACCGCAAATTGACCCTACCGAAATTTCCCCTTTGGATATTGAGCGCAGCGGCGCGGCTATGTTCCTAGAGGCTTGGAGTAATGAAAATCCGTCGCCTTGCGCGGGGCCTTATAATTCACAAGAGATATTATCCACCTATAGCCGAGCTATGAATTGTTCATTTGAGGACGCCATGACGCTAGCCGCCCAAGCGTTATTGGATCAGTGGCGAAGTGATAATTTTGAGGTATCAATAGAAGATAGTGAGGACACGAAAACCCGTTCATATGATGATGTTGAGCTGAGGGCGCTCATTCGGGACAAAGTTCAATTTAACGTGGGCAAGCTCCCGCGCTTTATTGCTGAAATCTATGAGACCCAAGCACAAGCGGAGGGCATGAATAAGCGAGAATATTTTTATCACTTGCTGCGAGAGAAGGGCGGCGACATTCCAGCTTATACGCAAATGGACGGGCGTAAGTTATAATAGGGTAGGGCGCTGTAACGTTTTTCAGCTTTTCAGCTTATCTCGCCCGATGGCTGTTAGCCGCTGCTTTTCAGTTGTATCTTTTAAGGCCTCTGCACCTTCTAAAATCATGCCGTAGATGAAGGCTTTATCAGCATTACGAAGTCCGGCTTTTACTAGCAAACCGCCCAGCTCAATTTTCTCCCTCGCATCCTTACGGCGATCCGCGACCTTCTCTGTTCTAACGCTATCAGACATTCGGTTGCAGCCTTGCCGCAGCTTGCCGAGCTTTGAGTATTCGCGAGGACGTTCGCGCCGGAAAGCTATTTGCCATTGCAGCAAACCCCGCTTTCAGCTCTGTCTTGGTGGCCCGCACATCGGCTAATCCTGATTCAATAACAAGGCGTCCAATGCGCTGCGCTTCGGCTTCTTCAAGAGCCGAGAGATCGTCTAGCTTCTTCTGATATAGCTTTTGACGCTCGCTTAGTTTTTCGTTCATCGTGGCCTCTATTTACAAAATGTGATATGTCGATATTAGGGTAGTTGAAGCGATTATAGCAAGAATAAATCCTGAATATATGAAGGCGCACTTATACGTTTTATTCTAAAACGTTTTGTAGTAAGAGTGGATATGGCGATTTATCACCTATCAGCTCAAATCATATCGCGCGGAGGCGGCCGCAGCGCCGTGGCCGCTGCAGCTTACCGTCATGCCACGCAGATGTATGCCGAGCGCACGGGGCAGAGCTTTAGCTACGCTAGTAAACACGATGTGGCGCACACCGAGATTATGTTGCCTGACGAGACGCCCGAATGGTTGCGCACCGCTATTGATGGGCGCGACACGAACGGAGCCAGCGAAGCGATATGGAACGCGGTCGAGCTATTTGAAAAACGCGCCGACGCCCAGCTTGCGCGTGAGGTTGAAGTTGCTCTGCCTGTTGAGTTTACCGCCGAGGAAAACCTGGACACTGTGCGCGAGTTCGCAAAGCGGTTTACGGATAACGGCCAGATTGTGGACTTTGCGTTTCACAATAAAGCTGGCAATCCACACGTTCATATCATGTTGACGATGCGGCCATTGACCGAAGACGGCTTTGGCAAAAAGAAGGTTCCTGTGCTGGACGAGCGGGGCGAAATTGTGCGCGAGGGGCAGGGCGATAAACGCCGTATCAAATACCGTAATTTTGCGGGTCAGAAAGACACGCTATTGTTGGAGCGCGAGGCCTGGGCCGGGATTGTGAATCGCCGTCTTTTGGAAAAGGGCATCGACCAGCAGATTGACCATAGGTCATTTGAAGACCGAGGCATTGAGCTTGAGCCGACCCAGCACCGAGGCTTGTTTGCGGACGCTGTTAAGGAGAAGGGGATTGAGCGCGATAGCTTGACTCGCGAGCAGGAAATTTCCGCCAAGAATGTTGAGCTCCTTTCCGAGAAGCCAGAGCTAATTTGGGATGCGATTCTTGATAAGAAATCCGTCTTCGATGCGGATGATATAGCGCGGGCTTTGACGACCCGCGTTCAGGATAGAGAAGGTTTTCTGACTTTACTTCCAAGGCTTGTGAACAGCCACGAGCTAGTCAGATTATCCGAGGAAGTGAAAGAGGGCGGCAAGATCGTCAAAGCCAAATATACGACACGCGGGATGATAGACCTTGAGCGAGGCATGGCCGACCGTGCCTTGGGCATGGCCGCAAACCATACTCACCAAGTCAGCGTCAAGCGGGTTGAGAAGGCCATTGCTGCAGCCGTGAAGGGCGAGGGCTATCAGCTATCAGAACAGCAAGCGGGAGCCGTCCATTCCATTACCGGCCCGCAACAGCTCGCCTCGATTGTGGGACTTGCGGGTGCGGGTAAATCGACGCTTTTGAAGGCCGCAAATCTGGCTTGGAAAGAGCAAGGGTATAACCCTATCGGCTTGTCTCTTGCGGGTAAGGCCGTGGACGAGCTGGAGAAGTCTAGCGGCATCGAAGGCCGCACGATTGCCAGCCTTGAATATCGTCTAAAACACGGGATGCAGACTATCTCGGAGAAGGACGTTCTAGTCGTAGATGAAGCGGGCATGGTTGGGAGCCGTCAGCTCGATAGACTCTTGGCGACTGCGCAAGCTGCAGGGGCCAAGGTTGTGCTTGTCGGAGACTATGACCAGCTACCCGCAATTTCGGCAGGAGCCGCGTTCAGGGCCATTGTTGAGCGCACAGGATATTACGAGGTATCGGAGATACACCGACAGAGCGCGGCGTGGATGAAGCAAGCCAGCCTCGATTTTGCCCGTGGCAATATCAAAGAGGCGCTTGGGGCCTATCAGGACAACTTAGCCATAGGCAGTTTTAAGCTGCAGGATGAGGCGATTGATGCGCTCGCTGCAGACTTTGCGACCAAGCATAAGTCCGGAGAAATGACGCTCGCCCTGGCACATAGTAATAAGATGGTGCAGGAGCTGAACGACCGCATCCGTTCAAACTTGAAAGCATCAGGCGAGATAGGGCAGGGGTTCAAGTTCGAGACGGCTAAGAGCATCGAGGACAGGCGCGAAGACAAGGCCTTCCATGAAGGCCAGACTCCAGAGGGTGCAGATTACCGTTATGACTTCGGAGAGGGCGACCGTATCGTGTTCTTACAGAATGACACGATTGACGGTGTGAAGGTTCGCAACGGCCAGCTTGGGCGCGTGATCGAGGCTCAAGAGGGCGCAAGGGCCGTAGAGCTGAAAAATGGTCAGCGCGTGGCGTTCGGGCAAGACCGCTATAATCACGTTGCCCACGGCTTTGCCGTGACCATCTATAAGAGCCAAGGCGTGACCGTGGATAATACGCTTGTGCTGGCACAGCGCAGCATGACGCAGAATCTGGCTTATGTGGCTATGACGCGCCACAGAAAAACCGCGCAGATGTATTACGGGGAGGCCAGCTTTCCGAGAAAGCTCTTTAAGGGCAGCATCGTGGAGGCTTTATCGCGGCCAGTGGCCAAGGCCACCACGCTCGATTATGAAGATAGTCTCGACTACCGCGCAGCCGTGGGCTTTGGGAAGCGCCGTGGGCTTAATCCGAGCAATACAATCTATGACCAGATGAAGGCGTTTACACGCCGTCAGGTCGATAGGCTCGCCAAGCTGGGTGAACGTCTGTTGAAGGCCGCGCCGTCGATTACGCGCAGTCAAAATCAAGAGCTAGGGCGGGGCGAACGGATTTCAGCGGCTGGGCAGCCGACGACGCCAGAGGTCAATTTAGAGGCTGTCCCTGACTTGCTGCCTGCTATGGAAATGCCAAATACGAAAGAGGCTTGGATTGAAAGCGCGCTTAAAGGTGATGAACGTATTGCTGAGGCAGAAAACAATTTGCGGCAGCAAGTAAACGCGATGTTTAAAAAAGGCCCGCCAGTCTTTGAAAGGCTTCAACGTGTGGCCCTAAATCCGAATTTAGACAGTCAGTCGGTTAAAGCGCTATCGCGCCATAACATAGCGCAGTATGGCGAGTTGAAAGGTGATACTTGGTGGGAACGCACGTCTCAAAAGAAAGTTGATGCTCTCAATAAAGGGCTTTCATATGCGGCTAGACTTGTTGAGCGGCTCGCCGAGGCGCGCCTTCGCAGCATAGAGTCCGCAGCTTCGAAATATGACAGTTTGGAAGCTAAACTTTCTATATCTGTTCCAGGTCTATCAGAGAGAGAACGAACAGATTTATTAGCCTTGGTAGAGCGGGTTCAGAAAGCAGATGATGCAAATATCAGAATTTACTTAGACCGCGATCATTCTGATTTATTGAACAAGGCTAGAGCTATTGAAGATGCTTGCAGTCGCCGTTTCAATTCGGCCGGTGTGCCTAGATTTATGAGCGATCATGTGGCGCGCCCCGATGATGCAGTGAGGCAGGCCATGCTGGATAAGCACATGGATATTTTCAAGGCGGCTTGGGATTTGATGTCGGCTGAAACAGGCTGGGGTATGAATTTGGATCACCGCACCAAGTTTGAGCGCGGCGGCGACTTGGGTATAGACAGAGGGCCACAGAGATAATGCAAACGGCACTATAATGTGGTAATAGACAGGACTTACAGGAGGTCTGAATGGGATTTTTGCAACGTAAATCGAGAAACAAGTCACTTGAGACTCCCGAGACATATGGTTTTGAAGCTGTTGATCATGTGCGAAACCGTCTCTTTAAAACTGACTATGAACGGTTTTCAGAGGATCGTTTGGAAGACGTCATTCGTGCTCAGAAAAGTGCGGTTTGGAGTTCCACGATGGGTGGCCGTGAGCAATTAAACGAAGAAATCGCTTTTGATAAAATGGTAATCGACATGAGAGTCCCTATAGGGCCAGTGCATAGAGAGGCCCGTCAGTGGTGGCTTGATATCGTTATGACGCCTGACAGTGAGGTTTACCAACAACTCAAAGCTTTGGGCGCTGCAGGAAAATTACCGCCATTGCGAGAATTTTACGGTAGCTAAACTGAAGGTTGGCTCATGGGACTTTGGATAGTGTTCAAAATTCTGTGTCATTCCAGTAAGTTTTTTAGAAACAGGAATGATGATTATGACCAAGACAGATACCAAAGGTTCAAACTTCAGCTTTGATGAAGCTCTTAAATCCTTACAGGCCGGCCAGCCGTTGTCTGGACTTGCTTCAGTAAAGTGGAGAGTGCTTCCTGTAGCTTAGGAGGCATTTATGACAGGACGACACCAGAACTTTACAGATGATTTTAGACGGGAGGCGGTTCGGTTAAGCCGAGAGAGCGGCCGGACGGTTGATGAAGTTGCCGTCGATTTGGGCATTGGTAAATCGACCCTCAGTTCCTGGCGCCGCCGCTTCGCCGACGAAGCGTTGCTTTCAGGCCCACATGATGATCTTGAGACAGAGAACATCCGCCTTCGTAAAGAGAACGAGATCCTCCGGCAGGAGCGTGATCTGTTAAAAAAAGCGACCGCCTTCTTCGCGACGGAAGCAAAGCGATGATCTTTGCTTACACTGACACGAGGAAGGTGCATATTTCTATTTGGCGGGCCTGCCAGCTGTTGGGCGTGAGCGTCAGCGGGTTTTATGCTTGGAAGACACGCCCCGCCTCTCAACGGCAAAAAGACGATATGGTGTTGCTCGCTCATATCCGGGCGGCCTTCGCGGGTTCCAACGAGACCTATGGTAGTCCGCGCATGATGCATGAACTCCGTGACCTTGGCTTTGCCGTAGGACGTCGCCGAACTGCCCGGTTGATGCGTGAAAACGCTCTGTGCGCGAAAGTTAAGCGCCGCTTCAAACGCACGACTGACAGTCAACATGATCATCCTGTTGCGCCCAACCTTCTGGATCAGAACTTTACCGCAGAGCGGCCTAATCAGGTTTGGAGCACGGATATTAGTTATATCTGGACTCGTGAAGGGTGGCTATATCTGGCAATAGTAATGGATATATATTCCCGGCGCATCGTCGGATGGGCGGTTAGCGACAGATTGAAAACAAAGTTGCCATTGGAAGCCTTGAAGCAGGCAAACCTACTCCGCCGCCCGCCTAAGGGGCTCATACATCACTCTGACCGGGGATCACAATATTGCTCTTATGATTATCGCAAAGCTGTGAAGGCCCTCGGGGCCAAACCGTCAATGTCCGGAAAAGGAAACTGCTATGATAATGCCGTTGTTGAAACTTTCTTCAAAACCCTCAAGTCAGAACTCGTCTGGCGCACCGTGTTCCAAACCCGAAGGCAAGCCAAAGCGGAAATCGCCGCCTATATCGACGGATTCTACAATCCCGTAAGACGGCATTCTGCCTGCAACTATACAAGCCCAATGAAATATGAGATGATGACAAAATAAACCAAAGCACTCTCCACTTTACTGAAGCAAGTCCAATGCCGCCAGACGCGGCAAAGTGTAATTTTCTTGCTTCACGGTCATGGCCCAGATCATACGCGCCATTTTGTTGGCCAGTGCTACAGCAACGAGTTTCTTTGGCTTTTTTGACATCATCCGGCCAAGCCAAGTGCTGTCCGAATAGCCCTTGATGCCGGCCCACCTGACCACAGCCATTGCGCCTGATATGAGTAATTTCCGAATATCTGATTGCCCCATCTTAGAGGTTTTACCGAGGATAGACTTTCCTCCCGTCGAGTTCTGTTTGGGTACAAGACCCAGCCAAGCCGAGAAATGTCTGCCATTTTCGAAAGTCTTCATGTGCGGAGCAAATGCTTGTATCGCCATTGCTGTAATGGGGCCGATACCTGGAATTGTCATAAGCCGCGCTGCATCTTCATCAGTCTTAGCCGCTTGACGTAAACTGGCGGAATGAGCTTGACGGTATGACCGAAGCTCGAAATTTCGCGCGCCCAATAATGAGCGCTGCCGCAGGCTTCCATGACCACAGTACAGCAAGGCTGATCAAAGAAGAACTTCAGAACCTTCGACCGCCTCAGTTTTTTCCGAAATAAAACACGACCGGCAGAATCTGCACCATGTACATGAAAAATTCGTTTTGCCAGATCGACCCCAATGATAGATAAGTTTTCAGTTGTCATAATTCGCTCCTGTTTTGACGAAATTGCCACGGTCACTTTAGCACAAATGTGCTGGTTGAAGGGGGGGAGCGTCCATCCCATCATAGCTGTGGTTTTCGGACAAAATAAAGAATGAACATGCAACCGGCACAGTTTGCTGAGAGAGGAGTTGCTCACAGAGTTTGAGCAGAGAGTAACAGTGCCTGTCTAAAATTGATTTGCTCGACGAGAACGCCGCCTAAACAACAAATATTCCGAAAAAAAGCCCCCTCTTTTCATCAAATCTTAGGAAACATAATATTGGTTATGTTAACTATGGGAAATTTGAACAATAAATATGACCTCTTTCCCGATGTGGGCGTCCTAGATACGCCTCCCAAAATCATTTCGTGGTCGGGCCAAGCGACAGAGGCGGCTTGGCACCGTTTCTATATCACCGATATATCTAAAAGCCAGCATACAGATTATGGCTACGCTGCTATTACATTCCTAAATTGGGCCTGGGAGCACGGTCCGCGTGACATCACTGAAATCACACCTGAGATTATTGAGAATCATATCGAAGCCCTTGAGCATACGGGATTAGAGAACAAAACGATCTTAATCCATTTGTGCGGGCTGAAGCGGTTTTTTGACATGCTTTGTTCAGAAAATATCCTGAGTAGGTCTCCCCTCGGCGGAACCCATCAGGTTTATTATATTCCGCCCAAGCTACTTGTAGATTTTAGCGGCCCAGACCCTCGGTTTCTTGAGGCCTATAGTAATTATCTGGCCAGGCATGTAAATCAGAATTCTTTGGAAACATATCATAGCGCCCTCTCCCGCTTCTTTTCTTATTGCGAAGAGAAAAATGTCACAGCCCATGAGCAAATAGACGGTCCGTTCCTAAACGGCTTTGTGCGAAGTTTCAGGGTTATGGACGCCGCGGGTCTGACTGATCACAAGATCAGTACTGTTCGGGTAACGATGTCAGCCGTGCGCGGCTACTTTGATGCGCTCATTGTCGCCGGTGTGATCGATAGAAATATCGCCCGTGCTGTGAAATTGCCGAAAAGCGTTGTCGGTAAAGGGGCGACGCCTGTTCTGGAACCTGTCCTCGTGACACGTATTTTAGAGGCAATCCCATTAAAAACCCAGGCGGATTATCGAGACCGGGCCTTGATAGCGCTTATGGCCTATTCCCTCTTTCGTATCTCTGCTGCCCTTCGGATGAAAGTGCATGATTATGTTCAGCGCGGAGATGTGCGTTATCTCTGTGCCATTGAGAAAGGCTCAAAACGCCATGACATGCCCGTTCATCCCGCTTTGCAGCATTATATTGATGAATATCTCGTTCAAGCAGACTTATTGTCAACGCCTGAAGCTCCTCTCTTTCAGGGTGGTACGCCGCATGGCGGGAAACTCACAGGGCGCACCTATGGCCGTGTAGGCGCTTGGAAAATGGTTCAGCGCCGGGCACGCGCCGCCGGATATTTTGACGAAATCGGAAATCATTCATTTCGGGCAACCGGCATTACCGCTTACCTTGCGTCAGGCGGGGTTCTCGAAGAAGCTCGGAAAATGGCTGGTCACAAGAGCGCGGAGACAACCCGAATATATGATCGCAATATTGATGAAGTTGACCCAGATGAAGTCGCAAAAATAAACTTCTGATCTGATGACACATAGGCCGGAGCAAAGACTTTAATTGTAAGATGGGTTGCAAGTTTTTGAACGCAGGGGGCGTTTCGACCTTATGGTAAACACTTTATTGACACAAAACGCTTAACTCTCCTCTGGCGTGTAGTCATTCACGATATTGGAGTAGGTTATGTTTTTGAGATTTGGCTGTTTGGGCGGGGTTTTGTTGACTGCCCTGGCCTTTCCTGCGCAGGCAGATGACGCGAGTGTGACGCTTTCGGCTGATTATGTGACCGAGTATGTTTTCCGCGGCGTGACATTGGGCGCCGAGGCCTTTCAGCCCGCCATTGAAGCAAAATATGGCCCCTGGACTGCGGGGGTTTGGGCTTCCGTTGCCGTCGGAGAGGAAGCCGAAGCATTCGCCAATGAGATTGATTTTTATCTGGGGCTGGGCTGGGAGCTTGGGGATATGATTGACGGCGAAATTGGTGCCACTCTATATCATTACCCTCAATCGGGCGGCGTATTTGATTTTGGGGCGCAGGAGGCAAGCACAGCTGAGTTTTTTGGTTCTTTAACATTTGATACTTTTTTGTCTCCGCGCCTTACGGCCTTCTATGACATGCATGTTGAAACGATCACGCTTGAAGCGGATATTACGCACGCTTTTGATGTGTTCGGCCCTATAACTTTTGAAACATCCCTAGAAGGCGGCCTCGTAGAGGCTAGCGGCGGTGCTGGCCTTGACTACTTTTACACCACCCTTGCAGGAACCTTATTCTTTGATGTCACGGATAAGGCGGCAATTTACGCCGGAGCCTATTACGGGAATAGTTCTAAAGACACATTCCTGGATACAAATTTCGACCTTAGCGATCCCGCAACTCTGTCAGATCCACGAGACCAAAGCCTATGGGCTAAGGTTGGAGTGTCATCTACATTTTAAGGTTTACTCACATGCGACGCGGTTACTCCCGAAAGGCCTTACTCATTGGACTTGCGCCTCTGATAATGGTTCCTCAGCTTTCCAGTGCTGAGACTCTAACAGCCGCTGTCAACAAAGCGTGCATCTTTCATCCTGAAGCGCATACGGCGTCCATTTTAGTAAGCGAGGCTAAAGAACGGGTTCGCGAAACCCGCAGCACTATATTGCCCCAAGTGAATGGCGTAACTGAGTTTGGCCTTACGGAAGAATTTGGCCGAGACGGCACGGCTCTTGATAATGGCCGCCCTGTGAGCTTACGATTGTCACTCGATCAACCGCTTTATCTGGGCGGGCGCGGGCGCGCCGCTATCAAAAGCGCTAAGCATGAACTTCGCTCACAGCAATTTCAATCTGTGCGCCAGATTTTAAGCGTGCAGCTATCGGCTGTTCAGGCCTATGTAGATTTGGCACGCGCACATGAATTATTGCGCGTTCGGCAGGAAAACCTCGCAGTGCTCGAAAAGCGCCGCCATGACGCGCAGCGCCGGTTTGAGCTCGACGCGGGTACCAAAACGGATATTGTCCAAGCCCGCGCCCGTATTGAACGCGGTCAGGCTGAAATCATTGGGGCAACCCGGGATATTCGCGAAGCGGAAGCGGCGTTTAATGAAGCCATTGGCGGCGCGCCTGAAGGGGAGATCATGTTTCCTACGGCCCCTCCAATGCCCGGGTCGGTTGCTGAAGCTTTGGACCGCGCGGGGATGATTAATCCTGATGTTAAAGCCTCTGAGGCCTTGATGGACGCGGCCGATCAGAACGTTAAAACCGTACAAAAAACATGGTATCCAGAGTTTCGGTTGATTGGGGATGTGAGCGCGCAGCGCGATACAGTGTTTAATGGATTTGAACGAGATGATGCGAGTTTGCGGCTGCGTATGAATGTGCCGTTATTAGCCGGCGGGGCCGCAAAGGCGCGAGAGCGCAGAAGTCTTTTTGCAAAAAACCGCGCTTACCATGACAGGAACTTAACGCTGGGCCGCGTAAGGGAAAGCGTGTCTTCATCTTGGGCTCAGTATGACGCTAGCAAAAAACTTGTCATCATTAATAGGCGCCTTGTTGAAACAGCGCAAATCGCAACGGTCTCCGTCAAGAAAGAAGCTGAGGCTGGGTTTCGGCCCAATATTGATATTCTTGACGCGCAACAAGAACTTTTAGAGGCGCAGCTTGCGCTCACGCAAAGCCGTTATGACGAAGTTTTAGCCGCTTATATTGTCAAAGGCGTTATCGGAGATCTAGGGATACCTTCACTTAGTCATTGTAGTAAGGCCATGCCGGATATGACTTCAAAGCCCAAGCGTAAAATTTGGGAACATGACTTGGGTTTTGGCATCAAAATCACATCCCCTGACCCTCGTCCCCGGCGCGGCCCTCGCGGCAAGTAAGATATAGCGTTTATTGTATACCCCGGCCTCAAGGCCGGAGTATTGTCTGCTAGGCTATATGTGCCATAGCCATTCTTGGTCTGTCCCATTTCGCATGAACTGTAAGACCGGTGGTCTCTTGGGCGTCTTTCGAGAGCGGATCCAAACTATTAAACGCTGTGCTTGCGCCAAAGCCTGCCATAGCCTGCGTAAACTGATCAAGCGAGGCGGCTTGCCGGGCCGTCAGACGGGTTTCGGACGTAGCTTTAACAGCCGTGACATCTGTGAGCGCTAAAGCGCCCATACCGGATTGCCGGGTCAAGCTCTCATAGTGTGCCTGCCTTACGGCTGGGAGCTGATCATCACCGGCGTAAGGTGTGGCAGGCGCTTCAGAGGCTGAGCCCGCGTCTTCTGATCCGTCATCAGAGACGTCAGACGTAGCGTCATCTGTGTTATCATTTACAGCCTCTGCCTCCACAGCGGCGGCGGCGTTTTCATCTTCATCATCATCACTGTCAAAGTCAGCGAGAAGCTCGTCTTGGGTCATGCCAAGGTCGATACCCATAGCGTCCAAACGGGCCTGTTCATCCTCTGCCGCGCGAAGACGCGCCATAAGCGGTGAACGGTGCCCGGCGATACGGCCCCATGCGCTTTCAGTGGCAATATCAGAGAAGCTTTGCATCGCGTCCACATGAACATGCTCAAGACCTGCAAATCCGGTCAGGAACTGCGGCCCGCTCACGCCGCCTTCTGCGTAAACACCGTTATATTCAACGCGCAGACCAACGTCGCCGGCAATGCCTTCGCTACCGTCGTCCCACTGGATGGCGGTTGTTCCGAAGACAACATTGTCAAGATAGCCGCCAAACGCCTGTTGGCCTGTATGCGCTGTAAGATTGATGCTTGTGAGTCCCGCTTCATCAAGGGTCTGAAGTTCTCCCTCTTGGCTAATACCGTCCTGGTTAAGGTCTTGCCAGATTTGGAATTCTGCAAACCGCTCGTCGCTGGCCGTTAAGTATCCATCCCCGTTGCTATCAAAAGCGGCAAGCCCTTCAAGGTCGGTTTGAGCGCCTTCAAGGTCTTGGGTGAAAGATATCTCAGAAACGGCCGTAATGGTGCCGTCGCCGTTTCGGTCAAGCGCTAAGAGACCATCAGACGCCCCGACCCAGCCCATACGGTCCGCCAGTCCATCATTGTTGACATCAATCTCAATACCGCTGTCATCCAAATGAACCAAATCAAGCAGGCCGTCACCATTAAGATCAATCACGATCGGCGTAACGGTGCCGTTATCATTGTCTTGCTGCTGGCCGATCAGGCGCTCAATGCGGCGCACTGAGATACGGCCTAATTGCCCGCCAAGTTCGTCGTCAGATTGCCCAACACGGGAATCATTGGACTCGCGTCCTTCCTGGATAACGCTGGCCGCAAGCGCCACATCATAAGTCGTGCCTGTGGTGCCGTCGCTGCGGGTGTAATCTGCCGTGTTGAGGACCACATTATCAGCATAGTCGCCAATATCATTGCCGGTTGTCTGCAATGTAAAGCTAATGGAGGTAATACCCGCCTCTTCAAGGCTCATGAGCTCTCTACGAGATGAACGGCCATTTTGGTTGATGTCTTGCCAGATTAAAAACTCAGAGAAGCGATCATCTGACGCGTCAAACACCCCGTCATCATTACTGTCATAAGCCTTTAAGCCTTCCATATCCGTGGTTGCGCCTTCAAGGTCGCCAACAAAGGATATCTCGGTCAAACGGTTGATCTTTCCGTCACCGTTTCGGTCAAGGGCGAGAAAGCCGTCATCTCCGCCCAGCCAGCCAATACGGGTCAGGCTGCTATCATCACCTTTGATAACAATACGGCTCTCATTGAGAGAGACCATATCAAGACCGTCCCCGTCCAGATCGAACATAATGGGAGGGATGTTGTAATTGCCGCCGCCGCCAAGGCCGCCTCCATTATTCCCCCCCCCGCCACCACCGCCGCCAGAGTATGGGTTTATCCAGGCGATATCGAGGGTGCGGATATCAATATTTACATTTTGTACTGTGAGATACTCAATGAGTTGGCCCGTGCCGTACCCGCCATTGATAATCCGGATGCGGTCAGTCATCTGCCGCGCATTTAGAGCCGAGCTATCTTCGGTGCCTTCAGGGGTTACGCCTATATAAAGATCATTACCGTAAACCTCAAAGATCAGCTCATTTGCGCCGACCCCGGGCCCAAACTGGATATGATCCAAACCGCCCATATCGGTGATGGTATCAATCCCAGACCCGCGGTCAAAGATATACTGATCATCGCCAACGGAGGCGTAAATCGTATCATTGCCCCGCCCGCCGTGCAAGATGTTGGCGTTATCTTCCCACTGCAGGCTATTCGAGCCCGATGTGGTGGCAGAATAGATGGTATCATTACCGTCAAAGCCTTGCAGGATGCTCAGGCCGCGGTGATCGCCGTAGCCTCGAAGGATATTGTTGCCGTTCGTCCCGCCCCCGCTGTGCGAGGCGCCTGTGAGATACCAAATATCAACAGAGCCTGTTCCGCCAATATCAATCGCGTCAACCCCGACTAATTCTCGGTTCGCGTTCGGGCTGTTATAGGCTGTGGCTAAAGTCTGGCCTTGAACGGTAACGGCAAGATTGTTCCCCCCGCCAATAGAGACATCATCCCAAGACAGAGTCTCTTCATAACCCACCATGATTGTGTCATGGCCAGCGTTTGCATACTCATAAACGCGGTCATGGCCGCCGCCAAGTTCAACGAAGTAAATATCGTTGCCGGTCCCGCCGTAAAGATAGTCTACGCCGCCCCCGCCCTCTAAGACATTATCTCCTGCCGTGAAGTGGATGGTGTCATTGCCGCTGGTTCCAACAACATGCTCGATGCCGTAAGTTCGGGTTGAGCCCGAAACACCATTCACACCGTCGCGGTAGCCGCTTGTATATCCGCCGTCATAGGCATTGATTGTTAAGCCAGATGTAACGGCATGATTGCCAAAATCGAGCGTATCAAACCCTTCGCCGCCGTAATAAGTATCTGTGCCGCGAGAACCAACAAAGTAATCATCCCCGTCAAGGCCGCTCAAGATATTATTGCCGTGATTGCCCTCTAAGACATCTGCATAGGCTGAGCCCGTGAGACGGTAAAAGGCCCCGACAAAGACATCGCCGCTCGCATCACCGCCAAAAGCGTGGGCCTCTCCCAGAGCCGCCAAATAATTGAGGGACACATCTACCCCGCCAAGAGAATGCTCATAGGAAATCGTCACAGATGAATTCGCAGTGCTTAACTGGTGGAAAGTATCCGCGCCTGCGCCGCCTTCTAGGACATCCGCACCGCCTGTGGCATGTAAGACATCATCGCCGCCAAGACCTCTAAGGATGTTGGCACTGCTGTCGCCTGTAAGAACATCGGCAAAAGACGTGCCCGTTATGTTATCAATCTGAGATGCATAGGCATAATTTAATCGCTGGTTCGTACCATCATTACTTCTTATGTCATATAAACGCGTTGCCGGATCCCTGTAAAAAGAGTTTGAGTGCGTATCCCAACTTCCGGGATGATAAGACATATCGAGCACGATGCCTTCATTGAAACGCTCGAAACTTACTGTATCATTACCATTATCTGCGGCCCCATACCCACCACGATAACTTCCTATATAAGCCCCTGCAGACCCTTGCGTTAAGATAAGGAGATCATCACCGGCATCACCGTTAACAGCACTCGTTCCTGCGCCCTGTATCAGCGTATCATTACCGTTACCACCGAGGATCCAGTCATCCCCGTCACCACCGTAAATGACATCATCGCCATCACCGCCATAAAGTGAGTCATTGCCGCCGCGGCCCAGTAAGACATCATTACCTTCATTTCCATAAAGAGTATCAACAGCATCCCCTGCCCCGCCGTCCAGCCAATCATCGCCGGTACGGCCATAAAAGGTATTCGCGCCGCTATTGCCGATGATAATGTCATCGCCGCCCTCAACTGTTTGCGTTGTTGTGGTCGTTGTGCCTGGAACCCACTCCGGTTCATAAGGGTTAGACCAATCCATGTATCCCGGTGTGGTGGTGGTTGTCGTATGCGTTGTCAGGTCATCAATCGTGCCGCTCGCGCCGATAATGATATCATTTCCCGCTGTCATGGTCGCATTGGACGAGGCTTGGTGATAACCCACGCCGCCGTCAGCATGACCTGCCGCCCGCAAAAAGCCCGTCTCGTCAAAGAGCATGTCTTCGGTGGATTGAGCGACGCCATCATCATTGGCGTCAAAATAAACCTCAAGGTCAACGCCCGCTAGCTTAAACGCGATATCTTCATAGGAAATGGGTTGGCTAACAATGCCCGCCAAACTATCCACAAAACCCTTCGCTCCGCCGTAAAAATCAGAAACCGCAGACTTATTAAGCCCAAGCTCCGCGGCGCGCTGCAACGTGATGATCCACCCCGCTGCGAATTGGGAAACAGAGTTCAGAGACGTCGTAATCGCGTCAACGCGGGTTTTGTTGGCATTATACCAATTCGTCTGCGCCGATGTCATCGTAGCATGATCGCTACGCTGAACTGCTAAGAAATTAGCCTCGTTAGAATCGTAGAAAGCTTTGTCAGACGCAGAAAGACTCTCATACGGCGCAGCAATCGCTGCGTCGATCGTAAGCTGGTTCAGCTTATATGTTGTGTAATCTTCCGCAATCTTAAGATCGCCGCCAAAACTGGCAAGGTTATCCGCCGTTGAGGTCAAAACCGCGCGTTTCATCAGCAATGATCCGCCCGCGATTTCTGTACGCTCAATGGCGTATAGAACGCCTTTATCAACAGCCTGGTCAGCACCGGTAACATTATGACGCGTCCCACCTAGCGTGACGTAAAGTTGGTTGCCTTGATGACCATAAATTTGTGTTGGGCTCGTGGTATTAATGTTACGAGCATTCGCATCACCAGAATACACGGCATCAATAAAGGCGTTAAGTGTATCTGCGGACGCATTGGCCATATCCGTGACAAGGTCTTCATTACCGCTATTGGCTGAATTCACAGTGCCCAGATAATAATACCCATCTTGGAAGCTAAGCACGGTACTCGCATCCGCCGTCGGAATTTTTGGCTTCTTCTTCCCAAACAGATTGCCAATTAATGTGCCTAAAACAGTTCCAAGGAATGCCCCAATAAAAGTCCCAACAATAGGAACAGCGCTCCCTGTTATCCCAAAAATAGAGGTCAAAGCAGTGCCCAAAGCTGTACTTGAAGCGCCAATGAGCCCGCCAACAGATGAGCCCAACGAACTTAGCACGACCCCCGCCTGTGTTGTTGGGGAGACAACAAGGCCTCCTAGTTTGTTGCCCAAATAACCTGCTAATGCAGAACCTAAGTTAGCAAGCTGGCCTTCAGTCCCACCTCCAAAAACAGTTGTTCCCACGCCGTCAAAGACTGTGTTAAGAGTGGTCTCCAGACCTTGCGATACTACGCCTTGTAGTAACGAACTGCCAACGACACCGAACACTTCGCCAGCCACGCCATCAAGATTAAGCGCATCGGCCATCTCGGCGGTTAAAAGCGAACTAATCGTCCCTACCGCTGCACTGCCAAGGGCAGGCACAAGTTCAGAGGTAAAAGCTGTTTCGAGATTGCTTCCAAAATTATCTATAAAGTCACCGGACTCACTCAAAGTAGCGCCAAAAGTAGCGCCAATTTGACCAAACACACTCGATACCACAACATCCGCGACAACACCAGCCGTGCCATCAATTTGATCAGTTAACAGCCCGCCAATAGTTGACCCAATAACGTTACCAATTTGACCGTAGATGGAGTTGAGTTGCGCAATGTTTACCTCACCTGGGTCTACAATATTGATTTCAGGCCGAGCTAGAGTTAGGTTACCAGAGCTTCCAAATATATCCGTTGAAATTGATAACTCTTCGGAAATGAAATTATTAACTTTAGCACGATTGATACTGCCATCTGCGTTATGTATAATATTCGCCGAACTAAGAACTTGACCATCAGGTCTAGAAATCGCTATGTTCAAACCGTTAACTGTTCCGGTTAATGACACGGTATTATGTGTATACAGATATGTCTCATCTGCATCCATTGCATTTACTATTAATGTAGATAAAGTTTCCTGAGTTCCATTTGAATAGTTGACTGCCAGACCAAAGCTACCACCAGAGCCGCTAGGGTTATAAGCGATTACAATTTTGTCCCACGGCTGGGTAATCTGAGCCACATTTGCGGAGATGGCCAACCATACCCCTGAGCCGGCGTTCGGATTGAAACTAGGGTTTAGAAATAATAGGGGGTTGATTGTGCCCGCTTCGAATTGCTGAATTGCGAAATTGCGGAGGTTTTCAGATGAAAAACTCGCAAAATCTCTAATATTTGGCCTAAGATTACCGGCCAAAACTTGCTGCCGTTCCAACTCCATTAAAAACTTAGAGTCTTTCGCTGTAGTATAAAATTCCACATCGCCGTTGGGGGTTAACTCCCAGTTTTTTTCCCAAGCCCTTTCCTCAAAGACGCGCTTCATAAAATAAGGAGTATTTTTAGTTTCCCCGTTCTCATAAGTTCTATCAAGTGACATACCATTGAATAATGCGTAAATGTCCTCAACATACGGCACATCCAATCGATCAGATATTTCCGAAAGTAATTTTGCTGTCAACCTAATGTTGTCGGAAGTGTTATTTACATCGGATCCAGGGATCAGCACCTCCCAATCAGGGTGAATATTTCCCGGTAAAGTCGAAACTTCCAGAATTCCACCACTGAGCCCAGCAACTAATTCTGTAACTTGTCCATATGATACACCTCTACTAACCTCAGTATAAATTACTGCTCTCACTATATCAGCGTCAATTCCAAACTCAGCTGCGGCCTGTACGATTAACGCGTCGTAGGTGTTGACAGTCGCGGCAGCAGATCTATTCAGTTGTGGAAAAACCACAAGCGAACCACCTAAAAGGTGCGCTCCGGATTCCTGATGTAAGAAAACTCCATTTCGAAATGCCGCGACATCTCCAACAGTTTGGTGTTCAAAGTAAAATCTATCATTAGCGTTGTTATCTTGAAGAATACTACTTCGACGCTCTGCTGCAGTTCTTAAGTAATTTGAAGTCACGCTCTATTTCCTTTATCCGCATCTCAGGTCAAAATTGTTATCCCACGGCCCATCTTGTATTTGAACTTTCAAATTTAGCCCATATTGTAAAACAATAACTTTTGCTCCCAAACCATCTGCTCGAGTAGCAATACTGGAAAACTCGTAAAAACCCATCTTATCCCTTATTTTTTCACTCGCGACGAACTTATAGTTTCTCTCAGCTAGAAATAAACAATAGTTACCGCTACCATGATCGAGTGTAACACGTTTGTCTTTGCTAACCATAGTGCCCTGCAATGAGAACTGTTGTTCAAAACCATTAAATTGAGATTCGAATTCATTGAGTTTTAGTTGATTTTTCAGCATCACCAGCCATACTGGTGCGAAAACGAGAGCAGCTAAAAGCGCTATGATCATAGCCGTTTTCTGAAAAAAAGACATATTAAATCACTTTACTAAAGAACAAGTATGATCCCCTCAATCCTCCAAAATCATGGGCAGCATATGCATATGACAAACCTAACGATGACAAATCCGATTTCTCTACGTTGCAGCGCTCCCCATTCCGCACTTGTATAACTTTACCTGCACCCCCAAGTTTCAATGGCGGTTGATAAACCTGCGTGTAGACCGGCTTGCATCTGATGTTTGGATCAGCCTTAATCTGCGCACTTGTCATAGCTTTAATTAAAAGTACTGTTGGCGCTTCGGCGGCGTTCTGCTTTTTTTCAAAAAGCGTGAAAGCTGTTATGCTCTCATCTGCACAACCGCTTTTCGGGGCTGGCAGAGCATGCTCATATCCCATTAGGCGCAACCTCGCAGCTTGATGTAATAGCAGTTTGTTTTCTTGAGATATCGCTTCTCCATCTTTTGTTTCAGACGGCATCGCATCGATTGTCTCTGGGTCGTATTTTAGGATGTAGGGCTGCTCGCAGGAAGAGTTTTGGGCAATCGCATCAAGATTTTTCTGCGAAAGCGCGCCCGAGCTAGCACAGGATGCCAGACCTGCCGTCAATAGAGCGAAAGTACATCCCCTGCCCCCGAGTCCAAATATTGCCTTTTGGGCAGCAGAGCGTAAACTCGCGCCTGAGGCCGAAGAAGCACAGGCAATGACGTCTTCCCTTTTCGGAAAAGACCATGTGCTGGGTATTGTTAGCCGCTTGGACGTATGAGCCTCCGTAAATCCACGCTCAGTCACTGACCACTCATTGACACGCATAAGTAGTTTGTCAATAGGATAGACTATACTTTCTAACTTCATAGTTGAAGCTGCAAGCACAATGACAGTTTATTTGGGTGTACTTTGCTCATCACATAAACATCTGCTACGAGGCATCGCCGCCCAGCGTCTTAACAACACGCTGTCCGTTCACAACAGTATGAAAGTTAAAGGGCTTATTTCCGAACACTGCGCCGGACAAATCCTCTAGTATCTCCTCTTCCGCTCCAAATGGCGCGATAAGTTCAATTAGCCACTGTCTCTCCCCGCCCTTCCACTCGTCGGCCCGCAAACGGCTCCCACCGTCCCGGAGCCGCTTGTCAGTTTCGGCCGACACATTCGCCCATAGCGCTACAGCCGCCGGACTGTTGGGCCCGTAAAATATCCGAAACTGTTCCAGCAAGATTGCGGGCATAACCATCCACTCCAGATCAGAAATAAATAGGTTCTTGTGAACTTTGGATTGCGAAAGCAGCCATGTAATCTCGCCCAGCATGTGTGAAACGGTTTTATTATCAGACGGCCCGGCTTTAGGAATCGCTCCGCCGAGAGTTGATGTGGTGCCGTTTGGCGCTTTTGTATCTGTCATGTCAGTCCTTTATATCTCGTTTCAAAATAACCGAGCCTCTATAAAACTCAATCAATTATTCAGTGGGCTTGAGAGAGGGCGCCTCCTGCCAAACCGTTCACAGATTTACCGCTCCCTCGCCGCCTCTTTTATATTTCCCTCTCGCTCGCTACCGCTCTCTCGCCGCCTCTTTACTGGCTTTGGCTATAGGCGAGAGAATAAAGTCAATAATGGGGCGATCCCCGGTTTTAATCTCTGCTGTGGCATTCATACCCGCTTGAAGCTCGCGTTTATAAACCCCTTCGCCCACATAGGACTGCTTAAGCGTGACCCGCGCCGGAAACACAAGTCCAACACGCTCATCGGCTATAGCGTCAGCAGAGATGATATCAAGCGTACCTTCCACTAGGCCGTAGCGCGTAAAAGGATAGGCCTCAAGCTTGACGGAAACGTCGTCCCCTTCGCGCACAAAACCGATGTCTTTGTTAAGGATCATGGCTTCGACAATCAAGTCCTCTCCAGTTGGCGCGATCATCATAAGCGGCGCGCCCGGTTCCACGACTTCGCCAAGGGTAAATACTTGCAGTCCCAAAACAGTTCCCGAGGCCGGAGCCTTAATCGTTTGCCAGGCATTGCGTACAATGGCTTTTTTCTCCGCCTCTTCTCTATCGGCTTTCAGCGCTTCAGCTTCGGCAAGTTCACCGAGGGCGTCGCGTTTGAGCTGCTGTTTAAGTAGAAGCGAGCGCCGATCCGCCGCCGCAACGGAGGCTGTGATTTCGGCAAGGCGTTCCTTGGCGATACGTAAATCGCGCTCTCGCGTGATGACCTCTTCTTCAAGCCGGAGCGCGTCAAGTTTTGGGGCTAGCCCTTCAGCCGCGAGCTGCTTGAAGGACGCCTGACGTCTTTTAAGTAGCGGAAGCGTTTCAGACAGCTTGGCAATTTCTTGCCGTATGCCCGAGCGGTTTGATTCGGTGCGGAGTTTTTCCTCAGCGAATACCATGCGTTCCTCCCTGTAAGCTCCAATGCGGGCCAGAAGCTGTTGCTGGGACACGAGGGCAACAGCCTCGGATATGCCCGGCGGAGCGTCAAAGCGCACTTGCCCGGTATCAAGATAGCGCAGCACGCCCCTGGCCACCTGCGCCCGAGTTTGCGCTTGCAGGAGTTCATTCTTCACCGCGTCCGTATCCGCCGTTGATATGGTCTGGTCTAGCTCCAGCAGTATGTCGCCGGCTTTAACCTTGTCGCCGTTCTTAACATGTATAGCCCGCACAAGGCCTGTTTCGGGGGACTCGACCGTTTTGGTTTGCCCGGATAAAACAACCTTACCCTGCGCCGTGGCGACTATATCAATGCGCCCCCAGATGGACCAAATTACAGCTAAGACAAAGGCCAGCATGATCACCCAAATAACCAGCCGCCCAATAGGGGACGGCGGCGTTTCGACAATCTCAAGGGCTTCTGGTAGGAACTCCATTTCTTGTCCGCGCCTGCGTACGCCTTTTAAGTTCTTTCGGCGCTGCGTTTCCGCGCGCCAAGACAGGCTAATCACTTTGATGTGTCCCCAAATACTCATGAAGGCACCTCACCTGATGATAAGCCGTGCATTTGCTCATTCCACAAATCTGCGTAACGGCCGCCCTGCGCCATAAGCTCTTCGTGGCTACCGTCCTCAACAATCTTGCCGTTCTCCATGGTAATGATCCTGTGGGCCGAGCGAAGTGTTGAAAGCCGGTGAGCAATGATGATAACGCTCCGTCCATTGGCGATCAGAGGCATATTGGACGTAATCGCCGCATCACTCTCGGCGTCAAGGGCGCTTGTGGCTTCATCAAAGACAAGGATGCGCGGATCTATAGAGAGCGCCCTAGCAATGGCGATACGCTGACGCTGGCCGCCCGAGAGATTGCCCCCGCGCTCATCAATCTGCGTGTCATAGCCTTCGGAAAGCTCCAAAATGAAATCATGGGCGCCCGCGAGTTTCGCGGCGGCGATAATATTCTCCATTGGCATGCCCACATCAGCCAATGCGATATTATCTCTGACGGTGCGGTTAAATAGAATATTTTCTTGCTGGACGACTCCGACTTGCCGGCGCAGCCATGCCGGATCCACCATGGTCAAATCAACACCGTCAACCAGCACCCGCCCGCTCTCGGGCACATAAAGCCGCTGTACGAGTTTAGCCAATGTGGATTTACCAGACCCGGAGGAGCCAACAATGCCAACGATCTGCCCCGGCGGTATGGTAAGCGTAACATCGCGTAAGATTTCTTTGCCGCCTGGAACATAGCGAAAGAAAACCCCGTCAAATTCTATAAGACCTTCAATTTGAGGGAGCGCCGATTGTGAGGGCTTGCTCGCCCGCTCGGGCGGAACGTTGAGGATATCTCCGAGCCGCGCCACAGCAACCCGCACTTGCTGAAATTGCTGCCAGAGGTGCGACATACGCAAGATAGGCTGCGAGACATGCCCCGCAAACATATTAAAGGCCACAAGTTGCCCCACGGTCATGTTGCCGCCGATAACTTCTTTAGCCCCAATATAAAGGATAATGGCTGAGGCCAGTTTGTTGACGAGCTGAATGGCTTGCTGACCTATAATGCCGAGCTTAGCCGCGTCAAAACTGGAACGCACATACCCTGCTAACTGGTTTTCCCACCTCGTTTGCATTTGCGGCTCAACCGCCATGGCCTTAAGGGTCTGAACGGCTGTGACGCTTTCCACCAAAAAGGACTGATTATCCGCGCCTCTGTGAAATTTTTCTTCAATTTTCTTACGAAGCGGCGGCGTAATGATCAGGCTAATAATGATATAAAGCGGGATTGAAATTGCGACGACCAGGAAAAGTATTTTGCTGTAAAAATACATAATTGCGAGAAAGATGATCGTGAAAGCGAAATCAATGACGAGAGTTACAGAAGATGATGTCAAAAATTCTCTTATTGTTTCAAGTTCGCGGACACGCGCTACCGTGTCGCCCACGCGGCGAGCCTCAAAGTAAGCAAGCGGAAGCTTTAAAAGATGCCGGAAAAGCGCTGCGCCAAGCTCCACGTCCACACGGCTAGTTGTGTGGGTAAACAGGTAAGCTCTTAAGCCCCCCAGCATGGCCTCAAAAACAACTAAAGAGATAAGCCCGACGGCAAGAACGTCCAATGTAGTTAGGCCTTGATGAACAAGAACTTTGTCGACAACGACCTGAAAAAACAAGGGCATGCCAAGGGCAAATATTTGCAGGGCCAAGGACGCAAAGATTACATCTCTTAGAAGGTGTCTATATTTAACAAGCGCCGGTATAAACCATGTCACATCAAATTTTTGATCCGCCCCGAAGGGTTTTTCGCGACGGGTAAGCAAAACGCATTGCCCCGTCCATATTTCAGGAAGCTCATCGAGCAATAAAGACTCTGGAGCCCCGCCTGGCCGCTGTATAAGCACTCTGCCCTCGTGCACCTTTCCGATTATGAAAAACTCACCGTCAGTGCCGTAGGCGATTGCAGGAAGCGGAGAATATTCAAGACGGTCGATGGATAGGCTGCTCATTTTTGCGCGCAGCCCCGCGCGTTTAGCAAGGCGCACAAGGTCTTTTGGCTCGGAAGGCTTGTCTTTACCAAGATCATGGCGAAGCTGATCTGGATCTGCAGGGATTTGCAAAAACCCCATCATCAGCGTTAGGCAGGACAGACCTGTATCCATAATTTTGTCGGTCATATCGGCCTTTTAAATTATTCAGAACACACGTTTAACGGCTATACATAAAAAGAAAAGCTTTCATTTCCTGGGCGGTTCCGTGCCGGTAAAATTTGATAAAAATCTGTGGGCAACGACGACTGCTTCAGCCAAAGGAAAGGCGCTTTTTCAAACCCAAATCAAATTTTCCATACGGATTTACATGCGCGTATATGAGCGGCGTAATTCCCCGGTGATCAGCCTCCGTCATGCGGGCGCGCCATTCGGGCTCGGATAGTACAGACTGAAACATTTGCGTATTCACATAGACAAGGCAGTTTTGCAAAAGCGTCAAAGCCTGAGCGGCCACCTCCTGATCTTCACGGCGGTTCGTTGCAATCTCCCCTCCCCGTCCAAAATGGACAAACCCTGTGGCGCTGTTCCAATTTTCGACAACATTGAGGCCTTCATGTATTTCTTGGCGATACCGCTCGTGACGTAGATAGCGGCACAGGAATATAGTTTTCATCGCCCGGCCAAGCTCTGCGAGAGCTTTACTCGACAGAGCCGAAGACTAGGTGAAAGACTTTTTTATTCGGGCGCAATTTATGACCCAGAACCATTTGGTTATCCTGAATCTGTATGACGGCCCGCCCATTGACGAGCGTGAGGCAATGAAAGAGTTTCTGAGAGACGGTCATATTACCCAAGAAGACTTTGACAATTACTTTGACCCGGATTTCACGGGAACCATTTATTTTAAGCCGTAGATAGCTCTTTTATCGTTAGTTTTATGTAGAATAATATTGACTTACTGTTAGTATTATGTAGAAGACTGCATGGAAATCATAGCGCTCACCTCATATGTCGATTGGCTTGACGGGCTTAAAAACCGCAAAGACGTTTTGCGAATATCTGCTCGGGTTTTGCGCATTGAGCAGAATAATTTTGGTGACACGAAATCGGTCGGTGGCGGGGTGTCAGAGCTAAGGTTCACATTTGGGCCGGGCTACCGCGTTTATTACACGATCCGTGAAGGAACAGTCTGCATTTTGCTGGGCGGTGGCACGAAACGAAAACAGCAAAAGGATATTGCGACCGCTAAAGACTTAGCTACGCGCGTTTAACGAAAGAAACTTTATGGCTTATAAGTTGAAAGACCCGACATTGACCGCAATCCCTATCGAGGATGTTGTCACGCGCCAGCTTGAGAGCGCGACCCCTGCCGATATTGCCGTCTTCTTACAAGAGGCGTTCGAGACGGGCGATACAAAGCATTTTGCGCGCTGCGTCGGTATTGCGGCCAAGGCCGTTGGTATGACAGAGATAGCCGAGCGCACAGGCATGAAGCGCCCTGCCCTTTACCGACTGACAGATGGGCATAGTAAGCCTCGTCTCGATACGATTATGACCGTCGTGGACGCGCTTGGCGTGAAAATGAAGCTCGTCGCTTAGGCCGAGCGGAGCGCAAATTGAGTGTTTTTATGCCAGGGGGACGGCGAGCGCCCTCACCCGAAGCTCTGGCTGAATTGAAGGGCTTGGCGCGCGATCACGGTATCAATGCAGAGCTGATAAAGTCGCTGACGACCTCAAAAGAGGAAGCGCGGGCGCATTTGGGTTTCTTTAAGCGTATGATGTTTGTGAGTAATGGCGTCGTTAGGATGGTTGGATGGGCAATCGCCGGGTTTGGGGCGCAGCGCTTAATGGTCGGTATGTTTATCGTAGGCGTCATTTGCCTTGTGATTGGCGGTTTGCTGTTTCTGAAATTCACCGCTGTTTTCGCCAGTATGGTCAAAGCCATTCGCGCGACCGAGGCTGTGGCGCGCAAGCATGATTTGATATGAGCCAAGCGTCTCTCGACTTATTTTTTAATTTTGCGGGTTCGAGTTGGATTAACGGGCGCTCTTCGTGCAGTTTGGTCG
>JBLWUN010000014.1:0-34194 GCA_048268905.1 Maricaulaceae bacterium | reverse complement strand
TGACACCTCCATGCCGCCATACCTCGACCGCCACTTGTAGAACGTCGCGTCGCTGATCCCGTGCTTGCGACACAGCTCCTTCGCGCCAAGCCCGGCTTGATGCTCCTTCAGAATGCCAATGATCTGTTCTTCGCTGAAACGGCTTCTCTTCATCGTCTGTCTCCTCAGTTGGAGAACAGGCTAACCTCAAATCGAGGACTTTTCAGGGGAGCAGGTCAAATCCGCCAAAACGTGCAAGCTTATGCTTCATTGGCAAGTACCTTGAATGGCGACCCCGGCAGGATTCGAACCTGCAACCTGCCCCTTAGGAGGGGTTCAATCAACTAATAATTAATGTTTTATTTCAAGATCCTAGAGGGACAGTGCATTTCAGCTGCACTGATATTGCACTACCGATACTTTCTTGCGGTACCCTCAGCCTCTTAGAAGGATTCCGACTAACTCGCATAAATGCACGCCGAGAACAGTCTGCAATCGGATCACTCATCTCTGAAAGGGAAGCCAACCAATCCAAGAGCATTCCATAGTTCAGATCTAAGGTTGTTTGTCGCAAGATCATCGCTAGTGAACGGTGACCAGCCATAGAACGCTGTTGCCTTCAAACGCTGGAGAACATCATGCTCATCTTTGACGATGTTTCCATGGGCAATATATACGTACTGATCAATATCATCCAAACTAGCATTGAACTTATCAGCAAGCCCTTGTGCTAAAATGGTATCCTTAGTTCCAAACGTGGGGGCGTGTACTTCGGACACGCGCAAGTGCCCTACGCTCGACAGATCTGCTCCGGCCACTGACATACCTCTTAGTTCCCTAGCCTGAGTGATGGAACCTCGCCGCGGATCGCTGCGCCGGAGAGTTGCGTGGTCCAGCAGGGCCCCACAAAGATCCGCGTTGAAAAAATCAGCGAAATTCAACAACGAGCCTTGGAGCCTAGCACCTCTAAGACTAGTGTTTCTAAAGTTTGCGGCCTCAAGTCGGCACCCGGAAAGGTGAGCACCGTCGAAACATCCATTGGCAAAATTCGCCCACGACAGATCAGACTGCCTTAAGTCAAGTCGGAACTGCTTAGTGTGCTCTAAAGCGACAAGTTCGGCGCTTCGTCTCCCTACTACATCCAGTGCTGCTTGTATATCAGCACGCGGGCGCTTGGGATCAATCGGTTCAATAGTAGGGGACAAGCTTGCCACAGGAGTATTCTCTCGAATGTATGCCGTGAGGATCTCCATTATTCGGATATGATCTCTGGGGCTATCCTGACATATACGCTCCAATGCATATATTGCCCCCACCCGCACTTCAATGTTCGGAGTGGTCTCCGAGAAAACAGTCCAATCTCCGTAAGAAGCGATGGCAGCATTCTCATCCAGTTTCAAAGGAGTAGACTGCCATTCTATATCTGTTTTCTCTTCCGGCCATGTTTCGATCTCAATATGAAGGCCCACGAACTCTTCGAGCCCTGTCACCGGATCATTCCAAGATGTTTGATCCCAATATCTTGAGCGCTCGATGCTTCTAGGCTTCATTTCGAACTTATTGGGGTCATCGACCAATTGAGTGACCGTTTTTGAATCTCCTATATATATCTTTATAGGCCGACCGATCCTATCAACCGTCTTCTCAACCCCCAAGCCAGAAACTGCCTTGTTGATTTGATCAGTGATATGACTCTGCTCACCTATATCAGCTTGTTTCTGCGCAACCGCTGCACGCCACACCACGAAGGGCGCGCCCATAATAGCTACCACCGCCAAACCGATATTCCGGATAGCTTCATGATCGGGGGAGGACAAAAGCACTGCGTTCAGAAATTGAATAAGTGCTGCAACTCCCGCAACCACAAGTGCTATAGCCAAAAGGCCTACGCACCCCCCCACTACAGCGCCGACCCAGGTGGCGTTTTGAAAGTTCGGCGAGCGCTCTAGGCCGATCCAATCTAGAAACCCAAATTCTGCAGAGTTTGGCAGCTTTGTCGGCTTACGGGATGGGTGGTGCGGGTGCTTCAAATACTGGTGTCTCCGAATAACTCTTAGTACGTGACAGTGGTGCCCGTGACGTCATATACATACTTGAACGGTGGTAGCTGATCGAGTGCTACCATGTATCGCCTCCACAACCCACATTATTTGGCGCTCCATGACAGACCTCAATCGCATGCATCATGAGAAGATCGAAGCGTGCCCAAGTATCCAGAACATCGTTTTCACCCACAATCAAACAGGCCAGAATAGGAAGGTTCAGCAACCTATTTCTAGATCTAAGCATTACAAAATATGAAATTTTCCAACATCACAGACGCAGTGCCCCCGTCAGAGAACCGTTAGCCGATATGTTTACTTCAAGGCGTTGCTGAGCTATCCCCAATCCACCCACAGAGTGATTCAGTATTACCTTCCCCGTGCCCATTATATGATTAATAAAAAAAGGCGTGAGTATGACGACGAGCATTTTACATAAAATAGAGAAAAGATTTGCATGGTCGTTCATTGGTACTGTGCTCGCTGTATTAACCGGCGCCTTTGCGGTTTTTACATTCGTGTATGAAAAAGAACCACGCCTTACGTTCGAAGTAATTGGAAATGAACCCGTCCTTGACGTCAAAGAAGAGCTAACAGATCTCGAAGTGATATACCAAGGGCAAGACATCTCAAATAGCGGTCGTTCTCTTTCAGTTATTTTAGTGCGAGTAACAAACCGAGGTGAAGCTAACATTCTCATCAATGACTATGATGAAAAGGCTCCTGTTAGCATTTCTCTAAAAAATGGAAATTTGGTACGAGCTAGTGTACCCGAAGCCAGCAATGATTACCTAAGAAACTCAATTAAAACCATTTCAACCTCAGATAAGATAAAAATACCACCAGTCATTTTGGAGCCAGATGAGTGGTTTTTGGTGAAAATACTCACCCTCCATAGCATTGATGAGAAACCATTCATTAAACCACAAGGAAAAATAGCGGGACAAGCGTCCATCTCGGTTTCCACATCGTTTTCAAGTGAGATATCAGAGAACTTTTGGCATAAAACTTTTCAAGGTGGACCGTTCGTACAAGCTACGCGCTTAGCATCTTATGTGATGATTTTTATCTTAATAATTTCAGTGGTTCTTTATTGCGTTATTAATACAAGCAATTTCTTCACCAAAACCAAAAGACAACGCGTCACCAACAGCTTCAAGAGCTTTACAGACTTGGAGCTGTCCAGTAGAGATGACTTCATCTTCGAGCAGTATTTAAAAAGTGGCCAAAGAGGCCTCGAATTCATAGAAACTGCCACCTCACACGATTACATAAACAAGAGAATAAGGTTAAAAAGAGAGATCACGAAAAATGAAAAACAGAAAATGTGTGATACAGCGAACGACCTAGAACAAGAAATACTCGATGAGAACGAAATGGAAACTTTACCAGATTTCATTGAGAAACCGTTCTTCCTCCACGATAAAATGCGAGAGCTTGGACTCATTGAAGAGATCGACGGGAAGTGGATGATGGAGCCGGGCAGACAAAAAGTATTACATAAATTTATCGACTATGTGAGAATCAAGGAGTGGAATTAACACCATCCGTGAAAACACTCGCTTGACTAACTAAGCTTCCACGCCATGTACTACGCTCGCAAAACGGTCAATGTGAAATGCTGAATAAATTTTCACGGATATTACTAACACACGTCTTCGAATCAATTAAGGCACACAACTACCAAATTGACACCTCCATAGGCTTAAATCGGAGAACCAGATCTCAGAAAACTCAACGCCCATTCAAGCGTTGAGTTTATACTTAATTAATTGACAGCTTTTCCTTATTGTATCTCATACATCTCTCACACTTAAATTCGAACAATTCCTCGGATTCGAGTACTACTCCCGTTATCGCATCGAATTTTTCGCTCTCGTTGGGGTTTGATCTAGGGGCATCTTCTGATTTGAGACCAAGCGCCCGGCCAAGGTCCTCAAACATAGCGCGAGCATTCACGGGCCGATCACATTGCCAGACACCAGCGCGCCAAATCGCCCGCGCAACGGTGCGCAGCTTTCGCCCCTCATGCACAGCGTTAAAGACTGTGTCCATCGTTGCCCCAAACATTGCCTTGCAACGGCTCTGAGCAGATTTCATCACAAGCTCTTTTGCCTTAGCTTCGCTCTCAATATTGCGCCCGATCACGTGAGGCGCGCCGGGTAAGTATGACATCGCAAACCAGCCGTGATCTTTTTCACGTTCTATTTTGCCAATCACCGTGCAACCAAGAAATAGGCGCGGGCCTAACCAAAGCGCCCCGCTCATTCTTCTAGCGCCGCGACTGCGTTTATGAGGTGTGCGGGGTGTTTGGGCTCTCTTGCGTCATCTAGCGCCGAGGTAAATTGACCGATTTCTTTCGCGATCATGCGGACACGGTAAGCCTCAAAGAGTTCTGGCCCATTCTCAGCCATAGCTACGGCAAGTGCCGCCCCGATTTCTGCAAGTTCGTTGCTGGGGTCTTTGAGATTGTCCACGTTGTTTTCTGCCTCAGTATCCGCAGTGTGAGTCATGAGCTCGCTTCCTTGGGTGAAATTACTGAATAAAGGTGAAGTCCAGCCATAGGCTGGCTGGCCGTACAGTTGGCAGGAGTTGCATCAAGTTTGACGCAGGCTGCGCAAGGGAGAGGTTTCAAGCGGGTCAAGCCGCCCTGCGTGCCTGAAGTCCCAACCGTGTTGCAGTAAGCGCCCGGCGAGATCATCGGGCGCAATCTTGCGGTAGATGTTGGCGACATCAGCGCTAGACCAACCGCCCAAGTCTAGCAGCGCGCCAAAGTCTCGGTTTTGAGCGTAATGCCAAGTTGCCCATGTGTGCCGAATGGTGTGTGGAGTCACTTTGTCAGGACCAATGCTATCCAGACCGGCGGCGTCTCGTGCCCGGTTGAAGGCGGTCTTGATGGATGCGCCATCCCGCTTGCCGTTTGCGAGAATGCGCCCTGTCTCATACCTTTTGCCGTGATCGGTGGTGAAGACACTGCCGATTGTTGGCAGCTCGCGGACCTGCATCATGCGAGCTGCGCGGGCAGGAAAACGAACCATGCGCGGATGCCCGTTCTTGGTCTTGTTCAGCATGGCTTGACCCGTTGAGAGATAGAGCGTTGAGGCTTGCAAATTGAGCGTCTCGCTCACCCTCGCGCCGGTCCCGATCATGAAACCAACAATTTGCGTGAGGTGCGGCGTCATTTCCTTCGCCAGCGCCTCAAACTCCTCGGGGGTGAGCCATCGCGTCTTTTGGGTCGTTACCTTTCGGCGGCGCAATTTGACCGGCGTGCAAAGGCCATCCTCCGCCGCCATAGCAAGGATAGCAGAGATTGGGGTAATGAGCTGCCGATTAACTGTTGCAGGCTGCGCTGTTGGATAGAGCCTTTCCGCCGCTGTGCTGACGGTCGCGTTGTCGATCTCGCTGAGCTTGGTATTGGGTCCGAAGTGCCTGAGTATCGGGGCGAGAAACCGCGTTTCTCCGCCCGTGTTCATGTAGTTAAGCGCGGCCTCAGCAAAGGTTACGGTCGCTTTGCGCCCAAGCGATGCACGTTCGAGCAATTGGGCTTCCGTCCTGATCCTGATGTTTTCCGCCGCTTGCCGGTCGCTTGTGTGAGTGCTTGCATAAACTTTTGTTCCGGCAACGCTGCCCCTGAGGTAGTAATTGCCGGTGCCGTTCCGCTGGATGAGTTTGAGGGGCATGTCTTAATTCCTTCAAAAAATGCCGCGGCGAGGTCGTCGCGCCGGTACAGGATGCGGGTTTTTCCAGATACTTTGAGCCACGAAAGCCGCCCTGTTTTTCGGGCGTGATCTAGGCCGCTCCTGCTGGTGTGGATGCCTTGGCTTTTCAGCCACTCAAGCGCTTGCTCAGTGTTGAGATTCTCGGCTGCTTGCAATGTGTCCAGCTTTCCCATTTCAACCTCGTGCTAAAGTGTGAGAGCCGGAAACGCGCAGGCTCAGGTTTGAAGCAGTGCCTGCGCCTGATCCGTTAACTAAGCGCAGCAAGGGTTCAGCCTCGTAGATCGCCTCGCAAACTGCGCGTATGGTGCAAATGTCAGTCATGAAATTGTGCCTCAACTTGGGTTTTTCGCATCTTTCATAATCTGTAATCACACTATAAGGTGTCTGTCAACATTAACGGTCTTCTCAAACTGCATGTTTTTAGGGCATGTGCGGCTTGACGCAGCTGAGCGTCGGCCTTATCCGAATGATGCGAATATCATAGAAAAAGGTTGAGGGCGTAAATAAATGTTTAACTCAAGCGAGCAACAGGGGGCTCAGGGTGCCGCGCCGGATCAGCGTATTGAGAGAGAGATTTTTGGGGGCCTCGCCCCGCTCGTGGCTGGGATGAATGAAAGTGAGCTATTGGCTCTCGCTGAGCGCGCCGAGGCACATGTCGGCAACGCGCAAGTTAGCACTTCCAACAAGCATAAATAAAATACGGGCAGCGCGATACGCTGCCCGTCAATGAAATAACCTAAAAGGGCTCGGGGCGATTATTCTCGCCCCGTTTCTTTTGCAATAAATGCCTCAAGCTCGTCCTCACTCATGCGTTCAAGTGCTTTCATCAGACGAATACGAGCTGGGGTAATCTGGCGTTCAGTGGTGATCAACGCCAGCGGAATGCCTAGAACGTCACAAACGGCCTGCATGTTGGCAAAGCTAATCATGGTTTCGCCGCGCATATACTTGCCAAGGACATTGACGCTCAGGCCCGCTTTCAACGAGATCTCTGAGGCGCTAAGGTCGCTCAGCGCGACAGCGATTTTCATGTTTGTGCGCGCATTCTGAATTTTCCGGTCGGTTTCCGGGTTCATGGTTGGTTTCCCAATTTTCTTTTATCAGTTGCTTATCATTGGCGGTCAGACCGCATCACTGCGCCTAACACTATAAGGGGATACACGCAACAGTAAGTATGGAAATCCTCAGATTGGGTTAAATTCGTCCCTTGATTTAACCTTATAAGGTGATATGCATCTGTTTGTGTTTCAAGCAGAGGACGAACAACATGAGTAAGCGAGATCGCGCCGCTCAAACACCACACACGGATGCCTTCCGTGCGTGGTTAGGGGTGGCAATCAAAGAAACTGGCTCTGCACCTGCAACGGTTGCGCGCGCAATCGGGGCAAGTGTCAATTCGGTCGGCGCGTTCCTGAATGACCCTAATCGCGACATTACACTTTCACGCGCAGCCAACCTTGAGCGCCATTTGCGCGCCAGTGCACAAACTCAGGGGAAGACCTTGCCCGCAATCCGCGAAATGATGAGTGCGGCGGGGGCACGTCATGCCTGAGATCAAGGTTCAGCTTAGTGAGCGCGAGCGCCGCGATGTCGCCACTCTAGCGCGTATCGAAACAGGCCGCACCGATGGCTTACCGCCCGTCACGATTGAGGAAATGGCTTCTGCACTCTTGCAGGCGCATTTGATCCTCATCAGGGATTGCGGTGGCATTCTTCCCGGCAAAGCTCCGCGTATTAAGGGGCGCGGCGGTGTTACTCTATCAGGGGGTGCCAATGCTTCATCATAAGAGGGAAGCTCGCACGCATCCGCCATGTAGCCTATTGGTCTTTGCGATTAGTACCGCACTTGCCAATGCCTTTGTTGTGAGAGCGACCTGATGGCGGGCTCACTCAATAAGGTTATGCTGATCGGTAATCTTGGACGCGATCCTGAGGTGCGTAGTTTTCAGAATGGCGGCAAGGTGTGCAACCTGCGTATCGCCACTTCTGATACGTGGAAAGACCGCAACACCGGGGAGCGCCGCGAGCGCACGGAATGGCATTCCGTCGCCATCTTCAATGAGGCGCTTGTGCGGCTTTGCGAGCAATACTTGCGCAAGGGTGCGAAGGTCTACATTGAAGGTCGCCTTGAAACCCGCAAATGGCAGGATCAAAGCGGGCAGGATCGCTATTCTACTGAGGTCACGTTGCGCCCCTTTGCCGGTGAGATCAAATTTCTCAGCTCGCGTGACGGTGGCTCGGGTGGAGAAACTGGCGGGTCCGGTGGCGGTTACGATGGCGGCGCAGGTACCAACTATGGCGGCGGCTATAGTGGCGGTGCTGGCGGTAGCTCCAACAACAGCATTGATGACGATGAAATCCCGTTCTGATGGGTGATGGCCGGGCGTTATAGCTTGCGCCCGGCCATCACCTTTTTTCTATATATTCTCCCTGAGGTTTCCCGATGGCCCGCACCCCCGATCCCCGCATTGAGCGCGCAAAAACTCGCACCATGCTTGAGGTGCTTAATAAGCTCGAAGTTTCCGGCCTCACCGCAATTGGGGATGAGCGCGTTGGCCCCTGCCCTCGCCCCGGTTGCGGTGGCCGGGATCGGTTTTCCGCCAATGTCCGCAAGGGGGTTTGGCGCTGTCGCATCTGCGATCCCAAGGGCGGCGATCCTCTAGCCTTGGTGCAGCTCGCGCTTGGAACTGATTTTCTAGGCGCCGTGGAGTGGCTTGAGGGTGAGCGTGGCGTTGAGATTGACCCGCAAGAAGTCGAGCACCGCCGCCGAGCCAAAGAAAGGGCAGATGCGAGGGCTGAAGCTCAGGCTGCTCGCTATCGCGAATTTGCGCGGCGTCAGGCAGAAAAGATCTGGCGATCTGCATTGCCATTTTCTGGCTCGCCCGCTGCTGCATATCTGGCCGGGCGTCACGTTGATCTCAGCGGCTTACCGTATTCCTTCGCCTGCTTTCGCTATTTGCCCGTGCATCCATACATTAAGAAAATCGCAGATGCGCGGCGTGAGCTGTACCGTGGCCCCGCGATGATCGCGGCGATCCAAGGTCCAGATGGGCGCTTTTCCGGCATCCACCAAACGTGGATCAACCCGGACGTGCCCGGCAAGAAAGCTGTGATCGTCGATCCGAACACCGGCGATAGTCACCCTGCAAAGATGGTGCTTGGCAGTAAAAAGGGCGGCGCAATCCGCCTCACCGGAACCGCCTGCACAAGTGTCCTGGTTATGGGTGAAGGCATTGAAACAACCAGCACCGCGCTCGTTGCGGACGCCGTTGCGGGTGCCTCCTATTGGGCTGGGATTGATCTTGGCAACATGTCGGGCAAGCAACTCGGCAGAAACTCCGGCGTTCCTGACCTTTCCGATTTGCGGGCCTTCCTGCCGCCCGCCTGCGTCGAACACCTGATTTACATCGAAGATGGTGACAGCGCCCCGAAACCGACACGCGCCAAGCTCACGGCAGGCTTGCGGCGCGCAATGAATGCCAACCCCTCCCTGCGTGCGCATATCGCGCGAGCCGGTGACGGTGTTGATCTGAATGATCTGCTCAAGGACCAAGAATAATGATGAACTATGAGCCGGTGAGCCGCGCCTTTGAACGCGCTGATGAGATCTTTCCCGCTGATGCAGATGCAGGCCGCGCGTCCACCGATCCCCGCACCCCCAATCGCACCAGCGCCCCTGATGCGATTGATCCCGCAGAGGCTCTTGCGCAGGAATGCGCGCTTTATCCTTTAAACGACTACGGCAACGGTAGGCGCTTCACTGCATACTTTGGCGAAAACATCCTGTTTATCCCCCGTGTCGGCTGGTTTGTCTGGGATGGCCGTTGCTGGGCTCAAGATGATGATCAGCTTGAGGTGCGCCGCGTGGCTCAGAGGGTTTCAGCCAAAATCACTGCTGAGGCAGAGTTTCTGCGCCTTGAAGATTGGGAAGCCGCCCAAGTGGCTGAGGCAGAATTTGCCAGAGACGCGGCAGCGGAAATCAGAGAGACACCGGCGCGGCAGCGCACCGATGAGCAAAAAGCCCGCCTCAAAGATTTCGATCATCAGATTGAGCGAGCCGATGAGCTGAAAAAGAAACTCACCACTATGCGCAAGGGTCACCATTCACACGCAAAATCGGCAGGCAACACCAACCCCATTAATAACATGATGCGCGAGGCACAGGTTGATGTTTACAAGCCCCTGCGCGCTCTCAACGCCAATAAGATCATGTTCAACACAGAAAATTGCGTTGTCTACTTTGAAGAGGTTGAGAAACACCCTGTCACCGGCAAGCGGGCGTACTCACTCAAGCGACGTGATCATGCACGAAACCTGTATCTCTCTAAAATGATGCAGACGGAATATGACCCCAAGGCGGATTGCCCTGAGTTCATGCACTTCTTGCGCACCATCTTACCCGATCCCGAAATCAGGGCCTTTATTCAGCGCTGGTTTGGCTACTCGATCACCGGTCTCACCACTGAGCAAAAGCTGGCTTTCCTGTACGGATCGGGCCGCAACGGCAAATCAACACTCTTGGAGCTGATCGCCCGCATCATGGGTGCCTATGCGGCATCGGTTCCGATTGAGAGCCTGAGCGGCACTGAGCAACGCAAGGGCAGCGATGCCACGCCTGATTTGGTGCGTCTGCCGGGTGCGCGTCTGGTACGCGCCTCTGAGCCTGAGCGTGGCACAAAGATGCGCGAGGCGCTTATCAAGCAACTCACTGGCGGTGCGGATATTCTGGTGCGCCGCATGATGCAGGAATTTGTTGAGGTAACACCTGAGTTTTCGCTGACCATTGATGGCAACTACAAGCCAGAGATCCGGGGCACCGACAACGGGATTTGGCGGCGCGTTCTGTTGGTCCCGTTCTTGGTATCTATCCCTGATGAGGATGTTGATCCACTCTTGCCTCAAAAGCTCTGGGACGAGCGCACGGGCATTTTCAATTGGCTCTTGGATGGCTGCAAAGCATGGCTTGAAGGCGGGCTAATGGTGCCGCAGTCGGTGCTGGATGCGACAAAGGAATATCGCGAAGAAAGCGACCCGATCCTTGAGTTCATCCAGACCTGTTGTGAGGTGACAGGCGCGCATTCAGACTTCACCCGCGCAAAGGAAATGAACGAGGCTTTCCAATGGTGGCAAGTCAACAGCGGTTCAAGCGATGCTTGGGGCACTCGCACCATCTTCAAGCACCTCAAGGATAAGACTGAGTTTTTCAAAAATGCTGAGGGGCGCTCTTTTCGACACGACAAGAGCAACAACACCGGTTGGCGCGGTATTCGCCTGACCGATGAGTTTAAGCGCCGCCGCGAGGATGGTGAGGCTGATGCTAAGTATAGTAACTCATCGTCGTCCGATCCTTTTTAATTGTATCTAACCTTATTGTGTGATTGTCTCCTGATTAGGAGGTGATTTGAAGCGAATCGGGCGCTTGACAAAAAACGGATGCGCGGGCACCCTACCCTAGCAAGTCGAAAAAGGGCTTGCCGGGATTGGCCTCCCGCTCATTCGCAGGCGCTTGATAACCCGCGCCATTTGTCGCGGGTTTTTTATGGTCAGGCGTATGGGGGCACCTTCGGGTGCGCCGTTCCTGCGAGCGGTAAGGCCAACCCTGTGCGTCTGGCCACCAGAGATTGGTCTCTCTCGTGGCTGGTTTTGAAACCAATCGCAGGAGGGGCATTCATGTCTCACAAAATCCACGCTCTAAATCCGTCTGACAGTGGGGTTGACGCCGCTGAGCTTGCCGGGCTTGCGCTCGCTATGCGCATCGTCGTCACAGATTACCTTTCAGATCGCCACCTATCGAAATGCAACGCGCTGGACGCGCTTGCCTCAATTCTGCACGCGCGCACAGAGGCGCACGTGCAGGTCATCACATCGAAAGGGAAGTTCTAATGCTAGATTTGACCGTACAGGATTTTAACGGCGAGCCGCGTATGCGCGATGTCGACATTGCGGAGGCCCTTGGGTTTGAGCACTCAAGGCAAATTCGTGAGCTGATCTCGCGGTGCGCGGATCGCCTTGCGGGATTTGGGGAAATGGTTTGTCGTAAGTTACGACAAACCCCTCTTGGAGGCAGGCCCGGCAAGGAATACTGGCTCAATGAGCATCAGGCATTCTATCTTTGCACGCAAAGCAAAGCCAAACGCGCGGTTGAGGTGACGCAACAGATCATCAGCGTGTTTGTTGCATGGCGGCATGATCGACTTGGCAGGCATGCGAAACCACAGTCCTCAGATGCCTTTGAAGTTACGCCTGACACCCCCGCACAACTGGCCCTCGTGCGCGAGGCGCGGCTATTGCATGGGCGTGTGGCGGGTCAAAAGATGTGGCGATCGGTAGGTTTCCCTGACCTGCCTATTGAGCCCGCAGAACAAACGCACGCCAGCACAGCGGGATCTGAAACGCAAAGGGATGATGTTTTAACATTTCTCCATGAGCACTTTGTTTTCACTGGGAGACACAGTGACTTCATCCGCTCCAGAACTATCTATGAGCTTTATTCTGCTTCCATGGATGGCGAGCCGCCACTTGGCCCCCGCGCACTCGCTACCCGTTTGTATGCACTGGCGAAGGACTATCGCTGCCCGACGAGCGGAGCGCGCTTCTGGCCCGCCAGAAGCAATCACACGGGCTATCGCGGTATACGCCTGATCGCCTAGCCGCGAATTTTCTTACAGTGGCTTACTGTGAATGCGCAGTTAAGGCGCTGCTGCACGCGTGCGCAAACCCGAGATATGTCCGCTAAGCCGGACATATCCAATCTGCTCGGCTGAGCGAGGCAATACGGAGCGCGAAGTAGATCCCATCCTCCAAGAAGCTCAACTTTTCAAAACCCTACGGAAGTTCCAGAGAGTTTAGAAATTACTTCCTGATGGTCTTCAGGTGAGGCTGCGGAGGTTCTTTCTGATCCCTACGAGCTATCCAAAGTTTAACGATAATCACGATTGCAAGAAGGAGCATTCCCCATGCCCACCACGGCATTTCGGCAAGCTCGATACTGGTGTTTCCGACAACGATTTTTATTTCTTTCATGCGCCGATCTCCGTCTGACACGTATGCTTTTTTGCCTTGGGCATAGATTTCCAGAGTTTCGGCACTCATTAAACCCTTGTAATTTCATCAAATTACAGCTCCGTGCGGTCAGTTGCGGCTTGAACTGCGGTCAGTTCACCTCTTTATTTGATGCGCGCTGATAGCGATGCGAATCGACCGCTTACAAGGTTCTCGCCAGCATCCACCACTGAGCGGTCGATTCCAGTGATCCATTTTGAGGTCGCAACTTCACGCCCCCTCTGTGGAACGTCGAACACCTTTGACTCAACGCGGCGAATAATTTGAATCCAATTAGGGGTTTGCGTCATGCAATAGTGGCCCAAACGTCAAGCATTTCTGACCTAGGCAACCCCGTTTATGCGACAGACAGCAAGGTCGGCTATGCGCAGGAAGCTGACGTTGCAAACTCAGCTACTAACCCGCTCCCGCAGTGAAACATGCCGCAACGCTGCGAGACAAAGCAGACCCTGATCGCAGCTGCAGAAACTTCGCCAGCATGAACGGCAGTAGCACGTGTAGCAAAGGCGTGTGAAGCTGATAGCGGGCAGGCTGGCGCTTTCTTAAGTTTTGAATAACTCACATCTCTATCTTGGCGCGATGTCAATGGAACACCTTCCCCACTAAGATGTGTTTTGGGGATTGCAAGACCTTCATAAGATAGTATCTTGACGCGCTTCATAGATCCTAGAGACATAAAAGAGACCGCATGCCTTATGATTCAAGCCAAGGAACACTAAAACTCCTGAAGAGAAATTATGCCGAAAAAACCCGGCGTACGATCTTTTTTGTTGGCGCAGGCGCATCCGCAGAATCCGGTTTGCCCACTTGGTACGATCTTCGCGAAGCGGTTCATCATGATATAGATCTGACCGTAGATGACGGTGCTTCAGAAGAGCTTCTGGATAAATTTAGAGAGCTTGAAGTGAGGCGTGCCGCTAACGACTACTGGGGCTATTTTGAATACGCCGAGGAGCATTGGTCGACAAGCTATAACGACGCAGTGAATAAAAGTTTATTACTCGATTTCTCGAAAGTACCACTACCAGTAGTGTATGAAAAACTATGGTCTATGAGAAACAACAAGCAGATTGTAACGCTTAACGTCGACGGTCTGATTGAACGGGCTTTTCAAACGAACGAGCGAACAAGGCAGGCGAAACTTCTCAGTTACGATGGATACGCTATAACCGACTCGCAGGCTTTCATCGCGAAAGATGCATATTGCTGCCTCAACCTTCATGGTACCGCGTATCAAAAAAGCCGCTGGGTGATGAATGGTGCAGAAAGGCGCAAACTGACTGAAGGAGCTACCGGAACGAAGTACAGGGCATTTCTGACTTGGTTGTTCCAGAGCCACAACGTTGTATTCGTAGGTGTGAACCCTGAGGATGTTGCCGTTTCACCCGCTATTCAAGAAGCCCAGAAAACAGGAATCTTGGGGGAGCACTTTTGGATTTGCCCAACGCCAAACAGTGAGACCAGAAAGTGGGCAGAGACTAATGGCGTCCGGATAATTTCGTATATGCCGGAAACATTAGAGGATGGGAGCAAGGTTCACTCCACGACAATTTGCTCCATTTTGGATGATTTGGAGCAGTATACTGCGCCTGAGCCCGAAGTGAAATTACCAATTACAAGGGAAGAAATTGACATCGATGAATTTCCAGAATGCTCTGAATTAATACAGATGATCAATAAGAACCGGTCAGAAACGATTGACTTATTGGCTGGTGCGGCGACGGGGCTGGGATGTAAGTATGAATTTACTAGCAGGCAACTGCACGAATTCATTCGCCGTAACTCTCTAGCGATCCAAATGGCCACTGCGTTGGATAGTAAGGTGGACGGATATAACTCCCTTGGACAGTATAAGCTTCACGAGAAACTGCAAGGTAGTGGATCTTCCTCTGTTTGGTTAGTCGAAGACACCGCCAACGGAGGCGATTACCTCATTGCTAAAGTTCTCAATGGTAACACACACGAAGACGAGACAGAGAGGCAGAGTTTTCGGCGCGGCATTCAGTCAATGTATCTGTTAAACGGATCAAATTCTTCGATTGCTCCCAAGTACATTGATCACCTTGAACTTCCACTCGCCGTGATAATGGAGCACGTAAACGGATCGCCTCTTTCTGAGGTGATAGCGATGGGTGAGTTCTGCGAGCCAGAAGATATATTGAAAATGTTCCTCACGATTTCTCAGGCAGTCAGAAACTGTCACATTTCCGATGGTCAAGTGCTTCATCGCGATCTTAAGCCTGGGAATATTATTTTCGAGAACTGGTTTCCGGGGTACGAGAAGTCGCAGCTGCTTGAAGCTTCTGTTCGCCTTATCAACTTTGACCTTTCTTGGCACAGATTTTCGTCTGGAAACACTAAAGCTATTAGTGCCGAAGAGACCGGATACTATGCACCGGAGCAAAAAGGTTTGAAGAACACCGCGCCTCCAAGATCTGCATCGACTGATGCATACATGCTGGGAATGATCCTGTATTATCTCGTGTGCTCTGAACATCCTCCGGAGGGAGGAGCACGTTTGGTAGATTGGGTCGAACAAGTTCGGCGTGTCGTAAATCGGAGATTTAAAAATAGGACGGTGTCGAATAGAGTCACCCGCCTTATCGATCTAATGACGCGGCAAGAGATGAACGAGAGGCTGGATATCGAGGCTGCGCAGGCGGAGGTTGAAAGTCTATTGAACTTCATGAAACGGGATTATCATAGGGTCGATCATGATGTCTTTATTGAAAACCTAATTACCTCATCGGGGCGAGATTACAGCTGGGATGTTGACAAAATTGAAGGGAAAATTCGTACAAGTATACAGGCGGACTTTCTCATACGCTACCAGCCTAGAGGGATGAGCTGCGAAATCGAGTTCTCTCGAAGTCGGGGTGATGCTGATACTCGGGCGACTTTTGGTCCAAGAATTAACAAGAAGATTGCAGAGTCTATTCAATCCCTTAAGGATGCAGGATGGACTTGTGAGGAGGGTGGTGCTGTGATCCGGAGTCTGAAAGCCAAAATCAAGATTTCAGATTTGATTGCGAAGACTGACCTTGGAGCTTCTGAGATGAATACGCTCTCCGGCAGGTTGCTTGCGAATTTCGATTGAAAACGTTCAGCATACTAGTCAAACGTGTCGTTTGGATATCAGCACTAGCGGTTCAGTCCCAAACCTGTGAACTCAGTTTTCAATATTGAATGACCGCAACACGGAGGCGGGGCTGGTGGCCCCGCCGCTTCTGTTTCGTGGACCAGTGGGATTTGGACAAGCCAAACGCCTCTGGCCGTCAGGGAGAGGGTGTTACCCTCCCTCTCGGGCAATTCTATTAGACCCGGCCGTGTCCTCGGTTGCGCCTGCGAGCCGCACCAACCCGGACGAATAGCATTGCCTCGCCCCCTCCCGCGTTCGCCCGCCTTTAGAAACATCGGGCAGACCAGCAAGAACAGGAAGCATCAAAGTCTGAACCTGTAAATCAGCCCTGATTTTCCCAAAGGAATGCCAGATCAATGCAACAAGCCACACGGCAAAAACAGTGGATTGGGTCAGTTTATGACGCCTAGGTCAATTTTGTCTGACGTTCAACACCCCCCTCTCACACATAGCCCCAGAAAAGCGCGCCGTGCGGCGCGCTTTTGTTTGTTTAGCGCTCCCCGCACCCCTCCTGCTTGACAGGCCGTTAGGAAATTCCATGGGCGTGGGGAGATAAGGGAAACGTTGGGCGTGGATGGGCATTCGGGATATGGAGTGCCTGTTTGCGAGTTGGTGCGCGCAGATTGCTGAACATTGGGATTGTGTAGCCCGTTCTGGGATTGGCTGGGAGCAGGAAAAACTGAGACTTTGGTTGATTATTTAACTATATCAATATGATAGAACCAGCTACGGGAACATGCGCCTTTCAGGACCAAGGTTGCGAGCTCTCGTAAAGAGAATGCATGAATGCACAGTTGTCGGTCGCCTTGTGTGTATACGGGAATCCAGTTCCCATGATCCCAAATTGAGAAAATACAATAATTATATTATAATAATCAGTCTCTTACATCTGGGACCAACAATTTTTGTTGGTCCAGCCCTAGTCGAACAATCCCGCAAAAAGATCTTTTATGGTGAAAGTAACCCTTTGGGGTTTCTGCGGTGCAGTCTATACTCTCTCCGAGCCCCCCTATGAGGGGGCATGAATTCAGCAACAGGCGGAGGCCGACCTATCATGACACAAGCGGCAGCACGCGCGCGAGCAGAGCGCATCAATTTGCAGATCATTTCCACGCTCGCGGATCGCCGCGCACGGATAGGAATTGGTGGGGGTGATCGCGGGTGCGCAGGTCCCGCGCGCCCGGCTATGCAATTGGTTCAAGTGGTGGATACTGGCGCGAACGCCATTGAGGATGGCTCGCACGGTGCAAAGGTTGTTGCAAGTGTGCCTGTCATTGTCACGGCACCGGGGCTTTTGACCGCACGCCGCCGCCTTCCTGCCGTTCTTGCGCGTATGGATGAGCGTGACGCGCGTCGGGTGGCAGCAGATCGCTATGCTCTCGCTGTTGAAAAGATCGGGTCGGTTGCAGGTGCCGCAGTGGAGGGCATCAAAGCCGATGGTGGCGCAGCAACTAATGATGGCGGAGCAACAACTCGTATTCTCCACGCGGGCACCATCAAGGCAGTTGAGCGCACGCTTGAGCGCGGCGCAGTCGTGTTGGCTCCAAGCGCACGCGGTGGATCTGGTCGGCGCGCGATCACGGCGCGCGAGTTGATTGACGCACTTTGCCTCAATAACAGCGATATGAAATCAATCCTCTTGGCAGCGGGGTGGTCAGGGCATCGACGCGACGTTGCTCGCCTCAGTTGCGCGGCGGAAGACCAGCTTGAGGAAATGGCCCGCGCCTTAGGTTTGGTGGCGCGAACTGCGCCCCACCCTGCCCCTTCGCTTCACTGATCTAGTATTGAGAACCACAAAATCCGCACGTTTCACTTGGTACGCCTTTCGGGAAAGTTTGACAAAACACGGAACCTAACCTTATAAGGTTCGCCACTTGATTAGAGGTGTGTCTCTGGGCCGCTCGCGCTTCCAAACGGATCGCGGGCGGTTTTGCTTTGGCCCCGGTGCTGTTCGCTGTGGTATGGCTCGCGCCTTTTCTCAAGCCGATGTCGGGGTGCGTTGCACCGCTCAGACCAGCGTGACCGGAAAAGGCTCAAATTTTATGTTGCATATGTCCGTTGATACACGCGCGATTGAGCGGCGGCTGAATGGTCTTGCGAAGACGCAACTACCATTCGCAACCGCCCTTGGCATCAATGATGTGGCCGGTCAAATCGTAGAGGCGGAGGGCTCCGCACTTGAGCGCGATCTTGACCGGCCAGCCCCATTCACAAAGCGCGGCCTAGCCGTGCACCGCGCGTCTAAGCGAAAGCTTGTTGCCGTGGTTGGTTTCAAACCGGTGCAGGCGGATTACCTCGCATTGCAAGCCACAGGCGGAAAGCGACGGGCAAAGCGCCGCGCTGTTGTCGTTCCCGTCAATCAACGCCTCAACAAGTATGGCAACATGCCCAAGGGCGCATTGGCGCGCAGCCTTGCTAAGCCGAATGTTTTCTCCGGCACAGTCAATGGGGTGTCTGGTATCTGGCAGCGCCCCAAGCGCGGCAAGCGCCGAACAAAAGCGAGGGGCGCGCAGTCTGGCGCTGTCGGTACTGTCGGCGCTCGCAAGTGTCTCAAGCTGTTGGTCACATACAAAAGCGCGGTGACTTACACACCGCGCCTCAAATTTGTGCCTCGCGCTCATCGGCAGGCGAGCGCGACCATTGCCCCGGCCATCGCAAGGCGGCTGCGGCAAGCTGTGAAAACCGCCCGGTGATCGCTCCCGAAATAGATACTTGGGTCCTTCCGGGGCCTGTATCACATGCGGGTAATTCGCGCCGCATGTGATTGTTGTGTTTGAAATTCTCAAGAGGTGCAGATTGGCGTTGATGTTGTTGTTGCGCTGGTAGTCTCGCCATCCCGGCGGGCACCGATCCAGATGGGCTTGACGGAAACGGGGTGCGACGCGCCTCGCCGCTGGGCCATGAAATCGAAAACAGAATAGCTTTAGCGCATAGCGCATTTTGGGCCGGGTTGTCTCGGCACCGGGTCGGGATTGGCGATGTGCCACCCGGCCCATTTGATTTTAGAGAGGCTGAGCCATGTCCGATGCTGTCGGCGGCGATGAGCCGCTATTGAACCGTGCGCAGATCGCGCAGATTTTCAACGTCTCTGAAAACACGATTGATAAATGGCGGGGCAAGGGGATGCCGGTAGAGGTCGAGGGTGGCAATGGTGTCGCCTACGGCTTCCTGTTCTCCGCCTGCAAAGAATGGTTTGACGAAAGCCAAGCCCGCGCCGCTGCCGAAAAACGAGCGGCTGATGACTTTGTTGCGCAACAGCGCATGGCCTTTCTAGGTATCGACAAAAAAGATCAAAAGGCCGGATTGAGCCCCGCGCAGATGCGCGAGCTGGCGCAGGCTGAGCTTGTTTGGATGCAAGCCGCTGAGCGTCGGCGCTCTCTGGTCCAAGTTGATGAAATGGTTGAGTTGCTCGATCTCGTTTTTGGCGAGGTCCGCGCCGGGCTAGACGGTCTGCCGGATTGGCTTGAGCGGGAATTTTCGTTGAGTGGTGAGGATGTCGAGCGCGTCGTTGCCTACAATGACGGGATATTGCGGGCGATAAAGGTCGCGATTGAGGCGGCGGCGCTTGGGGAACGGCCTGAGGTTGTTGATCCACTGGATCGGGGATTGATCTGATGGTGACTTTGCCAAATCGGCGCGCCGGTGAAATTCCTGAATTGCCACCAATGCCGCCCTATTCGAGCGCCCCCGCAGTACTTGAACAAGCCCTGCCAAGCTTGAGCCCGGCAACTCGAATGGGCGTAGTTGATGCGGCTGAGGAACATATGAAGGTCAACGCTAACGGTCGTTGGGCGGATTTTGATCGGGGTGTGACGCCTTACATGGTTGAGCCCGCCGATATGACGACCTCTCGGCGCTACCGCGAGGTGATTTTTGCAGGGCCTGCCCGTGCGGGCAAAACTGTGATGCTCTTGTCTACCGTGAGCCATCTGGTGATTTGCGATCCGGGTGTTTGCCAGATCGTCCACATGACTGAGGCCACGGCTGAGGCATGGGTTGATGAGGAATTGATGCCTATGATCGAAAACAGCCCGGAGCTTGCCAAACGGCAAGGCCGGGGCCGATCTGATCGCAACATCCTCAGCAAGAAATTCATTGGCGGGGCCAAGATTTCCATTGGTCCGCCAACCAAGGCGTTTCTGAGCGGGAAAACAACGCGCACGGTTCTCCTGACCGATCTGGACCGGATGCCGCTCAATATCGGCAAGGAAGGCTCACCTTTTGCGATGGGGGCCAAGCGTACCGAAACGCTCGGCTCGCGCGGTATGACAGTGGCCGAGGCATCGCCCGGTCATGTTGTGACCGATCCCGAATGGAAGCCACAAACGCCACATGAGGCCCCGCCTGTCGCCGGTGGAATTTTGGAGCTTTACAACGGCGGTACGCGGGGGCGTTGGTATTGGGATTGCCCAACCTGCGGCGAGGCATTCGAGCCTCGCTTTGATCGCTTGCACTATGACAAAAAACTAAGCCCGGCTGAGGCCGGTGCCTCAGCGGTGATGGTTTGCCCGCATCATGGATGCGTGATCGAACATAGCCAAAAGGTCGCCCTCAATCGGTCGGGGTATTGGCTGCATGAAACCGCTGATGGTGGCCTAGCTCGCATTGATAGTGGCGAGGTTCTGAAATCGGACCGGGTGAGCTATTGGCTCAACGGTGCGGCGGCGGCGTTTGCGTCTTGGGCGCGTCTGGTGAGTAAGTTTGAAACTGCCCTGCGGGCTTTCAATGCCGGTGGCGATGAGGGGCCACTGCAAGTAACCATCAACACGGATCAGGGCTTGCCCTATCTCCCGCGTGCCATGCGCGATGAGGCGGCGCTGACGGTCGAGGACTTGCGGGCAATCTGCAAACCCTACGCCCAAGGCGTTGCGCCCGAATGGGCGAGGTTCATCATCGCCTCTGTCGATGTGCAAGCGCATTATTTTGAGGTCCAAATCACGGCGTTTGGCCTTGATGGGCGGAGGGCGATCATTGACCGTTTCCCGATCAAGGACGTGCCAGAGGGTGCGCCGGGGCAAGAGGATCGCTTGCTTGAGCCGCACACGTATCTTGAGGATTGGGATGCTCTGCTACCGGTGATGCAGGCGGTCTATCCGGTTGAGGGTGCCGCCTATGGCTTGCGGCCAATGGCGCTTGCTTGTGACTTTCACGGCAAGCCCGGCGTGTCAGATCGCGCAACCGCATTTTGGCAGGCGCGTAGAAAGGCAGGCGAGGCGTCCAAGTGGTTCATGGTGCGCGGCCACGGTGGTTTCAAAGTCGAGGGTCGGCAATGGTATCGCGCACCCAATCGGGCCAGCGATGGCGGTAAGGTCCGCGACATCAAACTTTTGAACATCGCAACCGACAAGCACAAAGACACGACATTCGCCGCCCTCGGGCGCGTGGATGGTGGGCCGGGGGCGCTGATCCTCGGTGATTGGTTGCCTGATGCTCGGCTCAAAGAGTTCACCGCTGAAAAGCGCACTGACAAGGGCTGGGAAAAGCGCGCCAACATGCCCCGAAACGAAAGCATTGACTTGAGCGGGTACGCGCAAGCGCTGGCTGAGCATAAGGGGGTTCTGAAACTGGACCCCACCAATCCGAAACCTTGGGCCTTAGGTGGCCTGTCAAACCCCAATGCGGTTGAGCTGGATGCGGTGGGCGAGGCCCCGCCTGCGCCGCCTGCCGCAGCCACACGGGCGCGCAAGCCCGTTCGGCGCATGTCCTATTTGGAGTGATCGCAATGGCATACACACCGCAAGACCTAGCCAATATCAATCAGATGATCAGCGGCGGGCTCAAGCAAGCGATGATCGCGGGTGAAATGGTTCAATATCGTGATCTCAATGAGCTGCTGAGAATTAGGCGGCTCATTGAGGCCGACTTGAAGCCCGCGCAGGCGCGGGTCTCCTTCCCGGTGCGCTACGCTGAAACTGATCGCGGGGTGTGATCTGATGATGCACTTTTCCAACGCCTCGCTCTTGGATCGGGCCATTTTGGCTGTTTCTCCGGTGCGCGGTCTTACCCGTATTCAGGCAAAGACGCGCGCGTCTATCCTGATGAATTACGACGCGGGCGGCATGGGTCGCCGCGTCAAGGGTATGAAGGCCCCGGCGACGGATGCGGATGCTGCCTCGCTTGGCTCTCGCCGGTTGCTGCGGCAACGCTCGCGCGATCTGATCCGCAACGCCCCGTTTGCCAAGCGTGCGCAGTCGGTCGTCACAAACAACGTGGTTGGGGCAGGTATTGCGCCCTCAATCACGGGCAGCAACAAAACGGCGGCGAATGCTGCGGCCAAGGTGATCCTGCCATTTCTAGAATCAACAGAAATTGACGCGCACCGGGCCATGAATTTCGCCACCATGCAAAGCGTGGTTTGCAACTCGGTGTTTGAAAGCGGCGAGATCTTAGCGATCCGCCGCACGGTGTCCGACGCAAACGCAACATTGCCGCTACGTGTGGAGATCCTTGAGATTGATCATCTTGATAGCACGGTGCAATCGCACGGTGACAATGAGGTGATTGATGGCATTGAGTACGACGCTGAGACCGGCGTAGTGGTGGCGTATTGGATTTCCCAACAACACCCCGGATCAGCAACCCGCAAGCGCACGCTGAAAAGTTCGCGGGTGCCTGCCTCGGATGTTCTGCACATCAGGCGCATTGATCGCCCCGGCCAAATGCGCGGCGTGCCGTGGCTTGCTCCGGTGATGGTGACGTTGGCGGAAATGCGCGACTATCAAGAGGCGCAAATCCTAAAACAGAAGATTAGCGCTCTCTTGGCTGGTGTTGTCGAGAGCGGCCCGGATGGTCCGCCTGTTGACGAAAACGGCCAAAGGGCAAGCGGCTTGGATAAGCTCGCACCGGGGGCTTTCGTTTATACTGATGAGGGCCAAAAAGTCACTTTCACAACACCGCCACGAGTCGATGACTACAACGTAGTTATGCGCCTTGGTCTTTGGGCTGTTGCGATGGGGATCGGCATCACGGGCGAAAGCCTGAGCGGGGATCTCAGCAACGTCAATTTTTCGTCCATGCGGGCCGGTCGGCTGGAAATGGATAAGAATGTTGAGACGTGGCAAGAGCAAATTCTGATCGCGCAATTCTGCGCTGGCGTTGGGCGTTGGGCGCTGGATGCTTATCGCCTCAAAGCCACCCGGCGCGTTGCGCCGCTAGGCATAGCTTGGACCGCGCAGCGCCGCGCCTTGATTGATCCAACCAAAGAAATTCCGGCCATCATCAAAAAAGTTGAGGCGGGCCTTTCGAGCCTCTCGCGTGAGCAGCGCGCGATGGGTTTGGACCCTGACACGATTGCGCGTGAGCGCGTCGAGGATGCCGCCAGACCCAAGCCCGCCCCGGATGAGCCGGGTGTGGGAAATGAAACCCAAAAAGGGAACAGCTCATGAGCGAATTGTTTCAAGGTGGCGTGATCCGGCTTTTCGGCACCATCGTCAAAGATGAATATATTTGGCCCGCTGACACGGGCCTTTTTTCTGCGCGGATGGTCATAGATGCCCTTGAGGAAAATCAAGGTGATGTGACCGTTTTGGTCAACTCTGATGGCGGGATGCCAAGCGAGGGTGAGGCAATCCGCGCAGCATTCGAGGCTCACCCCAGCAATGTAACGGTCAAGGTGACGGGTAATGCGCATTCAGCCGCTTCGCTCATGATCATGTCGGCTGATCATATCGAAATGTCAGCGGGATCGCTGATGCTTATTCATGATCCCTCAACTGGCGCATACGGAAATCCGGCAGATCTCGCGGCGCAAGCCGAAGAACTGGACGTGATGGCAGGGGCGTATGCGGGCGTTTATGCCTCGCGCGCCGGGATCACCCCTGACGAGGCGCGTGCGCTCATGCGCGCAGAAACCATGCTCACCGCCTATTCGGCGGTCGAAAAGGGTTTCGCTGATGCTGTGGCCACTGCGTCTGACAGCGATGACACAACCCCTACCATGAACCATGCCGCCGCCATCGTTGCCGCTAGCGCAGCCATGAGCCGCGCTCGCGAGGTTCAAATGAGATTTGAGGCCGCTGAGGCGGGCCTTGAGGATGGCGCAAGCCAACAAACGGGCCAAGAGGCCGATGACAAAAAGGGAATTTCCATGTCGAAACAGAACACCCCCGCGCCCGCCGATGTGCCAGCACCTGCCCCGGTTGCTCAGCCGGTTATGAGCGCCGCCGATGCGGTCGCTGCTGATCGCGTTCGCATCAAGGGCATTCGTGAAGCGGCTGCGCCGTTCATGGCCCATGTCGGCCAAGCTGAAGTTGATCGCATGTGCGATGATGGCACATCTCTGGATGAGGCTAACCGTGTGATCATGGCCGCCGCTGCTGCCGGTCAGCCCCGTGTGCAGCGCACACGGATCGTGACAGATGAACGCGAAACCAAGCGCATCGGTATGACCGAGGCAGCAGTTGCTCAGATGCTTGGCCGCGATCCGGTTGATGAGCGTGCGCACGCATTCATGGAAATGGATTTCGTGGAAATGGCCGCTAATCTCACCGGGGCATCACGCCCGCGCTCGGTCGGTGCAAAGGCTGACGTTCTGATGAGCGCCGGGCACAGCACATCTGATTTTCCGCTGATCCTGTCCACGGCGTTCAACACCGTGATTGAGAGCGCCTATGATCTGGCAGAGCCGACCTTTGGTGCGTTCTCGCGTGAAATGACGTTCAACGATTTCCGTGAGCACAGCATTGTCCGCCCCGATAACTTTCCGACGCTGAAAAAGGTTGGGGAACATGGCGAAATCAAATTTGGCACCTTTGGTGAAAATAAAGAAACCATCGCGCTGGCATCCTACGGCACCGGCATTTCCGTCAGTCGTCAACTGATGGTCAATGACGCCATGGGGGCCATTGCTGAGGTTCTTCTGAATGCTGCCTCTATCGTGCCGGAGTTCGAAGAAGAAACCTTTTGGGCGATGCTGCTGAGCAATCCCAAGCTTTCCAATGGTAAGGGTGTTTTCCATGCCGATCATAAAAACATCGGTGCGGCGGGCGCGATCAACACCGCAACAGTTGGCGAAGGCCGCAAGGCCATGCGTTCTCACAAGTTGTCTGACGAGCGGAAGTTGAAACAGAACGCACCGGCGTTCCTCATCGTTGGTCCAGAACGTGAAACCGAGGCTGAGCAATTCCTTGCGCCACTGTTGGCGGCTGAGCAAACCAACGTCAATCCATTGGCCCGCAAGCTTCGCCTTGTGGTGTCCGAAGAAATCGAAGACAGCAAGTGGTTCCTCTCTGTCGATCCTGCGAAAAAAACGCACTCCTTCAAGCATGGCTATCTTGACGGAGCGCGCGCGCCTCGCGTTCGGGTCGATGACCCGTTTGGTTCGCAGGGCACCCGCATGACCATCGAGCATGACTTTGCCTGTGGCGCCGTCGGCTACATGGGCGTGTACCGTCGCGGTTAAGTACGGCCACATCTCACCTTTAACGACGAAAGGCACCCGATGGGTGCCTTTTTTCTGAGCGTTCACCTTTGAATCCCGGTAACCCCTGAAAGGGAAAACAGATGAAAAACTATATCCAACCCGGTGAAAAAATCACCATCAAAGCGCCCGCAGACGTCTTGTCTGGTGACGGCGTTCTTGTCGGCTCAATGTTCGGTGTCGCCGCCGTTTCAGCCAAAGAAGGCGAAGACGTAACCATTGTGCGCAAGGGTGTTTTCAATCTCAATAAACTCCCGGCGCAGTCATGGGATGAGGGGGCGAAAGTCTATTGGAACAACACCGCCAAACAGTGCACCACCGTCGCCAGTGGCAACGCGCATATTGGCTATGCGGCATCGCCCGCCGCTGACCCGTCTGACAACGGCATTGTCGTCCTGCTCTGATGCAAGGACCGTTTCGCGGTGTCGCCAGCTCGCTTGCGCGGGCTTTTGGTGGCACCGTCACACTGCACCATGGAGCGCCTCAGGCGCGGGATACTATCGCGGTCTTTCGAATGGTTCCGCGTCGGGTTGAGGGTCACAATGGCTTAGAGATTGAGACGCTGGTGCCTGTTCTACGTGCTCCGCGCCACGAGCTCGCTGATCTCAGCGAGGGTGATCTGGTCGATCCCAAAGACGGGCAGATTTATCGGTTTCTCTTTGTCGAGGAAAGCTCAAGCCCCGCCTCTGATGCCCTTGTCACCGCACAATTGGAGGTGTTCGAATGAGCTCCACTTTGGTTGCTAAAGAGATCCGACATCGCTGCAAGGCCGCGCTCAAGGCCACCGAGATTGCGGTTGATGCTGGGTCTGGCCCCACTGTCGCGGTGTTGGATGTCGCTCCCGCCGGTTGGGTGGTGCCTGAGGACAAGTTGCCAGCGCTCTATGTGTTTACTGCTGGTGAGACTGTTTCTCATGAGAGTTTGCATGAGGTCACGCGAATCCTCTCCCTTGATGTCGTTTTGATGGCGCGCGGCGGTGGCGATCCTATGGATCAGCTTGACGATATGCAGCTTGGCGTTGAGCAAATCATGATCGGCGCGGGGGGCTTTGGTCTCGCGCGATCCAACCGGCTTGTGTCTGTCGAGATCGCCCAAAATCAGGGCGCGGTGCTGATCGGTACGCGGCTGATGAAATTCGAGATCACGTTTGGCGTCACGCCGGATGATCCATCCCTTTAACCTCTAAAAATCGGAGTTTCGGAAATGACCGTAACGAGCGCCCAAACTGGCATGAAGTCCACCTTTTCCATCGGTGATGGTGTAGATGGTGGCTCTACAGCTTACACAGAAGTTGGCTTTGAGGTCACTTCAATCACCTCGCCCGCGATCACGCGAGAAACCATCGATGTGACGCATCTGAAAAGCCCCGATGATTTCCGCGAGTATATCGCAGGTTTGCTGGACACTGACCCTGCAACCATCGCCTTTAACTACAACCCCTCGGCTGCTGATGCGCTCTATGCGGCCATGCTGGCGGGTAAGGGCGATTTCCGCATCACCTTCCCCAATGGTGTGAAGATGGATTTTTCTGGCATCCCTCAGAGCTGGAAGCCCGGCGATCCATCGACAACCACAATGGCGGGTGAGTTCACCGTTAAGCCTTCTGGCAAGCCGGTGCTGGTTGCCGCCTAACGCGGCACCACCCCACGTTATTTTTAATCCAACACCCTAAGAGGCGTCCCGATGGCGAACAAAGTGCGCGGCCAAATTTCGGCCGATTTTGAAGGCGAAAAAATCAATCTGCTCCTTTCGACAAATGCGATTTGCGAGCTTGAGGACGCCGCCGATCTGCCAATTGATGAGTTCCTTGATAAGTTCTCTGAGGGCCGCAAGCCCCGCATGAAGGATTTGCGCCTGCTGTTCTGGGCGCTGATGCTGGGCGAGCGCCCCAAGGCCACGGTTGAAGATGCTGGCGCTCTCATTGATGGCCTGCGCGGTGATCATGAGCGGATCATGACAGAGGCGATTATGGCGGCTTTCCCAGATGCCTCTGAGGCCGGGGATGCTGAGCCGGGAAAGTAAGCGACGGGCGGGCAGCTTGGGATTGGTTGGAGCTGCACCGCACTTATGTCGCGCACGGTCTGGATGCAGATAGTTTCTGGCAGATCACACCGCGCGAAATGGTTGCCCGTCTGGATGGTGCGCGCCGCCGCTTGATCGCTGAGCAGGATGGCCGCGCTTGGCTCGCGTGGCACGTCGCCGCTTTGTCCCGCCAGACCAAGCTGCCCGATCTCGGCAGCATGTTCACACAAGAGAAACGGCAGGAGCCGCAAACCCCTGAGCAAGTGCGGATCAGTGCCGATCAGCTCTTTCTTGCATGGGGTGGCGATCCTGAGCAGCTCGCGCAGATACGCGAGAAAGAGGGGGCTTCCTGATGGCTGGTCAGAATATCGGAAACCTCAAGGTTTCAATCGGCGCGGATACTTCGGATTTGTCTCGGGGGATCGGGCGCGCCAAGGCGCTCATGGGCAGCTTGTCGCGCGCAGCCAAGGTGACGGGCGTCGCTGCTGGTGCCGCCTTCGCCGCCGCAACTGCTGGCATGGTTGCCATGACGCGCGGCGGGCTTGAGGCGGTCGATGCGCAAGCCAAGATGGCACGCTCTGTCGATGGTTCCATTGATGGCCTGCGCGCCCTGCAAATCGCCGGTGGCGATGCGGGTGTTGCGGTGAGCGAAATGAATGGCGCGGTGCAGATGATGGGCAAACGCCTCGCAGAGGCCGCGCGCGAGGGCACCGGCCCGGCTGCGGATGCACTCAAACGGCTCGGCCTTGATGCGCGTGAGTTGATGGGAATGGACGTTGATGCGCGTTTTGGCGCTATCGCAGATCGCATCAATGATATGGGCATGAGCGCACAGGACGCCGCCGGACTGATGCGCGAATTTGGTGTGCGGTCCAATGAGGTTTCACTGGCTCTGTTGCAGGGATCGGGCGCAATTCGATCCGCGCGCACAGAGGTTGAGAAATTCGGCCTCAGCATGACGGATGAAATGGCAGCTAAGGTTGAGGCGGCAAATGACGCCTTGAGCCGTATTAGCTTTGTGTTTGAAGGGATGCGAAATCAGCTCGCGGTGGGGCTGGCCCCGGTGTTGCAGCGTTTGGCTGTCAATTTCCAAGAGGCCACCGTTGCCGGTGGCCCACTACAGACTGCGATATCTTCACTGGTTGACGGGTTCTCCAACCTCGCGAGTGCAATCCTTGATCCAGCTTTTATTGAAGCTGCAACCTTATTTGGCGTCACCATCGCAAACGCGATTAGCGGCCTTGCCCGCGTCGTGGTTGTCCTCGCTGAAAACGCGGAAATCGCGGGCACGGCCATGATTGCTTTGGGTGCGGCCATGGCGTTTTTCTCCGGGCCGATTGGCCTCGCTATCGCGGCGGTTTCTGGCGGCATTTTCCTGCTGTCAACTCGCCTTGGCAAAAGCGCTGAGGCTGCGGATGCTGCGGCGGAAGCTGAAAAGCGATTGCAGGCCGCTCTTGACCTCGTTGACACGTCAAATGAGGCGGCGGTTGCCTCTGGTGAGGCGCTCATTGGCACGCACATTGATCAGGCTCGCGCCGCGATTAGTGCTGCACAGGCTGAGTTGGCGCTGGTTCGCGCTCGCGAAAAAGCGGGCAATGATCTCTTGGATCAAAACCCGTTAACCGCCGGTGGCAACAGTGGCTATGCGGAGGATATGGCAAAAAACACCGCTGCTGCTGAGGCTGAGCTAGATGCTGCTGAGGCGCAGCTTGAGCGCTATATGAAAATGCTTGAGGGCTTCAAACGCTCTCAGTTCCCCTCGCAAGGCAGCGGCTCAGATGGTTCGCCCGGTGTCCCTGCCGGGGGAGATAAGCCTGACAATGGCCCGGCTGATGCAACGGAAAAGTTTCGCACTGAGCTTGAGGCTTTGATTGATCGGCTGGACCCAGCTTCGGCCAAGACAAAGATGATGGCGAGGGATCATGCCACACTCAGCGCCGCGTTGCTCAAGGGTGAGATCACGCTTGAGGAATACAACGCTCGCGTCGAACAGCTCAAAGAGCATTATGCGGATTTGCCTGAGAAAACCTCAGCCGCCGCATCCGGCTTAGCTAAGGTCAACGATGAGCTTTCTAAGAGCCCTGCTGCGCAAATGGCAGAGGATGTTGAGGGAGCGATTGGCAATCTGATCACACGGATTGATAGCGGCAAAGATACCCTGAGAAACTTCGGTATTGAGCTGGTCAAGATTTTTGCCATTCGCGGAATTTCGAAGATCTTAGGCGGTGGCGATTGGCTCACCGGTGACTTGCTGAGCATTCCCGGCAATGCGCTTGGCACCGACAATTGGCGCGGTGGCTTGTCGTGGGTAGGCGAGCGAGGGCCAGAGTTGGTGAATTTGCCAATGGGCGCTCAGGTCATCCCAAACAACAAAATTGGGCAGCTCGGGGGCGGTGGGATGCAGTTCACCTATGCCCCTAGCATTGATGCGCGAGGGGCATCTTTGCAGGCGGTCCAAGAGCTTGACCAGCGCATGCGCGCGGATGCGGCACAGTTCAACGCAAAGGTTGAACAAGCCGTAATGAAGGCTAAGGCCGGAAGGAAAATGTCATGATCTACCCGCGCCCTGATTTATTCGATCTCTGCAAGGTTCGCGATACCGCCTTTTGGCCGATGCATCGGCAAGAGCTGAGCCGTACGGCGGGGGGTAGGACCCAAGCGAAAGATCTCGGCTCAGCACTGTGGCGCGTGAGCGTGACAACCACGCCTGCCCCACTCGCGGATGCCGCTGATATTGAGGCTGCGCTGATTTCTCTGAATGGTTCGGTTGGGTCATTCTTGGCTCATGATGTGCGCCGGCCATTCCCGCGTGCTCACGCGGCGGGGGATTTTGACGATGTCGCGACCATCACCGCGCTAGATGTAAATGACAGCGCTTTCGGGGTGCAGTTGGCGGGCATGCCGGAGGGGTTCACCCTGTCTGTTGGCGATTATCTCGGGTTTGAATATGGCGCAAACCAAACTCGGGCGTTGCATATGGTCACGGTCGGTGGGCTGTTTGACCCGGCTGGAAATCTTGATGTTGAGGTGTTTCCTGCCATCCGGCCCGGCGCTCAAATTGGGGCGGCGGTGACATTCAAGCGCCCATCTTGCGAAATGATCTTAGAGCCGGGGCAGCAAGCCCCGGTCATCACTGAATTGGTTGCGTCGTCTGTGACATTTTCAGCCATCCAAATCATCTAACCAATTCCAAAAAATCAGGTGAGTATCATGCGGGAAATTCCTGTAAGCACTCAGGCTCTGCTTGAGGCTCAAACTCTCGTTGTGCGTGACTTTATGCGGATCACAGCGCGCGTGCGATCAACGGGCGAGCCAATCACTGAGGGCTTTTGGTCCGATGTTGGCGACGTTGCCGCCACCGTCATCGACGCTGATACTGGCCTCCCCGCAGTTTACGATTTCCGAGGTGTCGGCGCTCTTATCTCAATCGATCCGATCCCGATGGTTTCTAACCTGACGGTTCAAGAGGTTGAGGTGAAGTTCTCTCAACTGGATGACCGGGTGAATGAGCTTCTGAGGCTTTACGATATCCGGCAAGCCAAAGTTGAAATCTATCGCGGCGAATTTGACCCTCAATCAATGCGAATGGTCGAGCCTGCAAGCTCGCGGTTCGTGGGGTTTGTTGATGGTGCGCCCGTCGAAACACCATCAGAGGGAAATGAGGGAAGCGTTTCAATCAAGTGCGTTTCTAGCGCTCAAGAATTAACGCGGGGCAATCCCGATATGCGCAGCCATGAAAGCCAGATAGGCCGGGCTGAAGGAGATGATTTCTATACCGATGTGACCACTTGCGCTGATTGGCTGATTTTCTGGGGCAAGCGCGGGTCTATCCGCAATGGTTAGGAGCGTCATTCGCACGGCCAAGCCTGAGGATCGGTTTGGCGTCGTGTCCATGTGTCGTGAGTTTCACAAGGTCTCTGGCATCCCGTTTGAATTTAACGCCGCACATGCATCAAGGGCTGCTCAGGAGTACATTGAGGGGCAGGATAGGCTGTGCCTTGTCCTTGAGGTTGATGGCGCGCTCTCCGGCGTGCTGGCAGCGTCAATCACGGTATCCCCCCTTGCGCCCGTCCGTCTCGCTCAAGAGTTGGTTTTTTGGGTTCATCCCAGCCACCGGGGGCGTTTCCCCTTGAGGATGTTGCAAGCCTATGAGGCGTGGGCGCGCACTGAGGGGTGCGCTGCTGCGGGTCTCTCTGGCCTCAATGATGTCCGGGTTTCCCATTTCTTTGAGCGTGCCGGTTTCGGTCTCTCTGAAAATAAGTTCCTAAAAATTTTGAGGTGATTTGATGGCTGTTTTTTCCGCAATCGCTGCTGCTGTAACCGCCATTTCCAGTTGGACTATTGGGCTGGGCGCGCTTGGGACATTCGCCGTTGGCAATTTCCTGCTCCGGGCCGCTGTGCAGCTCGGTGTTTCTGCGCTCGCAAAAGCCTTCGCCAAGAAATCTAACCCCATTGAATCAGATCCGTTTTCAATTCAGGGCAACGTGCGTACCGGTGGCAGCGTTCCTCGCTCCTTTGGGGTCGGGGAATACCTAACTGCTGGCTCCTTGGTCTGGCACTCGGAATGGGGCCGCTCCGGTGACACGCCAAACGCGTATTACACTCAGGTTATCGCGCTGAGCGATTTGCCCGTTTCCGGCCTGAAGCGAGTGTTTATTGACGGTCAATCCGTCACGCTCGAAGACGTAGGCGCAGAGGGCGGGCTCGCCGCAGCCGAGTACCGTGTGAACGGGCAAGATCACGCTTGGGTTAAGTTCTACGATGGCACGCAAACGGTAGCCGATAGCTTTCTGGCCGGTACAGTAAACGCTGGATCTCCACGCGGATACTCCGCAGCTCGTGTCGGGGTGGGGATTGCTTATGCTATCGTAACATTTCGGATCAATCAGGAGATTTTCGCAGGGTTTCCGCGCACCAAGTTCGCCCTTGATGGCGTCAAGATGTATGACATTTCCAAGGATAGCACTCAGGGGGGCGATGGCGATCACCGTTGGAATGACCCTGCAACGTGGGGAGGTGATGGCGATAAGCTTCCCGCTGTTCAGGCTTACAACCTTGCGCGTGGTCTGTTCTTTGGGGGTGCGTGGTTTTATGGCTTGCAGGGGCTCACTTCTGCTCGCCTCCCTGCCGATCATTGGATTGCGCAAATCGAGAAATGCCGTGCCGGTGTGCAGGGCGAGCAAGGTCTTGAGCCTTTGTATCGGTGCGCGGGCGAAATCACCGTCAATAGCGAAATGGGGAGCGCTTTTGAGGCTATTCTGACCTCCTGCGCGGGCCGCATGAGCGAGGTGGGTGGCGTCTTCAAAATATATGTTGGCGCGCCTGATGCGCCAATTGCACACTTTAATGATGATGACATTCTGAGCCTCGCGCCGCAAACTTTCACACCTTTCTTCGGTCTGAGTGACACAATAAACGGCGTGATCGCCTCATACCCATCACCAGATGAGGGGTATGTGATGCGATCCACTCCGCCGCTCTATAACTCTCAATTTGAGAATGAGGATGGTGGGCGTCGTCTGATGACTGACGTTCAACTTTCTTTTGTCCCATATCCTGCTCAGGCTCAGCGCTTGTTGCATGGCGAACTTGCGGCGGCGCGGCGTCACACTCATTCTTTGCCCGCAAAGTTTCGGCTGATTGAGCCGGGTGATGTCGTCGAGTGGTCGAGTGCGCGAAATGGGTATCAGGCAAAGCAATTTCGGGTTGATGGTGTCATTGATCTGCCGAATTGCGATCTCATTGTTGATCTAACCGAGGTGGACCCCTCGGATCATGGTAGTTGGGACCATGACACGGATTACCGCCCTGTAACGCCAACGCCGGTAGTCCCGGTGCCGCCTGCCGCACAAGCTGTCGTTGGGTTCACTGTTTCGTCGTACGTGATTGCTGGGGCTGCTGGCGGGGCTAGCCGTCCTGGCTTGCGTGTTGGATGGTCTACTCAGGTCGATGATATTGCCGGTCTGCAATTTGAGGTGCGATTGGCTTCAAGCGGCGTTGTGGTTGCTCAACCTCAAACGCATTCGTTTGATACGGGTTTTTTCGTTATATCCGATGGAATACTTCCGGGCGTTGGTTATCAGGTTCGGTCAAAGTATATTCCCGGCATTCCGCGAGGTGTGCAGTGGTCTGAGTGGCGCGATGTTGTGTCTGATGACATTCGAATTGCTCTCGACGATCTGGCAGATGAAGTCACCGAAGCCATCGACACCGCTCAGGCTGCGGCGGACGCTGCCGGGCTGGATGCTTCGCAGGCTCTCACGGACGCACAGAACGCAACCACTGCCGCCAATATTGCCAATCAAGCGGCACAAGACGCTTCCGATGAGGCCGGTGCTGCCGTGGCGGCGGCACTCGCCAATGCGGGCAGTATTCAAAACATCGAGACGGACGTCACCGAGCTGTCGGCGGCACGGCAACGAGAAACGCGCTGGGACTTTGTAGACGGTGTTACCGGCTGGACCTACAACCCCGGTGGCGGGATCGATCCACCGCCTATCGGCGATCCTCAGGTCAAACAATCTGACGGGCGTTGGGTCTATGAGGGTACAGGCTTCAGGCAGCTATCCCATTCAGCGATGCTCCCTTTTGTCGCCGGTCACACCTATGAGGCAGAGGTCGATCTTCGGGTTACTGTCGACAGCACTGTGGCAGGCGGTACAGCCGAGCGGTTTGTAATTGATGGCGTCTATCTAGCCGCCAACGGCGGGTATCTGGGGGCATTCGTTCTGGGTGACGTCGAAGGCTGGGACCGCAGCCTCAATCCGCTTCGTGCATCAGACGGTTGGGTCAAGCTCCGGGCGCGGGTGACAC
>JBLWUN010000013.1:0-34201 GCA_048268905.1 Maricaulaceae bacterium | reverse complement strand
CCCCCATTGAGGGTAGATTGGGCTGGATCGCTCCGGACAAACTCGGACAAAGGGTCCGATGTTTTCGACAGAAATCAGGCTATTAGAAGAAATTACAAACCACAACTGGAAGTGATTGTGGTGCCCGTGGGCGGAATCGAACTATTTTGTGAAGCTCTTATTTTTATGGGAATTTTTCTTATGACGGACGCTGGATCTGTAGCAAAAAGTGTAGCAAAAAGCGTTGCACTTCAAGCGTGATCACTTCCCCAGTTCTGGGTCGTGCGTATCCTCTGAAGTGCCCGCCAGGCGAAAGGGGCTGCGAATGGATGGACTGTTCCAAAGAGGCAAAAAAGGAAAGTATACAGCTCGCCTTCAGGTGCCGACGCAGTTCCAGAAGCTCGTCGGTCGAAAGGAGGTCTGGCAGGCTACGGGCACGTCGAACTACGATGACGCTGTCGAGTTTCGTGTTAGGTGGAAGCGCCAGATGCATGCCCAGTGGAACGCTTTGCTGGCGGGCAAGCAGAATGTAAGCGCCAAGTCGCGGTATCAACTTGCCGCCGAATTGGCCGCATCACCGGGGGAAATCTACCGCACTGCCGAGGAGATCGCTGACATGGGCGTCGAAGAGATACTCGGCCGTATTGAGCGGTTGCGGGCCAACGGTGATCAGCCAGGAAGCATAGCAGCACAAGCGATCTTGGGGGGAGTCGAGCTACCCAAGATGACGCTCAAGGAAGTTGCCGAGAGCATGCCGGAACGGTATCCCGAGGACTGGAAAGATAAGAGCCCTAAAGGAAAGCGTGTTTGGGAAAGGCGCTGGCTGCGGCCGGCAGAAAAGTTCATCGACCTCATCGGTCGAGACCCTGAAATATCGAGCATTGAAAGAAGATCCGCCGTAGCTTTCCGAGATGCGCTGAAAGATCGCGTTATGGAGGAAGACTACAAAGCTGAGTCCGCCATCAAAGAGCTTCAAAACCTGAACGGACTTTGGAAACGCCATCATGAAGCTTTAGGCGTCGACCCGGAAGAAGTGCCCCCGTCGCCTTGGCGAAATCTGACCTCACCGCTTTCCAAGCTCGCTGAAGGAGATGGGCAGAAGCTTGAAATTCCACTGGAAAACCTTCAGCGCATAATCGCCCCTCGCGCTCTTGCAGGGATGAACGAGGAAGCGCGCGACATTGTCTACGTTCTTATCGAAACCGGAGCGCGTCAATCTGAAATTACGGACTTGCCTCCGACTTCCATCCATCTTGACGCGGAGATACCGCATATCGAGATCAAAAAGGAACGCGGAGAATTTGCTCGCAATATCAAGAACAGGGCCGCGAAACGAAAAATTCCTCTTGTAGGGATCGCGTTAGAGGCGATGTGCAGACACCCCCATGGCTTTTCCCGTTACAGAGGGAAGGGCACATTTTCTGCGGCCGCTAATGCATTCTTACACGAGAATGATCTTCTACCCGAAGAGATCACCATGGGTGGTAGCCGCCATTCTTATGAGACACGAATGGATGTCGCTGGCTTTAATAACGAGAAGCGCGGGGCGATGATGGGACATTCGATCAAACGAATCCGCGGACGGGAGGTTTACGGCAATCCACTGTCCCTGGAGGAAAAACTTGCAATTGCGGACGCTATCAAGCTCGAACCAACTTAGCTTTAGCCAAGCGTTTAGCCCGTTCGATTGCCGTTTCTGCCGCTTCGATTGCTGCAAGTTCTTCCTCAAGACACAGAAAAATCGGCAGATATACTGCACCGACATCCGAGTTCGCTACCATCTCGGCTGTATATTCCAAAGCTCCCACAATCTTGGCGCGCTGCGCCTCGCGACTGATGCTCGCCCCGCCATAACTCATTGTTTTTACCGTACCTCAGCCTGTTGAGGTCAGGAGTTGCAGTCGATTGCAGAAACGGAGTTGTAGATGTGATAAATGTTTCAATTTTGTAATATTGGAGCAACCATCGCTTCCGTTAAGGGCGAGAGCGGCGCGAACGCATCCCCTGCCCTTGGGGCGAAACCGACCAGCCTTGGAAATCATGTCAGCAGAGATCCCGTGAACTGGGCTGGCTGTATGAAAAGGCCGGGGTGCGCATAGCTTCCTGCGTGAGCGGCATGGACATGCGCGAAGAGTGCCGCACGCTGGAACGCGGCGCGTAAATCGTGGTCGGCACACCGGGCCGGCTGCGCGGCCACATCCAACGCGGCTCGCTTGACATGAGCTACCTGCACGCGGTGGAGCTCGATGAGGCCGACGAGATGCTCGATCTCGGCTTCCGCGAAGACCTCGAGTTCATGCTGGGCGAGGCGTTCGAGACTGTTACTTCATACGTCTGCCAAGCTTGGGCATTCTGCCACAAAGGGCGACTCTTTGAAAACCTAAGGGAGTGACCACGGCATGTCGCCGCGCCGTGGCGCGCATTCTTCCAGAGGGCGAATAGCGCGAGAGCGGCACAGTTTCCACCGCTGGGAAGGGCCGTCCAGAACGCATCTCTCGCCCCGATGGAGGGCGCGAATATGTAGACAGCGATGAACGTCGGGAGGAGAAATATCATCCCGCAGGTCGCTGCCAGCCAGGCGAGAAGAGCTTTCCTTGACGGTTCGTTCGGGATGGGTGTGGGCTGCTCGGTCAAAAAAGGGGAGTTAGTCCCGAGCACAGGAAGTTTGGTAGCGCGCTGCCCCTTGGGCGGCGCGCCTGCTTCAAGTGCCCATGCGGGCGGCCAGAAGCTCCCCGAAATCCGAACGGCGAATACGCTTGGTCTTGGGATGCCAAGTCGTGATCAGCCCGGTGGCGAGGAGATCAGGTCCGTGGGTTACAAGATCATCTCCGGTCTCTTCGCGGATGATATCGTTGAGCGCTTCGTAGTCTCCAGGGTCGGCGGTGTCTTCGAGAAGGGCGAGTGCCTGCCCGATCGCTCCCTGCGCGATGGCCTCGGGAACGCGCGTGGTGGAGCTCCAGTTGGCGAAGACATCCTCGTGGGAGCTGTGTGGCCGAGTCAGTTCGGCCACCAGCTTCACGGTATCGGCCGGCACGCCACCGGTTGCCTTCAGGATCTTCTGGCGCAGCTCGGGCGTATCCAGTTCGGTGTGATCGATATTGCTGAGATGGACACGCAGCATTTCGGCCCCCCAGGGGGCCAGGAACTCGACCTGTTCCTCGCGTCGGATTGCCAGGGCCCGCATTTCAGCATCCGCAGCGTCGAGCAACAGGATCGGCCGCACCTGGCCGTCGAGCACGGCCGGTTGGCGCTCGAGCCATTGCAGCTCTTCATTTGCCTCGGCAGCGGTGTTGGGACTATGCACCACGATCTTCGACCGGGGATCGCTTTTGCGGACCTTGTCGATGATCGGCCGCAGATCGCGCCGCCCCTCGGTCAGGATGATTTCCGCATTGTCTTTGCCAAGGCCTGAAAGCTGGTCCATGGCCGCGATCCGCTTGAGCGCGGGGCCGACCTTCTTGAGGCCAAGCAAGTCGAGACCGCAGACGATCTGGGCCGCAGCGCCGTCGCGATCAAGCAGACGTTCGATCTGGAAATCGGTGAGCGGCGCATAGGGCAGTTCGAGATCGGCAGCCGAGATCGCCCGTCCTGTGGGCGCATAGCGGCGCCGGTGGATGGTGCGGTCATAGGAGACTGTGGGGTCCTTTTCCTGGATCTGGAGCAGGGCCGTCTCGATATCCTCGCGACTGCCGAGCATCGCTGCAACCTGGCGGGTCCGCAGGCAGTAGGTGAAGCGATTGGTGCCCGGAATCGGCACGCGCCCCAGCACCCCGAGATCGAACAGCTCGTCGAGCAGAGCATCGAAAGCCGCCTGGGAGGGGCGTGCCGCATTCTTGGGCCAGAAGACCGAGGCATGCTCGAGCAGCTCGTTGGCCCGGAAGCCGGAGACGAGCGCCTGGTGTTCGAACCCTTCCGCGTTGAGCCAGCCCAGCGTGTACGCCACGAGCGCGTAGCGTGAATCGAGATCGAGCGTGTAGTGGAACTTCTCGCGAATTCGGCTCTCGATCTTGGAGAAGCCGCGATGGGCGAAGAGATCCGCGGTGGGGATCGTCCAGAGCGGCCCGTCCTCGGGCAACCGGTAGGTCTTGCCGCTGCCGGCCCCGTGCAGCGTGCTTAACAGCCCCCGGGCGTATTCCTGCACCAGGCTGGGGTAGTAGTTTGCCCAGGCCAGGATTTCCTCGACGGCTTCGATGGATTCGAACTTGAAGCCGGCGGCGCGCATGGGAGCGATCACGAGGTCATGGGCCGCCCGTTTGTCGTCCTCGCTCTGGTTGAGCGGCCCGATGCAGTTGCCCTGCCCGAGATGCGCCAGCGGCGAGTTCGGCTGGCGGTGCATGCGTCGAACGTTGTGCAGACCTGCGAAGACGACCTTGAAGGCGCGGCCGGTGTCTTCCATCAGCGCCTTGAGGCGGCTGAGCTGGGGATAATCCGCCCGGGTCTCTGCATCCATGAAGTTGTCGGTTTCGTCGAAGAGGCAGACGATCTGACCGCCCGGGCGGGTGCTCAGCCAGCCGCGGATGTTCTGGGTGATCGCGTCGGCATCGCGACTGTCCTCGTTGACCACGCCGTCGGGCGCGAGCATCTGTTTGAGGTAATCCCAAATCTTGGAGGTGTCATCGGCCTTGCCGAGCATCTTGACGTCGTGGCGCACCACGATCCGGTTTTCCTCCGGCGCGTGCCGGGTGTGGGCAATGTGGTTGAGCAGGGCAGATTTGCCGAGCTGACGCCCGCCATAGACCAGGCAGCCCTGCGAGCTCTTCTCCATGATCGAGCGGATCTCGGCTTCACGGCCAAAGAACATCTCCGGGGGCAGCTGGCCGGCATCCGTGATGTAAGGCTCGACCCGGCCATAGGGCAGTCCGCACTCAAAGATTGTGCGCGCGCGGGTCTCGCGACGCGTGGCGGCATAGGCTACCAGGGCCTCGTCGATCAGCACCGCGGGGATGGCCGTGGCGCGCAGGCGCTCGGCAAAGTCCCGACGCTTGACCATGTCGGCGACGCCTGAGAGGACAAGAAAGGTGGGGATCTCGGGATCGAGCGCCTTATGGACGGCCTCGGGCAAGGTGTCGGGCCCGATCAGCAGAACGGCATAGCCACTGACCGCGTTCGATCCGAAGATCGGCGGCAGAAACCATCCAGAGCTGCTCAGGTCGCCGCTCTGGAGTTTGCCATGCATTGTCATTTTCCAGGACTTGGTGCGTCCCAGGCCTGTGATGCCATTGATCCGCACATCCTCGAATCCGATTTCTTCGAAAAAGGCCCGGATCTTGGCAGCTGAAGGCTTTCCCTTGGGAATGGCGGCGCACAGATCGCGGTAGAGGTTGAAAAATTCGGCCGCGGCTGGTCGGCGGTTCTCGTCGGTGGACAGGATGCCATCCTCGGCCAGCGCCCGCTCGAAGCCCGGCACCGTCTTGGGCCAGTTCGGCCCGCTGGCTACGGTGACGAACTTGGGAGTGAAGTCGGCGATCACGCCCTCGAGCTCTGCCTCGAAGGTCGCGGCAGAGCGGCCATCGCGCAGCTGGGCGATCCGGTCTTCGGCGGCCTCGAGCGTCAGCTCGTCGATGGTGGCAATGAGCGCATCGGCATCCTCGCTGTTCTGTTCGTTGCGATACTTGCGAATGCGATTGAATTGATCGACGCGGATGTTGCCTTCGATCTCCTTGGCAACGTCATCCAGTTCAGCCGCGTAGAGGGGGATGTCGTCGAGATCGTCGATGCCGGTGCCCTCATGAACTACCTTTAGGCGGTCGAGGGCACTCTCGCACCAACTCAGGCGTCGAGCGATTTCTTCCTGGTGGTCATAGTCGACCTTGGCCAGGAGCTTCATGCGTCGCTGACGGGCCTCCAGGCGTTCGATCCAGGTTTCTGTGAAACGAGAGATCTGGGCATTCAGTTCGCCGCCGACACCAAGGGCGTGGCGCGTGGCGAGGCGTTGAGCCACCTCGAAGGCGCCCTGCGAGCGGGCCTGCTCGAAGGCCTCGGTCGCGGTGGGCACCGATCCGGTAGCGAAAAGGTCGACCAGGGGGGGAAGCATGGCCTCTGCATCTCCGGCCGCCCGGCGCACGGGCTCGGGCAAGAGGTCGCGCTCGGCGAGAAGCGAGTCCTCGATGGTTGCGAAATCCCCGGTATCCGAACCTTCGAGGGCCTGTATGGCCTGGTGGATCTGGCCGGAGACCCAGTGTGCCACCGCGCCTTGAAGATCGCTCAATCCTTCCTTGACGGCGAGGACATCGCGCGCCTTGCTCAGGCGCGAGTGCAGGCTGGCCACGGTTGCACGCAGGCGATCGTCGGAGCGCTGGTTTTTAGCGTGATCGCGGGCCATCGCGGAGAGCCAGGCGGAGAGCATGCCCAGAGCCTCGTCGAAATGTCGCTGGAGATACTCGACGCCCTTGGAGTGAAGCCGTGCCGACGGCCGGTTGGTTGTCGCGGCATATTCCACGGCAAGCGCTTCGATATCGGTGGAGGAGGAAAGGCCCGAGAGGGCTGCTTCCACATGGTGGCGCACTTCCGGGGCGTCAGCCTTGATGGCTGCAACGGCGCGTCCTACCAGCCCGGATTCCGAGACAAGATGATGCATGAAGGCCGTTGCAAAGCTCCAGCGCGAGCTTTTGCGCGAGGTGGTCGCGATCCATTCTTCGAGCCGGTCCGCGATACGCCGGTGCTGCGGCGCCAACGGCGCGCCGGAGAGACTCGCCAGGGTGTCGGCGCTCGGCGGGAAGTCGAAATCGAGTTCAGCGATGGCGGTGCCTACCTCCTTTAGGTGGGGGCCCAGCGTGCCGCGCGCCAGATCGGGCATCATGGTGCGGAGGCTGAAGCTCTGCTGGAGAATGGCCGGGCGCAGCAGGGCACCAAATAGAAGATTGGCCCCGAGATGGCTCTTGACCGCGGTGGCGGCCCGGTTAGCGATGGTCAGGAACCTCTGGGTGTCGGGTCCATAATCCCCGTGAGGCGCACGCGAGGCGGCCGCCGCGCGCAAGGCGCTGGCCTCGATCGGCCAGTGGTGGCGGTGTGCCTCGAGCGCATCTGCGACATCGGCAGCAAGACCGACCAGCCCGCGCTCAAGAAGCTCGGGCAAAACGCGTGTGGCGATCGGTGGCTCAATGGGTGGGGTCTCGCGCGGTTCGGGGTCGGGCGCGGTCGCCGCTTCGAGTTCCGCCATGTCCATTTCATCCGATGTCTCGGACGAAGCAGGTTCGGTCTGCTCCTCTGTTGCAACCTCCGGCTCAGGAGAGGTCGCCGCTGTATCATTATCCGCCTTGGCTTTGACCGTATTGGCCAGATATGCGGGCTCGTTCCCAAGGCGGTCTTCTTCAGATTTCTCGTCCGAAGTTATTTCATCTTCGGGTGCCGGGTCTTCGTCCTGTGGGTCGACGGGGGAGGAAATGCTCTCTGCACCTGTTTCCGCGGGAGCCTCCTCTTGTGCCTTATCGTCTTCGCGCTGGCCTGGCTCAAGCTCCGTGGTTGCGCTTTCACCGACTACCTCGGAGTCCGGGTCGGACGCTTCTTCCGGCATCTCTATATCAGGTAGATCCTCGAGCAAGGTGTCGAGCGTTGCCTGGTCTTGCGCAAGGATGGCATCGCGAATTGCCTCCATCTGGCTGTGAAGCTCTGCGGCATGTGCAATCCGGGCGTTCAGATCCTCTGCCTCGTCTACCAGCTCACGGAGCTCAGTGTAGCGCCGCGCCTTGCTGGCCTCGGCAATGCGTTCGTCGAGTTCGGCGCTGCGGGCCTCGCTCTCATCGAGATCCTGCACGGCCTCGGAGAGGTCCTGGAGTAGCCTCAGGATGCGTCCATCGCAGAACATCTCCGTGATGTTTTCGTCGATGTTCTCTTCGGGCAGATCGATGCCGGTCCTCTTGAGTGTCTCGAGGACGAAGTCGAAACTTGCGCGGTCACGCATCTCGGCCATTTCAGAGGCCATCTCGGCCAGCTCGGCAACCTCGCGGTAGGCCTCGGCGTCGCTATCCTCGTCGAGACGGGTAACCAAGGCAGACAAGATCGTGCGAAGATGCGAGAAAACCCCCTCGGGGAGAAGGCAGGAATGCTCGCGGGCAGCCTCGACTTCGAAGGTGGCCAGGCGCCGGGCAAATGACCAATCCTCGATCTCCACCATTCTTTCGAGCAAATCCCGGTTCGAAAGGTTGCCAATAGACATCTCGTAGACGATTCCGAACATTTCTTCCGGCAGTCGTTCGACCATTCGGAAGTAATGGTCGAGAGCGTATTCGCAGAAAGCTCCGACCCAGAGATCAACAGGTGCCTCATCGGCACTCAGCAGCTCGGGCAGTCGCTCCTGTAGCGCCTCGTTGCCACTGAGGCGGAGCTTCGACAGCATCAGTTTGCTGAGGGTTCGGTTCAAACGCTTGCGGTAGGCCTTTCGGAAGCCGGATTTTCCGCGACTTACCCCGGAGCGGTTCTGCACCACTTCGACCTCGAGGATCGGCATGGCCCAGGGGGTGGCCTCGACGACATCGAGCAATGCGTCGTAAAAGGCGACGGCGTCCTTTGGATCGAACCCCTCCACGCGTTCCGCCAGCTTCAGCCGTTCGGAAAGGTAGCGCATGTCGCGCGGTGTAAGATGCCTGGCTTCTGCCAGGAAATCGACCACACCGGGGGCCAGCTCGCGTAGTGGGAATTTCTGCGTTTCGTCGGGGTCGACGTAATCCTCTGTCCAGCCGGCATATTTTACCTGGAGTGGGTGCAACCCGTCTTCGTCGCGCACAGCCTCGCTGTAAGAGGTGGTCTGTCCGACCACGTGACGGATCATCGGGAAGACGGGGGAAGTCTTGTCGTCCAGCATCATGGTTCCTTTCGTCATCTCTTCGCTCAAGCGGCCCATTTGGGGTCGATCCGGGCGCCTGCGTCGAGCAGGATGGTCTCGATCCAGGCCAGTGCCGGGCGGCGGTCGAAATCTGGCCAGTATCGCTGGTTGGAGTAGTCGTTGAGACAGCGAGTGCAGCTCGACAGGCAGTCTGGATTGCGGCACGCGAGGATATTGCGGGCCGACATCAGAAGATCGAGCGCGCGGAACCCGTCTTCCTGGGTCAGGCGCGTGGCGTAGCCTGCGCCCCCGGAGACCGAGTCATAAAGCACGAAGACCGGATAGCCCCCGAGGCGCTGACCGAGGGCGCGCAGATCGCGCGGATCGGTCTCGAGAAGCACGGCCGCGCCAAGTCGCAGGGCTTCCTGGAGCGTCCTGCTCAGTCCGATGGTGTTCTCGATCGGATTGCCGTCCGGATCGCGTGGCGCACCCTGGAAGAGCAGGGCGCGCACATCTGTCTCGAAAACATGCGCCAAGTCGATCGGCCAGACCGGTTGGGTCAGTTCGGCGCCGCAGGGAAGTCCGGTGCGCGGATTGACGTGCTTTTCCATGAGGGTCGCCTGCTGCCAGGCCATTTCGGGGCCGGTGCCGCGCGCCGGAACGGCGTGCTCGCACCGCTTGCACCAGGCAAATCCGCCGCCCTGCTTGCCGCGGTTGACGGTGATGATGCGTCCAAGTTCGGGATCTGGCCGGTTCGAGCCCGGGGCGTGGAAGGTCAAGACGCCCGGAAGGTCCGTCTCTCGGTAGGCCGAGAAAGGGGCTTCGGTCAGAAGCAGCGCTTCGTCGGTGACTGTCGGACGGATGCGGCTGGCGCCAGGATCACGCCCCGGGCCGTCGGCTGCGGAGGTCAGGAACCCGTGCGGACGAATGAAATTGCGAGTGCCGGCGCTTCTCGGAAAATCGGTGCCGCACTGCTCGCAGGTAGGCGCGGGTTGTTGCTGTGCCTCGGTGATCTGGGGCGACTTGCAGGCCTCGCAAACGCGATATTTTGCGCGTTCTATGAAGGCGTCGTCGCCGGTGAATTTCGAGCGCTTGGAAATGCCGTCGCTGGTCCAGACGCGGCCGCCGGCCACGACTTCGGAGCCCGGCGCGTATTCCGAGATGCCGATGGCTCCGTCGCGGTCAAGCTCCAGAAGGGCCGTGTCAGAAGTCTGACCACCCTGGTTGATGACTTCCAGCGACACCGAATGCACCGGGAAGGAGTAGGTCGGGATGACAGCCCGCCGGGAGAGTTGGTCGACGAGAAACTGCCCGGCGTAGAGTCGTTGCTGTGTGCGCAGTGCAATGCTGCGCCGATCGATCTTCTGAAAGCCTACACTGTCGTTCTTGTCGAGTTTGTCGCGTTGCGCCTGGAGGTCGTCCAGGGCCTCCTGCATGAGACCCCAGCGACCGAAGACCGAGTCTGCGAAGGCTTTCATGCGCTTGGTCAGTTCCGAGCGCAAGCCATCGGCATCAAGGGCAATGCCGACGAGGGCGGGCGGAAGGCGCTCGCCCAACCGTGCGGCGGCGTCTACCGCGGCAGAGGTGCTTTCCAGCCAGGCTTTGAAGTCAGCATCGAATGCCTCCCGCGCCTCATCCGTCAGCGCCTCGGCAAAAATATCCTTGAGCCTCGGTGCGCCGGGGCGAACATAGGAGGCAAGGCGATGATCGAGGTAGCGTCCGAGAAGCATCGACAGCTGGTGGCGTTGGAAAAAACCAGCATTGTCGAGACTGAGATAGGGGACGATGGGCTTTTGGGCGAGGTAGTCGGTGAACTCCTCGTATGCGGCTCGGTCAAACCGCCCCGAGCGGGCGGTGGTGAGCACGATGGGGGCCACTTGGGCGCGGCGCCCGGCCCGGCCGGCGCGCTGCTGGTAGTTGGCGATCGAGGGCGGCACGTTCTTGCAGAGCACGGCTTCGAGATCGCCGAGATCAACGCCCATTTCCATCGTGGTGGTGCAGGACAATAGGTTCACTTCACCGGCCTTGAAGTCCTCCTCGATGCTGGAGCGGACCTCGGCTGCGATCGCTGCGGTATGTTCACGCGCGATGCCAAGCTGGGGGCGTTCGTTGTAGCGCGCCACGTAGTGGTTGCGGGTCGCCATTTCTTCGCGATCGGCGCGAGGGATTTCCTGCAAGCGCCCCGTGCAGCGCATGGCCTGGCAGACTCCGGCGGTATCGAACTGCGTGCGACCGCCGCATTTCGAGCACTGGTATAGATCGACCTCTTTGCCAGGAACGACCAGGAAGTTCTGGTTGAGCATGAGGCCACGTCCGACGCCGTGCTTCTCTGTCATGCTCTGGGTCGCCTCGAAGCCGCGCCAGAAGTTGACAAGGATGTCATGAATCTGCGGGTCCTCGATTTCTGTTCCGCAGGCCTGGGCCATTTTCCGCAGGAGCGAAGTGAAGCGGTTCGGATGTCCTGTCGCCGGGATGAGCGCAAGCGCCAGGTCGGTGTGGGGGTTCTTCTGGCGCACGATGCAGCGATTCCGTTGGGCGGCGATCCGCGTCCAGATTGACTCGTCTTCGAGATCGATCATCCCCGAACCTTTCTCGCCGATCGCGCGGTGCTCGCGGATAATCTTGAGAAGGTAGCGCGTAAAGGCCTCGGCATAGGGTTTCATTTCATCGGGCATCTTGATCTGCACGGCCCGGTTAAGACGATCGATGTCCTTGTAGTCGATGCCAATCAATCCGAACCCTTCGAGGCTGAGCCGCCCACGTCCGAATACGGTCAGCTCGGCCGCGATCAAGGCCTTGAGGCGCAGTTGGCGGTTCGGACCGGTCTCGAGAACCGGGGCAATCCCGGGTTTGTAGAGGCGCAGGCCATCCTTTTTCAGTTCGCGCTCGACGGCCCCGACGAGGTTGTCGATATCCATCCGACCGCCATCGGCTACCGCCCTGAGGATGGCGGCGCGCACGGCCTGCTCGCGCGAAGTTCGCTCAAAGAAGGGAGCGAAGAAGGCCGCGTCCTGCCGGTTATCGGAGAAGACCAGGAGGTTGCGGCCGGCCATGGGTGGATTGTGGCCGCTCTCGTTCTTGGGCAGCGCCTCGAGAAGCGTCTGGGCGGCTACGGCGGCAAGAGCCTCGTCGCCGGGGCGCACTGTGGTGACCGGCTCGAGGTATCGCGTCGAGTGGTGATTGCAGGCCGCGCAGCGCTTGAGATACTTGCCGCCCCCGTCGGGGTCGTCATGCAGGAAGACATCCTCGAGCTCCACCGCGCCGACGGCCTCGTCCGCCATGGCCTGGCCGGTCATCGGATCGAAGTAGAGAAGCTGTGGCGGCTCGGAGTCGTCCGCTTCGATCTCGTGCTCCGCGGCCATCCCGCCGCGCACGAGGCGCAGTAGGTGCCGCTCCCCGGAACTTGGTGTCGGCTCGAACCCTACCGGACCCTCCCAGGCCTCGATGTAGGGCTCGCCGCAATTGCGACAGACAAAGAGCTCAAAAGCAGGGCGGTCGTCCGAGGACAACTCTGCCCCGATGACCACCTCTGAGACATTCTCTTCGGCGCCCGTACCAAGCGCGATGCCCACGCGGTCGGGTGAGCGGGAGATGAGGTGATAGCGCGCCGGAAGGAGCGGAAAGACGGTGGCATCCTCGCTGACCGCCAGGACGCCGATCGCGATGAGCCCGGTCAGGGCGGGAATGGTATCCGAGCCGGCATCGGGAAAAACCTCGCGCGCCAGCGCCTCGATCGGAACAGCATCGCCCTGGAGACGGTGCGCGATGACCCCGACCTCTTCGAAGCCGCCAAGAAGCTCGACCAACCCGTCACCAAGCGGGCGATCCTCGGCGACCTTGAGCTCCTCGAAGCCCGAGACTTCGACCTCGAAATTCCAATCTGCTGCACTCATCGGTGTTTCGTTTTGCACCGCGGCGCGCGCCCTGGCGGCCAGCTCTCCTGCTTGCGCCCAGCGCTGGGGGGAAAGCCCGCTGGGCCGCGGGCTGGCGGAGAGGCTGGGATGCGACTTCTTGCGGGAAGTGATCACGGCATCGCCGCCTGAGAAAGGCTCCCCGAAGAGGCGCGAGGCGAAATCCGCCAGCTCGCCCTTTCGCGCCGGATCGAGCGAGGCTGATGTTCCGATGCAGCGGAGCTGCCCGTCGGGAATGCCAAGGTGAGCCTTCAGCCGACGCAGGAGGAAAGAGACTTCGATCGCCTGGGCACCGGCATAAGTGTGGATTTCGTCGAGCACTATGGCCTGAAGGTTGGCCTGCGACAGAAGGGGCCTGTTGGTCGGTAGCAACAGGATGTGTTCGAGCATCGCATAGTTGGTGATCAGGATATGCGGCGGCTTGGCGCGCATTTCCTCGCGGGAGAGGAGCCAGTTCGGGGAGACGTCCGCGTCCTCCCCGAAAGTCTCGACAAAACTCGGCGTTGAGCGGAGCCTGGAGATCTCCTGATCACGGGTGGCGCGGGATTTGACCTGGCCAGTGTAGCGGCCGAGCGTGATGCCCGGATCACCGAGATCGCGGAACAGCAGCGATGCGATGCGATGCAGTTGGTCATTGGCCAGGGCGTTCAGCGGGTAGACCAGGATGGCACGGACCCCGGGGCGATCGAGATCGCCCTGCGATAGGATCGAGTTGATTAGCGGATAGAGGAAACTTTCCGTCTTGCCCGAGCCGGTGCCGGTAGCGACAAGGAAGTTCTCCTCCCGCAGAAGGGCTGCCTCCTGATGGGCATGGAGCGGCCGGTTCCAAACCGGTGTAGCCTGGGTCTCGAAGGCCCGCCAGCCCGGATCGAGGATGCCGTCGTCGCAGAGCTGCGCCATGGAGCGGCCCTTCTCGAAGTCTGGAAGCATTTCGACATAGGGACCTTTCACGAAGGTCAGTTCGCCGATGCGGGCGCGCAGCTCCTCCGCCAGGCGCGGCGCGCGGGTCTCGTTGATCGGCGAGGAGGTCGAGACGAACCGGCCGAGGGTGGCGTTGAGATGGGCTCGGAAGCCGTTTGGATCGAGATCCGTCATGAGATATCCTTCCTCTTTCGGGCGGCGGCATTCTGTGCGGCTTGGGACCAGAGCGCGCGAAAATAAACGAAGACCTCGATCCCGGCGCGAAGCATAAGGGTCAGGCACTCGCCGAGCTCCGCGCGGGACAAGCCGGTGCGGAAGGCGAGATCTTCGAGGTGACCTTCGGCCCGGCCAAGAGCGCAGGATCGCGCGAAGCGCTCGAGGGCGGCGGCGATTTTTGCGAGGCGATCATCGCCCCCTCCACCTTGGTCGAAGGCACGCAGCGCCTCGATCTCACCCGCCCAGCTCGCGCAAAGGCAGGCGCAGGCTGTGCCGTGAGGGCCGTCGCCGAGAAGCAACTTGAGATCGCTCTGCTTGAGCCGGAATCGTAAGGCGCCGAATGCACTGGCAAGCGCGGCGCCCGACAATCCCTCGGGCAGCGCATCCTCGCCACCCAGCCGCTCAAGCCATTGGGCAAGCGGCTGATCTCCCTCGGGGTCAGGCGCATCTGGAACTGCGCCAATGGTAGCCATGAGCGCCAGGGGACCAAGGCCGCATTCCTGTGGCACCCCGTGATAGGCGTGCGGGGAGGCCTCGAATATCCAAGGTGCGACGCCTGCGAGGTCGTGCCGAGGGGTTCCACCGACCCGCGTTGCGGCGAGGGCTGGTCGCATCGGCCCAACCAGTTTACGGGCACCGATGCGCGACATCGCATCGCGGTAAGCGCGACCAATCGTGGGGGCATGCTGGTTCGCAAGCCGGGCCGGCACGGGCTCCGCCGCAAGTGTCACCAGCGGACCGAGGTCCCGGGAATCGGGATCGGGAAGCGGCGCGCCGAGTCCTATGGCGATGGGCGTTCCGCTGCCATCCTCGAGAGGGTGGAAGCCGGGCTTGTCCGCATGGCGTGTCCAGAGCGACAGGCGGGCGGGTTCGGAAAAGCGAGCCTTCTCAATCTCGATGATTAGCCGCCCGGTATCAATCTCGTGGTCGGTCCGGATGCCTGGCAGAGGGCCAAGTTCGGCCAGGTGACGACCGAAGGTGTAATCGCCCTGTTGCACAGGTCCCCGCACGGAAGTGACCTCAACGCGTAGCGCGTCGCAGCGCTGTTGGGGCAGGAAGTCCAGAACGATCTCATGGTCGGTTTCTTCGAAGCGGAGCTCGGCGGGATCATCGCGGCGCTCGATCCGCGCGAAGATCTCTACCCTACCGTCCTTGCGTCGCAGGGCGATGCGATCATCGCCCCCTCCCTCCGCCTCGAGCACCTCTGGGGTGATCTCGAAACGGTTGCTGGCGAAGAAGGGGCGGCGAAATTCCTGCCCGAGGACGAGCAGGTCGGCGTCGCGGTCGGTGCTTTGCAGAACAAGCGTGTCATGGCGTCCCTCGTGTCCCAGCACGACGCGCCCGCCACGCGGCACCAGAACCTTGTCTTTTCGCGCGAGCCGGTGGTGATGCAGCACTTCGGCGCCGGTGCGTAGGACAAACTCTTCGACCTGGTCGTCGGTCCTCAATCCGAGGATCGGAGCATCGACATCGGCAGCAAGATCGACCTCGAGCCGATCGCCGACGACACGCAGCCCGGCGCTGCGCGTCGGATCATGGTTCGAGGGGCGAGGCAGGTCGAGAAGCGGGCCTTCCGGGCGGGGCAATCCGGGCCAGAGACAGGTGGAGACCGAAAGCTCGGCCCGAGCCTCGAAGTCCCCTGCGGCGCCGGGCGCGAGGACTTCGAATACCGCCTTGCAGGGTGGCTCCTCGGGCGAGAAGCCGAAGGTCTCGAAGGCAACGCGGGCAGAGCCGTCTTCTGCGAGATCCAGGACGGAATACTTCATCGTGCCGCCGAGAAGCGCACGCACGATCCGCCGCCGTCCGCCGATCTCCGGATCAAGTTGGATCATCAACGCGCCATCGCCACTCACCAGGGCACGGCTGCCTGCTCGGCCGATCGGAACAGCATCGATCCAAATCGCAGTCTCGCGCGGCGTGGTGAGGCGAAGGGTCCTGTCTTTCGGGAAGGTGAGGATATCGCCTGGCTCCACCCATGCGACTCGGCACTCGGGATCTCCTGCGGGAAGCGCCGGTCCGAAGGACGCGCTGTCAAAGTCGTTGCGGGAAAGGATTACGAGACGGCTGGCGGCAATCTCAACCTCCTGGGTAGATGCAGTGGCGCGGGCGAGCAGGGCGCCGCTGTCTGCATCGAATATCAGAAGTTCCCCTTCGCCGGGGCCGAAGGGGATCTCGCGAGACGTGTCGCCGCAGCGCCAGGTAAGGGTTGTCGGCCAGGGGGCCTTCACCGCGTGGCGTGCGCCACTCTTGATCTGGGTCGGGAATACACCGGTCTTGATCGTCTGGCTGCGCGTTGAGGGTTCGGCTTCGAGTGCAAGGCGATCCCCGGTCCAGTAGATCTGAGGCGGGCCGGTAAGGTCTGAGCGCTTGCGCCCGAACCGCCGCGCGGCGCGATCATAGGCTTCGAAAAGGGCGGCTTCAGCCTCGTTCAGGGGCGTGCTACCCTTGCGCCAAGCCTCGAAGCGGCGCGAGCAATGGGCCGATTGGTCAAAGGCAATGGTTTTGAGGAGCCGAGGGATGTTGGGGCAACGGCTGAGCACGGCCCGGCGCTGCCAGTCGCGCGCCGAGGGTGTATCCTCGATCGCCGGCGGGCCAAGATGGAGGGCGGCGGCAACGAATGCCCCGGCCAGGTCGTCGTGACGCGACCTGGGCGGCCCGAGCGGCGCGAAGAACAGGTCCGTGGGCTCATTCCCTGCAACCGGCAACCCGATTTTGCGGGCCGCGATGCGGTAGTGAAGCTTGAGCCGCTCGCGGGCTGCATTATCGCTGAGATCTTCCTTGGCGAAGCGCGAGATGTGCAGGTAGACCTCCTTGGTGCTTGCGCCGTAGCTCTGCGCCAAAGGCGTCAGAATGGCCCAAACCGCGAGCGTCGGGCAACGAGTCAGCAGCACTGAGAGGCTGAGGCGTTTCACCACTTCTTCGGCTTTCGCGCGCACCGCCCCACTGATCGGTGCATCGACGATGAAGGGTGTTGAATTCGCCCCGGTCCAAGCGGCCCGAAAGCTATTCTCGATCTCGCTGAGCGCCTCTGGAGAAACGCTTACTGTTGCGACCATGCAGATCTCGTTTTTCCAATTCAGGAAAGGCATCGTCCGTCTTTGATGTTCAAGCTTGGCTAAAACTCGAACAAACGAAAGAATTGAAAAAACAATCGAACGATAGCTTCCTACCGGGATAGTTTTTTCCGATATGCCGGCAGAGTTCAAGCCCAACCAGGGATTGAAACTCGCATTCACGAAAATGAAATTCCTTGACGAGCGGTCGCGGCGCCCGACGATCGTCGGTTGCACCCATCTCCTGTCACGAGCTGAATGCGAAGATCCTGGGCCCCAGGTAGTATGGAACAGAAATAGCGGCGGGCAAAACACAAAAAACACGACCATCAGCCTAAGTATATGAAATTAAATAGTACTTATGCTTCTCCGCTTTCTCGCGGCGCAAAAAATATGCGCTCGTCTACAGCCATGGGGGCATGGGCCGGAGCCGCCGGAAATTGCCACATATTGTGGTGCCACTCAGGGGTTGGCCGCTTTGCTGCCGCATGGCACTCTTACTATTTCGTAGGCGGAGGCGCCGACTGGGAGATTAAAGCGGAAAGCGCCGTGCGAATGTCGTCACGATACTCAGGGTTGCGCAGGCCGGCGAGGAGCTGTTCGAAACCGCAGGGCGCTTCACTGAGCCGTTCCAAGTCCGAACGCGCAATGCGAAGCTCCTCCTGCACCGTTGCGAGCTTCTCTGCCAGTGCATTCCGCTCGCCCTCAAGGCCCTTCCGTGTCTCGACGCGATCAAGCTGACCTGCACAGGTCTCCACCAGCAGGTCCGGCTCAAAGTACCTTAGCAGGCCGAGCGTCAGCTCGTTCGGATCGGGGTTGGGTAGGTTAGCATCACACCAAGCCGGCGGAAGGGCGTCCATAACCGGGATCATCGGACAGGCGATGCCGCCCCATTGGCAGGTCGCGACCCTTGCGACCTCAGAAAGTGCTTGCCTATCGACTGGATCTACGAGGAAGCCGAGCCGAATAGGGCGAAGGTTGATTTCTAGAGTTGCGGTATTGATCGTCATTTTCCATTCGCCTTTGGTACCTCAATTAGCCTTGAACCGCCCACAAAACACTGGTGCTCCCGATCCTCCGACACTGGATGATCGCCGATGGAGTCACACCCTTGGCGTCAAGCCGTCGAACCTCTGTCAAATCTGCGTTGGGCTCTCGTTCCTTGTACACGCCCTGCGCCTTGCCCTCCATCCGTCGCTCGCGGCGGTTTTGGTCTCAAATTCGGCGAGCTCGTCCTGCCCGTCTGCCTTTGGAACCGCAGCAGCTCATTTGTCTTCGTCCGCGGCTGCTATCCAGTCAGCTAAAATACTGCGCCAAGTATCGAATGGCGGGTCTGGCGAATGCTGCAGGGTAGAGCGACTCCCTCTCGAACGGCAGCAAAGGGCCGGAACTACTTTGCGCGTTTCGCGAGGCCATCGCGGATGATTTTGATTTCTTCCTCAAGGTGCCCACCACGATAGACAAAAGATGTTTCGTGCCTGGCGTATTTGCCCTTTCGATCTGCGCTGAGCCAATTGAAAGAGCCAGCGCAAAGAAGGTCTTTGTCGACAGTCACAATCTTACTGTGAAGCTTCGGGACCCGATGTACCGCGACGCCGATCTCCGAGAGCCTGCGCTCAACGGCTTCCATCTGGCTAAGGCCCCCCGCAGCCTGGCCAGCGTTCAGCAACGGATCGGCAAAGACGTCGATCTCCGCCCCTCGTTGGCGCGCTGTTGCCATGGCATCCAGGAGGCCAGTCCGCTCAATAGTTCCAGCGACGACCCAAGGGCTGACGATCATGTATTTCTGACCCTTCCCCTCAAGTGCATCGAGCAGGAACGCGTCATGCTCGGTGGCGTGCTGAAGCATCTCAATTTGGGCATCCCGACGGGTCAGATCCTCGCGTGGTTCCATGGCGAAATCCAAAGCGGTTCCCTTGGCCGACAGGAATTCGGACAGCAAGGCACGCGGAGATCCGCTGCGAGCCGTGGCGAGGACATCCATGTCGCCGAAAACGAGGCAACTGTCCTTGGCCCGCGAGACAGTCACGTTCAGCATGCTGGGCGAAGCGTCGATGAAGCCGCCATCAGCGTGCTTGGAATAGACCGGTGAGAAAATCACAATGGGCCGTTCGGCGCCCTGCAGCGCATGAACGGTGCCAATGGTCATGCCGTCACGCCCTGAAACGGTGATGCCCCGCGCGGCGCATGCGTCCCTGATGGCGCGCACTTGCTGGCCAAACGGTGTAACGACACCGACGACCTGCTCCAGCGGACGGCCATACCGGCCTTCCAGCAGGGTGCGGTTATCCGCCAACCACGCGGCGACGGTAGAGGCCTCAACAGGGTTGGCGCGGCTGCCGCCGGCGGTGAATGCCCGTCCTTCGACATGCAAGTATCCAAGCGCAGGAATTGGCGCGTCCGCTGGCGCGGGACCACGCATTGGGCGGAGCTTGCCCTTGTAGCACAGCGCATTGCTGAACCCGATGATTTCATCATGGCAGCGGCGATGCTCGAACAAATACAGCCCGCGGTCAAGCTCGGGCCAGGGGGAAACCTGACAGGCCTGTTGTGCAAGGCGCATGGCACTGCCGCTCGTCGATCGGATACCGCTGACGGTGATTTGTTCAGGCACGTCCTCACCGTCGATCAACCCGCTGTCCTTGAGGTTTCCGATATCGACGGGGCCTGGCAGGGAAGAGATCGGCTCGATCTGCTGTGTGTCGCCGATCACCAACGCGCGTTTAGCCAAGGCGAAGGAGGCGCCGGCAACCTCGGGTAGCACCTGCCCGGCTTCGTCGACGATCAACAGGTCGATGAAGCTGTAGAGGCTGTCACTCGCGAATTTGCCGCCCTGATAGCGGCTACAGGACAGTTTCCCAGGCAGGCTGGCAAAGGTGGCAACGGCGCAAGGCGTCAGCATCATCCGGCGTTTCCAACGAGGCTCGACCGCCTTCCGCCCGGTCTTTTCATGCGAGGCGGTGATGTCGGCGAGGTCCGACTCCATCGCCATCAACCATCGTCCTTCCCAATAGTGGGTCGCAAGCATGAACAGGTTGAACCGCGTGCCGAGGTCAGCTTGCAGCTCAAGGTCGCCCAGGTTATCCGATCCACCGAACGCCTCAGCCGCTTGATGCCAAGCCAATTCGCTGGCCTTGGCCTGCTGCCGCAGGTTTTCAGCGCGCGCCAGTAGATCCTTGGCCTCGGCCAGGCTCTGCTGCCCCCGTCTGACCTCTTCCGAAACCCGCGCTTCGATATCTTCGACTCGGGCGAAAGCCTGCAATCCGTCCAGCTGATCCCCGATGGCCAGCCGCGCCTTCAGGGCACGTTGCCGCTTGACCGAAGGTAGGAAACCGAAAACCCCAGTGAGCCAGGACTCAGAGGCCAAGTAGTGATCCAGCGCTGCGCGCGCAGCGGCCAGTCGATCTGCCCCGTCCTGGCTGACCCGAAGCGCATCGGCGCGCCGTGTGTGCTCGACCTCCGCTTCTTCGCCAAGTTCCGACAAGAGGGCGGCAGCACACGCGTTGCGGCGGTTCAGCGCCGCATCAAGGTTACGGAGCGTATTGGCCTCCTCGGTCATCCGATCCCGAAGTTTTTCAACAAACCAGGCAACATCCGTACCCTCGGAACCCGGGAACGCCTTTCCTGCGGCGCCCAGCCAAGCCATCTGCGCTCGTTCGACATAGGCGACAGACTCACATTCCGCCTGAAAAGCCTCGGTCTGATAGCGCTGCGCGGCCTCCATGCGGCGGGAATGCGACGGAAGAAACATCCCGAAGCTCTTGATGTCCGGCAACCAGCGCCCGGCAAACGCACCTTCGCCCTGCGCGAAATCCTTGCCGAAAGCGTCGATGATATTGGTGACCGCCTGATTGTTCGACGAAGCCGCCACGATCACCGGCGGATCACCTCCGTCGAGCGCAGCTTTGACCCAAAGGCCAGCCACGGCCGAAAGCAACAAGGTCGTCTTGCCAGTCCCGGGCGGACCGTTCACCGCGATCACCTCGCCGGGTTTCGCCGCGTCGAGCCAGGCGAGGACCTGCCGTTGATGTTCGGCCAGCGGAAAGTGCGGGTTCGAATGCCCAAGGCGGCGGCCAAATTCCTTTTCAATGCTGTGATCTGCCGCCTTCTCCAGCCGGGGCATGGCAATCTGACGCAGAAGCGGCGTATCTGGCTCATTGGCCATCAGGCTGTCGTACAGGTCGAGCATGCCGCGAACCGTTGCATCGGCACCTTCCGACACCTCGATGAACCCGCTCCCCGTCGGCAGATACTCCGTCTCGTCCGAGGGCCAGCCCGGCGACAGGGCATCCAGCATTTGGCGGCAATGAGTGCGATAGTCCTGCCAGCCGTCGGCGGCGGTCATTTCCGGCAGAGGCGTTGTCGTCAAGAAGGCGTCGAGATCTTCCACCGATCCAAGCGCAAAGGCGCCCCGTGGCAACGGTGCCAGAAGGTCACGCGCAATGGCGTTGCGCGTTGGCACGATCCTTCCTGACCGGTCTAAGAACCCTTCGGTGACGACTGGGGCAACGATCTCTGGCATGCCATCCGCCCGCGATGCGCCATGGGACGCTTTACGGGCTGTCACCAAGGGCCAAAAGCGCACAGAGACGGTGCCCACACCATCCTTCCCCCGGAACAACGCCTGCACCAGCGGCTTTGGCACGCTGCCTGTTTTGAGCGCTTCATTCGGGAGCACCATGAACCGCTTTCGATCAGCTGCCCGGAATGTCCCTTCGCCAAGAGCACCATCTGCCAAGGATGTCCGCCAGTACCGCAGAACGTTGGAGAGAGATGCTGCCATATGGGGCCACCGTTGAATTGCTACGGCGGAGAACTGAGTATTCCCGCAGACTTGCAGTGCGAACTCCTGATTAGTGACCCGACGGCTGTCGGAGTGCAAGGGTCGATCCTAACATCTCGTAGTTTGCGAAGTTGCAGGCTTCTCGAAATCGACGGAATAGCTTTCAAAGAATCTGCTCCGGTTCCCAGCAAATGAACCTACCTTGCTTTTTATCGGACGCGGGAGGCATCAATGCGGGCGCTGAAAGCCGAACAGGCCCGGTGAACGCAAGTTGCAAGCCGGGATGCTGCGCGCCGATTGTCGCTCCCTCGTCGTACCGGTGCGTGCCATGTCGAGACATAGTACTGACAGCGAAAGTCCGCAAAGCGGGCTGCAACTGCAGCATTTGAACTATGTTCCGCGTGCCCGCTATGGGTCGTCTTGGTAAAGATTTTGAGCGCAGTGAGTCTACCGTTGGACGCAAAATGGATGTACCATCTGGTAGGTTTCTTGGGTCCAAAGCCTGATTTTCTCCGCCCGAGGTTGGCCAACGTAACGTCGATTCCAAGCACTTGATGATGGATGGCCGCACACAAATACCTCAATCTCTGGAAAATCGACAACGAGCCTTTCAGCAAGCCATTGCGGCCTTGTCCCTGCCAACAGAATACGAATAATGCCTGATTGTCGGAGTTGTTGGTTCAGCCTGACGATGTTTACATCGCACATGACTTCAGGCCTGGTCGGTTCAGTATTTCCATCATATCCAGCTCGGCCCTCATAGCGCGGCAGTGGGTGCGCGTTGAGCAATGTATAGTCATCGCGGTCCTCCGAGGGGAACTTAGCAGGGCTTATAGCGTTGATGATCCGAATCATCGCAGCAAGGTGTGTCCCTGCGTCCCCGATGAAGGGCCTGCCTTGTTCTTCTTCTTTTGCTCCAGGGCAGGCACCCATAAACGCGATTTCAGGATGTTGATCCCCAAGGCGGTAGTCTGGTCCTGCAAGGCACATTACTTCACTCCGGTAGTTCGCCGCAGCGGCGAGCGCACAATGGCCTTACGGAGGAAGCGGACATTCTGCCAGAGCCTCATTGCGCGCAACAACTCCATCGATGATGGTCTTCCAAGGCTTGGCGTTCTTGCGGGGCGGAATGACGGCACCCGCGCGCGAGGGACTGTGGGTTTGCCAGCTGTAGGCCCCCGGCGGGCTTCAGGCGTTCTCGGGGATTTTCGGGGGGGCGCGGGGTTGAAGGGAGACGTGATTCCCCGCAATCATTTTCACCCAAAATCTCGATCAGTTGACGTAACGCGATAGTTGAATAGAAATATGCGCTTCCGAAGAAGATCCGTTGTTCGTCAGGCGGTTTCTTGGGCGAACTCAGCAAGCGTCATCGCAGTGAAGCCATTCAATTTGCACTTCTTGCCAATCGATTTGTAATCTTTCAGTGGTTTCCCTGCGCTGACCAATTTCAAGCCCTGCGATAGACAGATTGCGATATTCTCGAAGCGGTCCTCAGGTGGAAACCCACCCAGAATGCCGCCCCCGTGATCAACGATGAGGTCCGCTTGGATGCTCTGCTCTGCCACCTTTGGCGTGATATAGCGTTTCGTCCCGATCTGCTGAAACTCCGCGTAGAGTTCCTCGTCGCAATCCTTGAGTTCCTTGCTTGTCCGCTTGACGATCCTCAGGCGACCGTCAGCCAACGCGTCCACGAACCTGTCGCGAATGAAGTTGCTCTGCGTGGATAGGGCTTCTTCTACACCGTTGAGATCAATCAGGTACTCAGCATCCAACACCTTAGTCTTGGGCAAGTCACTACTCCCCCAAGACTTTGTCTTGATATTTCGGCTTCAAACCAATGAGCCGATACACGTCGAATTTGTCGAGCAGACCATCGCGCTTTGCAGCCGCGACAGCCCTTATCAGCGACGAACCGTATTGGGTCCGTTTCGTCTGTATTGAGTTGTCTTGACCACCAGAGCCGCCCGGTGGGTCCTCGGTATCCTCCTTGGGTGTTACGCCGGTGTATTGCCCCATCCAAGCGCCATAATCGGACCCTGACCATACGCCGATATCAACGAGCCGCAGAGCAATGCATTGCAAGCTGACGCCGATATTGCCGGCCAACAATCGGATATGGTTCCAGTTCGACTTTGGGGTATATCGGAATCTGTTGATCGCTTGTTTCAAACCGATTGTTGGAACCAGCAAATAAGCTGCAAATTGATTGCAGAAGGTCTCGATCTTATTCTTGCGCACAGAGGCATTCGAAACACCTGTTTTTCCCAGCAAGACATGGCAAAACTCATGCGCCAGCGTGAACAGCTTTCTTGCTTTACTTGACCCCCCTGTATTGATCAGAATTGTGTGTGGCCCATCACCTACTTTGAGATATGCTCCAGAGTATAGATCGGTATCAAACCGACGATGAATTACGAATACACCAAGCCCTTCGATAAAGTCGCGCAAATGGGCGTAGACTTTGTGCGCACTGCGCATCTCAAGTTGATCTGAGAATGCCAAGCCCCACTCAGATCGCCATTCCTTTGCGAGTTTGGCGGCGTTCTTCTTGGTAAGGCCGCCAGTGTATTTGGCAAGCCGCTGGTCGGTCGAAAGGTCAACATCAAGCGCAAGGAGAGATTGCGAGAGCCGTTCCACATATGAAATGGCGGAAATCACTCCATCTGGCATCAATGCTGGGGCCGGGTTTGCCTTGCGAAAGTCGGGAACAAGCGAAAGCTGTGGCGCGATTTCAGCAAACAGGGCATGGGGCGGAACGTGCAGAGTTTCAGCGAGTGCAAGCAGTTCGTCGTTGTCAGGCGCTCGGTCACGGTTGAGAATGGATGAAATCTCGGACTTACTCAGACCGCTTCGCTCAGATAGGCTGCTGAGGCTCATCTGGCGACTGTCGAGGACTGATTGAAGTGAATGTACTGAGCTCATTTGTGGATACTCTATGGTCGTTCTGGTCCGCTTGCAACGCGGAAGCGCACACGCTGGGCGGTATGCTGGGTGTTCTCAGTGTTGGAGCTGGGTTGTATTTAGGACTTGCGGTGGTGCAGGTTGTCGGCGCGGGCCGGATGGCCACTCTCAGGAGACGAGTCGGTTCGATCAGGAATTTGGTCAACAAGAACAGTCTCACAAATTGCTCTCACGTTGCGGGCAATTTGGAAGCGAAACTACTTACTGCCGAGATTGGATTGGAAACCCTGAGTTCTTCGCTTTTTGCAGCATCTTTAGTGCTGCTGAGCGCTTGCCTTACGGCGGTTTTTTATTCAACCATGCTCCAATCCCAAGCAATTACTTGCGCTATTGTTACGGGAATTGGCCTGTACTGCTTGGTGCTACCGCTCGTCATATTCATTTTCTCTTCGTCCATCATTCGCTTGAAAACCAGAAGTGTTGCGAAGGAGGTGAAAGAGGCCAGCACGACGGTGAAGGCAGCGTTGGCCAACCGTCATTCGTAGACGAATAGAATTGGAGTAGAGGGCAAGGGCTGGAAGGTCCGCACTGCTGATCTCGGCCTGCCTAACAATGCTACACGATGTCATCGATGTCCGGCTCGGGGAGGCTGCGCAGCAGCGAAATCCATCTCGGCGAACGGCGGTTGAGGGCCGGAATCACGAAACGACCAAGCGCCAAAACCCATGTTTTCGACCGTGTTCCTTCCTGAGCATCTCGAGGAACTGCGCGTGGGAGGGATGGTCACCATATTCCGTGATGGTCGCATCGCAGGACCGGCATTCGGCCAGATGGCGCGCCGCGTGGCGGTAGCGCGTGGATTCTCCGCCGGTCAGCGTGTCGAGCAACATGGCACGGCGCATCAGCGTGGCTGCGAGCGGATGCTCGGCCTCGAGAGCGTCAGCCGCGCTCTTGAGGGTGTGATAGGAATCCCCGTTCAGTTCCTCGGCCCGCGCCACCACGATCCGCGGCGCGCGGCCGAGAGATGGTCAGTTCACCAGAAAACTGATCGCCGCACTCAGATGCGGATAGGCCTCGGCAAAGTCCAGGGCAGTCTCTTCTGCCTCTATGTCGTCGAAATCGGGAAGCAATTTCAGGTGCTTTTGAAGGCAGGGCGCGCTGAGGGTCTGCTCGAAGGCCCTCCGCAGATGCGCCGTCAACTCCTCCGTCGTGCCCTGTTTTTCGAGGCATTCTTCATAGAGCGCGTCGAGGTCGTATCGGAACATCCGGATTGATTTGCCGTCCTCGGCGGTGCGGGTACGGGTGACGATGCCGAACGCCTCGTAAACGCGCCCCGCATCCAGCAATCTGCGCGCGACGTCGGGGCGCGATGGTGCCATAGGTCAGCTGTTCTTCGGAATAGCGTGCCATGCAGGCATCGACATCCCCCTGGGCGTCCGCCACATCCGCGAGGATGATCGGCCGCGACACGTGCTTGTTGCGCCGCACGCTGTCCTCGGGAGAAGAACTCAGGCCGTAGCCCAGGTATTGCTCGAGTTCCTGCTCGGTCGGCGGGGCGTCCGCCCATACCTTCGTGATCCGCTTGAGATGCTCGAGTCCCTCCTGCCCCAGCGCTTCCGGCGTCGCGGGGATAATCCCGTCGAACTCGCCGTAGCCCACATCTGCCACAGCGTCGAGAACGCGTTCCGCCAGGGCGGTGCAGCCCTGGGAAACGGTGGGCGATAGTTTCGCGATCAGTGGCAATCGAACCACGCCATGGCCGTCGCGATCACGTTGTCATAATCTCCAGAAAATGCCTCGCGCATAAATGCGTCACGTTCCGACACTGAGAGGCCGGCGCATTGTGCGGCACGCCGACAGCGCCCAACGATCGCTGGTGCCGAGCCATCTTCTCCAGTCAGCTGAACTTGGACGTGGGGATACTTCGGGGTCATGATAATCTTTCTTTGTTGTTGCTGAGGGCATCTGCCCCGAACAGCAAATGGGTCGATCTGCCGTGACCGAAAAATTCGAGGGGGTAACAGGACATCGCACGGCGGCCCCTTATGCAGAAATCCTGGCGGAGCTGCTCGAGGGGCGGCCTCAACGTGCTGAGGGTTGATCCCGGCCGTCGCGGTCGCCCTCTGTCAGCGTGGACGTTTTACGCGCTGGATAAGATCGATGGATTAACTTGATAACTGCGCTGGGCACGGAGTTCTTCGCAGGAAGCGACCGACCAAAACGAAATGCGGACCCTGAGGCTTCAGGCTGTGGTTGAAGTAAAGCACCTTCAATTGAGAGCAACCGCATCGCCTGGCTCCACCTCCCGTTCCCAGCTCTCCATGCTCTCAGCTTCCGGGCCGGGCGCGGACATGTAGTCGTTCTCATTGGGATAGAGGCTGGTCTCCGCAAGCCAGCGACTCGGCAGTACCCCCAACATACGGATCGTTCTTACGAACCGTCGCAGCAAAAACTGTAGCAAAAAGCGTAGCAAAAACTGTAGCTGCTTTGACTCTTGAGCATGGCAAATTTGATATTTTTATGCCAAAACAGGTCCTTAGAAAAAGATCATGGCCTATGAATGGTGCCCGGGGGCGGGCCAGCATTAGTAAACATTTGCAGTAACTTGCGAAAAAGTGGGACACTTGGATGTCCCACTGAATGCCATCTACTTGTTGAGGTGTGTCCCACCGATCTGACACGATGCAGAGCCTCGGTCATAGCACTCCATGCCTTCTACCATTCAGGGGGAATGTCGTCACCAGTAAGATCAAATCGGTCGGCCAAACGCCGAAATGATGCAGGCAAGCCTGAGAGTGCTGTATCGTCAAAGTTCAAGCCAAGGTGCTTCGTGGCAATAGTGGCTACAACTTGCGCCTGCTGTTCATCCCGAACTCTTTTGGCCGGATCACGGGTGGTGTCGTTCTCTACGATCCATTGTTTTTGGAGCGCATAGACACGTGGATCAATTGTGGTGATCCGCAAAGGCAGCCCCCGCTCGTCGAACGCCGTGGCCGTGAACTTTGGCACATTCAGAAGCCATTTGCTGCTGTCAGTTGTAGTCGCGATCAGGTCTTCGGGATTGTCAGATAGCTGAGCAGGCCCTTTTCGCATGATCCGATCATGATCCTGAGGCTCAAGCAGATCGACCATGTAGCCGTCTTTGTTGGACGCCGTATAGCTTTTGTTTTTTGAGCGCTCGAATGATTTGTCTACGGCTTTCAGAGCACCCACGAGGCCATTTTTGTTAACCTCACCAGACATCACCAACCGGCGACGAGCATCGTAGAGGACATCGACATCTCCGGTGGCAAGCATTGAGGTTTCGATGCGCACTGCTGCCTTAGCCTCATAGGCATAAAGGGCGTTTGTTCCGAGCACGACAAGGGAAGTGCCGAGCCACCCCAAGTCATCCAGCTTTCTCATCACACGAGCCGGAAGCGTTGGAACGCGTCCCAATCCCCTAGCACGGAGGACTGGAGCTCTTTCCTCTAGCTGTTTTCGTAGACTTGCAACGCGCTCCTCCACACGAGTTTTACCATCGAGGAATTTCGCTAGCGTTTGCTCTGTCTCCCGACTGCGTCGCCCCAGTGACTTGCGTGAGGTTGATCCAAGGGGCCTTCTAATGAGATATTCAACATCGCCCCGGGCTTCGAACTTCATTGACCCACCATAGCTATGGCGTGCTTCACGTTGGGCCACTGTTAGCAGTGCGTAGCGGTCCCGCGCATCGACGGCGTCTCGCACGCTATCTCCATCTAACTCTATGAGTTTCATTGTTTTTGCCAAGTGGTGTTAGTTTTTCTTATGCTATTGGCAAAATTCTTTTGTGTCAAAGGGTTCCGGTTTCGTGATTGAGTATGTCACCCTTGAGTGTCCTTTGCGGGACGTTTCGACGAACTCAAAACATCCGCTCTATCGCAAACCCACTGCGATGACGTCTAACACCGTTATGGGCACGCCGAACACACATCGATCTGGATGTGATGTGTGATAGCATGACCTACTCGTGAACGTTGATCATTTCTATGGCCTAGCGCAACACGTTCTTTCGTGATAAGCATCTGAATATATGTGGAAATATAGATCTTCGCGGAACTAAATTGGTGGCAGAGGGTTCTTGTGATTAAAATCTGATGCGTTCCAAAGGGCGCTGATCAGTATTCGTTTTTTATAAGTTCGGAGCATAAATTGAAAGCAGAAGGTGTTGACGATCCTTGGGCTCATTTAACATTTACCAATGATGCCGCTGGGTCCAACTTAAGCACTGAAGTGATAAGAGACGTAGCTCCGCTTGATGTGCAGCTTGGTGTTGATGATGTGAAAGCCGTGCCAGAAAAGCTTCTTAAGGCGCTGTTTTCGCAATCAGAAAAGTCAAGTTTTCAACATGAAGAGTTCCGTGGCGGCAATGAAAACTTGCCTCCCATGAGAACATATGCAGTCGTTGACGCAGCTAAAGTCCAAAACCTGCCTGACATGATCGAGGCATCTGGGCTCACTTATCGTTGCTTATTCAAGGGCAAAGCTTACGATGAATTAATGGAGGCTGCGCCATGGCTTGTTGAGCTTGAAGAGGGGAACGCTTTTACCAGAAACTTGTTCACACGTTCTAACGCTCAGTGGCATCTCTGGGGCGCAGAGCCGGGGATCTATGTCAGGTCACGCAGCACCTTTGAAAAGGTTTGGAGCCATTTTCGAAAGCTCACTAAGATTCAAGACGTTCATGGTAATTGGTTTTATTTCAGGTTTTGGGAAGCTGGCGGGTTAAACGCACTGTTTCAATCATGGGTCGATGCGCCAAAACAGCTCGCAGCGTTTTTTGTGATGCCGGAGGGCCTAGGCGTGGATAGTGTCATATGCGTAGATGCAAATACAGGCACGGTTCGGTCGCATTCTATCTCAAATAAGTTGATAAATTTTAGAAATTCACCATTTCGCCTGAGTGATGAGGATCGAAAGGTGCTTTCGCGGTGGCGTGCCGGAAGGTTCGATTCAAAACTTCTTGCAGAGTTTTCACGAACATATCCTGAATTTTCTTCTTCCTCTGAAGATGGGAACATAAAGTGGCTTTCGTATGTGATAAAATCGGCATCGGAAAGTGGTATTGAGTTAGAGAGTGCAATTGTCGACTTTGCACATGCGGCATACCTACTACAGGGAGATCCGAGAGCGCATGGCGAAACGGTGAGTTTTCTCGGAGATCAAACACTTCACCAAAAGGATCGAGCACTTTTGGCTAGAAAGGCCGCAGAAAAATTTGTAGCAATTAGAGGTTCTAAATGACTGATTTCGAGCGCGGGCAGGAAACTTGCAATTGTGCGGGAAGCAATTTATTCTTATGTGATATGCCCACGGTGATGCAAGAGCGTTTGGCTTTTCGTAGTCTTGTAGGGGGGCAGCCAACAGAGATTTTTCCTGTTGGTGAAGTTTTGCGCCATCCAAACACAGTTGAGGGCACGAGGGATAGGCTCGAAATCGTTGCCGCCGGTATGCGACGATCCACTCTCATGAAAGATCTATCTGTAGGCACGCCGTTAGTTCCCGAGGATTTGAGAACCTATGTTGGTGTGCGGGAGGTTGTTGAACCACCAGCCGATCCTCGACGCGAAATGCTCGAAGCAATGATTGCTCATCCTGACACTGTCGAGACCATGCGTCAGGCATATATTATGTCGTTACGCCAGATGGATTTGGATGACCAAGCGCGCATGCGCTCTGAATTCGAAAGAGCTGGTGGCAATGGCGAAGGACTCTTTGTTATTGGCCTACAGTTCTCGACGATGCCGGATGGTGAGTTTTACGTCGATAACCTCGCTCCTGATCAAACCATCGCCCTGTCCGAAGAATTGGGGCGCGCATTTGGCGTCGATATCAGTGATGTGCATTCTGTTTACACCTCTTTGGGTGGGGCAATCGGGCAAGAAATTGTGAAACAGGCGGCTACTTTTGAAGTTTCATTTAGAAACCTTGCTGAGCTGCAAAACATGTCGCTTAACGCAGCAGATCAACTTCGCCTTCGGCGCATTTTTTTGAAAGAGTTACTATCTAGCGGGATAGGAAAGATATTCCGGCACCGAGGCCAAACTCTTCTTTCGTTTAAGGGGCCAGCTGGTCGTCGCATTTTCATGCAGAGAACTGCTTTTCCAGCGAACTCTATCGCCGTTCTTGACGCAAATGTCATTGCTGGAAACAGAGCAGCTGCGCTGCGAACGGCAGCTGGTAGCCCATTTAGAGGTAGTGGCGGCGTATTTCTCGTATTGGGAGGAGTGCTAGAGTTGATGGTGTGGCTTGATAAGCCCGATGGAGAACGGTTCATTGGGGATCTTTTTGTAGCTTGGGGTATAATGGTTGCTACAGCAGTTGTTTCGGCCATCGTAGCCACAGCAGCCGTCACTTTTGCTATCGCTGCGGGGATTGTCGCAATTCCTGCTGCTTTGGTTGGTGTAGTAATTGGAGCTGTTGCAGTAGGGATAGGTTTTGCGTTGACGCTTGGAATAAACGCAGTTTCCGAGAGACTGGCCATGCGACGAGAAGCTCAAAGATTTCTAAGGCAAGCGAGCTTGTTTTATGAGCCTGAATGGCACCCGATTCAGTCGATGGGGCCACTTGAGGGAATAAATTATTTGAATCAGGCTGATCCAGAAGAGTTCAGTGAAATCATGGAGCGTGGATTTGGCGGTTGAGGGGCTTAATCGATCCTACATTGTCATCTACGAAGAGCCGAAGTCACACGGAACTTCACCGGCAATAAATCATCTGTTCTTGCTGCTGCTCTCAGCCGCGCTTTGGACCTTTCCAGCGTTTGCAAATACCGGCTTTTCAAAATTAAGTTTCTCTATTTTAGCGTTCTTTGTGTTGACTGGTATCGTAACTTGGGTGAACACCCGCACCTTCAAGAGTGCTTATGTCCAAATCATGATCATGCAAGTCGTTGGTGGTTTCGCTGGGTTATCTGGCGTTTTAATGGGTTGGTTTTCCAGTCACGCATTCGCATTGGCTAACTTATGGACAGATTTAGCTTTCGCTAGCGTAACGTTGCTTATTGCCTTGGTTGGCTGGGGTGAAGCCTCTTGTGTTGATATACAAAGATTTCGGTCAGAGGTAGCGAAGCAAGGTGGTTTCAGCAAGCCTCGTGATGGGCGTATATCATTTCGTTATCGCGACGGTTCACTTGCGTTTAATACAATCGATATTCCGTGGTTGTCATGGAGGCATTGGTTGGATATCTGCGCTGCCGTAATTACAGTGTCGCTTCTTCCATTAGGTGGTGCTATTGCGTTTACCAGCGCGGAAGTTGTTGCCGAAGGGAAAGAGGCTTGGGCCTTTTCGTTAGCGATGACTAGCGTTGGGATTATTACTCGTAAATCATGGTCAAACAGCTTGGCCAACTTCAGATTGGTGTCCTATCTTCGCGATGAACGCCCGAGTCACCAGTAGAAAGTCGCTAAATGTAAAAATATGCAAAACGCCCTCAATGATCGATACATCCTTTCCCGGTGGATATCAGATTTCACCTTACTTTCGGTGCCCTATGAATCTTAGAAACGCTTTGATTGCCTCATCGATACTGCTTCTATTCGCGTCCTTTGCTCATGCTGATCTTAGGCGTGCTATTTCAGTTGAGGAATGTATTGAAATCCGATGTGAAGAGCTGAGTCTGTTTCCATATAACAGCGACAACGTCGGACAGATTGAGCGCTTAACGTGGCTTGTCGCTTTAGACCTGTCCTCTACCGAAGTGACTGATCTTTCGGGGCTAGACGCCCTTCAAGAGTTACGCACTCTAATGATCTCCTATACCGATGTGGAAAACATTGATGTTGTGGCGAGGCTGTTAAAACTAGAAAAGCTCAGTATAGCTGGGACGAAAATCACGAGTTTCGAGGCCCTCGCTGGACATCCGGAACTCAAGGAGATTAATGCTCCAGACGTCAATGTTAGCGACTTGGCACCGCTCGCAACGCTCCCTAAGCTAGAGCAGATTTTGATGTCGAACGCAGAGCTATCTGATTTGTCGCCTCTGGCTGAAGTGAGCTCGTTGAGAAGTCTCTACTTTATGCCTTCAACAATATCTGATCTCAGTCCACTATCTAATCTTCCCGACCTGCGATCTCTAAATATTTATAGCCCTCATCTAACAGATTTGACTGCGTTGGCGTCAACGCGCGCTTTAGAGAGTCTTTCTCTGAGGTGTGGTGAAGTGGTCGATATTAGTCCGCTCAACGGCTTGCCAAATCTCCGTCGTTTGGACTTGACTTCAACAAAACTCTCAAAGCTGAAGGATGGGTTTAATTTACCCAGCTTAGAGGTTGCCATGCTTAGCGGGACGCAAATTGCGTCACTGGAATTTCTAAAGGAAAGCGATGAGCTGTGGTATATTGACGTTTCCAATAATGCACAGGTGGAACTTCAGTCTTTTCCAAGCTTTAATAATCTAAAACAGATAGTGTTAGACAAGGAAGTAGCTAAGGCATCCAGAGAATATATTACCAAGCTTGAGAAACGAGGCATAGAATTTACCAACCCTTAGTCTACGGGCTTTCCTCCGGATGCTCCGATCATTCGGACATCTACGGCCTTACGAGTCTTTCCACAACGCATCTCATCATAAACCGCAATCTGCGTTGGTCGCTTCACGCCCCAATCATATGCGAATGGGGCCGAAGCCGGGCTGCTTGCCGACCCGCCGTATGTCCCAGCACCATGGCTACAATGCCCTATGTTGTCGGAATAGGAACACCCTCAGTTCCTATCTAATTTAACATAGGCTACCCCAACCAGCGCACGAAAATCATGGTGCAAGACTGATAAAGCTGATGCTTTCAACACGTTTGTCTGGTCCAAAGACAATAACAGCATGCCAGTTTGCGATGTCTTGCGGTCCTTCCGAGTAAACGAGGGCGTTGAAAATGTCCGCGTCAGGTGTAGCGCCGCTGGGTGCGCGGCCCAAGATTGCAATGACTTCGCCTCGTGTCAGACCAACCCACAGTCCTGACGGCATGTCCCACATTTGATCCGTGGCGGCGATCCCGATCACAAGGCCATTCAGGATATCAATGTCCAAGCCAATCGCGGTCATACGGTCAATCTCGCGGCCATCGGGTAGGAACACGCCACTTGCTTCGGGCGATCCAAGTTTATGCAGCGTTGCTGCGCGATCACCCATCGCGACACCGCCAAGCATAAGTTCGGATGCCAGCAAACACCCGCCTTCGTCGTCAGAGAGCAAAATGGGAGCTTGGGTTACGACATCTCCCACCCATGTTTTGGAATAGTCATCCCAGTTCAGACCAGCCGCCACCTTTATATCATGTATGCCGCCGCCGAACCCATAGCTGACGGTATCAGGAATACACTGGAGCCTGTTGAGGCTTTGACCATTCTGCGCCACCTCGATCCAGCCAAAACGTCTTGGGCCAAGCTCCATCTCCTCTTCCGAAAAGGGCCGATCAAACCCTCCACCGACCTCATAGCTAAAACCGTCGTTATAGAATGTGACGGTCTCACTGATCGCCTTGCCCAAACCAGACCACGGTTCATAGTCTACGTGTGTCACAGCGTCCGATAGGACCAGATCAGGCGTTCCACTAGGCTCCAGACCCATTGATTTCATGCTTTTGGCGTGATTCAGGATCGGCAAGGAGACCTGAACGATGAGCAATCTTTACTGGCTAACCGACGCGCAGATGGCGCGTCT
>JBLWUN010000012.1:0-38846 GCA_048268905.1 Maricaulaceae bacterium | reverse complement strand
TACCATGATCAACGTGACCAATCGTGCCGATGTTCGCGTGGGGCTTGTTACGCGTAAACTTCTCTTTTGCCATTTTTCTCTCCGATCTCTTCCTGGAGGTTAAAAACTAATAACTTTGCAGCGCTTACGCGCCGCCTTGTTTCGAAATAACGTCATCCATGACCGCTTGCGGCGTCGCCGCGTAGTGATCGAATGTCATTGTAAACTGTGCACGACCCTGAGTTTTAGACCGCAGATCATTCACGTAACCAAACATGTTTGCCAAAGGCACCATTGAGTTGATCACGTTCGCGTTCCCGCGCATTTCAGTGCCTTCTATCATGCCGCGGCGTGAGTTCAAGTCACCAATTACGTCGCCCATATACTCGTCCGGCGTCACAACTTCAACCTTCATGATCGGTTCTAGCAATTTAAGTTTGCCCTCAACCTTGATCTGACGGAATGCAGCGCGAGCGGCAATTTCAAACGCCATGACAGACGAGTCAACATCGTGATAAGCACCATCGTAAAGATTGGCCTTAAAGTCGATAACTGGGAAGCCTGCAAGAAGGCCCGTCTCCGCCATTGTGCGAATACCCTTCTCAACACCCGGAATGTATTCCTTAGGAACACTACCACCAACGACTGAGTTCTCGAATTCGATACCAGAACCCGGCTCAAGTGGCTCAAATTTGATTTTCACGCGGCCAAACTGCCCCGAACCGCCAGATTGCTTTTTGTGCGTATAATCGATATCAACCGGCGCAGCCAAAGCCTCGCGGTAAGCCACTTGCGGCTGACCAATATTCGCTTCAACGTTAAACTCGCGGCGCAAACGGTCAACCAAGATATCAAGGTGTAATTCACCCATACCCGCCATAATCGTCTGACCCGACTCATGATCGGTGGTCACGCGGAAAGACGGATCTTCAGCCGCCAAACGCTGCAGGCCAATACCCAATTTTTCTTGGTCAGCTTTAGACTTAGGCTCAACAGCAATCTCAATAACGGGTTCAGGGAACTCCATGCGCTCAAGAATAACAGGCTTGTTCAAATCACAGAGCGTGTCGCCCGTCGTTGTGCCCTTAAGACCCGCAACAGCGATAATATCCCCAGCAAACGCTTCTTGAATATCTTCACGGTCATTCGAGTGCATCATCATCATCCGGCCGACGCGCTCTTTACGCTCTTTTACAGAGTTAAGAAGCGTCGTGCCTGTTTCGAGCTTACCAGAGTAAATCCGGCAGAACGTCAACGTACCCACGAACTTGTCATTCATGATTTTGAACGCCAGCATCGAAAGCGGCTCATCATCAGACGCAGGGCGTGTTGTCGGCTCACCGGTCTTCGCATCAACACCTTTAATGGCAGCAATTTCAAGCGGACTTGGCAAGTAAGCAACGACGCCGTCAAGCAAAGGCTGAACACCCTTGTTCTTAAAGGCTGTACCGCAGAAAACAGGCACAATTTTACCTGCGATCGTTGCGGCGCGTACGAGGCGCTGAATGGTTTCGACGTCAGGCATTTCACCTTCGAAGTAGGCCTCCATGACCTTGTCGTCCATTTCCGCCACAGTTTCGATCAAAGCCGTACGATATTCCTCGACCTTTTCAACCATGTCAGCAGGCACAGGACCGGTATCATACTTCGCGCCAAGCTCAGCATCTTCTTCCCACGTATAGGCAACATTCTTGACGAGATCGACCATGCCCTTGAATTGATCCTCAGAACCAATCGGCAATTGCATTTCGATCGCATTGCCACCAAGGCGATCCTTAACAGACTGCACAGACGCGTAGAAATCAGCGCCGATCTTATCCATCTTGTTGATGAAGATCATGCGCGGAACTTTGTATTTATCAGCTTGACGCCAAACAGTTTCCGTTTGCGGCTCTACGCCAGCATTGGCATCTAAAAGCGCGACCGCGCCATCAAGAACACGCAATGAACGCTCAACTTCAATTGTGAAGTCAACGTGACCCGGGGTGTCGATGATGTTGAGGCGCTTACCACCCCAAAAACAAGTGGTCGCAGCGGACGTGATTGTAATCCCGCGCTCTTGCTCCTGCTCCATCCAATCCATCGTGGCCGCGCCATCGTGAACTTCGGCAATTTTGTGGTTTTTTCCCGTATAATACAGGATGCGCTCCGTGCAGGTCGTTTTACCCGCATCAATATGCGCCATAATACCAAAATTCCGGTAATCTTCGAGTTTATAATCGCGTGCCATGTTCTCGGTCTCTTAAAAAATTTACCAGCGGTAGTGTGAGAATGCGCGGTTGGCTTCAGCCATCCGGTGCGTATCTTCACGCTTTTTAACAGCTGTTCCACGGTTATTTGCGGCGTCCATAAGCTCACCGGCAAGGCGCTCGCGCATTGTGTTCTCGTTACGAGCGCGAGACGCAGACACCAACCAACGAATTGCCAATGCCTGACGGCGCTCAGGACGAACCTCAACAGGCACCTGATAAGTCGCACCACCCACCCGGCGGGATCGAACTTCGACAGACGGCTTAATATTCTCTAGCGCATCATGGAAAATACGAACAGGCTCGGACTTAACCTTGCCCTCAACAATATCCATAGCACCGTAAACGATGTTTTCAGCAGTAGACTTCTTACCATCAAGCATGATGGCATTCATGAACTTAGCAAGAACCAAGTCATTGAATTTAGCATCTGGGAGAATTTCGCGTTTCTCAGCGCGGTGACGACGTGACATCTCTGAATTCCTTACTTAGGACGCTTAGCGCCATATTTCGAACGGCGCTGCTTACGATCTTTAACACCCTGCGTATCAAGAACGCCACGCAGGACGTGATAACGCACACCCGGCAAATCTTTTACCCGGCCGCCACGAATAAGAACCACAGAGTGCTCTTGAAGATTGTGGCCCTCACCAGGGATATAAGACAGAACCTCAAAGCCGTTCGTCAAACGAACCTTCGCAACCTTACGAAGAGCGGAGTTCGGCTTCTTTGGAGTCGTTGTATAAACACGCGTACAAACGCCGCGTTTTTGCGGACATGCCTCAAGGGCTGGAACCTTGTTCCGTTTACGTTTGTCTTTCCGGGGCTTCCGGACAAGCTGTTGAATCGTTGGCATATCTGGCCTTTTATTCCTGCACAAAAGACAAATATCCCGCTACGCTACTTTTCGTAGTCGCGGGTCATTTGTCAAAATTTACCCCTGCGTTTCTTTAAATGAGAACCGCCGGAGCATATGAAACTCTTAATTTGCATCCCGAAAGAAGGTTTCTAGGGCAACCCCTAGACGTCAGCTACGTGATGTGGGGGGCGTATAGACGTGAGTCTCCGCGGCGTCAACAGGCAAAGCCGCAAAATCTTTCAATCACTTCATATTTTGAAAGACCATACAAAAAACCCGCTCTGGGCCGAGGCACAAAGCGGGTCATCAACAACGCCTGCATGTCAGGAAGGCGCGGCGATCGCAAGGAAACTTTAGCTCTGAACGAACTCAGGATAGGCGGCAACGCCAATCTCGGTCATATCCAGGCCAGCATATTCCTCCTCTTCGGATACACGCACACCAATGGATATTTTCATCAGCATCCAAACAGCGAGACTTGCGACCAATGTGAAGACCCCGACAGCCACAACACCCAGGGCCTGCACGCCAAGTTGCTGCATAACTGTCAAAGTTTCACCATTGACCTCGCTCTGCGTATTGATGGCAACGATAAGCGTACCGAAAATGCCCGCAATCAAGTGAACGGGGATGGCCCCCACCACATCATCGATTTTGAACTTATCAAGCAAAGGCACAGTAAAGACCACGATCAAGCCGCCAACACCGCCGATGAGGATCGCTTCGAGGGCAGATGGAGCCAAAGGCTCCGCCGTAATGGCAACCAAGCCTGCGAGAGCGCCGTTAAGGGCCATCGTGACATCGATCTTCTTGTGCAGCAACTGCATCACTATCACTGAGACAACAACGCCGCCGGCCGCCGCTAAGTTTGTGTTCGCGAAGATTTTGGAAACGTCCGCCGCATCGGAGATTGTGCCCATCGCAAGTTGAGACCCCCCGTTAAAGCCGAACCAACCGAGCCAGAGGATAAATGTACCCAAAGTCGCGAGCGGTACAGACGAACCTAAGATTGGTGTAACTTTTCCATCTTTACCGTATTTCCCCTTACGAGCACCGATGACGATCGCGCCAGCTAAGGCCGCCCAGCCGCCTACAGAGTGAACCAAGGTTGACCCCGCAAAGTCAGAGAAGCCCCTCGCATCAAGCCAACCTGCGCCCCACTCCCATGAACCGGTAATCGGGTATAACACGCCCGTCAGAATGACGACGAAAAGAACAAAGGGCCAAAACTTAACGCGTTCCGCGACCGTACCTGAAACAATTGACGCCGTCGTCGCACAGAAAACCATTTGGAAGAACCAATCTGAAGCGACGGAGTAGTCCCCCCCTGTTGACGCGCCCGCATCAGGCCAAGCATAAGCGCCAAAGCTCCCCATGAAGCCGCCGTCCACGCCCGTATACATCAAATTGTAGCCCATTGCCCAAAACATCAGGCCGGCGACAGAATAAAGCATAATATTTTTTAGGCACTGCATTGAAACGTTTTTCGTACGAACAAGACCCGCCTCTAACATGGCGAAGCCAGCCGCCATCCACATGACCAAAAAGCCGCCGATCAAAAAAAGTAGCGTATTAAAGACAAAACTTGTTGTCGCGGCATTCTCGGCGACCAAAGCGGCCAGGTCCGTATCCTGAGCCCAAGCCACTTGCGGGGCTAATGCAGGAATGAGGCAGAACGCGAGAGCGCCGCCGCCCATTTTAATATATTTATTCATGAGATCTCCTCAAATTTGTCTTTGAAGCTGAAGTATGAATAGAGTTAATCTGTGAGCGAGTCTAAATCTGCACAGGCCAAGTACGAAAACACCTGCGATGAATTTTCGGGCGTTTTTTTTCAAATTTGCTCTATTGGTGTGCAAATTCCCAACAAAGGAACATTCTCTATGACGACACAGCGTATCTTCAAAGTTCTACAGATATCTGAATGGCTAGAATTTCAAGTAACTCAGCGCTTTACCGGCAGCCCTGTTGATCTCAATGATGGCTTCATTCATTTATCCAACGAATTCCAGATCCAAGGGACACTCGACAAGCATTATACGGAGAAAAATGACGTTGTTCTTGCGGAGGTCAACAGCGACAAAATCAAAGCCAACCTTAAATACGAAATTTCTAGAGGAGGCGAGGCCTTCCCTCACCTTTACGGGACCTTACCGCTGCCTGCTATAACCCAACATTGGGTATTGTCCCCGGACAGCGAAGGACGTTATGCCCTCGACAGTATTATATAATAAGGAGCAAAGGGTCTTATGACATTTCTCTATAAACTAGCGACAGCTGCTGCCCGCTCACTGCCTGCAGAAACTGCGCATATATCAACCATAAAAGCCCTCAAAGCAGGGCTTGGCCCCATTGCCCTTGCGCGCGACGAACCAGAACTTGCGACTATGGTCGGCGGTCTGAACTTGGCAAACCCCGTTGGCCTCGCCGCCGGGTTTGACAAAAATGCTGAAGTTCCTGACGCGATGCTCGCCGCTGGATTTGGTTTTGTAGAATGCGGAACCGTGACCCCTCTCCCCCAAGCCGGCAACCCTAAGCCGCGCCTCTTTCGCCTCACAGAAGACCGCGCCGTGATCAATCGGATGGGGTTTAACAATGAGGGCCTTGCCCCCTTCAAACACCACCTGATGAAACGAACCCCGAAAACCAATGGTATCGTTGGCGCCAACCTTGGCGCAAATAAAGAGAGCGCTGACAGAGCCCATGATTATGTCACGGGACTTTCAGCACTTTGGGGGTTAGCCGACTATTTTACGATCAATATTAGCAGCCCCAACACACCTGGACTTCGTGACTTGCAAGGCGCCGACGCGCTTGATGATTTGCTGGGCCGCATTCAAGAGGCCCGCGCAGAACTAACCGGTGATAATCCATCTGCGCCCATTTTCCTCAAGGTTGCTCCCGATTTGGACTTTTCTGAAATCGAACGGGTCACGGAACAAGCGCGCATGTATGGGATGAATGCAATCATTGTTTCAAACACCACGCTCGACCGCCCCTCATCCCTTAAAAGCCGTCACAAAGAGGAGGCTGGAGGGCTTTCAGGCGCGCCGCTCATGAAAAAATCGACAGAAATGCTGAAGGAGTTTTCAGCCGCCTCGAACGGACGGATTGATCTGATTGGGGTCGGCGGTATTTCGAACGGAGCTGATGCCTACCGGAAGATTCGGGCCGGCGCAAAAGCCGTTCAGCTCTACTCGGCTCTCGTATTCGAAGGTCCCGGCTTGGTGATGGATATTCGGCGCGACCTAAAAGCTCGCCTAAATGCCGACGGCTTTGCGTCAATCGCTGAGGCCGTCGGAAAATCTTAAGGGGGAATGGCGGCTTTACTTTTTAGCCGCCTTTACACCCGCTTCAATCAATTCGGCCGCGCGCTCGAGGCTTTCCCAGCCTAAAACCTTCACCCATTTGTCGGGTTCAAGATCCTTATAATGTCCAAAAAAGTGCGGAATGCGATCTTGAAGGACTTGGGGCAAATCTTGGTAAGTTTTGATTTGATCGTAATAGGACGTCAATTTGGAGTGAGGCACAGCAACGATCTTCTCGTCAATACCCGCCTCGTCTTCCATCATGAGAACACCCACAGGACGCGCCCGAACAACGCAACCTGGCATCAAAGCCCGCTGTCCGACCACCAACACATCCGTCGGGTCGCCATCATCAGACAATGTGTGCGGAATAAAACCGTAATTACAAGGGTAACGCATCGCCGTATAAAGGAAACGATCTACAAACATTGCGCCGCTGTCTTTATCAAGCTCGTACTTTATCGGCTCACCGCCCAAGGGAACCTCGATGATGACGTTAATATCGTACGGCGGATTAACACCCGCCGAAATTTTGGACATGTTCATAATTGCCTCGCATCTAATTCGGAAAGGGTCTTAACGTGCAATATTCGGAATGCAACACCTAATGGGCTGTGGTGACAATCACAGCCCAAAGGCCGGATAAAATCATAACAATTCCGATGAAAATGTTGAAAATTCGAGCAGCCTTGGGATGGCGAAGCCAACGCCTTATTCTCCTTGCGCCGTAGGCATAGGCGGCCAAACCAAACAGCTCGGTCACCGTGACCGTAACCAGCATAACAAGAAATTGCGGTGCCAGAGGTTGCGACGATATGAAGTAGTTTGGGAGAAGAAGACCAAAGTAAACAAGCGGCATCGGACTCGAAAGCTGGAGCGCCAATCCACGTGAATAAAGCCGCCTTCGCGGCGGAGCATCATTCGCTGTCGCTTCAGCGTCAGGAAGAGGACCAAAAATCGTCGACAAGGCGAGGTACAAAATAACAAGCACACCTAGAACTTTGAGCGCAAAAAAAGCTTTCGGAAACTGAACGGCGAGCGCCGCTGCGCCGCTCGCCGCCAAAGCCAACCAAAACACATTCGCGGAAGCAATGCCAAGTGCGGGCAGCATCGCCGGCCGAAAGCCGTAGCGAAAGGATGACGCTAACACGAGCATGACGGCGGGCCCGGGCGTTAATCCCCCAATCCCGAATAAAGCCACCAAAGCCAGCCATAAATCAAATGACATTATCGCCCTCCATCTATCTGCGGGCCTTCTTGCGCAATTTTCAGGTGACGCCAAGCCCCGTTTTAGTTGGCCGCAATATGGTCTAGGCACATTTTCACGACAGTTAACGGAACTTTTTTATTCTTCTGCCATAGGTTTTTGAACTTAAGTGAAATCGGGGCCCATGGATTACACACATGACACTGCGGTCTATCGCACGCGGGATGAGCCTAAAGCCTTTGGCACCGCGAAAATCGCTTGGGCTTTACTTCTATTTATCGTTCTTCTCGGGGTGGGCGGTTTCATAACTATTTGCACAAATTTTGTGTCCCCTCAATCGGCATCATCATCGAACAATGTGTCCCCGCGGGAGGGGAGCGTCCCTTTGGCCCCATTGAGGCCCCTTTTAGAAAATACGAGTCCTACGGAAGCCCCATTGCCCCTCTCCGAACCGCCGCCCGGTCAATAACCACAAAGCGGCTTGACCTCCAAACCTAGCAATACGGATTTCCGGGACGGCAACTCGAATTGTAGCCGGTTCCAATACTATTGATCGCACTTATAGCATTCTCGAAATCGCGTTTGTCTTGCCACGCATTGCTCGAGCTGGGAGGCGTAAAGGATGTGGACGTCCCTGAGGTATAAGATTGAGAGCTATAATTGTATCCAGAGTTAGACATAGCCACCATTCCCTCGCTCAATGTCCCTAAAAAATCCCCCAATGCGCTCCCAAGGGCGCTTCTTTTCTTAGCTTCCGGAACAGGCCCGCGCATTCGGTTTTCCTCGTTCATAATGTGCATGGCCATCGGGCAAGCAGACTGATTGCCCCCATTGAAACAAGCATCGACAGATAGGCGTTTCGCCTGTTCGTAATTTCCCATGTCGAAAACGGTGTAATAATGCATATATGCCAGATTGTAACAGGCGGCATAGTTTTTGGGCTTAGCGTCGCAGGCATCTTTATAAAACGTCGCCGTCTGCGCTATGACGGACTTCCCAGCGCTTTTTCCGGTCTTGAGGACAGAAAAATAATAATTCTCACAAGCTTGCTTGATTCCATATTCGCACGGCTTTTTGAGGTAATATATCGCAGATTTCCGATCTGCAGGAAATCCCTTCGCCCCATTTGCGAGGTAGAGCCCATAGGATAGACATCCTTCTTGGTCGCCCATGTTGCAAATTTGCCGAAAGGCAGAGGCAGACTTGATATGCTCACCCTTTTTTTGGAGATCGTAGGCTGTTTCCCTTGCCCGAGTTTCCAAATGCTCCAAAGCGTTCGACGCCGACGGATGTCCGCTAGCCTCAGCCTGATAAAAATAATCACGCGCTTTTTCAAAGTCGACCACATCAGCAATCCCGGTTTGATAAACATAGCCCACACTATATTGCGCGCTCGTTGAGCCCTGCGCCGCTGATTTTTCCATGTATTTGAGCGCAAGATCTTTGTTTGCAGGAACATTCCCATCTCCAAAAAGCAATATATGCCCGGCATTATAGCTTCCATACATGTTCCCGTGATCCGAAGCCTGTTGATAATGCTTGAGCGCTGTCGCCATATTTTTAGGAACGCTATTCCCGTCTTCATAGAGCCGAGCCAGCTGGAAGTACGCAGACCCATCGCCGCCAGCGGCGGCCCGTTCAAAAAATCGCTTCGCCGTTTCAACTGAGGCGGCCCCGCCTTCTCCATTAAGATACATTTTTCCGATGAAGGTTTGCGCGCGTGAAAATCCATTCTCCGCGGAGAGTGTCATCCATTTCCGCGCCTCGGAATAGGATTGCACAACGCCCCGGCCATCATAATAAAGAGCGCCCATATTAAATTGCGCTTTGGCATAGCCATCCTCGGCGGCCCGGCGAACAGTCGGCAATGCCGCGGCGACTTTCCCCTCGATGAGCATTTGCCGCGCGGCCTGATAGTCCACATCAATATCGTAATTGACTTGCGAAATAGCGGTTAAAGGCATCAAAATGCTTAGCAAAAAAGCCATGAAAAAAAGACGAACAGGCCTAGAAGCAGTCATTTTCATATCCCCGATATTGACCAAAGTCACACCCGCTCCCCTATCTCTTTTCCATGGAAGTTTGCGCACCCCCGATCTAAGGTTCAGGGCGTGTGCGCTCCCATAAAGAGTCTAAAAACACCTTGTAGTCGCGCCGCTCGTTAGTCCGGTAAGTTCCTCGTGCATGACCTGCGAGGCCACGATACACTATCCAACGCGCGTCCATACCTTTGGCTTTGGCTACGCGCTCAAGCTCGGAAATATATATTGTGTAGGCTTTCAATTGCGCCTTGAACTGCTCTTTGCTTTCCTCGGTCTTCCCCACTGAATAATGGGGACCCCAAATCTCATTCACTTGATACCCAATCAGCGCCTCTAGATAGACAGGTGTGAGCGCGCCGCTCAAATCGCCTTGCAAGATGTTCAAAGGATCCGTTACACCCGCCGCAATTTCAAGCTTTGCCTGCTCGCGAAGGAATTCATGGACATCTAGCTCGTAAGACCCGTTTAGAACTCTCGTCCCGACAACGTCGTTTAAACGCTCTCTGGCCTCGCCCATCAATTTGGCCGCGGACGCTTTATCTGTTTCCAGTGAGGCTTGATGCGCCAATAGAAGGACATAGTAATAGTGTGGATTTAGCGCTATTCCGGTTTCCTCGGGGCAGGCCTCAATGATCTTTTTCGCATAAATCGGCGCATACTTCCCTGGTGCCTTACGATAATTGTAAAACAATGTTAGCAGGGCACTGCTTGCGGCAAAGGGGCAAACAGGAAGGGCCGTCCCGTCTTCGAACATTGGATCGATATAGTCATTGCGGTCAGACATCTCGACCAGCAAAGCCGCCGCGTCTTTACGCACACTAATCCGAGCTTCAGTATCTTGGGGTGGGGATTTCGCCAGGTCGCTTCGGTCAAGCGCCCACCAGACATTTTTCAATATTGCGGCTTGGCGCTGGGGATCTGCGTTCAGTGTTTTTGCATGCATAACACCAACAAAACCATAGGACAGCAAGACATTGGGCTCCGAAGAACACCTCTTAACAATCTCAGTCACCTCATCAAGCTTACCTTCCTTTGCGAGCGACACCGCACGATATACGTCGTTCGCCACGCACGTTTGAGCATGCGTAAGCTGACCGACCGCTAAAAAAACACATAGAATAGAAAGCGTGATGAAAAATCGATACATAGTCCCTCCGAAAGTCCGGATTATCTCAGACTTTCTTATATATGGGAACCACATAAGGCATCACCCTTGAGGGTGATGCAGCTGTCTAAAACCGGGCAAGAAAACACCCGGACAGGGAATTAATCGTTGCGACCGGCCTTGCGATCACGCGCTTTTAACAAGCGAAGACGAAGCGCGTTAATTTTTATAAATCCGCCCGCATCCGCTTGATCATAGACGTCATCTTCTTCGAAAGTAACGTGTTCTTGCGAGTAAAGTGAGAATGGCGACGTCCGTCCCACAATCGTTGCGGAACCCTTATAGAGCTTGAGTCGGACGCTCCCCGTCACCATGTCTTGTGACTTGTCGATCGCAGCTTGCAGCATCTCGCGCTCAGGAGAGAACCAATATCCATTGTAAACCAACTCTGCATATTTTGGCATCAGCTCATCCTTGAGGTGCATTGCGCCCTTGTCCAAAGTGATTTGCTCAATGCCCCGATGCGCCATTAGCAAGATCGTCCCGCCCGGCGTTTCATAGATGCCGCGGGATTTCATGCCCACATAACGGTTCTCAAGCAGATCAAGACGTCCAATACCGTTTGCGCCGCCCAATTCATTTAGCTTAGTCAATATCGTGGCCGGACTCATTTTTTCGCCGTCAATGGACACAGCGTCGCCGCGCTCAAAACCGACTTCAATATAGGTCGCTTTATCGGGCGCCATTTCAGGAGAGACAGTACGCTGATAAACAAATTCGGGCGCTTCGGCGTAAGGATCTTCGAGAGCTTTCCCTTCAGAGGACGTGTGTAAAAGGTTAGCGTCAACAGAGAACGGGGCTTCGCCGCGCTTATCTTTGGCAATCTCGATACCGTGCTTTTCCGCGTAAGCGATCAGCTTGGTCCGAGAGTTTAAATCCCATTCCCGCCACGGCGCGATCACTTTAATGTCTGGGTCCAGCGCGTAATACCCCAGTTCAAAACGAACTTGGTCGTTCCCTTTCCCTGTTGCGCCGTGACACACGGCATCGGCGCCAACCAGCTGCGCGATTTCAATCTGGCGCTTCGCAATCAATGGCCGCGCGATAGATGTGCCAAGAAGATAAAGCCCCTCATAAAGGGCATTGGCGCGAAACATCGGGAAGACGAAATCCCGAACAAATTCTTCGCGGAGGTCATCAATAAAAATCTCTTTCACACCTTGGGCTTCAGCCTTACGGCGAGCCGGCGCAAGCTCTTCGCCTTGCCCCAAATCGGCCGTGAAAGTTACGACTTCACACCCCTTCTCCTCTTGAAGCCATTTTAAGATAATGGACGTGTCTAGACCGCCAGAATAGGCCAAAACAACTTTTTTAGGCGTGCTCATGATAATCCTCATATTTTAGGTCGCTGCCTGATAGCGCAAAACCATTTACAAAAGATAGTCATGATTTTAAGAGCAGCTGAAAACTGGGGGAAAACATGGCACAACTGCAAGATAATTCCAATACCACTTCACCGGACCTGAGCACATTAAAGTTACCCAAGTCCTTCGATGAATTACAGTCCTTACTCGTTTCGTGGTTTGAGCAAATTCTAACATGGGCTCAAAGCCCCGCTTTTCTCGCTCAGATCGCGGCGATCGTTATCTCTTTTATAGTCGCCCCAATTTTGGCGGGTGCCCTTCGTAAACGCGTCCCTCTTTTTCGAACAGCGCCCAAACCAGAAGATAAGTTTTTTAGAGCTAGAAATCTGATTTTTCAAACCCGCACCTTTTTGCGAGCAATGTGTTTTGTTGCCTTGCTCGCAGTCAGCGCTGCTATTTTGCGCGCGACCCCCCTGCTCGGGCATGATTGGCTGGTCAAGGTCATACAGAGTTTGGCTGTCATTTTTGTCTTATTCAAAGCCATTAAACAATTCGCGCCCAACCCATTGGTCAGAAAGCTCGCCAATTGGGTCTTACTCCCAACAGCTTTACTTGTGGTGTTTGGATATTTCGACCGGTTTTTACAGCAGCTTGAATCGCTTGAAGTTGTCCCAAGCATGGATATCAATGCGCTAACTCTGGTTAAGCTGGTAATATTTGGAGCTATTTTCTTTTGGCTCGGCGGGATCTCGAACCACAAAGGCCAGACAGCGATTCGCAAACAAGAGTCTTTGGATGTCAGTACTCGTGAAGTTGTGGCTAAATTATTCCAAATCGTTTTATTTGCGGTGTTATTCGTACTTCTTCTAAGCGTTGCCGGCATTCCGCTCTCGGGACTTGTGGTCATCTTTTCCGCCTTAACCTTAGGTATTGGACTTGGCCTACAGCCTGTCGCCGCAAACTTTGTCTCAGGCCTCATCATCTTGTTTGATCGCTCGGTGCAAGTAGGCGATTTCATCGAACTACCGGACGGTCAACAAGGTTATGTTGAGGCCATCAATATGCGCTCAACCACGGTCGAGACGACCGACGGCAAGGACATTATGGTCCCCAACACCAAGTTTATTGAAGAGGCCTATCAAAACTGGACGCATAAAGACCCACGGCAACGCTATGAAGTCTATTTTTCCGTCGCCTACGACACTGACATTGATCGGCTCGAAGATATTCTGATCCCCGCCGTCTCAGCGCATCCACAAGTGCTCCAAGAACCAGAAGTGCCGGATCTGGAGCTTAGAGAGTTTGGCGATTTCGGGATAAAATTTGCGATCGAGTTTTGGGCGGACGGCATTGATGACGGCGAGAACAAATTCACGTCAGACTTGAATTTTATCGTCTGGAGGACACTCAAGAAACACGGCATCGCCATGCCATTACCGCAGCAAGAGATCCGCATTTTGAAATAGGCCGCCCCGGCAGTTCAATGTTCCAAAGTAGCGAGGTTTCCTCGGCGAATGAGGTTTCATAAATAATGTTGGTCCAAAGCGTTTTTCGCTTCACAAAGCCGATAGACATTGCTATGTGCGCGTTTCCTCAATGTGCGGCCGTGGCGGAATTGGTAGACGCGCAGCGTTGAGGTCGCTGTGGGGTAACTCCCGTGGAAGTTCGAGTCTTCTCGGCCGCACCATTCTACTCATCATGAAAAACTTACGCGCACGCGCGAGTGCATTTCTGTATTCGGTGATTTTGCGTAACAAATTACGTAAAGTGGGTGTATAGTGCCGTTGATGTGAGACATGCATCAATACTTTCAAAAGCGAGGGGAACGCGGGCACTATATCAGACGTGTTCCCGCCGAATATCAATCCGTTGACCGTCGCGAAACCTTTCGCAAGTCACTTACAGAGTCACTTGAGGTTGCTCGCAAACGCCGTGATGAACCGCACCAAATATTGCACCGAGCCTTATCAGTTCTGAAAATAGAGCCAAGTACCCACTAGATTGAACTGCGAGCCTTGTCTTATGTTCAACCGCACTTTCGCTAAAGTCCTCATCAACTACGATGCAATCATACTCGTGATTATATGCGTAAAATTTCACCTCTGCTATGCTGGCGCAAATCGCGGTCTGCACTTTAACAGCTTTAATGCTCTCCAAACATTGAACTACTCGTGTCCTTCTAATCAGGTCGTCTACGCAAATAAGAATTAAGTATTTATCTATAGCACCACTTTCGTTTCAATGACACTAAATACCACGTGTAACATCTTGGAACAAATACCATTCAGGAAAGACGCGTTTTGTAGCCAAGCCCCACTATTGACGGCTAATGAAAATCCCGGCTCGGAAATAGCTTTTCGCCTGCTCTCGGGGGTGTCGTGCGCCACCTGCATTGTAATATGCGCTGATAATGCGAAGCTCGTTGGTAGCTTTTTACTCCACCGTTGACATTGCGCATCCCATCAAAATATTTTGATGGTCGAATTCGCTCAAGAAGCAGATAAAATCCTACTCATGTCAAAATTGCCATTTTACTCTGAGTTCATAAACCTGACACTCATGGTAAAAGTACAAATATGCCATGAGTTGCTTAAACCCCGTAAATTTCCCTTATGAGTGTTGAATACCTTCAGTGGGCCGAAGAGTGATATGGCTTCATTTAAAACTTCAACACAGAAATCCTCATACAGTGTGTTTGACAACACACAGCAAGTTCATGGAGTTCCAATTAACTTAATTATACTTTCCGGATTTTCCCACCATTGAGTTAGAGGAATACAAAGAACGAGCCAACCGAACGCTTCAAGAATGTTCGCGCGTGCCGTGAAAGTCTCCTCCACATCTCCCTGTTCATATCGGAGTTTAGTATCCAATAAGAGGGCAATTCGGTAATCAGTATCCGACTCACTTTTCAAAGCGAGGTCAATTGTGAAGGAAGACAAGCCAACGCTTTCCTCTACCATCCAACCATTGCCTCGAAGAGTATCAGCAAGTTGACCGCGCACACTGAGTTGACGGCTTTCCCGCCGCGCCGAATGCCCAGAAGATATTGCCCGCAGAGCCGCCCTAGCCGCCTCCAAATTTCCAACAGACAGGTTTTCAGCATATTTTAGATATGTCTTGAGCGTGTTGGCGCCAAAATTATAATCATTGGTGATCATCGGACTTTTAATACTCGAAACGACAATCACATTTTCCTTAGCGCGAGAGAAAATAACGTTGAGGCGTTTTTCTCCTCCGGCCTTATTTATAGGGCCAAAGTTCATCCTCATTTTACCGCTAATATCATTGCCGTAACAGATCGACAAAATAATGACATCGCGCTCATCACCTTGAACGTTTTCAAGGTTCTTCACAAAGATACCAATGAACTCACCATCGTATTCTCGGTCTTGTTCGGCGTCATATCTTGTCGCAAACTCTGGGTCCTCATTTGCGAGATTTCTTAATGCGCTCTCTATTTCATTTTGCTGAGCTTCTGAGAATGCGACAACGCCGATTGTTTTGCCAGATTTTATAAAGGCTTTATCCAGCAATAGATTGCGGACTAACCCTGCAATATAGATTGCTTCGCTTCTATTGCGTCGGTCGGAATAAATGCCATCCGGCAGATAATTAAAGCTAATAGGGCGTGAAAGCATGTCCCCAACCGAGCAAGGTATTTGGGAAGGATCCGAGACCAGTAATTCATCACGGCGTTCAATTTTTTGAACAGAAGGAATCGTTAGAAGTTTACCTTTATAGAAAGCTTCATTTGAAAACCCGATTAACTCCTCTGAACGCGACCGATAATGCCAGCCCAACATTGTTGCAGGCAACCGCTCTGCCGCCAATGATAAGAAGCTCTCCTGATCAAGCTCGAAGTCCAGGTTATCGTCTTCAAGATCAGCATCAAAGTCATCTTCGCCAGACGAGCTGTTAAAGAAATTAGTCGGCGGGAGCTGTTTTTCATCGCCAACAACAATTACTTGCGGGGCGCGCAGAACGGTTGGAATCGCGTCCTCAACAGGGATTTGAGACGCTTCGTCAAAGATAACAACATCAAATAAATCTTCCGATAAAGGCAAAACATCTGCCACAGATAAGGGACTCATGAGCCAAATCGGCTTTAGACTTGGCAGGACGCTTCCTGCCGGGCCTGATAGCATTTCACGAGGCGAACGATAGGCGCGCGTTTTTCCAAACTCGTGCTCCAAAGCCCTTAGGCCTTTATTTATCGCCGACTTTTTTGCTCGGTCAGGCATGGATAAATCCCGGTCGGGGATATTTTTCATGGCAACTTGCTTGGTGAAACGGTCAATCGCACGGCGTACCAACACCTGCGCGTTTAAAGCATAAAGAGTTGTTTGATGCGTTTTCAGCCGTTCCCGAATATCTTGGAGAGCAGCAGCATCAACATTTAGTAAGCCCGGCGCAGCGTTCAAAGTGCGGCGAACCGTATCTATCAGAACCGCATCCCCCATCACATCCGGTGTGAAGGGCGTTGATCGTAAAGCGCTCCAGAAGGAAACCCCGCTTGAGGCTAAGGGAGCAAAGACAGGCTGAAGCTCCCGAAGGGCACTGGACTTATCTGAAAGGTCTTCGAGAATTGTCACGACTTCAGTGATTTCAAGTTCTTGATACCCATCGATCTTTCCCTGCAGCCGATCACTTGCTTCCTCAACAATAGGTTTGAGCTTGGCCAGTGTGTTTATGCGCTCACGGTTATCCGTCGGCGCGGTAGTAACAGCTTGCCAGAGGTCGAGCGCCTCATCTCCCTCAGACGGGGATAAGCTGTCGCGTTCAGCCAAAAGCACTTCAAGATCGCTCAGTGTATCAAACCCAAATCTACGCGCCAACGATGCGAGTCCTTCTTGTAGGACATCAAGCGCTTTATATTCGGTATTTAAATCCCGCAGTAATTCTGTAATTCTTGGTTTTACCGCAAAGGCAGACGCGTCGACACTAGCAAGGACGAGTTTTTTCGTTTGCCGCCAATCCTTAGAGAAAAATGAAAGCAGCTTACCTTCTTTTTCCTCAGCCAAAGCCAGTGCGTTTCGGCAGTCTCGTTCAGAGATTTTCGCAGTCCAAGGCTTCGTATCGATCTGTGCTGCTTTGACCTTAGCTTGCTTGTCCTCCAGTTCTCTCAGGCCGGATTTATAATCACGGGTTTCGGTGCTACATGGATTAAACACATTTTCAAAACCAACCTCGTAAGCAGGCCAAAGGCGCGCTGCGAGGTTAATCTGCGCGTAGGCTTGTTTGAAGTTTACCGTGCCTGTTTGAGTAATTACCTGATCTTTGGTCTCTAAAATTTTGAGGAGAAGCGGCAATGTTGACGCACATGTTGACGGCACGATATTGGCGACATCAGGACTAGACCATTGTGACTGCACTATTGCGCGCTCTGAGGCTAAGGCTATGGCTTCATGACCGCTTAATCGGCGCAGCGCAGCCGTTGCTTTTCTGACGGCCGCCTCATTGAGACGCCAATTCTGCAGATCCGGTAGCCGTCTGCCTGCCGCCGCTTCAGGCACGGATGTTTTGGACGTAGATAACGCCGCATCAAGGACACTATTAAATGAGTCATTGGCACCTAATACTGGCGCATTTAAAGTGCCTGTCAAAAGAGCAACATCTTTTAAGGCTTCCTCAATTTTCAGAACTTCTGTCTTTCGGGCTTTTGAAAGATTATCATGAGATGGCAGAGTTTGATCCGTCATCCATGCTTCATAAATACCTTCCAGCTCTTGAATAAACTCTCGTTTGTTTTCTTGCGCATCATGAACAAGCGCGCAAAGTTGATGGATGCCAACGCCCTTGAGACGGTTATAGACAACATCCAGAGCCGCACGTTTCTCGCACACGAACAAAACGCGTTTGTCTTGGCTCACGATGTCCGCTAGCAAGTTCGCAATCGTTTGAGACTTCCCTGTTCCGGGCGGCCCCTGAATAACATAGCTTTGACCTGTGCGAACTTTGGATATTGACCTGAACTGTGTGGGATCGCTCGCGACAATTGGAAATTGATCTATGCGCGCAGGCAGGTTTAAAGTCGAATCGTCAGGACGAGGCGTATCCGTGAAGAAGCGCTCAAACAAAGCGTCTGAACTGACCTCACCTTTTAGAACTGCATCATAGTCACGCACTAATGACATTTTTCGATAGTTGAAGTTAGCAAGGGTCACGCTGCATAAATCGAACGCCCAATCAAACCGTGAACTTGTTTGGCTGACGGTTTCAAACTCTTGAACACTTTTTTCTGTAACCTTTGGTGAGGCAACAGGCTTCGACGCGGCCATGTTGAAACGGCGAACTTTAGGAGTAGAAAATAAATTTCGGTTTGGCGCCTCAGGAATGGCGATATATTCTCGAAACATTTGTATTCCGAGAGGGTTATAATTTTTGCGCTCATACTGATAACGCAATGACCCGCGCGATCTCACTTGGCCCGTTCTATGTGCGCGTCTTTTATTAAATTTATCCAATCGCCGCCTAACGGTGCGATGCAAAATACGAAGCTTCGGTTTATCAGAATATGAAAGCGACACCCCCGGTTCAGTCGCCATGATTTGATTTTCAATCAACTCATGTAGTGACCTAAGAGCGCTTGCCTCAGCCAAGTCTACAAAATTAGGGAGTTTAATCCCGTAAAGACTGTCGAGCATACAGGCCAATGCCGGATTGATCTCGGCCTTGGTATCCAAGAGCTTGAGCGAATAGGCATCTTTGATTCCCTTACGCCTTTTAAGATCAACTCTCATAAGAAGGAGAGGTGACGAAATAGGTTCGTCGGGTGCATTCTTTAAATCATACCATCGCAAAAATACCGGCACAAACCTAAGGGGTGAACCTCCAAACTCCCGTAAATCTCGGGCAGCAGATGCCCGTATTTTCGCAAGAACCGACGGCGCGAAGGCCATTTCTTCAAACCGAATATACTCACCGAGTTTAATTTCCTCACCATTGAGCAGTCTTGCAAAGATAGGGTTCGACGCCGTTACAAGTTGGTCTTCACGAATACTATCAAAGTTCATGACCAGCGGAACAGAGGCCTCTGTCAAATTGAGCTCACCGGACACGCGACGGTGATATATAAGCCGATTGCGGCGAGTCATGTCATACAGGCGCGCCCTAAGCCGTTTAAGCAAGATGGACTTTGCATCATTTTTATCATCAGTTTCGAACCCTGCAATATTATCTATGCCAAGTTCAACGGTGGCGCCAATACGGCGGTGGTTTTCTAAGGCCTTTACTAAAACACCAATATCCTGAACTCTCTCTTCCCGGTATAGACTTGTCATGCGCTCTATGGCCCGGCAAACTACGGGATGGAGACGGCGGTTTAGCAGATGAAGTTGACTCCGATTTCCAACAAATGTTTCAAGTTGCTCTCGGTCTCTGAAATCCAGACTTGTCGCAAGCGCGGCGCAAATCATGCCTACACAGAATATATCAGTTACCGGATCCTGATGCCCTAACTTGTCTTCCCATGAATGAAAATGGGTGAGATATTTAGGCGACGTCACAATTTCATCGGAGGCACGGACATCTCGGTCGCGAATATCTAAACCAGAACTATCATCTGAGGTAATGGATAACTCTTCTACGATTTCAATGGCTGTGCTTTTTTGTTTTGTTGGGGCGCGAACTTTTGAGCTTTGGCTCCGCGGTTCTAATGCTTCAGCATTCGAGAAGAATAAATGTCCTTGATCGGCTAATATGTGATCAGAAGAAATAACGGGACCAACTTTGCCTCCGACATGAAGCGCTTCAAGTTGGCGCATAAGAGGTAAAATTGCAGATAAAATATCTTCTGTCCCAATAGAAGGTTCCCCTCGCCACGTCTCAAGAAAGGCCTCTAATGACATAGGTTCTGGTTGATCATCGGTTCCGATAACGTCGTTTGTAAAATTACCCGTACTCATGACAAAACGTCCTGTTTAGAGGCTTCCCTCAATGTCGAGATTTGCTCTTTCGTCAGTTTGAGTTCTTTGTTCAAATGCGTGTCAAAATTCTCCGTAAGGCCAATTCGTTCAGAAAAACGGGCAGCTTCCATGAGCGGCGCATCTTCCAAACTTGAATCAACGGTTACGAAATCAAGAAGCAGGAAGCTGAAATAATCTTTCAAACTGCTTGAGAGTGGCAATAGTAGCGTTTTGAGGGCTTCGTACTCTGCCTCAGAGGCTTGTAATGTTTCGTTATACTTAAAGTCATAAAAGAAGCCCTGAGCATGAGCCTCTAGTGTCTCAGAATCTTTCCATGACTTATTTACAAACGCGGCAATGAAACGCCTCGTAGCACCGGAAAGAGCCGTTTGCCCAATGACATCTAACCGTTCAAGTTCAGGCGCTCCCTCAACAAGGTTGTAGAGTTTCTCATCCGCAGTTTCATTATCCTCGAACCAATCTGCGAGCGCGCGGGCGCGGACGAATGTCTCTGGGTGGGTGTATTCTGCCGAACCAAGTGGCCCGGGTAAACTCAATGCTTCATCAGCTTGCTCAAGATAAGCCTTTGTGGAGACATCCGTAAGGCCAGATGAAATTCTGACGAGCGTGGAAATACTTGCATGCAGATCATCAGAGCAAAATAAGCCGATGCGGTCAGAGTAGATTTCTTGGTATAATCGGGCGAGACGGAAACTCTGACCATACGAAGCGGCTGCTCCCGCTTCACCACATATCCAATCCAATAATCTATCGGCTGTCTGGTAACGCCCATTATCAGAAGTCTGGTGAACGAAATGAGCCATTTCATGGCCTAGCGTAAATCGCATTTCAGGTTCCGAAAGTGCCGAAAGCATATCACCCGAAAACGTAATTTGAACTTGGTCGGGTTGAAATATCAACCCTGCATTTCTCTGCTGTCCATCCATCATTTGAAAAAGAGTGACAGGCACCTGAATTCCTAAATCTTGCGCGACACTTTCCGCGAGAATAAATAAATTCGCGTGTTTTTCACGTTCCAAACGATAGGTGTTCTTTAGTAAGTAAAGCCTTTGTTCGTCAAACGCGGCCTTTGTGAACTCGTCACCCGAAAACCAATTCCAAAGGTCTTTTTCCTCACGTTGGAAAAAGTCAGCCAACTTTTTATGAAAAGGTAGTGTTTCCGGAATTGTCTTGATCACTGAGTTTTGCCCTTCACCATTCGCCCTCGCTCACACTAGACTAACAATCGAAAAATAAACAAGGACTTATGCAACTCATACCTGTATAATTTTCATCAATATAGCGCTTTCCTCATACTTCGGTTTGTAACTTGGATGCGCCAAGCAGATATCTTTCTGCGTGACCTCACCACAGCAAGGGTTTAGCTCGCTCCTCGTTCATGCAAAATCAAATTCGATGCTATTGTATTGGGGGTACTAGCAAGTAAAAACGTGAGCCCGCTGATCGTGCGCAGTTGCGCCGCAGCAGTGCATCCATTTAGATTATTTATTGATTTTTCTTTAGGAAGAAATATCCATTGTCTGCCTTTTAGTTTGATGAAACATTTTGAGTAACAGATTGGACGCCTACTGTGTTACATCAGGCCAATACAATTTGCCTATCCAATTGCAATATATGACTTTTAATTTATCGTTTGATGCCTCCCCAAGCGAGCTTTCTGCGAACTATTACAATGAATAAACGTTACAAATTTCCACAAAAATTTTGTGTAACAATATTCACACATACGGTGTAACATTGCTAGCTGATTACCCAGCTATATCATTGAAATATATGATTAATTATTTTAAGTTTGACGCTTCTCGGCCGCACCATTCCTCATCATGAAAAACTTACGCGCACGCGCGAGTGTATTTCTGTATTCGGTGATTTTGCGTAACAAATTACGTGAAGTGGGTGTATAGTGCCGTTGATGTGAGACATGCATCAATACTTTCAAAAGCGAGGGGAACGCTGGCACTACATCAGGCGCGTTCCCGCTGAATTTCAATCCGTTGACCCTCGCGGAACCATTCGCAAGGCACTTAAAACAGAGTCACTTGAGGTTGCTCGCAAACGCCGTGATGAACTAATGACTGCGGATGATCAGTTCTGAACTACGGTTTCTGAATTTCCTAGCGGTTCAATTGCTTGGGAGCGATATAGAAAAGCCAAGGCAACTGCAATGGCTTATGGCTTCCAGTACAAGCCCTTAGACGAGTTCGCCACAGCACAGACCGAAGAGAGACTTGCCCACCTTAAAGCTCTCGAGACTAACAAAGGAGAACTTCAAAAACCTAGCAAGAACGATTCGGATTCGCTTCTAGGAATCGTCGACCGCCCGCAAATCTTGCTCTCACAGGCATTTGCTATTTACTGTTATAAGATTGCAACAAGTAAGTTGATCGGAAAGTCAGAAGTACAAAAGAAGGCCTGGAAGAAGGTCAATACTCGCGATATAGCAAATTTGACACACGTTTACGGTGATCTTTCCATGTCGGAGATCTCTCGAGGTCATGCGCGTGCTTTCCACGAATGGTGGGCCGGTCGAATAATGCCAAACAATCCGAAGCTCAAAGCGTTAACCGCCAATAGCGGGAATCGTGACGTGGGGAATATGAACAAGCTTTTTCGGCAATATTGGGAACATGAAGGCGATGAGGAGCGGAAGAACCCTTTTCGCAAACTCCGCATTGTAGACAACAGAGGAAAAGACATTCCTCACTTTAGCAATGAATGGGTACGTCCAAAGATTTTAGCTCCGGGGATATTCGATGGTTTAAACTGGGAAGCCGCATTGTTGGTTTATGGCCTCATCGAAACAGGGTATCGCCCTAGCGAATTGGCCAACTTATTGCCGCAAAATATTAAACTGAATGCACCTATTCCACACATCTACATTCGTAATTCACAAGCACGACAATTGAAATCAACGGCGTCGATCAGAGATAGCGCCAAGAACAAGCTTACTGTTCGGGGATAATGTTCCCAGATCTATTCGTCAGGCGGTACCGAATAGTAACTGAAATATCTTTCCGGTTTTTGGCATCTGCATTTGGTTGTAGCTTTGAATATTCCCAGCTCTCCACGGACTTGACCGCCGACGCCTCAAATAGAGGGTTTGAAGAACTCACCACAGCGATGTTTTCAGGTCTTCCGTCATCGTCCACATCAAACTTCAAATTCACATGCCCTGAAGCGCTCGCTGAAGACGGCATCTCTGGCGGAACACGTTTTAGAGGAACCGCTTTGTCTTTGTAATTTTGGTAGGGCCAACATTCACATAGACCGGCTTTCTCCGCGGCGTCTAACATTCCCGCTTCTTCAATATCCGAACGAGCTTTCATCCAGTTTCTGAAGGCAATTTTTACGAATGCGTGGTCTGCGGGAAGCCCGCCTTTCACATTCTGCATAACAACCTGAAATTCAAGAGCGGCCTTGATTTTTTGGTCTATGTCATGGGTCTTATCGGCTAAGTCGCTGTGGCTATAGCCTTTAAATAGTCGGGCATTGAAAAAATGTTTGGAAACTAAACCATCTGTTCGGTCCGCGTAAATATTAAGCGCTTTTTCGCCGTACTGAATAGCTTTTTCGGGGTCCCCATTGAGCTGATAATACCGCGTGTATAAAACATTTACATCACCATCAGACGTTGTCCCTTCCAAACCATATTCTTCAACTGCCTTCTCAGCTCTTCGAATAGACGAAATATTTCCCGATCTCTTTTTCCTCGCCCCCGACATTCCGAATTGGCTGTATCTATAACTCCATACGGTTAGGTCCAGATCTGCGAGAGCTATTCGTCTCTCCACTTCCGTCGTACCAGCTTCCTCTCCATAGAAATGAGAGAGCTCAATGCCTCGATTGAAGGCCTTTGCTCGCATTTGGTAATTTTTGTATCGGTTCTTTTCGTTCCCAGATGGACTAACGCTCGCGTAATTTATTGCCAAGTCGCCCGTGGCTTTATGGTCACCTAGAAGCTTCTCTGCCGCTTCCCAAGCTTCGAGTGCTTTCTTTTTGGCGAGGATGTTATCACTTTTTTCTAACGCAGCTCTATAGGCCTTATACGGATCCATAACTTCATCTGGTAATTTAGCAAACGCTGCAGAGGAATAGGTAAGCCAGAACAAGCTCAACGCCAAGGATCGAATTAAGGTCAACATAAGCTCTACAACCACTCAAAATAAACTCTATTAATAATAGAGTATTTTATAAAATGCTGTCAAACGGGTCTTTCAACTTGAGACAACTACATTTGATGACAATACTAAGTGTTGGGGGAAACTGCGTGAGTAGTCGGCGAATATGCCCCTTCGATCAAAGTCGAGCTCATCGGATACATTGTCTAACGTAATGTCTAAATATCGTGCAGGGGAGCGTATCATAAAATCTCTATCGATTTCCTTTGGTTGACGAAAAACTGAGCGGCGAGTCAAGGAAGTAGGCAAATGTGCGATTTCAACAGGAACTCATGAATAGCTTCTTTTGATTTCGCTATCACGGGCTACTTGCTCCGAAAGACAGCTGGGCAAGAGCGCCCTTACTCGCTATCCTATTGTCATGAACGCTAATCCAGAAATTGAAGTTTTCTATGATGGGGGTTGTCCCGTATGCCGGTGGGAGCTCAACCTTTATGACCGCATGGACAAAAACCAGCGTATTCGCTGGACGCCGATTGAAAGCCTTACGCCAAGCGAGCTTCCCTTAGGCAAGACTTACGATGACTTGCTGGGTCGCTTTCATGTCAGGGACTTGAAGAAAAGCGAGGGAGCACAAGAGCCTTGGTATATTGGCGTCGATGCCTTCGCTCGGATATGGCGCGCCCTGCCTGGGCTCAGGCACTTGGCAGGCCTCTTTTCTATTCCTGGAATTCGGCAATTAACAATGTTTGCTTACCGTATTTTTCTGCGGTGGCAGAGCTGGCATCGTCGTCGGCGAAAATAGACTTGTCATTTGAAGTGTCGAAAAAAGATAGAGTTACTCTCTGAGATGTGGCACCAAAAACGCATGAATTCGGAGAGAATTGAGAGGTTGGGGGAAATGGGCAAGTTAAAAAACTCAACTTTAGCCGTAGATATAGGGGGCACGAATGCTCGGTTCGGCTGCTTAACTCAATCCCCTGACGGTTTCTGGACGATTGCGTCCTTTCTCAAGTTTCCTGTAGCAAATTATATGTCATTTAACGAGGCTCTAGAATATTACCTTCAATCTCTCGACGACAGTCCCATAAGAATCGCGATATCCGCCGCAGGCCCCGTTTTGAACAATCGCGTAAAACTGACAAACGCCCAATGGGAGCTCTCAACTCAGGATATCATCTATCAATTTGGTTTCGAAGCCTGCGGGATTTATAATGATTTTTGCGGGATGACGCGTTCGATTCCAGAATTGCGGCAGGACCAGTTGATTTTAGTGAGAGAAGGAACATCTCAACCCAATGCCCCGATTTTGGTGGCGGGTCCCGGAACGGGCTTTGGCGTTGGCTACCTTGTGCCCACGCGGGCCGGATGGCACGTCGTGCCGTCTGAGGGCGGGCATGTCGCCTATGCCCCTCAAACCGACATAGAGTATGAGCTCCTTAAGGTACTAAAACGTGACCATAAATTTGTTTCTCTGGAACTCGTGAGTTCCGGCATGGGCCTTCCGTTTGTCCACCGTGCCGTCTGCGAAATATTCGGAAAGCCCTATGCAGAGCTGCATCCGGACGAAATTCGAGCACGTGCAAGTCGTAAAGACCCGATTTGTCAAAATGTCTGCGAGGTACGCGCCACCGCGGCAATGGGAGCTATAGGTGATTTTGCGCTGGCTGGCGGTGCTCAAGGCGGGATTGTACTGGCTGGGGGCGTAAGTGAACGCATGATCGACTTTTACAAAATGCCCGCCGCAATGGACCGCTTCTTGAACCGCGGAACACATTCAGAGTATGTCAAAAATATCCCCATCCACCTTTTAAAGTCTCCCGGGGCACCGCTCATCGGTGCCGCAGCTTTACTGAATGACGCAGCTTAACACCAAAACACCTAATCTCCATTAGGCGCGGTTTTGGCGCTGGAACTTTTTGACGGGATAGATATGTTAGAATGGCGATATAGAGCAATTTAGTAGACCCATTAGAGGGAAACGTCATATGATACAGGGATCAAGACTCATTGTCTGCACAAAGTGCGGAGCCGTGAATAGAACTCCCCCGTCGCGAAAACTACCGGAGGGGACTTGCGGGAAATGTTCAGATAAGTTGGGTCATCCTTTTCCCGTTGATATATCGGATCGTGTTTTCGCGAAACTACAATCACGCGATCAAGGGCCCTATGTTTTGGATGTCTGGGCACCTTGGTGCGGCCCATGCAAAATGATGGCACCTGCTTACAAAGCTTCGTGCGCCAAATTTGAGGGTGACATAAGATTCCTAAAACTCAACTCTGAACAATATCCGAATGCTGCCTCCGGCCTCAACATTAGAGGCATTCCGGCGCTATTCTTCTTTAACGAAGGCAAACTGATCTCGCAAAGAGCGGGGGCATTGCCCGAGAGCGTGATCACAGATTGGATACAGGCAGAATCAAAGCTCTAAACCCCTTCTGTTTTAACGGTTTACGGCTCCCAACGCGGCCATTTTTTCGATAGCAGACATGGTGTGGTCTCCATATGCTATTGAAAATAAAATGAAATAAATCTGACATAAATTCGTTTTGAAATGTTCATGAAATTGAATTCGAAGCGTCATAATCTTGAACCAATACCCCGCACAAATTCATTAGCTGGGGTTAACAATGCACACTCAACCGAAATCAAGTTTTTTACGCCGCGCATTACAAAGTACGGCTGTGGTCGTTCTTTTATCATCGCCTGCACTTGCGGCCTCTTTAGACGGCCTCGTTACGAGCGGCCTTCAGAATTATCCCGTAGAGGGCGCGTCCGTCCAAATTCCTTCTCTCGGCGTATCAGAAACAACACAGTCCGATGGAACATTCCGCTTCGTGAACATTCCAGACGGCGACTATGAAGTCATCGTCTCTTATGTGGGGACAGAAAATATCACCCGCAATGTGAGTGTCTCCGCGTCGACCGGGCATCTGGCCTTTGTATTGGACCCAAAAGTAGACACTGTGATCTCAGTGGGACAGCGGGCCAATCTATTATCTGCCCTGAACCAACAGCGTAACGCGGACAACCTCGTGAGCGTCATCACGTCTGATGCAATGGGACAATTTGCTGACCAAAACGTGACGGAAGCTGCCCGGCGCGTCTCTGGTATCTCCGTCGAAAATGACCAAGGTGAAGGCCGTTTTATTGTCATTCGCGGCGTTGACCCGAATCTCAATACTACCTCTATCAACGGCGTGCGTATCCCGGCACCTGAAGGCGACGTTCGCGGCGCGGCACTCGACGTTATCGATGCCGAGGTTCTCAAAGGTATCGAAATCACAAAATCTCTGACGCCAGACCTAGACGGCGACGGAATCGGTGGCAACGTCGAGATCAAAACAATTAGCGCGTTCGACCGCAAAGGCGGCTATTTAAAAGCCAAAGCCGCTGGCTCTTACAATGAACAGGTTGAGGAATGGAGCCCCAAGGTCAGCGTCTCCGCGTCTGACCTCTTCGCAAACGACACCGTCGGACTCGCTGTAACGGCGAGTTATCGCAACCGCAAATTTGGCTCCGAAAACTACGAAGTAGATGGTGGTTTTTTTGGCGGGGACATTAGCGATGATCCGCTTTACCCAGAAGAGTTCGAGCTCAGAGATTACCAAGTCACACGCGAACGTATCAATCTGGCTGCAAATTTTGATTATCGTCCAAACAACGACCATGCATTTTTTATCAGAACGCTCTATTCCGATTTCACGGATGAAGAGATTCGCTCCCGCGTCGAAATTAAGCTGGGTGAAGATGATCTGCCGTCCCAAGCGGGCTCAAATTATACATTTGCAGAAGGTGAAGTTGACCGGGATATTAAGGACCATACCGAGAGCCAAAAAGTCTGGTCTTTATCTGCCGGCGGTGAAAGCCATTTTGACGACTGGACAATTGATTACTCGGCCGCGCTAACGCATGCTGAGGAAGGCGAACCCAACCGCGTGGATACGGACTACCGTTATGGCGGTGACGCATTTACCGCAGATATGACCAACTCTTTGCGGCCGGTCATCTCATTTATCGACGCGGGTTATCTTGATGCGTCAAATTATGAGTTCAACGGCGTAGAAGTCACGAACGGCCTCACAGAAGATGAAGAATCCGCTTTTGAAATAAACGCCCGTCGCGACATGAATTTCGGGTCCAACCCCGGGTACATAAAGTTCGGAGCGAAGGCGCGGCTACGCGATAAAAGCAGAGACGTAGATCTGGATGTTTACGATGATGATGACAGCTATAACCTCGGCCAAGTTTTAGGGGCCGTAGACTATTCTCCATTCAATATCGGCCCCGTCGGAGATCCCGCGCTCATTCGACAATTTGTCTCGCAAAACCTAAGCTCACTGAAACTTAAGGCCGACGACACCTTCATCGAGTCAAACCTTGCAGATTACACAGCCAGTGAAAATATCATCGCAGGCTACGTAATGGCGGGGATTGATATCAATCGCCTCCGCGCCGTTGGCGGCGTTCGTATTGAAAGCACAGATTATGAAGGTGAAGGCCGCGACGTTCGTCTTTTTGAAAAAAAGGGAACGCTGGACTTAGCGTCCCTTCCTATGGGTGCGTCCTGTATCGACGGAGACGGGGCGGCCGTAACCCCCGTTGCGGGCGTTCTCGGCGATGACCTTATTTGTGTGGGAACAGCCAACAATGAGGACAGCTATACGGATGTTCTCCCGAGCCTTGTTCTTCGATATGAGGCGACTGACAAGCTCTTGCTTCGTGGCAGCTATTATAAAAGCCTCGCCCGCCCGAACTTTGGTGCGATTGTTCCGGCAGCGTCCATCGAGTCAAATGATGATAATGACTATGAAGGCTCATTCGGGAACGTTACGTCTCTCGGCATTAAGAAGCTAGAGCACCAGACAGCGGACAGCTTCGATGCCAGCGCCGAATATTATACGGACAATGGCGGTGTCATTTCAGTCGGCGTTTTCTACAAGGACTTTACGGATTTCATTGCCACCTTCAAAGACGAAGACTTTAAAACGAGTTTTGCAACCTTCGATCAGGCGACCTATGCGATCAACTTACCGAAAGCCTCCCTGCTTGGTTTTGAATTCAATGTTCAGCAATCATTGACGTTCTTGCCCGGCGCTGCGAGCGGTCTGCTTGTTGGATTTAATTATACGAATATTGACGGGGAAGCGGAGTATGTGGATGGAACCGTTATCGAAATGCCGAAACAATCCGACAATATCATGAACGCGGTCGTCGGATATGATAAGTACGGCCTGGATCTTCGGCTCGCTTATGCTTACCGCAGCGAATATTTAGACGAAGTTGGCGGGCGATACATTGATGATCATGGCCAGTGGGACTTCACGGCGAAATACAAAATCAACGATAACTTTCGTATCTTTGGCGAAATCTCCAACCTGAACAATGAACCATTTGTCGCCTTCGATAAAGACGGCAACTCAAAATCACTCAGTCAGTATGAAGAGTATGGCCGCACGTTCGAGATCGGGCTTCAGTACAAATACTAAACAGGTAGAAAATGATGACAAAGTTACTTCTTACAACCGCCTTGAGTGCAGCCATATTAGGCGGCTGCGCAACAGGCACCAAACCTATCGCCCCTGCCCCTCTATCTGTCACCGCGGCGTTTGAAACACCTGTGATGAAAAGCGCAGGCGATTCTGCGGACGATCCGGCCATTTATATTGGCGCGGACGGAAAAGGCTTCATTGCTGGCACCGATAAACAAGCCGGGCTTTATATCTATAACCTAGATGGCAGCCAGCGCGACTTTCTTCCCCTCGGAACATTAAACAATGTTGACTTGAGAGAGGGTTTTCAGTGGAACGGAGAAGAATTTGTCCTTCTCGTTTCGAGCAATGACGAACTTCGAAACATTACAGTTACGCTTTACAATCCAAGAACCGACAAATTTATCACGCCCAAAGGCTCCTTGCTCCCCACGGGCGAATTCGAACCTTATGGCATTTGCCTTGGGATGTCTGTGAACGGAACTTTCCATGCAGGCGTGACCAGCAAGGCGGGTATCTATCAACAATATATTATAAATGCAGAAAATGAGTCCCTAACGGCCCGCAAGGTTCGAGAGTTTTCAACGGGGACGAAGACGGAAGGCTGCGTATTCGATGATCGCACCGGACAGCTTTACATCAATGAAGAGGGCGGTGGTCTATACCGCTACCCCGCTTCCCCGTCAGGTAAAGACGCCCAGATCGTCATCGCCAAAGTTGGCGACAATGGCATTGCCGCGGATCTTGAGGGTGTGACAGTTTACGAAGACGGCGATGACGCAGGCTATGTGTTGATTTCCTCACAAGGAAATAATTCGTTCGCAGCCTACCAATTGCCCGATCACACATTTGCAGGACGGTTTAACGTCGATAGCGGCGCGGTTGACGGTGTCTCAACAACAGACGGAATTGCGGCCACCTCCAAGGCATCGCCTCAGTTTCCCAAGGGCTTCCTGGTGGTCCAAGACGATGAAGATGACACATCCCCGTCGCAAGCTCGCAAAAAGCAGAACTTTAAAGTCATCGATTGGCGCGACATCGAGGCCATACTCAAATAGGCATTTCTCCCCTTCAATGCCGATAACTTGCCCGAGGCTTGCCTCGGGCATTTTTGTTTCAAAAAGCGCAACCGGGCTGCGAGTAAATACTCACTTGCAAACCGCGCCCTTCTTTGGTAAGAAATGTGAGCACTCACTTACAAATGGAGAGTATGTGACTCATTCAGACCAACATCTACGCGGCGTCTCGGCCGCCGACGGCACAACAAAAGCCAAGATTGAGCGCGCCGCGCTGCTACTTTTCGCGCAGCAGGGAGTGGACGGGGTTTCAACAAAGCAAATTGCAAATCGGGCCGGAATATCAGAAGGCGCAATCTATCGTCATTTCTCGGGAAAGGACGACCTTGCTCGTTCGCTCATGCTCACCATTCACAACCGCCTCACGGATATGATTCGCCTTTCCGTGCACGACAATGACACACTCGCTCAACAAATAAAATTTATCGTTCGCCACTATTGCAGCATCGCGGACGATGACTGGATGCTATTTCAGTATCATATTCTCCACCTTCATCACTTTCCTCGCCTATCCGAAAGTCCCGAGGACACCCCGTTTGGCGCTGCGGCAGAGTTAATTTTGGCCGCCCAGAACCGAGGTGAGATTAGCGTTGAAGACCCGTTTATAATTGCCGCAATGACGCTTGGAACCGTTCTACAGACGGCACAGGCGAAAGTTTTTGGATATATTTCTGGCCCCCTGTCGGACAAGGAAGCGTTATTCACCCATGCCGTATTGTCAGTTTTGGGCTTGGAAAAGGGAGGCTCATCATGAGGTCATTCGCTTTTAATATTTTCTTTTACGCTGGAACATTTTTCTATGCCCTAATTTCGGTTATATTTTCTTTTCTTCCCGGAAGAAGCCTCATGATGTGGAGCCTGCGGCGATATACGAAAGTAATGACATGGGGCATGCGCGCCATCGCCGGAATTGACGTCTCGGTAACTGGGCACAATAATGTCCCCAAAGAAGGCCCCGTCATTATCGCTGCGAAACATCAAAGTTACGGCGACGGGATCGTCATGTTTTCGCAGTTTTTTGACCTCTCCTTTGTTACGGGGGACCACCTTGAGAAGTTTTTATTTCTCAAGCGTATTTTGGCGAAAATGAATGCGGTGGTTATTGATAGTTGCGGGGGCGAAGATTCTCGGCGGAAGATGTCCGAGACTTCGGCTGTAGTCAGAGAGCAAGGTCGGCGCATTCTTATTTACCCCGAAGGTCACCTCTCCAAAATCGGGACCCACCACACTTATCGAAAGGGCGTATTTCATCTCTATCAGGACTTTGGCTGCCCCGTCGTGCCAGTCGCCACCAATCTTGGTCAACGTTGGAACCAAACAGACTGGAAGAAATATGCTGGCTCCGCTAAACTTGAGTTCCTTGAACCTATCATGCCAGGCTTGGACAAGGACGCGTTCATGGCCCTATTACAAGACCGCGTAGAGTCTCGGAGCCTTGAACTTCTGGATATGAAAAATCTCGGTGCGCTTGATCCGGCTGACATTGGCAAGCATGAAGAAAATGACGCCGCGCGCGCGAAGCGCCTCGCCCGCGAAGCCGCCGCAAACAAGGATACATAAACATGAGCCTCAAGATCGCTGGAAAACTCTTCACGCAAAAGCGGTTCCTCCCACTATTTGTATTATTCCAAGCTGGAACATTTAACGATAATGCACTCAAAAATGCTCTAATTGGCCTCATCACCTATGGCGGCGTCATATTGTTCACAGACATGCCTCGGCAGTCAGTCATACCACTTGCAGCTATGCTTTTTACCATGCCATTTTTTATCCTCAGCGCCATCGCTGGCCAGCTTGCGGACAAATTTGACAGAGGGCTAATTCTTCGGGTTATCAAACGCGTCGAGGTTGTTTTGATGCTGGTCGCAGCCCTAGGATTTTTCTTAGAAAGCCCCATTATTTTGGCCATAACTTTGATGGGCATGGGCGCACAATCAGCATTCTTCTCGCCCACGAAAAACTCGGTATTACCGCAATGGCTGACGGATGATGAGCTTGTGACTGGCAACGGCCTATTAAGCGGATTCCAGTTTTTCACCATCCTCGTCGGTCAATCTGCGGGCTTACTCCTCATTCTCCTAAGCTTCCCAGAAGGCTCGTTCATCACCGGTCCACGCATCGTGGCGGCACTTTTACTTTTCCTCGCATTCATTGGGTGGTGGGCGGCGGAACAAACGCCTCTGGCTCCGGCGCCAGATCCGTCCCTCAAGGTGGATTACAACCCCATAACCGCGACGCTCCGTGTCTTGTCTTATGCGCTGAAAGATATGCCCGTGTTCAAACCCATGCTCGGCGTGGCTTGGTTTTATGGTTTGTCCGCAATTTTCATCACGGCCTTTCCAACCTATATTTCAGATACGATGCGGTACGACCAAAATGTTTTGACGGCCGTTCTTGTAGCGTCGACCATTGGAATATTGATTGGGTCGCTCTTATGCGTTGTCCTCGCAAGAGGCAAAGAAGCGATGGGGCTTTGCGCATTTGGGATAACAGGTGTCGCGCTATTTACACTCGACCTTTTCCTCACGGGACAAATCTCCGATCGCGAAACACTTGGGAGCCTCAGCGACTTTTTTGCAGCGCCTGACACTCGGCGCTTTCTGATTGACGTGGTGGGAGCCTCACTCTGCAATGGCCTCTTTGTCGTCCCACTGCAAGCCATGATGCAGCGCCGTGCAGACCCCGAAAAGAGAGCTCGCCTCATGTCAGCAGGGTCAGTTATGCTCAACCTCTCAGTCAACGGGTTTACATTTATGCTTATTGGGTTGGGGTATCTTACCTTGTCTCCGAAATTCCCGTTTTTGATAATTGTGATTGTCAGTACGGTTGTCGCCATTTATGCCATCCACCGCACGATAGAAATGAAGCGAGAAGGCACATTGCTATGAGAGGATATTTCGCCGTTGGCGTAGAAGGTATTTCAAAGCCCTATAATCTTGGAGCTGTTCTGCGAACAGCCCATGCGTTTGGCGCAAGCTTTGCGTTTACGGTCAACGCGTCTCATAATCTTCGGGAAGTTAGCCGAACGGACACGTCAGGCTCAAAAGACCATGTCCCATATTATGAATGGGAAAGTGTCGACGCCCTTGTACTTCCAAAGAACTGCCAGCTAGTCGGCATTGAATTAACGGAAGACTCGGTGGATCTCCCAAGTTTTCGGCACCCGAGAAATTGCGCCTATATTTTAGGGCCGGAAGACGGCTCCCTATCTTCGCAGATGCAAGCTCGCTGTCATCACATTGTGAAGATCCCAACAAAGTTTTGCATCAACGTCAGCCTCGCCGCTGCACTCGCGCTTTATGACCGAACACTTTGTTTTGGTGGATACCCCGAGCGCCCTGTCCGGCCGGGCGGACCAGATCTGGAAACTTTAGACAAATGGAAGAAACCAAGATTTCAAAGAGACTAGCCTCCAGACGACATTCCTAATTTTTCCAGACGTTTAGGTAAATCTTGCATAACAAGTCGCCGCTGCAAGTCAGAATAGCGCGTCCACATGGCGATTTCCTCACGCGTTCGGCCGCATCCAAAGCATTGACCTGAACCCAAGTCCATCTGACATATAAGCTGGCATGGACTCTCAATATTACGGGTTTCCCGTAAGCTCATCATTGAGCGCCTCGGTCGGTCATAAGATAAGTTGCGAAGCTGGCAAGCCAATGTGACCCAGAGTAATGCTCATCAGAGACCGCCGCCACACCGGTGTCGGCATGGACTTTGGCCGCATTCACAAGCGCTGGAACACGCGGGTCATCAACAGGCAACGCCCGGGCAACGTTATAAAGGTTCCACGCTCTAGAGGAGTTTACACCATCGAGGTGCACAAGCTTTCCGTCGCTCGCATCTTTGACAATACCTGGGATCAGCCAATCAGCAGTTCCATCAAGTGGAATGCCGGGCATGAAGCCGCTCAACCACCCAGAGAATTCTTCAGGCGTTAAAATGCGGCGCATAAGATCCGCCTCCATCAAACACGGGGATAGAAAATCTTCCCCACTTGGCTCGTAAGCAAGCGGGCAATTCTTGTCGTTTTTATGAAACTCAAGAGAGCGCTCCGTGATCAAACGCTCCATTTCAATATCCTCTGACACTCTCGCCCAATCTAACATTAACCCAAAGGCAAATGCGGATTGATTGTGCGTGCCGACCCGTATGGGATAGGCCAGCTTGGGAAGCCATAACCGAAGACTTTCAGCAATATCGTGTTCCAGCGGCTGCAGTATTTTAAGCCACGCTCGTGCTTGAGGATCATCCCACTCTCGAAGTTCTGCGGTCAGCTGAAGGAACCATGCCAGACCGTAAGGCCGCTCCCATGACCCGCGGGCGGGCCTCGCAAATTGCGCAATTTCCCCCGCCACACTGGCCTCGGTGAAACTCGCGTTTAACGCCTCAATTGCCTCGTCACGCCATGCAGCGTCTTGCGGCCCTACGCGAAGTAAACGCACGAGAAGCCAATGTCCGTGAACGGATGAATGCCAGTCAAAACAGCCGTAAAAAACTGGAAACAGCTCACGCGGTGGTCCAACCTCGGCGTCGCTATCCATCGTGCGGGAGACTTTGTTCGGATACTCTCTGTGCACGCAGTCCATTGCCATGCGGGAAAAGCGTCCAGCCAACTCAGGCGCTATCGCTTGGGGATAGTCCAAAGAAAATGTTACGGGCGGCGTTAGCACTTCGGGGATCGTGTCTGCGGCCTTCGGGCTGTCACATCCTGCAGCGCAAACGGTTAAAAGAAATCCAAGAGACAATGTTGTATTTTTAATCATGCTCCACGCATAAACCGACATCGCGAGCTTTGAAAGCCTATTTATCTTGGTTTTCCTCGGGGTCTTTGGCGTCATCTTCATCAAAGCCAAGTTGCCTGAGCTTTTTGATACTCGGTGACGGCTCCAGCTTGTAAGCGGAACCCGATACCGCGAGACTGTCCGCGCCAAGGCTTTCAAGCTGTTTAAGGCTAACGAGCAGGGACTCACCGAAAGGCTCGATTATGAGACCATTCAGGATCTCTCCGTCTTTGTTTGCAGAAATTTTGCCGCTAGACGCCGTTTCTTTGTCAAAGGAAACGGAGACATGAGTCATGGAGGGGACGAGAAGTTTTATGGGCCCGGGGACAATCTTCTTATAAAAGCTTTTCCCGTCTTTTGCACCGTCTCGTAGCTCTGTGAGGGTATGAATGCCTGAGACATTCTTATATCGAACGTCAAATTCTAAATGAAACTCAAGTCCATCCTCATCCCGAGATAGACCGGCTCTCGCCTGATCCTCAACACACAACTCAGCGTCTTTCGGGCGTTTCGTAATATCGGAAAGATCTGGGACCCGCCCATCCGCAGTCAATGTGAAATTGATGTCCTCCCCCGCGGCCCGCGTGAATATTCTATCAGGGAGAGCACCCGATTTGACAACAAATTTCGATAAGAGAAAGGCATCAACCGTATCGCGTTGCTCGGGTTTCATACTGTCAAATTTGCCTAATATCTTGACGATATCGTGGGCCGAAATACACTCAATCGCTTCTCGTATATCTGGTTGACTATCAGCGTAGGCCGCCCCTTGGATCAGCAACGCACTTGCCAAAGTTAGAGGAAAAATTTTCATGCTGCGCTCCGTCATAAGAATTGCTAAACGCGGGACAACCTCAGTGCCAATGAAAACTTTGTTATAAAACAGGTTGGCGCGTTGAATTCGCCTCTATATGGTAGGCGGCAGTTTATGTTTTTGGAGACGTTTATGCGCCGCGGCCTTATAATAGTTAGTCTTATTTCGTCCTTCGCGTTAAGCGCCTGCGGGGTGAAAGGTGATCTTCAAACGGCTCCGCCAATGTGGGGCGATAAAGCCAAGCAGGACCAAACACAGCAAAAGCCCGCCGAACCGAAGAACGACTAAAAGATTATGCGTTATTTCCATTATAATAACGGCGAAATGTTCGCCGAAGATGTCGCCTTAGCTGAAATTGCTAAATCCGTTGGAACGCCTGTCTATGTATATTCGTCAACGACTTTTGAACGTCACTATAGTATTTTTGCAGAAGCCTTCTCAGGAACAAAAGCGTTAATCGCTTATTCAGTGAAAGCGAACTCCAATATCGCTGTCCTCTCAACACTCGCTAAACTCGGTGCCGGCGCTGATGTTGTCAGCGGCGGCGAACTCGCTCGCGCATTGAAAGCAGGAATTCCGGCAAAAAAAATTGTCTTTTCAGGCGTCGGCAAAACAAAAGAAGAAATGAAAGCGGCGCTAAACGCAGGTATTCGTATCTTTAATGTGGAGAGCTTACCGGAGCTCGAGGCCTTAAATGACGTCGCCGTCTCTCTGGGTACAATCGCTCCAATTGCCTTTCGCGTAAACCCTGACGTAAGTGCGGGCGGACACGCAAAGATTTCCACAGGCAAAGCCGAAAACAAGTTCGGCATTGCTTGGGCGAGCGCAGAAGAGGCTTACGCCCGCGCGGCAGAGCTCCCGGGGATTGAGATTGTTGGTGTAGATCTGCACATTGGCAGCCAGATCGATAAATTGGAACCTTTTGAGGCCGCTATTGCAAAAGTAAGCGATCTGATTTCAAGGCTTCGTGCCCAAGGCCATACTATTCAAAGTTTCGACATGGGCGGCGGACTTGGAATCTCCTACGGTGACGAGGAGATAGCACCACCATTACCGTCTGAATATGGGGCAATGGTAAAAAGGCTAACAGCGCATATGGACGTGGAGCTTATCTTTGAACCAGGGCGGCTGATTGCCGGCAATGCGGGCGTTTTATTATCTAAGGTACTTTATGTGAAGGAAGGCGCTGATCGGACGTTCTTGATCGTGGACGCTGCGATGAACGACCTTATTCGGCCCGCACTGTATGATGCCTATCACGGCATTGAACCGGTTATCCAGCCAGCGCCTGATACGGAAAAATATCGCTATGACGTCGTTGGACCTGTATGCGAGACCGGCGATACCTTCACTAAGTCACGAGACCTTTATCCGATGGAAAGCGGAGACCTATTGGTAATGCATTCTACGGGAGCCTACGGCGCAGCGCAATCATCACAATACAATACGAGGCCACTCATCCCTGAAGTTCTGGTCAAAAGTGGGGAGTTTAAAGTCATCCGAAAACGTCCGACAATTGAAGATATTTTGTCGTCGGAAGAACTGCCGGATTGGTTGACGTGAGTAGCAAGCATTTAAGGCGGTAATTGAAAAGAGTATATTAGGCGAGCGGCATGCCCTGAAAAGGTTGTTGTGATTTAATCGGTATTTCTGTCAGAAAACTGTCACTTCCTGCTTGAATTACCGACGCAGCCAACCTATATACCGTTTCTCTTAACGCGGGGTGGAGCAGCCCGGTAGCTCGTCAGGCTCATAACCTGAAGGTCGTAGGTTCAAATCCTACCCCCGCAACCAAGATGCAAGACCCGCCGTTGGCGGGTTTTTTCGTATCTCTCGCTTGACTTTTAAACACATTAAAGGCGCTTGCTCTTTACCCGACGAAATGCCAAATCTGGATCAGATTAAGCGTTTAGGTGTTTTAAGATGATCAAATGGAAGTTAACCCCGCTAGCATTGGTTCTTAGTTTTACTTTACCCCTACCAGCAATGGCAGCAGAAGATAATCAAACCGTCTGCGGATTGTATAGTTCGATCGGCGGATCCCTGACAGAATTCATGCTGCCGCTAACGATGCAAGACTTCGTCAATATAATGACCGGGAAGGATCCTGAGCTTCTTAAAGACCTATCCATTAACATGCTTAACGGCCTCACTGGCGCAGAGTTGGCAGCGCTTAACGCAATGGATGAGGATGACTCGTCATTGCTCTCGGAATCTGCGGGTCAAATCGCCGTGAATCATTTGATGTCGGGTAGTGCATCGTCAAGCGAGGACGTGAAATATCTCATGAAAAATACATGTCTTTCAATCGGCGCCGCTAAGATTATCGAGAACCAAAGACGGGCTAACGACGCCACGCAGGCGAATCTCGGCCAATAGGGTCCGCGTCTCTTAACGCTAGCCGTTCATTATTTAGGAGGCAGTGGCGATTGTTGTTAGGCGATCTGTCTAAGGTTTCCTGGGGGTTTAAACAGAAAAAGCCCCGTCGTTATGACGGGGCTTTTGTGTGTGTGATGTTTA
>JBLWUN010000011.1:0-38866 GCA_048268905.1 Maricaulaceae bacterium | reverse complement strand
AGGTTTAAGGGCAAAAATATCGGATTTAAAGGCAAAATATCATATTTAAGGGCAAAGCAAGGCCGTTGATTTCGTTGGATTTCTCATCTCACAATTAAGGGCTACGCGACACCAGGCCTTCGTCCATCAGACGATAGATCTCGGTCAGCATGGCGAACTGGATCCGGTTCACAAGAAAGCCTGGACGTTCGAGGATCGCGACACCGACATGTTCGATGTTCTGCACCAGCATGCGGCTCCATGCCACCAACTCCGCTGGCGTATCGGCCGCATGGATCAACTCGATTACGGGAACGATATGACCCGGAGTAACATAGTGAATGCCCATCATCCGCTCTTTGCGTGTCATTTGAGCGGCGATGTCGGAGATTAGGAAGGACGAGGTATTGGTCGCCAGCACCACGTTTTCCGGACAGATCCTTTCGAGTTCCGCGAACAGGGCCTGTTTGACTTCCAGGGATTCCTGCACTGCTTCATGCACGAGGAAGACCCCTTCGATCGCGCTCGCAAGATCCGGCTCAAGTGTCACTCCGGCTAGCATGGCCTCCGATGCATCCGAATCCTCGACCAGTCCTGCCGCGATCGGGCGGGCCCGCTCTACGTAAGTGTCAAGCATGGTCTGATTGCTGTCGCAGATCACCGCATCATAGCCGTGATGCGCATAGAGTGTCGCGATGACACATCCCATGAATCCGGCCCCGACGACGCAAATCCTACCGGACCCGGGCGGCTCCGTACCGAACGCAAATTCCTTCAAACTTTCCTCCTCCCTTCAAATGGTATGAACCTTCGACTCTTCTGGACGACAGGCTTCTAGCCGACTGTATCACTCGAGCCGCTGCGATAGCCGCGCAAGGATCAGGAATGTTCCGATTGTGCGATGCCGAGCGGTCTCGGGTCCAATACGCAAACGTCGACAATATATATGGCTATGGTTATGATTTAATGCCGGGCACTCAATCAATAGAGTTGATTCCTGAACTTGCCCGACTGATTTATTGTGGTTTTGGTATGCTTCCGAGCCATCAAACCGGATGCCTGACACGGGAGAACAGGAATTGCGCAAAGATCGGCCAGAAGAACCGAACGACACGCCGTCGAAAGACTTGCTTCGGTCGCGCAATCTCACGCTGCACAAGCTGCACGTCTTTTGCACGATCGCCAAATTCAACAGTGTAACCCGCGCGGCGGAGTATTTGAATATTGCGCAACCCGCAGTAACCGCCCACCTGCGCAGTCTTGAGAAGAGCCTTGGTGTCAAGTTGGTGCGCAAGGCCGGGCGCAACATCGAACTGACACATGCCGGGCGTCGCACTCTTGCCTGGGCGAAGGAAACTATTCAGCGCAGCTCAGATATGTTTCTTGACCTCGCAGACATCAAGAAAGGTCTGATTGGCCGAACGCGGATCGCCTCGTCGATGGTGGCCGGCACCTACAAGTTGTCTGAAACTATAATTGCGTTCAAAAAGGAATTCCCATCGGCCAGGATTTCGGTGTCGATGGCCAGCCCCTACCTAGCCACGGAATCAGTACTGCTTGGGGATTGCGATTTCGGTATCACTTTGGTTGATCACAATCGCGACACCTCACGGCTGGAGATTGAATTGCTCTGGCGCGAGCCGCTTTATCTGGTGGCCGCGATAGAGAGCCGACTGGTCGGCGATGTCGCTTATATCGATGAGCTAGGGACATTGCCGTTGATCACTCCGCCGAAGGGGCAAATGGCGCGAGAACTCATCGACGAGGTGCTGCGCGCCGCAGGGGTCGTGAGAACCAACAGCGTACTAGCCTTCGGGCATCCCGAGCCGATCCTAAATGCGATTCGCGCCGATGTCGGGGCCGGTTTCGTCTTCAAGAGCGCATTGCCGAGGGACCCAGAGGCGTCGGGGCTTCGCCTTGTGCATACACCAGAGCTGGAAATTACTATGCCGCTGTTCCTGGTCTACGACAAGAAGACGGTGTTCTCCGCGCCGCAAATTCAGCTCATGGACCGAATCCGTCAATCCTTCGCCGAGCCTGCATGATCATGTACAGAAGGCCCCGCGCGGGGACGACACTGCGAGCCACGCAAAGGACACCCTCCGAAGGGCACGACGATGCGGTCAGTGGGACATGAACACCGGCACTTGGCTGCTCCTGATGACTTCGTGGGTAACGCCCCCGAACAGGTCTTGCGAAAACTTGCTGTGTTCGTAAGCCCCCATCACGATCAGCTTCGCCCCCAACTCGGCAGCGGTCCGTTGAATAACGTCAGCTATGCCGTTCTTGCCTTTGGGGCGCTCGACCTGTTCCACGTCAACGCCATGGCGTCGGAGGTGGGTGACAATGTCTGTTCCTTCGGGCATCTTCGGCAGGCTCGCGCCAACGATTAAGATCGTGACCTTGCGCGGTCTCTCCTCCAAGATCGTCATTGCGTCGTTGAGCGCACGAGCTGCCGAGCGCTTTCCGTCCCAGGCGACGAGAGCATGTGAACCAAGTTTGTCGGTGGAGTATCCATTGGGTACAACAAGGACTGGGCGGCCGCTTTGCAATGCCATGAGATCGGGGTTTACAGCGCGAAATTCATCGGTAGGAAGGTTCGAGTGGTAGCCTGTCACCACAAAATCAAAATTACGTGCGATTTCGGGCAAACGTAACTTTCCGATCTCGTTTGGCATAACAAAACGCGACCGTTCGGCCACTCCAGCCGCAGAAGCTTGCTCCTCAAAAAAGGCGCGAGCAGCTTCGATTTTCTCATTCCGCACATTTCCGAGTTTGTCGAGAAGGTCCTCGGTCAGGCCGAGAACATGTTCGAAGTAGGAAGAGGTGCTGCCATATACCGCCGTCAGCCATGCATCGTGCTTGGCCGCAATTTTTGTCGCATGACCTACACCACTCGGGAATCCAGCACTCCCGGAATGCGTAATAAGGATATTCTTGATGCTCATCTTCGCCTCACTGATCGAACGTTAAGGCACGCTATCATCTGACTACTTAGATGTCTATGTTTTTTGCCGCACTTCAAGAGATAGCCGGGTCGCGATAACCGCTAGTTAAGCATCCGATAGACCCGGACATCAGCGGTGCGGTCCTGGACGAGTTTATAGGACCTCACATGATTTGGTCGCTCTGATCGGAGCCGAACACCCGACCCGTCATTCAGCCAGAGCCGCCCCTTTTTCTTTCGCTTTTGTGGGTCCTTCAGCCCTTCGCGTCGCTAAATCCGTTCCACCCGCTTGTGGTTCACATGCCAACTCGCGTTGTTGAGCAAGCCCGTCACCATGCAATATCCATAGCGCCCATACTTATCGGACAGCTCACTGATGCCGTCTGCCAAACGTGCCTCATCAACACGGCCCAGCGGAATTTTACGCTGCGTGGATCGGTGCTGGCCCAAAGTACGGGAGGCCCGGCGCTCGGACACGCCCAGTTCCTGCCAAACATGGTCAATGCACTTGCGGCGTCGCGAAGGGCTCAGAAGTTTCCCCTGGCTACCTTGGGCAGGATGAGCTTGTCCAAGGTCAGGTCAGACACCGCTCGACGCAGCCGCTGGCACTCTTTTTCAAGCTGCTTCAGCCGTGCGAGTAATGACGGTTGCGCCTCGCCGTACAACTTGCGCCATCGATAGAACGTCTGTTGTGTCATGCCAATCTGTCGCACCGCCTCGGCAATCGTCGTCCCCTGCCCCTGAGGAACTTCAACCTGCCGAAGCTTCGATACAATTTCTTAGGGCTTCTCTCGTTTTCCAGCCATCGCTGATCCTCCAAGTTATGGGGCAAATCCATCCCTGCTGGTGGACCACTTTCTGGGGTTTACTCCATGGTCACGGGTTCAATCTCTGTCACATCCCCCATTTTTCTCAACTGGACGTGCGCTGAGCAGTCCTCGTATCCTGTGTTTGCGTTGGGCTGATTCTCTACGACTCGTTGATAAGAACTAGGATAAGATCAAGGATCTGATCGCTGTTGCGTTCGAGCATCATCATGTGTCCGTTTCCGGTGATGTCATGGTCGGGTAAGTATACAAAGCGGCTGATCATCCCCTGTTCCGTCAGGAAATCGCCGATAGCGGAGTCCGTAGCGGGAGGATGATCGGGGTCGCTGTCGCCGGTGACAATCAGCACCTGGGTCCCGGCCAGTGCATTTGGGGTCAACATCCGCAATTGCTGGCCTTTGAAGTTGATACGCTCCAGAAAAAGTTGCCGTGGGACTGCCTGCAGTCCGGCAAGGTAGCTGTCGGTGTGTTGACGAGGAAACTGCGTGCTTGAGCCTATGAGTTTGGCGCGGGCTGCCTCATGGCTGAGCACAACCGGCCCGTTCGGATGTACATCGAGTGGAACGCCGGCAAATTCCATGGTCAATCGATCCGGGCCTTGAGACATCAGTTTGGCGACTGGCTGGATGTTGCCAGGCGGGCCAGGCGCGATCGCGACCAAACGGCTGAGCCGGCCGGCCAGCAATTCGGCAATCCGCCAGCCAATGGCGCCGCCCATAGAATGGGTCCAGAGGATGATTTCGCCCTTGAGAGTTTTTACCGCCGCAGCTATCTGGTCGGCAACGAGCTGTCCCGTCAACTTTTCGGGCGGGACATAACCGCTGCGGCCGCACCCCGGCCAATCGACGCATATGACGCGATCACCGGTGCGAGCGAGCCGTAAAGCCCAACCTTCCCGGTTATCCGGCGTCCGCATCCAGCAGGCGCCAGTGTGCATGCCGCCGTGTACCATGACGTGGGTTCTTGCGAAATCGGTGTCAGCCGGGGCAATGATGTCGGCGTAAACGCAATCCAGCCCAAGGGGGCCGGATGTTTTGGACAGGCATGCGTCCTCAATCAATGCATTGGGACGCATCAGAGGACGCTGTCGATGGTGTCGGCCAATTCGCGTGGGCGTGTCATCATCGCCTGATGGCTGCCGGGACTTTCGGCGGTTTTGGGATTTTCCAGGCGGGACGCCATGTTGCGATAGACCTCAGCAGGCATGGCCATATCTTCTTTGAGGAAGATGTAGGCAGATGGGTGTTTCTTCGCCCAGAAGCTGTTGAGGCGGATCGGTTGATCGAGCCATCCCATCGGGGAGGGTATCAACCGCTGCGCAAGCCGGTCCAAGCTTTCCGCGTCGGCGTCCTGCATGAAAGCGTTGTCCAACAACTCCCGGGTCATGGGGACCGTGTTGTCAGGAGATGCGCTGGCCATCGCGGTCAGACCTCCCACGAGTTCGGCGGGCAGTACATCATTTATGCATTCGCCATCGTGCAGGACCCAGGCGTCCACAAAGGTAATGTTTTTTACTGCATCCGGCATAGCGTCAGCCACCAATTGCGCCAGCGGGCCGCCGCCGCTATGTCCGACTATTGCGAACTCTGTCCAGTCTTGGTCCTTGATCCTGGCAATGAGATCGTCGGCCATTTTGGAAAGTGTCACCCCGGCCCTGTCGTCGTCCTTTTCGTGGCCCAACAATGTGGGGTGGAAGGTCTCATGGCCCTTCTCTTCAAGCGCTGCGGCGACGTCGTCCCACGCCCAGCCGCCCTGCCAGCCTCCATGCACCAATATGATTTTCATGATTACCTCCCATGGCGTTAAGATGTTATTCAGTGTATATATGATAGGATGAATTCGTTCCATATGCAACTATGAAATCCGATGAAAGCAAAAATGAGAAGGATGTGGGTTTACAGGACCGCGATGCGATCCTGAACGGTACTGAAATACCGTTCGCCTACAAAGCCTCCTATATTCTCAACTTCTATCGAGAGCCCTTATTCAGGGTTATTGAAAATGAGCTTGGCCTGAAGCGATACGAGGCGATCTTGCTGCTTTTTTTGTCGTTTCGCGATGGCGTGGCGGCCCAGGAAATGTGCGATCTGACCGGTCATTCCAAGACCAATGTAAGCCGTGCAGTTAACGCGCTGAACAAAAATGGCATGATTACACGAGATGTCGATCCGGGTGATAATCGCCGTCAATTGCTCTACCTGACCGATCTGGGACGGCGTGCGTATAGTGCATTCATTCCCGAACTCATGGCCAGGGAGGCGTCCATGCTGGCGCCCCTTTCAAAGGCGGAGCGGCGGCAATATATGTCGCTACTGACGAAGATCGCTGGCGGCGTTCCAGGTTGGACTGGCAAGAGCGACGATCTGGATGCGAGCGCACGGCGCATGCGCCGTAAATTCGTCGATTAACCCCAAGCGTCAAAGGGGCACTTCTTATTGCATGTGCAGTGGGCGGCTATTTCCTTTGGAAACCTAGGACCTCACCCGTCAGCGATAAAAAAGCCGACATTCCAATCGGCGGTGACCAGTCAAGTGGGCAGAAAATTGCTGAAGAGTGGAACCGCAAGAGCATGCTCACCTAAAATCAGAGGCCATTTCGAATGACCGCAGATCGGAGGAAGATATAGACAACAACGACCAGATTTTCTCCATCAAACGTGTGACAGAAGATTTCCTGGGCCGCCTATGTAATGTGCTACCCAACGCGCCCTCGGCGGTTGTCAGAGTTTCCGCCCTTTGATCAGGTACACGGGCTGGTGTCGTGCGCTGTTTTCATCAGGTACGCCGGGACTTTGTGCCCGATGGCGCTGTGCGGCCGTTCCTCGTTGTAGTCTCTATGCCAAGCCTCCAACTTTTCCGCCGCATCTTCAAGGCTCATGAACCAATGGCTGTTCAGGCATTCTCCCCGGAATCGCCCATTGAACGCCTCGATGAAGGGATTGTCCGTCGGTTTGCCTGGTCTCGAGAAGTCGAGCGTGATGCCGCGCTGGTAGGCCCAAAGGTCCATGTCGCGCGAGATGAACTCGCTGCCCTGGTCGACCCGGATCGTGGCCGAATAGCCGATACGGCGGCATACCCGCTCGAGCGTAGCGACCACATCCTCGCCTCGATAGCTGAACCGCGGATCAAGCACCGGCACGAAGCCTGAGAAGGTGTCGACAACCGTCAGAACTCTGATCTTCCGCCCCGTTGCCAGTCGGTCATGCACGAAGTCCATGGCCCAGACATCGTTCGGCCCAACGGCTTCCGTACAGTCCTCTCGTAGCTTCGCCTTCACCCGCCGCTTGGGCGTCTTGTTCCTGAGCTGCATGCCCAATTCCTTGTAAATGCGATAGGTCTACTTAGCATTGATCTCCTAGCCCTCGCGCTTCAACAGCACATGGACACGACGGTATCCGAACCGGATCACCGCACAGGCCTGGCGGATCGACACCTGCCAATCCGCCAGCATCTCATCGACCAGCGTCCTCTTTCGGGCAGACCTCCGCGACGGGCGTCCCGTCCTCGGCCTGCTTGATGATGAACGCCTTCTACGCGTCCGTGAACTTCGATGCCTTCATGCGTTTCCGCTCCTCTCCCAGCCTGGGAAATCTAGCGAAAAACCCTAACCAGAATCGAGGGCGATTCCGGGGGTCACATCATCCTCGACACCGTTAGGGCGGGTTCAACGGACGCTCACGCCGTTAGACAAACTGCGCGCCGCTCGAGCATGAAAAAGGCCACCCGGATGTTCTCCGGGCAGCCTCGCAGCGATCCGTATATGCGTGTCCTGTTGGAAACGGACGACGAGAACGGCGTCAACCTTTGGCGTTTGCCTCCAGTTTCCACTCGGACATAACTGGGTCAAGATTGAACAGTTTCTGCGCGTTTCCACCTAGAATGCTCCGCTTGGCCTTCTCGTCCAAGAACGGAAGATCATAGATCGTGCTCGGAAGATCCATATCCCAATGCGGGTAGTCGGACGAATAGAGCAACTGCGATTCTGCGTTTATCATCTTGAAGGTGACCTCCAACGCTTCGCGGTTGTCCACCAGCTCCATCGGCTGCGTAGAGTAGAACATCTCGCGCATGTAATCGCTGGGTTTTTTCTTCAAGAGCGGGGCATCGGATGTACGCATCATGTACTCGTTGTCCAGCCGTTGCATCAGGAAGGGAACCCAAGCCAGACCACTTTCGATCCACATGGTTTTCAATTTTGGGAAACGCTCGGGCATGCCGTTCATAACCCAGTTGGTCATGTGGATGATGTTACAGAAGCTGAAACCAAGCGCGTGAACTGAGATAAACTTGTTCAGCTGTGCCAACGAGGTGTCGGCCCAGTGATAAGCCGCGTGGAAGCCAAGAGGCATTCCGTGCTCTTCCAGTTTGGCATAAATACGCATGTTTGCGCTGTCATGCACTGGGCGCTTGAGATAGCCAGTCGAAAGGAACCCAACGACGCCTTTCTTTTCGGCGAACTCGTCAATCATCTTCTCGGCTTCGTGCGGCTCGTTCATGGGCAGATAGACCATGGATACGAGGCGATTGTCTTCTTCAAGAATGCGCTCGCTCAGCCAACGGTTATAGGCGCGGGCCATTGCCACCTCGACCTCGACTTGGGGGTGCGTCGCCAACAGCAGCATTGGGGTTGGGAAAAGGCACGCCATATCCGTACCCATCGCGTCCATCCAGCGCCGTGCCAAAGTGATGTCGCGGTGTGGTTCTTCGGGGACAATTTCCTTGTTCCGACCCGCATAGCGCGTCACGCGCCCAGCCATGTCCTGCGAACCGATCGCCTGCGGAATAAGGCCGGCGCGGCCAACGTTACCGGCTGACAAGCCAAGATGGCGCATCACCGGGTCGTCCATGTATTGCAGGATTTCCGGCAAGGCCTCAGTCTCATAGTGGTGGCTGTCCACATCGCAAATGAAGAAGTCTTTGTAATTGCGATCTTCCGCTTGCTTACGTGCGTTCTTCAGCAGCTTGCTGGTGTTAAATTCCTGGATTGCCGGATCGTTATCCGAGCTGTAGTTCATCGTGGTGCCCGTTAAAGACATTTTATCTCTCTCCCCTCGTGTTACGGATTCAGCGTCTGCCACATGCCCAACTCGAACACCGCCATATCGGCAGCATCGAGAATGCCGGTCGCGGCGATGGCGACAGCTGTCGCCGAGACATCGTTGTCTCGTGGGAATGCGGGCAAGCCGTCATTGGTTTCGCGAAGTTTCGCATATGCGGTCACAGCGTGTGAAAGCAGCGCCTGAAGTTGCTCGGCGCGCAGGCCACTGCTTTCGGGGTTGCGAAGTGCATTCAGGACAGCATCGACCGATGCCTCCAGAGCAGGAGCTTCAGCGGTTATCTGGTCAAACTTCGACATAGACCTCTCCTCCTTTTTCCACCACGTTGTAACGTTTCATTTTGTACTTCGGATCGCCGACGGCTTCGCCCGTTGCAATCTTGAATTCCCAGCCATGCCACGGGCAAACGAAATGCAATTCGTCTTCGTTGAAGGTCTGCCGGAGCGCGCGCTGCTGGTCGTCGAGTTCGACGCAGACCTGCGGCATCTTTAGGCCTTCGCATACCGGGCCACCTTGGTGCGGACACACGTTCTTATATGCAACGATGTCTCCTTTGTGCCGAATGACCCCGATCTCGACCCCGTCGACCTCGCAAATCTTTGCCGTCTTGTCGCTCAAGTCCGACACCGCACATAGCAATCTTTCTGGCATTATAGCTCCTCCGTCTGTTGCCCAGTCTTGCTTCAAGTTAGTAAGATTGCCTTACTATAAGAGTGGCTTTAGAATTGTCAAGAAATAAGACATCTAAATTAGGGGGCGCAAATCGTGCCGCAATCACCTTCTAGGAAACGTGGTCTTGGGGCGTCACTCCGCCTGGCGCATCATCTTTATGGTAAGCTGCTGCAGGAGCAGTTGCGCGAAACCGGGCTCAGCATGGCGCAGTACATTCATCTCCGGTGCCTGAGAGAGGAAGGCAAACTAAAACAATCCGAGCTTTCCGGGTTGCTGGGCATCGAAAAGGCGTCATCTACACGCGTACTGGACGAGCTCGAAAAGCGAGATCTTATCACGCGTAACCGCAGCCAGTCCGACCGGCGCGTGGTTCATGTCGACCTGACTGACTCAGGCCTTCGAAGGATAGATGGCGCAATGAAATCTGCGCGTCTCGCGGCAGATCACGCCTCGACGGGATTTGAACCCGACGAGTTGGGTCACCTTTTCGCTGCGATGGACAAGCTTCTAGATAATCTCGCAAGCGCGTGTTGCCAGTCCCGCTAACCAAACCTTGGCGCAAGGGCGAGAAGTGTCACACCGGTCGCGGCTAGTGCAGACGACAGGTAGAATCTGGGACCCGGGCGCCGTTCGGTTTTGAAGATGTGGCCTGCGAGCCAGGCGGCAAAGAACATCTCGATCGAAGACATGATCGCGACGACGGTCACATCAGTGAACATAAGTGAAAAGAACAGCGCCACTTGCCCAACGGTCATCGAACTGCCAGCCAGCAGTTGCCACCTGCTCGGCCGCTGAATTCGCCAGGACAACGCGTTGCGCGATTTGAACCGGAACACCCAGGAGACCGCAAACCACATTAGACCCGTCATCGCACCGATGAAAACTCCGGCCAGAGGGTCCGGCAAAGTCTGCATCGCGAGCTTTCGGGAGACGAAAGAGCCGCCATACCCGGCGGCGGACGCTACGGCCATCGCCCGGCCCTTGTTCTTCTCTCGAGGGTCGGGCTCTCCGACCACTAAGTCAGAAGCCGATTTGACCGAAGCGCGTGACATCATGATTACCACGCCGCTGGTAACCAGGAAGAAGGCGATGACCACTGGTGTCGTGATGACCTCACCCAGCAGAAAGAACGCCAACACCGCCGCAAACACCGGTATCAGACGTCGGATGAACCCGGTCTCAATGGCTCCGGCAAGCTCGACGGAGCGAAACAGCGTAAGACGGCCGACAACGTTGCCCAGCACCCCGGCTGCAACGAAATAAGCCGCACCAATGAGCGCACCGAGTCCAAGTTCCGGCATCGTTGGGCCCAGGAGCAGCCAAAGCGCCCCGGAGACAACGGCGGTCATCAGCACAGAGATAAGAACGTCGTTGCCGCGGCCCTGAACCGATTGCGAACTCTTGGCAATGGAAACCGAACTCAAGGCGTAGCAGAACGCTCCGAACGCGGCCAAGAGGCCGCCGAACCCTGCGGTGGTCATCGCGCGTGTCGGCGCGGATTGTACCTGCTACTTGTCATGGGTCAGCAACTGATCCAGGAAGTGGTCTGAAGACATAACCTCGCGCATTGGCAGCGTCTCCTGCTGCGCCATCAGCTCGGTAGAATAGGTCAACCCCTGGCCGTCCCAGAACCACCAATAGATGATCTTGCCTTGCTTGTCGCGAATCGGCATCCGGAAAATCGGGAAACTTCTTTCCGAATGCGGAATGTCCGACTTTCCGGCAAGCGCGTGCTTCAACCCTAACCGATTCAATACCCCCGTTAGGGGGACCATGGCCATCGGTGCGGTTTTTTCGGCCAATACTGTCACATTGTCGGGCCGGTGTTCGTAAGGCCCCGGGAGGAACTTGACCACGGGAGGATAGCTCGGGTGGGTATGTGTGAGCTGTACGTAAGCCAGTCCCTTCGGTGTTTCGACCTCGACGATATCTCCGGGTGCATACTCTTCCATTGTGGCGCTCCTCTTAAAGGCTGTAGGCTTCTAGGGTCGAGGGATGGAACAGTTCTTCGATCTCCACTCGGCGCGGCGACAGTCCCTGACTCGCGTGGTAGTCCAAAAACTTGTTCAGGACATGGGCGTTGCCGCCGACGCCATAGCTCCAGGGGTCGTCACCCATTAGCGCATGCACGCGGTTGAGATTATCCTCGACGAAGGGCATCGTTACTTTCGTTGCAGAGGTGTCCGACAGGGCCTCTTCTGCTAGCAGCTTTGATTGCGTGAACGCCTTGAGCAGGGCGGCGGGTAGGAACGGGTATTCCTCTGCGAGGCTGCGGCGCACCCCAAGAACATGCATGATCGGAAAGATCCGGGTCTTTTCGAAATAGGCTTCGGCCGTAGCGATGCTGTCTGCAAAAAGCCGACCTACGTGCGGATGCCGCTCGGCGAAACAACGCGGCCAACGCGGGCCGATGAAGCCGTCGATCTCACCGGCCTCGAGCATGCCATTCAACGTGCTGCCCACCGGCGCCTCTTCCATGCGGATATCGTCGGGCAACTGAACCTTGATCTTTTCGGGCCGGCCCGGCGTATCCATACCGCCGCGCACCCAGATGATATCGGAGGGTTTGACGCCGTATTCCTCTTCGAGAATGCCGCGCACCCAGACATTGGCAGACAGCTGGTATTCGGCAATGCCAATGCGCTTGCCCTTCAGATCCTGCGGCGTGTCGATCCCTTTGTCGGTTCGAATGTAGACTGAAGTGTGACGGAACGCCCGGCTCAGAAAGACCGGGATCGCGACATAGTGCGGATTTCCGCGGGCGACCGAGATCGAATACGAGGACAACGAAATTTCGCTGATATCGAACGCTTCGTGGCGGAACGCCCGGAAGAACATTTCTTCTGGGGACAGTAGCATGGGAACGGGATCGACACCGTCTATCTGCACTCTTCCATCCACAATGGCACGCGTCCGGTCATAATTTCCCATGGCAAGGGATAGTTTGAGACTGCTCATCCTGTTTGTTCCTCCTCACTTGTTTTGCATTGTTGCCGCAAATCGACAGGTTGGCCGGTCGAGGCGGACTGCAGGATCGCATGGCAAACCTCCAGGCTTGCCAGACCCCATGCGCCTGTCTGGACGGGGGCCCTGTTCTGGCGGACAGCGGCCACCAGCGCATCGTTTACGGTTCTACGTGGCGCGGGCCCGAATTTTGCTTCGATGAAGCTGCGCTCGGTGTCACCGAATACTTCGACGCCGTCCGGAGTCAGCTTTAGATCGGCACGGTCGCAAAGCGCGATAACTGGGCCAAAATGCTCGTTGTGCTCTGCGTCGACAGTCTTACCGCTGCCGAATGTGCGCGTCGTCTTGAGGCGTGCCTCGTCATCGGGATCGAGGTCCATCAGTGCCCGCCTTGCATCGCCATAGGCGCCGGCGCGTTTTCGCTGCCCCAGCTCTCCGACGTCGTTCATCCAAATGTCGCTATCGAAATGGGCGTAGCCCGAATAGGTGAGATTGGCGACGCATCCACCCTCAAAGTTCATTAGCGCTGTAAAAGCACCTTCTGTTGGACGCTTTGGATCCCATACCCCGGTCATGGCATAAATCTTCTCTCCCATGCCGCCCGCAAGCCGTCGGACCACGTCGATCTGGTGGATGGCCTGGCTGAACAGCACACCTCCTCCTTCTTCGGTGCGCAGCTCCTCCGGGCGTCGGGGACGATACAGGAAGTCGGTGTAGTTAAGGGCCTGGATCATTCTTAGCTGGCCGAACTTGCCGCTCGCGATCAACTGCGCGGCCAGGTCGACCGGTGGATCGAAACTGTGGCTGGGCCCAACGATCAGGTGAACCCCCGCCGCGTTCGCCGCGGCGACCATGGTCTCGGCGTCTTCCATCGAGATCGCGAGCGGCTTTTCCACGAGAATGTGCTTTCCAGCGCGCGCCGCGGCCAGAACGTGATCTACATGCATTTGGTGCGGGGTGGCGATGTAGATCGCTTCCACAGATGGATCGGCACATAGGTCCTCGACAGTCGCATAGGCGACACCGCCGTATTGCTCTTCGAATGCGGCCCGGCTTTCCGCTCTCGGCGCGGCTGCGGCCGTGAGCTTGACGCGTGCATCGGCATCGAAGGTGGGGACCATCAGCATGAAAGCCCGCCCCAATCCCGCAACTCCGAGGCGGACGGGATCAGAGGTCAAGAACCAGCCTCCCCGATAGCGCGCGCGATACACAAATCATTATCTGGTCGCTCTTTTCCTCTTCCATAAGCACCATGTCGCGATGGTCAGCTTCCCCTTCGAGGAGGCGGGTCTTGCAGGTGCCGCATGTGCCACTTTCACACGAACTGGATGTTGCGAATCCGGCGTCACGCAATGCTTCCAAGATCGAACGATCTTCGGGCACCGTGACGGTTTCGCCACTTTTTTTCAGCTCCACTTCGAAAGAGACATCGTCTTGGCGCACCACATCGACGGGCTTGAAATCCTCGAAGTGAACTCGCCCCTCCGGCCAGTGCCCGGAAACGGCCTTGATTTCATCCATCAGCGGTTTCGGACCACAACAGAAGACGTGAGTGGCACGGGGCGTGACGAGATCGTCCCAGAAATCGTAGACTGCATCCGGAGCGCCGCCGTCATGGTGCACAATAATCCGGCCATCGAAATCTCTCATCAGTTCATCCAGATAGGCCGATTCCTCCGGACTGCGGCTGACGTAGATGATTCTGAGCATCTTGCCCTTCTTGTCGAGATACCGTGCCATCGACAGAATCGGCGTGATCCCGATACCGCCGGCGATGAGCAGGTACTTCTGAACATCGGTTAGCGGGAAATCGTTTTCCGGGAATTCGACTGTCAACTCGGACCCGACGGTCGCCTGTTCGTGCATCGACGCGGAGCCCCCACGCGAATTCGGTTCTTTTTTGATCGCGACAACAAATTCCTTTGGGTCGCTGCCATCGTTGATCAGTGAATAGCGACGCATCGCTCCGGACGGAGTTTCCAAGGTGATGTGAGCACCAGGATCGAAACTAGGGAGCACATCGGCCCCAACCGGCACCAGGGTGAATTCGGCGATGCTCGGGGTCAAGTCACGCCGTTTCTCGACGCGCATCTTGATATTCTCCATGAGGTCCTCCCATTTGGTCGTGATTGTGAATTTGTTTAGATAGCTAAGTTGTGTGTGTCAACCGACCTTGAACTACGCAGTCATCCAAAACGTTGATCGTGCAAGCGCTACTGGCGGAGGAACCATTTATTACCGTCGAATTTCGACGTTGAAATCAGAGACCGCAGACACGGATCTTGCGCCCACAAAGGTCATGGTCCTCTTCATCTCCTCTTCAAGGATCGAAAGCGCCCGTGACACGCCCGCCTCGCCTTGCGCCGCCAAGCCATAGAGCGGCGCGCGACCCAGCAGAATGCCCTTCGCACCCAAGGCGAGGGCTTTCACGATGTCACTGCCGCGACGAATGCCGCCGTCCAGCAGAACCGGGAACTTCCGATCAAGAGCCGCGATGATATCTGCGAGTACGTCGATGGTGGCAGGAGCGCCATCAAGCTGACGGCCACCATGGTTTGAGACGACGATACCATCCACACCGGCGCGTTGCGCGTCAATCGCATCTTCTGGGCACATGATACCCTTGATCAGCAGCGGGCCTTTCCATTTCTCCCGAATGCGGCGAACATCTCCCCAAGAAAACTCCGGGTTCCGCTGAGATCGGGTAAACTCGGCCAGTTCTCTGTCGCTCGCGCTGTTTCCGACAAAGTCCAAGAGGTTCTCAAGTCTGGGACGGTGCGGCCCGAGCCATACGGAGGTCAGCCAAGCAGGATGCAGAAGCCCATCGAGAACAGTCCGGGGGCCAATGCGGATTTCGTGGGCGAAGCCGTGCCGCAGATCACGTTCGCGCTTGCCGCCCACGAGTGAATCGACAGTCAGTACCAGAGCCGAGTAACCGGCCGCCTGCGCCCGGTCGATCAGCGCATCAGCGAATGCGCCCTTCCCCCAAGGATAAAGCTGGAACCAGAGGGGACCCTTGCTCCTCCGCGCGATCTCTTCCAGCGTCGTGTTCGAGGCGGTCGAAACCGTGAAACCGACCCCAGCCCGTTCGGCCGCAGCGGCGAGGTGCAGATCTCCCTGGGGCCAGTAGAGGCCATTCAGCCCTGTCGGCCCTATGAAAAACGGCTTCGAGTATGTTTCCCCGAACAGCTCCAAGGTGAGATCGACGCTCCCCCCTTTGAGGATTCGCGGCGTGAGAACGATATTCGTGAAGGAACTGCGATTGCGCCGCAGCGTCACCTCCGATTCCGCGCCCCCATCCAAATAATCGAACACCACCCGTGGCAGGCGACGCCGTGCCTGCGCTCGCAAGTCTTCGATATTGATTGCTGTCGTCATAACGCCTGTCGCCCGTCGAGCAGAAACCGTCGAGGGAAGCTATGAAAGTCCGACGGCACCACGAAAAAAGAGCCGCCCAAAACCCCTTGAGGCTTTGGACGGTTCAGGGAGGAAACATGTGCGCAAGTTATTCGGCCGCTTCCGTCTTGCTCGACGTGTCTACCAGTGTTCGCCAATCGACGTCCTTAGGATACACGCCCTCGTGAGAGGCGATTACCCTTTGCGGAATCTTCGAGTCGGTGCCGATTGCCTGGCCACCTTCGGCGACTTTCTTTGCCGCATCGGCCATGAGCCGGCGGAACTCGACAATCGCTAGGTCGGAGGCCCCAAGAATGTCCGTGTGACGCTGCACGCGGCTACCCATCGAAACCCACATCACAATATCTTCGTTCGGAATGCCGTCCACGCCGGTAAAGTGGCCCTCTTTCATCCTTTCGCGGTCCTGCTTGAAGTCGTTCTCCAACGTCCGGAGAGAGCGCCATTTATGGTCCACGTCCTCACCCGGTACGGCATGGGCAAACTTGCGCCACTCTTTGGTGGAGGGAACGTTCGGTCCGTCGAAGGCTATGAAGTGAAATGCTGTCTCATCGTCATTGATCGGCACGATGACGCTGGCGACCCGGTAGTTGTTGTTCGGCGGAATCAGCGAATAATAGGGCGCGATAAATTCGGTGATCCGGAGATAGTTGTGCGTCTGAGCGTTTTTGATCGGCTTACGGATCGCCGCGTAATGGAAACCGTAGCTCGTGGTTTCAGTCTGCATACGCGGAGATTTGTCTGTCGATGGGCGGTACCATGATTTGTCGTCCGCCGCGGCGCCCTCGACCCGTGCCGGAACCATATTCGAGGAATGGAGCGATGATGAATGCGCGCTATCGATCTGGCCCTCGTGAATCTGCGCCCAGTTGGCGGGCACGCGAATCTTCAGGATCGAAACTGGGGTGTCTTCGGTTGGCGCAAAGGCCGGCGGCTGGAACTCGGGCATATCATCTTTCTCGCCGAGCCAAGCCCAGACGAAGCCGCCCCACTCCCGCACGGGGTAGGAACGATGTTTGACCTTGTCCATCAATGGACTGCCTTCCGGCTCTGAAGACATTGCGACGACATTGCCTTCAACATCCATCTTCCAGCCGTGATAGAGGCAGCGCAGCCCACATTCCTCGTTACGGCCATAGACCAGAGAGGCCTTTCTGTGGGGGCAAAGCTCATCCAGCATTCCCAGACGACCCTTGGTATCCCGGAACGCGACATAGCTTTCGCCGAGAACTTCGACTCGAAGCGGTTTGCCGTCCGACTCTTCAACCTCTTCGATCAGGCATACAGGCGTCCAATGCTGACGCATAAGTCGCGCCATCGGGGCATCCCCCGTTACGCGTGTAAGCAGTTCATTCTCTTCGGGTGTAAGCATCTGGGCTCCTCCAATGGCATCCGACTCTTTCAGTGGATGAGTGGTTTTCGACCTCTCAACTATTCTTAGCTCTCTAAGTTTTATCTGTCAACGTAACCTGCCACTTTTTTTCCCGCGTTGTAGGTATCGACCTAACTTGTTGTCCGAAATAGCGGGTTCTGAACTAGATCAAGCTGACGAGATCGCAAAACCGAGATTCTTTCGCGCAATTGTGGTCCGGAACCTCCCCGACAGCGGCTTGCCGGGCCCGTCACTGAGGTGTCATGGCGGCCAGCCTGTGCATGAGTCCCGGCAAGCGCACCATCTCGCTTCACCGTGTGAGCCATGGACGCAATCTCTTGCCCAGAAACGGCGCAACGTAGACACCGTTCACCCCGGTGAGCACCAGCGCAACAAGGAACAAAGACACCGGACCTGGAAGGTTTTGCGTGAGCGGTTGCAGCGCGTAGTAGATAAGGATCAGCAGGGGATAGACACCCAACATGCTGGCGACCCAGGCCTTCCAGTAGCGCGGCGCGGCTGGCGGTTTCGGGTCCGTATCGTTGGCCGACACCTGGTGTCCTTCCGCCACCAAAGCAAAGCTCAGTCTCTCTTCGAGGTCACGGGCCAATGCGGCCATTTCGTCTCGGAGCGACTCGGATATTTCTTCCCCACGCAGGGTAAGCAAAAAGGTGAACTCCTCAGAGCTAGTCTGGTTCTGCACCGACACTGGCCTGTCAGGTCGGCAGCAATCTAGGTGATCGGGAACGAAATCGTTGATCGCCTTCGCGACGACCGCGGCCTGTACAAGGGGCGCTCTGATTGAAACCGACAGCTCGGAGATCGCGTCGGCGCCAATACTAAGCTGTTTTGGCCCAAGTTCTTCCGGCCCCCGTGTTTCATTCATTTTCTGAACCTCGACATACTTTGCGCCGGTTGCGAAATGATCAGTTCCCACCTACGGAAGTGGCCGCCTGTGTTCGGTGTCATAGGCCGACCGGCCCGGACCAACCTTAAAAATTGGCCCAGACCAAATGCCGCCTCTGGGTTGAATCCCTCGATGACCAGACTGCACTTCAATAGGGGCAACCTGCTGAGGCGCCACAGCTAGGCACTGTCGACGTGGGCGCTTTCTGTCGTGAAAGCGATCTGCCGGATTAGCATTGCGACAATCACCAAAATACAGATCGCGGATACCGCCAAATATGGGCTTACGGCGCCAATCGCAGCGATGGGAAGTACGCCCCTTTCGATTGCAGTGAGTTGCGTCTTGACCAAGCCTTCCAGAGAGGCTGCGACCGCGAGGGCTCCGGCAAACGCACCCACGACGGCCAAGGTGTTTGCCAGGGGGCCAAGTTCTAGGAGGATACCCGGGTTCCACACGAAGGCGAAGGGCAGCAGGAAGCCGACGATGGCTAGCCGGACTGCAGAGAACGCGATCTTGAAGGGGTCTTCGTCGGCAATCGCTGAGGCCGCGATTGCAGCCACAGCAATCGGTGGCGTCAGTGCCGAGAGAATCGCGTAGTAGAGCAGAAACATCTGGCTCGGCAACGTCGGGAAACCGAGCTTTGCCAGCGCCGGTCCGACCAGCACGGCTGCCAGGATATACGCACTGGGCGTTGGCATCCCGAGACCGAGAACAATCGTGACGACCGCGGCGATAACGAGTGTCAGCAGTGGTTGCATGTTGCTGACAGTCAAAATGACGTTCGCGGATTTCATTCCAAGGCCGGTCATCGACAAGCCGCCAATCACAAGACCGGCCGCGGCACAAGCGCCGGCGACTGGCAGAATCTGGAGCGTAGTCGCCCCCAGCCCTTCCACCAACTGCCACAGTGACAGCCGTGTGTCTTTCAGCATCATCGCGGACAGGATGGTTACCAGAACTCCGACACCGGCTGTGAAGGTCGGGGAATACCCCAGAATGAGGGCGACGATGATGCCGATGATCGGCAGCAGGAAAACCCATCCGGTCCTGAATGTTTCCTTTGCTGAAGGTATTTCGTCTGCAGAGGGTCGAAGGTTGTGCTTGACTGACCGGAAGTGAACCTGAGCGAAGACACCCGTGTAGTATAGAAGCGCCGGCACCAGAGCGGCGAGCACGATGGCGTTGTAGGAAATGCCGGAATACTCGGCCATGATGAAGGCTGCTGACCCCATGATCGGAGGCATCGCGCTTCCGCCAGACGACGCCGCGACTTCCACCGCCCCCGCGAACCGTGCCCGATAGCCGAGTCGCTTCATGACAGGGATCGTGATCGACCCCGTTGCAACAACATCGGATGTTGGGCTCCCGGACATCGTGCCGTACAGGCCCGACGAAATGATCGCGATTTTGGCGGGGCCGCCGCGCGCATTGCCGGTCACAAGCGCTGCAAGGTTGAAAAAGAAGTCCCCTCCCCCGGCCTTGGCCAGGAATGTTCCAAACATCACGAACAGGAAAACATAGCTGGCAACGACCTGAAGCGGCACGCCAAAAAGTCCATCGGTGGTGAAAACCAGAATATCCAAGAGATAGCTGAACTCGCTGACGCGATGCCCGAATGGCGGCGGCAGAAGAGAGCCAAACAGATTATAAATCAGGAAGAGGGCGACAACGCCGGTCAGGCCTAGGCCGGTGGTCCGGCGGGTCGCTTCGATGGTCAGAAACAACAAGGCTGAGCCAAAGAAAAACTGATCGGTTGTGAATTCGTCGAGTAGACTGATCCGGTCCGCAATCGCTCCCGAGGTCACGTAGAAATACACCCCTGTGGCCAGGCTCAGCGCAGAGAGAACCCAATCATAGATCGGAATGCTGTCCGGCGCGCGCGAGGTCGCGCCGATCGCGAGGAAGAGAATCGTGAAAATGCCCGATACGAACAGAATGCCCTGAATGAGCGGATCGGAGATGATGAAGAGGTTCGAGTGGATTACCCAAACCGCGAATGCCGCCGCCAGAACCATGACGATGGTTCTCATCGGCGAGCCTAAATTTCTACGACGACCGGTTTCTGTAAGCGAAGGAAAATTCATGTAGACCCCGTATAAGGCAGAGAAGAGAAAGAACCGCGATGTATGGGCCGCGCGATGACATGACGTGACATCTCACGTAGCCACCGCGGGGCATTGCTCTGTGCAGTCCATGAGTGGGCCGGCGCGTGTCGTTGCAGCGCGCGCCGGCCGGATCGCGGGATCGACCTTACTTGAGCAGACCCAGTTCCTTGTAGGCACGCTCCGCACCAGGATGGAACGGCAGCATGGTCTGCGACGTCAGAAGTTCCGGTGTGAGCGCCTGCATCGCCTTATGCACGCCGCGGATCTCGTCGATATTGGACGCGATGCTCTTTGCGAGCATGTAGCCAGTTTCTTCCGGCAGTACATCGGAAGTGATTACCATCGCACCCAGTGCGAGCGTGACGACATCTTCGGTCTGGTTCTTGTAGCTGTCGGCTGGAATTGTGAACGTGCCGGTTCCGAAACGCTCGTTGGTCGCAGCGATGATGTTTTCGGGAACGCTGAGCAACACGACGTCATTGCCCTCGTCAACTTTACGGAACGACGAATGTCCGATGAAAATGCCGTTGATCACCATATCGGTGCGGCCGTCTGCAATCAGATCTGCTTGCTGTGACGAACCACCGCGGACAAGCACGCCGCCATTGGACTCGATCGTGGCTTCGTCGTAGCCCGCCTCTTCGAGCATGAAGGTCGTGATGTTGGCGACGATGTTCCCGGCATTGTTGTTCGCAACACGGATCGCCGCGCCGGACGTCGCGAGGTCGTCAATGCTGTCGATGCCATATTCTTCGGCAAGAGACTTCTTGATGAAGAAGTGCATCGGCGCCCAGTTGTACATGTAGCCGATGGCTTGAAGGTTCTCGATCGGCGCGTCAAACGGTTCGTCCCCTGCGAGGGCCAGCTTGATCTCGGCATCATGTGCCATCCCCAGGTCGGTCCGTTCACGGCCCAGAAGGCCGATGTTCGCAAAGCCACCCCCGGTGGCCTGATAGGTCACCACGCCGCTCGGGTCATCCGCCTTGACGGCACGGTCAATACCAGCGCCCAGAAGCGACCAAAGCCCCGAGGGACTGCCGCCTGAAAGGGTCACATTAACGCTTTCTGCGGAAGCAGCGCTCGCAAGAACCGCAAGGCCGATCGATGCGGCAACGGCTTTGATTGGAAATTTCATGTCTTCCTCCCCTTTTTTCAGTAGACATCTAATATTAGATATCTATCTTTAATGCTACTAGTCTATCCACTCGCACCCGTCAACCCTGATTGAAGTCGAGACTATTGTTCAGCGAAAGCCACTCAGGTCATAGTTCCTGACGCGGAACACCCTAAAGCTGAATATTCGGCGTCGTTGCTTTGCAATGACGCATCGTCAACCCGTGGAACCCCGGGACGGCAGGGCTCATATCCCCGTCCCGAGCGGAAAAATCTATCCACAACCACCACCTAAAGGCCCGCGCCGGACACCCGGCAAGTGTGGCTTGCGACTTAGTTTTCTGTGTTGCCCTTGGTCGGGGGAACACGGACCCCTCTGGCGGCCGCATCCTGTTCGTCATTTTCGAGGTTCCGGATCATCACGGCAAGTGCGTGTCGCAAGTCTTCCTGAGCTTTCTTGGACAGTCCCGCCATCGCTGCATCGTTCACTTCGAGCGCCAGAGGTTCGAGAACGTCGCGCAGCTCCAAGCCCTTCCGCGTCAGAAACGCGTGCTGGCGCCGTTTGTTGCCCTCGACGTTGCGTCGCTCTATGAAACCCAATTCTTCCATTTTGATGAGCGCGGTGTGGGCGGTGGGTTCGGTGAGATGCGCCCGGTCGCTCAGTTCGCGTTGCGACAACCCGTCTTCCTGCCAGAGGATGCGCAGGAAAATCCACTGACCGAACGTAACATTTTCCGTTTGCAGGCGAAGTTGAAGAGCCCGGTTGAAACCGCGGGCCGCCAATCGCACCAGTCGGGCCAAGCGCTCGTCGGGGCGGACAGGCACATGGCTTGATTGCTTTTCTTTCATCGCATCGCTCACGGCCTGTCTCCACACATGGTTTTTATCCAAACAGCGCGCCCGCCCGGACTTGATAGCTAGGAACTCCAGAGTTCTGCCGCACGCCTTTGGCGGCGGCACAACCCTAGCGTGGCGCGCGCAACATAGGTGCCGAGCCTTGGTACAAAGTCAAGACATGGAAGACGGGGTGCCTATCGTTGGGCCCGAGTATGGACTTTCTTCCGGGGTGGTTTTGCCCCTGTGTCGGGATTGTGCGCCGGTTGCTTTCCAGAACGCGACCATCATGCGCCGACACCTGCCTTGCACCACTGTGCCGCACAGCGCCGGGCAACCGTTGTGTAACGCCTCCGGCAAACCCGGCGCGGTTCACGGCCATTCAATAGGTGCAAGGAACATAGGCTCTGCAGTTCAGCTGTGCACACCGTTCGCGCGGAGGGGCTGGTCAGTTCAGATCGTTCAACTTTTGTCGCCAGCGTTCCACCACATCGGGGTTCCTGACATATGTCGGCAGACCACCTTTCATGATGCGTGTTGCGTTTTCGACGAGGACGTCGGGCATGACCGTGTAGAGATCAATGGTGTGGCCCAGGATATGCGGGGTGAGGATCACCCGGTCGAGGCCGCGCAGCGGGTGGTCGGCGGGCAGCGGTTCGGTTTCCGTCACGTCCAGCCCCGCACCAGCCAGGTGCCCTGCGGTCATCACCCGCACCAGCGCATCCTCGTCAATGAGACCCCCGCGCGAGGTGTTGATCAGAACCGCATCCGGCTTCATCATGCGCAGTTCAGCCTCGCCAATCATGCCCCGTGTCTGCGCGTTCAACGGCACATGCAGGCTCACCACATCACACGTGGTCAGCAGCGCGTCGCGCTCCACCAACCGTACGCCCGTAGGCGCGGTATCCGGTGTCAGGAACGGATCGTGCACCAGGATCTGTGCCGGCTCGAACGCCAGCAGTCGCTCGATCACCCCGGCCCCAATCCGGCCAGACCCGATCAGGCCGATCGTCCGGCCCCGCACCATCCGCGCATACATCTGCTGCGGCCGGCCCGCATTTTCGCGTAGCAGGCGTTCGGATTCATGCAGCCGGTACAGCAGCACCAGCATCAGCATCACTGTCGCCTCTGACATCGCCAGAAAGTTCTCGGGCGTTGCACCATTGGCCACGATCAGACCACGCGCGGCACAGGCCTCCAGATCGACCGCATCCACCCCGATCGTCGGAAAGACCAGCGCCCGCAGCCGTGGCGAGGCATCCAGATCCGCCTCGCTCAGCCGCGACCGCGAGCTGGCCACGATGATATCAACGTCCGACAGCAGCGCCTGCCGTTGCTCTCCCGTCAGCCGCAGCGGAACACCCGGGGTGATCTGGGGGCCGCGAACGACCTCCCAGCCTTCGGCCCGCAGCCGATCCGTTGCGGTGTCCAACACCTCTTCCAGCACAGGATCCTGCGCAATATAGATCTTCGGGGTCATCATCAGTCGCTCCGCGTCAGGCCAGCGACCATGTTGGGGTTATACCCCGGCTGGACACGTGCATCGATCACTACGCTCTTGCCCGCGCGCACCATCTCGACGCCCTGTTTGATCGCCTCGACCAGCTCGCCCGCGGTAAAGACCGGGCCGATCCCTTCGCAGCCCTGCGCCCGCGCAACTCCGGCAATGTCGATATCCGGATCACCGATACGCTGGCCGATCCACTTGTTCTCGACCGGGCGGTTGCGGGCCACGGCCACGCGTTCCTGGTGCACCTCGTCATTGTAGAACGAGCGATTGTTCGACACCACCGCCAGGAACGGAGTGCCATAATGCGCCGCCGTCCAAAATGCCGAGGCCGCCATCATGAAGTCGCCGTCCCCAAGAACCGCAACAGGCAGCCGGTCGCTGTCTTTCAGCGCCAGCGCCGCCCCGATCAGCATCCCAGGACCCGAGCCGATCCCCGCGCCGCCATCCGAACCCAGGAAGTCCAGCGGATGACGGAAGTGCCACGCCTCGCCCGCCCAACCCAACGGCAAACGCACAAAGCTGGCACAGACACCTTCCAAACCTTCGCCAAGCGCCCCGGCCAGCGTCATGATATCAAGCTCAACATCTGCATCGGGGGCGTTCAGCGCGGGTTTGACCGGCAAATCACCGGGCATCTCGCCCGCCCCTACACCCAGGGCATCGGCAATCGCATGCATCGCAACATCCGGGCCACAGGCCAGGTGCAGATCCAGCGCAGGCAGCGCCTGATGCTCCATCCCCCAGCCATTGTGCAGCTGATAATCCAGCGACGCCTGGATCACCTGCGCCGTCACTTCGCCCGCCAGTTTCAGCGTACCCGCGACATCCAGCCAGTCCAGGCTCAGGATCACATCGGCCTCGCGCAGCACCGCGCCCGCCGCGTCGTCGATGAAGAAGGCTGGTTTACCCCGATGCTGCGGGTGATCCGTCGGGAAAGACGCCCCGATCCGGATATCCGTCAGAACCTTCGCCCCCAGCCCCTCGACAAAGGCCACACGCCGCGCCCAATCCGCCGGATCGCGCGACACCCGCCCCGCCAGCACCACAGGCGCCTTGGCGTTCTTCAGCAGGTCCGCCGCACGTGCCACGCCTTCGGCCGAAGGAGCCGCAGGCAAAGGCGGCTGGTAACGCGCAAAATCCGGCAGCGCCGGGGCCTGCGCGTGCTGCTTTTCCTGGATCGACACATCAAAGTTCACATAGGTCGGCCCTTTCGGCTCGCTCCGCGCGATCACATCCGCACGCAACATCGATTCCAGCGCCGCCTCCATCGAGCCAGGCTGATCGTCCCATTTCACATAATTCCGGATCATCGACGCCTGGTCACGGCAGGTATGGAGCCAGTCAATCCAAGGACGCCGCAGCGCCGCATCAACCGGCCCCGTCGCACCATAGATCAGCACAGGAACCCGATCACACCATGCGTTGAAGATCGCCATCGTCCCATGCATCAGACCCACGTTGCTGTGCAGAATCACCGCCAATGGCTCCCCCGTCACCTTCGCATAGCCATGTGCAATCGCAACCGCATGCTCTTCGTGCAGACACAACAGCATCTGCGGATCTTCATTACCAAGGTGGTTCACAAGGCTGTCATGCAAACCCCGAAAGCTCGACCCAGGGTTCAGCGCAACATACTTCACCCCCAAACCTCGCAACATATCCGCAAATACATCGCTACCCCAAACTCCCAAACTATCCGACGATACTGGGCGCTCAACCTGATACAGCCTGTGCTCTGTCATGTGTTTATGAAGTGTTGATGCAGCAGCGCCCCATTTTGAAAGGCGTACGCAATAGGTATTTATTGCCCGCCGAAAGGGCGGGCATTTTGCATTTCAGACGGTCTGGAGCGGTTCAGAGGATCAGAAATCCAAACCGAAATCGACGGTCCCCGCCGAATGGGTCAAAGCACCGGAGGAAATATAATCCACATTTGCCGATGCGATTTCGCGCAAACGGCCAAGGGTCACATTCCCGCTGGCTTCTGTCTTCGCCCGCCCGTCAATGCGCTTTACGGCTTCGGCCATGTCTTCGGTCGACATATTGTCAAACATGATGACATCTGCGCCCCCGGTCTGAAGCACCTCGTCCAACTGATGCAAACCGTCGATCTCGATCTCGACCACGACCATGTGACCCACATTTCGCTGAACGGCTTCCAACACCTGTTTGATGCCACCAGCCGCTGCGATATGGTTGTCCTTGATCAGGATCGCATCAGATAGGGAAAACCGGTGATTGTGGCCGCCGCCATGCAAAATGGCGAGCTTCTCGACAAGTTTCAGCCCCGGTGTGGTTTTGCGCGTACAGGTGATACGTGTCTTGGTACCCGCAAGTTCCTGCACATAGGACGCTGTCAAAGTTGCCGTCCCGGACAACCGCCCGGCAAAGTTCAGGGCAACACGCTCTGCGGCAAGGATCGACGCCGCCGATCCCTCTATACACATCAAGGTATCGCCCGCTTTGCAGGCCGTACCATCCGCAACAACAGTCTCGACAATAAGATCGGGATCAATCAGCCGAAACGCCAGAGAGGCCACCTGCATCCCAGAGACAACCGCGTCCTGCCGTGCACGCATTTGCGCCTTATAGCGCGTGCCTTCAGGCAGAACGGAACGGGTTGTCACGTCGCCTGCTGCACCCAGGTCCTCCACAATGGCGTTCCGAACCATAGGTTCGAGGATGATATCGGGGACGTTCGCAACATTGCTCATTATTTTTCAGATCCTTGTCGGTTTGCAGAAAGGGTAGGAAGGGATGGTCTCATCCCGGCCAAAGCAATCAATAAAGAAAAAGCTTTTGGATCCCAGACCCCGTTCGCACATTACCTACGCACCGGGTCACTGACCCGACAGATTGATATGCACATTCTTTTCATGGGTGAAGGAAATCAGCTCGCCAATACCTTCTTCGCGCCCGATACCCGATTGTTTGACCCCACCGAACGGGGCACCAAGGAAATGCCGGCCAACTTCGTTAACCCAAACAAACCCGGCCTCGACGCGTGCAGCCGTACGATGAGCCGTCACCAAGTCCCGAGTCCAAATTGCGCAGGTCAGCCCAAGCTCAAGTGCATTGACCTCGTTCAGCATGGAATCTTCGTCCGACCATTTGCGAACCGCAAGAACTGGCCCGAAAATCTCTTCACGGGCGATACGCATCTGCGGCGTTACATCCGCAAAAATCGTCGGCGCGATGAAGCTTCCCTGTGCCAGCGCACCTTCGGTCACCGCATGGCCGCCGGTTACGGCACGCGCGCCTTCGCTCATGGCGGATTCGATGAAGTCCATGATCCGATCGAACTGTGTCCGGCTGACGATCGCCCCCATCGTGGTCTCCGGCTCTGTCGGAATGCCTGGCTTGTACCGTTCGACAGCCGCTTTGAGATGTGAGATGACCGCATCGTGGATGTCTACATGCAAGAAAGCGCGGCTCGTCGATCCGCAAGATTGCCCGCACCAGCCGAAATTCATGCCGCCGACGATCGCATCGGCGATCTTCTTCGGATCGCTGTCCGGATAGGCGATCAGCGCGTTCTTGCCGCCGAGTTCGAGCAGCACTGGTTTGACGGTGTCGCTCGCGCTGCGCATCACCGCCCGGCCCGCGGGTACGGAGCCGATGAGTGTGACCTTGGCGACGTCGGGATGTTCGGCCAGCCCAGCTCCTGCCTCGACGCCGCCCGGCAGAACATTGAACGTGCCTTTAGGCAGCAGGCCATCGATGAGCTCCGCCAGCCGCAGCGAAGACAACGGAGCCTGAACCGGCGGCTTGATGATGACGGCATTGCCTGCGGCCAGAGGCGCTGCCATCTTTCCGCCGCAGAACATGAAAGGGTGATTAAAGGCAAGAATCCGTGCAACCACGCCCATCGGCTGGCGTAGGGTCATGTTGATGCGCTCTGGTCCCATAGGGATCGTATCGCCCTTCATTTCGGTCACAAGACCGGCGAAAAACTCCATCTGCGCTGCCGCAATCGCGGCGTCGCCGCGCATTTCAGTATAGGGGTTGCCACAGTTTGCAGCGTCCATCATCGCCAGTTCATCGCCATGCTTTCGCAAGAGATTTGCGATTTCCTTCAGGATACGTGCGCGTTCCAGCGGCACAACATCCCGCCATACCTCGAACCCTTCTTTCGCTGCCGCAACCGCCGCATCGACATCGGCGCGACTTGCCGTCGCAACCGACCCGATCCGCTCGCCGGTTCCTGGGTTGAAAGTGTCTTCGTACTTTCCCTCTAGGCTCAGGACTCGTTCTCCTTCAAAGCCAGAAGATTACGGTCGCAGCGAGTGCGATTGCTGAGAAGAAGGTTTGTGGGCAGCGGTCGTACCGGGTCGCAACCCTCCTCCAGTCCTTGAGCCTGCCGAACATGATCTCGATTCGGTTGCGCCGTTTGTATCTGCGCTTGTCGTACCGGACGGGCGTCTTGCGTTTCTTCCGGCCCGGGATGCAAGGACGTATCTTCTTGTCCTGCAAGGCTTCTCTGAACCAATCGGCATCATAGCCACGATCTCCGAGCAGCCACTTCACGCTGGGCAACCCGCTGACCAGGGCACGCGCCCCGATGTAGTCGCTGACGGGTCCGGCAGTCAGGAACAGGTCGATGGGTCGGCCCTGGCTGTCGCAGATCGCGTGCAGCTTCGTATTCATGCCGCCTTTGGTTCGGCCAATCAGACGACCACGCCCCCCTTTTTCACGCCCAGGCTGGACGCCGTGCGATGGGCCTTCAGATGAGTTGCGTCGATCATCACGGTCGTCTCCTCACCGTGCTCGGCCGCCAACCCCGCCATGATCCGGGCGAAGACACCCCTGTCGCTCCAACGCTTCCAGCGGTTGTAGAGCGTCTTGTGCGGGCCGTATTCCCTCGGCGCATCTCGCCACCGCAAGCCATTGCGATTGATGAAGATAATCCCGCTCAGGACACGCCGGTCATCAACCCTGGGCTTGCCGTGCGACTTGGGGAAGTAAGGCTCCAGACGCGCCATCTGCGCATCGCTCAGCCAGAAAAGATCAGACATGTTCACCGCTCGTTTTCGAACGGTGAATCATGCTCGTCCAACCAAATCAATGGGTCCTGACCCTAGTGGCGGCACCCATGCGCCGCCGTAGTAGAGATGGGCTGGTTCTTGAAGAGAGAGCTTCGCGTCTAGTTTCAGATTTTCCATCTAAGGTATCCTCCCGGCTTGAGGTCCTAATAACTTAGACTTCTAAATATTGTCAATCAGAGAACCCGCCCGAGGGCCGATTGGACGCCAAGCAAGTGCGGCAAGTATGTTTCAATCGTCTGCTTCGGTGTCCAGCCGGCAGACGACAAACCGATATTGAGAGCAGCGACGGTCAATCCCTTGCGATCATTCAGCGGAACAGCGATTGACCGTAAACCCGTTTCCACTTCCTGGTCCACAAATGCATATCCGTCCTCTCTCGCAGCATCGATCCGGCACAAGGTCTGAACTGGGTCGAGTATTGAGAACTTGGTCCGCGGGGTAAGGTCCGAGCGTCTGACAAGCAGGTCAGCCTCTTCGCGAGGCAGCGCAGCCAACAGAACCCTTCCCATCGAGGTGCAATGGGCGGGGAGTCGTGACCCAGGCATGAGCCCGATGGACATCACACGTTTCTGCGCCGCGCGCGCGATATACACGATCTCGGTCTCATCGAGCAGTGCCACGGAACAGCTTTGACCAATTTGCTCGGAGAGTTGGTCAAGCCAAGGTTGGACAATCTGCGAGAGCGGTAGGGAAGCAAGTGCGGCCACTCCGAGCCGTAGGATGCGCGGGGTAAGAGTAAAAAACTTACCGTCATAGTCGGCGTAACCTTCGCGGTGGAGCGTCAACAGTACGCGTCGCGTAGCAGCGCGATCCAAGCCACTGGCGACGGCAGCTTCGGATATCGAAAGACGCGGGGATGTGGGTCCGAAGGCTTCGATCACTTTCAGCCCCTTGGCGAGCGAGGCGATGTAGTCGGTGGGATTGTTCAACATGCGAACGCTGATATACACATGTTGAAAAAAGATCAATATATGAACTTTTTACTCGCTACGGCGGTAATCTAGGGATATTTCGAAGGGTATCTAAGGAGGATCCTGATGAACAAAACATCGCCCAGCCTCGCTGACGCGGTTGCGGATATCCCCGATGGCGTACAGGTTATGATCGGTGGCTTTGGAGGCTCCGGAGCCCCGATCGAACTGATCCACGCTTTAATCGACCGCTTTCGTGCCACCGGCAGCCCCAAGAATCTTACCGTGATAAACAATAACGCGGGAAACGGCGCGATCGGAATCGCCGCGATGATCAAAGCGGGGATGGTCAGGAAGATGATCTGCTCTTTCCCGCGCAGCTCCAACGCCGAGGCATTCAACGAAAAATACCTGGCAGGCGAAATCGAGCTCGATTTGATCCCGCAGGGTACATTGGCCGAACGCATTCGCGCGCGCGGAGCAGGCATTCCCGCTTTTTATACACCAACTTCTTTTGGTACCGAGCTTGCCGAAGGCAACCCGACAGAGACGTTCGACGGCAAGATGTACGTGCAAGAGTTGTGGTTGAAGGCCGACTTCGCCCTGATCAAAGGCCATGATGGTGACGAGACCGGCAACCTTACCTATCGTTTGGCTGGCCGGAACTTCAATCCGTTGATGGCGATGGCTGCCGATCGCACGATTGCGCAGGTCTCCAACCTCCGCGCACCCGGCTCCATCGATCCTGAGGCGGTAGTTACCCCCGGAATCTTCGTCGACAAGATTGTCGAGGTTCCCGCGCCTCAACAAGAAGAAGTACTCGTGCGTAGGGGGGTGGTCTACTGATGTCCGGTTTCAATTTAATGGAAGACAAACTGACGAACGCGCAGATCGCGTGGCGTGCCGCTCAGGATATCGAAGATGGTTCCTATGTGAACCTCGGTATCGGATTTCCCGAGATGATCGCCAAGTTCCAGCCCGATGGCCGCGATGTAACCTATCATACCGAGAACGGCGTGCTGGGATTCGGAAAAGCCCCTGCGGAGGGACAGGAAGACTGGGATCTTATTAATGCGGGCAAAAAGGCGATTACATTGAAGCCCGGTGCATCCTTTTTCCATCATGCCGACAGCTTTTCGATGGTGCGCGGTGGCCACCTCGATCTGGCCGTTCTTGGCGCGTATCAGGTCGCCCAGAACGGCGATCTGGCGAACTGGCGCGTAGGCACCAAAGGCGTGCCGGCCGTGGGTGGAGCAATGGACCTTGTGCATGGGGCCAAGCGTGTGGCGGTTGTAACTGACCATGTAACCAAGGATGGCGGCCCGAAACTGGTCGAGGCCTGTACTTTCCCGCTGACAGGCGTCGGGTGCGTGACCCGCGTCTACACCTCTCTGGCCGTGATTGACATCGAAGATAGCAAATTCGTGCTTCGTGAAAAACTGCCGGGCATCACTTTGGACGCCTTGCAGGCGGTGACTGGCGCGACGTTGCACATTGTTGGCGAAGTTGCCGAACTCAATGTTCCCGAGGGAATCTCATGACTGACGTATACATATGCGACTACATCCGCACACCAATCGGCCGCTTTGGCGGTGCGCTTTCCTCCGTCCGCGCTGACGACCTTGCCGCGATTCCGCTTCGGGCCATTGCCGCGCGCAATCCGGGCCTCGACCTTGCCGCGATCGACGAGGTGATCTTCGGCTGCGCCAATCAGGCTGGCGAAGACAACCGCAACGTCGCCCGCATGGCGCTGCTTCTCGCAGGCTATCCCGAGACGGTGCCGGGTACGACGATGAACCGACTTTGCGGCTCGGGTATGGATGCGGTCATCACTGCAGCTCGGGCGATCAAATCCGGCGAGGCCGAGCTGCTTGTCGCCGGAGGGGTAGAGAGCATGTCGCGCGCGCCATTCGTGATGCCCAAGGCCACCTCCGCCTTCTCGCGGGCCAATGAGGTCCACGACACCACTATCGGCTGGCGTTTCGTTAACAAGCTGATGAAGGAACAATATGGCGTCGACAGCATGCCCGAGACGGCAGAGAATGTGGCCGAAGATTTTGGCATCTCGCGCCCCGATCAGGATGCCTTCGCCTTGCGCTCGCAGCAGAAAGCGGCCAAAGCCCAAGTCAATGGCCGTTTGGCCCAGGAGATCGTGCCGGTTACGATCCCGCAGCGCAAAGGTGACCCTCTGGTCATCGACACCGACGAGCATCCGCGTTCCACGACTACATACGAAGGCCTGAAAAAGCTTCGGCCCTTCGTGAAAGCCGATGGCACTGTGACAGCGGGCAACGCCTCTGGCGTGAATGACGGGTCTGCCGCTTTGATCCTTTCGACGAAAGAAGCTGCCGAAAAGCATGGGCTTAAGCCGATCGCCAGAGTGCTCGGCGGGGCGACCGCCGGCGTGGCGCCGCGCATCATGGGCTTCGGCCCGGCTCCGGCCTCGAGAAAGCTTCTGGCGCGTCTTGGCCTGCGCCAAGAGGAGTTCGCAGTGATTGAGCTTAACGAAGCTTTCGCCTCGCAGGGCCTCGCCACGTTGCGTAATCTTGGGATTGCTGATGATGACGTGCGTGTGAACCCCAATGGCGGGGCAATCGCGTTGGGTCATCCGCTGGGCATGTCGGGTGCGCGGATTACTGGCACCGCGATGCTTGACCTCAAGCCTGGTGAGAAATCGCTATCCACAATGTGTATCGGTGTAGGACAGGGTATTGCTATTGCGCTAGAAGCCGTCTGACTGGCTCAACGACGGGCGCAATCCTCTTCAACCCGCCGGTGCAGAAGCCGCGCCAGCAGATCGGCATGGCTGTCTTCGTCGAACGTGAACTTGCGTGTCAGACCAACCGCCCCGGCCATGTAATCCGACTTTAGATCGAGCGCAGCAAGGCTGCCGCGCGCAATTTCCCGCGCCACGACGCCGCGCGAGATGAACCAGAGCATCTCAGAACCTTCGAGAAGCGTTTGCGCCGCCGGCAGGGCCACCGTCTCGAACACCGGTGTGAGATCGGATAACCCCATCGCGGCAAGGTATTGATCCACGCTCTGACGAATGATCGCACCGGGGTTGGGCAGGATGAGGGGATAGCGTAGCAGAGCGTCGGTCACCGGCAGATCCAGCGCTGGATGTCCGGCGCGCGCCACCAGCAAGATCGGCTCGTCATAGAGATACTCGAAAGACAGGCCTGCCATGTCGGCTGCCCGTGGCATGCGCCCGACCATAAGGTCAATCTTGCCGCCGCGCAGTCGTTCGAGCAGGTAGTGGTTCGGCCCAGTGATTATACCGATCCGCGCATCCGGGCGCGCCTGCGAGAATGCAAGAGCGACCGAGGGGAAGAACCCACCGGCCACGGTCGGCAGCAACCCAACCTTCACCAGCCCCGCCGCCACCTGCCCCGACAGGTCGCGCACCCCTGCCTCGAGGCTTTGCAACGCGGCGCGGGCATGAGCACGAAAATTCTCTCCTGCCGGGGTTAAGACGGCCCGCCGCCCTGTACGCTCGAAGAGATGCGCGCCAAGCAGCCCCTCCAGTTCCGAGATCGTTTTTGACAGTGCCGGCTGCGACACGTTCCGTTGCCGCGCCGCAGCAGAGATTGTTCCGGCTTGAGCAACGGTCAGGAAAGCTTCGAGATGGCGCAGTTTCAGACCATTAGGTATATCCATTTGGTTATAGTTTTTGGCCAAGATCATATTTTTGTAAAGGGAAAAGTTATGCCAAATTATCGGCAGGAGGATACCATGCAGGCATTGAAACGCGATTGGGGCACCACGCATCTGCGCGCCACTGACGGCGAAGGTGTCGCGCTTGTCTTCATCAATTCGCTCGGCACAGACCTGCGGATGTGGGACGATGTCGTCGCGCTTCTACCCGCGGGCTGGTCGAACTTGCGCATGGACAAGCGCGGTCACGGGCTGAGCAGTACCGCGCCGCAGGGATATGGCATTCCAGAGCTGGCCGAGGACGTGCTGGCCGCGATGGACCATATCGGTCTCGCTCAGGCGGTGATCGTCGGTTGCTCCATCGGCGGGCTGATCGCGCAGCACATCGCGCTCATGGCGCCGGATAGGGTGATCGGCTTGGTGCTTTCGAATACCGCCCCAATGCTGGGAAATGCGGATAGCTGGCTGAGTCGGATCGAGGGTGTACGCACTAATGGCATGGCTGCAATGGCAGACGGCATCCTACAGCGGTGGTTCGGCCCCGATATGCTTGCGACTCTTGAAACCGATCTGTGGCGGGCGCTGCTCACCCGGACAGATACGGAAGGCTATATAGCCACTTGCGCGGCGATCGCCGGCACCGACATCACCGACCGCCTTCGCGAGATCACCCAGCCCGCGCTGGTGATCGGCGGCTATCACGATCAGGCGACGCCGCCGGACGTGGTCGAAAAGCTCGCCGCCGCCCTGCCCCGCTCCGATTTAGTCATGTTCGACCGCTCCGGCCATCTTCCTGCGGTAGAGCAGCCAAAGGTATTTGCCCACACCCTGATGAATTTCGTGGAAAGGATCATCCCATGACAGAGACGTTCGACAAAGGCATGCAAGTGCGCCGCGAGGTGCTGGGCGACGCCCATGTGGACCGGGCAGAGGCAGGCAAGACCGAATTCGACTTGCCGTTTCAGTCGTTGATCACCGAAAGCGCATGGGGAACTGTTTGGGCGTCGGAGCGGATCACCCGACGCGAACGCTCGATGTTGACCCTCGCACTGCTGGCCGCGACAGGAAATTTCGAGGAAATTCCAATGCATATCCGGGCTACCGCCAATACCGGTGCCTCGAAAGCGGATGTCGCCGAGGCGCTGCAACACGTCGCGATCTATGCTGGCGTGCCGAAAGCCAACCACGCGCTAAAGCTGGCCAAGCAGACTTATGCGGAAATGGAGGAAAGTATCTAATGACTGACCATGGACCACTGATTCCGCGCAACCGCGCGATCCACCCCGAGCCCTATGATCCTGGCTACAAAACGAGCGTCGCGCGCTCGCCCTTCCTGCCGTTGCTTTCGATGGAGAGCACCCCCTCGGAAGAGACTGGCCCGAGATTCGGTCACACGAAGCTCGGCGCGCTCGACAACAACCTGATCTTGAACTGGACAAAGGGTGCTGCTCCCGCCGTGGGCGAACGCATCCTGGTGCATGGCCGCTTGCTGGACGAGATGAACCGCCCGATACCGAACGCGCTAATAGAGATCTGGCAGGCTAATGCGGGTGGGCGCTACCGGCACAAGAAAGACACCTATTTCGCACCGCTCGACCCAAATTTCGGCGGCTGCGGTCGGACCATCACGGATGAAAACGGATACTACGAATTCTTGACCGTTCGTCCGGGGGCTTACCCCTGGCCTAACCGTGCCAATGACTGGCGTCCGATGCACATCCACTTTTCGATATTTGGCCACAGCTTCGGCCAAAGGTTAATCTCGCAGATGTATTTCGAGGGCGATCCGCTCATCAATCACTGCCCGATCGCCGCGACCATCAAGGATCGCAGCCAGCTCGACCGGCTGGTCGCGCCGCTCGATTTCTCGAAATCGCGCCCACTCGATTTTCTCGCCTATAAATTTGACATCGTTCTGCGCGGCCGCCGTCAGACCATGTTTGAAAACAAGCTGGAGGGCATGTGAAATGGTCCAGAAACTTGAAACACTGATCGAAAGCGCCTCGCAAACGGCGGGCCCATATGTCCATATCGGCCTGATGCCTACCTATGCGGGAAACGCAGGATACTATGACGAAGAGATTGGCACCACGCCCTTTCTGGATGAAAGCAAAGCCAAGGGTGAAATTGTTGAGATCGTTGGCTCCGTATTTGACGGCACCGGCTGGGCGATGCGCGATGCGTTGATCGAGAGCTGGCAGTGCGATGCTGGGGGCGTGTTTCCGGGGGAAAAAGGCGCCGATCCGGCCTTTACAGGCCATTGCCGCTTTGCAGCCGACGCGGAAAGCGGCGAGTTTACCTTGCGCACAGTCAAACCTGGCTCTTACCAGGGGCGCGGTGGTGTCGAGAGCGCGCCCCATATTTCCCTTTGGGTCGTCGCACGTGGGGTCAACATAGGTCTCAATACCCGGATCTATTTCGAAGACGAGGACAACGCCAATGACCCGTTGCTGAACCGAATCGAACAGCGTCCACGGGTGAATACCTTGATCGCCAAGAAAACCGGTGACGGCAAATACCGCTTCGATATACGCCTGCAGGGCGAGGGCGAGACGGTCTTCCTCGACATCTGACCAGATCGGGAAATGAGGTATCGAATAGTTTGGTCATCCCGCCCCTTTCGGCGCACCCTAAGGAGCTCGCTATGAGCGCTTCAGTGTTTGAGAGTCCGTGGCTATCCGGTCTGTTCGGCGATGACGCTATGGCAGCGATCCTCTCTCCGGAACGGCAGCTTCAGCACATGCTCGCCTTCGAGGCGGCATGGTCGCGGGCCTGTGGCCGGGCAGGACTGATTGACGCAACCCTCGCCGAGACAGCTGCACAAGCAATCGAAGTTGCCAAACCCGATCTAACCGATCTTACCAAAGGTACGGCGCAGGATGGTCTGCCGGTGCCGAGTCTGGTCAAACAGCTGAAGGCTATCGCACCTGGAGAAGCCGTCCACATGGGCGCTACTTCTCAAGATGTGGTCGACACCACGACAGTCCTGGTTCTGCGAGAGGCTTCATTGCTCATCACCAACAGATTGATTGAATTGGAGAAATTCCTCAAGGAGCTAGAAGAGCGGTTCGGGGATGAACCGTTAATGGGGCGCACAAGAATGCAGGCCGCCACGCTAATCACCGTACGTGATCGGGTTCTACCCTGGCGCCTGCCTTTGGCCGAGCATCGGCTGCGGCTGGATCAAATCCGTCCCCGTATCGAGCGGGTACAGATTGGCGGGGCCTCCGGCGACCGCAAAGCTCTCCGAAACAAGGCGGATGAAGTTGTTGCCGATGTAGCCAACCAGCTCGATCTTGCGCCGACTAATAAGGCCTGGCACACGATGCGTGACGGGATTGTGGAATATGCTTCTCTGCTTTCAATGATTTCTGGCACTCTAGGCAAGATTGGGCAGGACATCGCCCTCATGGCGCAGCAAGGCATCGGTGCGATCGCGATTTCAGGAGGTGGTACCTCGTCCGCCATGCCCCACAAGAACAACCCGATTGCTGCCGAGCTATTGATGACGTTGGCACGGTTCAATTCGGTACAGGTCTCGGCTATGCACCATGCCTTGATCCATGAACAGGAACGGTCGGGAGCAGCCTGGGCTTTGGAGTGGATGGTCCTCCCCCAAATGCTGATGGCAACCGCGAGGGGGTTGGGTACCTGCTGCTCGCTCAGTCAATCAATAACAAGAATTGGTGAAGCGGATACGACAATTTAACTTACTATCTTATTTGATCACCCTGTACCTTCGTAGGTCACAAATTTTGTTTGTTTCGATGGAGATTGTGCAGCCCGGTATACGCCGTCCGGTCCATGCGAAGTTGGTTGCCGGCCAAGTATCAGCCGCTCTTAAAGTCCCAACAGTTTCGGTAGGTCAGCCAAATCGGTTAGCCGTCGCGCGCCGAAGAGGTTCGTCGGTTTCAACGTCGTCTTCGGGTCGTAGGCAAAACAGGTCATCGCAGCATTAAAGGCCGCTTCGAATCCACTTGTGCTGTCTTCGACTACCACGCAGTGCTCTGGCGCAACGCCATTCATTTCGGCCGCATGCAAAAACACATCGGGCGCGGGTTTGCTGGCGCCGACATCATAAGCCGAAAACATATTTCCTTCGAACCAGGGAAGCAGCCCCGACCGTTCCAGTGTGACACGCATCTTTGCCAAATGCCCATTTGAGGCTACGCAGAGCGGAATGCCAGCCGACGAAATCAACGCCACCGCCTCACGGGCGCCCGGGATCGGCTCGACCTCTTTTCCGAGGGCTTCGAGAACTCTGTGGTAGAAGTCGTGCGGCCATTTCGCAGGAAGGCGCAATCCCCATTCGCTCACATAACGTTCGACATCATGTCTGCTCTTGCCGACGAACAAGCCGTGGCATTCAACGAGTGACAAGCTTGCGCCAGTCGAAAGCAAATAAGCGTGCAGCACGCGATTGAAGGTCGGCTCGGAGTCGACGAGCACACCGTCACAGTCAAAAATCACGAGTTTGGGAGTGCGTTGTGAAGTCGGCAATGTCAGGCCCTCGTCCTCTATTTTTGGGCGGAATCCGCCGAAAGGATTGGAGAAATTTTTCGCCATGCAATGACGTTGCATCCGCCTTTCCTCAGTACCGACCGCCCGACCACGCCATGTCGCGAGGAGGCTTTGTTGCGCAAAGGACGTGAAGCGCGGACCTCCCCTTTCCCCAGACGCACTTATGCCACGGGCTCTGTGACAGGTATGCCGAGCGCGGTGTAGCCGTTCAGGACGGCGGCCCGGATCTGAAGTTCGGCGACCTGACGATCGAAGTCGCGTGCCATGAGGCTCTGCCCCAAGAGCTTCACGCAGTGCATCTTCGTCTCGGCGCGGCTTCGGCGGTGGTACCCGCTCCATTTTCGCCAGATGGCGCGGCCGAGGTATTTCGATGCTCGGAGGGCCTCATTCCGGGCGTTGGCGCCCGCGGTCGAAGGCTTCCACGGTTTGGCGTTCCTGCGCGGCGGTATGACCGCCTGGGCGCCTCGGTCGGCGACGGCGTCGTGGCATTTGCGCGTGTCGTAGGCACCGTCCGCGGTGACCGAGCCGATTTCCACATCAGGCGGGATCTGGTTGAGCAGTTCGGGCAGCATGGGCGCGTCACCGACGTTGCTCCCGGTGATCTCGAGGGCTCGGATCTCCAGCGTCTGTTCGTCGACGCCGATGTGAATCTTGCGCCATAGGCGGCGTTTCGCGCCACCGTGTTTGCGGGCGTGCCACTCGCCTTCACCTTCGGCCTTGATGCCGGTGCTGTCGATCAGCAGGTTCAGCGGCCCCTGCGAGCCGCGGTAGGGAATGGTCACCGCCAAGGCCTTCTGGCGCCGGCTCAACGTGCTGAAATCCGGCACCGCCCAGTGGAGGCCGACCAGGCGCAGGAGGCTTTCAACGAAACCGGTCGTCTGCCGGAGCGCCATGCCGAAGAGGACCTTCATCGTCAGGCATTGTCGCGTTGCCCTTAAATCTGAGACACGACGCGTTCGGGGATATTTTTTGCCCTTAATTATGAGATTCCACTGCCATCGCGCCTATGCTTTTCGCGCGCTGCCGGGCGAT
>JBLWUN010000010.1:0-42898 GCA_048268905.1 Maricaulaceae bacterium | reverse complement strand
CGATCAGTGGGTTTTCCTGGTAATGTGGACCACGCGCAATTTCAGTGCGGTCCACAATCCGGAATAACTCATTTTCATCAATGGTTTGCTTGTATAATGGTGCCCCCACACGGACTCGCACACCCTTCCAGTGACGTCCCATACAGTTCCTCAATCAACTGTATATCTTGAACTTTTTCAGCCTCTGTGTGTCACTGCGTTCCATAGCGATCAATCAAAGCCCATGATTGGTTGGGGGACAGATTGGGGGACAGGAATTGAGCCGCGCCAAAAATAAGCTGACCGCAATGGCAGTGAAAAAAGCACCAAAAGGAAAGCTGGACGACGGCGGAGGGCTAAGGCTCTACAAGACGGAAACGTCCGGTAGGTGGGTGTACCGATACTCTATTGCCGGTCGGCGCAGAGAGATGGGATTGGGTCCACTAGATGATGTTTCACTGTCTGATGCTCGCAAAGAGCGCGACAAGTGGGCAAGGGTCTTGTCCGATGGCAAAGATCCCATTTCAGAGCGCGATCGGCAGCTGCGTGATGCTGCCAACGCCTTGCTCAAGCAAGATCCCACGTTCGCGGAATGCGCCGAAACACTGTTTGATGCAAAAAAGGACATGTTACGTGCATCCGGAGAGAGGGGGAAATGGTTCTCGCCTATCAGGATCCACGTTTTGCCAAAGATCGGCAAAAGAAGCGTGTCTACGCTCACCCAAGCTGACATGGTAGATGTGCTTAAACCTATCTGGAGAACAAAGCATCAAACCGCGCTGAAGGTGTTCAATCGTACCAGGATGATTATCAGGCACGCCAAGCTGTCAGGGTACGACACTGACCCTTTTATCGTTGAGGCGGCCAGGCATATGCTTGGGGAAGTCAAGAGCTCTACGTCCCACATAGTTTCGACGCCTTGGCAGGAAGTTCCCGCCGTCTATTCCAAGCTGACAGGTCCAGGTGTGAGCAGACTGTGCCTAAAGTGGATTATTCTGACGGGTGTTCGAAGTGAAAGCGCCCGTGGCGCGAGGTTCTCTGAAATCGATGGAGACGTGTGGACTATCCCTGCAAGTCGCATGAAGGGGACTGAATCCGCAGTGACAGATTTCAGGGTACCGCTGTCTTCGGCAGCTAAAGCGTTGCTTGAAGAAATATCTCAGGTTCGTATGGGAGATTTTATGTTCCCCTCCAATCACGTCAAAAAAGATTACATCAGTTCGACGGCATTGGCGAAGGTGCTAAACGAAATAGGTGAGCCGGGTAGACCACACGGCTTTCGGACGTCATTCAGGACGTGGGTGCAAGATACAGAAGCAGCCAGTTTTGATGTTGCTGAAACCGCTCTGGCGCACACCGTTGGATCAAAGCTCGAAAGGTCCTATGCAAGGTCTGATCTACTTGATGCTCGTGCCGTTCTTATGGATCGCTGGGGCAGGTTCGTCACTCAAGCCCCAGGTGATGTGATATCAATTCGAGCTTAGACAGCGGATCTGAGTTCATCCCACAGCGGCGAGATCTTTTTGCGAATTGTGCTTATGTCGGGAGATTCATCGCCACGGTCATGAAAGAATGTTTCCATTTCTCGGCAGAGATCCTCTTTTGTACCAGGCAGGCCGTCTTCAAAGACCCTTTTACAAAGCGCAACGAACATACCTTCCCAATCATGCTTGGACTGTCCTGCGCCCCCTGCCCTTCTAGGCGGCCCAAGGTCGTGTCGATCTTCAAAAGCCCTGTATTCCTCCGCAACAATAAAGAGATCGTCAATCGTGATCGTAATTCCCTTTCCACCGTCCTCATCTTCGATGAAAATCCAACCACTATCTTCCTGATCTTTCAGTTTGACGCGATAGACGCGCATCTCTTTAGCCCCTCGCGCCATGCGAAGAATGTCCGAAGGGTTCAATTCTACTGTGCCAGCCACTGGGCCAGTTTCTGAATTGGCAAATGGAATACCTGCATACAGCTTCAGTTCGCCCTCCGCAGCTCGCCCTACGAGTTCCGCAAGAGAAATCTCCCACCGGGCGCATGCTTCAAAAAGGGTGAAATGCGGTCGTGTCGATTGCCTCATCGCCCATTCCTCGAGTTCACTGTTTATCTACTCTCGGCCCACCACATCACGGCGACATGCCGTATTATGCGCATTTTGGCTGCTTTGTGTGACCTGATAGGCATATATGCGCACAATTAAGCATATCACGCAACAAGAAAAAGGGACGGCTTGCAATCCAACTACCGCAAAGGGAGAATTTAAGCGCTCGAAAGGTCGAGACGTAAAACAAAGCAATCATTACTTTAAGTGATTGTAATTTATTCATTTTAACACTCTTTGCGTTGTCCATCATCGAATCTAGTGGACGCGTACAAGCGTCAGTTGAATACTCTGAGTGCAACATAGGCTTGCGCAAGAGAAATAATCTTACTATGCATTAAAAAGCATACATTGAGGGACACACATGGGAAATCAGTTTGCCGTCGACTTCCGAAAGCGACTCGAGACAGCTTTTCAAAGCTCCAAATATCGCAGCCACCGAGCACTCAGCCTAGAGGTCGACGGCTGGTCAGAGACGCGCGTCAATCGAATTTTGTCAGGACAGTTTGACGAATCTAAAGACGGACCTGGGTTCTTCGGAATAGTGCAGGTATGCGAAAAACTCGGCATAACGCCCAACTATCTCGCCGGTGTGACAAACTGGAGGCAACCAGATGATGCAACCCAGATGAACGCTGTAAGCTACCTCGAGGCTTTCAAACAAGGACACGAAGCCCCGACCGTAGAAGCTATGTCACGTGCTTACATGCGTAGCGGGGCGAGAATTGAAGCGTTTGAGCCGTTCAGTGATTACTTCGATGTGTACGAAGCTCCTGATTGCGAGAACCAAAAAGTAACCGCTTTGAGAGTCGGGAAGAAAAGCCTAGCCGCAATGAGAATGGGGGTAGCAAATCACGTAGTGATGCAAGAGGCGTATGATTTAGCGCCCCCTGCCTTTCAGCAACAGATTTTCGAGGCGCACAAGCGGGCTTTCGAAGCAGGCATGACCGTTGAACTAGATGCCATCGATGAGCGGATGGAAAACCGACCGGTACATGTCAAGATTGACTACTTGCGTGTTGCGATGAAGGTAACTGATGCAAAGAACCAGCCGTACATTCTTGTTTACTGTCAACTGATCCCTCAATGACCCGCTCCATGCTGGCCATCAACTGAGAAATGTCGCCACGCCTTAGTGTCGCGACCCACTCCGGGTGTCCTGCGGGAAAAGGCTCGCTTGGCCAACTGTAGAAGAATGGCTGTATCCTGAGGAACCCAAAGTTGCTCGGTGTTCCTCTCATTGCGTCCCGTTCCTGCACAAAACAGTATGTGAAGTCTGGGTCGAACTCTTGAGAGGTAAGAAAGTGGCCGATCGCAGTGAAGAGACGAACCTTTTCGCGCCCGTCTCTCGAAAGGCCAATGGCGTTAGTTGATTTCAGGTCGCCAAAGTAGGCAACACGTCCATACAACTCACCCTCCGGGAACTTTAATTTTTCCGCTTGAGGGGTGATTCCAAATGTTCGCGAAAGATGGTTGCTCCAATACTTGGTGATTTCCATGTTTCTCAGATCATCGCACCGGACGCCCCCGGCCATGACTGGACCAAGCTCATTCTCAGCAACCAGCCAAAAGCTGTTGGCTGGTGTGAAGTCATTAGAGCTTGGTGATAAAATCGGTGAGAGGTAGCCTTTCTCGAGACGAGGAAGGATCTCTGAGACCTCGTCTAGGTCAAATACCTGCCTGACCCTGAGACCCAGCGTTTTCTCGCACTGTGCGGCTATGCGGGCCATCTCCCAGCGCGTCATGTGGTTGTGCATATTTCACTCCACGTCCCAAATTTCCCAATAACAAAGCGTGCTTTGTAGCACGCCAGCCCGTGCTACCACAGCACCTTTGATGTTCCTCGGCGCGCTCAGTTTTAACTGGCACGCCTATCGCCGCCTACACGCCTGAGGCCTGTATATCGGAAGCTCTCATCGACAGCGCAACCAGCGAAATAGAGGGCGTCATCTATGCCGAATTCAGGATGTGAAACTCAGCCACAAGCCGAGGGCACCAGCATCCTGTCGGATTGGCTGACGCGCAAACAACTCGCAAGTGAACTGAATGTGTCGGTCGACACATTGGCTCGATGGAGGAGCAAAGGAAGTGGTCCGGTATGCATCAACGTCGGGAACAGATCTCTCTACAGCCGCCAAGCGATTGAAAAATGGCTTCGCCAAATGGAGGAGCGCGCGAATGGGGGGCATTCCATTGAAGGATAAGGTTCACCCACGGGCTCTTTTGCCAGATGCGCGCGAGGTCGCACGATCTCCTGATCTGCATGATGTGAAAAGCGTGATCACTGCATGCGATCTGATGATCAGCTACGGAACCATCTCAGATCTAAACACGGCACGGGTTCTGAAATCTGCGATCGAACGCGGGCAGATTAAACCAGGGCGAACTAAGCGCATCCGCCGGGCCTGCATTTATTTGGCGGCACTTACAGCGCTTGTTTGGGTCGTCGCGTTGGGGCTGGAACGGATTGTTGTGGCTCAACAAGAGGGCCGCCTTCCTCCCTTGAAACAACTGATTTCAAAGGAGTGAAGGATCGATGCCCCGCAATAGGAATCCTCGCCCCATGCTTGCTGGCCCAATTGGTTGGGTCGCAATCGCCGCGGTCACGCTGCTGATCACCTTCGCAAGTTTCAATTTTTGACAGGATCTACAATGGACATGTCCGAAGACGAGAAATCCGAAAACTACCGTGTAACCGCAGGTGAGCTGCGCCAGTTCGTAGAGCGCTACGAACGACTCGAAGAAGAAAAGAAGGCGATCTCCGAGCAGATGTCAGAGGTATTGGCCGAAGCGAAAGGTCGAGGATACGACGTCAAAGTGCTGCGCAAGATCATCTCCCTGCGCAAGCGCGACGAGAACGATATCGCTGAGGAAGAGGCGGTTCTCGAAATGTACAAAGAAGCGCTGGGGATGACATGAACTGGCGCGTGTTCGTTCTCTGTACCCTCGGGGCCTCAATCGCGTTGGTTATCGCCGACGCTGGTCTCGAGGCTGCGCTCTGGGCGTCTCAGAGATGAGTTGGGAGGCTTCGTTTCTCATTGCTTGGTTCGGGTTCAGCACATGGTTGTTGACAGGCCTAGTGATCAATCACTTTGCAAATCGTTCCGCAGGAAAGGCGGCGCTCTACGCATTGCTGTTTATGTGGTTGATCCCTCCGATTTTCGTTCGCGAGCTAATCAAGGGTCATCACAATGGGTAAGCGGCCCAAAATCCTCGATCAGCAGTTCTTTCGCATCGGCCACGTCGTCGTAAGGACCACGTGCCATCGGGAGAACGGGCAAACATTCTCGCTATACCCTGACGTTGAGGATGGGGAGAAAAAGCCATTGTTCACCGGCCACGTAGAGAAGGGCATGGGAACTGAGCTGCGGCGGCTGGCACATCACTTTGACGACCTAGAGGCAAGGTTGCCAAAGGAGGACCGATGACCAGCCGCCTGTAGCTGTTCTCGCGATGACAACGCGAGCGTCCAACACATCAGGAAAACCTGACGCTTGGAAACAAGGCGTCCCAACCCCCGGAACTGAAACCATGAGCATGATCATTCCCCCGGTCAGAACAACTCGGCCCATATCTCTTGTCCCTCACCACATAGATCCGGTGTCCGATGGCCGAATGCGGCATCTGGTGGTGCCCGCTGCCGTGATGGGCGACCGGCCCATGGACCTCGAGTCACTATGGGTGCGCGAAGGCTTCACCATCAATGACCGACAACCCGCCCAGCGCGCAGAGATTTCAATCCGTTACGCCGGTGATGGCAGATCCTACCGGCGCCCTTGGCCGCGTGCTATACCTCGCCTTTCTTCTGGTGTGAGAGATGCGGGACAGATGCCCGTCACCCTCTCGCGCATCACGCTGCTGATCGAGACCCTGCGTGTCTGCAACATCGGGGATCTGACCGAAGACGAGGCTATGACGGCCGGTCTGTATTATGAGGGTGATGGATACAGTGTCATAGGCTATCCATTCTTGCGCCCATTCACCGACTATCGTGAAGCGTTAGCGTGGATGATCGCGCAGGTGCATTCGCTCACCACGGGTATAGATCCGGTGGAACCCTTGGCCGTTGTGGGGTTTCGCGCATTGGCTCGCAACATCTCTCAGATTGCAGTCGGATGCGTATGACCAGTAAGAAGGGCAATCCGGAAGCCGACATACAGCGACCTATTGTTAAGGACCTGCGGCGGCTCTTGCTGCCGCCTTTTTATGTTCACCATAGTGCGAACGAGGTTCGGGCGGGCGGTGAGCAGGCCAGACGCAGGCAAGCTATACTACTAGGTATGGGAATTCATACAGGGTTCTCCGATCTCCTGGTCGCCCAGCGCTTGCCGATATGGGAAAGGCCCTTGCTCCTTTACATGGAGGTGAAGACCGAAACCGGTTGCCTCACACCAGCTGAGATCGAGTTCCGCGACCTTGTGGAGCTCATGGGCTGGCCGTTTGTTATCGTTCGGTCGAGCGTGGACGCTTTGGAGGCCGTCACAGCGCATGGCTTTGCCACTCGCATGAAGCGAGCACTGTGATGCGCGCTGGGCGTCTTACGGCCCCTACCAGCGCCTGCGGGCGCCTATGGCCTAGCACCACGCGTATGGCCCTGTCTCCATCAGTGGAATCAATAGAAGAGTTTTCGTCATGGGCGTGAACGCTATTAGTTGGGCATTCGAGTTGGATGAGGGGCTTGATGCCTATGAGAAGTTCATTCTTGTCGCCCTAGCAGATCAGGCTGACGACTACGGGATCACTTGGGCGCTCAACCGGACCCTGCAGAAGAAATGTCAGTGTAAAGAGCGCAAGGTCTCTCTGTCGCTCCAACGGCTGGAAGAGCTTGGCCTTATCGTCCAAGTACACCGCCGGCGGAAGAATGGGTCGAAGAGATCGAGCTTGTTCATTCTCTCAGGGTGGAAAACTCGAAAAATGGTGCATCGACTAGAAGACCACCCAGCACTCGACCAACTAGATGTAGAGGGTGTCGAAGACTTAGACACAATCATACCTCATATCGTGCGGGTTGATGAACAACCTTCGGAGCGGCCCCAAAAGGAGCGTGGGAAGCGCAGAACCCGTAAGTCTGCAACCCGCACGACAGGAGGGACCCTCCCTCACGACAGGAGGGACCCTCCCGCACCACATGCGGGTCTTGTACCATCTATAGAACCATCTAAAGGAACCTACCCCCTTACCCCCAAGCCTTCGACATTGGCGACACCGATCGACTGCATCCGATCTGGGAAGTCGTATCTTTGCACCCAAATTTCAGCGGCCATGGCGCGGAGGTGTATTGAGGCTGGTGAGGTGACCTTAGAGCAAGCTCGAGCAGTGGGTATCCAAATTTGACCTTAGAGGCTGAGAAGGGAATTCAGATGACAGGTAAGACGAAACTAACGACCGATCAGGTAGAAGAGCGGTTTGAGCTGGCAGCACTGACTTTGAAACGCACGCCAAATCCTACCGGATCAGGCCCAAAGGGGTTCGGCTCTAGCTGGCCGGATTATGTTCGCAGCAGATTTACTGCCTATGGGACTGAAGCAGCTCGTGTTCGCGTCATCCCTAGCCCTAAAGAAATCCAGATGATGGAAGATACCATCGGCTGGCTCATGCTCTTGAAGAGCGACGACGAGGAAAAGGATAGTGTTGATCGGCGTATCGTCTGGATGCGCGCAGAGCGTCAGCCTTGGAGATACATCTGCAGCCATGTTGGCTTGTCCAGGGCGCAGGCAAATCGACGATGGGCGGCAGCGTTGATTACGATCACCAAGCGTCTGGAAAAGCCTAAAACTCCGGCGAGAAGTCGGGGGGGGCGCGCGGAACGGGGGGGGGAATAGGAGGCCGAAAGGCCTCCGTTTTGTACGCGAAGCGTCGCGGCAAATTCAGTGGCACTCGTTCACTACTAAAACGAATGTCACACGGCGTTGTGATCTTGGCTTAGAGGTGTGATCGATGGGAGGGCATGGTGGGAGTTTTGGCGCGACAAATTCCCCGGAATTGATGCAGATTCATGGCATAATCGGGCGCACTAGCGGCAAGCGCAGACCATCCCCCCCAAAGCCCCCCACCCTTCGGGTCCTTCTGAGGTCCTGACGCAATGCGGGGGGCATTAGCGCGCTAAGTTGCTAGTTGTAAAAGAAAAATTTGGGTGCGCAGTTTAGGTGCGCGGTGCGCGTTCCGCTTACAAGTGGGACGCGTTTTCCATTTGCGGGCAAGGGCACTTAATCGAATGAGGCTTTCTCGAAGACAGTACGCAAAAAGCCGCAAAGCTCGGGGTCTGTCAGGCGGTTCTGAGTCTGCCGTCAGAAAAGCGATCCGCGACGGTCGCATTACGGTTGAAGACGACAACAAGATTGATCCGGACAAAGCGGACAAATTGTGGTCGGCCACCACAGAGGTGGCAAAGCAACGATCAGAAAAGGCGATCGTGCAGGGCATTGAGAATGCGCTCGCCAAAGACGACGACGAAACCCCAGAGCTTTTGGATGGTGACGTTGTACGTGTTGTCGAGGAGTTCGCCCCGGAGGGTGATGACAGCGACAGCCATTCAATGACGTATGCGCGGGCTCGGGCTGCGAATGAGGCAGTCAAGTCTCAAATGAATGAGCTGCGACTGAAGGCTCTACAGAAGAAGCTAATCAGCCGAGAGAACGTAGTTGCCCAAGTCTACGACCTGGCTCGCAAAGAACGTGACAGCTGGATGCAAATGCCTGCTCGGACGGCAGCGAACATGGCTGCTGAATTGGGTGTCGATGCGCACACGATGGAGCGCGTCCTCGATCAAGCCATCCGCGATCACCTCGCCGAACTGGCGGAGATAAAACTTGAATTTGGAGATTCATAACTACGACGGCGCGAATGAAATCGCGCAGGCGTGGGCCTCCGGTATGGCTCCGGATCCGCTGATGACGGTGACAGAGTGGGCAGATGATCGCAGATACCTGTCGTCAAAAGGTGCGTCGGAACCTGGGAAATACAAATCTGACCGCACGCCGTTTCTGCGGGCGATCATGGATGCTCTCTCTCCGAGCCACCCGGCTCAAAAGGTAGTGTTTCCCAAGTCGGCACAGGTGGGCGCGACCGAGGCCGGGATCAACTGGATCGGCTACGTGATGGACGTGGCGCCGGGACCGTTTCTCGCGGTGCAGGCGACAGAAGGAACTGCCAAGCGCTTCAGTAAGCAGCGCATCGACCCGATGATCGAGGTCACGCCGACGATCCAAGAGATTATCGCGCCTGCGAAGTCGCGAGACAGCGGCAACACCATGCTCGAGAAGAGCTTCAAGGGTGGGCATCTGATCATCGCCGGGGGCAACTCGGCGGCTGGTCTGCGATCGATGCCGATCAGGTACGTCCACCTCGACGAGGTCGACGCCTATAAAGAGGATCTGGACGAGGAAGGTGACCCGGTCACCCTCGCTGAGGTTCGCACCAACACCTTCGGGCGGCGGAAGAAGATTTTCATTTCGTCTACGCCCACCATCAAAGGCGCATCCCGCGTCGAGGCGGAGTTCGAGTTGAGCGACCAAAACCGCTATTTCGTGCCCTGCCCGCACTGCCTCGGCATGCAGCACCTGAAATTCGAGCGCCTTAAATGGGAATGGGGCAAACCGCGCACCGTTCGGTACCAGTGCGAACACTGCGATGAGCCGATCGAGGAACGCCATAAGACCTGGATGCTCGATCCAGAAAATGGAGCCGATTGGTTCCCGACCGCAGACGAGGAAACCATCGAGAAGGCTCGAGAGGCCGCGATCATCGGTTTCCACATCAACGGACTGTATTCGCCAATCGGGTGGTTATCCTGGGAGGCTATCGCCCGAGAATGGGAAAACGCTCAGGGCAAAGAGGCCCAACTGAAAGCGTTTAAGAACACGACGCTTGGCGAAAGTTGGGAGGAAAAGGGCGAGGCACCGGATTGGGAGAAGCTATATTCCCGCCGGGAGAAGCAGTGGAACCTTGGCATTGTTCCGCAAGGCGGCCTTGTTCTGACGATGGGCGTCGACGTGCAGCGCGGATCAGGCGGAAACGGTTGGCTTGATTGTCACGTTTATGCATGGGGACGGAACGGCGAGAGCTGGTTCGTTTGTCATGAGCTCATCGAGGGCGACATTGCGCAGCAGGCGCCCTGGGACAAGCTAGAGGCACTTTGCGACGAAACCTTCACCCATGAGAGTGGGATGGAGATGCGTATCGCGCGGGTTGGGATAGATACCGGCGACGGATTGACCTCCGATCTGGTCTATTCGTGGTGCCGACACATGGGTCGCGGACAGGTGACCGCGCTTAAAGGTGTTGGGGGGTTCTCGAGCATCTCACCGGTTGATGGCCCCTCCTATGTGGACGTCACTGAGAACGGGAAAAAGATCAAAGGCGGCGTGGCACTCTGGAAGGTCGCGGTGTCAGTGTTCAAGCTGGAAACTTACCGCTACCTGCGGCTGATCATGCCAACGGACGAGGAATTGACGGAGGATAAAGGCTACCCAACCGGCTATATCCATTTTCCGGCGGATGCCAAGGCAGAGCTGTTCAAGCAAATCACCGCCGAGCAGCTGGTGAACCGAAAGAACAAGCGGACAGGGTTCTCAAAGTCCGAGTGGGTCAAGACCCGCGATCGGAACGAAGCCCTGGACTGCCGAAACTACGCCCGTGCGGTCGCTTGGCTCATGGGCGTCGATCGATGGGACGAGAAGCGCTGGGAAGCGCTCGAGGCCCAGGTCAATCCGACACAGGAAGAGAAGCCGGTCGCGGGCGATCCGTCGCGCCGCGCTGCAAGACAACAGACCGCCAAGAAGCCCGCGGGCTGGATGGGCGGTCGCAAAGGGAATTGGTTCTGATGGCCGACGTGGCAACGATGCAGGCGCGGCTGGAAGCGCTCGAGGAGTTGAAGGCTTCGGGCGTTCTCAGCACGACATACGAGGGGAAGAAGGTCGAATATCGCAGCATGTCCGATCTGAACATGGCGATCACGAACCTCGAGAACAAAATCGCCGCTGCCACCAGCACACGCCGCCGTGGCGCGGGCATGATCCGGTTCTCGAGGGGGTAAGATGGCACAGCGAGTGAACGAAATCGGGGTCAAGTGGGGCTGGCAGGAACGAGTTCTGGAGGTTTTCTCCGCCAAGGCGGCCCGCCGTCGCTATGCTGATCGGGTAGCGTCTTTGCACTTACGCCGGTCCTATGATGGGGCATCTCAAGGACGTAACAAGGACGGATGGCGAGCCGCTGGAACATCTGCAGATGCTGAAATTTCGGCAGCTGGAGCGCTTTTGCGCGATCGGATGCGCGATCTGGTTCGCAACAACCCGCTTGCGGCTCAGGCGGTACAAGTTCTTGTCAACAATATGGTCGGAGACGGCATCCGCCCCCGCGCGAAAACCGGAGACAAGGAAGCCGACAAGAAAATCAACGATCTGTTCGAGAAGTGGTCGAAAGGTGCTGATGCTCATGGCCACACCGACTTCTACGGCCTGCAGGCGCTTGCGGTTCGTGAAATGATCGAGGGCGGTGATCTTTTTGGGCTGAAGCGCCCGCGTAAAGCGGCAAAGGATCTGCCGATCCGGCTGCAGATCGAGTTGTTCGAGGCTGACCATCTAGATGAAAGCCGTCAGGACTATCGCAACAACGATGTGAGGATTGATCAGGGAATCGAATACGACCGAAACGGTCGCCGGGCCGCATTCTGGATGTTCCCAGATCATCCAGGAGGCAACACCTTGGCGTTTCGACGCAAGTTCGAAAGCGTCCGCATCCCTGCCGATCGGGTAGCGCATCTATTCGAGCGACAGCGCGTGCAGTCTCGTGGCGTTCCGTGGGGGGCGCCGTCTATGACGGCACTGCGAGATCTTGATGATTGGCGCCTCGCTGAAATGGTGCGCAAGAAGACCGAGGCGTGCATGGTCGGGGTGGTTTTTGGAGACGAGGCCGAACAGGGCTTGAACGCTGACCCCGGTGTTTTCGACGCGAACGGCAACCAGATTGAGCACTTCGAACCTGGAATGATTGCCTACGGGCGCGGCAAAGATATCAAGTTTAACTCGCCAGCCCACACCGGCGGTATCCGCGAGTGGAACCTTGTGCAAACCATGGCGATTTCATCGGGTTTTCGTGTGCCATATCCTCTGATGTCTGGGGATTTCAGTCAGGCAAACTTCTCAAGCAATCGTGCGGGTCTGAATGAGTTCCGGCGCATGATCGCGCAGATGCAGTGGCTGGTGATAATCCCGATGTTTTGCCAAAAGATTTGGGATTGGTTCTGCGAAGCCGCTTGGACAGCTGGGCTCATCCAGACCCCAAGCGTACCGGTCGAGTGGGCCCCGCCCAAGTTCGAATCCGTAAACCCGTGGCAGGACGCCCAGACCGATCTATTGGAAACTCGCGCAGGTTTTACGAGCCTTGCGCAGCAAATTGGCAAGCGCGGTTGGGACATGCGCTCCGTTCTCGAAGAGCACAGCGCAACGAACGAACTGCTCGATCGTCTTGGGCTCATCCTGGACAGCGACCCGCGCAAAGTGACCCGCCAGGGCATGTTCCAATCGGAGCCGCAGGACGGCTCCACCGACACCGAGGGCGATGGCCCGCCCGACCCAAAGTCAAACCCCGAGGATTGATCCCATGCCGAAAGACACCCTTGAGCTGCCCGTGATCGGGCGGGCTGCCGATGTGCGCCCTGCCACGATCAACGAGAAGGACCGCACCGTAGAGGTGTGTTGGACCACCGGGGCGACCGTTCAGCGCGCACGTTGGGTGGGCTGGGAGGGCATCGAATATTACGATGAGGAGTTGTCGACCGATCCGTCACACCTGCGCCTCGAGCGCCTGAACAAAGGCGCTCCGTTTCTGAACAGTCACCGTAGTTGGAGCCTCGACACGGTGCTGGGCGTCGTTGTCGACGGTTCGGTGCGCATGGAGGACGGGAAGGGCTATTGCACTATCCGGTTCTCCAAGCGCGAGGAAGTCGAGCCGATCTGGCGCGATATCGTGGACGGCATCATCCGATCAGTGTCGGTCGGCTACAAGGTCCACGAATACACGATCACCGAGAAGGAAGGCGAGCGCAGCCATTGGCTCGCCACAGATTGGGAACCCATGGAGATTTCGGCGGTAGCGATCCCCGCCGACGCTGACGCGCAGGTGCGGTCTGATCAAAACGAGCAGAACCCCCGCCTAAACCATTGCGTGCTTCACCGCGCGCATAATCCCGCCGCCGCTGCGGCAGAACCGAAAGGAAAGACCATGTCTGGAAAAAACAACGCTGCGGCTGGAAAGACCGAAGACCGCAACGACGATCAGGGGCAAACCGGAACCGAAACCCCGACCAACGACGCGCCGCCTGCGGCCACCGATGAAGGCACCCGCGCTGGCACGCCCGGCGCACCGGCGGCCACCACCGTTGTGAACAACGGGACCGAAGGCGAGGAGCAGCGCTCCACCGCCGCAGAGGTACAAGCCGCCCTCGCGGAAGAGCGCAAGCGCTCGAGCGAGATCAACCGTCTCTGCCGCCACCATGGCCTCGGCGATGAATTCGCTGCCGACCTGGTCGATCGCGGCGTTCCCCTCGATGAGGCCCGTTCGGCTGTACTCGACAAACTGGAGGAATCCGATCCCATGAATGGCCGTTCTTACGAGCCTGCGCGCGCGAACAACCGCGGCGAAGAGCAGCGCGAGGTTCAGTATCGCGATGCGCTGACCACGGCGCTGCAGCACCGCCACCAGCCCGGCCAGGTCGAGCTCGGTGAAGATGCCCGCGAGTTCCGCGGCATGACCCTTATGGAGATGGCTCGCCATGCTCTGGAACGTCGCGGCGTGAACACGCGCGGCATGTCGAAGATGGAGCTGGCCGGTGCTGCGTTCCAGATGCGGTCCGCTGGCTATCACTCCACCTCCGACTTCCCGGCGATCCTCGCGAACGTCGCAAACAAGACCCTGCGCGATGCATATGAGAGCACTTCGCGGACGTTTATGACTTTTGCCCGTCGCTCTGTGATTACCGACTTCAAGCCCGTGCAACGCACGCAGCTGGGCGGTGCGCCGGATCTCGAGAAAGTGCTCGAGTCTGGTGAATTCAAGTACGGCACCATGGGCGAAGGCAAAGAGGTCTACGCGCTGGCCACCTACGGGAAGGTGCTGGGCATCACCCGTCAGGCGCTGATCAACGACGACATGGACGCCTTCACCCGCATCCCTGCCGCATTTGGTGCATCCGCCGCCGACCTCGAGAGCGATATCGTGTATGCGATCCTCAAGGACAACCCGACCATGTCGGACGGAAAAGCACTTTTCCACGCCGACCATGGGAACCTTGGTACCGCTGCGGTGATCAACGAGGCATCGCTAGCGAAGGCCGAGGAGGCGTTCTCCAAGCAGAAAGGTATCGAGGACCGCCTGATCTCGGTTCGCCCGCGCTTCCTGGTCGTTCCGACCGGCCAGCGCTTCCTTGAGGCGCGCAAGCAGGTTGCGCAGACCACGCCGAACAACACCGCGGATGTGAACGCCTACGCGGGCATGTATGAAATCGTACCCGAGCCGCGCTTGCTGCCGACCTCCGGTCAGGCGCCGTGGTTCCTCGCTGCCGATCCGGCCCGGATCGACACCATCGAATACGCTTATCTCGACGGTCAGGAGGGCGTGTTCACCGAGACCCGTCAGGGCTTCGAGGTGGACGGCATGGAGATCAAGGCTCGCCACGACTTCGCGGCGAAAGCGATCGACCACAAAGGCCTCTACAAAAATCCGGGCGCAGCGCCTGCGTAATGATCTGACGGCGCTCAATCCTCCCGAGCGCCAACAGATCGCCCAGCCCGTTCTCCTGCAGGCTGGGCACTAACCCCTTCATCCAGAAAGGACTGGACCCATGAAAAACTTCAAAGGTCAGGGCAACACCCTGAATTGGGATAACGGCACCGGCGACGACGTTGCGTCTGGCGCTGGCGTGCTTGTCGGCAAACTGTTCGGCATCGCCGCGGGCGATATTGCGGACGGCGAAACCGGCGTTTTGAACCTGGTAGGTGAATACGAGCTGCCCAAGGCGGCGTCTCAGGCCTGGACGGTCGGCGCGAAGGTGTTCTGGGATGACACTGCGAAAAACTGCACCACCACGGCCACCTCGAACACCTTCATTGGTGCCGCGACCGTCGCAATCGGCTCCGGCGCGGCTGAGACCATCGGCACCGTTCGCCTGAATGGCGTGGCGACGGCCTAATCCCATGTCAGCATTCAGCGCCGCCATCAACGCGATTTTCCGCGACCCCAACATGGCGGTTGACGCGGAGTATCGTTCCGGCGGCGCTGATCCTGCGACGTCTGTGCGTGTCATGCGAACCGTGCCCGACGTCATGAGTGAATTCAACACGGGCCGCTATGTCGCGGAATCCGTGGCCCTTGATGTGCGGATCTCCGAGGTGGAGACGCTCGAGAAGGGCGACACCTTCACCATCGGTGGCGAGGTCTTTGCTGTGATCGGTGCCCCACGCCGAGACTCCGAGGGCCTGATATGGAAATCTGAGGCCCGCAAGAATGAGGTTTGATTTCCGACCGGAAGGTTCTGGCAAGGACCAGATGGAGGAGCATATCCGCAACGGTGAGCGCGCCGTGAAGCGCGGCGTGAAAAAGGCCGGCGACGGCCTCAAAAAGGATTGGCGCGGACAGGTGGTTGCCGCTGGTCTGGGCCGCCGTCTCGCAAACACCGTGCGCGGTGCTGTGTTTCCACCTGCGCAGGACTCGCTGCGTGCGGCCGCATTGGTTTACGTGCGGCCGGGCGGCAAGCGCGGGGCATCCGCGGCGGAGGTGGTCGACGCGCACGATCGAGGCGTGTTGATCCGCAATAGGTCTGCGGGGCTCGTTTTGGCGGTTCCGATCGGTAAGCATGTCCAGCGCATGCGCGGTCGGCGCGGTCGGCGCGGTCAGCGCATCACGCCGGGCGAGTGGGAGCAAAAAACAGGCAAGCGGCTTGAATACGTCCCGCGCAAGGGCAAGCCGCCGCTCCTGGTCGACACCGGCATTCCTTTGCGCCGCCTCGATAGCGACAGCATGTCCTCGAAAACCACGCGCTACAAACGCTGGGAGCGCGGCGGCAAGAAGCGCGCGCGCACCTGGAAGCCGATCTTTGTCTTGGTGCCGCAGGTGAAGCTGCGGAAAAAGATGGATCTGGACCGCGACAGCGACAAGTGGCTCGACCGCTTGCCCGGTCTAATCGTTCAAAACTGGAAGGGTTGAGGCCGTGGCCGACAGCAAAAAAGAGCAGGTGCTGAAAGCCCTGCAGGCCGCGCTGCAGGCGGAGGCCCCGACCGGCGTGACGATCGAGCGCAACGAGACGGTTCCGGTTCGTGTTCCCGCCGGCGGTTGGGTCTGTCTGCGCGACGGTGATCCGGGCGAGCCTGAGACGCTCCTGTCTCCGCCGACTTACATTTATCAGCACCTCGCCGAGGTGGACGTGGTGGTCGATCGGGCCGGTCCTGCTGCCCGAGATGAACTGTTCGACCAAATTACGCAGGCCTTGGGTCTGGGCATCGCCGCCGATCGTACTCTTGGCGGTCTGTGCGACTACGTTCTCGGCGAAGCCCCGGCGCCGTTTGAGCTCGAGTTCGACGGGGCGGAAAACATGAAAGCGGCGACCATCGTCGTCATGCTGGAATACGCCACGAGCGACCCTCTGGCCTAACAACCGAAAGGAAATCCACCGATGGCACGCGCACAAGGTGCCCGCGCGCAGATGGCGCTCGGCTTTGAAACCGTTTATGGCACGCCCCCGGCGGCGAATAGCTTCTGGAAGATGCCCTTCGCATCCACAAACCTCGGCTCCGACCAGCCGCTGCTGAATTCAGAGCTTCTGGGCTATGGCCGCGATCCGCTGGCTCCGGTAAAGGACGCGATCACCGCAGATGGCGATGTTGGCGTGCCGCTTGATCCTCGCTACCTGGCAATCTGGTGGAAAGCCCTGATGGGAACCCCCACCACAACCGGCGCATCTGCCCCCTACAGCCATGAGTTCCAGAGTGGCAAGTGGGTGTTGCCGAGCATGTCGATCGAGGTTGGCCACCCCGATGTGCCGTTCTACAGCATGATGTCTGGTGTGGTCGCCAACTCGATCACCTGGAACATGCAGCGGTCTGGCCTTGTTATAGCCACCGTCGATTGCGTGGCGCAGGGTGAAACCGACGCCACAAGCAGTTCTGCAGGAACGCTCGAGGAGCTGGACTTCACCCGGTTCGGTTCCTTCAATGGCGCGATCAAGCGCGAGGGATCGCTGCTTGCGAACGTTGTCTCCGGTTCGGTGACCTATACCAACAACCTCGATCGGGTTGAGACCATCCGATCCGATGGCAAGATTGACGGCGCTGACCCATCCGTTGCGGCCCTCACCGGCGAGATTGTGGTGCGCTTTGCCGACACCACTCTGCGCGATCAGGCGCAGGCCGGTGACCCGTGCGAGCTTGAGTTCAGCTATGTCATCGATTCCGACAACAGCATGACCTTGACCGCCCACGCGGTCTATCTGCCGCGCCCGCGCAAGACGGTTGAAGGCCCCGGCGGCGTTCAGGCCACCTATGCCTGGCAGGCTGCGCTGGACCCGGTCACCGGGCGCATGGCGACGGTCACCATCGTCAACGACATGGCCGACCTCGACAACCCGACCTAACCCCCAAAACGCACAGGAGATTTATATGCGTTTGAACCTGTCGCCACAGTCTGAGTGGTATGAGCTGATCCCCGGTACGGAGGAATATACCGGGGTCAAAATCAAGGCCCGCCCTGCGCTATCCGCCGTCTTGGAGGATGCGCGGGTGGACCAGGATTTCCTCGATCACGCGGATGAAATGGCCGCGGACACCAACCTCGAGCAGATCAAGCAAATGATGGAGACAGGCGCGCTCGTTGGCATGCCGTCCGAGGTGGTGCGCAGCGCCACCCGCAGCCAGCACCTCCTGATCCGCGCCATTGCGCGCCTGGTCATCGAGGAATGGGAGGGTGTTGAAGATCCAGATGGATCAGTCGCGCCGGTCAGTGCCGATCGGATCGATGCTCTAATGGACGTGTCCCAGGTGCTTGAGGCGTTTAAGCAAAAGTACATCACGCGCTGGCTGACGGTGCAGCTGGAAAAAAACGGATCGGCGCCCTCGCAGAATGGCACTTCGGGGGCGGAGACCAGTATTGCCAAGCCTGCCCGCGCGTCTGCGAAGAGTGCCCGCGCAAAATCAACAGGCCCGAAACCGAAGAAGGCCGCCAAGTCTGGCAGCTGACCCAAAGACTCGGAGGTCAGCTGCGCGTTGTGGCTGATCTCTCGGCCAGAGTGATTGGCTACGACATGACGGCGGCCCTCGCGCTTGGCGAAGCCATGGGCCTCGATCGCTTCGTGGTGGCGGAGTTTCTGCCCCACATCGAACAGATCGCCGTGTCCAAAATGAACGAGCAGGAACCTTCACCCGATGAATCGTGAAAAGAAACTCTCTGTGCGGATGGCGGCAGTGGGCGGAGCCGCGCTGCGCCAAGAGCTGCGCGCCGTGGGCATGGAGGGCGACACGGCCATGCAGGGTGTCGCGTCCAGCGCCAATGCGGCGAACGTGAACCTTGAGGACACGTCGATCAAAGCCGCGCGCGCTCGCGATGCATTCGAGCAGATGTCGGTCAGGGCCGCCGCGGGTGCGGCTTCGATCCGCATGCAATCTGCGGCGGTCAGCGACATGCAGAACCAGGTCAACCGGCTCACTGGCGTCTCACCCGCGATCGGACAAACCACCGCCGAGTTTCTGCAGCAAGGTCAGGCTCTCGATGATCTGCGCGCGAAATATAATCCCGTTTTTGGCGTGATCCGCCAGTACAAGCAGGAAGTCTCCGAAATCCGCGCGGCCCATCTCGAGGGGGCATTCTCCGCCGATGAGATGGCCGCAGCCATCAGTCGCTCGCGGCAGGCTGCTCTAGCCAGCATCGGCGCCTACAAGGGCAGCGCGCAGGCAATTCAACAGATGTCGCATGCTTCGCGCGGTGCAAATATGCGCCTGCAACAGATGTTTTTTCAGGTCAACGATATCGGTGTGTCGCTTGCCGGTGGAATGAACCCGTTTGTCGTCATGGCCCAGCAAGGCACCCAGATTGCACAGATTTATGGTTTCGGGAATGGCGGTGTCGGAGGAGCCTTCAAGGATATCGGGCGTCTCATTGGCGGTTTCATAAAGCGAATGCCGATCCTCACGGCTGCTGTGGCCGCTGGTAGCCTCGCCGTTGCGGGCTTGCGAAAAGAGATCAACGAGTCAGGCAAAGAGACCGTGTCCTTTGGTGACACCGCAAAAGCCGTCTTCCAGGTCATCGGTGGATACATCTACGACTTCATCAAGCCTGCAATCGACATGATCGCGCCCTGGTTCAGCGCCGCATGGGACAGTGTGGTCTCGGGCGTGAAGTGGCTGGGGAACATGGTGATCAATGGTATTCGGTTGACCGTAGAGGGCATCAGGCTCGCGCTCACCGCTATCCCGGCGTACTTCGAGGCCGCGTGGGAAAGCGCTAAGATGTTCGTTTATCACGCGCTCGCCGACATGCTGAATGGCTTGGGCGGGTTCCTCAAGGATGCAGCTGACGGGATAAACTCAGTTTTTGGCACCAGCTTGTCTGCGCCAGAAGGGATTTTTAACGCGGCAGGGCGTGCAAACCGCATCGGGAACGATGCAGCTGCCTTGGCGCAGACTGCAAGTAACCGCGGCGCTGCCGCCTTCGATACGTTTGGCAACCGCGCAGACGAAATCATGAATAGCGATCCCATGGGCCAGTTCTTTGATGACGTCGCCAAGCAGGCGCGTGAGAACGCACGTAAGCGCAAAGAGAAGGACAAAAAGGGCGGCAGCGAAGCCGACGAAGTGCAGAAGCTGGTCGACAAGCTGCAGATGGAGCTCAAGGTTCTGCGCGAGACTGATCCCGTTAAAGCACAGATGCTTCAGTATTCCGAAGAGCTGGCCGAGGCCACAGCAGAGGAGCGCAAGCAGATCCTTGATCTGGTGGTCGCGCTCGACCAGGCAAAGCACGGGTGGGAGGCTGTCTCCCTCGCGCTGGGCAACTATGCCGAAGAGGCAAAGCGCATTGGCGACGATATCGGGCAAGCCTTCACCAGCGCCTTCCAATCGGCAGAGGATGCGGTCGGTGAGTTCGTCAAAACCGGAAAACTGAGTTTCTCGGATCTGGTAACATCGCTGATCGCAGACCTCGCGAAGCTGGCCACCCGCAAATACATCCTCGGGCCACTCTCCGCAGGCCTCGATGCCGCGCTGGGCGGCATCGGTGGTGGCGGAGGGTTCTTTTCCAATTTCGCCAAGGGCTTCAACTCCTATGAGGGCGGTGGCTCCACCGGCAATGGTTCGCGCTCTGGTGGCCTTGATGGCAAGGGCGGCTTCTGGGCCGTGATGCACCCTCGCGAGCGCGTGGTGGACGAGTACCGCGGCCAGCGCGCCGGTGGCCGCGAACCGGCACCTATCACGGTGGTCCAAAACATCAGCACGCCCGATGTGCAATCGTTCAAACGCTCGCGGGCGCAGCTGGGCGCGGATGCGCAGCGCATGGTCGCTATGGGCCGGAGGACTTCGTAATGGCATTTCATGACGTTCAGTTCCCCGACAACATCGGCAGGGGTGCGCGGGGCGGCCCACGAAGGCGCACGCAAGTGGTCGCGCTCTACTCTGGCCGGGAAGAGAGAAACGCCTCCTGGGCGGCTTCTCGGCGCGAGTACGACGTGTCCTTTGGAATCCGTTCCAATGACCAGCTTCAGCAAGTGGTCGCTTTCTTTGAGGCGCGTCTGGGCGAACTCTACGCATTCCGGTTCAAGGATTGGAGCGATTACAAGAGCGGCACGCCCTCGCGTGCGATCGACGCAGAGGATCAGGTTCTCGGCACAGGCGATGGCTCCACCACAGATTTCCAGCTGCGCAAGCTCTACGGCACCGAGGATATTGGGTACTGGCGCACTATCGAGAAGCCGGTCGCGGGCGACCACAAGGTACGCGTGGCGCTTGATGCCGCCGAGCAATTCTCGAGCTGGTCTGTTGATTACACGACCGGCGTTGTCAGCTTCGACACCGCGCCTGCATCCGGCGTTGTGGTCTCGGCTGGGTTTGAGTTCGACGTGCCATGCCGGTTCAATACCTCGGCTCTCGACGTAACCCTCGATATCGAGCGCAACGGCTCGATTTCATCCATCCCGCTCATTGAGGTGCGCGGCGAGTAAGCCTGCCCACTTCCTGCCACCAATACCGCCCGCCTCGCGCGGGCTTTTTCATGTGAGGCCCCATGCCGTCTGATATCAAACGCCAGGTTCGCGGAATCTTTGTCACCCCAGCAGGTGAGCCGGTCACTAATAAGACCCTGACTTTTTTCCGCTCGCGCCGCGTGGTGACGCCTGCTGGTGACAGCACCGTGGTCGATGAACCTTTCTTTGCGACGACTGACGGCACCGGCCTGCTGGATAAGGAAATGCTCGCTGGCAACTATATGGTGATGGTGAAGCTGTCGGACGTGGATCGCTACTTCAACATGGCGGTTCCAGACGAACCTGGGCCGCATAACCCGGTCGACCTGCTGGACTATGCCGACCCTGGTGACCCGGTACTCACACAGGTTCAGCAGTTGGTTCTCAAGGCGCGCGCCTGGGCGGAGAATCCAGAGGATGTCGAGGTCGATCCGACAGGGTATCCGGGGGAGTATTCTGCGAAGCACTACAGCAAGAAAGCAGCGGCGGCTCGTGATGCGCTCAACACCCAGTTCTTTGATAGCCGCGCAGAAGCGGTAACCGCCATAGCAGCAGGCGATCTTGACGACCTTGCGGGCAACGCGAAAATTTGGGTTGGCGTTCTCGCATGGTTCAAGTTGCCGATCGGCCACGTCCTTTACGGGACCAACCCGATTGGGGACATGCCGGGGTTCGGTCCAGAGGGCTCGTTAAGTTTGGATCATTGGGGCGCACCAAAAGACGGTGTTGGTGACGCGTCACCTGCGGTTCAGGAGGCGTTTGACTACATCGGCGCGTTCAACATGAAGGCACGACTCCGTGTTCCGGCAGGGACTTATCGGATGTTTACGCAAGCGCATCTGGTTATGTCCGGCGCTGCAACATCCGAGAATGATTTTGCAAACGGCATCACTCTTGAAGGTGAAGGGCGTCAGGTCACGAACTTTATCGCTGATCAAAGCAACTCTGACGGCTGTATCAAGATTGAAACACTGTATGCGCGCCCATGCATCTTTGTGCTTGATATGTCGATCTTGTCGCCACTGAAGCAAGACACTGAATTCGCGCAAAACAACGGAACAGGTCTTTGGATCACGGCACCCAACCCACCAATCGATGGGTCTTACACGCGCCGCAGGCAGATCTACATTGTCCGCGTGGAGGTGAAGGGTTCCGGCGCACCAAACGAATTTGTTGGACGCGGCATTTGGGAGTACGGCATCCGTATTGATTACCTCTCCAATCCGACGCTGATTGATTGTTGGATCGAAGGGTGCAGCAACGACGCTCCATACTCCAACGCGAAAACAGCAGCCAACTTCAAGGCGGGCTTGTACTGCGTCATGTCCTATGACCTGTGGATGCGGGACTGCAACGTAGCCGATTATTTCCAGAAAAGTGTTTACTGGCACGGCACCCGAACTGAAAAGGACAGCTTTGAGGGTGGTTTCTTTATCGGGAACGCTTTCGTTGGTGGCCTTGACGGCCTCGTTATTTCTCACGACTTCAACACTGGTGGGTACATCAGAGGCGAGAGCGGCGGGCTGATCTGGAATAACCACATCAACGCGCGTCGGTTCAGCATAGTCATCAACAACATGGCCGATACGCAGATTAAGGCAAACTACTTCATCATGCCCGGTGAGAGCCGGAATGATACAGGTGAGCCAGTCACAGCCGCTATCTATCTGCCAAACGCAAACCGCGTCGACATCGCGGAGAACATCTTCAGCGGCTCTGCTGATTTCGGGTGGTACAATTCGGATACGGATTGCTCCGCTGCGATCCTCATCGGGCCAGGAGATCCAGCGAGATCCCTGCACAACTTCGAGATCACAGTAGGTGAGAACAGCTTCTACAGCGGCGGCGTGTTCCTCTACAACCAGTCTGAGGGTGGCAACATATCTTCCGTGAACAACCGCTTCACGGACGGTACAGAGACCGCGATTAATCAGCAGGTTGTCAAGTACGTTGACCAAACAGGTGTAGTCTACATCAATGATTTCGATAGCTCGGCCACTGCTGGTCAGCCGTTCGACGGAAAGTACATTTCCACGCCTCGCCTCGGATCGCCTGCTTACAAAGAAGAGATTCATAACCCCCGATCTGATTACGCAACTACAAGCGCGCCAGTTATCAAACGGCAGTCCGTGTTTGGTAGAGACAGTGCGGGCAATGAGGAAGAAGTTGTTCGCATAGACTATGGCTACGTCACGAACGCTGACGGGTCCGAGGATGGTGTGCTTCGGGTATTGGTAAACAAAAATGGAGCGATGGTTGAGGTTGCCAACTTCTCCGGCCAGAGGGGTGCGAACGTGCCATCGGGGCAGGTCTACCGTGTCGGCAATCAGCAGGTGGTCGGCGCGCGCCGTACTGGATGGAACGCACCTACCGGGGCCCTTACACGCGGGACATTTGACAGCGCAACTGCAACCACGGCTGACGTCGCCGAGGCGCTTGCCGCTCTCATAGCGGACCTTCGCGTTCACGGCCTAATTGGTACGTGATGGGTGTTCCAAAATGAAAACAGACTCCACCGGTTTCCTGTCCCACCTCGCCACCGGCACCACCACGCTCGCCTGGTGCTGGAAGATCACCCGCGTTGATGGCGAGGTGTTTGGTTTCACAGACCACGACCTCAATCTGTCTTTCGAAGGCATCACCTTCGAGCCTGACTCCGGTCTGATCCCAGGAGAGTTGCGCGCAGGATCTGACCTCTCTGTGGATGCCCAGGACGCCGAGGGGGTTCTGACCTCCGACCAGATCACCGAGACCGATATCCTCGACGGCCTCTGGGATAACGCCTCAGTTGAGGTGTGGCGGGTGAATTGGTCGGACCCATCAGAGCGCCTGTTGATGCGTCGGGGATCAATCGGGCAGGTACGTCGCGGGCGCACCATGTTCATCGGCGAAGTGCGCAGCATGGCGCACACCCTGAACCAGACGGTCGGTCGCACCTATCAGGGCAGCTGTGATGCGGTCCTGGGCGATGGGCGGTGCAAGGTCGCGCTGGGCGGCGCGGCCTATTCTGGTTCCGGCCAGGTCATCGATACGCTGCGCGGTCGTACCTACCGGATCGCTGGCCTTGGTGCGTTCGTTACCGGGTGGTTTGACAGTGGCGTGCTGTCCTGGACGTCTGGGCCGAACGCTGGCCGCAAGGCCGAGGTTTTATTGCACGAGGTCACAGCCACCGACGTGCTGGTGACGCTGCAGTACGATCCGGTTCGGCCTGTAGAGGACGGAGACCTGTTCACCATCACCGCGGGCTGCAACAAGTCGCAGGGCGATTGCCAAGGCAAGTTTGCCAACATTGCCAATTTCCGAGGCTTCCCTGACATTCCGGGGCAGACCACAATCTACCGCTACGCCAAGCGCGCGGGTTCCAACTCGGGCGAGCCGCTATGACCTCCGCAAAACCGCAACACATCGTCACAGCAGCCCGTGGGTGGCTTGGGACGCCTTACCACGATCAGGCAAGCCTGAAAGGCGTGGGGTGCGACTGTCTGGGCCTTGCACGGGGTGTCTGGCGTGATGTGGTCGGACCAGAGCCTACAGAAGTGCCGCCGTACACGCGAGATTGGGGAGAGGTCAGCGATCGCGAGGTTCTCGCCGACAACGCGATCAGATGGATGATGCCTGTTCGGCGCGATGAGGCGACAACTGGCGATCTGGTGCTGTTTCGCATGCGCACGGGCGCCATGGCGAAGCACTGCGGAATCCTGACCTCGCCTGAGACCTTCATTCATTCCTACGACCGCCTTGGGGTGATCGAGGAACATCTGACCGATCCGTGGCGTCGCCGCATCGCCTTCGCATTCCGGTATCCCGAAAAGGTAGACTAACCATGGCTTCACTGGCTCTGGCCGCTGTCGGTACTGCTGTTGGCAGTGCCATTGGCGGTGCTGGACTGACAATTTTCGGCTCGACCCTCTCAGCAGCGACCATCGGAGGTATGATTGGTTCTGCGGTTGGTTCCGTCGTGGATAGTATGATCATAGCCTCGATGCAGCCCGACCAGCATATCGAGGGCGCGCGCCTTGACACTCTGCAGGTGACCACCTCGACCGAGGGCGCAGTGATCCCGCGCGTGTATGGCCGCATGAAGCTGGGCGGCAACATCATTTGGGCCACTGATTTTCGGGAGGTCGTAAACACGCAATCTCAAGGCGGAGGCAAGGGCGGCGGACCTTCGGTGACCACGACCACCTACCAGTATTACGCCAGCTTTGCGGTCGCATTCTGCGAGGGGCCAATCGCCGGTTTCGGGCGCATCTGGGCGGATGGCGAATTGATGGATCTGCGCAGTGTCACCTATCGCACCTATCTGGGCGATGAGGACCAGCTTCCCGACACCTTCATGGCTGCAAAGAGCGGCGCGGACAAAACGCCGGCCTATCGTGGCACGGCCTACATCATGTTTGAGGATCTGTTCCTCGAGAGCTACGGCAACCGGATTCCGCAGATCACCGTTGAGGTTCTGAATTCCGTTGGTAGCGATGAGTCTGTTGAAAACGTATTGAAGTCAGTTGCGATGATACCTGGCACCGGAGAGTATTCTCTGGCGACACAGAAGGTTACCAAAAAGGGCGCGTCAAACGCCACCACTGGAGAAAACCTCAACGTATCGAGCTGGCGAACAGACTTTAATCTTGCCCTAGATCAGCTGCAGGCATCCGCGCCAAATGTTGAGAGTGTCTCACTTGTTGTGTCTTGGTTTGGAGACGATCTTCGCTGTGGCAGTTGCAATTTGCGACCAGGAGTGGAGTCCCGAAGCAAGGATGTGAGTATTGAGTGGCACGTCGATGACACCACACGAGCCACTGCTTACCTCGTGAGCCGCGATGCAGATGGGAGACCTTCATATGGTGGCACGCCATCTGATCACTCTGTTGTGCAGGCAATAAAGGAGATCAAGAGCAGAGGCATGAAGGTGTTCTTTTACCCCTTCATCTTGATGGACATTGACGAGGACAATCTCCTTCCAGACCCGTACAGCGAAAATGGATCGTCTGTCGGGCAGGCGCCCTTCCCATGGAGAGGTCGCATCACTTGCCATCCGTCGATCGGATACACTGGTTCAGTCGACGGTACTTCTGATGCAGCATCGCAGGTGCAGTCGTTCTTTGGCTCGGCGGGGGTCGATGATTTCAGACTGGTTTCTGACATCTTAAATGAATTCACCATTCAGGAAGCAATAGATGCAGGGTTTGACAACTTTTTTGACTACTTGCTTGCCTATTTTGATGTGTTCGATGGGCTTGTAACAACCCGGCCACTGATCAGGTACGTCGGTCCTAATGAGTGGTCATATCGCCGGTTCATTATTCATAGCGCGATGCTTTGTGCCGCGGCGGGCGGTGTCGATACATTCCTGATTGGTTCCGAGATGGTGGCGCTCAATAGAGTGCGAGATCAGAATGGAGATTTCCCTGCTGTCGATCATATGACTCAAATTCTGGCGGATGTGCGTGAAGTTTTGGGAGCGGGCGTCGATATCAGCTATGCGGCTGATTGGTCAGAGTATTTTGGCTACCACGCACAGGACGGGTCGGGTGACGTCTATTTTCATCTTGATCCGATTTGGGCGAACCCAAACTGCGACTTTGTCGGCATAGACAATTACATGCCCCTGTCTGATTGGCGTGATGGCGATGATCATTTGGACGCCGCGATCTCGCCAAGCGTATATGACCACTCCTACCTTCAAGGAAACATCGAGGGCGGGGAGGGCTTCGATTGGTACTACGCGTCTGCCGCCGATCGAGAGTCGCAAACGCGCACGCCTATCACTGATGGAGCCGAGGGCAAGCCGTGGGTGTTTCGCTACAAGGATCTGCGCTCCTGGTGGTCGAACCAGCACTACAACCGCCCCGGAGGCGTAGAGTCTGGATCGCCCACCGCATGGGTTCCGCAATCGAAGCCGTTCCGCTTCACCGAGTACGGATGCCCGGCGATCGATCGCGGCACCAATCAGCCGAACGTGTTCTATGATCCGAAGTCATCCGAGTCTGCGGTTCCGTATCACTCCCGCGGCTGGCGCGATGACGATATCCAGCGCGCTTACATCGAGGCGCTCCTGCCATATTGGCAGGACGCGGCCAACAACCCAACATCCGGCGTCTATGCGGGCCCAATGGTCGACGTCGCCAATTCCTCCGCCTGGGCGTGGGATGCGCGCCCTTACCCGCACTTCCCGAGCCTTGAGAGCGTTTGGTCGGACGGCGAAAACTGGCGGCTTGGACATTGGCTGACAGGCCGCATCGGGTCGCAGTCTCTGCCTGCGCTTGTGTCTGCTCTTTGCGAACGGGCGGGGATGCCCGCTGATCAGATCGATGTGAGCAGCCTGCGCGGTTCCGTCGAGGGGTTTGCCATCTCGGCTCTGGAAAGCGCGCGCGCCTCTATCTCGATCTGCGCCACGCATTTCGGGTTCGATGCAACCGAGAGCCTTGGGAAGATCAAGTTTCAGATGCGCGGCCAGAATCCGGTCGCGACGATCGAGCTCGATGACATGCTGCCCGGTAATGGAGACGAGCCGTTTATCCTCGATCGCGCGCAGGAGACGGAGCTGCCCCAGGCCTTGAAGTGGAGCGTTCTGCGTTCCGATGCCGACTATGAGCAAGCCACCACCGAGGCGCGGCGCACCGTTGTCCAGTCCTCGCGCATCAGCTCCGAGTCATTCCCGCTGGCCGTGCCGCCGGAAATGGCCGCGAAGCGCGTTGCGCGGTCACTGATGGAGCGGTGGGCCGGTCGCGAGATGGCGACCTTTGGCTTGCCTCCATCGCGCATGGCCCTTGACCCCACCGACGTGGTGCGCGTGATGCATGATGGACGCGGCTACGATATCCGCCTGCAGGCGATCGCTGACAACGACGCCCGCGATATGTCTGGCATCCTTCAGGACCGCTTGGCCTATGATCTGCCCCCCGGAGCAGCCCGCGCCTCGAGCCTGAAACAGGCGACCGTCTTTGGCGGCGGTGATCTGCAGTTTATGGACCTGCCGCACTTGCGCGCGGACTATGAGGCGCACCAGCCTCTCTTTGCGGCCTACGCGCGCCCTTGGCCGGGCGCTCTGGCGATCTATCGATCTCCGGGTGAGGATGGGTTCACGCTGCAGACATCGGTTCCTGCGCCCGCGATGATGGCGACAACCGTCTCTGACTTCGACGCAGGCCCCACGTCTCGCTTTGACATGGCGAACGAGCTGGTGATTGATATCACCTCCGGCAATCTTGTCAGCGTTGATGATCTCGCCGTGTTTGAGGGTGGAAACACCTTTGCGATTGAGACCAGCGAGGGCGTTTGGGAGATTGTGTCCGCGGCAGAGGTGGAGTTGGTCGCAACCAGTCGTTACCGCCTGACCCGCCTGTTGCGCGGCCTGCGCGGCACTGAGGGCGCAATGGTTGCGAGCCTTGCTGCAGGTGCTCGCGTGGTGAAGCTGGACGACAGCGTCACTAATCTGCCGGTTACCGCAGCCGAAGTTGGCCTGCCCTACAATTGGCTGGTCGGCCCTGCGAACCTGCCGATCGATGACGACGCCTATGTTCAGGAGGCATTCACCGCGCAGGGTGTCGGCCTCCGCCCATTCTCTCCCTGTCATGTGAAGCAACCGAACAGCATGGGCCGAACGCCGGGCGATCTGACTATCCAGTGGATCAGGCGGTCGCGCGACTTATCGGCAGACAGCTGGGCAGCCGCGGAGATCCCACTCGGCGAGAGTTCTGAGTCATATGAGGTCGATATCATGGATGGCGCGACCGTTCTGAGAACCTTGTCCGCATCGACGCCGAGTGTGGTCTACACTGGGGCGCAGCAGACGGTGGACTTCGGCGCGTTGCTCGGGCCGGGTGACACCTTGGACGTTCGCATTGCTCAGGTGTCGCTCAGTTATGGGCGCGGCGCTATTATAGAACAAACCTTGAACTTCTAGGAGGCATCATGGCCGATTCCACGGCGCGTTTTGGGCTGGATTACATCCTCGCGAGCCAAGCGCAAAAGCACGTAACACACAACGAGGCTCTGCGCATGCTGGATGGCATTGTGCAAGCCAGCGTCCTTGATCGCACACGCACTGCGCCTCCTGGGTCACCATCCGAGGGCGATTGCCATATCGTCGCTAGCAGCGCGACCGGAGCGTGGGCAGGCTGGGACGGTGACCTCGCATTCTATGTCGATGGTGCCTGGTATCGTCTCACTGTCACCGAGGGTATGCGAGTATGGGATCAAGACTTATCTCAGCTGGTAGTGCGTGTCGGTTCTTCGTGGTTGTCACTCGCGGTGGCCATGGGCTTTCTCGCGCAGGCACCGCAGGTGGATATTGCGGTGGGTGCCAACAATGGCGCGACAGGCATGGGCGTTCTGGAAGAGACCTTGAGCGGCCTCGCTGGATCGACGGTCGACAGCACGATGGAAATCCCCGATGGCGCGATCTGTCTGGGTGTGTCCACGCGCACGATGACCTCTATCACCGGGGCCACCTCCTACGATTGCGGCATATCGGGACAGGCATCGAAATTTGGAGGCTCTCTCGGTGTTGCTGCGGGTTCCACCAACAAAGGAGTTATTGGACCCGAGGCCTTCTACTCCGATACGCCTGTGCGCCTGACTGCGAACGGCAGCGATTTCACCGGTGGCGCTGTGCGCATCGCGATCCACTACCTGTCCATCGACGTGCCCGGAGCTTGATCTGATGGAAGGTTCGTTCATCGAAATCGTGGAGGCGCTTGGTGGCGGGGTTAGCGCTGTAGTTATCGCAGGCCTCGCATTCTTTGCATGGCGCGTCCTGAATTGGTGGCGTGACGACACCAAAGAACACAACGCCACAATGCGCGAAATCACGCGCGAAGCCACCGAGGGCCTGCAAGCCAGCGCCGAGGCCACGCGTGCATTGACCGAGGAGGTTCGGCGCCGTGGGTAAGTTTTTTGGGCTTTGGCCATCGAAGGCTGAAAAAGAGAACCGTCAAGAAGCCCGGCAAGATCGGGCGCGGTCTATCGAGGCGGTGCGGGAGAAAAGGCTCGAGCTGCACCGTGCAATAGAAGAGTTGCGGGCGGCCAGAGAAGCCGCTGCGCAACCAAGGCAAAAGGGGCAGACATGAGCCTGAATTATCTAACTATCTATTTGGCGATCGCCGTCAGCTTCCCGATCTGCTTTGCGTACTTTCGCTTGGCGTCGAGCGCATCTGAAATCGTTCGCCACATGGCAATTTCGATTTTCTGCATCGTCTCGAGCTACGCAGGACGCGCTCTGTTTTGGGATGCGGTTCCGGTTTGGGTCGGGGATGACTGGGCAGCCGTCTACTCTGCCGTGGGGGGCGGAAGTATCAACGTGATATGGAACGTTGCTTTCATCTATGGGTGCTGGCGCGCTCTGAAGGCGCTGCACCTGATGGTTCCAGACACCGATAGGTCCAATTGGCCGGTGTGGCGCGCGTGGCTGTATCCGCCTTGGCGCCGCCGCCGCATCGTTCGCAAGAGCTGACTAAAACCACCAACTGATCAACAAGCCGCCTTCGGGCGGCTTTTTCTATGGGAGAATACCATGTTCAAACTCGCCATTGTTGTGGGCCACAATGAGGTGTCGCAGGGTGCCATCCGGCAGGACACCGGCCAGACCGAGTGGTCCTGGAACCTCGGGCTCGCTCGCTACATCGAAGCCTGCGCGAAAGAGTATCCAGGCCTTGAGGCGAAGACCTTCCTGCGCAAGCCAGTAGGCAGCTACACCCGCGAAATCCGCGACGTGTACCGCCGCACCGATGCGTGGGGCGCGGACGCCACCTGCGAGCTGCACTTCAACAGCCACCATAATCCGAACGCCACCGGCACCGAGACCCTGACCAGCGGCAGCAATGCGTCGGTGCGGTTTGCAGAGTTTGCGCAGGATCGCATGCTCGAGGCTCTGGGCCTGCGCGATCGGGGCGAGAAGGTGGTGCGCACCGGGCGCGGCAGCCACAGCCTGATTTCTGGTCGCGCGCCTGCGATCCTCATTGAGCCGTTCTTTGGTTCGTCTCCGACCGGGCTGCAGGCCACCGACGAGGAAAGCGAAAAGCAGGCGCTCGCACGTGCAATCGTACAGGCCACGCAGGACGCCTTCCTGTGAGGTCACGTCTCATATGGGCGGCAGGTGGTGCTGTCGCCCTTGCTGTCGCGGTGTGGCTGGTCTGGGACCACGGCTACGACGCTGGTAAGGCCGCAGAGGCCGCGCGTAATGAGGCGGAGCGCATTGAGCGTCAGCAGGAGCTTTTTGATCTTGCTGACCGTCTATCGGAACGTGAGGCAGAACTGGAAAGGTACCGCGATGCCCAAGACGCACTCTCGCAAGAGCTTGAGGACGCCGCTCGCGCGGACCCTGACAACGCTCGCCCTGGTATCGGCTCTGACGGGCTGCAGAGGTTGGAGCGGCGCTGGCGCGTTGCGCCTTGATCCGCTGCCAGCCTCCGTCGAGCAACCATGCCCGCACCCATCCAGCCTCTTGAGCCGGGGCGGCACGGTAGCCGATGATGAGATAAGCCTTGGCCGTGTCGGGGATGCACTGATCCAATGCGGACAAGAGAAAGCCGTTGCAGTCGAAGCCTACAATGGCGTTAGGGGGTCTCTGGCACAGTAGCGCAGCCGGCGGTTTCAGGACTGGCGCGACATGCGGTGTGCGGCGGCTGCGTTCTCACGATCCGCGCGGGCCTTTTCGATGGCCGCCATAGCCGCGTCGAATTGGTCGGGCGCATCTTCTAGCAGAAGCCGCAGAACGCGCTCGACTCCTTCTTGCACACCTTCACCAGCCTCGCCGCAGTCGAGCCGCACTGCCGCATCGCGGATGAAGGCTTGGCGGCACGCTTCCATCGCCTCGACTTCGGTTTCGTACGCCTGGCCATTGAACCAATAGGCGGTCGCTTTCTTGGGTATGAATTGCATTTAGATGTCCTTTCGGCGGGGGGTTACTGGACTGGCTTCGGTTTGCCCGGCGCTGGGCGATCCGGCCAGACTTCGTGGAAGGTTGCGGGGTCGGTTGCGTAGACCATCTCGCGGTCTTCGCTATCCATGTCGCAGACGTTGAGCAGGCAGTCCTCTTCGCCGCGAATATCGCGGGCCCAGAGGATTTCCCCTGCCCGCTGGCAGGCTAGGTGCGTTTTCCACGTCCATGCGTCCCCGCCGTCGACGCAGCGCGCCCGGCGATAGGTGGTGCCGGACGCGATCTCGCGCAGGCAGCTGTCGCAGCGATGTGGCTTTCGGGCTGTCGGCGTTTCCGAGCTGATGACGGTGACCATGGCGCCTCCGGGGTTAGCTGGACAGTTCACGCCCGGCGGCATCTGCCAAGCGTTTGAGCATTTCGATCGGCACGGTCACGACAACCGTGCTTTCGTTTCCGGGGTGCGGGCTGGACGCGATCAGCGCCTTAGCTGCAATTTCGATGCTATGGAGCCTGTCGAGCTCCTTCGCCGTCTTGGGCGGTATCTCGGCCCTTGCATCCCATGCGACCGACTTGGCGACCGCTTCCTCGCTGCCGCAGGATGGGCAGCAGTATGTTCCGTCATGTGCCATTTAGGACTCCCGGGGTTAGGTGGACTTGGCCGTCAGGCCATACTCTCGGCAGACATCTTCCGCCGTTTCTTCATGTAGGATTTCGCCGGGTTCGTTTTCCCATTCGTCATCCTTGGCCGCGCGGCGGCTGCGCCCGGATCTCCGCCTATCCTCGGTCGGGCGGCGCAAGAGATCATTCGGCAGGGCGAAGAAATAGAGCGCATGCGGTCCATCATCTCGGAGATGCAGGGCCACACGTTCTTTTGCCAAGATCCCGAGGGCGTCCTGCGCCGCTGGTATCCGCCAGCCGAGTCCAACTGAGGAGCGAGTGGCATGGCCATGACCGACGAAGAGCGCGAGATTGTGGAGAAGCTTGGCGAGGTCTGGAACCTGTTCCTGAAGCTGCCGACCGAGCACCCGACCGCCAACCTCGAATTCAGTGCGGGCATCCACGTCCTGCAGAACCACGTCGCCGCTCGCCCTGCGCTGCGCGACCTCAACGGCAAGTCCACATAGGAGCGAGACGATGGCAAGAGCCCGAGGCGTAAGGCACCGCGCGTTTCTTAACGGTAGTGAGGTCACACCCTTCTTTGCAGCATCCACCGATGAGGGCTGGATCGACGTTCCAGATCCGTCTGGGGAGGACGGTCGCCGTCGCCTGAAGGGGAGGGTCGAAACACAGCCAGTTAGTGAAGAATCCATATAGGAGCGAGGCGATGGATGAAGAATGGCCGGGATCGGGCGTCGGTGATCAATATCACGAAAGCTGGCCCTCATTGATCGGGCGGTGGATCAGGTATCTTCTCGGCGAATGCGCGAAAGGCTTTGCTTGGGGCCTCGGTCTCGCGGGCGGTTTAATCATCATTCTGCGCCTTTTCGGGGCGTCCAGCTAAGGAGCGCGGCAATGATCAGCACCGTAAAGATTGCGATGATGTTCGGTCGGGCATTCCCTGGGGTCGTGGCGGCTTTGCTGATCGCTTTTTGCCTCGGCGCCCTGATAGGGCTATGTGTATAGCAAAGGGGAAGCCAATGGGGCCTGTGTCCGCTGCAACTGTGATGCTTGATCGTGGCGTGATATTGGATGCCAAAGACCCCGGCTCTTCTTTGGTGAGTATTTTCGATCTCGCAAATGAGGCAGGAGGAGGCTTTTGGTCGGAACTCTCCTTCTCTTGCGCATATATCTACCTTGGCTATCGCGGAAAGATTCTCTGCTATTCTGAGGGTTGGTATGCCCTCCCTCCGCATCGTAAAGAAGGTTAGATGGTAGAAGGCCTTCTAAGTGGGCATGTCTGATAAGGAACACGTGGGATGAACACTCTATCTTGGGCCATGCTGAACCCTTTTCTTGCCATAGCAAAGCGCGTGTGGGGACAACGAGTCGTTGTCATCAGTCAATCAGAGGCTGCTAACTTTGAGGTTGCAGGAACGCTCCGTTGGGTTCGGCCAGATCGCGTGAGTTCTTTACGAAGCGAGAAAGGGTACCGTGAGTTCGTAACTCGTAATTTTTACAAGCGCCCAACCGTATACCGGGACCGTGAAGGTTCTGTTCTCATGGTCAAGGGTATCAGTGGCACTTGAGGTGCCTAAATAGTTCTTCCCAGCATGGTGGCCTGCATATTTTGGTCGTGAAAAGGTAAAAACCATCGGGGTCCTGAGAGGGCAAGACCTGCTCTCACCATTTTTCATATTGCACCATAGCGGATCAATGTTCTAGTTATGTTCCCTCACTCGGGGAGCGTGACAGATGCCACATTATCTTCACATCTGGTGCGAATGCGGGCGTAGCGGCAAGGTTAAGACGCAACTGCGTGACGACCACCAAGCAATCTACCGAAAGGCGCGGTGCAGCGTGTGTCGTTCATACGGCCTGCCCGGGCGACCTGTTCATGCGGTCTTAGGTTGGGGCAACGATTGCGACTGGATTGTGCAGAGAAAATCGGAGCCAGATAGCAGTTGATTGCCATTCTCAGCAAAACAGGCCATATGAGCCTTGTGTTGTTGGACGTATCGCTGATTTCCTTCTGTGCCTAAGAGACTTCTGGCTCACGAGCAAATCCTCAGTATGCTGAATATATCAGCCGTTGATTTGAGGAGGTGGATACGTTGAGAACATTTATTGCGCTGTTGGCCTTCGCGGTAATTGCAGCATGTGCAGAGGATCGTAGCCGCGAAGTTCAGGTGCAGGTCGAGGGTAACACGTTCAATGTTTACCCTGATCGAACAGAAACAAACAAATGGCATGCTTGGCCTGCAAACCGCACCTTTGGCTACAAGCCACCGCCAATGGTGAGGTTGCTGAACGTAAAAGCGATTGAAGCGGTGAGCGGCTGCCCTGCCCTTCGAGAAACCGTACATCACCTAGACGGCATTTTCACATCAGCCTCGGTGAGCTGCTGATTTAATATCTACACTCCCCAACTAGGGCCCGGCCATGTGCCGGGCTTTTTTTGTATCGCCTAAGTGCGCCTACGCGCCTATAGCGCCGCTACGACATTGTGATCTCAGACAAGCATCAGCGCAGCCTTCATTTTTGGCAGTTGCTCAGGCGTAGGTTCAGGAGATCCAAATGAATGCGACACTGCCACTAGGCTTCAAAAACTCAACTCGCGTCTTTGAACGGCCCTTGATTGTGGACAGCTTTGCTGGTGGCGGCGGTGCCAGCACCGGCATCGAACAAGCTCTTGGCCGCAGCCCCGATATTGCAATCAACCACGACCCGGCAGCACTAGCACTGCATGCGGTCAATCATCCTGAAACCCTGCATCTGTCTGAAAACGTCTATCGGATCGATCCGCTCGACCACCTGAGCGCCAAGCACATTGGCCTCATGTGGTTCAGCCCGGATTGCAAACACTTCTCCAAAGCCAAAGGCGGCAAGCCGGTGGCCCGCAATATCCGTGATCTCGCATGGATCATTCCCGGATGGATCGAGCGAATCCAGAAGAGCGGCGGGAAGGTGGATGTCGTTATCATGGAGAACGTCGAGGAGTTCGCAGGTTGGGGGCCATTGGTTGAGACCGAGCGCGGGCCTATGCCCTGCCCTGATCGCAAGGGCGAGACCTTCAAAGAATGGTGTAAGGCCATACGCCGCCTCGGCGGCAAGCTGGAAACGCGAGAGCTACGCGGTTGCGACTATGACGCCCCCACGATCCGCAAACGCCTCTTTGTGATCATCCGGTTTGACGGGCAACCTATCGTTTGGCCAGAGGCGACAAGTGGCGACCCCGAGTCCGCGGCTGTGAAATCCGGTAAGCTGCAGCCGTGGCGCACAGCGGCGGAATGCATTGACTGGTCGATCCCCTGCCCGTCGATTTTCGACAGCAAAGCGGAGATCATGGCCAAGCATGGGCTGCGGTCTGTGCGACCTCTGGCAAACAACACCCTAGCCCGCGTGGCGCGCGGCCTGCATCGGTATGTACTGCAAGCGGAACGGCCCTTTCTGGTGAACCTGACCCACGGCGGGCGCGTCGAGGACGTCGCAGAACCCTTCAAGACAATTACAGGCGCCAACCGAGGGGAAAAAGCGGTGATCACTCCTACGATCATGCGGCATTTTGGAAATTCCGTCGGGCAGTCAGTAGTTCAGCCCGCGCCCACTACGGTAGCAGGGGGGCAAGGAAAAACCAGAATCCTCGCGCCCAGCATTATGCGCTTCACCAGCGGAGCAACAGGGCACCAAATCACGGACCCGCTGGCGACGATAACTGCAAACAGCTTCATCAAACGCCCCGGTGGCGCGGCTCCCTTGGGAGTGCTGGCCCCTTACCTGGCCACGATGCGCAACAGTCAGAAACCATGGCAGGCAGCGTGCAAGCCAGCGCACACCATCACCGCAGGCGGCGCAGGTCTCACCCTATGCGCACCGCACCTCATGAGCCTGAAGGGAACCGCACGACGGTCTTCGGCACTCAGCGCCCCACACCCGACCGTGCTAGCAGGTGGTGGCCACTCTGCCGTGATCGCACCCGTTCTGACATACGCCCAGCAAGGTGGCGCCTGCCGATCAATGAAAGATCCTCACCACACGATCTGCGCCAGTAAGAAGGATCAGAACAGCATGATCGCTGCAACAATGGTCCATGTTGGAAACGGCGAGCGAAGCGGCCAAACTCCACGCGCATTGGATGTTTCTCGCCCCCTGAACACTGTGGTCGCGGGTGGCGTGAAGCAATACCCTGTGGCAGCATATCTCGCCCAGCAGAACGGCGGGCCTCGTATGGAGCACAACGCAGGCCACGACCCGCGCAAACCTGTAACTACAGTTACAGGCAGCGGCAGTCAGCAAATGCCCGTCGCCGCGTTCTTCGCCAAGTATTACGGCACCGGTGATGGCGCACCGGCAAGCGAACCGTTGCACACAATCACGTCAAAGGATCGCATGGCGCACTGTCAGGCCAAGGTCCAAGCGCCGCCCTTCACCGACGAACACAAAGCCCGAGCGCGCGAAGTCGCAGATCTTCTGCGCGCCCATGGCCTCTGGGATGACAGCGAATTCGTCACGCTGGAGATCGACGGACAGAGTTTCGTAATCGTGGATGTCGGAATGCGCATGCTCACCCCCCGAGAGCTATTCAACGCGCAGGGTTTTCCAGCTGACTATGTGATTGAGGGGATCTGGAAAGAAACCGATGGCGACTGGTCTTTTACAGCCTTTCCAAAAGACGTTCAGGTCCGGTGCGTAGGTAACAGCGTCTGCCCGCCGGTCGCTGAAGCGCTGGTGCGAGCAAATTGCTCTCACCTCGCGATACACCGCCAAGGTGTTGTCGTGTGACCCCACCCCGCGTTGAAGAGATCCAGAAGGCCTTTCGGGGCTGCACCAACGTGCCAGAGGTCAACGCTTGCGTGCGCGATCACGCCGAGGAGGTAGCCAACCTGCACAAGAACCCGGAGACGCGAGTGTTCGCTATCCATATCCGAAACTTGGCCGCGTACATGCGGCTGATCCTCATTCACCACAAGAAGGGTTGAGCTCATGGACACCTTTGCCCGCCTCCGCCGCCTCGAGAGAGAGCCGCCACTCGAACTTTCGAACGATCCTCATCTCAACAAGAGGATGCTTAACGCCGCGCACCGGGAGGCAATCAGTATCGCCTACGGTCGCGCGATTTGGGCACGGATCGCAGTCGTTGGCTGGGTCGTCGCTCTGGTCTCGATCGGCTTTCACGTTTTTTAGGGAGGGACGAATGGCAACGGATGTATTTGGTGGCATGCGCCTACGAAGGGTCATCCTAAACCGAGGCCTGAACACGCTAGAGAAGCAGTCGCTTCATGAGTGGCTTTTGGGCGTTTGGGGCTTTGATATCTGGGTGACGTACTACCCGGATTCAGATTGGGCGCGGCAGTATCTGACAAGAGGGAAGCCTAGCGATGACTTGGCGTGAAACCTGGGCCGCCGGCATCCATGCGGAGACCAAGGATCTGCCCGACGACATGCCGCTCGCCGATCGGATCAAGTTCGTGGACGGCCTGAAGCACAAATGGCCCGGCGCCTACAATACCAGCTGGGGCAAGAAGTCATGGCAGGCCGCGCGCCGCGATTACCTGGTCAAGTTCGGGTATCAGCCCAAGACCAAAAAGGCGCAGGCCGCATGCCAGACGTTGCCCTTGTTCCCGGGGGCATAGAATGCCCTGGTCGAAATTCAGCCCCGTGGAATTAGAGCGCCGTCGCCGTGAATCGATCGAGGCGCTCGAGAGAAAAGAACGTGAGGCGTGGGAGAAATCCTATCAGGAAATGTGCGATCGAGACTATTGGACCCTCGGTCAATGTTGCGCCGGATGTGACCACTGGAGCAGCGAAATGGGAAACGTCGGGCAGTGCCTGGCAGCTGGCATTGTTTCTGGGACGGATGTGATGTTGTCGCTCGGCATTGATCAATCGACCTACGCCTTTAAGCCGGGCCCGCCCTACAGCAGGGGCTATGATCACTGCGGCCTGTTCAAGGATGACTTCGATTGGTCATCGCTCGATGCAGAGTATTTAGAACGGATCGGGGCGATGCGTGACGGTAGGGTAAAGGCAAAGCCCACCCATGTGAGGGAGGGCAAGAGATGACCGTCTACATCGACAACGCCCGCCGCCATTATCGCGGCATGAGGATGTGCCACATGGTGGCGGATTCGACCGAGGAGCTTTTTGCCATGGTCGACTTGATCGGGGTTGACCGAAAGCACATCCAGTTCCGTGGATTGGCGAAGGAGCACTTCGACGTGTGCGCGGCGATGAGGGATAAGGCGATCGATGCTGGCGCGGTCCCGGTGTCATCCAGAGACATTGTCCGAATTATGGCCGGTCGCGTGGGGAGCTGAGTATGTCTTGGAAATGTGAGGATTGTGGTGGTACCGGGAAGGAAACGAGCATCGGAGGTGCAGTGTCGCGCTGTTGGACGTGCAAAGGGTCTGGCAAATCACGCAGTGACACAGGAGACGTTCGTAGAGCTCCGATTAAGAGCCCTGCCCGCATGAAGCATTCGGACCATCAGCGCCTGTGGCGCGCGGTCGAGGGGGCCGTGGTGGATGCCTTAAAAAACCACCCAAGTTACCTTACCGATCATGGCCGTCGATCAGCGGTAGAAAGCATAACAAAGCGCGTAGTTGGTAGCATTATCAGCCTCGCAAACGAACCCAGCAAGGGTGGTCGCAATTAGCGGCTGTTGAAGCCATGGCTTTACAACTCGAGGCCGTGGCAGCGCTACATGTTGGGAGTAGCGCCGATCCATGCAACTGGATCGCTTGGGGACTCGCTCTTTAGTACGGGAGCGGGTCCCTTTGATCTATTAGGCGCTGGGCGCAGAATGCCCCGCCTGTCTCCGCCTAAGTACCTACGCGACCCATACTGGATGGTTGTGCCAACACTCAAGTTGGAGTTTCAAACATGCCTGACCGGTCAGATCTTCCATCCACCAAGCCGATTTACGTCAGAATTGCTGAGTGTCGGTCGGTACTCGGAGTTTCAAAATCCACGATTTATCGCTGGATCAAAGATGGATCGCTCCCGGTCCATAAGATCGGTGCAATCTCACTGATCAAGGTCTCAGACTTTGAGGCTCTTGTCGAAGGTGTGAAATGATAGAGCCAGCCATTCACGCGCGCCGTATTGCCACGGCGATCAGACAGGCTCGTGTCAATGTGACAACCGAGGCCGCCGCCCATCGAGATATCAGCGCCGCGCTTTCGGCGGCTGGTATCGACCACATGAATGAAACTCGCCTAACTTCATCCGAGCGGATCGACATACTGAGCGGTGCGGTCGGCGTGGAGATCAAGGTAAAGCACAGTCGACGGGATATCTGGCGACAACTAGAACGCTACGCCGCGTTGCCTGAAATTGCAGCGCTAGTGCTAGCAACCGGCACAGCTTTTCCCGAACTGTCAGAGGTTGGCGGCAAGCCTTTTGTTGTTGTTGATCTGTCGAGGGCCTGGTTATGACCAACGGAACGCTTCATCGCGTTGAAACTGGCTGGGTCATCACAGATCTAAAACCGCACGTCTCGATCCGGTTCAAAGACGTTTTCAAGGGAATACCCACCGGCACTGTCCCGCCGTTTCACCTCAAGGACAGGCCAGACATCGCAGCAGATCTCGACTGGTTCATGCAGCGATTTCCTTTGGTAATGGATCACGAGACTGAATGCCGCCTCAGTGCAGGCGTAAGAGACTACCAGCGCGCCAAGGCGCAGATGGATGCGTTGCGCGACGTTGAGTACGTCGCTCCTGTGCGCCCGGGTTTTAAGGATGGTGAAAGCGCTCTCCCATACCAGCGCAGGGCCGCAGATATGCTGCGCGCTTCAGGACGTTTACTCCTGCTTGATGATGTGGGGCTGGGAAAAACAGTTTCGGCGCTGGCATCAATCTCAGACGGCTGGGGCCTCCCTGCCGCTGTGGTGGTGCAGCCTCACCTATCAGCGCAATGGGTGGTTGACTATATCCAGAGGTTCACGCACCTGCGTGCGATTGAAATCAAGGACCGGAAGCCCCGATCCTTGCCTCCTGCTGATATCTACGTCTTCCGCTACAGCAACATCAGTGCATGGGTCGACATGTTCGAACCGCTCGGCATCAGGACCGTGATCTTTGATGAGATACAAGAGCTGCGCCACGGTATGTCCACCGACAAAGGTCGCGCCGCCGCCGCAATTTGCGGGCTGGTTGAGAACCGAATGGGTCTGACGGCAACACCGATATACAACTACGGTTCCGAGATTTTCAACGTGGTCGAGTGCATAGCGCCCGGCGCTTTAGGATCATGGATGGAGTTCCAGATCAACTGGTGCGCAACCCACGGTGCGCACTGGATTGTCAAAGACCCCGAGGCATTAGGTGCTTACCTGCAAGAAGAGGGGATCGCCCTTCGGCGCACACATGAGGATGCCGAGGTCGCGGCGACGTTGCCAACCCTATCGAAAGCCATCATCGAAGTAGAATGGGACGACGGCGCGGTAATGAGTGACCGTGAGCTGCAGGTGCGCCTAGCGCAGCGGGTCCTGTCCGCTGGCTTTCACGAACGTGGTCAGGCCGCTCGAGAGCTGGACATGCTCATGAGACAGGAGACAGGGATAGCAAAAGCCCGATCAGTTGCTGCATATGTTCGCACTTTGGCCGAGGCTGGCGAAGCGGTTCTCGTTGGAGCGTGGCACCGAGAAGTTTATCGCATCTTAAACGAACGCCTAGCAGATCTGAACCCGGTGATGTTCACCGGTAGCGAAAGCGCCGCTGCAAAGAAGGCTTCGAAAGCAGCGTTCGTAGGTGGCGACAGCAACATAATGTTGATGTCTCTCCGAGCCGGAGCAGGCTTGGATGGGCTGCAGAAGCGAGCGGCGCACATTGTTTACGCCGAACTCGACTGGTCGCCTCAGGTCCACACACAGTTTACTGGTCGCCTCCATCGTCGGGGGCAAGTCAGACCCGTCACGGCGCATTTTCTCCACACTGATGGCGGATCAGATCCTGCAATCATGTCTACTCTCGGTCTCAAGGCGTCACAGAGCCACGGCATCCTTAACCCATACGGCGGGATGGGCGAAGCAACGCCGGTGAATGAAGGCAGAATTAAAGAACTCGCGCGCCTTGTTTTGAGACGAGAGGCCCAAGTCACTACCTGAATCCAACAATTACCGGAGGCATCCCATGACCGAAGTAGAACCCCTGACCGCAGGCGAGGAAATCTCCCTGACGAACTTCCTGATCGCGCTGAAAGGCCCGGTCGAATTCGAATGCGAGTATCGAAACTGGCGGGGTGAGGTTGCCACCCGCCGCCTGCGCGCCATCGCCTTCTGGCACGGCTCGACCGAATGGCATCCGACGCCGGGGCTGATGCTCAAGGCGGTTGATCTGGACAAAGGCGCCGAGCGCGACTTTGCCGTCGCAGACTTCAACATGACCACGCTGCGCGCGGTCCAGTAAACCCCGGAGGCCGATATGCTACACAAACCGATCACGTTTTTTCAGGTGCTGGCGCTATACACGGCGCATAGCGTTCTCAACCCAATCATCGCATCCTACGTTTACGGCTGGATGTCCAACTAACCCGACGGAGACGACGATGAGCGTGCTTGATCCAGATTATACACCACTCAAGAGGATCGAAGAACAGGAAGCGCGGGAAGGAGATTGGTATCTGCTGTGGCCGGGTTTCTATGGGCCGTTCACAGCGTGCTGGGTTGATGGACGCTGGTTTTTTGCTGCGGCAGGTGATTTGTCACACGCTACGGTAGGTCGGCGCATCAACGCCCCTGGTCAAGACCTGGGCAGGAACGGGCGCACAAAAGGTGATTTCAAGGTGCCTTTCCCTCCACCATTATGCCCCGCGTGTGGATACGATCATCAGTTCGAACGGAGATAGCCCAGTCTCCCGATCTACTCGAGCAGCGAATCGTGAAAGCTGCTGACCTCACGTAGGTTTAGTTTGACGGCGTCGGACCCTACGCGCTGGGCAGAAAATCACTTGGGGGACAGGATGGGGGACAGCAAGCACTGATGGTTTGGAAAGGGCTATTTATAACGGGATTTTGGCGATAGTTTGGTGCCCCCACACGGACTCGAACCGCGGACCTACTGATTCATACCACTACGACTTTCGCCGCCACGCACATGGCGCTTTGTGGTCTGGACTTTCTCTTCACCTTGGCCCC
>JBLWUN010000009.1:0-52368 GCA_048268905.1 Maricaulaceae bacterium | reverse complement strand
GGAAAAGGAAATTCCCGCCGAATTGATCCTGAGTGAAGTTAGATCGAAACTCTGGGTTGGCATTGATCGCAGTTGGCATCACAGTTCTCCGGATGTGGGCATTGATGAGCCTGCGCTAAAATTGCCAACAAAACGGAAACGATCTAATTTAATTAAACTTATATTTATTCTGGCAAATTAACCAATTTGATTTTGTGACTTTTTGACGGAAGTGAACCTCCTGCGATGAGGCAGAGGTGATAAGATTACACGAGACCAAGAGAGGGCGAAGCATAGATATTAAAAAATCAACCCAAATATACGGCACGGAGAGTGCTCCTCTTGATGGCACTGAGATACTGATCTTTGTGAGCAACACCTTCAGGAGGGCCAAATACTCGTCCGTGTGTGAGCTTGATGAGGAAACGATCAACCTATCATCCATCGCTAAACGCAATTCTGGTTGCTGGGTTTTAATTGACGATATGGGGCAGGTGATTTCCGGCCACACTGTTTCTGAAACAGAGATTCAAGGTTGGCTACCTTGGGACGAGTGATTGTGAGCCGCAACCCATCCATAGAAATTCGATACTTCGCTTCTTCCTTGCCGCCACTGACTACGATCAGACGATAGCAATCGTCTCACACTTAACGATCGCAGGGGGTCATCCCTAATAATGGCACGTCAGGACATGAAATCCGTTCTTAAAGCCTACTGCTCGATGGAGTAGGCTCGCTAATTGCGAAGGATACTTGTCTCGCAACGACCCAGTTCGCCTTGGTATATCACTCGAACTCATTCGAGGTCGCACACCATACAGCTCTCACGCATTAAAATAGAACTTCGTTCAAGAAAAACACACTTCCGCGCGGTTGAAGTTTACTGTCCTGAGCAAAAATAAATCCTCGCTGCATCTACTCTTTCAGCTCTTCGAACAATATACAAACCGAGATCAATTTTATGATGAGAGGTTGGTGGAAAGTCAAATAAAAGCAACGCCATCGCCGCCCATCAGCGTCCTTGCATTTCATCATTCTTTGTGCAAGCTGATTGCTGAGGTGCAACCTCTAATCGCGATCGAGCAATCGCATTTTTTAATTATTGAAATGTCATGTCAGAATTCGAAACTTCAAATCATGACTTCTGAAATGAGGAAACATGACATTTTCTGCGGGGGAGATTTTAGTCAATGTCACACTTAGCTGGTTCATACATTCGAAAATCGTACATCAACACTGTAAACTTGGCCGTTGCAACGGTCGTAACCAGTCTTCTAGCTGAAGCTGCCTTCGCGCAAGCTGTGCATTGGACTGGGGTCAGCGGATCAAACTGGAATAATCCTGGAAATTGGAGCGCAGGAACTCCATCCGGCTCATCAAGTGCTGTGATCGCGACCAATTCTGGGGATAATGTTCCTATTCTCGATGGAGATAGTAGCACGATATCTGGTCTGCTCGTGGGCTCGCTCGATGGAGGTGATCTTGAGGTGCGCAACGGTGGAGTTTTGACGGTAGGGTCTGCAACCATTGGCAACAACAGTATCAATAATGCTCCCGCAAATCGGCTGTCAGAGCAGTCGGGCACGTTGCGTCTAACGGGAACTGGTTCTCAGTTTTCAACGAACTTTCTAAACTTGGGATTGTATGGGGAAGGTCTTCTGGAAGTAGAAGATGACGCGACATTGACCGTCAATTCTTCTGTGTCGTTAAGTACGTTTGAAGATTCAGTCAGCCAGTTGACCATCCACGGAGAAGAGACGTCTGCGCAGCTATCGGGGGTAACGATCGGTGGAAACGGTGAGGCGGCAGCAACCGTTTCAAATGGAGCGAGTGTGACCAGCGGAGCAGTCACGCTTGGACGATATTCTGGCGCAACAGGTGCGCTCGAAATTAGTGGAAACGGTTCAGACTGGACACTTTCAAGCGGAACGCTGAATGTCGGTGGTGCTGGAGACGGATCTGTCAGTGTATCGAATGGCGGCTCACTCTCATCGACCGGAAGGCTTATATTGGCCTCTGACGTTGGCGCAACAGGTGAACTCACGATCGAAGGCGCAGACAGCTCAGTAGTTACCACCAATTACGTGTCGATCGGCGATTCAGGTTCGGGTAGCGCGACGATCTCCGACGGAGGGCGCTTGCAAGGGGCACAAATCCTAGTGGCTTGGGACGATGGTGTGACCGGTACGCTAGATGCGCGTGGTTCAGAGAGCCGCATCGGCGTTAGGGATTACCTAATGGTTGGTTATAACGGCAACGGGATAGCCACGTTTTCTGATGGCGCAACGCTGGAGGCAACCAGTGCGGCCACCGCGAACCTGGTAATTGCTAACGCGGCCACGTCTACAGGGATCGTCAACATTGGTGCCGCTCGTGGTTCTGAAGCGGCAGCGGCGGGCCACGTCGCGTTGGACAAAGTGCTTTTTGGGGCGGGTACTGGGGAGCTAGTCTTCAATCACAACACTGCCGACTACCAGTTTGATGCAGCGATCGTGAATAATGGCACTCTGTCGCATCTGGCAGGTGATACCACTCTAACCGGTGACAACAGCAACTTTTCCGGCACCACCAATGTGAATGGTGGACACCTCAGAATTACAAACGCGCTTGGCGGTGATGTCAACGTATTCGCCAATTCGCGCTTTGGTGGCGCAGGCACTGTGGGCAGATTGAATGTCACCAGCGGCGGAGAGGTTGCTTTGAGCGGGACAATTGCCGTGGAGGGGGATGCAGATTTTGCTGTAGGGTCGTATTTCCTGGTGAATGCTGATCCGACCGGGAATGATCTCCTTTCGGTTGACGGTTTTCTGCTCCTGAACGGCGGTACGGTTGTGCATCAGGAAAGCGCAGCTGAGTTCGATCCAACGGCACGTTACAAGATAGCAGAGTCGACCAGCGGCGTTTTTGGTGAGTTTGATGATGTCCAAACAGAGCTAGCTTTTTTGGATGCAAGTCTAAGTTATGAAAACGACGAAGTTTGGCTCGGACTTGATCGCAATGACATCAACTTTTCAGATATCGCGCTAAGTCAAAATCAGAAAAATTTGGGGCAAACATTGGCGGGCCTTGAGTTGAGCGACCCGCTGGTACAGCAGATCCTTGGCATGTCGGAAGAGACAGCACGTCAGGCCTACAATCAACTGGCGGGCGAAATCCATGGTTCCAACGCCTCAGCAATCGTTCAGGACAGCGCAGTGCTCAGGAGCTTATTGCTGTCTCGTTTGCGTCAGCAACAAGAGACGCACCGTTCAGAGAGTGTGAGCCGCAATGTAATGAGCTTTATGCAAAACTCCGCGTACCCAGCAGAAAATGTCTGGATGCAAGGGGTCGGCTCGTGGTCGGACTTCGACGGAAATGGAAATGCAGTCGGGACGCGGCGAGATTTTGGCGGACTAGCCTTGGGCTATGACCAAGAAATGGCAAACGGGGTGCAGGTGGGCTTGATGGTGGGCTACTCAAACACCTCAACTCGAAATGATGTAGAAGCCCGATCTGATGCTGATAGCGCAACGCTGGGGCTCTATTTCGGTACAACTGGCGCAGATCTTCGGTTCAGCGGCGGCATGCTGGCGAGTTGGCACGATGTAGACACCTCTCGTTCTTTGGGAAGTGTTGGCATGGGTACCGCCCTTGGCCGCTATGACGCGCACAGCTACTCCATCTTTGCCGAGGCGAGCTACGAATACCAGCTGGAACGCGGCCAGCTACAGCCATTCTTTGGTCTGGCGCATGTAAGTTATGACAGCGATGGGTTCAGCGAAACAGGTGGCAGTGGTGCATTGACCGTCGCAGGGATCTCGACTGAAACATCCTACGCAACTCTAGGTCTTCGCGGACAAACGAAGTTCGCCTTCGGATCAGAGTCCTTACTAGCGACTGGTATGTTGGGCTGGCGTCATGCATTCGGCGATATAAACCCATCTCAAACTGCATGGTTGCAGGGGAATGCAATGAACATCGAAGGTATGCCTGTCGCGGAAAATGAGCTGCTTATAGAAGCGGGGCTGGGTATGGAAGTATCCCCTAATGCCACCTTCAATTTTAGTTATTCAGGCCGTCTTTCTGATGACTACGCCGACCACGGGGTTCGCGCGAATTTGAAGGTCGCATTTTAATCGCCCCCTAGCTTCACATAGAAGAAGGGCTTTCTGGTTGCGTAGGTGCGCAGCGGTAATGCAGCCTATGCAATTAGAAGCTCGACGTTCGTATATTCATTTCTACGAGGAAGTTTCTAAAATCGTCCATGTAATATTTTAAACACTCAAACCACTCAAGTTTATGACCATTCTTAAAGAATAGAAATCGCGGTGGCGTCGCATACAATTACGATATCTATAGGCGTGAGGAGCACACTGATTGAACAGTTTATTTTATTTTAGATTAGGCCTGTCCAATTTACTTCACTCGTCGCGTTCGACAGGCGTTCTGAGGCGCAATGACCAATTCAGAGTTCATTTCCCAGCGACGCACCAACAGCTACCTCGCGTTTCGTTTTTCGACATCATCATGTCAGCAACATCGCACTAAACGCTTAGACCTTACCGGCATTATCAAGTGTTCTGCAAAAGCAGCCTTCACATTTTCATTAAACCCGGAGGATAAATGATTGAAAAAAGTACTTTTACTTGAGGACGAGGGTATATTGCGACATGCCATCGCCATGAGTGTGCAAACATTATTTGGTGAGGCAGAGGTTTTCAGCTTCAACAGGTACGATGGCCTCCAGTCAGCTTTTAGAGCTGATCCTAGGATCTCAATGCAAGATTTTGATTGTGCTCTGCTCGACCCAGGCGTTCCTCCCGTTCCCCCAGCTTCGAGTGCCCACGCCTTTGAAGAACGTATTGATATGATTTCTTCTATCATTTCAGATTTAAGGAGCGATTGCAGCATTCTTGTGCTGACCGGTTCGTACAATGAAGCGGAGGCAAGAGTTATGATGCAAATGGGAGTCTCGAAATACCTTTCGAAAGATAGTTTGGATCTCATGCAATTACGTGACCACATCGACACAGCCTCATCCCCTCAGGTTGTCGGCCCAGATACCGAACTCAGGGCAGAGAGGTTTTTTAGTGGGCTAACAGAGAAGGAGCGGATCGGACTAGCTGTTCATCAAAAAATATACGACGAAGAACTTGTTTCCAGAGCCTTAGACCTAGATGTGGATAGCATTCGTCGATATGTCACAAGAGCGAAGAAACGGGAGCGAAATCTCAAATCCGAACCCTGTCCGTAATATCAATCACGTTCACATAATACAGCAGATTCAATTTCCGATAGGAACCCTTCCGATGGGCTTCCTAAATAGTGGACCCCTGGACTGAAAGTCTTCATACCCGGAAACAGTTGGTCTAGTGACGCTTTCGAGTAGGCGTGTATATGCCCGTTCCGTGGTCCCATCCACCAGTTCTCGTGTTCAGTCGCTTCTGGTAGGAGTAGGGTAGTCACCACGACATCAGCGCCTCTACCAGCGTGCCGAAGCAATGTTTCCGCTGCCACCCATGGATTAGGGACGTGTTCGAGCACTTCAATGCAAAGAAGCAAGTCGAATTTGTCGCTTGAGACCAATGGTTTTGTAGTCATTGGATCAAATGCGATGGATTCCATACCAAATTTCGACAAGATCTTGGACAGGAGCCCTGATCCCGACCCATAGTCTAGCACCTTTGTTGGTCTGTCATAGAAGCGCGCTACTGCAGCTGCAGTAGCGATTGGTCTTCGTTCTACGTAGGCGGGATCGTGGACATGGTATTGATCATTATAGATCTCATCTTTGAAGCGTTCATGTGTCCAATCATCGAAATAGTCCGTGGATACATGCCCACATGAACTACATTCACCATATACGACCAATTCTCCACCAATATCTTCTATCGAACTACCAAACCTTACACCGCAAGAGTGGTTTGAGGACCGGCTCAATATTGGACAACTCTGGCTTGAACACACTGGACATCGCATAGTACGATTTTTCCAATGCCCCACCATTTTGAGAGTTTTTTCTAACATGCTTAGGATCTTAAGTACCGTAGCTATAGCATTGATGCCATTAAATACTTTGAGTGCATCAGAGGACGCATCCACCGTGTTGGTGGGTGGCACAAGTTACACCGTAAATCAACTAGAGAGAGAATTCGATCAAGTAACGATCCATACTGTGTCTACATGGACCCAAGATAGGATCATTGAGTATACTGGGCCAGCCCTGCTTGATGTTGCTGACAAGTCAGGACTGGCTGGTCAATCAGGGCTGAAGCTAACTTCCGCAGATGAATATTCTGTCACAGTACCAAGAAATGAAGCAGAGCTCTATCAACCTATTATAGCTATCAGAGTCGATGGCCAACGGATCGGCTTTGAAGATAAAGGGCCGGCGCGGATGGTATGGCCAAGATCTCAATATCCAGACGAGATTGGTGCCGCTCAAGATGGCTATTGGCTGTGGTATTTGATATCCGTTAGTGAAAACTGATCTGTTGATGCAGGGGTTTCTTCGGCTTGCACTTTATGGTGTCGTCGCGTCTTCCTTTTCCCTCCTGATGTTGGTTGGTCACGATTGGTATCGCCAACTCAACCAGATCGATGAGCAACAAGAGCAGATCGCAGAACTTGGCCGTTCTTATGGCGAAGTAATGTGGCGTGTTACCTCTGCTCGCCGCTGGTGGCTTGAGTATAATCAACAAGTACAGATAGGTTACTTGACTGGTAGATCTCCCTCGCACCTTGGCTTTTCTCATCGGTATCAGTTTTTCAAACAGAACCTCATCGATGCCCAGGCTTTGGAAGGCGATGTGATCGAGATCGCTCAAGAGGCGATCGAACAACTGACCAGCGTCCTTGCTAGAACAGAAGCTTTACATAGGGATGTGCTTAATAGCCCACGCATTACAGATGAGCTTCGTTCCCAGTCTGAAAGCATTAAGAAGGAGGTTGTTTCCCTTACCGCCACTCTCGGCACATTTCAGCATGTTTATTTTGGACCCTTGAAGCTCCAAGCGCCCATCAAGCGAGATTTGATGCTTCGGTCACTGTTCTTCCTTTGTTTTTTGATCGTGCTGGCCATCAGCTCCATCGCTATTTATAGGCATGGAATTATTCAAGAAGAGCGTGGGAGACAAACCAAACTAGAAGCGTTGGGATCTCTAGCGGCTGGATACAGCCATGCGATCTCTTCTATAGTTGGCGGTCTCCAGATCATACTTGACTCACTCAGAGTGAGTCCAAGAAACCAACGTGATTTGGATGCTTTTCAACAGTTCGAAATTGGTATTGAGAGAATGCGTAGCCTCAACGTCAATCTATCTCTCATCGCCCGAGGACACCCAATAAACGATTCATTGAGTTCGTTGCAGGACACATTAGAGCTTTGTGTTAACTCCCCCGAGAACCAAGATCGACCCACAACATTTCATCTTGATATTTCTTATCAGGCTTCAGAACTTCTTGTCCCTAAACTTGCTATTTCTACAATAATATCAGAGCTATTGAATAATTCTAAGCACCACGTTCACCCTACTTTACCGCCTCGCGTATGGATCAAATCCAGAGTTACTGCTCAGTCTGATCTACAAATAAGGTTTTCAGATAACGGTGTTGGTATACCCCCTCAGAACATCTCCAAGGTCCTCGATCCTTTCTTTTCTACCTCGGGTGAGGGACACGCTGGCCTGGGCTTGACCAGTATTAAATCGATGGTTGAAGCCATGGGGGGAACGATCTTGGTCACATCACGCTTAGGTGCTCACGGAACAACGATCTCAATCATCTTACCCTTGCAGAATGGAACGGTTTTACCCCCGCGCATGGGAAAGAAATCTGTTCCTAACTCTAGGTAAGGGACAAGTTGTCCCTAGATTTACCGACTCTACCTAAGGCAGATCTCTACGAACAAACTCGCCTCCGTCCTTTAGCGCGTTTGAGTTACGTTAGAGAAGGAACCTGCACAGATGTGCAAATTTGACCAACTGAATAATCACCCACACGTTAACGTAGTCGACTATCTCGTTTCTGATGAGACAACCTCTTCTCTGACAGACAAGGTTCACGGTACTAGCCGGGTCGTAGCGATCCCTTACGCTAAAGTTAGAGATAATCTAGAGCGCACAGGGATCGCATATCGTTGGAACAATGGTGATACTTCGTTTCTTTGGTCTGCTTGAGATCTCACCAATGATCTTTCCTCTGCATTAGCCCGAACAGACTGCGGTTAAGGTTAAGCTGACCGCTTGCGTGTCTTCTTGTCATCGCTCGCAACACACCACCTGGGCACTTGACCGGTGTTACAGGGTGGAAACGATTGCGGTCGATGATGAGAACGCAAAGACTCGCTGCTAGATTACCCATCTGTTCCACTGCATCGTTGAATGCAGATGGATGAATACCCAATGCCTGCAACCGGTCTATAGCTCCATTTGTGAAGTCCCGTTCATCTGGGTATGGTCTATTGCCTTGCGAAATCTGGATGTGCAGCTGCATCTCTTCTGAGCACAGGTAGAATAGTCTTATTGGAGTGAGATGTTCGGCTATTTCGCTATTGTGTTCAGCGGTTCGATCTTCATGCTTATTTTCTAAGCAATCTGCGGAGCCGTTAGGCTGGGCAGTCCGTTTATCTACGGTTTCGTTACAGAATACAGAAGTTTCTTGAGTTGTATCTTGTATATATTGGCGGTCATCTTTGTCCGGTCGAGCGGACATTCTTTGCTTCATATCAGCAAATGCCATCAGCTTATCGACAACACCTGAGACCTCGCCAAGGTGTTCGCGGAGTTCATCCACAGAAACGGAAGCATAGAAACGTGTAGGCCATGACAGGAACTCGCCTGCAATATCTCTCAGTGTGCTGTCCTCTGGGAACCTTGGCTGTAGATCCATCAGCTTCTTTTTGACAATTCGCTTTGCGGCACTGATCTTTTGCTTCAGAACTGCCCGATCCACGCGGCCTGAATTTAGGTCGGCTTCTAGCTCTACTAGACGCGGTATAGCTTTTATTAATGGCGTAAACACGATTCCCTGACGGTACTCCGATCCATCAGACCTGCGGAAGCGGCAGCGACGTCCGTTCATTGCAACATCTTTGCGGATGAACCGAAACACATTCTCTAGCACAGTTTCGACGCGGCGTACTGTACGCTCATCTTTGCCTGTGAGAGACGCAATATTGGACTGCATAGCAAAGCACACTGGCTCTATAGATGGATCGATCCAGTCTGAAGGTCTTGTTTCATCGATCATAGCAAGCATGACTGTTAGCTGACCATCGTTCATACCGATGGCGGGTGCCACCCGCCGCATCAATCTTTGCACATCACTGCGCTGCATGTTCCCTGGTAGTACAGGGCATGATTGTGCCTCCTCACGGTAGGCATTCGAAATCCTGCTCAACTTCTTGCTCCAATTTAGGTGAAGCAAGGCGGTATTAGTCCACTACATTAGGCAGTTATCCACTGTTCGCACAGATGCGTTTTTTTACTTGCCTGCGATGTAGGGAATGCTGTAGGTAAGAGGTGACAATTCTTTATCTACGCATCCCCCCGTAATGGCTCCGCCTTGCGGGGGTTTCTTGTTTTGGTTCCTCCGTTTTCTCCATCCGGCTAGTCGACCTTGCTAAAGGGTGTGATTGGTTTTGAGATCAGTCACATGAACTCTCCGAAGACATCCAGCTTAAGTTCATGCCTGTTGACGCCAACTCGCCCAACAAGATCAGCTCGTTTAGACCAGTGCCTAATTACTCGGTCCATGTTTCCAATGCGACCTTATTGTCCGACACCATCACAGATTGTCAACCACACAGATTGACAGCTACGTGGTCCGACGCTATTGCTAGTCGACAGCAGCATTGGCTGTCTTCCTATTGAAGAACAAACAACATATGAAATCGTCTCATTGGGAGACGATACATGCCACGCGAGAAGCACTACCTATTGATTACAGTAGCCGGAGTTCGCCTCTGGGGCTCAGAAGGTAAAAAGTTTCAGGTGAGGTATGATTTAGTTAGGGCGGGACAACGCAATGTCTCCTCCGTTTACAACTGCATTTACCTCCTGGATGGGCGTGAATACATGCTTGTCGCGTCTGGAACGCGACCCGATGGATCAGTACAAGATCGTAAGATCAGTCTTTGGCCAGGGGTTCTCGTTAAACATCACCTTGAATTTGGTGACGGTTCACAAATCATATTTAACCCAACCAACCAAACAATCTCGACATGCTTCATGGTCGATCAAGCGACAGCTAAGGTCAGCACGGTCGGTCGCGACCTCACAAAAACCCCAAACTGACCATTCAACCAAGTCACGTTTCGTTCGAAGCGCACCCTGCCTGAACAAAGTTCAGACGCAGGATAAGCCTGCTGTACTGCCATTGCGCTCGAACACATCAGTTCACCTTCAAAATGGGTGAAAACCCTGCGGCTAGGGACCGCAGGGTAATTTTGTGCATCTATATTCGAAAGGAACGAGGGACATGCACGTTCAAAACAAACTGAAGGCTGGCGCAGCCGCATTTGCAGCACTCGCACTCACAAGCACTTCTGCAATGGCGGCAGGCTCGGACACCGGCGTTGAAGCTGGCTTCTTCGCAATGGCAACCGACCTCAGCACTATCCTTGGTGGCGCTGGTGGGTATCTGGTGTTGATCATCTCTGTTGCCATCGCGGCGATCACCCTTGCTGTGACCGGTCGCTGGACCAATGTCGCTGTCGCGCTCGGTGTATCGATGTTCCTTGGCTATGGTGTCACGACACTGACCAGCCTCGGCGGCGTGACAGCCAGCACCGACCTCTTGGCGCAGACGTCTATCGACGCAACTGCATCGCAGGCCACCACTCTGTAAGCGTCAAGCGGCTCCCGTGCTTTTGCACGGGAGCCGCCTTCTGCAACAGGAGCAGGCATGACCAAGGTTGTAAAAGTAGAGCAGCGGTTGCAGGATCCGCCGCAGTTTTTCTTCTTTCCTGCCGACGAGGCGATGGCGGCTGTTTTCCCGTTCATGATGGGATTTATCACCAATCACGTCTTTGGTGGCATCATTGCCGGAATCATTCTTTATTTCATATGGAAACGAGTGAAGGGGGAGCGTGGCCTACATGGTCTTCTCGCCTTGATCTATTGGATCGCTCCAATGGAGCTCAGTTTGTTCCGCTCATTTCCTGACAGTGCTGTCTGCACTTGGAGGGCATGATGAACTTCCAGACCATGGATAAATCCCTGCGCCAATCTCGCCGCGCTGTGCTTGTACTTGGCGGCGTCTCGGCTGCCCTAGTTACGTCTGTCTTATTGTTGTCCGCCAAGATGTATAGCCAGTCTAATCAGGTGGTTCTTGTACCTACCGTCGTTAGTGATGGCATGGTCGCACGCGGAGCCGTTGATAAGGGATATGTCGAAGCTCTCGCCCTCGACGCTGTGTATTCGATGTATAACAGCTCGCCTAAGAACCTCTCCTATGGGCGCAGCGTCTTGGAGCGCCTGAGTGGCCCCGCTGAGCGCGCGTCGATCCTTGATAGCTATGACAGGATCGCCAAGGACATCACCGAGCGCAAGATCTCTACAGTCTTCTTTCCAAGGAAGATTGAACACAATTTCGCAGAGTACGAGGTCGTAGTTGAAGGCGATCTCGTGACCTACCTCGAAACAACTCAAGTCACCCGCGAAGACCGCCGGATTCTCGTCCGGTTCAAACCGCAAGCTGGGTCAGTACGCCTTGCTGCGATTGGGAAGATTTCAGCGGAGGAGTGAACCAAACAATGCTGAAGAAACTGAAACTGGCTGCGGTGCTCGCAGCCGGGCTGGCCTCGGCTTGCCCATCGTATGCCGCAGATCAGCGCTTTACCGTCAAGGAAGACGGCCTTGTGCGGTTCAAAGCCTCTGTCACAGGGATCACTCGCGTTAGTGTCGTCGGGGATAGGATCTCGTCTATCGTCAACGACAATGAGTCCTCAGTCTATCAGGTGCGCAATGACGAGAAGACCGGCGACATCTTCCTGAAATATGCCGGATCAGATGAGATGCCCTCGAAAGAAGGCGGCTATCTGGTCACGGAAAAGGGCTACACCGTCGCCTATGAAATCCTGCCCATCAGGTCCAGCACTCAGACTGCACTTATCACCGTGCGCGGATCTGCACCGGAACCTGAAACTGCCTCTGGTGGGGCAGGGGGCGGATTCGCGGAAACCTCTTTTGGTGGTGGTGACGGCTTCGTTGATCAGCTGACCTCTGCGACCCGAGACACCATCCGCAGCAAGATCAGAAGCCCGCTCCCCAAGGGGGGGAGCAACGGCGCTTTGATTTCCACCCATCGGATCGGGGAACTGGTCGGTGAAGTTCGAGTTGCCTCCGCTGGCAAGTCTGCCCGTCAGGTTCGTGAGCAAGAGTTTTATCGCTCTGGCGTTCTTTCAGTTTGGGTCCAGAAGAAGAGCCTTGCCGCTGGCGAGCGCTCCTGGGTCGTTGTTGTGAGGTCGAAGTAATGGCTGAAACGAACCGCAAGAAAAACCAGATCATTGCACTGTCTATCATCGGTGGTGTTGTCGTCATCGGGTTCATTGTTCTTGGCACCGTCATGAATAGCGGCCCGAACACTGCTGGCCTTCCCGACCGCTCATCCCCCACCATCGATGAAACCATTATCTCTGACCGCACCTCTTCTGCTTCTCCTGAGATGTCGTGGATTACCACTGGTCGCATCGAAATGGAGCGCTTGAAGAAAGAGACCGAAGAACTGAGAGATCTTGTTGATCAGGCTCGTCGTGATTCTGAACAGAAGGCTGAGGCCATTCGTGCTGAATATGACGAACAGCTTATCCAGCAGGCAGAAAAGATCGCCCAGCTCGAAGCGGAACGTGCGAACGTTGCTCCTGCATCTGGCGCAGTAGACACTCTCAATGCAGCTGCCCAAGCCCCCGGAAACCAACTGCCTCCGACGTCGCCACCTGCAGAGAGCGGCCCCGGAAGCGATTTTGTGCGCCGCAGTCCTCTGTCTCGAACACCGCCCCGCCGCACCCAGCCCGAACAGACGCAGGAGGCTCGCGGAGGAATTGGCAGCTTTGGTCATAGCTTCACGCTTGCAGCCGCCGAAGAGCCAGAACAGGAGGATCGGGAGATCCGTCGTCTGGGGAACTATCTTCCCTCGGGAAGCTATGCCCCTGCTGTCGTTCTCTCTGGTGCAGATGCAGCCACCAATGTCTCCAAGAGAGACAATCCCATTCCTGTGCTGTTTCGCATCACTGGCCCTGCTGTCACAGCGGCCCTTGGCACGCGCCGTCCTGCCCGGGTGAACCTCAAAGGCTGTACTGTTCAAGGCTCTGCGACTGGTGATCTTTCATCTGAGCGAGTGAAGGTGCGGCTTATCTCGTTGACCTGTGTGAATGGGCGCGGTGAGGTTTTGGAGACGAAAGTCTCCGGCTACATGGCTGGCTCTGGCAAAGAGGGCGTGCGTGGTCATGTTGTCAGCCGTGAGGGGCCGGCCGTCACCAATGCGATGATCGCAGGTGCTCTTGGCGGTCTGGGCAAAGGTATCAGCGCCGCAGGTAACGCCTCGATCTCGCAAGAGAATGCCTCAGTCGATCAAATCTTGCGCGGTGCTGGCATGGGAACGCTGGCCGGTGGCGCAGAAAACGCGGCTACGACGCTGGCCGATTATTACGTGAAACGAGCCGAGCAGTATCAGCCAATCGTCTCCCTGTACGGCGGGACGAAGGTCGAGCTTGTGTTTCTTGAAGGTGTGGAGCTGGGCCAATGAAAACCATTGCCGTTTTGATGTTTGCAACGATTGTCACAGGCTGTGTCGCCTCAAATACAGACAAGGACTTTCTGTGTGAGGCTCAGGCTGGATCTCCCTGCACAACGATTGCAGCTGTTGATGGGACAGGTGCTGCTGGTGTCACTTCCGTTCAGGAGCGCCCTGAAGACACTGCCGTTAAAAGCCTCGCTCAGAACCCGTTGTTCACAGGCAAGGGCGCTGTGACCGGCCTGCCGGATGGAGGCTTTCCCTATAACGCTGCAGCTTACCGCTCTCCCGAAGTTGTGGGCACGCTCTGGATTGCCCCGATCCTCGATGAAAGCGGCATCATGCATGAAGCCCGTTTCGTCCACTTCGTCATCCAAGAAGGAAAGTGGCGGCAGTAATGGGCGGTCAGAGAAAGTGTCCCAAGGCCGAACGCATGGCCGAAATCCGTACAGCCCGCCGGGAAGAGGATTTTTCGGAGGTCTCACTTTGGCTTCCGAAAGAGAAAGTATCCCATTTCCGTGACTTGGCTTGGTCCGCGATCGACGACTGTGGACGCGACTTTCCTCATCGCGCGCCTGAGGGCCAGCGCACCCGTGAAAGGAAGATCAAATGACATTCTTAGGAGATGTAATGGCGGGGCTGTTCGGTGATGTTCCTTACACCGAAGACACGCCAGATTTAATGGCGGGTGATGTCCTCTCAGACATCTTGCCATGGCGCGTTTATGACTCTGAAAAGCAGCTCTATCACTTTACCCATGGCAGCGGCTTTCTCATGGAAGTTGGTTCAGCCATTGGCAATAGTGAGTTGGCCGAGAATATCGGCGGTGTCCTTGCCGCCAACCTGCCGACAGACGCCACGTTCCAAGTCATCAACTGGACCTCGCCCTCGATCACGCCGGTTTCAGGCCCATGGCAGCGTGTCCGCACCGGGCTTACCCCGCTTGTCGATGAGATGGTGCGGCAGCGCGTTTCTCACCTGAATAGCATCCGTTTTGGCATGGAAGAGGACGGCGCTCGATCCATCCCATTTGATCGTCACATCTTCGTTGCTGTTTGGCTTGAAGGAGAAGACCTCAGCTTGGAAGCGGAAAAGCGGCTGGTTTCTGTCCGCTCCGGACTGCGCAATGTCTTCAAAACCTCCAGCTGGGCGACCGATGTTCAACCGGCCCGGTTCCTCGCTCTTCTGCGCGAGTTGTTCCACTCAGCTCGACCAGATGAGTCAGAGGTCAATTGGGACTTGGAAGCATATGACGAGAATATGCCTCTCAACTACCAGTTTCCCGGTGCGACATTGCGGGTGACAAGTGATGCAATCGAGTTCGCCGGAACGCCTCAGATGTCGGCAACCGTGGCGTCTGCCAATGCCTATCCGGAGGAATGGGTGTTTGGCCTCGGCATGACCTTAAACGGAGATCCTGCTCGCTTGATGGATCGTCCTGTTGGCCCTGTTCTCACCTCTTTCACGATGAAAGCGATGTCTACCCAGAAAGCTGCCTCCATGATGGCAAAGAAGCTGGGCAGCGGTGAGTACAATGAGGGCAAGTCCTGGTCCAAGTTCATTCCTGATGCGGGGCAAAAGAAGAAAGAACTAACTGACCTCAATAAAGAAATCCAAGCAGGGGAACGCCTCTTTGAAACGCTCTATACGGTTGTTTCTTATGCCAAAGGAGGTCCGACAGAGGCATTGATGGCGTCAGGCGAGGTGGAGTCTATCTACCGCCGCCAGCGCATCAAGCTCTCCAAAGATAAGTATCTGCAACTTCCACTCTTCATGGCCAGCCTGCCTTTTGGCTGTTCATCCAAGATGATGTCTGATTTTGGGCGCCAGATGCGTATGCGTCTGCTGAAGTCCGCAGCCGCAATGGCATTTCTGCCCCTTCACGGCGAGTGGAATGGGAACTCTCGCGGAAGCGGGATGCTGCTTGCTGGGCGCCAGGGGCAGCTCTTTCAATGGGACAACTTTAAATCCTCCGGCAACTACAATGTTGCGGTCGTAGGCAAGTCCGGGGCTGGTAAATCTGTAGCGATGCAGGAAATCGCTGTCGGGATCTACACCGCTCGCGGGCATGTTCTCGTCATTGATGATGGTTATTCTTTTAAGACCACAGCCGAAATCCTCGGCGGCAGACATATTGCCTTCGACGGTTCTACCCGCATTCGCCTCAATCCATTCTCGCTGCTCGATTCCGAAGCCATGCAGCAAGATGATTACCGGACTGATGCTATCGAGCTGATCACCCGTGTCGTTGCGACCATGGCTGACCTTGGCGCAAACCGTGGCGGCCGCGTTGAGGGTGTTGAAGAGGACTTCATTCGTGCCTCGATCACCAACGTCTGGAATGAGAAAGGCCGTGATGGTGAGATCTCTGATGTCCGCGATTGCCTGATCAAAATTTATGAAGAGCAAGAAGACAAACGGCTTCCAGACGTTATTCGCAAGCTGGATACCTACTCTGTTGGTGGGGCCTATGCTCACTATTTTCAGGGCGAGGCCAATATCTCTCTCGATGCACCGTTCACCGTCGTAGAGCTGAGTGACATCAAAGGTCAGGCGGGTCTTGAAGCCACGATCCTTCAGATTGTGATGTTTCTCGGCACTGAGCTGATGTTCAAGACGCCGCGCTCGGTACCCGTGGCAATCGTGATCGATGAGGCTTGGGATCTTCTGAAAGGGCAGGGCACGGCCAAGTTCATTGAAGGTGTTGTTCGCCGTGCACGGAAGTACACCGGAGCACTGATCACGGGTACTCAGTCGATGCAGGACTACAAAGCCAACCCGGCTTCAAATGTCTGCCTCGAAAACTCTGACTACCGCATTTTCCTCGCGCAAAAACCGGACAGTATTGACGCGCTGGACTCAATCGAGCCGCCAGTGAAAATGCTCCTGAAATCCATCACATCGGTTCCGGGGCGCTTTTCTGAAATGGCGATCCAGATGCCTGAAGGTTTCGCCTATGGGCGGCTGATGCTCGATCCATTCTCTCTGGCGGTGTTTAGCTCCAAAGGCTCCACCGTCGAGCGGATGAACCAATATAAAGCGCAGGGCATGGATACCGTACAGGCCATCAAAACGCTCATCGAGCGCGGAGAGGTCTCATGAGCTTGTTCAAGAAGGCGCTTATTGGTCTCTGCGCCGTCCTGTTTCTGCAGATCGTCGTCGCGGGCTTCATCTTTGTTCCGCGATTGCTGACCTCTGAGCCGAGCATTGCCGTGTTTGATCCAGAACGCAGCCTCGTCATGTTCGTTGAGTGGTCCAGCGACAAGATTTCCGATGATGATTTCACCACGATCCTGCCGGTGTTCCAGCAAAACTTGCAGGTGGAAATCGACCGCTACTCGCACGCAACGGGTCAGCTGGTCGTTCGCAAGGGAGCCATTCTGACATCACAGGCTGCTGTCGCAACAGATGCGACGGAAACCATTATGAGCGGGGTGCTTCAAGATGCGGCGCGCTAACCTCATTTGGATCATCCCCACCGCGATCACATGTGCTGTTGGATTCTATGCTCTGGCGTTCGGTCGCTTGACCCTCAATGCCTCAGATAGCCTCGATGGCAACGCTTACGCCATGGTCACTTGGCCAAAGGACCTGCGCCCCGGCACCATCGCTGCAATCAAGCTGCCAGAGGTGCTGCGCGACAAGTTCGACGGTCATGAGCTGTACCTGACAAAGCGCATTGTCGGCATCGCCGGAGATCCTGTTTCGGTCAACGGCAACACCTTCTGCGTCAACGACACTTGTGTAGAGGGCCAGCTGAAGGACGGAAAACTCGTATCCCCCCTTTGGCAAGGGACTGAGGTGCCTGAGGGCATGATCGCAGTGTTCGGTGACAGCGTGGACAGCCTCGACAGTCGCTATGCGGTGATCGGTCCCCGTCCGGTTGATGACGTGATCGCCACGGGCATCGAAATCCCGTTCCCCCATTGGACCGAGCTGGAGGACATCCTGAAATGAACATCCCCCGTCTCTTTCAAACTGCAGCCTTCGTCGTTCTGGCCTCAGCAGGGCAGGGCACGGCAAAAGATCTGGGCACGCATGGGCCGCTCTTTGAGGTTGAAGAACCCTCGCTCCTGGACACGATCAAAAACCGCCTCACTGAAATGGAGGCCGCAGGCGAGCTGGATCAGATGCGTCAAGAGATGCAGGACACCACGCGCGCCTATGTGAACCGGCCTCGTCCCGTTCCCGGTCTCGGCAAGGCTGAGGATTACTCAATCTGGGAAGTGGATCTGTCGATCACTCTGACTGAGGACTTGGTTGACCATCAGGGGGTGGTCTTTGCGCGGGCCGGAACCGTTGTGAACCCTATGGCATATTCGCGCTTCAACAAGCGCATTGTGCTGATCGATGGGGATGATCCTGACCAAGTGTCTTTTGCCCTCTCGGACGGTGATGAACTGAACACGCTGCTTGTTCTCGTCAACGGCGATCCTCTGGGCTTGATGCGCGAACATGGCCGCCGCTTCTACTTCGATCAAGACGCCGTTCTGGTGAACCGCTTTGGCATCCAGAATGTGCCGGCTGTTGTTCAGCGCGCAGATCCCTTGATGCAGGTCGAAGAAATCGCCCTTGGAAAAAATGGGGGGGTTCGCCAATGAACATCCGGACTTTGATTATCGCTTTGTCCTTCAGCATGATTGCGACGCAGGCAGCGGCGATCTGCAACAAGCGCTTCTTGAACCCCATCACCGAGATTTGCTGGGACTGTATTTTTCCCATTTCCATCGGTGGTCTGAGCCTCAGCCTTGGCGCATCCCGGCCTGATACCGACAATCAGTCTTTTCCTCTGTGCATTTGTCCCGGCATTCCGCCGCGCCCAGGTCTTGCGATTGGCCTCTGGGAGCCTGCGCGTCTTGTCGATGTCGCCAATGAACCGGGTTGCTTTGTAAATATGGGCTTTGACATGGGTTTTGGGCTGCTGTCGCTCGGGAAATCCACGGCGACACAGCAAAACGGCGGCAGCACCGGGTCTCGCTGGCAGGCTCACTACTACTTCTATCCGCTGATCTCGTGGCTTGGCGTCGTGGTCGATGGGTTGTGCATGCAGAATGCACAGTTCGATGTGGCCTATATCTCCGAGATTGACCCGCTCTGGCAGGATGCGGAGTTGAACAACCTTATCAATCCAGAAGCCATTCTCTTCGCAAACCCCATTGCTCAAGCCGCCTGTGCCGCTGATTGCGTCCGCTCGTCTTCTGGCAATCTCTCGATGGATAACCTCTTCTGGTGCACCGGATGCGGTGGCTCGATCTACCCCATTCAAGGGGATGTCAGCGCCCATGTCGGCGGGGTTATGGCAAGTCAGGTGGTGGCGTCGAAGATGGTCGCGCGCATGCACCGTCTGCTGATTGCGCGCCAAACTGCACACACAAGCGCTCTTTGCAGCACTCGGTCTCAGCCGGTGATCAAAAAGAGCCAGTACCGCATGCAGATCACCCGGCCACGTCCCAAGACATCCGGGCGCTACGCCTGCGGCCCAATCGGCTTTTCAACACAATACATCGACCGCCTGCGCGAGTTCCCCTTCAAGGGAGAATCCTTCGGCTGGCTGCTTTGGAGGAAGAGAAATTGCTGCGCACTCTGAGTTTTGCTTTTGCCGCATCGACCGCGCTGTCTTCTGCACTCTTCGCACAAGAGGGTGAAAATGGCGTGGTTGAATATGCCCCCGGCAGTACCGGGCGGATCACTGCACCCCTTGCCACTATCGTTGATGACGCCAAGCGTCAGGGCGAGGCGCTGCGAGACACACTGATCCCCCAAGACGCTGCTGAGGGCGCTTTCTCCGGCGTCGATTTCGATGACATCCGTACCAAGGCATTGTCTCACCCTCGGGTGCAGGCGCTCATTGGCGCCGGTGAGGCAGGAGGCAGTCAAACCGCACCAGAAGAAGTGCGTTATGACGGGGCCACTGTCTTCCTGCTGGCCTCTTTCTCAATGCCGAAAGCCTCCCTTCGGCAAATGATGGAAGAGGCCAGCACCTATGGCCTGCCCATCGTGTTCCGGGGCTTTGTAAACAACTCTGTTTATGAGACGCGGGCTGCGCTGGAAGAAACATTTGGCTCGATGGAAGAGGCCGTTGGGTTCTCGATCGATCCAACTGTGTTTGCACGCTTCGACATTACGTCTGTGCCACAAGTGATTGCCATGAGTGAGGCGGTGGATGTTTGCGAAACGCCCGGATGTGAAGCAGATCCCGTACCGCCTCATGATCGCGTCAGTGGCAATGTCCCGGTTGAGTTCGCCCTGCGCCTGATCGCTGAGCAAGGTGATGTTGCGTCAGCTGAGGCCGCTCGACTTCTGACGGAGGCCGAAAATGCGCGCTAAAGCCTTCGCCCTGTCATCTGTGATCCTTGCGGCATCCTCACCTGCACTGGCTCAATCTGCCATGGATCGCGCGGCCGCGCCCGCCGATGCTGCTGTGGACACCGGAACCACGTTTCAGGATGGCACAATCAATGATGTGGTCACGCCTTTTGAGACTGCAAATCCTCCTGAATCTGGAATGAACCATACCAGCTTCGAGGATCGGATTATCCAGATGCGGGATGCGGACAATGATCAGGGGCGCGTGCTGCGCGCCACTGAGGACAGTTCTCAGATCCGCCCCGATGTGCACATTGACGGGCAGGGCGAGCTTTTTGACGACGCCAACTGGGCGCATGAAAACGCCGATGACATCGCCGGTCAGTATTTCACGAGCGAAACCGGCGCTTGCACCACACCGGAAATCCCTGTGTCTGACTTGCGGGATGAGTTTTGCGAGAGCTTGCCGCGCCGCCAAACTCGGACCTGTGACCTGATCCGCAATATCTGGGTAGATCGAACCGATGAATACCGCTGCGACAAGCGTGCGGCGAACTTCGTCAAAGTCTGTGAAAAAGTCGCCAGCTACACTTGCGAAATCAACACCAATGCAAACGCCTGCATCGCCAGCAAAGTTCGGATTGAAGGTGGTGAGGTCACATGGAACGGCAATGAGGCGACGCTTTCTCTGCCTGCACCTGTGCAAAAACCAGAAGCGCCGATCCATTGGCAGACGCCCCCGACGACCGCCTATGCAACGCTTGCAAAGCATGAGTTTACCATCAGCTTTTCGGACAGGTTCCAGCCTTCCAGTGTGCTGCTAAAGACCGTCACAGCAGGCGGGCCTGTGCAGATTGTTGGTGATGACGGCCTGCCGATTACAACGGTAGCATCTTCGGTCGTTAGCACTTTCGGCACGGGTGGAGCATACTGGAATCAATACTACCCTGAGGATTCAGAGGACGGCCTACTCGTTCCTATGAATGCATGGGAAGATCGCGGTCACGGCCTTCGCACATGGCTTGAAGCGTGGATCGTAAAGCTTCCTCTCAAAGAGGATTGTACGTTTGATCCCTATTGTAACAGTCAAATCGACACTTTGGCTGAGGAATCCGTACTTGAGTCAGGCTGGGACATCACCAACGAGGTACCCGTTATTTGGTCAGTTGGCTGGCTCACCAATTATTCCGTTTTTGCATTAGTTAATCAGAACACATCCGTCACCAGAAACGTCATCCGGTTCCTGCAGTTAGGACACTTCACCGAGGCTGATCCTGCAGGGGCCGAGCGCTTCTATGAAAACAGGATGACCGCGCGCGTTGTCTACAACAACGTCAGCCCAGAAAATGGCGCTGCCGAACTCACAATCGAGTTTGAGGGCGCTTGCTGCGACAGCTTCACAGACAATGGAGCTGAACTATGCGAGTGATTTCCGTTCTCTCCCTTATCTTGGGCCTGCTGCCAATCTGGGCCAGCCCATCTTTCGCCGAGATCACTTGCTCAGACCCAAGCTATGAATGCGTCGAATGGTCTGATGGCGAGCTGGTGGGCGGCATCAACATCGGTCGCCACTGCGCGCGCTATGCCGGAACGCAGCAATGCGTCGATTCCGATCCCATTGACCAATGTACCGCGCTCAGAGCCAGCACCAAATGTGAGCGCACCAGCCGGGAATGTGTCGACTATAAGAACGGCGCTTGCCGCCAATGGCGCGAACGCTTCAGCTGCCTGAACGAAGATGCAGACATGTCGCACGCCGTTCTCACCAACACCGAATTTGGGCCGACACAGGAAAGCATCATCAACCAGTGCTCCGAATACGAAGGGCGCGGTGATTGTGAGTTGGTCAGCACCGTCACAACCGAAGGTCCGGAGATCCGCGACATCAATCGGAAAACCTTCTCACGCAGTTGGTGGCGGCGCGAGCGGACCTATTCTTGCGTTGTTCCCGGTGAAGGCGACAACACATGTGGTCCTCTTGAGAGCGATCCAACATGCGTTCTTCAAAGCGCGACCTGCCTTGTCGAAGAGAATGGTGTCTGCAGCAATCGCGAGTTCCACTATCAGTGCGGTGTCTCTTCCGGCGATCTGGAAACAAGTTGTGAGCCGATCAACGTCTGCGTAGGGGACAACTGCATTGGCGTTGAACAAGAAACCTCCGACGACTTTGGTAGCTCGGCTGCATGGCTGAATGTTCTGGCGCAGATGCAACGCGAATATCGCGCGCAAGCTGCGACAGATCCCAATGACGTGCGTTTCTTCCAAGGGCGCTACATGAGCTGCAGTAAGGCTCCCGGACGTAACTGCTGCTCAACGGGTGGCATCTTTGGCAGCACTTGCCCGGACTCTGCTGGTATCCTTCGTGACAAACGCGCCGCTGGTGCAACCCATTATGTCGGCGTCACCTGTCAGCAGAAGGTGCTCGGGGCCTGCATCAAGAAACGCTACCACTACTGCACCTATAACTCGAAGTTTGCCCGCGTTTTCATCGAAGAGTTCAAGGATCAAGTCGAGGAAGGCTGGGGCGGGGCACCTAACTCGCCTCACTGCGGCAGTGTCACGATCGAGGATTTTGGCAACGTAGACATTGAGGAAATGGATCTCTCTGAGGTCTTCGGAGACATCATGGGCAGCATTCAGTTGCCTGTCTCAGAGGGTCTGCAGGATTTCTTCGAAGATCGCTTCCCCAGCGCCGGAGATGATGCGCAAGACACCTATGAGGAGTTGGCTGAATGAACCGTCGCTCCTTCCTTCTGACTGCTCTTGCTGTTTGTGCTGCGCCGGATCTTTTGCGCGCGCAGGCAAATCATGGCGTCGGTGTGATCTTCGTCGGCGCATCCTGGTGTGCGTTCTGCAAATCTGCCGCACCTGTTCTTGCGGCCATGACGCAACCGGCTGCAATTCCCGTGCTGGTCGCGTCCCATGATGCCCGGCCAATCCCGCCCTTTGCGGAAATGGTCGATGCCACATCTCACCCCATCGCTTCGGAAATCAAAGTCCTTCCCACGACGCTGATCTATTCGCAAAGCGCAGGAACAGTGACAGGGCAGATCTCCGGCTATCGCAATGCGCGCCACTACGCCCAGTCCGTGCGCGCCGCAATCCTCGCCGCTTCTGGGGAGAACCGCTAATGCTCAAAACTGTTTCTATTGCACTCTTGTTGGCCTCTGTCGCACTGCCTGCCCATGCACGTCTCACTTGCAATGGTGAGGAGGTCGATGGCTGGCATTTTTATTGCGATCCCGAGCCTGTGAAAGAGCCAGAGCTTGCACCGCCCCCGCCAGAGCCAGAACCCAAGGCCGAAGAAACGCCTAAAGATCCTGAGGAACCAAAGGAGCTCACAGCGACGGAAGAGATCGAGGCATTCCGCGCCTATGCCGATGAGCTGAAGCACCGCGCCATTCTCGATCCAACACCGGAAAATGTTCAGGCGTATATGGAGGTCAACAAGCAGATGTCTCAGCAGGCAGCGCGATTTGCCGCTGTTTGGCAGCGCGTGCTTTTTGGCGCCCCACACCTTGACGCCAATGTGAGCCGCCCGCTGACCCAGATGGGGACCAACATCTATCAGGATCAACGCAACGCCGCTGAACAGGCCGCCTTGCGTCGTGCCGCGCAAGAGGCTGGATTGATCTTTGTCTATGACGATCCCGTGGATTGTAGGCTGTGTCTCGCGCAGGCCCAGATCCTCGATGCGATGCGCAATGCCTATGGCGTGGAAATCCTTGCGGTCTCCACCGATGGCAGCCCCATCGAGTATTTCCCGAACGCGGTTCAAAACGAGGGCCAGCTTGAAGCGCTAAACCTCGTCGATAAGCCGCGCCCCTTCATTGCAATTGTCGATCCAGCGAGCGGGGAAACTCAGCTCATCGGGGGCGGCTTGCTCACAGAAGATCAGATCCTGGAGCGCATCTACGTGGTTCGGGAAATCCCCATTGGTGAACGGTTTGAGTGAAGGAGCTAATTCTTTGGCCTATTTCCTTGATAACACAGAAGTTGATCCCGCATCCGAGGACGGTCAAAACCGTCTGGCAAGAGCGCATCAGGATCAAACACGCATTACCTGCAGCTGCGTCGAGCCACGCCCAGAAATGTACGTTGCTTGTGTGGCCGGTCGCTTCATCCTGAAGCGCATGCCCGGTAGCGGTGCACAGCATGCGCCCGGCTGTGACTCTTTCCTTCCACCGGAGGATCTGTCTGGCCTTGCGCAAATCCATGGCAGCGCAGTCAAAGAAGATCTGGAAACCGGCACCACAATTCTGAAGTTGGATTTCCCTCTGAGCATGGGCAGCAATCGTCCAGCACCACCGCCTCCGTCTGGAAAAAGACCCACCGAAGCCAAGCCCAAGCCACAGAAACTCGGACTGTCCAGCTTGCTGCAGTATCTCTGGCACGAGTCTGATCTGGTGAAGTGGACGCCTGCGATGGAGGGCAAGCGCTGGTGGGGGCCAGTCCAATCAAATCTGTTGGCGGCTGCTTCTGGGAAGAATGCCAAATCCCAAAATCTGAGAGACATTCTCTACATTCCTGAGCCTTGGAAAAAGGACAAACAGCGGGACAACGCGGCACAGCGCAATCAGATCTTTCACCGTCTTCGCGCCCCGGCAAAAGGAACGGCCCCTCTTGGCATCCTCATTGCCGAGTACAAATCCCATGAGACAACCCGCATGGGTGCGCGCTTCCTCTTTAAGCACGCCCCTGATTGCACCTTCTTTGCCGAAGCCGATCTGGTGAAGCGCTTTGAAAAAGTCTTCTCTCATCAGCTGATGCTCGCGGAGGCTTTGGGTGATGCGCACGTCATGGTCATCGCGACATTCAATATCGCTAAGGCCGGCTACCCCGTCTTGCGCGAAATCGGCATGCTTTTGACCACGGCCAACTGGATTCCGTTTGAGACGATGCGCGACTACATGCTCATCGATGCACTGACGGAAAAAGGGCGCAGGTTCCAAAAGTCCCAGCGGTTCAACCTAGCCCATGACACCCCGATCGCCTCCATCATCCTCACAGATCTCACCAGCCCGCTTTCCATGTTCGCAGCCGACATATCGGCGGATGCGGTAGAGATTGCCGCGCTGCGCGAAGTGGCGGCCGAGGGCACCTATCCCGCATGGCTCTGGATCGAGGATGAACCTCTTCCCGAAATCCCCGCCAAAGGCTCAGAACCGCTCTCCCACGTTGTTCAGGAAAGGAATGACGCATGAAACACCTGCTCATGAAACTCGCGCTCGTTGCTGCGTCCTCTCTTGCTGCTCCATCTGTCAGCGCCGACGTTGGGTCTGATCTTCGTGATTTCTGGGAACGGACTGGTGGCGGTGTAAACGTCACCAAACCAACCGCCTATCAAGGTCAGCAGGCGGGTTATGCCACGCTTGGCTCGCTTTATCTGCGCACTCAGCCCCGCAACAGTCAGTTGGCCGCAATTCAGCTGCCATCTGTCCGCGCGGGCTGCGGCGGCATCGACATCTTTGGTGGCGCTTTCTCGTTTATTTCCGAGGAAGAGCTGATCGCTCTCATGGAAGCCATCATGCAAAACGCGGCTGGCTTTGCCTTTGAGCTGGCTTTGGAAAGCCTCTCACCTTCGGTGCAGGAAATTGTCGCCAAGCTGCGCGACCTGATCCAGCAGGTGAACTCTACCAACATCAACAGCTGTGAGGCCGGTCAGCTGCTCACAGCCTCGCTTTGGCCCAAAATGGATGGTGCCTCTCAGCATGTCTGCCAGACAATCGGCGGCTACACAGGTCGCTTTGCTGACCGAGTGGCATCCCGACATGGTTGCGGCACCGGGGGGCAGCATGGCTCCACCATGGACCGCGCTGATGGGGCGCTCGCTGACCAAGTTCCAACAGACGTCAACTATGCGTGGCGGGCTGTGAAAAAGAACAACTTCCTGTCGTCAAACCCGCGCATCGCTGAGTTTTTCATGACACTCACAGGCACGATTATCACCGTGTCGGCCGAGGATGACGACTCCAGCCCGACGCACCGCACAATCCCACCGCGCGCACTGTCCTCTGATGCTGCAAAGGCCCTTGTGGAAGGGGGTTCCTATCGGAGCCTGCGCTGCAATGACACCAATGAATGCCTCAATCCGGTCATGCAGAACCGGACACTTTCAGCGAATGATGCGCTTTTCGCCATCACCGCCAAGGCCATCGAAGATCTCTCAGAAGCGATCAGCAATGACACTGAGCCGCCAGAAGAGGCAATTGCGCTCATCAACCTCACCTCGATCCCAATCTACGACCACCTCGTCACGGCCAAGAGCTATAAGCACAGGTTCGTGCAAGACGACATCAATTCCATGGCTGAACTTGTCGCTGTGGATCTCGCCATCGCCTACATCGATGAGGGTGTCAGCGAAATCCTGAACAGCGCCGCGAACGTCGATATCGCAGGCGACATCAACCGCGAGTTTCAGGAAAAGGTCAGCCAGACCAAGGGCGTCCTGCAGGATCTCCGCGCATCTGCGCAGCGCAAATACGCTGAGGCCCTTCGCAACCTTGAGAGATTGCACCTCGCCAAGAGCAATCTAGCCGCCTCTTCCAACACGATTTTTGGCAGCGTCATCAATTCTTCTGGGGGTCAGTAATATGCCCGAACTCGAAATTCACACCGTCGGCGGTGGCTACTATCTGTACGATATTTTCAACTATCTTGCAGCGTTCACTGGCTCTGCAAACTTCGAAGCCCTGCTTTACGCTGGTATCGTCGCGGGTGTCCTCGTTGCTTCAATGCAGTTGGCCATCTTCGGCGCGGTTCGCCAAGTATTCACGTACATTATCGGCACCATGCTTGTGCTTGGGATCTGTATTGGCCCCAAATCTCGCGTCATCGTCATGGACTCCACTGTCCCGCTTGGCATCTATGGGATTGTCGATAATGTTCCGTGGTCTGTGGCTTGGGTAGGTTCCATCACCTCGCGTGCGGGACACGCCATCACAAACCAGATGGAAACTCTTCTTTCCGGGCCGGAAAACCTCTCCTACCAGAAATCCGGCATGATGTTTGGTTCAACAATTTTGAGCCAGTCCGCGCGGTGGCGCTCACTTGATCCAAATGTCCAAGAGTTGCTCGTCAACTACATGAAGAACTGCATGGTTGATGGGGTCAATCTCGGTCTGGTCGATCTGACTCAGCTTAAATCTTCCGGTGATCTCTTTAGCTTTGTCAGAGCCAATGCACCAAACTCCTTGGCGTTTCATAATCCTATCGCAGATCAAACTCAGACCTGCAGGGACGGTGCTTTGACCTTCAGTAGAGCTGTCTCGCTAGAAGCCCAGAACCTTAGAAGTCAGAAAGCCGCATCTGCATTCAATTTGCGCCCCGGTGACAACCTTCCTGCCGCCGCAAATAAGCTGGATGCAACACTGTCCGACTTTCAAAACCTGATCGGCATGACCTCTGCCACAGCTGTTTCTACAATTCGGCAGGCCATGTTGGTGAACTCGATGGACGATGCGGTTCAGCAGCTCATTGCCAGCTCCGGAAACAACGCGGCAATGACGGCCTACCAGACCGCCAGAACTGAGGCGCAAACATCTGCCAGCTACAGCGCTGTCGGTATCTCAGCATTGAAGTGGGTTCCTCTGCTGAAAATCGTCTTTGAGGCGATCTATTACGCGTCCTTCCCTCTGGCGATGCTTATGATGATGACGCCTATGGTCTGGACCGTGCTCAAAGGGTATTTTGGCGGATTTGTCTGGCTCGCAGCATGGGACCCTCTCACGGCAGTCCTGCACTCGATCGTTATGAAAGCCAGCTCTGGCTACTATCGCGAGGCGATGGGGTCTTACAGCGTCAGTGGCGGCATCGACTATTCCATGACGTTCGCCAACTTCCTTGGCGTGCGTGCCGTCGAACAAGATGTAGGGACCATTGCGGGCTATCTGATGATGTCTGTCCCGTTCATGGCGACTGTTGTTCTTTTCGGCGCAACGCGCATGGCTGGCTTAGCAACCTCGATGCTGAATGTCAGCCAAGGCGCAGCCATCGAGTCCGGTCGCGAGGCCGCAACCGGCAACATCTCCTTGGCAAACGCCAGCATGAACAATTTCGCGGCGAACAAGTGGAACACATCTTCTGTTTATGATGTCGGTGCTCACACCGCACGTATGGCAAATGGTGCCATGCGTACCGTCAACGCTGACGGCTCTGCTGTGTTTGGTGCCGGATCAGCTCAGACCTCAAGCGGCATGTCTACACGCCTCGGCCAGACCGTTCGTGAAGAGGTTCAAGATCGCCGCGAAGAGGCTGTGCGGAATGCGACATCTTTGCGGAATGAGTGGAGTACAGCGCTCAACGAGACCGCTACGAACTATGCAGATTTTGGGCGTTCCCTCTCCAATGGCACCTCAGTTTCTAATGACCACTCCACCTCTCAAGGGCATCGTCGGCAGGAAGAAGCGAGGGAAGCTCATTCCGCCGTCGAGAGCTTTGCGAAAGAACACGGCATTTCTCTGGACGCTGCGTACAAGGTCGCATTGTCTGCAGGAGCCAAGGCCGGTAGCGGCAGCGGCGGAACCGGCCTCTCTGCGGGTCTCGATGGTACGATTGCGGGAACAGGCCTCGATCAAGATGCATACCGAACCTTGGAAAATGCAGCTCGTGAGTCTGGTCTGTCCGAAACCGTCTCGAAATACGGTGAAGCTGTAAACGCCATTCGGGCGAGTTCTTCCAGCAGCCAGACAGATACAGAAAGTGGCGGTGATCGTTGGAGTGTCGAAGATGTACGGCGCAAGGGCGAAAACTATGCTGAGGCGCGAGAAGAGGCTGAAACGCTCTCTGCCGCCGAAACCCACCTTTATTCGCAAGGCATCAGCTATGACAGTCAGCTTACCGATGCGGTCGTTTCTGAATGGCGCGAAGCGGGAGCAAGCGAGGAACAAATTTCCGCATGGCTCAATCCGAAAAGTATCTCCGGTATCAAAGCGCAGGAAGCTGCAGTTGATCGCGTTCTTCCCAATCTCATGAGTGAGTTGGGGCTTGATAGCCCCAATCGCGATCTTGCAAGCGCCCATACTCTGCAGCGTCCCGAAGATCAGATCACTGAGCGTCAGTTGCCATCCTCAGGCGTCGATCATCAACGTGAGGTTAACCGCGTGGTCGGAGCAACAGAGAACGTCTCTAACGCAATGGATGGTCGCCGCCAAACTCTGGAAAACAACGCAAGATCTAATGCCACAGCCAATGAGCGTGCAGTTGTTGAAGGTCAAGATTTTGGTGTTGTCCCTGGAGCGGCTGCAAAAGTTGTCAGCACTGGAAAGGACATTGCCGACAGTATTTCTGATGCTGGATCGGCAATCGGTTCAGCAATCACCGGGAAACCTTCACTCACAGAATACGAACGTGACGTGATGATCCGGACTATTGCCGGTGAAGCGGGCCGTGAAAGTGATCTCGGGCAGGCAGCGGTCGCTCATGTCATTATGAACCGTGTCAAAGACTCTCGTTGGGGTGACGATGCTGCAGAGGCGAGCCTTCAAGTTAAGCAATTCTCAGCATGGAACGAAGGGGCTGGTGGAAACAGCATTCCTCTAAAAATTAAAGAGGGCGACGCCGCCTATGAACGCATTGGACGCATCGTAGATGAAGTCGCTGCTGGAAACATCCCTGACCCGACTGGCGGAGCCACACACTACTACTCCCCTCAAGGAATGAGGCAACTTGTTCGAGACGGGCATCAAACCAATGAAATCCCCTCTTGGCTGCCCCAGACGTCCAGAGAACGTGGTGGCGAGAACGTCACGATTGGCCGCCACATATTCTCCGGCCTCGCGAGGACCGGAGAATGAGGTCAATAGTCCCTGTAGTAGCTGCCGTGCATGTTCCTGGAATCCATCAGGTCTCCATTGATATCAAAGCCACCGTCGCGGCTCGTGTCATTGTTTCTCAGAAGCCAGAGAACAAGCCACGCCATTCCAGCACCGACGTAGACCGTGTTCAACGTATCCAGCTCGGCGACAATGAGCACGACGTACCCAATGATGTAGGCGATCACTTTCCAGTTTTTGGTCACGATGCGTCGCATGGCGGTCTCTCCTTTAAGGCGAAGCATTATAGCAGCTTTCGCGTTTCCAACCAATGAACCTCCGAAAATTCGAAGAACAGAAGGAAAACGGCATGATTTTGAGCAACAGAGCATTTGGTAAGGCCTTGATAGCGGCTGCAGTGGGTCTCACCCTGCTGCCGCTGAGACGCCGCAAACCACATCTGAGTTTGACCAACAGGTCCGTGACGCGCTTCTGCGCAATCCAGAGATCATTTTGGAAGTCTTTGCTTTGCTTGAGCAAAAGGAGCAGGCCGCCAAAGCCGTTAAGGACAAAGACTTGATCGCCTCCGTCGCTGATGAGCTGTTCGCTGGTCTCGATATGAGCAAACCCATTCTGGTTGAGTTTCAGGACTACAACTGCGGCTACTGCCGTAAGGCTCATCCAACCGTGATGGAAATGCGTGAACAGATCCCCGGCCTTCAGTTTGTGGTCATGGAAATGCCCATCCTGAATGATGGATCACGCTACTCCGCTCAGGCTGCCCTCGCGCTGAAGGAGATCGAGGGCGAGGAAGCATATGTGCGCTTCGTTGATGAGATGATGCGTAATTCTGGCCCCGCCAATGTCGCGACAGTCCTCAAAGTGCTCACCAAACTTGGCCATGACGCCGAAAAAATCGTGAACGCGATCAAAGAAGGGAAGGGCGCCGACGAGCTGAACAGAGCCCGTGACCTGGCTGACGCGCTCGGCGTGACTGGCACCCCTTACTTCGTCGGCCCCGGCGGCATCATCCGAGGCGTTGCAAGTAAAGACCGGCTGCAGGCGCTGACCATCGCAGACGGATCAGACAGCTAATCCCCCATTTCCTTCATATTTCTGGAGAAACATCATGTTCTTGAATAGCTTCAACCACACTTCAAACGCCCTCAAAACTGTAGCTTCCAGCATCTACCACACTTCAGCACTGCTCCCGGTCGTGCTGACTGGAAACTTTCTGTGGATCTACAGCTTTGCCGATGTCTCGTCGCTTTCTGCACCAATCCCTTCCGGTCAGACCCGCGCCAATGTTTGGTTTGAAGTGTTCTCGGCCGCCATAAACCCAATGAATGCGCTGGCCGTCGCTCTGATTGCAGGGCTGTTCGGAACCGCCTTGGCAGTTCGCCATGTTCCGCAACGGATCGTCAATCGGTCTGGATACGCCGTAGGGCAAGGGGCAGGCATTAAGTCACTGACCCAGCAGGAAGTCTAACCGCTTTAATTTGCTGATCGCGGCGGGCCTCAACTGGAAACTTAGGTTTGATGAGGTCGCCAGCACATGGGGCAAATCAGGCCCGCCGCTTGCTCTTCAACTCAACCTGAAACGGTGCAAATGTAAAGCCACTATCGTTTAAAGGAATCTACATAGATATGAAAAAGACCCTTATTTCCTTGGCTGTTCTTTCCTCTTTCGCTCTGACCGGCTGCATGGGCGGAGTGTCGCAAACCTCTGCGAACGTGATGGGCATGCAATCCATTGCCGGGATGCAGCGCGCGGCACAGGCGCAACCTTCTGAACAGGATCTCACACTGTCCTGTGCTCAGGTGCAAAGCGAGTTGAATGGCCTTTATGCCCGCATGGAAGCCATCAACAAGGCAGAGCGCGCACGCGAGCGCAAAGCAAACCTCCGTGGCGGTCTTCTCGATGCTGGTCTCTCTGTCGTCGGTGCGGGCGCAATTGCCAATGCTGGCTCTGCTCAATCGATCTCCAACATTGGAACCGCAACCACAGTTGCCGGCACGGCCGCCAACGCCACGCGCGGATCTGGCCCCAATGCTCAAACCTACAATGAGGCAATGGCTATCGCGGAACGCAGCTCGATCTTGGAGCGCGTCAAGCTCTCCAAAGGCTGCTGATCTCAACGCAACATAATGAGGCTCAATATGTTCAAGAAACCTATCGCTGCAGTTCTTCTGGCCGCATCGGCACTGGCTGGCTGCATGAATGACGGTACCGTTGCTGACAAACACCCGATCACCTTTGAAAAGCCCAACCCCGGCGGTGGGCCGTCGAAGGCGCAAAGCGAGGCAGCACTGCGCAGCTGGCTTGTCGCCAATGTCCCTGAAGGAGACACCGCGAAAAACATCAGCGTCGGGCCAGTCCGTTATGCCGCGATCCTCTGGCCGTTTCCTGAAAAGGACTTCTTTGTCTGTGCCCGTTACACGGCGAAGAACCAGTACGGCACCTATGAGCCGCCACGCAACGTGCTCATGACCATGCGCGTCTATGACGCCTCCAAAGGCTGGCAGACCGCTTTGGTGAAAGATGAGACGTTCGACGGATACCGCCAATACTGCATCGGTCAGCCGCATGCCTGAGGTGGAAAACAGCAAGACCGAGCTGAAGCCGCCATAGGGTTCAGCGGGTTTAGGTCAGCTCAAACAGGAAGCCATATTTAACATAAGTTAGCTTATAGGCACATAGGAATTTCACCAAGAACGTAAAGGAGGACGGCATGAATCGCATCTATCATAGCTTTTATCTGGCTGGATATGGCGGATGGATCATGCCTCGCCTCCTTCGGAGGCTGACAGCTCGTTCTGAGATTCATCGTGCGTGGTTGCTTGGCTGTCTGGGCTTCTTTGAGGAAAGCGGTGTGAGGTTTAGTCCAGCAAACCCCTATCCGCCTATCTGACCTCAGCGATCTTCGCTTGCACGACCATCAGCGCGACCCGGTGAAACACACGGGCCGCGACGACCCGGCCTATTGCCGATTCAAATCAACAACATGCCAAGCGCCGCGGCTGTCCCGAGCTTAGGGAAGCTCGCGCTGCAACGGAACGAGGGACATCGCCCATGCGCAACAGAGGACACACGCAACTTGTCAGAGGCGGCCAGACGACACAACACTGGACTCGTATGGCGACGCAGGTGCTCAAGTATAGCATCTCAATGGCAGCAGCCGCTTTTTCAGTCACTTACATCTATTTAGTGGCTCAAAATTACGAAATCGATAAGGTCCGCCTGACGGGCACGTATTGGCTTGCGAAATTCAACGTCGAGCAACGCGGTACTGAAGAACGCCTGCTCTCTTACATCGATGATGGTGGGCGTCGTGTAGAACGCACAGCGGGCAAGATCTACGCAGACCACGAGATTGCAGAAATCTACGACAAGTATGCCGATAACGCTCTGCTCTTCATGTACTACTCGTTCATCCCAGCCGCCTTGGCCTTTGCTGTGGTCTTCGGGATCTTCGCCATGGTCGGGCGGAGCCTGCAGGAAGAAGAGTACATACGCGGAGCGCGCCTGGTCACTGCGAAAGAGCTGAAGGCTTGGTCGAAGCGCAAGTGGCGCGAGTATGAGAAGCGTTTCGGCAAAGGCTCGAAAAAAGGGCCTCGCTATACACTGGCTGGCATTGAGTTTCCGCCAAACTCAGTTGAGGCCCAGATTGGCATTACCGGGACCGTCGGTGTTGGTAAAACCAATGCTATGCACGAGCTGCTGAACACGATCCGTGAGGCTGGCGGCCGAGCCATCATCTATGACCGCATGGGTGGCTTGCTTCGTGACCATTATGACCCTGGCCAAGACATCATCCTGAACCCATTTGACGAGCGGTCTGTGGGCTGGTCCCCCTTCAATGAAGTGGTTTCGCCAGAGGGCTTTGCTCAGATCGCAGAAGTGATGATCCCAGATCACCCCGGTTCATTGGATAGCTTTTGGACACAGGCTGCACGCCTGGTCTTCCAATACACCGCGCGTGAGTTGGCAAAGAAAGGACACAAATCCAACGACGCATTGCGCAAAGCCATCATGAACATCCCTTCTGAAGAGCTTGCAGAAATCGTCGCTCCCACGCCGGGCGCTCACTTCTTCGGTGAACATGTCGCCAAAACCTCTGGCTCGATCCGCGCGAACATGATCACGGAGCTACGGTTTCTGGAATATCTGCGCGATGACGCCGAACCGTTCTCGATCAGAGATTGGGTCCTCAATGACAGGCCCGGTTTCGTGTTCCTGACCGGCAACGCGGAGCAATCCGCAGCGGTGCGCAATATCGTGTCCACAGTATTCGAGGTCGCGGCCAACGCCCTGATGACCTCTGAGGAAAGTCGAGACCCCAAGATCTGGTTCTTTCTTGATGAGGTGCCAACCCTCAACAAATTGCCCTTCCTGCCAAAGAGCCTTGCGGAAATTCGTCAGTTCGGTGGTGCGTTTGTGGTGGGTTATCAGGTCTTCTCGCAACTCGAAGACATCTATGGGGATAAGGCGGCTGAAACCATCTCCGGTGTTCTGAACAACCGGGTCGTCTTCAACACACCTGACTACAACACAGCGCAGCGCTCATCTCGATCACTTGGTGAAGAGGATGTGATCGAACAGCAGGAAAACATCACCCTCGGTGCGCACGATACCCGCGACGGTGTGGGTATTGTCGGCCGCCGCACGCAGCGCGCGATCGTTACGCCAGCGGAGATACAGTCCCTCCCCCAATTCGTGGCCTACTTCCGCCCGGCCTATGACGCCCCAACAGCCAAAGTCATCTTTGAACCAGTGCCAACTACGGCCACTGCTGCGAAGTTCATCCCCTACAACGGCAATGGGTTTGATGAAGGCGGTATGCGCGTCTCCGCACTCAATGTGGAGATCCGCGAAGGTACTGCTTTGGTTGAAGGGTTTGCATCACTCGATGCGGACGAACAAAAAACAGAGTATTTCCGCTGGCTGGACCGCGTTCGTCCCGATGGATCTGCAGAGATCGAGGCAGAACGGAACCAGTCAGAGCGCGATTGGTACTGGCAGCACTTCGCGACCGCTCGTGTACGCGGCCTGTTTGCCAAAGAAATCGCGCCCCCGGACCCCTACGCGGGCTTTGTTGGAAATGGGACCAATCAACAGCGGGAAACTGCATTTGTCCCCTACCCCGGCACCCTACCCGCCTCACCGCCGCACGCCCCTGTTGAAGAGCCGGTAACCCCTGATGCATCTGATGAGGTCGATCAGGGTTTGCGAGAGATAGGCCACCAGCAACCCGCCCTGCCCCTCTCCGTGCGCGCTCACCCGGCAATTGGTCAAGTCCAGCCAGACCGGACATTACTAAGAAGACCAGCTCCGCCTGTCAAAGCACCAGTACAACCATCTGCCGCCAACGCCTTGATGGCACTGGAAAAGACCATCCGGGGGGACAGCTGACATGCTGTCGATTTCACCAGTGTCGGCGGGCGCGGCCGCGAGCGGCTACTACAAGCAAGAAGGCTATTACAAAGAAGGGTCCGATGAGGGAAAGCAGGCGGCCACTTGGTTTGGCAAGACAGCCGAAGAGCTTGGCCTGAACGGCTTCATTGACGACAAACAGTTTGCTCAGTTTCTCGACGGTGAATCTCCGGACGGTGAGCTGATGGGCCGTCATATAAACGGGGAACGCAAACACCGTCCCGGCATCGATCTGACATTCTCCGCGTCAAAATCTGCATCTGTCGCAGCCTTCGTTATTGGAGATCAGCGCGTTATTGATGCGCATGATGCGGCGGTACGAACCGCAATGAAGGTCGTTGAAGAACGCTTTGTGAAAACACGCTTTCAGCAGGACGGGGAAATAACCACCAAGAATGCAGAAGGCATCATTGCGGGTATTTATCGTCATGATACTTCTCGCGCCCTTGATCCCAATTTGCACAGTCACGCGGTCATTACAAATATCGCGAAAAACGAAGAGGGCGGATATACTGCAATTCGCAATGAGGATATATATAATAATAGAAAACTCATTACTGAGATTTACCGATCTGACTTTGAAAATAGTATGCGCGAGCAAGGAATTGCGACAGAGCGCGGTCGATATGGTGAAGTCAATATTTCCGGAATACCGCAAGAAGTCACGGAAGCCTTTTCCAAGCGAAGGCAAGAAATTCTGAAAGCGATGGAAGGAAAAGGTATTGACTATTCGCCTGAGACCGCAAGCAAAGCGGCATTGGCAACCCGCGCCGTAAAACACAAAGATCTGGACCGGGATGCATTGCGCGCTGAATGGCGAGCAGAAGGTTTGGCCGCTGGTTTGACAAAAGACCAGTTGGACAAGCAGTTCATTGAAAACAGCCCTACCCCAGCGACAAAGGAACGGCCTTCCTCCCCTCAGCTCGTCGCGCCGATGAAACCGGAATACCAACAAGCCGAACCGGCTCAACCCGGCGCAGCCAACGCCACGCTTGTTTCCAGTGTCGTAGGCTGGATGAAAAACCTGATCGCGACCCCGCAAGTGCAGCACTCTGAACCAGCTCGCGCGGCCAAGACTGCAGAAACGCCAGAAGGAACGGCGGTTACTAAGGCCATCCAGCACGTTAGCGAACGCAGCTCTGTCTACGAGCGTTCAGAGCTGGCCGCAGCGGCTTTGCGCTTTTCTCAGGGTATTGGCATCAGCAAGATCGATGAGGAAATTGATCGCCTGATTACAGCCAAGGAACTGTTTTCGCACAGCAAAGACGGCGAGCATCTGACCGATAAGGAAACCGTCGCGACTGAGGGCTCAATCCTGAAGACCTGGCGCAAGGGTGAGAAAGCCCCGAGCCTCAACCTTGGTCCTCAACGCGGAGTTGCCGGTGTCGTGGATCTCGCTGATCGCCTATCCAAAGAAGAAACCATGACCGCAGGCCAGCGGGAAGCCATCGACACATCCCTGTCGGGCACTGGTCGCTATGTTGGTGTTCAAGGTCTGGCCGGTTCGGGTAAAACCTATATGGCGCAGAAACTCTCTGAGATTGCTGCTGAGGGTGGTTACTCGGTCAAAGGCTATGCCCCTACCCTTCAGGCGGTGAACGAGCTGAACAAGGTCGTGGATAGCGCTGCGACCGTTGCCAGCATCGTCAGCAGCGAGCGGAATTACCCTCAGAAAGTGGACAACAGCAGATCTATCCTGCTCGTCGATGAGGCATCCATGCTGTCAGCAAAGGATATGCGCAGCTTCATGGACTATGCTGAACGCACAAAGGCCGCGCGTGTCGTCTTTGTGGGTGATACCAAACAGCTCGACGCGGTAAGCGCCGGCCAGCCGTTCGCACAGATGCAAGAAGCTGGCATGAGAACGGCGGTCATGGATGAAATCCAACGTCAGCGTGACGGAAACCTTAAAGCAGCGGTCTATGATGCGGTGCGAGGCGACATCGCCGGGGCCTTTGACAAGCTGCAGGACAGCATCGAGAAGGCAGACAACCCGAGACAGGCTGCGGCTGATAAATACCTCGCTCTCTCCCCCGAGGATCGCTCGGAGACGCGCATCCTGACCCTCAACAACACCGCACGCGCTGAGATCAACGGTGCTGTCCGTGAAGGGCTTAAAGCGGAAGGCTCTCTTTCTCAGGACGGTCTTTCGGTTCAGGGTTTGGTGCCCCGCCCGATGACATCCGTGGAAAAGTCCGACTCTCAGAACTACGCGCCCGGCGACGTGGTTCAGCCCATAGTCGATAACCGTGAAGTGGGTCTTCAGCGCAATACACTTTACCGCATCGAGCACGTCGATCACGCCACCAATACGCTCTCTGTTGAGCGAGAGACCGATGGAGAGCGGATCTCAATACCGCTTGCCGCACAAGCGGGACATCAGCCACTTGGAGCCAGTCTCGTTGCCTATCAGAACGAGGCCCGCGAAATCTCTACTGGTGAGGCAGTACGTGTCCGGATCACTGACAAGGATCAAGGGCTGACAAACGGCACAAGAGCCACTGTCACCTCCACAGAAAACGGTGTCATCACGCTCTCCACGCGCGACGGCCGAAGCGTTGAGATCGAGCCTCAGAGCCTCGGTGCGCGTGGCCTAGAGCATGACTATGCCGCCACGGCACACTCCGTTCAGGGTGAGACAGTAGATCGCGTCATCGTCTCAATGAACTCCGGGGATCGCATGGCGACACAGAAAGGGTTCTATGTGGAGATCAGCCGGGCACGCGATGAAGCGGTACTCATCACAGACAACCGCGTCGCGCTCGCCCGCAACATTGCCGAGAACACCGGCGTTCAAGTCAATGCTCTAAGCAACAAACTCGATGGCTTCTTTCAGAAACCTGAAGTTGATGCGGTACGCGCCGTGACACGCGCGGTTGAGCACACCAGTGAAAGAGAGTCTGCATATCTTCGCACTGACCTCGCCACTGCGGCGCTCAAATTCTCGATCGGGTCCAACTTCGAGGACGTAGACAAAGAGATCAATTCGCGCATTGAAGACGGTCGCCTGTTCGTCAGCCGGGACGACAATCGGCTCCTCACTGACAAAGCCTCTGTCGAGCTTGAAAGGTCGATCATCGCCACATGGATGAACTCGCGAGAGTCAGCTGGCCTTGAGTTGAACAGCTATCGCAACCGGAGTGGTGACAGCACTTTGAAAACGCAGCTGACTGGCCTCGGTAGCATGACAGACGGCCAGAAAGACGCAATTTACACCTCGCTTTCCGGTGACGATCGCTATGTCGGCGTTCAAGGTTTTGCGGGTACTGGCAAAACCGTGATGATGCAAAAGTTGGCTCATTATGCAGAGCAAAATGGCTATGCGGTGAAAGGTATGGCCCCCAGCCACCAAGCGGTTCACGAACTCGCAAGCGTGTTGGGCAGCGCGGAAACTCTTGCGAAGAACACCACAGCAGAGCGGCACCATCCCGAAGATGTTGACAACAGCAAAACCATTCTTGTTGTCGATGAAGCCTCGATGGCGTCGGCAAAGGAGATGCGCGACCTCATGGATTATGCGGAGCGCACAGGATCTCCACGCGTGGTCTTTGTGGGCGACACCCAGCAGCTCGACGCGGTTGCTGCAGGTCAGCCGTTTGCTCAGCTGCAGAAGGCCGGCATGCGCACAGCTGTCATGGATGACATCCGGCGCCAACGCGACGTGGATCTGAAAGAGGCAGTCTACCACTCCATCCGTGGGGAAATTCAGCCAGCCCTGGATCGCCTCGATGGCAACGTACTGGAAGTAGATGACCCAAGGGCTGAGGCTGCCGATCGATATCTGTCTCTGCCACCGGAGGTGCGCGATACGACCCGCATCCTCACCCTCACCAATGCGGCCCGCAGTGAGATCAATGAAGCGGTGCGCGAAGGGATGTGGAAAGAGGGAACTCTGACCGGTGAAGAAGTCACAGTTCAGGGCCTCTCAAACCAGCAGCTCACAGAGGCTCAGCTGGCGGATGCACGAAGCTACGCCGTAGGTACGCGCGTCATGCCGGTCGCCACCAGCGAGAAATTCGGCCTGGTGAAAAACAATGTCTATGTGGTGTCGCAGTCCGATCCAGAGCGGAACCGGATCACTGTCACCCATGAGGAAACCGGTGAGAAATCTATCCTCCCGCTCGAAGCTAAGTTCAATCAGCGCGAGCTTGGCAAGTCGCTCGTCGCCTACGATCCAGAGCAACGCGAGGTGGCCGCTGGTGATCAGGTTCGTTTTAGGATTACGGACAAGGAAAGCGGCATTACGAACGGGTTGAGGGCTGTCATCAATTCAACCTCTGGTGGAGTTATTGAGGCCACCGGCCAAGACGGATCCAACATCTCTCTCCCCATAAACAGCGTAGCGGCAAGAGGTCTGGAGCATGACTACGCCGCCACCGCACATGCCGTGCAGGGGGAGTCTGTAGACCGGGTGATCATCGCCATGCGCTCCACAGAACGGCTCGCGACGCAGAAGGCTTTCTATGTGGAAATCAGCCGGGCACGCGATGAGGCGGTCTTGCTCACCGATGACCCTGAAAAGCTCTCAAAGACCATCGAGGACCAAACCGGCATTCGCTCCACTGCGCTCGATACCTGGATGGATGGCCGCCTGATTGGTGTGCGCGATCTGCCACCACCTGAGGACAAATCTAAGGATCAGCCCGAGAAAACGCCTGAGCCAGAGAAGGGCAAAGAGACCAAAGATAAGGATCAGGACACGCCGTACCTTCCGGGCATCATGGAAGACAAAATTAAAGAAGTTGAAAAGCAGGCCGAGATTGTTCTGCAGCGAGAAAGAGGAATTGAACGATGAGCAGCAAACCCCGCATTGTACTTGGGCCTGTAGCACGGCAGTTGGTTGGAGACGAAAAAGAGGGCGCCCAGAAGGCGCTCGACGAAGCCATCACGGCGCTGATGGAAGAGCGCGACCAACGGCCTGATGCGACCTCACCCGAGGGCCGTCTGGCCCTTCTGGAAGCTGCGGTGAAGGAGCAATCCGAGGCTCTTAGACAGCTCTCCTATGTTGCCGCCCTTGAGATGAAAATGACCCGTGTGCTCATCGCCTCTCTGATGAGCAAGACGGATGAGGATCAGCAATCACTCATCTCTTTGGCAAATTCTGCCGTTCAGGAGGTGCATGAAAAAGCACGCTTGATTGCGGATTCAGATATGGAGAAACTGCACGAAAACGAGATCTCAGCACTGACTGCAATCCAGCGAGAACTGGAACGGGCCGGGCTGGAAGAGCAGGAAAAATCAGAGGCGGAGATTGAGCGGTGAACATGTTCTCAAAGAAACCAGCAAATGCCCTGAGTGGCCGCGTCATCGCGTGCCACGGCCCTCAAAAAGCGTGGCACGCCCGTGCCACCCCCTGTGCCACGGCCCGTGGCACGGCTCTGAAACCCCTTAAAAATAGGGCGAAACAGGGGTCTTGCAGCGCCCGATTGGCAAAACGTCAGTTTTGTCAATCAAATCAGCGCCTTGCGCTGATTGCAGCATCGCTGCGTTATGTGTGGACCTTTTATGAGGACCGCAGGTCCGAACCCCCTTTCTCTGGCCCGAATTTCTCAAGGAAGAGTGGCCTCCTGCCCGCCTGTGAGACGGCGCTGAGCGCTTCCAAACGCCTCGGCACCACTGCCACCCTCAAACCCATCCTTGCCCTCACAGCGGCTCTCCTGGCCCCTACAGCACCCCTCGCCGGTGACTGGTCCGATAGCGGCAGTTTTAACCTGCAGGAAACCGCTGTCATCCGCGATGCAGAGCCACAGCCTGACCGCTCTGGAAACAGCGCTTGGAGCTTCGCAGATCGGGAAAGCGATTGGGTTGCCCTCGATGCTTTTGAACGCTCTCGGCCGGGAAAGACCCCTCCAACGCTCTCGACCTTCAGGCTCCCCTCGGGGTCATCTGTTGAACAGCTCTTCGCATTGATCGCGTTTGCTGAAGCACCCAAAGGACGATACGACGCCATCCACTACGGCGCGAAGGTGAGACCTTCCAAGAAACCGTCTCAGCTGACCCTTGCGGAAATCTATCGCTGGATCGATCAGACGCCCGGACAGCCTCACGCCATTGGGAACTTCCAAATCATACCTTCCACACTTCTTAACCTGCAAAAGCGGCTTGGGCTTCCTGACAGCACCCTGTTTAGTCCCGCGACCCAGAACCGAATGGCCGCTCTGTTGCTTTCTGACGCCGGACACCAGAAGTTTGTTGACGGGAAGATCTCGCGCGCAACCTACCAAAACAACCTAGCGAAAATCTGGGCTGGCCTTCCCCTCGCTTCCGGCAAGTCAGCTTATCACGGGTATGCCGGAAACCGCGCGACGATCACTCGCGCGTTCTATGATGAGAAAATGGCTCAGATCTTCGGAGGCTCTCAAACCCGCCTCGCTAAATCCGATGGCACGGGTCAGACAGCACCTCTAACCTCTGGCTGGCGTAGACTTGGAGAGTGAGCGCTTGGCCCTCTCGCATAGAAAAGAGGCCCCGCGATTACTCGCGCGGCCTCACAACTCAAAGTATAATAGCAAAACCTAGATGCTACTGAGGCAGGGCTAGTCAGCTGCCTGCCTTCGAGGGAAGAATCTTGTCGCAGATCCTCTGAAAATCTCCTGACAAGATCGACCAGAAGAACAGGAAATAGGCCCCTGCACATAGTCCAGACCAGATGCCAAAGACCCCGGCCCAGACCGCCGTTGCCAGAAAAAGTGCCGACTGGTTTAGCAATCTCACCTCCCGAAATTCGGATGCCTGCGCGGCACCCGACTCAGGAATAATAGTAACGCGTTTCCATTGAATGTCTCTTAACGTGTTACCCGTGCCCCTTACTGAACCAATCTGAAGGGCAACCGAAGGGGTTGATTACCTCCACTCCCATCGCCTCAAAAGGTGCGACATCCCGCGTGGCCACCCGTGCCATATTGTTCCCGATTGCTATGGCAGCGATCTGGCCGTCAGACACCCCTACTGCCTTCCCATATCTACGGCACTCAGCCATGCGTCTACCGTAGACCTGAGCGGCTTTGGAATCGAACGCTAGAATCCTATTTCTGAACTCGTCCTCGATGATCTCGGCCACCGCATTCTGTAGACCTGTCGCCCGCTTTCCTTCAGGCAAAGAGAACGCCCCGAACATCAACTCTGCGACCGTCACAGAAGTCAGATACAGATTGGTAGGTTCTTGGTCGTTCAACCAGTCCACCACCTTAGGATTGGGTGACGGCTTCTGAAGCTCGGAGATGACATTCGTATCTAGGATGATCATTCGAAGCTCACGGGCTGTGCTGGTGTTCGATCACGTTCAATATTTAGCTCGTCGCCTTCCACACCTTTGAAGCGCTTTGTGAGGCGGCTTCCAAAACCTCCTGAATTTGACTGTCGAGCTGTCTCGATGATCATCGCCCGCACCTCGGCCTCAGCGCTTCTGCCGTTGCTCTTAGCGCGGGCCTTTAAAGCCTCGTGTGCTTCATCTGGAATATTGCGGATAGACATGTTTCCCATCACTTCCTCCAACTGCTATCAACTCGCAATAATGATAGCACATTGGAGGGATGATAGCAAAACCGATTGATGCTAGCAGATTCTAGTTAGTCGCTTTCTATCTGTCGCGTTCCCCTCAACGGCACCAGCTTGATCGTCTGCCGCCCTGGTATCGTCTAGCCAAGCCCTCAGATACGAGAATGTTTGCGATGTCGTCACCTCGGATGAACATGCGCGCAAGCCCGCGACCGTATTTGTCACGCCCCGGCAGCACCACGATTTCCACACTGCCTGCCATTCTCACCAGTTCTCTTGCGCGTCTGGTAGCCTCGGTTCCAAGTGCCTTTTCATAGTCACACCTTGGCTTGTAGGTCTCTGGTGTGTCGTATCCCACGAGCCTGTATCTCTGACCTCCGATGTCTGCTGTGTCACCGTCTATCATGTAAATATCGCCACTTCTGACGGGTGCGGCGTCGGCTGATGAAATTGAGAAAATGAAAACAACGGTTGCGAGTATTTTGCGCATCAACTGGTCCTCTGAAATGAAATTGGCGAGGCTCATCACCTCGCCTTTGTTCTAGTCGCTTACTTCACGCGAGCATGTCTTCAAAGGTCATACCCTCTCTCAGCATTTCCATAACCCAAGCTGGCCGCCTACCTCGCCCGGCCCATGTCTGTGATGGGTCATTAGGGTTCCTGTAGGTTAGCCCCTCCTTGACGAGTTTCTTGCTGTTCCTGCGTTCGTAGAACTCGATGACATCCGCAAATGGAACGTCGTGCTTCATGGCGACCTCGACCATCTCAGCGAGGGCATTTTTCATGTTCTGCTTCAGCTTATTTTCTAGCGTCTCATCGATCTGCTCTGTAAGCTCTAAAAGCTCGCTCCTGCTGTACTGCTTTAGATCAATTTCCATTTTCTCACCCTGCTTGAATTCGTGTTTGGATTGACGGTTTCGCTATTTGGATTGACGGTTTCGCTATACCGATACGGCGGTCGTGCCAAGCCAGATGACTAATCAATGTCTTTCGGATTTCACGGTAATACGGCTTTCGCGCTCTAAAACTGCGCTATTCTCTGTTTGGAATGACACGCTTTCAAAATACGCTCAATGTGCTTGCACATTCTATGCACCGTCTCGATGCAACGGAATTTCGGCAATGCACCGCCTGCCAAACTCAGTCCAGTGGATTAACTCTCAATGGAGAACTAAATTGCGCCAGCCTTAGCGGCTCTCGTACTACGCAGCAGCTTGAGTTTCTGGACGGAACGGAACCCGCAACCGCTCCCATTCCATCCTCTATTTTCTTTTCCTTTTAGTGTTGCCAGTTCCGACACCCGTATTTCCGGCCATTCACAGAAATTCGTGACTTCTCGTCAACAGGCACATCTTCACGGTACAATTCCCCTTGGCTATCCACTCGATAGACCGAGGCAGTCGTGTCATCGAATCCGAAACCATAGATCACGAATTGCCAATGTCCTATGCCGCCCTCACGTGCCTGATAATACCCCTGAAAGTTTCGGCGCTGGTGATTGCCACACCACCACACTGCCCCATTCGTTTCCTTCTCGGCACCTGTCATCTGAAAGAGTTCAGCTTGCGACACTGCTCTTCCCCCTGCCGCGTTCGTACTCGGCTAGTTTCTTGGGTATGTTGACCGCAGCAAATGCACGTTCCAGCCTCAACACCCTCGCTGCCTCAGCCCGGCTGATCCATTGGCTATTCAATGGACAGTCATCGGGATACCATTTTGTGCGGCCCATTTTGTTGACCCCTACCCTGCCCTCACAGAGGACAGAGCATTGATACATACGCCAGCCATGTAGCTTGATTGCCTTCACTGTTGCGGCCCCTCAAGCTGTCCGGTTCTGACATAGTGCTCCGGATCCAGTTCGACTATTTGGCACTCGCCTTCGGTATGACCGTGCTTGATTGCCTTTGCCCTCATTCCAGCAAGGTTTTCCGGCTGGATTTTCTCTTTGACCACCAGTGCGACGGCATAGGTGTAGAGGTGAGTTTCCCAATGTTCCTTAGCCATCACTCATCTCCCTCTCTGCCGACCACGCCCGGATCTGCGTAGGGAACCCCATGCACCCAGATTACGGGCTTGCCATCTTGCAGCGCTTGGCGACCTTCCAACCGTGCTGCGGCTTGCATTTTAGTCAGCTCTTTGAGATCTACCCCGTCACTGTCTTTGCGGGTTTCCTTCTTGCCACTTGCGAGATCCAGCAGCTTCTCGATAGGCGAATGAAGCGGCGTCCAATACAGATAGCGCGTGTTCCAGAGAACCAGTCTGAGCCTCAGAATTTCCAGATCGATCTTCATATCGACCTCCTTTGTGGTGAAGCGGTGGCGGCTTGATGCCTTCCTTCCGCTGATGGGCGTGACCTCGCCACTCTGATCTGGCGAAAACTATGTTTTCGGCGGAACAGAGGGGTGAGGGCGCAGCCCGAACCACGTCCCTGCAGCGGACAGTCAAAGGATCGGAACCGAGGGGTGGTGCGGCCCGCAGCGCGCAGCGTGAGGACACGGCCCTCGATGGAGACGACGCCATAGGCGGCGCTTGTCTTTTGACTTTGCGATGCAGGGATGTTGGGCGGAAAAACAAATGAATGATGTCAGGGTTGGGGTGAGCGGGCATAGCCCGTCGATCCCCTGCCCTGTCACCTGAAACTATGTGAGCCGCGCGACAAGCGTGGCTCTCCACTGGCTCTCAGGTCAAAACTTTCCAGTCCGCAGGAGGCTCAGGAGCCGATGTGGACCTTGCATGCTGCGAGCTGACCGCGCCCATCATAGAGCGAAGGGAAATGAGCAGCCTGTGGGAAGATTTGACCTGAGAGCGCGGCCGAGGTTCTGCGCTATAGATCCGTTGTTGAGTCAACACATCTTGTTCCCTATTTGTACTGCATGCGTGTTAAAGACTACCCACTTCCAACTGTCGAGATCGCCTGCAGGTATTGCAGTCGCCGTGGTCGGTATAGTCGCGAGCGGTTTGCGGAAATTGTAGGCGCCGACACATTGCTGCCTTGGGCGCTTCAAATCATCTCGCGGGATTGTCCTGAAGATCCACCCAGTCCCCATAATCTGGACGGACGGTGCAGCCCTTATTACGCTCAAGACTGGGCGAGCGCGATAAAACGCCCCTGATCCTATAGCCCTACATGTGCGATTATCGTTGAACCCGGAAATCCCAATCTGGGACGCTAGCCCCTAAAAGCAAAGGCCTCGCAAGAAGCTACACACTTCTGGCAAGGCCTGAGATGCAAAAGTTTAGACCCCTTTGCATCTCATTCATGACTCAATTTTGGAAATCCGTCAACGGAGCAGAGCCTTTCTTCCGGGGTCAATCTTTGCCAAGCGTGCTTGGGTGTCCGGACGCCGGCGACCGCAAAAGGCCGAGCTGAAAGCGAGGGCAGACCGTCACCCTTTGGGCTGAGACTGTGTTTTCTGATCGACATAAGGCCGCGGCGCTGTCTGGCTCATCGAGACAGTCAGCGCCGCACCTGGGCCTTAGGAGAGCAGGAAATTCAGGCTCAGGTCATGTGTCTGCGCAGCTGGCACATGACTAGGGCCCGGTCCTCATCTTTGATGAGGATTTGCCCATGCTATTAGGCCCCCTACCCTACTGGAAAAACGCCTCGACGGTGTTGAGACCGAAGAAGAAAGAGTAATGGGCGACCGAGGCCGCCCATATGTGATGTCATTCGGTGACATCGTTTTTGTTTGGGAATGCGACCATTTCGACATCTGGGAACATGTTGTGTTTGACCTTGATGGAGGTGATGTTTCCGGCTTGGTCGGTTGTTACGAAGAGTACGCCGCAGCGATCCCAGAAGTTTTTGCCATCTTTTTCGCCGGTTTTGACGTTGAGCTTCATGGTTTGAGTAGACATTTTGTGGTCCTCGCTTTGAGTGTTTCGATGAACTTGGCTGAAGCGGGGTCAAAGGGTATGTCAGCTGGAAATTTGTCTCGCGAGGAATGGGCTGCAGGCCCAGGGGAAATTTCCAGTTGAAGCGAAGCGGTCATACCCGACACCCCGCTTAGTGTTCATCTTTGAGAAACACGGCTAGGCGAGGATCTTGCTGTCTACGCCATGAAGCCCGGAGATCTGCACAAGAAGCAGAAACTTCTGGGATCTCCCGAGCAACCTCGCTTTGCAAACGCACTTTAAAATCAACATCATATTCACATCAAATCAATATGCTATCATATGATATTGGAATGATATTACTATCATATCATAGCAATATGACATCAACATGCTATTGACATTGCTTTGCGGCTTCTTCATTCTTCCCCTGAGCACAACATCAATATCATGTTGATATTAATATCAACTAACAGGCAACATCATGATAACAATCACTTTTGTTAACCCCAAAGGGGGCACTGGAAAGACTACCTCTTGTCTTATCCTTGCTGAGCAACTGGCCGAAGCTGGCTATAAGGTTGGAGTGCTGGACTGCGACCCTAACAGGAATATTCTTGGGTGGCAGGAACAACGGGAACGTAAAGCTGCGACCCAGCTCTTTGATGTCATAGCTGGTCCAAATGAGGATGACCTCATCGATAAGCTAGCAGAGCTTGAAAGCATCTATGAGGTGCTTCTGTTGGACATGGAGGGAACAGCTGATCAGATTGTGACTTTTGCACTCTCTCAAACTGACCTTTGTATCATTCCATTCGAGCCTACACCGATGGAAACAAGACAAGCTGCGAGATCAGTCTCACTCGTTTCTCGCACTTCTAAGATGATCAATCGCCCAATTAAGTTCGTCTTGGTCATGACACGAACGAACGCTGCATTTCAGACTAGCGACGAAAAAGATGTTCGTAGTTCCATCAGAGACATGCCGATCCTCGACACTTCCCTTGTTAAGCGCGCTGCTTTCACCCGTATTTTTCGGGATGCAGAGTTGTTGAAAGAGCTTGATCCGGGCAGCGTTTCTAACGTCGCCAAAGCTATTGAAAACGCGCGTTTATTCGCAAATGACGTCATCAAGCACTTGCGGGAGGAAAACCCAGAATGACTGATTATGGCTTCGGAAGCGATGGTGTTCCCAAGGTTGAGCTTAAAAGCACCCGTAAACCAGTCGAACCCGACAAGATTCAAAGGGCTGTGGAAGAGGGCGAGGAGTTAGGTTTCGTTCCTAGAAGTCCGTCAAAGAAGACCACCAAACGTCAATCTTCTGACACAACTCCGGTTCCGACTTCTGGTCGACGCCGCAAAAAAACAGAACCACAGGGAAAGATACTTATCACCGGACCAGAACGGGTTATGCAGCGATTCCGGGATCTTTGTGATGATCGTGACTTACCCTATTGGAAGGTTCTCGAAGAGCTTCTTTCTGAGTGAACTCCATTTTCGATTTCCCCTTTATGCCGCGCAGCGGCTCCGGCGCGGATAGCGCCAGTCCGTACCTCTGGGGCCTTTAGGCTCCAGAGGTACGCGACACCAGAAGGGTAGGGCGTTCGGCTTTGCCCGAATCCCCTATGCTTATGTGATCCGCGCGCTCGCGCGGGGATCTCCGCTACCGCGCCTCAAAATCCACGCGCGGCGCTGAATTGTTCACAAGAAAAAAACCCCGCACTAAGGCGGGGCAGTTTATTCCTTTACCACAAAGGAAATCTCTAGTCGGTGGGGATCTGCTGAATATCTCTCGCCTTCGCTATTACGCCATCATGACGGATTGCGGCAATGGTCGTGTCGGTTCTTCTGGTCAGCTCAACACCATCACCCGACATCATTGCTTCTACCGTCTCGGTTTTCTTCAGCACGCTCCCGTCTGCTTCCAAATAGGTCGTTCCATCGTCACTCGCGCGGACCACTGACCCATCTGCTTTAATTTCAATACGCATCCCGTTTATGGAAACGGTCAGCCCATGATCGTCGGCAATTATGCCTTCCCAACCTAGCCCTTCATCGCGGCGCAAAACGATTTGATCTTGTCTCAGCTTGATCTGAACATCTCGCGGTTCACTGTCGTTTGCGGATTTCACAAGCACGAAGGCTTCTTGCTCTGAGGGATCAGGATTTATGCCAGCGGTTGCATTCTTCGGGGACCACAGCTTTGCCACGTCACGTTTTTTGCCGTTTTGATCACGGTGAAAGCCAATCCATAGCTGGGCAGAGCGCCAGACACGGGCAACTTTATTGCTCTTGTTCGTCATCGTTTTCGTCTCCGGTCTCTAACTGTGATTCAACCATTAAGTGAGTGGTTAAGCTAGGTTCGTTTTTCGACTTCCATGCGGATCGGTGGGCACGAGGTCAAAAGGAAGTTTATCGAGGGCAAATCGCCCAGTTGAGTATCTATGCAGAAAGCCTAACAGGTAGACTGGATCAGCAGGGTAGGGGGCACAGTTCCAAGCGTGGGTTAGTATCTTCCGCTCATTACCCGACATGGCTTGCAGTGATCTTCTTGCCCTTCGCCAGTTCTGCGCTCTGCGTGTCCTGTCCCTGTGTTCCTGCACCTCCCAAGCCTCTGCGCGGCCCCGCATTACCTCGTCTTCGTCAGGTTGCGTCTCCGTCACCAGATCAGCCAGAAGTGGCAATGCATCGCGCTCCTTTTCCTGTTTTCTTCGGAGTGCTGCGCGCTTCCTGGGCGTGTCGGTGAATGGGTGGCGTCTGTCTCTCTTAAACCGCATGTTGCGCTCCCGTGGTGGGGCAGGGCGCTTGTGCGCCCCGCCAGCTACATCACTTCATGCCTTCGGGAAGCCACTTGTCGATTTTTGCCGCCTGCTTCTGCGTAACAGCGTGAAGTTTCCGGGTGTCCTCGTCGGAGAACAGCTTTTCCATCGATTTCGCCTTTTCGCCCTTTTTCAACTTGGCGAAGCTCTTGGCCTTCTCGTCGTTGGCTTTCAGGTCCAACAGATCGCACCAAAGCTCGTTCAGGTAGGGGCCTCCCACACGGTTGAAAAAGTTCTCAGCGGTAGGAGTCCAAACTGCGCGGATGTCTGTTTTCACCTCGCGGTCCACCAGTTTGCACATCTCGACGTTGCCGCCTTTCAACAGCGCTGCCAGTTGCCGGATCAATTCACCCTCAACGAACTCTTTGCCCTTCTTGCGAAACGCCTTGAATGCCTCCACCTCAGCTTTCCGGTTTGAGATTTTGCTGTCTTTCAGATGCGGCGGCTCAGTGAGCCGTGCATCCAGCGTGTAACCCTTTGCTTCTGTGGTCGGGATGTTCGGAACCTCGTTCTTCGAGAGGCCGATAGGATCAGCGAAATAGCTGCCACCTGAGAGTTGGAAGGCCAGCAAAGCCATAAGCAATTCTGGGTCATTGAGCATGGCATGCTGCCGCGCACCTGTCACAACACGGCTCAGGTCGTCGGCCAGCTTTTGAGAAATGGGCGATTTAGGCGCGTCTTTCGTGCCTCCAATCGTGTTCTTACTCAAAATACCTGCTTCAACAGCTGCCGCCTTGTCTTCTGGAAGCACCAACCCTTTGTAGGTATCGATTTTTCCGTCGTGGTTCACATACATGATGAACCCGGCGTGTTCCTTTTGTGCTTCGGTGAAATCGCCTCTCAGGATCGCCTCCAAGGCATCCAGTTCGGCTTGTTCTTCGTCCGTCAGGTCTTCTTCCTTGTACTCCAATTCTTCGCAACGCTCGGCCTGTTCATCGTTCAGCTCTCCTGCCACCGAACGGACTTGATCCATTTTCCTTTGATCGATGTCCCAAAACCCAAAGTGGTTGTTGGCGCTGGTTTCGGCCCATTTCCACCCTTCTGAGTCGCGCAGTTCTTCTGATGTTGCTTCCAGCTTTTCCAGAAACAGCTTGTCCAGCAACTCTGGATCATCGAACAGCGTGATTTCACTGAACAAATCGCCACCAATTCGACCACCAGCGGCCTTGTACGCCTCTTCGCCAACAAACTTAGCGCGGCGGTCAGTGCCTTTGATGCTGTCGGGTTTCAGCATGGTTTTGATTGTGTGATCGGAAATATGGCTCCGACCGCGCACCTCATTCAGCACCTCGATGCTATGCTCTTCATCGTCGCTGATGGTGAAGCACGCGGCAGCGCTTAGGTTGATTTCACCATTTGCGAGGGCATCAAGCACGGCTTCCGGCAATTTCGACAAAGCCAAGCGGCGGTAAACGTGCTTCTCGGTTACTGCAAATGCCCGCGCAATGTTTCCGGCGGTTGCCCCGTTCGCGCTCATTTTGCCATAGGCGCGGATTTCGTCGGCGGGTTCGAGCGCTTTTCGGGCGATGTTTTCTGTGTTGGCCCAAGCCTCGGCGGTCGTGCGATCGGGTGCAAGATTGACCAGCGGGTTCGCCAAATCGGGGCGCTTGGTTTCCAGATCGGGATGTTTGTCAGCGAGATACTGCAGCGCGCGCAAACGGCGACCACCTGCAACGATTTCCGCGCCGCCTTCATCGGTCAACAGTCCTGAAATATTCTGGATCAGGCCAGCAGACCAGAGGCTATCAGCAAGTTCGATAACCTCGTTTTCAGGCACGTTTTGACGTGGGTTCAACGGTGACAGGCTCAGGGAGGCCAGCGGGAACCGCGCTTCGAATGCGGTTATTTTGGATTGCTTAGTCATGGGGTAATTCCTTGAAACGTGGTAAAAGTTCGTGTTATTGGTGCCCCAGCCCTTTTGGGCTGAGGCGTGTGGCCTTATCTGGCCCCGTGTTGCATCAGGAAGCGGCGGCCGATCCCAAATTGATCGCCCTTCCTGACTAGCGCCCAAGCCTCGGCAATTCGGCGCTTCATCGTTTCATTATCCATCTGTCTCACCTCCTTTCAGGTGACTGAGTGAAGTCGGGAGAGGCTATGAGCGCCCCTCCCTTAGCCTGCTCGACAGGCTTGCAACGGCATGGGGCAGGGAGGGTGCCCCGATGCCGAACTCAGTATTCTGAGGGGAGAAGCAGGGTCATCACGCGGCGGGTCTTTGCCGGATCAGCACAGTCGTCCGATCCGAAGCAAAAGGACGGATCGTAGAGGTCGATTTTCCAGTACACGCGCACCTCGACGTCTTGGTTCAGGACTGTGACGGTTCCGAAATCGCGCATTCCATGCGGGTCATTGTCTTCTGAGAACTCGTTAAATGTGGTCACTGCAACGCAGATCGCGTTAAATGCCTCGGGAGACAGAGCCGAGACACCCTGCGTCATGACGATCTGCCCTTGAACGGATGGGTTCATTCCCCAGCTGGTGCGGAACAGATCATTTTGCTGTGCAATCAATTCGGCGCGTGCTGCCTCGTTTGCTGCCTCAGCGCTTTCGATAGTTTGAATATCAGCCATGTTTGGCCTCCTTTGTGGTAAAGCGGTGGAGGCTTGGTGCCTTCCTTCCGCCGTTGGGCGTGGCCTCGCCACTCTGATTTGACGAAAACCATGTTTTCGGCGGAACAGAGTGGAGAGGGCGAAGCCCGACCCACGGCCCTGCAGCGGACAGTCAAAGGATCGGAACCGAGGGGTGGTGCGGCCCGCAGCGCGCAGCGCGAGGACACGGCCCTCGGTGGAGACGACGCCGCAGGCGGCGCTTGTCTTTTGACTTTCCGATGCAGGGATGTTGGGCGGATAAAACAAATGAAAGATGTCAGTGCTGGGGTGAGCGGGCGCAGCCCGTCGATCCCCTGCGCTGTCACCTGAAACAAAGCGAGCCGCGCGATTAGCGCGGCTCTCCACTGGCTTTCAGGTCAAAACTTTCCAGTCCGCAGGAGGCTCAGGAGCCGATGTGGACCTTGCATGCTGCGAGCTGACCGCGCCCA
>JBLWUN010000008.1:0-53885 GCA_048268905.1 Maricaulaceae bacterium | reverse complement strand
TGTTCGGGCGCTTGAAGGATTGGAGGCGTGTCGCCACTCGATACGACCGATGCCCGGAAACCTACTTCTCCGCAATTCTCCTCGCTGCAATTGTCTTGTTCTGGCTGTGAAATTCAATGAGTCTGGAGCCTAGGAGAAGATTGAAATGGCAAAGGTAGTAAGTGATGCCTTCGATTTGGCGGGAATCGAACTGACCGCCGATGAAATGGCGGATCACGCATCGCTGTACAACAGTTTGGAAATGGATACGCCGGAGCGCGCAGAGCCGCCGCTTTGGCTTTACGACTACATCAGCGATGGCAACGTAATCCGCTTTTCCCGCCCGACTATGGACCGTTTCGGCGATGCAACGGTGATCGGTGACTTGACCGCGCCCGAATGTGACGCGCTGCTGAAGACGCCCGTTGTCGTGGGCACGACCGACACCGCGCCGCGTACGTTTGGAAGCAATTGGGAGCGCCACGAACAGACTTGGGCGGAGACCATTACCACCTTCCTTTCGCGGCATCCTGAACAGGATCAGAAGGGCGGCAACGCGCTGTTTTTTGCAGAGAGCCAGCGGGCGCGTAAGCGCCGGAACGGCGTGGATTTCTGTTACAAGCTGGAAAAGAAGATTTTGAATGTCCGCGCCGTCTCTGCTGACATTGACGGTGGATGCACGGTTGAACAGGTTATCCCGCGCCTGCGGGAACTGGGCCTGTTCGCGGTGGTCTATACGACCCATTCCCACACCACCAAGGGGGGACCCGGAAGCGACCGGTTCCGCATTATCATTCCTTTGGCTGAGCCTTTCGAGTTGGGTAATCGCGATGATGACCCGAACGCGTGGGAAAAGCGCTTGGGCGAATGGAAGAGCCGCTACTTCGGACTTCTTGAATTGCTCATTCCCGAGGGCGGCGAGATTGACTCGCGGGGCGCGCTTCCTTCGCAGATGATGCACGCCCCGGCACGCCCCGAGGGCGTAGAGTTCAAGCATTACATTCTGGCGGGCCGTGGGTTGGTGCCGGATGACATGCCGGTTGGTGATGCTGCCAAGTATACCCGCCGCGCGCCGTCAGGCGCTAGGGGTGGCAATGGGGGCGTACAGGGCGAACCTGCATTCCTTTCCGATGGGTTCGACCTTCTGGCGTGGGCCAGTGATCATGGCGAGTATTTCGACCTTCCTGCCTTTCTGGAAATGATCGGCTGGGACGTGCGCGGTGATGCAGGGCGCGGCGTCGATATTCTCTGCCCGAATGCAGGCGCTCATACCTCTGGCGAGGATATGGCATGGGCGGCTGCTGGGGAAAGTGCAGACGAAACGGCGATTATCTACTGCCACCATGATCATTGTTCCGGGCTGTATACCTGCGACTTCCTTCGTTTGATTGAAGAACAGACGGACCTCCCGGACGGCGAGGCTTTTTCCGCCCTCCTGTGCGACCTGATGTTCTACCCGTCAGAAGTGGACGGCGAGGCGGTCACGGTAGACCGCGCGGATTACGTGGACGAAGAAATCAGGATTGATTGGCTCAAGACCCCCGCCGCCGTGGGGCGCGCTTTCAAGGCGCTGCCTGCTAACGCAGGCGCTGACCACCTCGCCGCGATCTTTGCCGGTATCTGCAAGGCCGGTGAAGCGGGTAAGGCAGTCGACAAGTGGGGTGATCTGGCAAAGGCGCATCTCGACGCCAACGGGCGGAAGCGCGCGGAGCGCAGGGGGCGCGAGATGCTGGACGCAGAGAAGGCTGCGTACGCGGCTGAAAAGGCCGAAGAGCGGCACATGGCGTATGCTGACGCTCTCGAAGGCGAGCCGGACAATGTCAGTCTCGACCCGGCGGAGCCGCTGGGCGACGATATGGAAACGGCGCTGGCAACCCTTGGTCATCGTTACGCGCCCTGTGATCTTGGCGGGCATTTTCGTGTCGTCCGCAAGCCGGACCTGGACGCATTCAGTTCCGAGTTCGATTCCACTATCGCGGTCTATCGCAAGGATTATTTCCTGCACCTGCACCTTGATCGGCAGATTATGGAAGGCGACAAGCTTGTGAACCCGGCGCAGACCTTCCTTGAAACCGCCAAGCGCAAGAGCGGCCTTGTATTTGCCCCGCCGCCTACCGTGCCGGGAGAGAACGATTTCAACATGTATCAGGGACGGAAGCTGAAGGGCGTATCGGGCGAGTACGGCGACAAGCGCGACTTCCCAGTGCTGCATGATTTCCTGTTGCGGATCGTGTGTGACGGCAGCGAGGAAAAGCTGGCGTGGCTGTTGCTCTGGATGGCGCACATGGTCCAGCGCCCCGGTGAGAAGCCGGGAACGGGAGTTATCGCGGTCGGCGAGGGCGGTATCGGAAAGGGTCGCTTTGGGGCGCTGCTTTCGAAGCTTGCCGCACCGCATTTCAAGCAGCTTGAAAACGAGAACCATGTCATTGGCCAGTTCGCTGGGGAACACCTGAGCAAGTGCGTGTTGGTGGTGGTAAATGAAGCCGTCTTCGGTGCGAACCCCAAGGTTTCCAGCACCCTGAAGGCACTTATCGACTCAGTCTCGATTCAGGTCGAGGTGAAGGGTTTTAGTCTTGTAACTGTTCCGTCCTTTACGCGCTTCTATTTCGACTCGAATGAGGCGGTGCCGGTGCTCATTGAAATGAATGGCTCGGAACGACGCTATTTCGTATTGCGGTTCAATCCTGCTGAGATGGACAAGGCTGTGTTTTTCGACAAGGTGACCAGCGCAATCGAGGGCGAGGAAATGGCCATGCTGTTGGCCTATCTGGAACGGTACGACCCGGCGGCAGCGGGGTTTACTTGGGCAGACGTCCGCACTGCACCCGAGACGCCCGAGCGTCGGGTCATGGGCTACAATTCCATGCGGCCTGCGATGCGTCGCCTGCTGACTGTGCTGCGCGAGGGCGAAGCTACGCTGCGGGTTGGTGGTTACGAGGAAACCTTCGCCGCCGGGAAGGATGGCTTGCGCCTGCCGATTGCCGCCTTCCGGTCGTATATCGAGGCAGCAGGTAACAAGCACAATGCCGAGGACTCGGACGTTGCGGCGATGATCAAGCGGCTGTTCGGCGTAGAAATCGCTGAAAAGCGCGGGCGGTGCGGAGAGCATGGGGATATGCGGTATTGGCTCTTCCCGCCTGAGGTGCTGGGCGAGAACGTGGACAAGGCGTTGCTTGGCCCCGAATGAGCACGTCCCGGCTGCAGCCGGGGCTTTGAAGCTCCACAGCCTCCAAGCGTCTCCAAGGCCTTGGAGGCGTTTTTTCTCAACTATACTTGGCTAAAATGCTTCTGCCTCCAAACCTCCAAGGATCACGCCCCCTCCCGGAAATCGGACGGGGACACACACACCCTCATATCCTTGGTGTGTGTGTCTACTTTCTATTATTTTTGACTAGACTCTCTTGGAGGTTTGGAGGTAGGGCCATATGGCCCCTTATTTTTATGGCCAAAACCGCCTCCAAGGCCTTGGAGGTTGCTTGGAGGTTTTACCTACCATCGGTGGGGAAAGCGCAGTCATCGCCCCACCTGTAGCGGCAACACGAAGGAGCATGCTTCCAGAAAATGTCTGACACGCGGTGTCTTTTTTCGTCTGATTTTCGAGACTTTTCGAAAACGCTAGTCCGTACACCGATCATCCTCTGTGAATCTTGTCCGCCAAATAGTAGACGCCCAAAAGGGTGCACAAGATGAGCTGCGACAAAAGCACCAAAAAACATACCAAAATACCGCCGAGAACTACTTCATGGTGGTCCAAGATCAGAGCCTTAGCTGCTTTGGATATAAGTCCGGCAAAGACCGAAATTGTGAGAAGGAAAATAGATAGAGTTGTGCAGTACCCAAAAAGTAAACTTAGAAAATGCCGGGGAGTAACGTCTATATTTTCCCAATCACCACCATCGCCAATGACCTTTAGCAAAACTGGCTCACTCATATCAAAGGGCTTATCAATAGCCTTTGATCCGCTAAAAGTGGATACCGCAGCCAATGCGGCAATGTAGAAGGGAGCTAAGATCGAAAGAACCGGTGTGAATTGCACCACAAGTCCGCCTTGCTCGAAGGCGGATGATGCTGCGGTGAGGTTCAGCACGCCTGCAGCAACGATACCACCCAACAAGATTGGGTAGCCCCAGTTGTATCTGGGTGCGTATTGATGCGAAACGCGCAAGTAGTTTAAAGATCGTAGAAATGCGGTCTTTTCGATGAACCCCATCATGGGATTAGAGCTTTCTTCATTTTTGAAACTAGGTCAGTTCTGATGTTCGCTTCACACATTGCCATTGGCGTTTCGAAGCGGTCAAATTGAGCCTGCGGAATGAAAACATTGCTCAAAACATTGTTCTTGCTGGGGTCGATGCCCACAGTCTTCGACCTTTCATTCTCATCTTCAATGGTGACTTTTATTGCCTTAGGTTGTTGACCCTTTGCTTCGTCCCAAAGGTCAGACAAAACTTTCTTGGCAGCATCCCCCGTTGGTCTATTTTTCACAACCATCCCAACGTCAGTTCGCTTGACTACCGGGTAAGATTTGTCGCCAAATGTTTGTTCAACAACTTTGTCCTCGACCCATTTGACACCCTTAAGAACCCCACCGCGTTCTAGTGCTTCTTGTATCGTTTGCGAGGTCGGGGCAACGAACTCTATGCGAGGTTGGTAAGTCTTCGCTTCTTTTTCGCCCTTCCGCACCTTCTTCTGAGACAGTTTTGACGCCATCCATTGGTTGAAATACTGAATCATCAAGCTTCTGGACAAATAGTCTATGTTTTCGACGCAAGCAGGGTATTTTCGTTCTTTATCGAACTTGCTGTCCAGATCGACCACCATGTGCGCGGATACCGCAGGGTCTTCATTAGCGTTTCGTGAAGCAACCCTAAGACCACCACTCAGCCGATCCGACAGGACATTGTCGGGAATGCTCGGATCAGTCATTTGAAACAAAATTTCCGCGTGACCTGAGTTGGTGACCTTAAACTCATGAATCTTTATGGTCTTCGTCCCCAGGCCCATTTCATGAACGTCTCCCGCAGAATGCATTTTCTGAAGTTGATCAAACACTTCACTGCCCAATGGCACGTCGTTTTTGAACAGGTTCCGGAATGTGTAGAGGTGTACCTCGCCTAGAAATCCGTATCTTTCAAATTGAGAAATCATATTAAAATTCTGCCCTTCGCACGTTATGCGAGCTGATACAGTAGACATTTCTCCGGGTTCTTCAATGCCCATTAGCCGCCACGCGCCCCGGCGCGTACAACTCCCAAAATTATGTAAGCAATGCTGACCCTTTTTAACTAACCAAAAGACTCAGTCATTGCAAGTGCGAAATGCACTTTTCCCCCTATCTTATTGAAAAGACTCGCGAATCATGTCTGTTGCCTGTTACAGCTTACCTAAGGCCCCGTGGGGCTGTTGTGACAGGAGGCGGAAAGCATGAAAATCGTGACCTATATCCGGGTATCGACCGACAAACAGGGGCGCAGTGGCCTTGGCCTCGAAGCTCAGCGCGCCGCTATCGCGGCGTATGCCAAGTCCAGCGGAGCCGTCACGGTGGCTGAGTATAAGGAGGTTGAATCCGGCAGGAACAACGCCCGCCCTGAACTGCAGAAAGCTCTGAAACATGCCCGTGTGACAGGGGCCAAGCTGGTGATCGCCAAGCTTGACCGCCTCAGCCGAAACGCCGCTTTTCTTCTTAATTTACAGGAGTCTGGCGTTGATTTCACCGCATGCGACATGCCCGACGCGTCCCCCTTCACGGTCGGCATCATGGCGGTTCTGGCACAGCAGGAAAGCAAGATGATCAGCGAGCGCACCAAGGCCGCGATGCAGGCCGCGAAGGCGCGAGGAAAGACCTTCGGCAACCCCCACGGGGCGGCCCCCCTGCGCCGCGCTGGAAAGGGTAATACAGCCGCATGCGCAGCCCAGCGGGATCGGGCTAACGCCCGTGCACAGGACCTCGCGGACGTGCTGGAAGACCTCGAACAAAAGGGCTTCACCACCCTGCGCGCACAGGCAGAAGAGCTGAACAAGCGCGGTATCAAGACAGCACGCGGCGGACGCTGGCACGCCAATTCTGTGGCCCGAATGAAGGTCAGATTGGCTCAGGCGGCATAACAGCACGTTGGCAGCTCTGCCGCGCCAGTGAGACGGCGAAACCCGCGTTAGCGGGCAAGACCCCAAATGCCGATAAGTCATTGTTGGTATTTAATTTTATAGGGACCCGTTAGGGGGTATCTCCATACCCCAAAATGCGGCGCAGGTGCTGTCAGCACCTGTGTAACCACATTATGTACTTCTGTTGCAGTCGGCACCGTTTTCCCCGGTTTTGTTGCGCATCGCCAATCGTTTGCCCGGTGTAAGATTTCACACTGCAAGGGACCGCCTGCGGCTTCGAAGACACTCCGAAGAGGTGCGTCGATCCGCGAAGCGGAGGGACCCACGGCGCAGATCAAGACCCCTATCGCGAAACGCAATTGACCCCCAAAAATTTTTGGTCAAATCCGGATTATAGTTGCGCCGCGCCGCCGGAACCATTTTTGACCATATGGTCAAGTTTGACCCGTTTTGGCGCTCAGATTTCGGGATCACGGGGCATTCCTGTATACTGGTGGCACAGTCAGGCCGCTGTAGCGCAGCGGTCGCGCGGTCCTCTTCTCCTACATCGCGCATCACTTTGGCGGGCCGGTTTCCTGTCCCGGTCCGCCACTTTTCCACTCGCAGACAGGCAATCAAAACAGGCAGGTAATCAAGATATGGCAGAGACCCATGAGCTTCGTCTCAAGATTGACGCAGGCGCAGCGCAGTCCGGCGCGCGGCAGTTCACGTCCGCAATCTCCGCAGTAAAGCAGGCCGTCCGTGACCTCGACAAGGACGCGACCGGGGCATTCACGAAGCTGAAGATTATCAAGCCCGAAATCGACGTGACGCCGCTGACGCGGGCACGATCCGAAACGGACAAGCTCACCAGCGCCAGCGACAAGGCTGCAGCCACGATCCAGCGCACCGCTCTCGCCAGCGCCTCCGCCCTCCGCACCTCAGAAGCGCCTTGCGCTTCGCATGGGGGACCTTGGCAATACTGCGGGCATCGCTCAGCTTGAAGCCGCCCTGCAGCGCATGCGCATGTCGCTGACCAATGCCACGTCGACGCTGGACGTCCGCGCAGCCAAGTCCCAGTTTGATGACCTCCGCAGCTCACTTCTGCAGACCACCGTTGCCGCCGAATACGCGCGCGGAGAACAGGCGCAGCTTGCCCGACAGATGGAAGATTCCGCCCGCGCCGCTGCGGCACATGGCGAGACGTTGGACCGACTCCGGGCGAAGTACAATCCGCTCTATGCTGCGTCGAAGCAGTATGAATCCGAGCTTGAATCCATCTCATTTGCAGAGCGCGAAGGCGTGATTTCGGCTCAGTTGGCGGAACAGGCCCGCGCCCGTGCCGCTCAGACGCTGGGGGCCGCGTCAGCGGCGGTAGACCAGTATACCTCAGCGATGCAGCGCAATGCCCAGACGACCCAGCAGGGAATTATGGTGGGTCACCAGCTTAGCGATGTCCTGATTACCAGTCAGATGGGCTTCCAGAGCGTCGGCATGATCGCCCTTCAGCAGGGTAGCCAGCTCGCCGCCCAGATGAACAGCTTGAAGGCTGCAGGGGGCGGCGTCTTCCGCACCCTTCTGAGCGGCTTCACCAGCCTGATTAACCCGCTGAGCCTTATCACTATTGGCGCGGTCGCAGCGGGTGCTGCGATTGCCAAGTGGTTTTTTGCTGCTGGCGAGGAAACCAAGTCTTTCAGCGACGCCCTGAGCGACGCAAACAGCCGGATTTCAGACCTGCGCACCGCCACGGACGCGCTGGCAGGGAACAACCTGCGCCAGCTCCGCCGGGAATACGGAGAGGTGAACGCGGAACTGGACGCGCACCTTGAGCGCCTGCGGAAGGTAGCGGAGCTTGAGGCGGGCATGGCAAACGCCGATATGATCGCCGGAATCCGCAACTCGCTCACCAGCGATAGCAACATTTTCACTACCGACCTCGACGCGGTGCGCCGTGCCTTCGATACCACCAATGACCGCGCGCGCACCTTTCTGCAGATGATGCGCGACGTAGAATCCGCGCGCACCTTTGAGCAGCAGGCCGAAGCCGTCACTCGGCTGCGCGCTGCAGTGGAATCTACCACGGGTGGGCTGGACAAGGCCGAAGGAGGGGCACGCGGCGTCTTGACTCAGTTGGTTCGCGCAGAAGACGCAGCGCTTCGGTTGCTCGCGGCTCAGAACGGCACCACCGATGCGACGGACCGGGCGAATGGGTCCGCTTCCAAGCTTACTTTCACCATCGGGACGGCGGCAGACGAAGCGGCTCGCCTCCTTGCCAACTTGAGCAGCGTCCCCGGCGCTCTCGCCGTGATGGGCAGGAGCGTGGAGGGCCAGATTGCAAGCATTCAGGCGCAGAACAAGGCGCTTGGCCTGCAGATCAGTGAGGGACTGAGCGCGCAGGCCGCGAACCGCCGGGTGCAGCTCGAATCCATGATTTCCACCGCAGGCGAGCGGGGGCAGACGCTGAACCTCGACCAGATCGCCGCAGAGTGGGAAGCAATCAACAAGCTGGACGCAGCCGCGCAGGAACAGGCCGCGCTGCGCAAGAAGCTCAGCGAAATGAACCGCCCCGCCCGCAAGGCAGGTGGCGGCGGAGGCGGATCACGTGCCGCCGCCCTGACCGAAGAACAGCAGGCACTCGAAGAGCTGAATAGCAGCCTGCAGGACCGCCTGACCGGGCTGCAGGCCGAAAACATGGCGCTGCAGCACCTCGCAAATGGCACGGTTGAAACCACCGCAGCGGCACAGGCGCTGGCAGAGGCACAGCTTGCCATGGGCGGGGCTGTAGACGGGCAGACGCTCGCCATGGTTCGCCAGATCGACGCAGCCGCACGCCTGAATGAAGAGCTGCAGAAGGTCGCAAAGGACCCGGTGAAGGAATGGATGGACTCTGTCCCCAATTGGATTGAGGCGGGTCAGCAGATCGAAATGGGCGCAATCAATCATGTGCGCGACGCGATTAGCGAGATGATCAAGAGCGGCACGTTCGACATCGACGCACTTGGCGAAGCCATCCTTGGCACGGTCTCCGATATTGTAGCAGACAAGGCCGTTGCCGAGCTGGCAAACGTATTCGGACGCGCAGACGGCGAAGGCCTTGGCGGCGTTCTGGGCGGTCTGTTCAGTTCGCAGGGTGACGCGGCAAGCGTCGCACAGGGCGGTGTTCAGGCTGGACAGTCGATTTCCACCGCTATGCTGCAGGCCGGTCAGACCGTATCGGCACAGATCGCCAGCGCCATGACGCACGCAGGGTCACAGGCGGGCGTGACGCAGCAGCAGGCTATCGCCGCAGGCGGCACCACCGCAGCCAATGCGCAGCGCCTTGCAGGCGTTCAGCACGGGCAGCAGGTCCGCCTTGCAACCACTACGGCAGGCGGGCAGCACGCATCGCAGGTGAGCACCGCAATCACCACTGCAGGGCAGCAGCACGCGAGCATGGTAGGCGCTGCGTCCGCTGGCGGCGGTGGCTTCCTGTCCGGCATTGGCGGCTGGCAGGGCGTCCTTAGCATGGCGCTGGGGGCCTTTGACGTGGGCGGCGTATCCACCTCCCCGGCAAACTTCACCACGGCCCCGGTTTCGGCGTTCCGCAATGCTCCACATTTCTCTGAGGGGACCACCAACACGTCAGGAATTCCTGCAGTGCTGCACCCCAACGAGGCGGTCATTCCGCTCACGAAGGGCCGCAAGGTCCCCGTCGAAATGGGCGACGCAGCGACGGGCGGGCAGGTCCTGAACTACTCCCCCACGTACAACATCCAGACCCCGGATGCTGACAGCTTCCGGAAGTCACAGAAGCAGGTCGCTTCCGAAGGGTTCAGCGCAGCCCAGCGGGCGGCGGCAAACAATCGGTAGAAAGGACAGAGCAATGAGTCGACTTGGCATCTATGCAGAAAAGATCGAAGCAATTCGCGAACAGCGCGGGCTGACGCCCGCAGGCTTCCGGCAGGACGGCACGGACGCCGCACGTGAAGACAAGGAGGCTGCGCTTGCGGAACTCTATCGCCGCGCGGATTCGCATATGAGCGGCTTTGCCTCCGCTCTGGGAGGGGCAAACGCTGTGGGCGAACAGACGGATCAAGTTGAGGGACGTTGACGCTCTCAAGTCTCACCGATAGCCGTTCGTCCGTGTCGAAAGTTTTGGAGAAGAACCTCAATGCGGATTGAACGGATTGAAGGCGGCAGAGTTACGGGCAACCCGAAGCTGTACTCGAACGGCAAATACAAATGCCACCCCGATGGGAACAACAAGATTCATAAATGGTGCGCGACGCTGGAAGAGGTCGCGGATTATTTAAGGACGAACCCCGGCGGCGGCAAGATCAGCGAAAACATCTTCATTGATGGCGTGCCGCGATAGCAATTTAGCGCGACATAGTTCGGCCCGCTGACGCGCGCCTTTCACCCCCCGATTCCCGCTGCCATGGCGAGCGGCGTTTTTGCCATGCTTTTGCCATGCGAAAGATGTGTGAAAAGGCAAAAATAGCTGGAAAAAGGCACAACTTGCCAAATTCAGCTTCAAGCCGAATTTACCACTAAGTACCTTGTTTTGTTAGAGCTTTTTGAAGGTTTTAGTGGTGCCCGGGGGCGGCATCACAGCAATACGATATCTCAACGGCTTATAGATCGGTGGGACTTTCTTTCGTCCCACTTGTTGCTAAGAAATTCCGGCTCTGCGTCCCACTGTCATTCCTTGTTCGCAACCAATTTCGCGAGACGATACAACAAACGGATGATGTGCTAGATCGGGATTTTGCAGCTTCAGCCTATGTGACTTTGGTTGGACGAAGTGAGGTCTGACTGATAAGCTCAAATAATGAAAAAGCATAATTCTTTTATACAGTTAAGCGCATCTGATCTCGTTGGCCATCTGAATTGTGCACACATGACCGAGCTCGATCTCAGTGTGGCGCAAGGTTCGCTCAAGAAACCTTCGGTTTGGGACCCGCTCCTTGAAATTCTACAGGAGCGCGGACGCCGTCATGAGCAAGGCTATACTGAATATCTTGAGGCACAGGGCTTCTCGACCCGCAAGATCGATGGTGTAGATATTACTTCCGATGCTGTCGCGCAGACCAATGCCGCAATGGCAGTAGGTGTCGATGTGATTGTCCAGGCAGCCCTTCGGCATGATCGCTGGTCGGGACGTGCCGACATCCTGAGACGTGTAGAAAAGCCAAGCGAACTTGGCCCGTGGTCGTACGAAATCGTCGACACTAAGCTTGCTCGTGAGACGAAGGCAGGCTCAGTCCTCCAGCTCTGTCTCTACGCTGATCTACTTGAAAAAGTGCAAGGTATCGCGCCAGAGTTCATCTACGTCGTCGTGCCCTGGGCGGACTACGAGCCGCAAGAATTCCGGTACGCTGATTATGCGGCGTATTTTCGGAAGGTTAAGCTATCCGCTGAGCAAGCAACAATAGAGGAAGCACCACCAAGTATCTATCCGGAGCCTAAAGAGCACTGCGATATCTGCCGGTGGCGTGAACGCTGCGACAAGCGTAGACGCGACGATGACCATCTTTGCCTGGTCGCGGGGATCAGCAAGAACCTGCAGACAGAACTGCAAGAGAATGGGATCGCAACGGCAGCGGCACTTGCGAAAATGCCTGTTCCGATGCCTTGGAAACCGCAGCGCGGATCATCACTCACCTATGAAAAGGCACGTGAACAGGCTCGTATCCAAATCGCGTCACGCGCGGCTGGAGAAACCCTGTACGAGCTGTTGCCGGTAGTACAAGATATCGGGCTTTGCCTATTGCCGGAACCATCAGACGGCGACATCTTTTTCGATATTGAAAGCGATGCGTTCGTTGGCGAGCATGGTTTGGAGTATCTTTTTGGGTATACGTTTCGTGATAACAACGGGGTCTGGACCTACATTGCGGATTGGGCGTTCGACCGTGAGAACGAGAAGACAATTTTCGAACGGTTCGTGGATTTCGTAACGGAACGGCAGAAGCAGTATCCTAATCTGCGCGTCTACCACTACGCCCCCTATGAACCCGGCGCGCTCAAGCGCCTTATGGGGCGTTACGCTACACGCGAGTCAGAAATCGACGACTTCCTGCGCGGCGGTGTTCTTGTTGATCTATACAGTGTAGTGCGTAATACCTTGCGTGCTGGGGTCGAGAGTTACTCGATTAAGAAGCTTGAGCCGCTATACGGTTTCAAACGATCTACTCACCTTCCTGACGCAAACGTTGCACTCGCGAGTTTGCAGGCTGGGCTTGAGTTGGGTGATGTCGAGTCAATAAGCGCGGAAGACCGCGAAACCGTTCAGGCATACAACGAAGATGACTGCGCTTCCACAATTGCTCTGCGGGATTGGCTTGAGGACAGGCGACAGCAACTGATCGACACAGGAACAGACGTTCCACGTCCTGTCCCCTCAGATCAGCAAGCCAGCCAAGAACTCACAGAACGACAGGAAGCTATTCAAGCTCTAATCGAGCGGCTAACCGCCGACATTCCTGCAGATATCGAAGAACGCACAGACGAGCAGCAAGCTCGCTGGGTACTCGCATATCTGCTCGACTGGCACCGCAGAGAAGATAAGGCAACGTGGTGGGAATATTTCAGGCTGTCAGAGCTGACGGCAGAGGAGCTGATCCACGAGCGCGCCGCCCTTTCAGGGCTGACCTATATCGAAACAATCGAGCAGTCAGCACGTGGAATTCCGACTGACCGTTATCGCTTTACCCAGCAGGATACCGACCTCAGGGGAAGCGAGCCTATTCGTCAGGCCGGCGGCGATCCGTTTGGAACCGCTGTCGCGATCGATAGCGAAGAGCGCACAATCGACATCAAGAAAACTGGCAAAACGGCAAACGATCATCCGGACGCGGTGTTTAAGTTCGAGCACTTCAACAACACTGAGCAGGCCAATGCCATTTTTCGCGTTGCTCAATATGTTGCAGAGCACGGCATCGAAGGTGATGGACCATACCTTTCGGCTCGAAACCTTCTCCTGAGAACAGCACCCAAAATCGCAAATCAGCCCATGAGAATGGAAGGTGAGAAGCCACTCGAAGCTGCTCTTAGAATCGCCAACCACCTCGAAGGCGGCGTACTTCCGATTCAAGGTCCGCCGGGTACAGGCAAAACCTACACGGGCGCGAGAATGATTTGCCGTCTTGTCGAACGAGGATTGAAGGTAGGCATCACAGCGAACTCTCACAAGGTCATCAGAAATCTCCTCGACAAAGTCGTTGAAGCCTCAATTGAAATGGGTGTCGACCTGACCTGTATCCAGAAGCCAAAGGAAATGGAGCCGGATCAGAGTCGATTGGTATTTGCGCGCAACAATGACGATGTATTCTCAGCGCTCGCCTCCAACAGCAGCCAAGTGGCTGGCGGCACGAGTTACCTCTGGTCGCGAGAAGACGCCGCCGAAACGCTCGATGTATTAGTCGTGGATGAGGCCGCACAAATGTCGCTCGCCAATGTCATTGCGGTCTCTCAGAGTGCCCGGACTTTGGTACTGTTGGGTGACCCGCAGCAGCTTGATCAGCCGACACAAGGCTCCCACCCTGATGGAACCGACGCGTCTTCGCTCCAACACATTTTGGGAGAAGACCACACGATAGCAAGTGATCGGGGTCTGTTTCTGGAACAGACATGGCGTTTGCATCCCGATATCTGTGCATTCAACTCTGAACTCTTCTACGATGACAAACTTGAACCCAAGTCGGACTGCGCGCAGCAGAAAATCAAATCCACGGGTTTGATTAGTGGCAGCGGCTTGCGCTATCTCCCTGCTCCACACAATGGCAACCAAAGCTTCTCACCTGAAGAGGCGGAACTGACCGCGCGATTGGTTGACGATATCCTTTCAGGCAGTCCGACATGGTTCGACCGCAATGGTGCTGAACATGATCTCACGCTCGACGACATCCTGATCATTACGCCTTACAACGCACAGGTTTTTGAGATTCAACAACACATTCCTGGCGCACGCGTCGGAACGGTTGATAAGTTCCAAGGACAAGAAGCGCCAATCGCAATCTATTCCATGGCAACATCAAGCTATGCCGACGCTCCACGAGGGATGGAGTTCCTTTATAGCGCCAATCGATTCAACGTCGCGATCTCGCGCGCCCAATGCATCGCTATCTTGGTAGCCTCTCCAGAGATCTTTGAGGCTGACTGCAAAACACCACGACAAATGCAGTTGGCAAATGCCTTCTGCCGATACCTAGAGGCGGCGCTTCCAGTGGTAAAATAGCTTAGCCTGATCGTTCGCCTATCTCACGGCCTTGTCAATAAAGCCCAACGTGTTTGCATTCTCTAGAAGTGTACGCACTTTTCCTTTGTCCAAGCCCGACGCGACTTCCGCTTCGATCTCCAAGCGAAGTTCTACAGATGCTCCTGGAACAGTCGTCAACTGCTCCACTATGGCCTCTACGATCTGATGCATGTCCCGAGCCGGCCTATCGGGAGAAATCATAACCGTTCCGCTGAAGCGAGTTGGGTTTTTCTCAACTGGCGTAGCCTGCATAGCGTCTGAACTCTTCGCGTTCTCGGCCTGTGTAGTCTCTGTCGTGGCAGTTCCGCCCTTCGTTCCGCTATCAGTCTCGGGCTTCGGTCTATGTTCTTCAGCTACATCAGGCTTGATGATGACGCTGTCACTATCCACCACGATAAGAGGGCTGGCTGCCTTCTCAATCAGCAGTCCGTGATACTTTTCCTCACCTTCATCCCAAGCCTCGGCATAGGCAAATGAGCCGGGAAGCATTCCAGAAACGGCAGCTTGGACAGCTTTGACTAGCACCTGCTGGTTCTTAAGGCGTGGCAAATACGTGTATCGATTCAGGTATTCCCAGATATCTTTGAGATGGAGGTGTGATTTGCCATTCCAGATGTATTTCTGGAGATCGCGATCGAGCCTTGTTGGCCCAAGCTCAGGCAAAAGTCCTTCGTCACTGACAAGCTTCTTGCTCGCACGCGCCAACAATCCGTCCTGCGCAGGTATCTTGCCTGATGCCCACTCCACATCAGACTGTGCGCTTTCTTGGTGCGGGTAGATCAAGTAACACCAGCATTCGCGTAGACGCGTCTTCATCGTTTCGTTGGCCTCGGCCAGCTTGGCCTCGGCAAGCGCAATGTCACTTTGCTTTAAGTCGAGCCGTTTCTGATCCTTTACGATTGAAGCCCAGCCCAACGACGACCTGACTGAGTCCTTAAGGTTCTGGAGTTGACGTGCCTCGGGAGCGATGAAGATGAGTGTATTCCTGAACACGCGCGGTGTACTGCCGCGCTGCATCAAAATATCCTTGGCCTCCGCAAGCGCGTCCGATCCTTCGCGTCCAGTATGAGCATGCGCCACGCCAAGAACCACGGCTCTGACTCCTCCCTGCTCATCTGGAACTTCTGACGAAGATGATGGCGCAACCTGAACCGCCTCGAAGTGTCCGCGATCCCCGAGTCCGTTCACATACTTGGCGAGTTCTTGATCGATAGTAACAAGAACCAAAGCCTCTTCGAGCTGCGCAGCGCGATCGGCTGCAAGGCGATTGAGACTTGCGGCCATCGAGTACCAGTAGCGTCCCATGTCGCTATGCATGAACTTGGCTTGGTTCGTCAGGCGTCGAAGAGCATCACCAAAGATGGCGGGACGTTCACCGGGTTGCACAACACCAAGATTGATTTGCTTGTCGTCGAGCCCCTTGTTCTCTTCTTGGAAGGTCGGCGCCGATCCCATGAATACAGAGCGAGCGACACGTCGGGTAGCCGAGTAGCGGTTCAGGTTTGGAGCTGCCTGGTCAACCTTGTACGGCGTCGAGCCTGTTCCATCGACATCTGCAGCGATAATCGACTGCCAATTGACGTCCAGATAGTGGAGTAGCTCCGGTTCTACCCTTGGCGAACTGATGGCAACATTTCCGGGCATGATCATCACAGACGGGTCACTGCTCATCCAGAGCTCATGAATGACCTGTGCCATCAAACGAAGCACGCCTCTCGTCCGCTGAAACTTCTCCAGCGTGCCCCAGCTCGAATAGAGTTGGTCGAAGAGTTCGGGATGGATCGGATAAGCCTTTTCAAGCTTGCGACGATAGTCTTCTTCAGAACAGCCCTGCGGAAAGTCGTCAGCATTTTCACGATAGAGTTTCATGAACTGCTTGATGGTGTTGTCCTTGTGGTGGTGCCGATCTCCAGGAATATCCTTGAAAAGACGTCGTCGAACGATCTCATAGCTTTCTTCTTGAGAGGCTGGACGCCACGACGACTCCACACGAGAAAAGGTTTGCTTGAGACGATCTAAGGCCTCTTTGCCACCTTCTCCGCCGACTTCGATTTGCGAAGCAGGGAGAGAAGCGACCAACAGCGTACCTGGGCTAGCCTTCACCGCCTCGGTCAGGGACTGAACGAAAGAAAGGTTGGCATCGAACGACCCGGATGGGAGATCGTCCACTTTGTAGATTTGCCTGAGGTAGGCCACCCACTCATCAATCAAGATCAGACAAGGCGCACACTTCTTGAAGATCGCCTCCAGCAAGTTCGATCCCGGTGCAATGCCCTTCGCATCGTTTTCAGCGATCATATCGAAAGCGTCGGCGCCACCGAGTTGCCATGCTAGTTCGCCCCACGTCGTTCTGATTTTTCGACCGCCATCGACGTCCAGAACGTCCTGCGGCCCTCTGGATGTGCCCACCAGTACTGCACGGCTCACTTTTCCAGGGACTTCAATCTCTTGCTCCCTTAAGAGCTGATCCAGGCCAGGCAGGTCGTTGGCTGCAGTACCACCAACCATGTGATAAAGCGCGAGCATAGAGTGGGTTTTACCACCGCCGAAGTTTGTCTGGAGCTCGACAACGGGGTCGCCCCCTCCTTCACACAAACGTTTGGCGGCACCAACCAGCAGCGTGCTCAAGCCATCAGTCAGGTATGTTCGGCTGAAAAATTCAGTAGGATCACGGTATTCAGAAGGAGCGCTGCCGTTGTGCACTTTGCCCAGGTCAGCAGCAAACTCTGCCTGCTGGAATTCTCCGGTCGCAACGTCTTTGTGCGGTTCAACTACTTCGCGCCAGGGAAGCAAACCAGCAACTGTCTCGACGGATATGTTTAAGCGCTGTGTCTTGCGGCGCTCTTCGTTCCTTTGAAGCTCTGCGTATTTCGTGCGGAGGATTGAATCTCGCATCTTGGCGAGTTCACCAGAAATCTCGCCTGCGCTGATGGCCTCCATGAGCCTGCGCATCGTATCGAGAGAACGCTCTGCATCATCGTAGGTGAAAGGCTCGTTGTGAGAGAGTCTGTTGCGAACCTCAAGTAATTCAGAGACATAGGAACGCTCGGGATGCCCAAGCACCATGGCGAAGGCTTCCTTCCAGAATGCCATCATCGTCTTGAGAAGAGATTGCTGATCCCAAGCGATTGCGCCGCCGGATTTTGTCTTGAGACCGCTGACGCGATCGGTCAACTCCACCTGCCAGTGCCCCTTCAGCGAGTTGTCCAAACGGGTTTCCACAAAGGGTATCAGCCCCGCCGGAAGAAGCTCCATTCCCTCAAAAACCTGTTGCCGTGTACTCTTAGCCATACTGCCTGCCCTTAAAAGTTCATTGCCGTCTGCCGATCGCCGCCGATCTCAATATCAGAGATGGAAGCGGCTTGACGGGTGAGTTCTGTCCACACTGCAATCAAGGCGTTGTACGAAGTCGCCTCTTTCGCATCTTTCCGTTTGTTCGAGCAAATATCGTAAAGACAATACGCAAGGTCTTTGACCGCATCTGCCTTGTCCGGTCCAATCTTCTTGATGAGCACCGCGGCAGCATATTCGCCCTCATTCTCCATCGAATGAATAAGGTACTGGCAACACTCCCAGACAGTCAGGTGGGTATCTGTATTGGGGTCCCAATCAGCCAGCAGTTCATCGCGTTTGAGTATGCGAACATTTCCTGCTGCGCTGTGCACAATGCCGGCATGTTTCACGCTTTCGACCGAGATTCCTCGGGCGCGTGCGAGATTGTCTGCAGCACCATAGTCGCCTTTTTCCATGCCATGTTGCTCGAACCAAGTGATGGCAAAGCGCGTGTCCGCGTCAAACTCCCCTTGGACATCATTTAGAAACTCATCGAGTTCACGATTGATTAGCTGCAGAGCAGTCTTGACCGTCATGGGGCTGTCATCCGCCTCCAACACGGCCTGGTAGCGTGAAAAAACCCCCATTCCTGGGCCGATCGCCGATTGTGGCATGTCGGCAGGAGAAACGTTAGCGGCTTGAAGCTCTGCAATGGCTGGGGGAAGTTCACGCTTTAACGCGCGTATGAACTCAGCTCGAGTTATGGCTCCGGCGGTTACTTCCTTTTTGCGGCAAACGAGAACGACTGAGTTTGCAAGTGCATTGGTGCCTGATGCTATCATTCGGTTAGACATCTCAGTCCGCAACGGCCAAGTACCCACAACAGCATAACCGGCTTGAACCACGGCCTGCAAAAATGTTGCCCAGCCCGTAGAACTGATGCCCTCGTCTTTAATCTCGCTTTGCTTAAACGCATAATAAATTGTAGCAGGTATTTCATCGGAGGACTGTTTTGCCATATTCGAGATCGCCCGACTCATGCCATCCAAGAAAAACTTTTCAGCCGCCTCTCGTCCACCATGGCGGTATGGAGTGGCAACAAGTTCTTCGGTCTTGGGCGTGGCCAATACACCAAACAGTCCCGGATAAATTTTCCGGATCGCAGGCCTCATCCAACAGAAAAAGAAATCAGACAAATCCGCATAGGCGATATTGTCATAGTATGGCGGATCAGTGGAAATTACGGTAGAGCTTGGATACTTCACGGTCTGAGCATCGTGATTGATTTCAATTCCTGCCCCGGCCGGACTGAACCTATCGATCACCTTAATGATGCTTCCCAAGCTAGTTCGATAGTCGCCTGCTGCATCTCCGAAAAGGTTGTTCTCTCCGTAGTCCCACATCATGGGAATTGCTTGTCTACCGAAAAGATTACGCACTTGGGTTTTTGAGGACTCCCAACGACACAGAGAGTTCTGAATGTCCGACAACCTGCTCACGCCGAATCCAAGGTAAACGCTCACGGCTTCACCGTAAGCGCGCGCTCCACTGCCGCCTTCACGGAGCGGTTTGCCATCGGCCGATAGTCCCGTAAGCAAGGCGTCTTCTTCTGCTTTCTCCTTCGCTTCGTGAACGAGGTCTGAGAGTGTATTTAGAGCAACGAGCTGTCGATCAGTGAAGAGGTCACCAAAAGTCACGAGACCGTAGTCAACCGTCCAAAAATTCCTCGGGTCATTGGGTAGTTTTGTGTCAGGCTCCCAATTCGGATCTGCTGATAGCGCAGTCGCCTCATGTTTCTTATTGGGCTCAAGAAAAACTCGGCTTCTTCTGTTTTCTGCAACAATTGCGATCAGTGTTTGGCCCATTTCACCACCACGCCCTTTGGATTTAACATAGTCTGGCGTAATAGCAGTGTCAGATAAGAGGCATCGAAATGATGCCCCACGGCCGGCTTTCGTGCCATCTTTGGCTTTTTCGAGCTCTTCTTTCGTTCCCCCATGTCGAATGCGATAAGTAATTGATTTACTTGCGCGGTCAATTACTGGCTCAATAAAAGCCTCATTGCCTTTTTTGGAGCTAAGAAGAAAACTTCCGGCAATAGGCACGTGTACATCCGAAAAAGCAGGGTCCGGGCTAGGTACCGTCCTCGCCCAAATCCAAGCGATCACCGTCGCCTTGCCACCGCCGTACTCCTTCGGCAGGTCAACCTGCGGATAAAGATGCCCGATACGTTCAAAGGCCCTCTCACGCATCCATTCGCCATAGTACTTTACATCCTCCGCGAGTCCTTCCACGTTACGGTAATGATTGCGCACTTTGCCTCCTGGATGGATCGGCTCCATGTCCTTGAATTTTGGAGGAATCTCAATCATCGCTTTGCCGATCATTACAGCGACCGGATTCAGATCAGAGCCATAGGCCGGCAAACCGAGACGCTGCGCTTCTAAAGGGATCGACCCGCCACCAGAGAAAGGATCGTACACGGGCGGAAGCTCATCACCGCAGCAGCGACGGATTTCGGCGCGCGCGCGCTCCAGTACCTCCTCATTGGTGCTATTTTCCCACTTAACGAGGTCTTCTATAATTTCGAATAACCGCTGACGTTCAATCTCAATGGCAACATCTTCGACAATGAGCGGCTTCTCATCCGCCGGAGTTGTCTTGCCCGCAACTCGATCTTGTTCGCGCTTCTTCTCGCGCGCTTCCAGCTCACTTTCAGCCGCTGCGCGAACTTTCGTATCGGCAAGAAGTTCTGCAACATACTCGGACGGATCATCAACCAACTGGCAGAACAGAACGGCCCGACATGCCGCGAGCGGGCGGCGCGCCCACCACAAATGCAATGTTGACGGGTGACCATGACGGATAGATTTCTCACGTGCTGACGCCGCGTTGATGGCCTCAAGCGGGATCGCGACCTCAATGAGCTTCTTTTTATGTTTGTTTGTCATGTTCGATCACCAGTCGATAAGTTGACGGATGCAGAGCTAAGACCCCGCGATCACGTAATTCTGTCAGGAGCTTTCCTGAAACCTCCACGGGCTCGTCATCTGGGTTGACCAATACAAGCAGGTAGGTTTCAGGGTTCTGTTCTAGCACACCCCAGATTTCGGCCTCAAGCTGTAACGGCTCTTTTTCCAGACAATGTTCTTTGGGGAGAAGTCGCTTTTGCACATCCCCCGAGGAACTACGCCACTCCCAGGGAAACAGCGAGCCGTTGGCTTTGCCGATGGAGGCACCATGATCATTGAAGTAGTAGTGATCGCCGTCCTTCCTGAAGCCCTGCGATGTTGCGTATCTTTCGATAAGTTGGGGCCTAGTCGTACGCGGCTTGCGCGGCTGCGGTGTGGCGAGCTCCTCTTCATCGGAGCCATCGTCATCTTCGACATCGGGCTTTTGTTCTTGGCCAATATCCTCAGAGAGATCAGCGTCAACATGGTCTACGAGGTTTACATCGTCTACATCCGGCGTTGCGTCAGTATCATCTGGCGTCGCCTCGGTTGGTTCGGGCTTAACTGAGTCGTCGGAGATATCGTTTGGTGTCTCTTCTTCATCGTACGGAGCGTCGCTGGCGTCGTCGGGTTCAATGTCTTCCGGTGCCAGGAGCTCAAAGTTCTCCTCAACGTAACTGCGCACAAATTCTGGATCGCGATCAAAACAAAGTTTGATGGCATCAGCGATTTCAGGGCGGCGGAACGCCTTGCCTAGCTCCTGTGCGACTGCCTTTGCAAGCTTCGCCAACGGTTTGTCTTCGGCATAGAGGGTGTTCCCCAGCCAAAGAACGTCAGCCTGTCTCGCCGTTCCCGCCGGTTTGCCATCAATATATGGCACGATCTCGATACTCTTGCTCGTCAGCCAAAGCGTACGATTCAGGATGCTTGCTAGGTCTCGAATTCGTTGTGCCTCTTGCTCGTCGTCCAGCTTGATCCTGCGAAGCTGAGCGCCTAGCTCCAGCAACCAAGAACGTTCTTCGCGCACACCGTCCGGCGCCTGCTTTTGGTTGAAGCGCTCTTCGATCTGCGCAGCCAATGGCGGTAAACTGCTGAAGGGATCAGCCTCGATTAGTTCTGTGGAAAGTGCCTGGAGATCGGCTGTCTTTTGCTTGACCCATTGGTGCAGATGACTCCAACGCGTCAATGTTTGCATCGTGAGCGCGTAAGAAAAGCTACCGGTTGGAGCCCACTCACCCGCCAGATTGAGCCAATGCCCGCACTCGTTCCAGACCCTGGAAGGATAGCGGCTAAGCAAGGTTCTGACGCGCCGAACATCATCGGCCGGCAAAGCTTTCCCAGAAGGCAGCTTTTGAAGCCACTCGATAGCAAGGTCTGCGGTAGGTCGATCACCCACGCCGATCTTGCGCCAGAGAGTGAGTTCTTGCACCGAGGAGCGGACAAGTTGAACGTCAGGGACATCTCCTTCACCAGCAGATAGGAAGACCCCATAAACGTTTTCCCAAACACCGTCTTCCGTGAGGATCAAGCGGCCGGTTTCGAAAGATTTGCGGATCGCTTGAAAGGCTTCGGTCGAGCATCCGTCAATCAATTGATCCAACCGCCTGTACCACTTGTCCACTTCATGGGCAGGCGGTGTATCGATCTGCGCAAGACCTTGAAGTCTGGTAAGGATTTTTTCGGGTCCTGTTGGCTGATCAGAAACGCCAAGCAACCTTAGAAGCTGGCGCGTGGCTTCGTTGTCGAGCAAGCCATGGACGAAGGGCTCAACATCCATGAGCGCTTCGGTAGCCGGTGTACGCATCAACAGCTCAGAGGGCTTTCGCAAGACCCCATGCGTGTCCGGTAGGCATTGCTTTTCTTTGAGCTTGAAAAGCCACTGCGGAACCAAACCTTCACGAATGATGCGGCGCTCGTGACCGTTAGATGCGATCTCGTGCACGGACGCTGATAGATAGTTAGACCACTGGGATGGTTTCGCTAGAATACGCTCAACAACCCGCGCCCAAATGGCGGGCAGCTCCTCTTCAAGATTATCCCAATGTTCCCAAATCGACTCACTGAAATCCCAATCACTCTTGTTGAATGATGGGTTCGAGTAACGTGAATAATAGTCTTTTTCGAAGCCGCGCTTATGCAGCATCTTCTGCATTTGCAGTTCTGTCCAATAGTTCGCGCTAGTCCTTTTGAGGGGCGCAAACCCTTCTAGTCCCGCCCTGCCGCTTTCCACCCAAGCGATCCACTCTTCTTTGGTGCAGGAGGTGAATTGCTTCGTATAATCCGGATGAAGAATATGCTCTTCTGCCCACTCATCTGGTAGCAGCAATGCGAGCGAACCATCTTGGTCGTAGATTACGGTTTTGCTGATAGGTCGAAGTCGTCGATCCTGAGAAGCAAACCTGAAGTTCCCATGTATCTGAGCCCCCAGTTTTGCAGAGATTTGGGCAAGGCGGATGGCATCCTTCAATTTTACTGACGACTCTGCAAAGAATGTCTCTGCAACTTGATCGATCACTTTCCCTGTATCGCTAGGTTCGTTGAGACCGATTGCTTCCAGGAGGTTGTCCGCTCCCTCCGTCAGCTTATGGAGTGCTTTGTCTTTGTTATTTTCAGCGTTCCTCCGCTGTTCTGTAAGAAAACGCATCCAGTTTTGGCTCAGGACTGAAAGACGTTCACCAAGAAATTCCCAGTCTTCGTCGGACGGAACCATGCGCTTCTCGCCTAACCGAACGACCTCTGAGGCAGAGAAAAGAGCATCTTTGCTTTGTACCGGCACAATGCGCAGGTCTTCTTCGGTGCAGTAATAATCATAGCTCTGAAGCAGCCTGTTTACGTAGGCCCACAAGGTAAGAAGCTGCCGCCAGCTCGCGGGCTTGGGAAAGGGTTTTTCCTGAAGCACATTCAGGACATCTTGATTGTCGATTTCCTCGACAGCGCTCCAGTTCTTCAGCTTGGTAAGATTGGACTCTGACACATGATGTGACAGGGGTGGCCTACCTTGCTCATCGAATAACGTTGTCGCCTGCTCCTGTGGCCAAACCTGAAATAACTGACGTGGCAAAACCACCGCACCGTCTTTGTCGGTCAGACTACCATCGTCTGTTAAGAGAAGGTCTTGTTCGTAGATGGCTTCCTCAAAGGCTTTCTCGGCGATCGCACCACAAACACCATCTAGAGAACTACTCTCACGATTGACATCGGGCATCACATCGTAGGCGGCAGCGCGTTCCTCCGGATGTAACTTGGAGTTTCGTAGCCACGACAACATGACGTCAGCAGCCAGCCGTCCTGCGCGCTCCAGGAGCCAACGATTGGTCGGTGATGTCTCGGGGTCTTTAATTTTTAGACGTGCGGGGTCTTGGATGAACGGCGCGTTGGTGGCAAATGGTAGATCGGTCTTCACGCCGGTAGGCAGAACGACAAATAAACGTCCTTCGACGCCGACCACGATCTCGATCTGGCACGGCGGGAATGTCATATCTTGTTCAGCGCTAAGCATGCGCTCCTGTCGAATTTCCCTTAAGGCATCCTCCGGGAAATGCTCGGGCTCAGAGCGCGCTAGCAGGAACTTCTTTTCGGGGTCTTTGTGCAGGGCAAGCCATTCAGTGTCCTTTACGGGACCGGCACCAAAACTCCCCCAGTGGACTTCCTTGTCACGTATATTGATGCGACGGATATTTCTGAAAAACAGGAGTGAGACGGGACTCTTGATCCATTCTTCTAGGTTCTTTTCGACCTCTCTTTGGCGATGCTCATCAGATATCTCGACGCGAATAGTCGTTTCGTCTCGCTGCTGGCGGGAACCGTCGATCCAAAACGGTTCCGTAAATCTCTTCTGGTCGAACGCTATCGACAATGAAGGCGTGTAGAGCTCAACACGTTCGCCCAAGCTGAAGGTGCTCTTGAACCCAATTCCTCGGAAACCAATCGTGTGAAGTGCGCGCTTGTTCGAATACCCAAACCGGCACAGCGACGCGAAGTGGTCTTTGGTAAAGTCTTCGCCGTTGTGACTAAACAAGAAGCAGCCGTCTTCGATTCTTACGGATGCCTCCGTCGCACCGGCATCATCAGCGTTCTGGAGAAGCTCGGACAAAATATGACGCGGGCTTTGAACCTGCTTAAAGAGCTGGTGCCACGGGCCTGCAAGCTCGGGGTCGCCTTCCAACTGCTCCCAGCGTTTGGCGGCTCTACTACGGATATCCTCAAAGTATGCAGGCTTCGCCGTCATCGAGGAGCCTCCGCCCTTTCAAGAATAAGCTTGAGGTCAAAAATTTCAGCCGTCACACCGAAGGACGGTTCGACCTCAAATGGACGCCAGACGTAGTGCGGCTGATCGGCAAACCCGTTGGCAACAAGAACGACAGCGAGGATGTATTGGTCCGGCTTGTTAAGAGACGTAATTATCTCATTTCTTGTAACAATGATTTCTTTGGCGCCATCGACGCGGCCTTTAACTTCAATGAAGCGTTGGCTCTTGGCATCGGGATCGTAAGAGACGATGTCGTAGCCGACCTTCTGGGCAGACACATCTAGTGGTTCATTGCCAAGAACGCGTTCTGCTTCCATGACGGCCTCCATGGCCGCATCTTCAATCTTCCGCCGAGAGTCTGCGTCTTCGGCAAATCCCTGGGGAACAAGGTCTGGATCGCTTTTCGCCAAGAGCCCCTTGGGCACAACAACCAGACCGCCGCGGACGATCGGCGGTGGAGCATTGATGTTTTTCTCTTCTGCCAACTGCTGCATTCGCTTTTGCAGACGATCTGCCAAGTCCTCAGCGCGGCGTTCCGCGTTCTCCCAGTTGAGCCTTGTTCTCTTACCGGCCTTCTCCTGCTCCTTGAGTTCAAACGCGCGAGAGTCCCAGTAGTTGATTTCTTTCTTAAGACGCGCCTGAACCTCGCGCTCGGTCTTTTCGATTTCAGGTATGCGGCGGGCTTTGACTTCTTTCAAATGAGCTTGAGCGAGCTCAATGATGGCAAACTTCTTAACGTTGTCTTCAAGGTTATCTGAAAGCCAATCTTTGCTCAGCTCATCATACACACCAGACATTTCTTCATCAGTCGCCGCGCGTAAATCCAAGTGCGGCGCAATGCCTGCACTCGAAACGTTTCCGTCTTCGTCAATTGATGCGAACTGAAGCCGCTGTGACACAATCTGTGGTGAACCAGAGCTGGTTCGACGGCCATCCTCAATGCTGTGCTCCAGAAGGAAGACGGCTCGAATTTGGTCTCCCATGTCAGAATCATCGACCATCACCGCGCCCTGTTTTAGGAGGTGACTGTACTGCTCTCGCACAAGGCTAATGACAGCTTCCAACAACGGGTGTCCCGGGCAAACGAACTCCGCGACGGGCTGCTCGTTGATGAATTCCTTGTCGAAGCACACTCGCTCATACTTTTTCTGGATGGGCGATGCCGTGCCAATCAAGCGGTCGCGTTCACGAATTCGGATCGGGACATGAGTGATTTCAAACCGCCCGGTTTCTCGCGCTTTCAGTTTACCACCAAGGTGCTGAAACGCCTCTATGAAGAAGCTCTGAATGTGGTGTGGCTGCAGTCGCTCAGCTTCAGCCCGCTCCATCTGCAATCGGACGGACTCCACTGTAGACTGAGGCATCATATCGTTTGTTAACTTGCGCTTGGCGAGCAGTTCTTCGATATGCTGGTGATCCACCGCACCATCAATCTTCTTAAAGAGGTTTGCCTTCACGTCTTCGCTTTCACCATATTGGATTGCTCTCCAGAGAAGGTCTTTGAGAGAGTCTCCTTCGAAGAGCTCTCCCAGGACATCATAAACACGTCCCTGAAGCGCATTACGTGCGGCCTCTAACTTTTCGAGCAAACGCCCATAAACCAGACCTTCCCTTGTGTTAGCAGCGACAAGATTCCACAGGTGGCAGACTTGAGTCTGACCAATTCTGTGTATGCGGCCGAAACGCTGCTCAATCTTGTTGGGGTTCCAAGGCAGGTCATAGTTGACCATCAAATGGCCACGCTGAAGGTTCACACCTTCGCCGGCAGCATCGTTGGCGACCAGAACCATTAGGTCGCGATCTTGCATAAATCGACTAATAACCTTCCGACGTTCTTCTCGTTTTACACCGCCGTGGATTACGTCGACAGCGTCAGGCTTTCCGATACGCCCCCTGATCTTCTCGGCAAGATAGTTGAGTGTGTCTTTGGCTTCAGTGAAAATAATCAGTTTTCTCCGGACGCCATCCGGGTCGACCATTAGATCATCATCAAGGATTTTTTCGAGTTCATTCCACTTGGTATCGGCGCCGGACCTAAGCACTTCAAGTGCCTGTTGTTCCAGTCCTTTCAGAGTATCGACTTCGATCTCTAGTTGTTCGATCGTCTCTGCAGAGGTGGCCGTCGTTGAAATCGTCTCTTCGAATTCCTCGATGTCCTCCTCGCTATATTCATCAATATTCGAAAGAATCTCATCACTCAGAAGGTCATCGTCAGTAGACAAGGCTTTCTTCTTGCCGCGAGCGATCAGGCGCGCTTCAGCAAGTTCGTTCTCAAGTCTTTCACGGCGACGCTTGAGTGACTGATAGATTGCAGCAGGTGACGACGCGAGGCGACGCTGCAGGATTTGGAGGGCGAATCCGACATTGTTCCTTTTCTTTCCGTCCTCTGCAGCAAACCTCTGAACACGGTTCATCTCGTCACGGACATATTCAGTGACGGCAGCGTAAAGTGCTGCTTCCTCGTCCGATAGTTCATAGTGGACGGTATAAGCGCAGCGCTCAGGAAAGAGCTTTGTACCATCGAACTTCAGCAGCTCTTCCTTGGTCAGCCTTCGCATCATGTCTGAGGTATCGGCGTAGTGAACGCCGTCGCGAAAACGCCCTTCAAAACGGTCCCCATCAAGAAGCGCCATGAATAGCTGAAAATCAGCTTCATGCCCGTTATGGGGCGTAGCCGACATAAGCAGCAGGTGACGGCAAATCTGGCCGAGCTTTTCTCCCAATTGATAGCGCTTTGTACGCTTGACTTCGCTTCCGGTATAGCTCGCCGACATTCGGTGCGCTTCGTCGGCAATCACCAGGTCCCATTCAGTCGACCGTAGGAGCTTTTCCTGAAGTTCCTCATTTCGCGATAGAACATCGAGACGCGCGATAAGGTGGTTCTTATCATTGAACGGGTTTCCCGAGCGCGAGTGCTCGATCATGTCGCGAGTCAGAATATCAAATTCGAGATTGAACTTCTCTCCGAGTTCGTCTTGCCACTGCTCGACGAGGCTTCCCGGCGCAACTACCAAGCACCGTTCCAGATCGCCTCTTGCAATGAGCTCTTTGATAAGCAGACCTGCCATGATTGTCTTACCGGCGCCTGGATCGTCGGCGAGGAGAAACCGCAGCGGCTGCCGTGGAAGCATTTCGCCATATACGGCGGTGATCTGGTGAGGAAGCGGCTGAACAAGACTGGTGTGAATGGCAAGATATGGATCGAAGTGGTGAGCAAGCTTAATCCGCTGCGCTTCAGTAACCAGTCGAAGCAATTCTCCATCCGCATCGAAGGAAAAGATCGAACCTGCAGATGCAATCTTGAGTGTATGTTCTTCGTCCCGATAAACGATGCGATCCCTTACTCCACCATTGGGGTCTTCATAGATGACTTTGACAGCCTGATCGCCGTACCACTCCACATTGACGATCTTCGCGCTTCCCGCAGGTGTTAGCCCTTCGATAGAAGCGCCGGATTTCAAGTCTTCCAGTTTCGCGGTCTGCGTCTTACTCATCTTTGTCCCTCGTCCAGTTCTTGCAGGCCACTCTCTGGTGCCATGGTGCGCCCTCAACATAGGTATCCGCGCCATACGTTCCGAGTATGTGGTTGTCGCAAATCTACCTATCGGCGTCCTCGCCGGAATTGTCGACGGCACCGTGCCTAGCGACATACTCTCGCATGAACTCCCTTAATACCTGAGCGGCGGGCTTGTCGTCCGCCCTGCAAGCAGCAAGGAAGCTATCGCGCAGCTCGCGCTGTACTCTTATGCGGAGACCTACGTCCTTCATCGGCTCAAAGTGTAGCCAATGGATACACGTTTGTGTAGCAATTTGATATTTTTGTCAAATTTCATCCCACCGCACATCCAGACACGAACACCGCAATGAGCCCAGCCATCGTGCATGTCCATTTAAGTGGACACAAAGCTACCTCCTGTCCAGTTAAACGCACACAACTTTGACAGACATCTGCCAGCCATGCTATGATGTTCTATAAACTGGACGCGATATAGGTTCGCGTTCATCTAAACGAACAAATAGGAAGGTGCGCTATGAAGCGCAAGAGAAGCTACTCCCGCAGCACGCGTCAAGCGCTCTCGATACTGGGCAAGCTGATCCGCATCGGGCGGACAGAACGCAGCATGACGGCGCAGGAGCTGGCTGACCGCGCAGGGATCAGCCGCACGACGCTGTACAACATCGAAAAGGGCAAGCCAGGCCCCGAGATCGGCACGGTCTTCGAGGTTGCGTCCATCGTGGGCGTGCGCCTCTTCCAATATGATGATCGCACCTTGCAGATGCACAATGCCCGCCTCGATGAGAAACTGACCCTGCTCCCGCAGAGTGTCCGTCCTTCCAGCAAGGAGGTCGATGATGACTTCTAAGCCCGAGGAGACGGAAGCCTATGTCTGGATTTGGCTGCCGGGGGAGGCTGAGCCTGTTGTCGCCGGAAGGCTGACACAGGACGGCGCACGCCTGCTCTTCACCTATGGTGCCAGCTATCGCCGCCACAAGAACGCGATCCCAATCTATGAGCCCGAGCTACCACTGCGCGAGGGTCTGATCGAGCCCATCAACGGGCTATCGATGGCAAGTTGCATTCGGGACGGATCGCCTGATGCGTGGGGGCGGCGCGTCATCATCAACAAGCTGACCGGTGCAAAACCCGAGTCAGGCGACGTTCCTCAGATCAGCGAACTAACCTACCTACTACGCTCGGGCTCTGACCGCATCGGCGCTCTGGATTTCCAGACATCCGCGACGGACTACGAGCCCCGCCTTGCTGCAGAGGCTTCGTTCGAAGAATTACTCGCGGCGGCAGAGCGCATAGAAAAAGGCCTGCCGCTGACGCCTGCACTGGATCAGGCACTGAATCACGGCACTTCTATCGGCGGCGCGCGCCCCAAGGCGCTGATCGATGACGGCGATAAGAAATTCATCGCAAAGTTCTCGTCGAGCACGGACACCCATAGCGTCGTGAAGGCAGAATTCATCGCCATGAGGCTGGCGGCTGCCTGCGGCTTAAACCCTGCTCCGGTTTCTCTGACACGCGCGGCTGGCAAAGACGTCCTGCTAATCGAACGCTTTGATCGCACCAAAACCAATACCGGTTGGTCGCGTCACGCGATGGTTTCCGCGCTAACAATGCTCGGCCTTGACGAGATGATGGCGCGCTACGCTTCGTATGAAGACCTCGCTGAAATCATCCGCCACCGCTTCACCAACCCGAAGGATACTCTGCGAGAGCTCTATGGACGGATTTGCTTCAACGTCCTGTGCGGCAATACTGATGATCATGCCCGCAACCATGCCGCCTTCTGGGACGGCAAGATGCTGACCCTCACGCCCGCCTATGACATCTGCCCGCAGAACCGCACAGGCAACGAGGCGACACAGGCCATGCTAATTAAGGACAATGCCCGCGCCAGCACGCTTGCGACCTGCCTTTCGGCTGCCGCTGATTTCCATCTGAGCAATGAAGACGCGCTTGCCATCATGACAGGCCAGATCGATACGATTGCCGCAAACTGGCAGAAAGTCTGCGAAGAGTGTGAGCTCACCCCTGTCGATCAGGCTCTGTTTGCGGGACGCCAGTTTTTGAACGTCTATTGCCTTGAAGGGCTGGACGGCCAGAACGGCCTGCAAGAATCCTTCCGCGCCGCGCGTAATACCCTGATTGCGGGCGGAGGAGCCTGACATGGCAGCACCTGCTAAGCTCAGGAGAGGTTCGCTATCTGGTGCGTTGCTGCGCCCGCTCGGCTACTCGTCCTGGGGCGCAGAACAAACCGATGCCGGTATCAGCTTCCTTGGTGGCGCGGGACGACAGGTCCCGTTCAGCGATTGGGCCGGTCCTGCCAAGTTAATCAGCACGCTCGGATTCAAGACGGTTGCCGTACCGCTTGCCGATGGCAGCGAAGCAAGGCTTGCTGGGATCAAGCCATATGAGGCGGCGGGATTCATCGCGTCGGCCAATGACGCCTTCCGCGAGCACGTCGGAAAGCAATTCGACGAAACGCGCGAAGAACTTGAAGCCCTGTCCGAGGTGATTGATCGTCTTGCGCGCCCGCGGCGCTACCCAGCCGCCTGCCTGCTGGTTCCGTTTCTGGAGCGGGCAAACACAGCCATAAGCTCTTTGCCCGCTACCATTCCCGACGGGGCGCTGACCAAAGACAGGCAGCGTCTTTTTGATGTGGTGCGTGCGTTCAAGGATGAGCCTGAGCAAATCCGCAGTACTGCAATTCAGCGTTTCGTTGATGCTGAGCTGAGCGACATGAAGGGGTTCTTCGACACCATCGAGTCGAACCCGCTGACGCCCGAGCAGCGCCTTGCCGTTGTCAGCGACGAAGACGCGACCCTTGTCCTGGCCGGTGCCGGATCAGGCAAGACCAGCGTGATAGTCGCCAAGGCTGCCTATTTGATCGAGCGCGGCATCCGCCAGCCAGAAGAAATCCTGCTGATGGCGTTTGGCAAGGATGCCGCCGCCGAGATGGCAAGCCGTATTCAGGAGCGGTCGGGTGCAGAGGTTGATGCCCTGACGTTTCACGCGTTGGGCTACAGCATCATTCGCGATGTTGAGGGCGGCGCACCGGCACTAGCCGCGCATGCCAGCGATGACGCCCAGTTTCGGGCGCTGTTGCGTGACATACTGATAAACGAAATCGGCAAGCTCGCAGGCATGAGCGCTCTGGTTCTGGAGTGGTTCTCGGAGTTCTACTGGCCGTATAAGAGCGAGTGGGATTTCAAGACCCAGAACGAATACTACCAATATATCGAGGCGCACGAGCTTCGCACGCTTAAGGGCGACCGCGTCAAAAGCTTTGAAGAATTGGAAATTGCGAACTGGCTCTACCGCAACGGCGTCGATTACGAATACGAGCCGGACTATGAGCACGAACTGCCCGAGAATGATCGCCGTGCCTATACACCGGACTTCAAGCTGACCGAGAGCGGCGTCTACATCGAGCATTTCGGCGTCCGCAAAGCTGGTGGCTCCAGCGGATCATCGCGCCTTACGACCGCGCCCTATGTGGACCGAGAAAAGTATCTCGAAGGCATGGAGTGGAAGCGCAAGGTGCACCGCGAGCACGGCACGACGCTGATCGAGACTTTCAGCTACGAACGCGTCGAAGGGAAGCTGACCGAAGCGCTGGCGGAGAAGCTCGCGCCCTATGTCGAGGTTAAGCCCATCCCTGCCGATCAGATGTTCGACACGCTGTCTGAACTGGGACAGGTAGATTCATTCACCCAGACGCTCGGCACTTTCCTGCGGCACTTCAAGAGCTCTGGCACTACGATCGCACAGTGCCAGGAGAAGGCCAAAAGCGCGGAAGATGCGCCGCGCAGCAAGGCATTCCTGAAGATTTTCGAGCCGCTACTGGACGCCTACCAGAAGCGCCTTGGTGATCGGATAGACTTTGAGGACATGATCATCCGCGCGGCAGAGCATGTTGAATCCGGTCGCTATGAAAGCCGCTATCGTCACCTGCTAGTCGATGAGTTCCAGGATATTTCCGAAGGGCGCGCGCGGCTACTCAAGGCGCTGAAGGAGCAACACGCGGACGCGCGTATATTTGCGGTCGGCGATGATTGGCAATCGATCTACCGCTTCACGGGGTCTGACATTCATCTGATGCGCAACTTCGGGAAGGAGTTCGGCGGAAGTTACGGGGGCGCGGAAGATGTCCACCGAACGGTGGATCTCGGCCGAACATTCAGAAGCGTGGACAAGATCGCGCTGCCTGCGCGGCACTTCGTGCTTCAGAACCCGTCCCAGATTGACAAGAAGGTGGTGACGGCAAGCGCGGCCGACGCACCGGCAATAAATGTGGCGTACTATAACCGCGGCCACGAACCCGCTGCCCTTAGAAAGGCACTCGAACAGATTTCCGGCGGGATTGCGGACAAGGCCAGCGTTCTCCTGCTGGGACGGTATCATTTCTTGCGTCCGAGCAATCTGCGTGAACTGGCATCGCGCTTCCCCAAGCTGTCGCTGCAATTCATGACGGTGCACGCATCCAAAGGGCTGGAAGCTGATCATGTGGTCATCTTGCGGGCAGCGACCGAGCGCATGGGCTTTCCCTCGGAGATCGTCGACGATCCTCTGCTTGGCCTTGTGCTGCCTGAGCCCGAGACCTTCGACCATGCTGAAGAGCGCCGCCTATTCTATGTTGCGCTCACCCGCGCGCGGAAAACAGTCACGGTCTTGGCGGATCGTGAAAAGCCATCGACCTTTGCGCGAGAGCTCGTGACGAACCCTGAATACGGGGTCATCGCCCTTGGTGAACCTGGAATTGCAGAGCATCGATGCGGCGCTTGTGGCGGCCGCATGCTGGCGCAAAAATCAAAGAAGGGTCGCGTGTATTTTGCGTGCGAGCACCGCCGCCTTTGCGGGGAGACAATTCTTCCCTGCAGCGCCTGCGGAAATGACGTGCCTGTCATCGACAAGCGGAACCCACAGCAGATGGTATGCAGTTGCGGCGCTACGTTTCCGGCGTGTCCGGAATGCGGTGACGGGTGGCTTATCGAGCGCAAGGGGCGGTTCGGGAAGTTCCTGGGCTGCGTGAAGTACCCAGAGTGCAAGGGAAAACAGAAGCTCCCCAAGACTGAAGCCGCATCACGAGGCTGATCTCTTCCAGTAGCGCGGGACGACCGTAATCAGGATTCAACGCGTTGAAGGAACAGGCCTTCTGCAAAACCGCCCCGCTCTGCGCGCTTGGTTGCGATGACCTCCATCAGCTTGGCTTCGTCGCAGCCGTATTGCGCTGCGAGCGCGATCAGCACTTCGATGATGTCGGCAATTTCCTCGACCCGATCTTCAGGGGCGGTCGCTGCGAGAAGTTCCTCGTGTTCTTCGATGAGCTTGGCATACAGCGCATCAAGCAGCGCCACGCCCGTCAGCCTTTCCACGACGGGCTTGCGCCCTTCGGCAGATATCAATGCTGGGATGCCGTCCCTGACGAGCTTGCCTGCACTCATGCAACGATGCCTTTGAATATCTGTTCGTTGTGCCACTGGATGTATTGCGGTGTCGGCAGCATCGTGTCGTTGCGAGGAAGCGAAATCTCCTTCTCGTGGTACTCGTCATTCAGCTTGCGCCCCCAATCACCGACGACGCGCTCGGAGACCCTGACTTTCATCGCCGTATCGACGGTGATAGCGCCAAGATCGAAGAGCTTGTGATGGATGACGCATAGAGACAGGCCGTTATTGACCTCGTCGGGTCCGCCAGCGGAATGCATTTTGATATGGGCAGCCTCAAGCGCGACGGCCGCGCCATTCATCTTGATGTCGTATTTGCAGACACAGCATTGCTCGTAATAGGCGGTGAGCACGTTCACGCGGAACCGCGGATCACGTTTGCGGCGGATGACGGTCTCGATCTCATCGTTACCCAGATAGAGACCGACGGCCTCCAGGATATCCTGATGCAGGCTCGGCGGAAAGTTTCGTTCCAGCAGGTTGAGCGCGACATTGTCGATCAGCTTGGGATCAGCCCTGAAGGCTGCGAGCACATCTTCCGAGAACCCCGCCTGAAGCCTGCGGTCGCGGGCTTGGACAAGGCTGAGATCACCCGACGCATTCTTCTCGTATTCGTCGATCCACCAGATATTGCACTTGTCGTTGGCAAGACGCGCGAAAGGATAAGCGACCGTCGTCTTGGCTCTGAACGGTCCATAGGTCTGAATGAGCGGGCTGACGACATCCTCAGCATCGTTGAAAGCGATGCGCTCGGCATTCTCGTTCTTCAGTTTCGAAAGCGCGTACAGCAAGAGAAGCGGCTTGTGTGGCGCCAGCTTGCCGCCCTTAGCAAAGGTGCGGATCGAGTCAAAACGTTTGAGAATCTCATCAGTCATGTTCGGATTGGTACTGCTCTAATTTATTCTTTTGAATCAGGGTATCAGATATGGCTGACATCGCAAAGCGACCAAGCTTTCTTGATCTTGTCGCCCTGCTTCGCCGGAGCCGTCCGTCACCCCTCACTTGCTGATGGGGGTGCGGCGGCGAGGACGATGCAGGCCTGCGCCCGCCCTGCTTTGCTGGTGGGTTCCAGAACCTGGAACGGCGATCAGATTTCCGTATCAATCGTCACGACTATAGCCGTAGCCGCTGCCTTTGCCGCGCCCATGCTTATTCGCTTTTTCCTGAGCACGCTGCTTCCAGCTACGCCGCGGTTTGCGACCACCGCGATCTTCGCCGTCACCGTCCTCGTGCTGATCCTGCGTATCATAAGCGGCGGCATCGAACTCCTCCGCCAAACCGTCCTCTTCAAGCAGACGCTGATCTGTCCGCAAGCCTTCACGACGATCCTGCTGTGCGGCCTGCATACGCCGCTCACGCTCGATCATGCGCTGCAGCGCCTCGCGCTTGAGATCGCGACGTAGACTGGCTTCTTCACGATTGGCGATCTTGGCCGCCGCCTGCTTCCGACCTTCGAGAGCACGCCGCTCGCGGCCATGCCGACGGGCAAGAGCTTGCTGCTCAAGCTGATGCCGCTCACGCGGATCGAGCCCCGTGCGTGAGGTGATATGGCCGAGCACAGAACGCAGCGCAGGCGTCTTTTCGATGAGCGAGGCCACGCTCGCCCGCACGCGGAAGAATAGTCCTGCGCTTTCGGATTTTTGTGCAGCATCGAGGGCGAGCTGCTCGTGCTGATGACGGGTCAGCAGGTCCTGCTCGGCAAGCGCGAGCTCCAGCTCCCGCGCCAACTGCCGCTTTTCCATGGCAGTGCGTTTTTCATCGATGCTGCGCTTACGACGATCATCATCAGCATGCCGATCGGCAGCAGCACCATCATCGTGATCACGGCGATGATCATGATCGGCATCATGCTGATGATCATGCTGCGCATCCTGCCGCTCGCGCAGACGCTCTTCTTCTGCAGCAAGACGCGCACGCGCCTGGTCTTTGGCTTGACCAACATTCGGCAAGCCATCGACATCCAGTGCCGATAGACGCGCGTTGATTTCCTTTGCGCGAACGCCCTTCACGTAGCGCGAAAGGCTGTGCACATCACCGAAGCGATCCACCACGACAAAGGCGCGGCTATCGCCCTTGGCGAGCACGTAGCCCTTCTCTTCGAGCGCGTTCACAAAGGCTGCAGCACTGTCAGCCTGGACGTAGGCTGACGTGATGTCTTCGCGGCGCTGTTCTGGCGCAATCCCGGTCTTCTTCGCATTCACGGTCTCGGCAAGGCTGGGCTCAAGCTTGTCACCAAGCTCGCGGTTCTTGTCCCGCCATTGCTTGAGCCCTTCGGGCAGCTCGTGCCCGAATTTCTCGGCAAGAACGACCGCCATGTCGCAGAGCCGCGCCTTGTAGAACGAGTCCGGGATCGCCTTCATCGACTCCGCATCGATGCGCGACCAGACGACATGGCAATGCTCGCGGCCTTCCTTCTCGTGGAAGACAACGGCACGCGGCTGTCCCGCAAACCCTAGTCTGGATTCGATGGCGTCAATCGCCTCGAAATACTGCTCGCGCGTCAGCGCCTCATGGGGGTTGATGGACAGGGAAAAGAGTGGCTTTTGCGCGCGCGTCCCCGATGCGATCATCTCGATCTCAGCAAAGGCGCCGTGCAGATCATCGGCGATGGTGCCGCGCACTTCGCAGAGCTCGGCACGCTCGTTGTCGTAGCCATTCATGAGATGAGTCGCGAGATCGGAACCGTTCGTCCGGCAGCTGCCCTTGAGGATCATGGTTTCCTCCCTAAGGCAGACATGACAACGGTGCGGAGTTCTGCGAGATCGCGCTGCGCGGCGATGACCGTCTCGGAAAGATGATCAAGATCGCCAGCATCGGCTGCCTGCCGCATTGAGCAGGCGATCGGCCCGAGAGCGGCCAGCAGACGTGCGGCAAGTTCGCGATCAAGGGGCGGTGTGCGCGATGCGCGAAGGGGCGCTTGGTCGAGAAGGGCGAAACGGATCACCGCAGACACAGACAGACCGGCAGCATCGGCTTGCTGCTTAACGAGCGAGGCTTCCTGCTCGTTAAAGCGCGCCTTGAGAATGATCTGGCGCTCTCTTTTGTTGCTGCCGCTGCCAGCCATAGCGTATTCCCGTTTCACCTCTCGTAGGCCACCGGGTGCAGGACCGTTTCCTGCTCGTGATCCAACACCGAAATGTTGGTCGATGGAGTTCCAAGAGGAGAGCCGAAGTCTCCCTTTTGGTCGCCGTCCAGGGTGCGAATTTCCCTGGTGCATGGGTTCAGTCCGGATGGGAGAAGCATATCTCCCGAGGTCCGGTCGATGGTGCAGGAGAGCGAAGTCTCCTGCTCAGGTTTCCAAAGGGCACGAAGGCTCTTCGGTCGTGGTGCAGCAACGAAATGCTGCTGTGGTGTGAACAAGGGGACGCTTCGTCTCTCTTTCGGTCTCACCACACGAGCGGGGGATGGAACGGGGGCGGCTCTTTAGCCCCCTTCCCAAGATGGCGCGGTGTCACCGCGCACATCTTGTATCGCTCTGAAAACGACCTATTCAGCTAATGATAACGGAACAAGATTAGGGATTTCTTAACACCTGCCCGCAAACTAGCGCTGAGCAAGCGATCCCGTTGATATACATTCATTTTTACGCTGAAATTGACGAGCGGACAAGAGTTGGACACGCGCTTTCCGCCGCCAATTGATCGCCTGTACCACGGGCTGAATCGGATCGGTGCGGACAGACGTGCACCAGCACGGACCACGCGCCGATCCTTGACGATCAGGCAAGTCGGAACGTGCAAGAGCCCTCCGCCGGTCTTGGCAGAGGGCTTCGGCAATAATTGCGTAGCTAGAAGAGCGTGAGCTGCTTGCTCTGTTGGACGTGGCGCTTCCACGCATCACTCTGCGCTTCCTGATCGAGCCAGGCGATGGCAAACGCCATGGGACCGCCGTGGTCTTCTACAGTCTCGCGATTGGTAAAATGCGAGCGGTAACCTGTCTCGGTGACGGGCAGCTTTGCCCGCCCGTCAGAAACCAGTTCCAGATGCGCGATGGGGTACGCGGTGGAACTTGTCCACCGCGCCGCCCAACGGACTTCGATGCAGATACCCTGCCATTCGATGCGGTAGGTTTCGTATTCGGCTTTCATGGCTCACCTACCTTCACCACGCGAAATTCTGAACGGTCATATCCGGCATCAGATGCGCGCTGACCTACTGCGATTTCCTCGGCAATCTCGGTGAAGAATTCATCGAGAGCGGCTTGCGCCGCTGCTCGTGTCGGGAATGTTTCAGGACTGACAATCCCGTTCTCTTCGATGTGCCAGGTGTTCACCCAGCCATCGCAGAGCGTGTATGTTTGCACTTCGTATGTCATCCGACGATCCTCCCGTTTGCGCGGGCAAGATCGGCATAGGCCGACAGGCTGCGATCTGCTGCAAAGTGCCGGTCGCGTTCGACGGGAAGGCCGAAGGCCCCGCGTAAGCTTTCGATCTCGCTGATGCGCACGCTGCCAAGTTCGGGACTGCCAAGTCCGAGATCACAGAGGCCGAAGGCAAGGTCGGGATCATCGGGATCAAGCTCGGAGATCAGCCAGGTGCAGTTCGCATCGGGGGTGAAGAGTTTGACGACCGGCATATGGTCAGGTTCATCGGTTCCTTCGAGCCCGGCCGCGCTGGTTGCGCGACCCTGCTCGATCAGCTTCTCAAACTGACTATCGAGAATGAGCTTCATCATGGTCAGCCCTCCTTGCCGGGTTTGAAGGATGCGGGAAGGATCACAAGGCGGCCTTCTGTTGCAGCCAGCGGCGTGGTCAGGTTGCCCTTGAAGCCCTTGCCGGATTTGGTCGGCCAAAGGCCTGAGAGTTCGGTCCAGTGTGCTTCACCTTCGGGCGTGTCCTGCACGAGCCATGCGCGGAATTTCGGGCGTGAGCCGGTGCTTTTCGTTTGATCGTTGGGTTCGGTTTCGTTCGTCATTTCAAGTCTCCTTGTTGAATTGGGCCAGCTCCATGCCAGCCGATGCGGATGCGACCGGCGGATGCGTCGGGGCGGCTGCAACGCTTTGTTGGGGGGACCAGAAACGTCAGTGGACGGGGGAGCCGACAAAGCAAGTTGCGGCCATGAGCCCCACGCTATCCGCCAGCTTCTCGCTCGGACTGGCGATGCGAGCGGCAACCGATTTTCGGAGACGTGACGAAGCCATGCGGAACAGATCAGCGATTAATCGGCACCGGTGATGCCGAGCCCGCCATAACGATATGCGTTGCAGGCATTGCCACGGCATAGCTGAGGACTGAACATGGCCTTTCTCTTGCCAACTGCAGCAAGGGAAAATTTGGCTCTATGCTCGCCGCAATCGGCTGCTAAACTGCCGTCATGCGCATCCTGTTTGTCTGCACTGCTAACAAGCTGAGGAGCCCGACGGCAGAAGATGTCTTTCGGGATTATCCGGGCATTGAAGCGATCTCGGCAGGGACGTCTGCCGAAGCCCCGCGGCCGCTCACTAAGGAGTTGGTCGCGTCCGCCGACATGATCTTTGCGATGGAAAATCACCACCGCGAGCGCATCAGAAAGAAATTCAAGCAGCGCCCGCCCGACAACCGCATCATCACGCTTCACATCCCAGATGAGTACGAGCGCGGTGATCCGGAACTTATCGCACTGCTTGAAGACAAGGTGACGGTACGGCTGCTTGAGGAATAGATGGTTCTACGCGACCAGGGCCAGGTTCCTTACAGCCCCAGCAGATACCGCGTCTCGTGAAGAGCGCGACTGTATTGAATGCCAAGTGCGTCAAACTCGGCTGCGATATCTGCGTTAAGCACTCTCGGACTTCCCGAAAGGAACTCGTTGACGTTTGACGAGGCGAATATGATGTCACCGCCATGCCCAAGCGCTCGCAGCTCTCCTGAAACCTCCAGATAGCTTTCGACCACGACACAGTCTTTGGTAGAGTCCTTCCCTTTCCTTGCAGGGGTTCGTGGTTCCATCACGCGGGCCGTCGCGCGCGATAGAATATTGGGCGTGATCGGATGTGTTAAAGACGCGCCCACAATGTCCAACATTAGCGCCTCTGCGACCGGAACGCGGGTCAAAAAGTGACCGATTTGGGTTTCGCTGGCGTGTCCGAGCGCTTCGGACCATTTGTCTATCCGAGCGATCTCGTCTCTTAGCTTGCTGAGTGCGGTATTGGTTTCTTCGCGGACTGCCGGAAGATTTGCCTGAAGTTCATTGCGCACCTGCTCGGCAATAATACATCCAACGGCGCCACTATCATGCACGGCATTTCGAATTGCTTGGGCGGCAAGCATCGCAGCCCCGTCGACGGTATCCCGCCGTGGTGAACGCAAGAAGTCCATAAGAATGCAAGTATCTGGCAGAAAGACGGGCACATTTTCCTGTGCGATCGCTTCGAGAGAGTCGTAGCCCAACGTGCTTACCCTCTCAAGATCGCATCATATGCTCCAAGGAGGGAAATTCCCTGCTCGAATTCTATGGCGAGCTTGTTGGCCGAATTCTCGTCCCAGCCATCGACTTCGACGAGCCATTGCATGAGGATATCAACGGGCAGGTTGTCGCCATCGCGATGCGCTTCGATCACAAACTCCTCCCACCGTTGACGGTCGTTTGGATGCGAGTTCGTTGTGCTCTTGTTGGCCAACGCGGAAAATCGGCGCAGGGCATCGGCAGCTTCGGCACTCGTCCATGTATCCAGGCCGCGAACATCGTCGGTAAACGTAAGCGCGAGCTGATCTCGAACGGCGGCGGCATCGACGACCTCAGCCACAAAACAAACAAGAAGATCGTTGTAGAGCTTAACCCCCAACTCGCCAACTTCGGCGGGCACGATGTTGGTAACGGTGTAGAAGTTGCCGCGCTGCCAAAGCGTCAGTGACGCCTTTGGAAGGCTATCGCCGGCATATTCAAATACGAGGATATCGTCCTGGCGCGCACCAACAGCATACTGTTTGAGGTTGGCTTCCTGCTCTTCATTGTGAACCCACTCTTCAGTCTCGACACCGAGAAGAGACGCGCGGATTGCATCAAGCGGGATTTGTTCCGAACCAATGGTGAGGTCCCGAAAGACCTCGATACCTTCGTGTGCCATGTGCTTTCCTCTCGCCCGCGTGGTAACTTTCACCTCTATCCCTGTCTCACATGCGGACAACTTTTCTGCAACAAAATCAAGGCATTTATCCACAAAGCGCTCAGCCACACCCGCGCGAGGGATCATCACCTACCGGCCAAGACTACAGGCTTGGGGTAGCAATGCTGCCTAGAGCCCGGTCCTGACAAGGACGCGCCCATTTCTTATTCCTTTTCAGGCTCTTTGATACGCACCATGCGGATTTCACAATGCGGGTCGAACGGCGGCATCGGACGTGTGGGTTCGCTGCCGCCTTCGTCGTCAGAAAAATGCTGACCATTGCCATACAGTGTGAACGGCGCATCGCTGGCAATGCGAACATTGTAGTAGAACGAGCTGTGCGGCTCGCGGATCACGATCAGCAGCCCATCCGCTCCGAACCGCGATGCAATCCCGCGTGAGGGTACGTTTTGCAAATCTTCCGGCCTAGCTCCCTCATCAGGCTTCGCCATTGAGTTAGCTGCCCAGACATACAGACCTGCGTGATTATGCATCGGCGCCATCCGAAACACCGGATAGGCCGGATCAGGCAGGGTAGTCGTCACCCATATCCTTTTGCCCTCCGCGTTTCCTGCTCCACTGGTTTCATGTTCGGCTGTGATAAGCCCTGTCATTTCACCGTGGTAAATCCCGGCAAACCGCGCGATGTCCGCTTCACTCGGCGCGCCCTGCGGCCCCCTTGTTAATTTCGACACGCCAAGTGCGGCCGCTTCATAATCAATGAGTTGAAAGTCACCCAAGAAGGCTTCGACCGCGGCAACAAAATCATCGGTGACACGATTGGCGTTGTTCAGAAACCGCTCCACGCGTTTGCGACCGCCATCATAGGTCATTGCATAGCCGGTTCGGTTTACGATGTCATTGGCAAGGCCCTGCGGCTTTTTGCTGTGCTTGCGCTGGAACGCAAGAAGACGAAGTCGCAAACGCTCATACTGATAGTCCGAATAGATCGACGGCGTATCGCCCATGCTCTGTGTCCAACTTGTGTCCGCGCAATGGGCGCGATGATGTCCTTATTAGGAAACCAGCACATGAACCCGCGTCAATCGACGAAAGGTAAAAAATGTCTGGTAGCATCATCGCATACGCCGCCGCTGGCGTCCTTGGCCTCGGCCTTTTGGGTTGGCGCTTCAAGCAAGACCCCAAGACCTATGGCAGCGCAGGCTGGCTCAAGCCCTGGACTGCCATGCGCGCGAAACTGTTCAAGCGCAAAGGCATTCTGGTCGGCGACTGGACGGGCCTTCTTCCAGTCTACTACGAAGACACCCATGCCATCTCTTTTGGCCCTTCGGGGAGCGGCAAGGGTACGTGTACGATCTTGCCGAACCTAATGCTCCCTGGCTTTGCCTTTGCCATCGACCCTGGCGGTGAGAACACGGCTGTTGCGATCAAATCCTGGCGCAAAGCAGGCTATGAAGTCTGTGTCATCAATCCGTTCGGGATGTTTGAAGACAAACCATGGGCGCTGCCGCGCCACGGCTTCAACCCGCTCGACATCCTCGATGCCGACAGCGAGACATTCGCCTCCGAAGCGCTGCTGATTGCAGAATTGCTGATCCCGCGCTCGGGCAAGGAAGATGGCAGCTCGCTCTATTTCAAGAACGCGGCAACCAGCTTTCTGCAGGCAGTGTTAATGCACGTCATCAGCACTATGCCAAAAAGCGAGCGTCACCTCGGCACGGTCTACGCGCTGGTCAACGGTGATGCTGATGAGTGGGAGACGCTAATCAAGGCGATGGTCGCCAATCCCGCTGGCGACGGGTTCGTCTCAAAGACCGCTTCCTCGATGGAGCGACGCGAAGAACAAGCCCCGGCGGAATTCTCAGCGGTGATGTCCACAGTCCAGCAGGACCTGGTCTGGCTCGGCGATAAGGTCGTGCGCGAGAGCCTCAAACGCAGCGATGTTGATTTCACAATCCTCAAGGGCCGCAATAAGTCCGGCAAACCGCTTAAGGGCGGTGTCATCTCAGTTGTCCTGCCGCTTGAGTATAACGAAAGCCACGCCGCCATCCCGCGTCTCGCGCTCGGCTGCGCGATCTGGGAGATGCAGCGCACCCCGCTTGCCCGCGCGAAGGTGCTATTCCTGATCGACGAGGCTGCAGCGCTTGGCAAAATCACGCGGTTTCCGAACTGGCTTGCCACATTGCGCAAGTACAAGGTCGTGCTGTGGCCGATCTTCCAGAATATCGGCCAGGTCAAAGCACTCTATGGCGAGCAGTGGCAGACCTTCATCGCAAATTGCGGGCTGCGCCAGTTCATTGGCGTCAGCGATCTGGAGACGGCGGAGTATGTCAGCAAACTCTTGGGCGAGCAGACTACGCATAGCCGCTCAACCAATGCACAGGGCCAAGCCAGTTCTTCAGAGACACGCCGCGCCCTGCTGACGGTGGACGAGATTCTGCATTTTGATGAAACGCGTCAGCTCGTGTTCATCCGCAACCTCGAAGCCCAGCCGCTTAAGAAGACGCCGTATTGGGAGCGCCCTGAATTACGGGGCCGGTTTAACCGCAACCCTTACCAGTCGCGCAAGTCACCTGTCACCCTCGGCGCAGGATTGAAGGGATTGTGGGGTGATCTCTATCACCTGCTGGTCTGTCTGCTGGCGCCGCATCCGGCAGCAGCTTTTCTCTATCTCGGCCTGCTCGGCCTTGCGCTCCACAAACTGATCGAAGCTCTGTCATGACGGCGAGCGACGTGTATCTGGTCTATTTCGGGGGCGCAGTCGCACTTGGCGTGATGGGCGGCCTTACCGCCATCGCCTTCGTGCTGGTCACGCGGCTGATCTGCTTCGCGTTCATGCTGGTGCTGATCTCGGCAGAAATCGTCCTGCTGGAAGTGCTGCCGTCCATCCCGGCTCGCGTGATCAACCTGATCAGCGACAGATTCAGCGCAGCCATCGCGGCGCAGAAAGCCCGAACGGCGCGCGGTCTGTCGGCTTTTGAAGCTGAACCAGAATGGCAGCGCCGCGGTCGCGAAGAAGCCAGGGAAGATGCCACGATCGCGCGCATCAATGACTGGGAGCCTGCCTGCAAGCTTCTCGGTCTGCCGGTCGAAGGATTCACCAAAGCACAGCTCTCCCGCGCCTACCGCACGGCCATGCGCAAGGCGCACCCCGATCTCGGGGGAAGTCCTTCCTGCGCCAAAGCCATCAACATCGCCCGCGACCTGATCCGCAAACAGCAGGGCTGGGCATAGATCAATGAAAGGATCAGCAATGGAAAACCAGACTGTCATGCAAACCAGGGACGCAACCTTTGCCCCTCAGCCGCTCGATCAGGCCACAGATCAGCAACTGACCGATCTGATCAAACAAGCGAGCGCGATCCTTGAAGCCCGCGAGGCTGAACGCACACGCGCGGCCATCGCCAAGATCAAAGAGCTGGCCAAGGCCCATGGCCTCGATGTCTCTCTTGAGCCCCGCAACACCAAACGCGGCCGCCGCCAGCGCAGAAAGGAAACCAAATGACCGGGTATTTCTACACCGTCGAGCTCGGCGAGACCTACGGCCCAAAGCTCGAACGGCTTGCCGAGCGGGCATCGTATGATGACCGGGAAGAGTTTGCAGCGATGGTATTAGCCCATGCCATCGCGAATTGGGAAGAATATGACCGGCACGAAGACGAGGCGCTATCACAGCGCCTCGCTCAGCCTTGCTTTTTCGAGGCGGGGCTCATGTGCGATCCGACCGTGCTTGACGAAGAAGAAATACCTTTTTGAGGAAAAGGTTAATTCTTAGTATTTCAATAAGAATATCCAATGTATAATAAATACATGAAGTTATTGGTATTATTCATTGTCGTATTGTTTGTTTCGAACCCCGCGCTCGCAGATTGCACGCTTTCAGGTACGGCGGTCTGCAATGGCAATAGCTGCGCAAACGAAACGCGCCCAGAAGGCCACGTGCTCTACAATGAAGACTTCAAGGCTCACCAGACCTGCCTAAACAATGAATGGATCGCCGTAGGCGGCATTGGATGTCCCGCTGGAGACGGATGCCCGTCCAGCCCACAAAACTGCTCAAGTATCGGGGATACCTGCGATGACGGTTCGATCTATGCAGGTCTCAGTCCTGACGGAAATGTGGCGATGTACACGACACCCACGAATGCACCAGGCACTTACACCTGGAATGATGGCACTAACAATTACACCGACATGTCGATGGCGAACTGTACGGATAACACACCAGGCACAGCGGCAACGTGTCAGACGGGTGAGGCTAACACGGCCTTTTTGGTAGGAGCCACCGGTGAGCCGGACTATCCGTTCGCGGCGGCGGAGTATTGCGATGGACTATCGACACTTGGCTATGATGATTGGTACCTGCCCGCGCTGGATGAACTCCACGTTCTGTATACCAATAGCACCACTGGAGACCTGAATGGAACATTCACCGACACGTATTATTGGTCTTCTTCGGAGGGGACAGCCGCCGCAGCGCGGCCTATGAGAATTAGCGGCGGCTTCCAACCCGGTTATACTAAAGACACGTCGCGTACCGTCCGCTGTGTCCGGAAGGGGGCGTGATGCGGTGGCTAGTGCTATGCATAACCCTTGCGATACTCTTTTCGCCGATTTCGGCGAAAGCCCAATGCACACTCGTCTCAAACGGCGAAACCCGCCCAGAAGGCCGCATGATTTATAATGCTGACTATGATGTGCATCAGATTTGTCTTGATGGCCAATGGAAAGCGGTCGAGCCGATTGGCTGCGCGGCTGGTGATGGGTGCGACCCCTGTACAAGCGGACCGGTCGGGACGCGTTGTATAAGCGATGGAGCGATTTACGCCGGAACCACGGTCGGCGGTGTCCGCATGTACGCGGCAGCGTGCGATCACGGGATGACGTGGGATGGAACAAATTGTACGGGATCGCAAATCTCTTCGCAGTGGAAAACTTCTAACACAACGACAAGCGGAACCAGCAGCACAACTGATGGACTTACGAATACAGATGCGATGGCAGCGGCGGGGCTTGCAGATCACTCAGCCGCGGAAGCATGCCGGAATGCCGGGTCGGAATGGTATCTGCCCGCGCAGGATGAGCTAGATACCATCTGGAGCAATCTAGTTAACGGCGCACCAGATTCATCGCCGAATAACGACATAACGGATGATTTCTTTTTTGACATTAGTGGTTCGCTGCCTGCAGGCTATTACTGGTCATCTTCAGAGATCACTTCCACCAGCGCGCGGATTCAAAGATTCAGTGACGGCAATACCACCTTCACCAATGATAAAGACTACGCTCACTCCGTGCGCTGTGTCCGGAGGGGATCATGATGCGGTTGGTTGTTTGGTGTATAGCCCTTGCGGCGTTCATATTTCCCCTTTCGGCGAAAGCGGCGTGCACACTCACGTCCTCCGGCGAAACCCGTCCCACGGGCACGATCATCCACAACGTGGACCATAACGTCCTGCAGAAATGCGGCAGTGATGGAAATTGGCACGCCATGACGCCTGTTGTATCCGCCCCAGCAGGCCCAACAAGCTGCCCAAGCGTCGGCGACACCTGCGATGACGGTTCAATATATGCGGGGCTAAGTCCTGACGGTAACGTGTGGATGTACACAACGCCTGCGGATGCGCCGGGAACTTATACCTGGAACGACGGTTCATCGAACTGGGTCGATACGGCAATGGTGAATTGTGCCGACGCCACCCCGGGCACGGCATCATCGTGTCAGACGGGTGAAGCCAATACCCTGCTGTTGGTGGGCTTAAGCGGCTCGGGTAGCCCTGCACCCTATCAAGCGGCGGAGTATTGCGACGGACTAACAGCACACGGTCACAGCGACTGGTATCTACCTGCACAAGATGAACTGGACGTCCTGTATGATAACAAGAACGCAGGCGATCTGAACGGGACCTTCGATGAAACGGGTTCGAATCCCGCCGGGTGGTACTGGTCTTCCTCGGAGAACCTTAACAACTATGCGCAGTTCCAGAGATTCAGTGACGGCACTCAGATCAGCCTCTTTAAGAACCTTGCTATCGCCGTCCGCTGTGTCCGGAAGTAAATTATTTGATTTCCTTTTTTTATTAAGAGTTTTCGCATGATGTACCGAGGCCGCAAAGTAGTGTTGGCACTACAGCCACCCGGCGCCAAAGGGGCGCTGTTGCACCTTTAAGGCCGCCTATGCGGCGGCCTCGCTCGCATCGTTTTCATCAATCATCGGCTGCAAGCCGTGCAGGAAGTCCACTGCGCGCTGCGCGTGTGCGGCGGCGGCGAAGATACCGCGCGTGTCATCACGTAGGACTTTCAGCCAGCTGCCGATATAGGCGGCGTGATCCTCGCGATCTTCGAGTGTGAGGCCTAGATCGGCACAGAGGAAGGCAGCGCCCAGCTCAGCCACAAGCTCTTCGCGGGCATATCCGGCATCGCCGAACTTTTCTCGCCCAAAATCCCGATCGAGGCGGCTCTTGTGCCGCGTCCAGTGCGTGCATTCATGCGCAAGGGTGGCGTAGTAACTCTCGGCATCGCGGAAGCTCTCGAAGACCGGCATCTGGATGTAGTCCTGCGGCGGGCTGTAGTATGCGCTGCTGCCGCCGTGGCGGATATCGGCACCGGTATCGGCGAAGAAGGCATCGGCGGCAGCGACCCGCTGATCGGGATTGAGCTGCGACTGCGCGGGTGCGTAGTAGTGCGCTGGCAAACCCTCGATCTGTTCGATGTTGAAGACCGTATAGCCCTTCATGAAGGGGATTGTCTGATCGACCTCCTCACCTGTAGCTTCGTCGCGCTCGGTGCGCGTCAGCGTGTTGGCGTAGACGACAGGCGACCCTTTCTCGCCTTTGCGGACATGGCCGCCAAGTTCGTGGGCTTGCTTGAAGGTCATCCAGATCGGGGCGGCGAAGTGGCGTTCCATCGAACAGGCCCAGAGGCTCAGGACGTTGATACCGCTATAGGGCTGTCCGTTGTGGCGGAGCGGTCGCGAGACGGGTCCTGCGGCGTGAGCGGCGTTCCAAGGCTGCGTCCAGGGTTTGATGCCCTGCTCCAGGGCGGCAATGATCTGATCTGTGATGCGGGTGTAGATGTCTCCGCGATTGTTGGGGCGGTTGTTCTCGTCTTTGCGGGTCATGGCTGTTTCCTTCCGTTTGGCGTTTCCTCAAGACGCGTCACGAAAAGGACGGGGGTTTCAGCCGAACAGTCATCGCGCCTTCTACAGGCGCGTGTACGGCCAACACGGCCATGCCGAAGCGCAGCGTAGGCTGGGTGGTGCGGGCAAGCCGTTGACCTGGAGGCGCCCCCGGCCAAGTATGCGTCAGAGATTGAGGAAGGCCTCTACGGAAGGTGCCATGGCCACAGACGACCAATCCGCCCGTCGTGGAGTTCGAATACTGTGCCGCACAAATTGATGGCTGCCCTAAGGCAGGGCAAAGTATTGAGACCAGCACACAGAGCCGCCATGCCGGATGTCACCACTGGGGACGAATTCACACTACCAAACGGTCAGTCATGGAAGATAAACGGGAACTGAAGCCATGCCAAACAGGAACGCACCGAATGCTGCCTTGTTGGTGACAATCGCAGCCGCGATCGGCGCTCCGGCACTGGCAGAGACGGATTACCGCGACTTCTACCGCATGACCGAAGAACGACAGGGCGAGATCATCACAGACGAGGCGGCGAGATTAATTGAGTAAGCTGCTGTGGCAGAAGAGAAGTTTCGAAGAGATTGCATCACCGCACTTTTCTACAGTTCGATATACAATCCGATCCAGGGACGGTTGCCAACGGGCTGGAAGACACTGTTCGATGTCATCGATTACGAGCGCCGAAGCATGCACACTTATAAGCACGATCAAACTGTTGAAGGTGCCGTCCGCGATATTGCGGCGCTATACTGCCCTCCTGAACCACGATAGCCGCGCCACAAAATTTGCCACAAATTTGCCACAAGGAATTTCAGCACGAGAATGATAATGGCGGATTTATGCGGGTTACAGCGTATCGCTGTTTTGTGGCAAAAATCGCGTTTTTTGTCGATTTCCCCCCTAAATATCCCGCTAAGTCATTGATTTTGTTGATGGAGCGGGTGATGGGAATCGAACCCACATAGCCAGCTTGGAAGGCTGGCAAAAATCGTTGTAGAGAGCGACTTAGCGTGCACTCGCCACAGATTTGCCACAACAATTTTCAGCCTCCCAGGATTGATGCCGCGAGTTCTTCGGCATGCTGTTTGTGCTGGTCGTCCTGATCGCGGATCAGATGCCCATAGACATTGAAGGTGACTTCGATTTTCGAATGACCCATCGCCTGCTGAATGAACTTCAAGTCTTTCTTAGATTCAATCAGCTTTGATGCGTAGTAGTGACGTAGCGAATATGGGCTGTATACCGGGAGATCGGGCAGCCTTTCACGCGCCTCGGTGAGGCCAACTTCTTTAAGCAACGGAATCCACGCACCGAAGCGGACGCTGTTCAGAAGCATTGGTTTTCCAGTACTGGTTGGGAACACAAGATCAGCAGCCGAACTTGGACATTCCGCTTTCCAACCACGCAACATTTCCAGCACAAACTCAGGCAAAAAGATTTTGCGGCGACCGGCACGAGACTTGACCGGCCCGATGATGCCGCTGCGATCTGCGCGCTGACGGACAAGTACATGGTCATCGTGGACATCCGCCCACGACAGGCCACGATACTCTGATGGTCGCATGCCGCTGAACGCGGCAAGGTAAATCAAGGGGCGGTATCGCGCCCAACACTTGCGCATATAGTCGTTCTTTTCGCCCATCCGATCAGCAGCTGCGAGGATTGCGCGCATCTCATCGTCTGTCGGTATCTGGATTTCGCCCTCGTCATCTTCGTATCGGCCGCCTGACTTCACGGTAATACCTGCTGCCGGGTCGTTCTTCAGATAGCCTTGGTGCTTCATTTCGATGAGCACCGAGTGGAAGGATGAAAGGGTGCGTCGTGCCAGGTCACGGCTTCGGTTTTCAAGAAGCCAGTTTCTGAACCTGACAACGTCTGTCGGCTCCAGTTCGTGGAGTTGCTTGTCCCAAGCGTAGTCTTCCATCACCCGCGCGCGACGGCGATATTCTTTGAGTGTTTCGGGCTCGACCTTTTCGCGACCGTCACGCCCGATCTTTTCACAGACGTTCAGCCATTTCCGAATGGCTTCTTTCACTTCGAGCTGTTGGTCGCGCTCCACATGGGTCAACGTGCCAAGCTTCTCAGTAAATGCACGCGCTGCCTTCATCGTATCAAAAGTCTTGTAGGCGTAGCCTGACTTGGTGGCACTGCTCGGGTATCTGACCTGGTAGGTTGTTCCCTTGTTTCCGGTTCTTTTTCTTATATCCGACATTACTTGTTACAATTGTTGTTCTTGAAAAGTTCTCCACGCTATCAAACCTTGGAATTATTTTCAGCATCTATTTGTGCTTCTCGATAAATTCGCACAAGCGTCCCTTTTTCGATCTTTAGCCGCCCGTCTATCGGATCGACAAAGAATGGCAGTTTCCGCTTGCCATTGGGATCAGGGTCGGCAGCCCGCTTGATCTGGCGCTCGGATAGTTCGATGCCCATTTCGGCCAAAAGAGTTCTTACTTGATCGATACGCAGATAGCATGGCGGCTCCATAACGCCCTCCTTTCAGCATAGCTTTACGGCTCGTAGTCCCAACAGGACGGCCGAAAATGACGTGTATGCATACGGTAGATGGGCTTACCGTCACCGAGATTACGAACAGAGTGCGGATCACCGAACTCATCGGTGACTTGAACCCTTAGCAGGGGTGCGGTGATGAACTGGACGTTGTGCACGTCCTCCAGAACATGGAGATCGGTTAGGATTGCTTGCCGGAACTCGTCCAGCGATATTGTGCCCAATCGGGAGTAATCCACCGTCAGATACGGTGATGGCTTGCCCGGATATTTTCTCGTCATCAAAAGCCCTAAAAAAATCATCTAAATATTCTTTAAGCTTGGCAGTCCGTCCTTAGCATTTCGTTAAATTTATCTTGCATTTTATCTATGCTGCGGTCGCGAAATCAGCTCTCCAAGCCATTTCCGACAATCTTTCATGATTTGAAACAGTCCCTTCGCATCTGTGCTGCCTGCGCCGATGGTCTGCGCTGATCTCTTTTCTGTATGGCATCCCGCTTGTCTGCCTCCGCTCGACCTGCCGTCCACGGGAACCTTCTTCCTGCCGATGATGATGTGGGGGGAACGGCGAAAGGTCCCGGTGGTCGGGGTCAACTACGACAGACAAGGAGATTACCATGTCAAAGATATTTACAGCCGCAGCCCTGGACGGACGCAGCATCCCAGAACTTCGAACGTTGTTCCGCAAGGCTCACGAAGAGATGGTTGCAAGCGAAGCCGGAAGCGTGGATCGCCGCAACGCAATCGCCAGCATCGAGAATATCAGCCGCGCCATCGCCCAACGCTCGGCGAACACGCCCACAATCTAAGGCTCATCCCTCACCCGATCTTGGGTGAGGGATTTTGTTGCTCCGTCACCGAATCTCGAATATGTTCTTATAATGTTCTCTTCTGGCGATATAGATAAGGTAGCTTATTTTGGGCATTGGGCTGATGGCACTTCCCATCAGCGGCTCATCCGTGATGCTGTATCGATCCTCAGCGATGCCGTATTCCGGTGCGCGAATGAGGACGCGCGCAGTGAAGAAGTCAGCCAAGCGCTGCGCTTTCTAGAAAGGCACATGACGCGGCCGGAACACTGCACGCGGTTCAGACAGAACCTCGAAATCCGCGACCCAGTCTTGCGCGCTATGGCAGCACGCGAAACTCTTGCAGCGCTCATCAGAACACTCTCACCAAACTGACGAGGCTTACCTTGTCCAGCTTGTGTCCGCGCACCAAAGCAGGTCTTGCTCCATATTCCGGGGCAAGATGGTCAAGTGCAAAAACATACTCCCCCATTCTCTGGCGCCGCGCGGCCTCTCCCGTGTGGAGGCCGCCGCCTATGTCGGCGTATCACCCTCGCTCTTTGACATTCTGGTGAACGATGGCCGGATGCCGCCACCAAAGCGGATCAACAGCCGAACGGTTTGGGACAGGATAAGGCTTGACCAGGCCTTCGAGCTGATTCCTGATGGAGAGACCGTTCAAGACAACCCATGGGATGATTGATGCAATAGAGGGCATAGAGCGATGCCGACATTCAGAATGAGAGATGACACAGGCAGTTTTCGCCTGAAACACGTGGTTGAAGACACTGACCGCCATGGGAATGTGCGCGTTTACCTGCGCAAGCCCGGTCAGCCGAAGGTAAGACTTAGGAGCCAGCCCGGCACGCAGGAATTTCTGGATGAGTATCGGAGGGCTCTTCATGACGCGCCGGACAAGCCCCAAGCGCCTGCGCTCGACCGGCGCGGCAACAAAGGCACATTCAAATGGCTCTGCGAGCAATACTTCGCCTCCGCTGAATTCAAGCGCCTGGCACCGCGCACGCAATATGTCCGCCGCCGCATTCTCGATGGCGTCTGCGAGAAGAATGGCAAGAACCCTTACGCGCTGCTTGAAGCGCGCCATGTGCGCAAGATGCGCGATGACAGGGCAGACACGCCGGAAGCGGCCAACGGCGTTGTAAAAGCGCTGCGCCAAATTTTCAATTTCGCGGTCGAGTACGAGTTCGCCGACCGCAATCCCGCACGAGACGTCCCTTATATCCGCTCGGCGAGCGATGGCTTTCATTCCTGGACGATGGAAGAAGTTGCGCAGTTTGAGCAGCATCATGCGCTTGGCTCGAAGGCACGGCTCGCGCTTGCGCTGCTGCTTTACACCGGGCAGCGGCGGTCGGACGTTGTGCGGCTCGGTCCGCAACACATCAAGGATGGCTGGCTCACTCTCACGCAGCAAAAGAACCGTAGCCGAAAACCAGTTACGCTATCGATCCCCGTCCTTCCGGAGCTGGACGCCGTGATCGACGCAACACCGACAGGCAACCTTGCTTTTCTGGTGACGGCGTTCGGCAAGCCCTTCACTTCGAATGGCTTCGGCAACTGGTTTCGTAAACAGTGCGATGCAGCGGGTCTTAAGCATTGCTCGGCACACGGTCTTCGCAAGGCCGGTGCGGCGCTAGCGGCAGAGAACGGCGCGACCGAGCGGCAGCTTATGGCGATCTTCGGCTGGAGCACGATGAAGGAAGCCTCGCGCTATACCCGTGCTGCCCGCCAGAAGGTGCTAGCAGCATCCGGCATGAAGCATCTCTCGCGCGACCAAAGCTGAAACCTGCCGAAGCGGCTTTCGACCGCTTCGGCGGGATGACTACCACCACGAGTCATAGAAGACTGTGTAGCCTTTCTTGACCTTCTCGCGGGCCTTCGCGATGAAGGCCAGATCGTCTTCGGTTTCCGTGCCATCGGAGGCACCGAAGAAGAAGCCGCAGGTCTCTGGCAAGCCAGCCCCTTTGATATCAGCTTCCAGGCGATCCAGATCGGCCTCTGTCAGTGCCACGCAGACGCAGTTGAAGCTGTCAGCACTGCCACCTTTGTCGAAGTAGAGCTGTTCCATCCAGCCGTGAAGGTTCGGATGCTTGCGCCAGTAGTGCAGTTCGGTGGGCCGCTCTGGCTTAAAATCCACATCGCTGTCAAAATGCTCGTCAGTCACCATTGCATACATATCAAGTCCCATTGTCTTTTCCTTTCTCTCTTGGGTTGGCGTCCTTGATGGACGCGCCCCGGAAAGACGGCGGGAAAAGCGGAGGCTTCATGTTCAACACGGTCCGCCTTGGCGGATGGTGCGGGCCGGACATTGAAGGCCACGCGACCGCTGGCAAGGTCGCGGATGACTACCTCAAGGGCGATCACCAAGAGAGTGAAAGGCGATGGCAGCGATGATCAGGAGGATGGCTGACGGCCAAGACGAGGGTGTCTTCAAGCACAGAGCGCGAACAAAAAAGTCCCACTTTTGCCCATGCCGGACGACGGTGGGACAAAATTGGCTCTTAAAGCGTTGGTTTCATTACATCTGAGGTGATGAATGGTGCCCGGGGGCGGAATCGAACCACCGACACGAGGATTTTCAATCCACTGCTCTACCCCTGAGCTACCCGGGCACGGGAAGGCGTCTCGCCTTGGGTGAGGGCCTTCTATGCGCTGTG
>JBLWUN010000007.1:0-58393 GCA_048268905.1 Maricaulaceae bacterium | reverse complement strand
CACTATGTCAAACAACATCGAGGCCAAAAAACTTCAGCACTCAAAATTAAAGGCCCCCGAAAGGACCCGCTCCGCAGGACCGTGTCCCGCCGAGGAGCGCTATATAGGGAAACCAATTTTCAGAGTCAAACACCTAATTGAAAAAAATGTTATAAAACTGTCTTTTCTATAGAGTATGAAATAATGATTTCACAAAAGCCCATAAAAAATGGACTTTAAAGCACTTGGAGGTTTTATGCCGCTCGCATCCACGTCCTTACGACGTATTTTAACACTCACGACATGTTGCCTGTCGGCTCTTATAGCAAATGGCTGCGCCAATATCAAGATCTCTGATTCGAACGCCGCTGCATTGAACAGCTCGACAAGCCCATCGTCCGTAAAAGCCAAAAATGTGATTCTGTTCATTGGCGACGGAATGGGAATTTCGACCATTACAGCGGGCCGGATTTATGATGGCCAAAGCAAAGGTATGACAGGTGAGGAAAACGTCCTTGAGTTTGATAGCTTTCAAAATGTAGCGCTTGTTAAAACCTACAACGCCAATGCCCAAGTGCCCGATAGCGCCGGAACGGCAACGGCTATTATGTCGGGGTACAAAGCGAATATTGGAACACTGAATGTACGGCCGGACAATCTGTTGGCGGGCTGCGGAGGATCCGAGGCCCCCGCGACCTTGAGCGACATCGCCAGCCGAAACGGTAAATCCGTTGGTATCATATCCACAGCGCGCCTCACCCACGCGACCCCAGCTGCTATGTACTCACACTCTGCCTCAAGAGATTGGGAAGCGGACAAGGATATAAAAGGAAAAGCTGCGGAAGCCGGGTGCGAAAGCATCGCCGCGCAGCTCGTAAATCCAGAAACTCCTGTGAACCTCGCCCTGGGCGGCGGGCGCAAGGAATTTAGCGATGCTCAGTTAGCAATGTGGACCGCGCAAGGCACCAATCATGTTCTTGTGGAAACCGAGAGCGACTTTAAATCCCTAAACGCGAAAGACGCGCAAGACGTGTTTGGCCTTTTCAGCAGCTCTCATATGAGCTTTGAAACGGACAGAAGCGCAAAGGAAGAACCTTCGCTCGCAGAGATGACCAATTTCGCGATTGATAATTTAGCGGCTCGCGATACAGGCTATGTTCTTATGGTGGAAGCCGGGCGTATTGATCACGCCCACCACGGTAGTAACGCTTACCGCGCACTGACAGACCTGCAGGCTCTGAACGAAGCCGTCAAAGTTGCGAAAGAGAAAACGGGGGATGACACACTTATACTTGTCACAGCTGATCACTCCCACGTCTTTACCATGGCAGGGTATCCCGTTCGCGGCAATCCCATTTTAGGTTTAGTGCGGACTGTAGACAAAGAAACAGGCCTTGGAAAAACCGAACCTGCGTTAGCCAAGGACGGGAAACCTTTTACAACGCTGGGGTACCACAACGGTCCCAACATTCGCGAAGCGGATAGCCCAGCCCTCACAGATGAGCAAGTTCTAGGCAAAGACTTTCAACAACAAACAGCCGTCGAGATGCACGGCGAAACACATGGCGGTGAAGATGTGGCGCTCTTCGCGACCGGCCCCGGAGCGGACGGAGTTCGCGGCGTTATGGAACAAAATAGAATCCACAATGTTATCGTTGACGCTTTAGGCATTAAAGGAAACTAACCTCCCTAAACGACTCAAAACAAAGGCGGGATTGCTTCAATTCCGTCTTTTTTTGCGCTCGATTAACACTGCTTTCATTTTGAAAAGCCAAAACACGCTCATGACAAATATTGATTTGAAACCCTTTTCCGTTTGGACACCTCGCGCAGTGGCGGATCCGCGCCGCGCTTCGCAGGCGCAATTCATGGATGGTATCCGGGAAATATTGGCATCACAGGGTCCCATGCAAGGCCTGCACCTGTTCCAAACCTACGCAAAAGCAGGTGGCCTGATGAAGATCGCCGCGCCCGTTCGCTCACGTTTTCAAAGAGCCGTTCAAACCGCTGAAAAAGCGGGAGAGTTGCTCGTCGATCGTGAGAACGACTCGGAAGTTGACGGGCCGGATGATCCTCGAGGATGGATCATTCGTCTTCCGGATCAAGACAGAGTGCAGCTTCGCGCCTTAGGCCCTCGTAGCTTTGCCGAAATACCCTTAAGTGAACTTGCCGCCCATGTTCTGGAAATCAGATGCCAGGATGAGTTTTTAGGCCGCGAAGATATTGCTCGGCTGGTTTTAGATCATTACGGCTTACAAAAGCTGACATCGCTGGTGCAGCGCCGCATATCGCGCGTTTTTGAAGACTTCTTTTAAGTGGAAACAACCGCGCGCCCACAACACTTTCATTATTAGCCGAAATTTAAACACTCTTTAATACGCTAACAGCCTAACCAAGCGAGTGCTTTATGACAATATTTACATCTGGTTTGATTTTAATCGGCATCGCCGTCGGGGTCATTAGCTTTAAACTTGAAAAGCTCTTTTTAGTCGTGCTGTTTCTTGGACTTCCTCTGCTTGCCTATTTTTCCCAATACATAACTGACTTCAACCCCTATATCGCCTTTAATAACGATAAGCCGTTCTTAGAAAATGCGCAAAAGGCGTTCCTGAGAATTCCCAACGACCTACGATTTGGGGTCGCATTCTTTATTCCGGCTTTTGTTGTGGGACGTACAATCGCAATCATGACCGCGGCACGCCGCAATGACATACTGTCGCCAGAGAATTTGAGGAAGCGTAAACCAGAGATATTGAGATCCTACGGTATTAAGTAAACCGCTTAACTGGGGACTGAAAAATCTTTATTTTCGTAACCGTCCATAATTTGGAGAGCCATAAGATCGCCCGAACCCGCACACAATGTCCACCCCATATGACCGTGTCCTGCGTTCACCCAGAGTGAAGGGCGGGAGGTCGGGCCAATCAAGGGGCGCCCTAAATCGCATACGGGCCGCGCGCCGCTCCAAGAATATGTTGGGACGCCTAACATATCTATCAGTTTGGGAGCGATACGAGACCATATTTGCAAAAGGTCGCGCGGTGCAGCCGAGTCGATCGTCCCCGAAAGCCTGAGATGATCGCCAAACACAGTCAGCGCAGAACGGGAGGCGTTATCCATAACTGGTACGTCCGGTAGCGCCATATTTGGCAACTTGAAATTCAAGGCATGACCGACAACGGGCCGAATCGGTAAATCCACTTCAAACCAATTTCCAACCTCAGAGCTTTCTGCACCCGCCGCGATAATCGTACAATCTGCGCGTCCTGACGCACGCATTATCGCCTCTTTATCAACATTAAAGATAAACTTGCCACCGTTTTTGAAGATTTGCTGCGCCAAGGCTTTACCGTATTCATAGGCGTTCCCAGACGCATCGCCCGGAAAAAACAAAGCGGGACGCTCAAAATTCTCTGCTGCCACCGCGTCCTTATTTGCCTCTATATTCAATGCTTGGAAAACACGCATGGCAGACTGCAAATCTCGTTCATTTTTAAAGAGCTGAATGCATCCGGAAGGTCTTGAGCACATCGTCAAACCCAGCTCCTTAGACTTTTGCACGATCCTACCGCGAGAAAGTTTGGCCAAGTCCACGACGGCTTTTAGGTCGGAACTTGAAATTTTCGAAACCCAAGGTGCGGCCTGGCTAGGATGGATCATCCCAGAATTACAAAAGCTCGCCCCTTGTGCCGGACCCGAGCGCTTATCCATCACAGTCACAGACGCGCCGCGGCGCAGCAAACTGTCAGCTGTAGAGAGGCCAATGAGGCCTGCACCTATGATCAGAATTCCGGGCTGAGTGTTCATACGGCGGGCCTTACAACATGTGTGTCACAAAGCAAAGAGTGGACTCACCATCGGGGAATTTGTGCATGACCATTTCATATTTTCCGTCATTGTCCTAACGGCTCTCATCGCGGGCTATTCGCCTGCAAAAAAATCCGGCGTTAAGGTAGCTAAGAATTTCAGAAACGTAATATTAGACGCACGCGAAGCCGGCCTGATGCGCAAGGTTTCCGCCTTGAAAGAGCTGGACGCTCGCTACGCGGACCTTGGAGACTTAAGGTCTGGGTTAATCTAGTCCGTGAAGGTCCAGTCGCCGGATTTACCACCTGATTTTTCGAGCAGCCGAATACCCGATATTTCCATGGTCTTTTCGGCAGCCTTAAGCATATCGTAGATAGTCAGGCACGCCACGCTAACGGCCGTCAGCGCTTCCATTTCAACCCCCGTTTGGCCCGACGTCTTGGTCACCGCTTCAACTCGCAAACCCGGTAGCGCGTCATCTAACTCAATTCGAACCGAGACCTTGGCGAGCGGCAAGGGATGGCAGAGCGGAATAAGATCAGACGTCCGTTTAGAGCCGATAATCCCGGCAAGCTCAGCGACGCTTTGCACATGGCCCTTTTTGTTGTCATCTCGCCGAACAAGGTCGAGCGTGGCGGCGCTCATTTTTACATAACCGCATGCAACAGCGCGCCGTGTTGTAATGGCTTTTTCAGATACATCTACCATCGCCGCGCGGCCCGTGCCATCAATGTGCGTTAATTCTGGCATTAGCTCTCACTTAATCTTGGCATAAGCTCAACAAGGTTGCAGGGTCTATGGCGGCTATCCAGCTGATCTTTGATAACTTTATCCCAACCGTCTTTCACGGCGCCATTTGAACCGGGCAAACAAAAAACAAACGTATCATTCGCGATACCCGCGCAAGCACGAGATTGTAACGTCGATAATCCCACTGTTTCAAAGCTTTTCATATGAAACACCACAGAAAATCCATCAATTTCTTTTTCAAATAAGGGGCGAACCGCTTCTGGTGTTATGTCCCGACCGGTCAAGCCCGTTCCGCCGGTAGAAACCACCGCATTTATCGCGGGGTCTTCAATCCAATGGCGCACCTGCGCACGAACGAGGTCGACTTCGTCGCGAATGATGGCACGAGCGCCCACGGAATGACCGGCTTGCTCGATTCGGTCCGCCAATAGCTGGCCTGAACTGTCTGTTGCCTTCGTCCGCGAATCTGAGACGGTTAGAACCGCGATACGGATCGGTTTGAAAATCCGTGTTTCATCTATTCCCTGCATTCTTGACCTCATAAATTCAATTCGATTCTACTGAAACCCCAGCAGATCATTTGGCGTATCTATATCTTTCGCATCTCTTACGGACATTGCAAGTGTTGGCGCGCTGTCAACATCCAATAGCCCTTTCGCCCCCCGGTTCCCGCGGCTTTGGGCAAGTTTTCGCAGTGCCTGCCCTCTGACCAGCGACGGCGGGCACCTCACGCCGTCAGCTTCCGACACGATAAGATCTGACATCAACATCTCAGGTTGCTCAGACATTTCAATCATTGCTCGGACGTGCTGACTGCCAACGAAGGGCATGTCCCCTAGGACAATGATCGCGCGTTTAAATCCGGCGGAGATCGCAGCACTGACGCCCAGAGCTAAAGATCGCCCTTGTCCCAATTCAGGCGCTGTATTGGCGACACATTGGAAACCGTAACCCGCCATCAAGCTGTGAACGGGGCCCGCTTCAGGTGTCACCGCAAAACGTTTACCAAAATTTATAGTCGACAGGTAATCCGCGACGCTGGAAAGAACAGGTTGTCCATTGAGCCGCACCAATAGTTTGTCCGTGGTTCCAAACCGCTTTGACAAACCACTTGCGAGAACGATTACGGCGAAATTATCCGCGGTCACAATCGACCTGCTGCCTGCGCCGCGCTTACGATCTCCGCGAGCGCCGATAGCGCCAAAAGGTTGGCATCACGCATGGAAGGTATCAGCCCTATCGGGCCTTGTATGCGGTCGACTTGTGCGGGGTCCAGTCCTTGGCTTAAGAGTGTTTCGCGTCGTAATTTTTGTGTCCGGGCGCTCCCCATTGCGCCGATATAAAACGCTGGGCCGTTTAGGGCCTGAGAAAGCAGTGCTGGTTCCCAATCATGGTCATGAAACAGCAAAACGACGGCGCTCCATGGATCGTCACTGAGCTCGGGAGGATGGTTCGCATCGGTTAAATGATCGAAAGATACCGTCGGGAATTTATTCGCTATATCAGCTTCGGGCGACTGAATACGGACGTCGAAGCCAGCCCCAAGGGCCTGGGCCACAAGCGCTTTCACGGCTTCGCCTTTGCCCGCTATGCGTAGAAGGAGTTTCGGCGTGTACTCATGCGAAAAACCATCAAGGCCAAAGTCGAGCTTCGCCGCGCGCCGCTGCGTGAGTGCATCTGAGCATTCGCGGACGAGCTCAACGGCAATATTCGGGACGATCCAAATTTCAATCCGGCCTCCGCAAGGTAACGTAATATCCCGAAACGGCGACCCCTCGCCGTAGGTCAAGAAACGCGGTTTGCCCGCCTCCATAGACTCGCGTGCCTGAAATATAATATCTGCGTCAACACAGCCATTGGAAATATATCCGGCGCTCCGGCCGTCCTCGGAAACGCACATCAACGCGCCTTGTGCGCGCATTGTTCCACCCGTTACATGTGAAACAACAATGATAGCATAGGATTTACCATTTTCAGCACATGACACGGCAAAACGCAAGACATCAAGAGGGTGGTGGTACGATAGCGGCATTCCCCCTTCATATATGAGTTGAGCACTGAAGCAATGCCGATTGACTTTCAGGGCGTTTATATGATGTTAGAGTGTTATGATTTCCGTCTCCGAAGCTCTATCACTTATCCTTACAAATAGACTGACCTATGCGTCAGAAGACACACTTTTGAAAGATGCCGTGGGGAGAGTATGCTTTGAGGATGTGAAGGCGAAACTCACAATGCCGCCATTTGATGCGTCCGCGATGGATGGGTATGGCATAAAATTTACGGATGCTCAAACTGAAGGGCGAACCCTACGCGTAATTGGCGAAGCACCAGCGGGAAAACCGTTTTCGGGCACTGTCAAATCTGGTGAGGCCGTGAGAATTTTCACAGGTAGCCCCATGCCTGAAGGAACCGACCACGTTGTCATTCAGGAAAATGTCACCCGAAAAGACGATGAAATCAGGCTGAACGTGAGCGCAGATATGCCTCGGCATATCCGCAAAGCGGGGATCGACTTCGCCGCGGGTGATACGCTCATATCGAAAGGCGAGGTAGTTTCGCCGGCCCATATTGCACTTGCCGCGTCGGGCAATCATCGGTGTGTTCCCACTCATAAGCGACCTCGCGTCGCGATATTGGCAAGCGGAGATGAATTGCGGCCACCTGGGAGCAACCTAGAACCGGGCCAAATTGTAAATTCCAACATGGCCGCCCTCAGGGCTTTGATTGCGCATTGGGGAGGTGACGCCATAGATTTAGGCGTCGCGAAGGATTCGTTGGACAGCATTTCGAACTATATTGATATTGCGCCTGACGCAGACATTATTGTGCCCGTTGGGGGCGCTTCGGTCGGTGATTACGATTTCATGAAGGGGGCCTTCGCATCAAAAGGTTTCGAAACGATATTTGAGAAGATTGCGGTTCGCCCCGGCAAACCCACATGGTTTGCGAAACGTGGATCACAGCGGGTCTTGGGCCTTCCCGGAAATCCGGCATCGGCGATCGTTTGCGCTCATTTATTTTTAAAACCTCTTTTGGGAACGCGGCCTGAAAGACATCTCGTTTCCGCTCGCCTTCTGGAGTCTTTGACAGCCAATGGCCCCAGAGAAACCTATCTGCGCGCGCGCGCGCATTTAGGGCAAGACTCGGTTCTTGAGGTCATACCTTTTCCGAAGCAAGACAGTTCACTGATCTCACCGCTTACCCGTTCAAATGTTTTGATTAAGCTTCCGCCCGGAGCTGGGCCGTGGAAGGACGGCGATATGATTGAAGTGTATCCGCTCGGCTTAGGGCCTGATATCATATGAAAATCCTCGTCCTCGCTGGTCTATTTTTCCTGACCGCTTGTCTCTATGCAAGTGTCGGATTTGGCGGCGGCTCAACATATACAGCCTTACTTGTCATTGCGGGGACGGATTACCGCTTGATTCCTGTCATCGCGCTCATTTGCAACATACTTGTCGTTTCGGGAAATGTGGCCCGTTATACGCGGGGCGGATATGTTGAATTTAGGCGCATTATCCCGCTTATGATGGCATCGGTCCCCGCCGCATGGCTTGGAGGACGGCTCCATATTTCAGAAACGCTTTTTATCGGGCTCTTATGGGCCGCCTTACTACTTGCAGGCGTTCGGTTGGTTTTGGACCGTCGGCCTACGGAACTTACGGGCGCACCGAAGTCTTACAGCGCGTATATCAACCCTTTGCTTGGCGGCGCGATAGGGTTTTATTCCGGGCTTGTAGGGATTGGCGGCGGGATATTCTTGGCACCAGTTCTTCATTTGATGCGTTGGGGCAGCGCCCGCCAAATTGCAGCCACATGCAGCGTGTTTATTTTGGTAAATTCTATGTCAGGAATTTGGGGGCAAATGACGAAGCTCGAATCTCTATCGCGGCTATCTGATGTTTACGCCTACTGGCCTCTCCTACCCGCGGTTCTCATAGGCGGGTTTATAGGAAACAGTTTGGGCGTTATGCGTCTATCGGACAGGCTTTTAAAACGCCTTACGGGTTTTCTCATTCTATTCGTCGCTATTCGGCTGGCTTGGCGATGGGCGGGCATGGTTCTTTGACTTGGCGGCAAGTATTTCAATTGTGAAACCATCTTTATCGCGAGATATCTTTGAAGTCGTTATCGCCGTAGATTGACTTCGTCATAGCTGACTGCATAGATGGTGGTGAGGACGAAAATGAAAAGTCCTTTAGAAAGTCAGGCGTTTTATGGGTATTTACGCGCAGCATATATTGCCAGCCTGTTTAGATATGGCCTGTGGCACCAAGCCTATTCGCAAACAACGAGAAAAGATCGTGCCCCTTGCAACGGGTGTCGTTCTTGAAATTGGCATTGGCTCCGGGCAGAATCTGCCATTCTATGACCCGGAAAAGGTAACAAAGATCATCGGCGTAGATCCCGACGAACATGTATGGAAGCGAAGTAAAGCGCGCCGTGAGGTCTGTACTATCGAAATCGAGCGCATTGGACTTTCGGGGGAAGACATCCCTTTGGACGACAATTTGGCCGACAGCGTTGTCGTGACCTACTCACTGTGTACAATTCCGGATCCCGTTAAAGCTCTCAGCGAAATGAAACGGATTTTGAAGCCGGGGGGACTTATCTATTTCTCTGAGCATGGCCAAGCGCCTGACACCTCGATTCGAAATTGGCAGCGCCGTATCGATCCGGTTTGGAAGCGGCTTGCGGGCGGGTGTCATTCTGGCCGAAATATTCCTGAATTATTTTTGGAGGCAGGCCTGCAGTTCAAATCTCTAGAACAAATGTACGTTCCGGGACCGCGCGTCCTCAGCTACAATTACTGGGGCACGGCTCTTGCTTGAAAATTTCATTAAAGTGGAAGACTGAACCCTGACCCGAAAGAATCTCGTTGTGGCTGCTTCGTTCCCGACCTGACCAGGTTGGCGAGCGTTCCGTCCAAGGCCAGCCTTCCATCGGCGCTTATGCCTAAACTTTAAATCAGATGCAACACTGCAAATCAGCAGAGTGATGTCAGCCCGAGTATCCGGCTCGCCCAATTAAACAACTTAAAATACGTTAAATTGTGAAATTTGTGTTGCAATACCAAATTTACACCTTAAAGGTGTTTTATGCCTCGATCAAGTTTATCCATTTCTGAACCGGCATTTTTTGCCCCGATTGTGCCGCAGCCCCGCTCAAAGCCCCTATTGGACTATAAAATTGTAGACCATTTAAAGACGATCGCAGGAATGGCGGGGAACCCCATCAAGACGCTTTCCACCTATCAATTTCAACTTCCGGTTTTCCAATATCAGATTTTTGGCAATCACTTTACCGTTGTGAACGATCCAGCAATGATACGGCATTGCTTTGTTGAGAATGCTCAAAACTATCATCTCGAACCCATTCGGCAGGCTATTTTGACCCCGGTCTTACGCAACGGCCTTGTGGCGACGGAAGGCGAAAAATGGCGCGAAGCCCGCAAGGTACTCGCCCCCCTATTTACGCCAAAATTCACCCGAGGTTTCGCAGACCAAATGAAAGCGGCAGTAGAAGACTCACTCCATGATGCCCTTAACCATTCTGACGTGGTTCCCGTTTCAAAGCACATGTCAGGGTTTGCGTACCAAGTCTTATCTGAAACTCTATTCTCTGGAGAGATAAAAAGTGACGCCGCGAACATGATGTCCGATGTGGCAGACTTCTTTCAGTTCATGGGAAATGTAGACCCGCTGGACATGCTGGGTTTGCCAGCTTGGATACCTCGTCCGACACGCCTTCGCGGTGGAGGCGCCGTTCGGCGGCTGCGCAAGCGTATTCGTACGCTAACGCAGGACCGCATAAAGCGGCGCGCAGCCAAAACCATACTGCCTGATGACCTATTAACACGCCTTATTATCGCACTCGACAGTGACGCAAAAAACTTATGCCTGGACGATGTCGAAGATCACATATTGACCTTTATTGCGGCGGGACATGAAACCACCGCAAGAGGCCTCTCTTGGATGCTATATCTATTGGCTCATGATCCGGCCGCAAGAGCCCGCGTAGAGAACGAAATCGACGCATTGGATAGTGAAGCTATTGCGCCTGCAGACTGGCAAAAATATCTCACATATACTGTGGCATGTTTTGAAGAGACCATGCGTCTTTACCCCCCAGCGCCATTTATCACGAGACGAGCGATAGGTGATGATTCCTTTGGCCTGGCCTTTGTACCGGCAGGTAGCAATCTATTCCTGAACCTTTACGCCCTTCATCGGCACGAGCAGCTTTGGGAGGTTCCGAACAGGTTTATGCCAGATAGATTTCTCGGGCAGGCGCGCAAAGACATCCAGAAATTCCAATATCTCCCCTTCGGTGTTGGTCAGCGCACCTGTATCGGCGGGCATTTCGCAATGCAGGAAGCCCTGATCATTTTAACATGCGTCCTAAAATCCTACAGATTTGAATATGCGGGAAACACTCCGCCATGCCCGGTTATGCGCATCACCCTAAAACCCGACAATGGAATTCCTATGCGTATAATTCGCAGATAAGGAGTAGCCAGAAAGACTTAAACCCGTTAAACGGCGGTCATGACCGACAGCACGATTTTTATACCGAAAATGGCCTTCGCGGGCGGCCAACTTGATCATTTAGAGGACAAGCGAGATATCACGTCTCTGCGTAAGTTTCTAAAAGACCCGAACGCCAGAGCCGTTATCATGATAGACGGCAAACCCGCCGTAAGAGATGATGGCAGCCTGAAGACTGTGCACCCTGATGAAGTCGTGGGGAAAACAATTGTTGCACCTGGCGTTATTTTTCTCGGTACTGATAAAATCGGACCAGTATTTGGGTATCAGCTCGACGGACCACAAGGAATCGCATCGGCTGACAGTTTTCAAGAAATGCGGTTTATCGCGGGGAAAATTGACCCCAAATCCCTAGCCATTGCTGGACGGGCCAAGTCGCTATTTGATTGGCATAATTCGCACCGGTTTTGCTCTGTTTGCGGCAAAGAAAGTCAACCCACAGGCGGCGGGATGAACCGCAAATGTCCCATATGCTTTACGGAACACTTCCCACGCGTCAATCCTGTGGCGATTATGCTTGTTCTCAATGGTGACGATTGCCTTATGGGCCGATCAGCTGGATGGCCGGATGGCGCTTACTCGGCCCTCGCTGGGTTTGTTTCCCCCGGCGAAACGCTGGAAGAAGGCTGTGCCCGTGAAGTGAAAGAAGAGGTTGGCCTGGATGTACATTCGATGCGCTATGTTTTCTCGCAACCGTGGCCATTCCCGAGCCAGCTTATGATGGGGATTATCTGCCACACAGACTCGCGGGATTTGAAAATAAACGAGAAAGAAATTGAAGCGGCTCAATGGTTTTCCAAAGAAACCGTTCGCGATGTGTTTGAAAAGAAAAGCGATGCTTTTTTAAGGCCCCCAAAATTCACAATTGCTCACCAATTACTTCGCCACTGGCTTGCCGAATAAACCATCGGCAATCCGGCAAAGAACGAACAGTATCTGATTGCGGCTTAAGATAACTAATATCAGGCAAGACACCCAAACGGCGCAAGCGGCCTTAAAAAGCCCGCCGCCGTCATTATTGGGATCCGTTCCTAACGGCGTGAACAAATGAAACGCAATCGCGCCAGTCATGACTGCCAAACCGATAAGTGCGCCGACACCTTGAAGCCGGCGAAACCTTGCTAAAATACCGATCAAAAGACAAAACGAGGCCACAAGCTCAGCCGCTCCGATCACGTATTGGGAAAACAGGCCAGTTTGCGCAAATAAACCATCTGCACCCCAGGTCCCTGCCCACTCATTTAATCGATTGAATATTTCCTGCGTATTCGGATGGTTGGTAAATTTATAACGTAGCGAATCTAAAAAGATCGCACTGCAAAAAACCGCCAAAAGGTGCGGCATATATGCCTTGATTTTCCCCATCGTTTTCCCCTTGTCGTCTGCGTTTGGATTAGTCCAGAATCTCCGGCCATTTGGCATCCGCTTCCTTGATAAATCCCGGAATGTCTTGAACCCACTGTTCCTGTATTCTCGCATTGAAATTCAAATAGAGCTTTCCATCGCGTATGTGCCAATATTCAGGAGAGCCTTTTGCAAGTTTTCCCTTAGCGATGGCCCACGCACAGTAACCTCCATATTGGGGAACAAACGCTGAAGGGTTTGTGCGGAACAAATCCAGGTTCGCTTGGGAAGAAAAACGCCATTCGGCATCCATATATGTCTGCCTGAACTGCTTACTGCCCTCGAGGGGCTTCCCAGAATAGAAGCTCACAACATCATAACCGCCGACAGCCTGATCATTTTTCCAAGATGTATAAATCTTATCACCGCCAGCCTGAGCTGGAAGCGCAAGAGCACTAAAGAAAAGACTCAAAAGAATTGCGTATTTTTTCATAATCTGTCCTTACGCCGAACTGTGCTCATCTTCCAATCACATAGCTTAACGACTTTGTGAGCGAACAGAATGGGCCGGATAAGTTCCGAGCATCGTGACCGTTTCTGTAAAAAAGAAAAGCTCATCCAGCGCATGGCGCATCGCTTCGCCGTCGGGGTGGCCTTCAACATCCATGTAAAACTGCGCGGCGGTAAACGAGCCGCCCACCATATAGCTCTCGAGTTTAGTTATATTCAGACCGTTAGTGGCGAACCCGCCCAAGGCTTTATAGAGAGCGGATGGAACGCTGCGAACTTTGAAAACCAAGCTTGTCACGAAATCGGTGCCATCATTAGCAACGGTCAAAGGCTTGTCAGCAAGAATAAGGAAGCGCGTTGTGTTGTGTGCCGCGTCTTCAATATCTTCAGCCAGTAAATTCAGCCCGTAAATATCGCCCGCTAATCTTGACGCAATAGCGCCAACAGATTTATCGCCCATATGCGCGACCCGACGAGCTGCGCCCGCCGTATCTGCATCTGCAATAGGAGCAATGCCCAAGTCTTCGAGACGGTTTCGAACCTGTCCCAGCGCCATCGGGTGCGAACGAACAGACTTTAAATCAGATAACTTTGCGCCGGGGACAGCAAGAAGTTGATGGTGAACAGGCAGATATTCTTCGCCTATAATATGAAGACCCCCTTCTGGCAGAAGGTAATATATATCGGAGACCCGCCCAGCGAGCGTATTCTCTACAGGGATCATAGCCAAAGCCGCTTCACCAGACCGCACGGCCGCGAACGCACTTGAAAAGGACGAGGACGGCATAGGCTCCATGTTTGGGAAGTAGGTCTGACACGCCATATGAGAATAGGCGCCAATTTCCCCTTGGAAAACGATTTTCTGGTTCATTTCTTTGTCCCCAATACGGCTCTGGCCCGCTCCAAATCTTCTGGTGTGTCAACGCCGTCGGGCGCTGCGGTGACAATGGCTGCGTAAATCTTCAAACCATCCTCAAGAGCACGCAACTGTTCGAGGCTTTCGCGTTTTTCTAGGGGCGACGGCGGCAAGGCACAAAACCTGTCTAAAGCCGCGCGGCGGTAGGCGTAAAGACCCACATGATGCATAACAGGCCCGTCCCCGCTCGGGGCCTGAGCGCGGGTAAAATAAAGAGCACGGCCCGATGAGGCCAACACTGCTTTCACGACATTCGGGTCAGCTATTTCCCTTGGATCGCTCGTTTCGACCACCGCAGTTGCAATATCACACTCAGCGTTGTCCCGCAAAACAGACAGAACATCTGCAATTAACCCTGGATCAAGGGCGGGCATGTCCCCCTGAACATTGATGACGACATCATGAGATTTTTGCGGATCAATTTTATCGGCCGCGACGCGAACGCGGTCGGTCCCAGAAGGTAATATTGGATCGGTCAACACCGCGCTGAACCCAGCGCACTCGACGGCTTCAAAGACGTCTTGTTCCGCGCAAGCGACCCAGACAGGGCCAGCGGTCGCCTCGGCGGCACGCTCTGCCACATGTACGATCATAGGCTTGCCATGAATATCAGCAAGCGGTTTGCCCGGAAGACGAGCCGATGCCATACGAGCGGGAATAATAATAAGCGGGTTCATAACTACCTTTAACTTGAACCCGCTTAAATAGGGCGGATAGTTTTAAATGGAAAGTACCAATTGCGGGCGACCATCCGAGGTTTTTTCAACCGTCTCGCCTGTCCGGTTGATCGTCGCATTTATCCGGCGGCGGAATGCAGAAAAACTCTCGAATTTTACCACATCCACAGGGTCATCAAGCTCCAGGGTAATTCTGAACCGCTCGCCCATTTGCATCTGCAGTCCGATTATTTCGCCCTTGACCGATTGACCCAGATAAGTTCCGCAAACTCGGTCCCCTACGGCTAAGGGCGGCGGCGGGGGACGGTTTCCAATAACCGCATGGAGTGTATTCCAATCTCGATATCCAAATTGATGTGCGATCATCTCTAGGGACTGGCTATGTGTCATCGGCGTTTGCGACGCCGAGAGGTCGTCTCGAAGGCGCCGCGCTTGTGCTTTTACATTTGCCAAAGACGGCAACCGAAAAGCGGATTTTGTATTCAGTGTCATATCTGATCTCTTTCAGTCATATTACAGATATAAAATGGGGCTCGCATTACCATTTCTCTGTAAAACTGAGAAAACAGAACATCAATAAATGGAACTTCACCCATGCCTGAGCACGCGAGCGGCAGGTGTCCACAACCTGCGTGTCACATAGAACCCTTATCGCATTTGTCAAGCGGTCTCGGATTGTCATTGAGGGGCTTTTAAAAAACTGTTAGACGCTCGGCATGACCGATTTAGTTCTTTCCCTACGCGAAGATCACGACATCGAAGCCTATGCGAAAGCCTATGCGCGCGACGGCATGATACGGATTGAGCGGCTTCTGCCGGACGATATTGCCGAAGCCGTATATCAAGTGCTTGCAATCCGAACGCCTTGGCGGCTTGTGCATTCTGATGCACGCGGCAAACACCAATATTACCAGCCGCAAGAATGGCAAAACAAGCCACCGCATGAAAAGCAAGAGATTATTCGCGGCGTACTTGAACGTGCACGTTCAGGATTTTCTTATCTCTACTCAGTCTATCCGATGATCGACGCCTTTGTTTCAGGCGAGAACCCTGAATGGCCACTGCATGCGATGACGGAATTTCTCAATAGCCCCGAGATGCTTGACTTTACGAAGGCCATTACAAACGAGCCAAATGTAATAAAACACGACGCACAGGCCACACTTTACGGCCCTGGGCATTTCCTGAATGCGCACAACGATACAGGCGAGCATGCGGAACGGCGAGCCGCATATGTTATGGGATTCACCAAAGATTGGCGCGTTGATTGGGGTGGTCAGCTCCTTTTCCTAAACGGTCAGGAAACAACACGCGGATTGAACCCAAGCTTCAATACATTGTCCCTCTTTAAAGTGCCGCGCGATCATATCGTCACTCAAGTCACGAATTTCGCTGGGGCCAATCGCTACTCAATCACGGGCTGGCTCAGAGATGATCCCCGCTAGGTCTGCAATCAGGCCTTTACACCGGAAATTTGCTTCATTACCCCATCCAAAATATTTCAGGAGATGACTATGAAAAAACACCTATTTCTTTCGAGCTTGTTTGCCGTGGCGGCGCTAAGCGGCTGCCAGCAACAATCAAGCGACGCAGACGTTAAACAGCTCCGCAAAGACGTTGACGCCCTTCAGCTAGAAGTTTTTGGAAACCCGCTTGCCACATGTCCCTTAGAAAATATGATAACGGACACCTCCGCTTACGCCTCCACAATTGAGGATCTTCCCTCAGCGGACCAAGAGCCAGAAGCTTGGCACCTAGCCAACGGTGCCCGCAAGAATGTGGTCACCACCAAATCCGGCCTTCAATATACCGTTGTGCAAAAAGGCAATGAGAACGCCCCATCGCCCGTCGGTTCACAGATGGTTAAAGTGCACTATCACGGGTTCTTCACAAATGGAGACAAATTCGATAGCTCCTACGACCGCGGCACACCTTCGGAATTTCCCGCCAATGGCGTCATCAAAGGATGGGTCGAATCACTTTCTAATATGAAGCCTTGCGAAGCCCGCACGCTCTATATTCCCGGCGATCTTGCCTACGGCAAAAAAGGCCGGGACCGGATCCCGCCCAATGCTACACTTATATTCTATGTGCAGCTCTTGGGCATTGATCAGAAAAGCTAGTTTAAAAACTCGTCGAAATCGAGAAACGAATATTACGTCCCGGTAACGGCACCACATCTTTCAAGAAAGATGTGTGTTGCCGGGCCTCCACGTTAAACAGATTGAGGACAGACAGTTTTAAATCGACCGGCTGCGCACTCACAGGTGCCCTCCACGTTGCGAAGACGTTGACCATAGCGTAATCGTCCGTTGGTATTTCGCCGCCTGCCAGTTTTTTCTGTTTGGCGGCATAGTCGACTTCTGCCCGAAACTTGAAAATATCATTTTCAGCTTCAATCCCGCTCAAAATTGACAGCGGCGGTATGCGCGGTAGATTGCCACTATCGGTTTCCGCCCGCACATATTCCGCTAATGCATCGACCGAAATATCGTAACTACCCCATGAGGCGATGTCATATCCGCCTTGGATTTCCATCCCTTTGAAAACAGCATCGTCGCCGGTAAATTGATAGACGGGCAAACCATCTTCCTCGGCTCCGGATTCAGACTCGTAGATATAATTGCTATAATCCGTATAGAAAAGATTGAGCGTTACAAAATGTCCGTCTGCACGGTGGCGAAACGCCGCCTCGACACCTGTGGCGGTCTCTTTACCGAGATTGGCGTCACCTTTTTCAAACTGACCCGTGGCAAGGTGAGGACCGTTAGAATAAAGTTCCTCACTTGTTGGAGCCCGTTCCGTCCGGAACACTGTGCCGCCCATTCGGACCGTATCCGTCAAGTGAACGTCACCACCTCCAGATACACTTACCAGATCAAAGTTCTTTTCAATATTGTTAGCACTATCTTTGTGGTTTGTTCGCTCATACCGCGCTGCCCCCTCAAGATGGACATCGCCAACTTCTTTTTCATGGAACATATAAGCCCCAATTTGTTGCGTTTCTGTGGGCGGCACGAAGGCTTCATCGCCCAAGGCTGAAAACTCCCGTTTGCGAAGCTGCAGCCCGTAAGCCGCCGACCAACCAGCTTTCTCACTTTGAATCGCTTCGATTCGGCCTTCATAACCTTTATTTTTGAAAACGGTTCCGGGCTCACCTGGAGCTTCAAATTCCGTGTGTGTGTAATCAGCTACGCCGCCAAATATTTGAACGCGTTCAATCACGCCATCAAAATCGAGGGCGCCATTAATGTCCAAACGGGTTTGTTCGAGACCGATGGTAACGCCCGTTTCAGGTTCATCTGCATGTTCATGATCATGTTCATCGTCGGCTTCTCCTTCTTCATGCGTATGTCCGCCCGGAATACCATAATTACTCTCAAACCGGTGAACGGCCGCACCGATGAAGCCACGCGAACCAATGTATGACAGGCCACCCGAAACAGACTTTGAGTTGGCAAAAGAGTTTTCAAGAGCGCCTGTATCTGGAACTTCCTCTTCATCCTCGTGATCGTGATCTTCCTCAGCTTCGTGTTCTAGTTTGTGAAATATCGCACTCTCCGCTTCACCGGGAATTTTGTAGTCATCAGACTCACGCCATGTACCGTCCAGATGCAAAACCAAGTTTGGGCTCAGCGCATAATCGATAGCCCCGGCCACATCACGTCCAGCATCTACGCTTGAGGCGCCGATACGTACAGCACCTGACACTTTTTCGGGGACTGTATCCGGGATCCTGCCATCCATAATATTTACAATGCCGCCTGAACCGGACGATCCATATCGCAAGAGCGAAGCCCCGCGCAGAACTTCAATGCGCTCAGCCTGCGCAGGCTCCGCGGCAACCGCGTGGTCAGGGGAAGCCGAAGACGCATCAATAGAGCCAATGCCATTGGTTAAGACACGAACACGGTCGCCGCCTTGTCCGCGAATAATGGGGCGAGAAGCCCCTGCGCCAAAGAAAGAGGAAGATACGCCGGGTTCAAGTTTGAGTGTTTCGCCAATTGTCGCCGCTAAGCGGTCAGACAAAGCATCTCCAGTTAGCACTGAAAGGCCTGTGATGGCTTCATCAATGGAACGGCCAAGAGGGGAAGCTGTAACAACAATAACGTCTTCGGTTTCCTGGGCAAAAACAGAAGTAGACGTGGTCAATAAAAGGGCAGCCGCAAAAGTGCGGGCGGAAGTCGAATAGGTCATGAATAGTCTCATAGAAATAGGAAAAATATCCGCAAACGCGGACGGAAAATTAAATCTATGAGAAAGCCGGAGGTCCTCGCGGTGGCGGCGCACGGGACGAGTAGGTCAGCATGGATGCTGATTCAAAGGCGGGCTCAAACTCAACTGTCCCTACCGGAATAGGTTCAAATTGAACAGGACTGTCAGGAAGAACCGCAACATCCTCATGAACAAACGCGCCGAGCGTACAAATAACGCCATTATGTTCATGCGGGCCATCCGCATACGCCGTTGCATGCGAAAGCGCGGCTGTCTGGAGAGTCACAACCAGAAGCGCGAATATCCCAACGAGGAATCGATATGTCCTTTTGGAGCCCATCCTGCTACTTATTCACAGAATGTAATCTTGTCACATTAAAGCGTTGTAATCTTTCATTCGGGCGTCACCGAATTCGCAACAGCCACTTTTATAAACTTCACATCCATTGTCCGGCCTTTTCCTTCAACATCAGGCCAAATCCCAACGTAATCAGTTCCAGGAGCGCCGTCTGTATTTTTTGGCGTATAGGTAAAGCTTATGTCTTCAAACTCATTTGAGAGGGGGAAGGTTCGCCATCCACTACTTCCGGCAGCGACGCCCTCACTCAGATAGGCGATGTCAAAACTATCCAGCGGCGTCGCCCTGCCTTTTCTCGCACGAATGGTAATCAGCAGCTCTTTACCGGCAAAAGCCTGCCTATAGGCCGGCGTTAACGTCACAAAAACGCCGGCGGATGGCGGTGCGTTAGCACGAGAGACATGTGCGGATAAAACAGCATAGGAATTTGGGTTAACGGCATCCCCCGCAATAGAAAAAGACACACCTTCAGCGGCGTATAGAGTGTTCAGTGATTGGCCTTCCACGCGGAAATCCTCGCCTTGCTCAAGCACTTCGTGTTGCCCGCGCGTCATCGCGAAAATTACCATCGCGCAAATGACGAAAATTGCTATGGGATAGAACTGCCAGTCTTTCATACCCGCTTCATACGTGAGAGGCCGCGCAAGCGCTAGATTAAAAACAAGACCGCTCGATCATCCGCGCGTTGCCCGAGCGCATTTTCAAGCGTTTCAATCAGTTCGCGCGTAAAACGATCCGATGCCGCTTCATCCCAGGCGGTTTTGACGGCACTGATCATGTCGCTGCGCTGCTTCGCTGCGGCGCGGCGAATTCGGCTATCGGTCATAACTTTTCGCGCCATTAATGGAACATTGGCGCTTTTAAATTTTCCTTCGAGCGCCTTACGCCCAAATAGGAATCCACCGCCCGCCAATGCACCGCCAATCACTAATCCGATGGGGTTGGCGAGCAGAGGTGCAAGTAGATTAGCCTTCGCAAGCAATACACCAATAATGACGGCGGAAATTGTCGTCCCAGCGAGAGCTGTATCTGATTCAAGGCTCGCGACCTGCGGCGCCGCTACAGACATGCCGTGAAGATATTGGCTCACATGTTGACTATCATCGAGCGATAAAACCATCGCGGGAAGCCCGTGATCGCGGCATAGGGGATCTGTGTCTTTCTCAATGTCTCGTTGCAAATGCGCAAACCAGTTATCTATGACAGGCCGTAATGCCGCCTGCGCGTCTTCACCTGCCAGCCAGCTTTTAACCCGCGTTTCCAAGGCGGCCTCAATATCGTCCAAGCTCTTCACTTTACCATTGCGCCAGTCGCGAAAGACAGGAACCACGCAGGCTTCCGTCAGAGCGTCAACCAGTACCGGGGCAAGGCGGGCACCCAGATCAACACTCGCGGCCTGGGCCTTAATGTGCACCGGCCCGTCAACGGCCAAAAGCGCGCCAACAGCCTCTTTAAACCCGGCATGTAAATATTCGAATCGACCGAGCCAAGCGAGCCCGCGTGCAATCGCAAACTCCGGCTCCGCTCCTCGCACCACTTGCGCATTCGGAAATGCGGCTTCGCAAGCTGGTCCCACTAAAGGCAGCCGCGACGCGCCGCCCGTCAACAAAACTGTTTCCGGTGCCCGTCCGCCAAGCATATCAACCGTTTCCCTCAAAGCAAAATCAAAAGCATCTGGCCAAGTAAAGCCATTTAAGGCCTCAAGCGGCGTGCTTAAAATTTTCTTTGCATCGTCCTTGTCTAGCCTGATTTCGAAATATACGCCGCCATCAATGGGGAGCCGTTTGATCATTTCAACGGGCGCACCTTCACCGTTAAAAAACTGCTCTTTTGCGAGGCGGCACCAATATTCCATGATCGGCCGGTAGTGCGGGTAGCGCGCAATCAAACTTTCTATTTTCACGAGGTCTGATTGTCGCGCCAGGTTAATATCAAAAATCTCGGAATCCAAAAGTCCGGAGCCCAAAATATTGTGACCGACGTCCTCAGCCGTTAAATCAATGCAATAGGTAAAGTCCGTTGTCGAAGACCCGATATCAACGATTAGTACGCTGGACCTCGCAGCCTCAAGTGACAGATAGCCTTGCTCCAGTGCCGTCATCAAAGCTGCGCGGCTTTCGGGAACAATTCTCACATGCGATAAGCCAGCCTGTTCAAAAACACGGCGGTATGCTTCGCGCGTCGGCACATCCCACCCCGACGGGCAGCCAACGATGAACCGACTGTTTTTAAGGCCCTGTATCTTCTTATCTTTGGTCAGCGCCTGCATCAGGGTGGTTGTGAACAAGTTTGTCGGCGTTCTCACGGACGGGTCATCAATGTTCTGGCCTTTGAATTTTACCCAAACATTGGGTTTGTCGCCCATCGCGCCAAGATTAACGGCACTCGCGCCAATCAATATCCCTGCATCTGTTTTGGCCACTGCCGTGACGAAACTCTTTTCACCGCGAAACTCTAATATCTCGGGTTCGCGCATGGAACGGCCATAGGCGCGCCCAATGGCGGTTTCCCCGTGCCCCAAATCATATCCGATAAACTCAATGTCGGTCTTAGCCACCATCAGTGCCCCAAATTGTTCCGCGCCGGATCACCTCGCCGTCAGCCATTAGCGCCGGGGCCGCCAGTTTGTTTTGATCGTATCCGATTCCTGGAAGCACGTCGAAAAGATCCGCTGTTTTCTTGGAATATGTCACACGCTCCACGCCTTCAGCAGCTAATATGGATTCGAGCTCCTGGCCAATCAGCTTTAAGGCAAAGTCGCCATCATTGGCCTCTCGAGCCTCAAGCAAACCTTGAACAAGCCCCATAAGGCGTGCGTCTTTACGCCAGTGGGTTTCCGCCTGCGGCTCGGCGAGGCGCAATAAAATGTGATCGGCTGTCCGAAGGGCGTCGGCTAAACTATCAACGAAACCAGCTGCATCCGCCCTTATCCGCGCTTCAGCGCGTATATACCGCCCTGACTTATCCTCTATCGCAATCGGTTTTTTGGCAAAAGGAAGACGGCGGCGAAGGGCCTCGAAGTTTGAGGGGTCTAGCGCCCGAACCACGGCCAACACGCCCACGGATAAGAGGGCCATACTGGCCTGTTGGACGAAAGCGGTCAGCGCTAGCACACCGGCGGCGCCGTAAAAAAGTCCCTGACGGGCCCAAAAAGCTTTTCTTGGTTTTGGAACTTCGTGCCAGATTATATCGGCACCTGTTCCCTGGTCTAAAACGCCCGCTCCGGCTTTGACCATCTCAACCAACCAAAGACCGGCCTTATAAAGATGCGGCTCTGCAATGTTCTTCCCATATGTAACGCCCGTTCGGTCAAGAGCGCGGCGCGCTTCGGAAACAATTTGCGCCGCTGTCAGGTCATGGCCAGAGAGCCCCTCTTGGAGGGCGCGCCTTTCAGGCTCAAATGCGCGCGCCAAAGACGGCACGTTGTGTGGTATATTCGTCATAAGAGGGATGTTGGCACGGCTTAAGGTCGAGTCAAGCCCGCAAGCCACATCTGGGTGCCTAACAAACGCTTTATCTGCTTAAAGTTCTATTTCTTGAAAACTTTCCTTAACGCCTAGGTGCAACGATGCCGACATGAACACGCCTTTGCAAATTCCGACAAAAACAGCACTGGACCACTTCCTCTCTCATCTCGCGGGTGAACGACGACTTGCGGTCAAGACGGTGGAGTCATATGAGCAAGATATACGCGCATTTCTAAAATTCCTCACAGACCATTTGGGCAAGCCATTAACGCTCGGGGATATGCAATCTCTTAAAATGACTGACTTTCGAGCGTACCTCGCTTTTCGGCGGCGTGGCGACTCTCCATTGTCCCCGGCCTCTATCGCCCGTCAGCTTTCTGCACTTCGAACCTTTTACCGTTACCTTCGTCGGCGCTGGGACATCGAATGTCACGCGCTGAGCCTCATCAAAGGGCCCAAAGCAAAGCAGCCATTACCGAAACCCTTAAGCCCGTCCGGCGCAAAAGACATGGTCGATACCGTCAATCACCTCGATGAACGCCCCTGGGTCAACGCCAGAAACATCGCGGTCATGATGCTCCTTTACGGTGCAGGTTTGCGAATATCAGAGGCATTGTCTCTAAAGGGTGCGGATGTGCCGCTCAGTGCCGCTCTCACTATAAAAGGGAAAGGCGGAAAATCCCGCGTCGTGCCCATATTGCCATCTATTCGCGCGGCAGTCGATGAATATGTAAAACTCTACAAACTTCCGCTAGACCCTAACCTCCCGCTCTTTCGCGGCATCAGGGGCGGAGCGCTCTCCCCGCGTCAGGTGCAGCTGGATATGGAGCGGCTTCGCGGCGCGCTGGGCCTACCAGATACGGCGACGCCGCACGCGCTTCGTCATAGCTTCGCCACGCACCTGCTTGCGGGCGGCGGCGATCTGCGAACAATACAGCAGCTCTTGGGACATGAAAGCCTGAGCACGACGCAGCGATACACTGATGTAGACTCCGCAGCCCTTCGCCGCGTACATCTGGCAGCCCATCCAAGAGCCTAGCCTTTTCAATTAACGAGAGTGATGTCCTCTTCGCCCACCCTCATAGGGGGGGGGCTTTCGGGAATACGGTCAAATCTAACCATGGCCATGCCTCGCCCCCCATTGATATGCAAAACATCTCCGACGGTTCGGCCATTGAGAGTTATGGTATCGCCGATCTGATCCCCACCTAGAGGGGTGGAAAACGTAAAAGCCGACATCCGCTTCCGAATGTCGGTTTTACGGTACATGCGGCTGACGACCTCTTGGCCCACATAACACCCTTTTTTAAAATTAATCCCGTTGAGTCGGTCCATATTTGCATTTGCCGGAAAGACATCTGCGGTCTCGAAATCCCACTGACTATCTGGCAAATTCAGAGCGAGTCTCTGGGCATCCCATTCGGATTCAGAGAAAATTTCAAAGGCTGGGGGTCTCTCGCTTGTTTGTAAAATTCGACCTACGGCGCCATTTCTAGGGTCGGATATAGTTTTTTGGGCGTCCTCTCCCCAGACCGCAAAGACGGAATATGCACCACTCACATCTTCAATAGTGATTGGCGCACGCAAGCGGTACATTTTGAGCCGCTTATGCAAAACATCGCCAAACTTGGACGGCGTATCAATAAACAGTCCATTTTGATGCCAAACAAAGAAGTCAGCAATTATTTTACCCTGCGGCGTGAGAAGCGCTGCAAATGTAAGCGGTCCAGAAATACTGTTTGTTATCAGGCCTTCAAGCCATGCCGCCGCCCCGTCTCCAGAGATTTTCAATACGGTTCTGTTTAGCTTAGCAATGGGCATATAGCGTCCTTCTTTAAGGGGATAATATAATCACGAAACGCCGCGGTTCAATAAACTCCGAATAAGGAGAAGACTGCGTGACACCCTTACCCGATCAAAAGCACTTGCACAGCCGCGCCGCGGCGTTAGAACAAGCTCAAGAAAAAGGACAGATTATGGCCCGCATTTTAATTACATCCGCGCTGCCCTACATAAACGGCGTTAAACATCTTGGGAACCTTGCAGGCTCTATGCTGCCTGCAGATGTATATGCGCGTGCCATGCGGCTCTTAGGACACGAAGTGCTTTATATATGCGCGACGGATGAACACGGAACTCCTGCGGAACTTGCCGCTCAGGAGGCAGGACTGTCCGTCTCGGAATATTGTGACGCTATGCACGCCGCGCAAAAATCGGCTGGCCAAGACTTCAAATTGTCTTTCGATTATTTCGGCAGATCTTCTGCGCAAAGCAACCATAAATTGACGCAACATTTTGCACAGGTACTTGAAGCGAACAATTTGCTTGAAGAGCGGACATCTAAACAGGTTTATTCCAACGCAGATGGACGTTTTTTACCAGACCGTTACGTCGAAGGCACATGCCCGAACTGCGGATTTGAAAAAGCTCGCGGCGATCAATGCGATAATTGCGGAAAACTACTCGATCCTATCGACCTCATTGATCCCTACTCTTCTGTATCCGGTTCAAAAGACGTTGAAGTTAGACGCACAAATCATCTTTACTTAAAACAATCAGATATGGCCTCGCGTCTCAGAGATTGGATCGACAACGCCAAAGGCTGGCCAAATTTGGCGACATCTATTGCCTATAAATGGCTGGATGAAGGTCTGCGCGACCGCGCTATTACACGCGATCTCAAATGGGGCGTTCCCGTCACAAATGCAGACGGCAGCCCCCGTAGCGGCTTCGAAAACAAAGTGTTCTATGTTTGGTTTGACGCGCCCATCGCCTACATCGCAGCGACGCAAGATTGGGCCGCTGAAACTGGTGGTGAATGGGAAAGCTGGTGGCGGACCGACAAGGGCGCTGAGGACGTGCAATATGTACAATTCATGGGTAAGGACAATGTAGCCTTTCATACATTATCGTTCCCGACCACGATCATAGGTTCAGACGAACCTTGGAAGCTTGTTGACCAGCTCAAGGCTTTCAACTGGGTGACATGGTATGGCGGGAAGTTTTCTACAAGCATGAAGCGCGGGGTCTTTATGGATCAAGCGATTGATATTGCGCCATCGGATTATTGGCGCTGGCACCTCATGGCAAACGCACCAGAGAGCACCGATGCCGCCTTTACGTGGGAAGAGTTCCAGGCCGGTATTAACTCTGACCTGGCCAACGTTCTCGGAAACTTCATCAACCGCATCACGAAATATACAGCGTCAAAGTTTGACGGAAAGGTTCCAAGCGGGGGCAGCATGACTGACGCAGAGAACTGGATCGTTAATGAGCTTAAAACACGAATCCCGGCTTTAATTTCCCATTATGAAGCCCGAGAGTTCCGTAAGGCGATGGCTGAGACGCGCGCGATCTGGGCGGCGGGCAACGAGTATCTCACCAAATCTGCACCGTGGAGCCAGTATAAAACAGATGTGGACCAAGCCGCGATGGGCGTGCGCACTGGGCTCAATCTGGCGGCTTTATTCGGGATCATCGCGCAACCCATCATTCCTGATGCGGCGGCAAAGATTCTCGACGCCATGGGAATTCCGTCCGACAATAGAACGTGGACGTTCGGAGAGACTTCCGACCTTTCAAATCTGATCGATGCGCTCCCACATGGCCACGACGTTTCGGCGCCAGACGTTCTCTTCGCAAAAATTGAGGACGCAGATGTGGACGACTGGGTTCAAAGATTTGGCGGCGGAGACACGTAATGGGGTTTTGGGAGGCTGTCCGAGTTTGCTTTAAAAAGTACTTTACATTCAAAGGTCGCGCACAACGAAGCGAGTATTGGTGGTTCTATTTATTCACGACACTGGCAGGAATCGCTTTAATTGCTGTAGACGCTCTCCTCCACCCCCTTTACGCAGGCGTCGAGAATACTGGCTATTTTGAGTCCGCTGTATTGGCGCTTGCCGGAGACTTTACACCTTTATCCGACCTATTTAACCTTTTGACGTTCTTTCCCATCATTTCAGCAGGGTCGCGCAGGCTTCATGACATAAACAAGTCGGGTTGGTGGCAAGCGCTCTTTCTTGTACCTGCGTTCATCATGGGTATCGGAATTGGGGTCTCTATGTGGGCAGATTTTACACCGCTCGTTGGCGGCTTATTGCTGATTGGCGTAATCGGTCTTCTCGCTACAATCATTTTAATGATCGTTTGGTTTGCCACAGATAGCGACAAAGCAGACAACCACTATGGGCCCAGTCCGAAATATGGCGGTCAGGCCATGGCCTTCGATTGATTTGTCATCCGGTATATCTTGACAGCCGTGGGATTTTCGCCAAATAACCAAATCTATCAAAACAAACCACATTGGAGAGGGCGCTATGGGTTTCGTTGACGCGGTAAAATCATTTTATAAACGATATGTCGATTTTTCGGGAAGATCTTCCCGATCGGAATATTGGTGGGTGCAGCTTTTTTATATTCTCACCATAATCATCTTAACCCTTCCATTAATTATTGCGATGGCAAGTTCACCAAATGGCAAGTTAAGTGATTCAAATATGTTCTGGATATTCCCCGTTGTTGTCTTCATACTTGCGGGTATCATTCCCATGATTGCACTAACCGTTCGGCGCTTTCACGACCAAGATAAATCAGGTTGGTTTTTTCTGCTGAACTTTATTCCATCCGTAGGTGGCATCATCGTGCTAGTGTTCATGTGCCTGAAAGGCACGGCTGGGCCGAACCGTTTTGGTCATGATCCACTTGGCACCGCTGGAAACACTTTTGACTAGTTAGCGTGTCACTCCGAATTGTTATAGATTTAACAGTCTATTTTTTCATGGGTTTTATTGATTTTCGAGGCCGATGTGATCGGCCTCGATATTGGGGCATCGTCCCCGCCTACTTAGCGATTTTTTGCGCTACGGTATTTCTTTCGGTCAGCTTTGTCGGACCTCTGCGTCAAATTATTTTTTGGGGCTTCCTCTTCGCAACGTTGATCCCATTTGTATCCCTGATGATAAAACGGTTTCACGATATCAATCTTAGCGGGGTTTGGGTCGTCTCTATTTTTGCCGCGAGCCTTGTCGGAGTTTTCGGCCCTGTTGTCTTAATATTGCTTTTAGGCTGTATTCCGCCAACGCGAGGGATTAACAAATTTGGCGAGGATGCACGCGGTGGCAACGCTTCCGTATTTGATTAGGACACGCATATGAAACTGTATGACTATTTGCCTTCTGGTAATTCCTATAAGGTCAGGCTTTTACTATCCTATTTGGGCCTCGATTACACCCATGTTCCCGTCGACATTATCAAAGGTGAAAGCCAGTCGCCCAGCTTCAAGTCTATCAATCCGTCGGGTCAAATACCATTGCTCGAATTAAGCGATGGCCGCCGCATTGCCGAAAGCAATGCTATTTTGTTTTTCTTGGCAGAAGGAACGCCCTATTGGCCTCCCAATGTTTTTGACCAAGCAAAGTGTCTGCAATGGTTGTTCTTTGAGCAGTATAAGCATGAGCCAGCGATCGCGGTGGCGCGCTACATTCACCACTACGCTATGGACACCCGAGAAAGCGAACTCGAGAACTTGAAACCGAGAGGTTATGCGGCTCTGGATGTGATGGAGCAACATCTCGGCAACCACCTTTGGTTTGTCGGTGCTGGCCCAACAATCGCGGACGTGGCGCTCTACGCATATACACATGTGGCTGAGGAAGGCGGGTTTGACCTATCGGCCTACCCCAGGATCAAGGCATGGATCGAGCGAATGGCCGACCACCCAAAGCATATTTGTATTACAGACCAGCCACGGAACTCGTAAAAAAAATTTGAAAATGTAAGTCACTTGGAGAATCGTGTTTCTGGCCAGATGATAATTCCGCCAAGTGATAGAAAACAGCGCGTTAAAAATCAGTAGCTTACTAAATTATGTGACGAAAATATCACACTTATATTCAATTTCAACGATTTGATTCGAATCAAGTCAAACCATAGTCCCATCCACTTAGAAAGGCGGCACACTAGCGCAAAGCTCGGCAAACCTATTGGAGGACTTCATGCAAGATCTAAAAACAAACACAATTAAAACCTACCGCAAAGGCCCATCTACACTAGCGCTTATACTTGGCGTTGGCGCCATGTTGAGTGCTGCGACGCCGGCGATGGCGCAAATTGATGAAGTCGTCACAACCGCACAGCGTCGGTCACAATCTCTCCAAGATGTTCCTGTTGCCGTAACCGTTATTAATGCCGAAGCCTTGGAAACAAAGCAGATCAACGGCACCACTGATATTCAAAACTTTGTTCCAAACCTCAACATCGGAACAAATACGGGGACGGCAAATGGCGGCCGAATCTTCCTTCGCGGTATCGGCGAAGATGAAAGCCGCGGCGCGGTAGAACCTGCGGTCGGAACTTATATTGACGGCGTTTACGTAGGCCGTGCGATTGGGACCCTGATTGACCTTGTGGACATTGAACAGGTTGAAGTTTTGCGCGGACCGCAAGGGACGCTATATGGCCGAAACTCGAACGGCGGCGCGATCAAAATCACCTCCGTCAAACCTCAAGACACACAAGCCTTTAGCGCAAAAGCCACTTACGGCAATAATGAACGCTTTGATCTAAAAGGGATGGCAAACCTCCCCATTACGGACACCACAGCTGTTCGGGTCTCCGCAATGTACAAAACGCGCGACGGCTTCTTTGACATTATCCCGAACGGGGTTGCCGCAGGCGAACGACGCAATGGTGTGGGCGCGCTGGATAGTAAAGCGTTTCGTGCCGCGCTGAGCCAAGATATTGGCGATTGGAATGTCCTTCTTAGCGCAGATTACATTGATGACAACTCGGACCCGATCCCAAGCTCTATTTTCCCAGGCGTGGCCGGCGACGACACAGCTTTCACCATTGAGCCAGCCGGAACATGTACATCGTCTTCGCAAACGCCAATTGGCGCCTTCGACTTCCGTCCTGTTGGATGTTACACGGCGCATAGCAGTGAGACAAAATCTCGCGGCCTTTCCGCAACCGTCACAGGGAATATCGGAAATTATGACGTTCAATCAATCACGTCTTTCCGCCGCCTTGACGATAACCTTCAAAGCCACATTGGTTACTCTTACGCGCAGGTCACGGACCAAGAGCAAATTAGCCAAGAGCTCACTGTTAGCTCGAATTATCAAGGCCCTTTCAACTTCGTCGCTGGGGGTTACTACTTTAAAGAAGATCTGAATTTGGATTCCTTCTTCGTGTACCCCTTCAGCATCGCTTCAGATGTTGAAAGCGTTGCCGTCTTTGGGCAGGCCAACTATGATATCTCTGACCGCGCAACCTTTACAGCTGGCATTCGTTACACGGACGAAAAGCGGGACCATCAGGGCATTAACAGAACTTCGAACCTCACCTCCTCAGGTGAGATCAACGATGATCGCGTGAGCTTCTCGACAAAACTCGATTATGACCTAACGAATAACATCATGGTCTATGGCTCTTATGCGACGGGGTATAAGGGCGGCGGATTCTCTCCAGACTGTTTTGGTCCAGCCGGTTGTTTCCTGCCCGTTGACGAAGAAAAAGTTGCGACGATGGAATTTGGTGTGAAATCTAGGCTTCTGGAGAACAGCCTCAACCTCAATACGACTTATTTCAACAACAATTACGACAACCTGCAAATCGCCGCATCTGTTGCAGGCCTTGGTTTCACACGCTTCAACGTCGATGAAACAAAAATTCAAGGCGTGGAAATTGAAATGCTATTTCAGCCAACAGATCGCTTCGATTTTTCAGCAAATGTCGGCCTCCTCGACGCGAAGTATAAATCTCTAACACTTCAACAAGCGAGCGGTCTCACAAATGGTGGCCAACCCTGCCCAGGCGGTGTGGTGACAGTTGAGTGTGCACTTAATTTGGGGCTAAAAAATGCACCTGATTATAAGATCAACTTGGCGGCCACATACAAGCATCCTCTGAGCATGGGCGAACTTGCCTTTAGTGGTGATATCAACTTTGAAGATGATTCGTTCAATTTGGTTGCCAACGCACCTGTGAGTGCGCTGTCAGAAATCCCGACGCTCATCAATGGACGTATTGCCTTTAAACCTAAGGACAGCTTCTGGAATGTCGCTGTATGGGCCAAAAATATACTCGACAAAGAATATTACCGTGCGTCTACAGCAACAGGCTTCGCAGTTTACGCAAGTGAACCGGCCACTTACGGGATTGATTTTGGCATAAATTTCTAGACCCAGATTAAAAAGAATGAAACAAGGCGCATTGGAAATCCTCTAATGCGCCTTATTTGTATTTTATGACCTCATCCACGACCCTCTTTGATAAACTTTGGACGCAGCACCGCGTTGCCTCGCTACCGTCAGGCGAAGACCTTATCGCCATCGACCGAACATTTCTTCATGAGAGAACCGGCAGCGTTGCCCTTCGGTCCCTCGAGGCAGATAATCGACCCGTTAAATTCCCCGATAGAGTCTTCTGTACGATGGATCATATCGTTTCGAACACGGATGATCGCGGCCAAGACTCCGCGCGCATGCCGGGCGGAGAAATTTTCATTTCTGAGACACGTGCCGCCTCAAAGGCGGCTGGGATAAACCTCATAGATGTTCTGGATCCCAATCAAGGCATTGTTCATGTGGTCGCGCCCGAAGAAGGCATCGCCCTTCCGGGGCTATCAATTGTCTGCCCCGACAGTCACACCTGCACACTTGGAGGCCTCGGAGCGCTGGCCTGGGGTATCGGGTCCTCAGACGCCGAGCACGCCATGGCGACAGGGTGCCTGCGCGTTAAAAAGCCACCTCAAATGAGAATTACGATAACGGGCAAATTAAATGACGGCGTGACCGCCAAAGACATTGCCTTACATATTATTGGAAAGCTCGGCGCGTCCGGTGCCAAGCGGTGCGCCGTTGAATATGCAGGCGACACAATCGAAGCCTTATCCATTGAGGCGCGCTTAACTCTTTGCAATCTCGCTGTCGAGTATTCCGCATTCAACGCGATTATCGCGCCAGACGCCAAGACCATTGACTTTGTGCAAGGGCGTACTTTTGCGCCGAAAGGCGAATACTGGGAAGCTGCTGTAGCCCATTGGGAAACTCTTCGAACGGACGACAAAGCCCAGTTTGATTTTGAATATCAATTTCGCGCTGAAGACATTCAGCCCACTCTAACGTGGGGGACAAGTCCTGAGCAGGCACTGCCCGTTTCTGGCACCATACCCACAGCAAAAACCAAAGACCATGAGCGCGCGCTTGCCTATATGGACTTGCAACCGGGGCAAGCTTTAAGAGACCTTAAAATTGGCGGCGCTTTTATTGGGTCGTGCACCAACGCCCGCTTATCAGACTTGCGCGCGGCCGCTAAAATTTTAAAAGGCCGCCACGTTGCAAAGCATATTGAAGCCATTTGCGTCCCGGGATCTGGTTCTGTGAAACGCGCGGCAGAGGCTGAGGGCCTTCATCATATTTTTAAAGCCGCGGGATTTGAATGGGGGGCTCCGGGTTGCGCGCTCTGTTTTTATGCGGGCGGCAAGACCTTTACGCCAGGCACGCGCGTTGTCTCAAGTACAAACCGAAATTTTGAAGGACGCCAGGGACCTGGCGTGCGTACACATTTAGCCAGTCCGGCCATCGTCGCGGCGTCCGCGATTTTGGGCCGTATTGGCAGCCCGGACGAAGTGGAAACGATATGAAGGGGATAAGCATTCATACGGGAATTGCCGCACCTCTCATACGCGACAATATAGACACGGACCAAATCATTCCCTCTCGAGAAATGAAGACTGTCTCCAAACAAGGCCTCGGCGAAGGGCTTTTTGCCGGTCAACGCTACGTGAAGGCCGGATCGCGTGAACCAAACCCCGATTTTATTTTAAACAAGCCGGAATTTTCAGGCACGTCGATACTATTATCAGGGAAAAACTTCGGGTGCGGATCTTCTCGTGAGCACGCTGTTTGGGCTCTCAAGGAGTTTGGTATTCGGATTATCATTGCCGAAAGTTTTGGTGAGATATTCTTCAATAATTGTGTCCGCAACATGATTTTGCCCATACAGCTTACAAACGATGAAATTAAATCGTTAGACGATTATCATGAGATTACAATAAACCTACCGGAGCAATACATATCCACAGGAACATTCAAGCTATCGTTTGAGATCGCCCCGGCGAACAAGGAAATGATCATTGGCGGGCTAGACGCGATCGATCTGACCCAAACCAACGCTCAAGCCATCACAGATTTTCTCAAAATCGATGCCCTTAATAGACCGTGGGTCTATAGATCCGTTTAGAAACGAAGCACCTGTGTCATAGGAACATGATCGGACGGCTTCTCGTAAACGCGCCAATCCGTGAGTATTTGGTGCCCCTCTGGTCCCGCGGCTTCAACAGAGGGCCGCAGCTTTGGACTCACCCATATATGATCAAGGCGCCGCCCGCGATTTGATGCGAAAACGTCTTTTGCCCGATATGACCACCAAGAATATAGCTTATCCTCATCACTTGCGAAAAGACGCGAGCAATCTGTGAAATCGTGAGTCTTCAACAGAGCATTTAAAAGATCAACTTCGAGCGGCGTATGACTGACCACTTTGAGCAGCTGTTTGTGTGACCAAACGTCATGCTCGTGCGGCGCAATATTGAAATCCCCTACCAATACCTGCCCAGCATCCCCGCTAGAAAATCTCTGCGTGAAGTAGGCGTTCATCGCTGCCAAAAAATCGAGCTTATGTTGAAATTTGTCGTTCAACGCAGGATCTGGAATGTCTCCCCCTGCTGGAATGTAAAAATTGTGCAGTTCGAAAGGGTCTTGCGTTAAAACCCGCGTGCTCACATGCCGCGCGTGCTCCAACGGACAAAAAGTCGTCGCCATTCGCTCTAGCGGGATCTTCGAGATCGTCGCTGCTCCGTGATAAGCTTTTTGCCCCGAAATTTCGATATACTCATATCCGGCATCTTTAAACACTTGAGCCGGGAATTGCTCTGGCAGGCATTTTATTTCCTGAAGACAAAGAATATCCGGCTGATCTTCGTTTAGATAATCCAGAACCATTCTCTGGCGGAGCCGAACCGAGTTAATGTTCCAAGTGGTTATTTTGAGGGTCATAAGCGATGATGTCCTGATATGAATTTTGAAGAACTAAGACCTTACACCTTAACCTCCAATAACTGAAAGGGGAACGAAGACGTAAATCTTCCGATGGTTTCAGCACCTAAACATTGAGACGTCCGTCACAAGCATACATTTTTTCGCGGGGTCGTACATTTCTCAAAGCTTTGGCGCGGTTAATTACTGAAACTCGAGCCGCTCTTGTGAAAAATAGAACAAGGACTGAACTTCTACATCCAACTCTGCATCGTTATTTGTGGTGAGGTCAAAAAGCTTTCGGAAAGTTTCCTTTCGCTCGGACAAAGCGGTTTCGAAATCGGCTTCAATTTTCGCTTTTGCTCCGGAGACCTCAAGTTCGAACAAAAGCCGCTCGTAGAGGTCCATTCGGCCAAAGAGATAAAACGATTCGTATAAGATCTTGCTTGCGATTTTCTCGTGAATATCACGATAGGCCAGCTGGCTAAACATTTTCGAGACCGGCTTAAATAAAAAATCAATTTCTTCCCCAATTTGCGGGTCTCTGAGGGCTCGCCCCTTGAACTTCAGCATTTGATCTTCGGCCGACTTAATAAGGTTTTCGTCAACATGATTATTGTAGACGATTAAAATATCTACATCCGATCCGTTTATCTTCGTCTCATATTCAGGATGGATTCTTGGAACGGCATGCGCCAAAAAATAGGCGACGTCTCCAGATATAAAGAAACAGGCATTTTCACGCAACGCGCGCTGTGTCTCCTCATCAAGGGATAAGATCGCTTGACGGGCAACCCGTATTTTTTGTCGGCTGATGATTCTATGCTTATTCGCGAGGCGCGCGCTGCTTTCCAACGCTTGTGTGCGTTGGTTGGGTTTGAAAATAAGGCTAAACGTTAGAAAGTCTCTCAAAATGGATGGACTCAAACGCAATTGGTTTTCACGTAAAATATCGTATCTGAGGTAATACCTTGCGCAATTAATCACTCGAAAATGATTGGATTCATAGCATACACGCCATAAATCCATCGGGTTTTCACCGTGCATACGGTCCACAAGATCGCCGCCAGTCATAGGTCCCCACGCGGAAAGCGTCTCGTCAACACGGCCTTCAAGGGCATAGAGAGGATGGTCTTTTGTAATCATGATTAGTCCCTAAATCCAAACCTTAAAGAAATTATGGCTTCGCGGTCACTTCACCCGCTCAATAGCTATTTACATTAATCTTGGGGATGTAAATAGTGCTGTATGCCAGAACCAATTCACAACCCCAATCCGAAACACATGGTCGATCCTCCTGGCTGGGTCAGGCGGATTGTGACGCGGATTTTGGGTCCCGAAATTGACCCTCGCGTGCGGCAAAGACGCCGAGATAAGTTCGAAAAAGCACGGCAGGCCAACCATTCGCCTCATGTGGTTGAGTACTTCCATCAACTTGACGACCCTTACTCTCACCTCACAGCACAAATTTTAAATCGTTTTTGCAGAAGCTATGACATAAAGCTTAAATTTCATCTCGTTCGGGCCGCGGGAGGTATGGATCAACCGCAGCCAGAACGGCTAGCGCACTGGGCCCGAACTGATGCCGCAGCAATAGCGCCCCACTATGGACTGATATTCCCTCTTGATGCGCCCATTGTCCCATCACATACCTCTTTCGTTGAGGCTGGCGCTGCGATCCTGAAATTGAGTGATGAAGCGCTAATCGAATCGATTTCAGATATTAGCAAAAATTTATGGGCGAATACTGAGCGGGCGGTCTCAGAAGAGTCTGCCGAACTGACACGGGCGCTTGATGAAGGCGCGCGACGGCTGAAAGCATTAGGGCACTATTCCGGCGCAATGTTTTATTACGGCGGAGAATGGTATTGGGGCGCGGATAGGCTTCTATACCTTGAAGCAAGGTTGCGAAGCCTTGGTGCCTTCAATGGCCAGCCAGATGACCCGTTTATCGTTCCACGCCCGAACATTGATGTCGCGGATTTGGATGCGAAGGATTTAAATTTAGAGTTCTTTTGCTCGCTCAACTCACCCTATACGTCCATCATTTATGACCGCACGATGGACTTGAAGAATAGTTGCCAAATTAAATTTGAGCTGAAACCCGTATTACCGATGATCATGCGCGGCGTGCCCGCGTCTCGAAATAAGGGGAAGTACATTTTCTTTGACACAAAAAGAGAGGCCGATTTGTTAGGCGTTCCCTTTGGCCCCTTTGTTACGCCCATCGGAGACCCCGTTCGAAATGTATATTCGCTTATGGCTTGGGCAAAAGAGCAAGGCAAAGACGAAGCTCTACTCGGTTCCTGCCTACGGCATGCGTTCTCTTTAGGGATTGGTCTGCATCGAAAAAGGGGATTAAAAAAAGCCGTCGAGGCGGCAGGACTTTCCTGGATGGAGGCAAAAAACATCATGGGAAATACCGACTGGAGAGCTCAAACAAAGGCCTATCAAGACGAAATGGTCGACAATATGGGGCTTTGGGGCGTTCCCTCCTACCGGCTTCGCGGACCGGCGGGAGAGCCCGACCTTACCGTTTGGGGGCAAGACCGGCTATGGTTAGTCGCACGAGAGATTCGCCGACGAGCCACGATATAAGCGGGTTCGTAATTTAAACGGCGCTATAAACATTAATATCAGGAACCGCCGCTAAACATCCGCCTAGCGTGGGCTGCGCAGCTAAAAAATAATCCGATTTGCCATGCGCGTCCAACGCCGCCTTATCCGCATATTTTTCCATAAAGACGTACACACCAGGTTCACTCTTCGACTTGAAAAGTTCGTACTGAAGGCAGCCCTCTTCGCGAGCATTTACCTGTTGAGCGAGCGCTTTCGCTGCGGCCTCAAATTCCTTCTCTTTACCGCCCACCACCGTCAGTTTCGCGACAACACCTATCATATCTTTTTCCTATTTTTTTACCGAAAGAAGACGTTTGACACACGCAGAACTAAGTAGCGAGTTTATCTATATCTGAGTGTCCATTTGAAAACCCGGGGCATAACAGAGCCGAACCCACGTAATTGACTTTTTGGCCCGCCATGTTTTCCGTAAAATAGTAAAAATTGCGCTGCCGGGTTCAATATTTAGAGCTTCAGCAACCTCCCAATTGGCATTTGCCGCAAAGAATGAAATATTCCCATTTGTAAGAAGTGCGTTTTGAACAAGCCATTCGTTCGCGTTTTCGACGGTAAAGTCGATGTCAAGAACCTCTGGAATAGTATCGGAATTTACCCACCTGTCCTCATACATGAAAGGCTGATTGTCAGCCAAATGAAGGGCTATGAGGTGCAGTATTTCTCGATCCGGTTGCAGGTCCATCTCTATTTGTAGATCTTGGGGCGGCACAGCAATTTCAGACGAGAGAAGTTTATATGAATGCTGGGCCCCGCGCTGTTCGACCTCAAGACGGGTGATGGGGATATCTAGCGTCGCTTTGCGAACAGGGTGCAAGGTAACGCGCGTTCCCCCTTTTCTACGCCGATCAAGTAGACCAGCTTCGGCCAGTTGGCGCAACGCCCGGTTAACAGTGGCGCGCGCGCATCCAAATTCATCAGCCAATTCCACTTCACCTGGAATGAGGTCACCCGCACGCCACTCACGTTCGGAAATGCGGCGCAGCACCTCGGCTTGAATGGACTGCCACGTCATCGGCTTTTTAAGAGTCACAATCGATCCTTTAAAGCCGAAAGGGACGTCTTGTATTTCTCAACGATCTTATCGCGCTGTATATGTCGCCCATTGACCACTTGGTGCCGGCCAGCCGCCCAAACATCTGTCACCATTCGGTCATCACCCGCGAATATATAGCTATCCAAAATCATATCGCCTTGCTTCTCGGTCAAATCCACATGCCCACCATCCAGCGCCATTAAATCCGCAAAACAGCCTGTTGAAATAGATCCGCATTTTCTACCGAGTGCGAGAGCGCCCCCGTTTGCAACGGCTTCAAAGAGACGGCGGCCCGCCGATACATCTTCTGTGGCAAGGACAGCTCTCGCGCGATGTTTAAGCCTTTGAGAATACTCTAATGTCCGCAGCTCTTCCGCAAGGGAAATGCGGACATTCGAATCTGAGCCAATACCAAATTTGCCGCCTGCATTCATAAACCGAACGCCATCGAAAATCCCGTCACCTAAGTTTGACTCTGTGATTGGACACAATCCTGCAACCGCGCCGGTTTCTGCAATCGCTAAAGTTTCATGCGGGTCAAGCTGGGTCGCGTGTATAAGGCACCACCGCGACGTCACCTCATGATTTCCTAAAAGCCATTCTGCTGGCCTTTTGCCATAGGCGGACACAACCTCTTCGACTTCCCCGACTTGCTCCGCCAGGTGAATATGCAACGGCGCGTTTGGGCGAAGTTCGGTCAATTGTATAAGGCTATCACGGCTGACGGCGCGCAATGAATGAGGGGCGACCCCCAATTGCGCGTCACGCGGCAAGGCTGCTATAGCTTTATCGGCACCCTCTAAAACTCCGGAGAAGGTTTCAAAACTATTCCCAAATCTCTTTTGTCCACCATTGAGCGGACGGCCATCGCATCCGCCCTGTTCATAAAATACGGGCAGTAAAGTTAATCCGATCCCGCTTGCCCCCGCCGCCGCCACTATCCGTGTGGACAATTCTGAAAGGTCTTCATAGGGCTGCCCATTCGGGTCATGGTGCAAATAATGAAATTCTGCTGAAGCCGCAAACCCAGCTTCCAGCATCTCCATGTGAACAAATGCCGTAATAGCCTCGATATCTCGCGGAGCAAGTTGCTGTAAAAATTTGTACATAAGCTTCCGCCAGGCCCAGAAATTATCCGCAGGGTCTGCGCCTCGCCTCTCTGTCATACCCGCCATAGCTCTTTGAAACGCATGGCTATGTACATTTGCTGGCGCGGGCAGGAGGATCCGGTTTGAAACGATGCCCGAGACATCCGTCTCTATGGAGGAGATTAATCCAGACGCGTCGATCGTGACCCGCACGTCATTCCGCCACCCCCCGGGCAGCAAAGCCGTCTTTGCAGTGATAACAGTCATGGTCAAAGATCCCGTCTTGACAGATATTATGTGCAGACATAATAATCAGGGTATGAACAAGGATCAAGATCGGAAACGGCGTTGACCAAAATTATTTTGAAACACGCAACGCTCGCGACTATGCAGCCCGTCGCTGAACCGTACGGTCTTGTGAGGGACGGCGCGGTTGCTATCGAGCATGGACAGATTGCATGGTGCGGCGAGTCAAATGCACTGCCCGAAGAGTATTCCAAATGGGATAGCAGGGACCTTAAAGGGGCACTGGTGACACCCGCGATGATTGATTGCCATACCCATATTGTTCATGCTGGCAACCGAGCGGCGGAGTTTGAGCTCAGGCTCAATGGCGCCACTTATGAAGAGATCGCGCGCGCTGGCGGCGGAATTAACGCGACGGTTAAAGCCACACGCCGGGCAAGCGAAGACGCCCTTTTGCACGATGCTTTGATCCGCGTGGATGCGCTATTGTCAGAAGGCGTATCCTGCATTGAGGTGAAATCCGGATACGGCCTTGACCACGAAACCGAACTTAAAATGCTCCGGGTTGCAAAGCGGATTGGCGACGTGCGGCCTGTCCGGATTCGGAAAAGTTTTCTTGGAGCGCACGCCATTCCGCCTGAATACAAAAATCGCCCGGATGATTATCTTGACGCCGTGTGCTTGCCGGCGCTTGAGGCGGCTCATGCTGCAGGACTTGTAGATGCCGTTGACGGCTTTTGCGAAACGATCGGCTTTAGCCCCGCGCAAATTACCACGCTCTTTGAAAAAGCACGTGCGCTAGGCCTCCCTGTGAAACTGCACGCCGAACAACTCAGTCTTCAAGGCGGCAGCGCTCTCGCGGCACGCTACGGCGCGCTATCAGCAGACCATCTGGAATATCTGGACGCGGCGGGCATTCAAGCTATGGCGCGTGCAGGAACAACCGCCGTCTTACTTCCCACCGCTTATTACTTCTTAAGAGAGACCCACCTTCCGCCCATTCAAGCCCTTCGCAAGGCCGACGTTCCCATGGCGGTTGCCACAGATTGCAACCCCGGTTCATCGCCCATGATGTCGCTTTTGCTTGCCATGAACATGGCCTGCACTTTATTTCACCTGACGCCAGAAGAGGCGCTCCGCGGAACAACGGCCAACGCGGCGAAGGCGCTTGGCCTTTCAGATACGGGAATAATTTCTCAGGGATACCGCGCGGACGTGTCCATTTGGGACGCTGAGCATCCCGCGGAGCTTTCATACTATTTTGGCCGAAATCCCCTTCGGGAACGCCTTTTCGGAGCGAATTGATGATTACACTCATTCCGGGGGAAACCCCGCTGGATCAACTTGAAAAAATCTATCGGTCTGAAGGCCCTATTCGCCTCGACCGAAGTGCGAAAGCCGGAGTTGAATCAGCGGAGCTTTTAATATCCAAAGCCGTTGAGCGAGGCGCGCCTGTTTACGGGGTGAATACAGGTTTCGGGAAGCTTGCAAATGTAGAGATTCCGGCAAAAGACACATCAACCCTTCAGCGTAACCTTATCCTCTCCCATTGCTGCGGCGTTGGCGAAACAGCGGAGCCCGAAATCACGCGCCTTATGATGGCACTTAAGCTTCTATCATTGGGAAGAGGTGCGTCCGGTGTTCGCTGGTGCGTCATTGAACTTATAGAAAACTTGATTGCACGCGGCGTTTCACCGATTATTCCAGCGCAAGGCTCCGTGGGTGCGTCCGGCGACCTGGCACCTCTCGCGCATATGGCTGCAACGCTTATCGGGGAAGGGGCCGCCATCTATCACGGCGAGGTCTTACCCTCAAGTGAAGCCCTTAAGTTGGCGGGCTTGTCTCCTATCGTCCTCGGCGCGAAAGAAGGACTCGCCCTCATCAATGGCACTCAGTTTTCAACAGCCTACGCGTTAGCGGGCTTATTTGCCGCGTGGCGAAATGCGGAAAATGCGATTGTAAGCTCAGCTCTAACAACGGACGCCATTATGGGGTCAACAGCGCCGCTGCTTGCAGAGATTCATTCACTTCGCGGGCATCGCGGCCAAATCGATGTCGCCGCCGCTATGCGCGGCGTCTTAGATGGGTCTGAAATTCGCGAAAGCCACAGAGAAGGGGACGCACGCGTTCAGGATCCCTATTGTATTCGTTGCCAACCACAAGTCACGGGAGCCTGCATTGACCTTTTAAGGACTGCCGCTCAAACTTTGGAAATCGAAGCGAACGCGGTAACTGACAATCCCCTCGTTCTTAAGGACACCGGCCTAATTGTCTCCGGCGGAAATTTTCACGCAGAACCCGTAGCCTTCGCAGCGGATCAAATTGCCCTCGCGATCGCAGAGATGGGCGCCATCGCACAGCGCCGCGTAGCCCTTATGGTTGATCCAAACCTAAGTTTTGACCTTCCGCCGTTTTTGACCCCTCAACCCGGACTTAACTCTGGTTACATGATCGCAGAAGTCACGACGGCAGCTCTGATGAGTGAGAACAAGCATTTGGCCAACCCTTGCTCCACCGATTCGACCCCGACGAGCGCCAATCAGGAAGACCACGTCTCTATGGCCGCCCATGCGGCGCGGCGGCTATCCCGCATGAATGAAAATCTTTCCGTAATTCTGGGTGTCGAGCTACTCTGCGCCGCCCAAGGCGTTGAATTTAGATCACCCTTAATGACAAGCCCCGCGCTTCGCGAAGTGATTTCCCGCCTCAGGCAAGATATCCCTACACTGACCCAGGATAGATATTTGGCACCAGATCTGGAAAAAGCAAAAGATCTCGTCAAAAAGGGGGTTTTTTACGGCGCGGCCTCCGAGGCTGCCGCATTGGAGCTTTCGCTAAAATGATCGAGCCCGTTCACATTCGTAGAGGAAACGGACCTTTGATCTTGGCCATTCCCCATTCTGGCCAATATGTTCCACAGGACATTTTTGAAACGCTCAATCCAATAGGGCGGCAACTCGCCGACACAGACTGGCACGTAGATAGGCTTTATGACGGTCTTTGTCCCGAAGCGACAATCATACGCGCGGAGTTCCATCGATATGTCATCGATGCCAACCGCTCTCCAAAAGACGAGAGCCTGTATCCCGGTCAAAATACCACCGGGCTTTGCCCCGCGACGGATTTCGACGGAGAACCAATCTATCAAGGCGGACAAGAACCCGGTGCACGCGAGATTGAACGACGGCGCCGCGCCTTTCATGAACCCTATCACCGCACACTCTCGGAGGAAATTTCTCGCGTGAAAGAGCGCTGGGGGTTTGCCGTTCTGTACGACTGCCACTCAATACGCTCTCGCGCGCCTTTTCTTTTTGAGGGTCAGCTCCCGGATTTTAATATTGGCACGAATAGCGGAGCCTCTTGCGCCCCGTCGATTCAATCTGCGGCGGAATCGGTGAGTGCGCGCGCGCACCCGTACCGATCGGTGACAAATGGCCGGTTTAAAGGGGGCTGGACAACGCGTTACTATGGTAAGCCGAGCGAAAATGTTCACGCCATTCAGATGGAGCTCGCTCAAACAACATATATGAAAGAACATGCGCCGTGGACCTACAATAGCGCCAAGGCCGAGACCTTACGCAAACACTTAAAAGATATCCTCGGCGCGGTGGAGGCCGCAGCCGTCACTCACTTTCAAACTCAAGGAAGCCTTCATGACACACCCACGTAAAAATATGCGCGATATTTATCCTGCAACCGGAAATGAACTTTCCGCCAAGTCTTGGTTGACGGAAGCGCCTCTGCGAATGCTCATGAACAATCTGCATCCTGACGTTGCTGAAAACCCCCATGAGCTCGTGGTTTACGGCGGCATTGGGCGCGCCGCTCGGACGTGGCAGGATTTTGATAAAATCGTGGAAAGCTTGCGCGCGCTTGAAGCAGACGAAACGCTTCTCGTTCAATCCGGTAAACCTGTTGGCGTATTTCGCACCCACACTGACGCGCCGCGTGTGCTGATTGCGAACTCGAACCTTGTCCCCCACTGGGCGAATTGGGAACATTTCAATGAACTCGATAGAAAGGGCTTGGCAATGTATGGACAAATGACCGCCGGCTCCTGGATTTACATTGGGACCCAAGGCATCGTGCAGGGAACTTATGAGACTTTTGTTGAGGCTGGACGTCAGCATTATAATGGCGATTTGACCGGGCGATGGATTCTGACCGGCGGACTGGGCGGCATGGGCGGGGCTCAACCCCTCGCCGCCGTCATGGCCGGTGCCTGCTGTCTTGCTGTAGAGTGCGACGAGACTCGAATCGATTTTCGACTCAGAACCGGATATGTGGACGCAAAGGCCAAATCTCTCGATGAAGCCCTCGCGCTTATCAAACAGTGGACCGAAGCCGGCGAAGCTAAATCTGTGGGACTTTTGGCGAACGCCGCCGACATTTTTGTGGAACTCGCCGACAGGGGTGTTCATCCGGATATTGTCACGGATCAAACCTCAGCTCATGATCCCCTGAACGGATATTTGCCGCAAGGTTGGACGATGGCGCAATGGGCGGAGGCCCGAGAATCTGATCCTAAATCGGTTGAGGCCGCGGCGCGCGCGTCTATGAAGGTTCAGGTAAAAGCGATGACGGAGTTCTGGAACCGAGGCATTCCCACCCTAGATTACGGCAACAACATTCGCCAAGTCGCAAAAGATGAGGGCCTCGAAAACGCCTTCGATTTTCCGGGGTTTGTGCCCGCCTATATTCGGCCTCTATTTTGTAAAGGCATTGGACCTTTTCGCTGGTGTGCCCTGTCTGGAGACCCTGAGGATATTTATAAGACGGATGCCAAGGTAAAAGAGCTTATTCCTGATGACCCCCACTTACATCATTGGCTTGATATGGCGAGAGAACGCATACAATTTCAGGGGCTCCCCGCGCGCATCTGCTGGGTTGGACTGGGTCAACGTCATAAGCTTGGCTTGGCGTTCAATGAGATGGTGAAGAACGGAGAGCTAAGCGCGCCTGTTGTCATTGGCCGCGATCATCTGGACTCGGGATCTGTAGCCTCTCCAAACCGCGAGACAGAAGCTATGAAAGATGGATCTGACGCGGTCTCAGACTGGCCGCTTCTCAATGCTCTTCTCAATTGTGCGTCGGGGGCGACTTGGGTGTCCTTGCATCATGGAGGCGGCGTCGGCATGGGATATTCCCAACACTCAGGTATGGTTATATGCGCAGATGGGACGGATGACGCCGCAAGGCGAATTGAACGAGTTTTATGGAACGACCCGGCGACGGGCGTAATGCGTCATGCTGATGCGGGATATGACCTCGCACTCGATTGTGCGAGGGAAAATCAGCTTAACTTGCCAGGTATTTTATAAACGCCGAGTCCTAGGCAAATAAAACGAGCAAAACATACAAAACAGATCCAAGTGCCAACGCACCCACCGTTTTACGGCGGTAGGCCTTGGCCAAAAGGCCCACAAAGATGCCGCCGAAAACAACGAAGAACAGCATCAACGCCACAAGCTTGTGATAGGTTCGCACTATATTCGGGCCATGCCCTTTATGAATTTCCATCATCGCTTTGAGCGAATTTGGTTTATTCAATGTTGCGCTCACACCGTCTGGCGTCGACGAAAATTGTACATACGGACGGCTGGACGGACGGGTTTGCCCGTTGGCACCGTTTCCTTTTATGGTTTCGAATTTCACATCTACATTTGCGGCCGACAAAATAGCGCGAATGTCATCGTAGCTCGTTTCTCCGCCTATATCCACGACGGTGCCCGCTGGCAACTCAATCGGCGTGGTGGCAACTTTTTCGCCGACGCCAACCAAATGCATGCCGCCCGTGATCGCCACAAGCAAAAATGCAGGAGCCATAAAGGCAGCCCCGTACAAATGAAGTAAAATGAGTAGTCGTCTAACTTTCGGGTTAATCATATCAAGTCATCTCCAAAATCTTCTAAACTCTTAGACCGTTCGGTTTTACTAGCACACAGCGTTTTACAGACCTAATGAATGGTTTTATATTCGCAAAAATTCGTTCCAGTATGAGGCTTTTTGAATAGCTCATACACCTTGGCGCAAACAACTCCATATAGGCCTTAACTCCCAGACCGTAGGATATTGGGTATAGTAACCGCAATAGCCGCAGAAAGGCGGGCTTGGTCAATATCCGGGTTTCTTAATGATCGGATAGGGATTCCACTAAAGAGTGAAAATAAAAGCTCCCGCCGCCCGTCATCAAGCTTGTATCCTAATTTGAGTTCGAGAATACGCTCAAAGGCGTTTGAAAATTCCAGATCTTGAGCCCTTAGAATTTGTCCAATCTTTGGATTGCGCTGACTCTCAGCAAGTATTTCAAAATTTAATACGGATTGAAAGGGGTCAGCAGCCCGCCCTATGCTTGTTTGCGCATGCCGAACGACCTCATCGATAAACTTCTCTGGCGCAATTCGCTCCAGTTCACCGATCTTTTCACGGTGGACATCCGCTTCACGCTCGACCATTCCTTCGATAATCGCATCTTTCCCATCAAAGTAGTGATAAATGTGCCCCACGCTCATTTTGGCCGTCTTAGAAATTTTCGACATACTCGCGCCGTGAAATCCATATTTCACAAAACACTGACCCGCAGCGTCCAAAATTTGGGCTTTCCTGAGGGCCTGACTGCTTGTCATCACCATGTCACTAAAACTTGATAATTATTCATATGAACCCCCTTGTATTTGTATTTTCTAACGCTAGATAGAGCGTTCATTCTAATACCGAGGTCACCGTGTTCAAGCAAGCCCCTTTTTATCCTGCGCATCAAGAAACGCATCTAAGCAAATTCCGAGGCCTCTTGCTCTCTTGCATCGCCGCCATTGCCGTGAGCGGTTGCAGCCCTAATGAATCCACGAAACCCGCACCTTCGGCCCCGCCGGCCACAAGGGTAGAGGTTATCAACATGACGCCCTCAAAAGTTGCCGTAAATCAGGCCTTAACGGGCCGCGCCCACGCTTACGCAGAAGCCGAGATAAGGCCGCAGGTTACGGGACTTATTGAAAAGCGGCTCTTTACAGAGGGGCAAAATGTAGAGAGAGGCCAAGCCCTCTATCAAATCAATGTGAGCGAATATGCGGCAGCGGTAGAAAGCGCAAAAGCAGACTTGAGCGGAGCTTTGGCGAACACCGACGCCGCGCGCGAAACCGTCAACAGATACAAAAGCCTCGTGGATATCAATGCCGTCAGCCGGCAGGTATATGATCAAGCGGTCGCAGCAATGAAGCGGGCTGAAGCCGACATAGGCATTCGCAAGGCCGCATTACGGACGGCGGAAATCAATCTTTCTCGAACAAAGGTAACAGCGCCGATTAGCGGGCGTATTGGGCGGTCTTCTGTGACAGTTGGCGCACTCGTCACAAGCAATCAAACAACGCCTCTCGCGCAAATATTCCAATTAGACCCTATATATCTTGACCTTACGGTCGCCTCGAATGTTGTCCTGAACTGGAAACAAGATCTTGCCAGCGGCGTGATTCAAGCCAATGAAGACGGCGGAATCCCGGTCACAGTACGATTGGAAAACGGCACCACTTACCCTCATCTGGGAACCCTTGAATTTGGTGAAGTCAGCGTGGATCAAGCGGCAGGAACTGTAGTTCTGCGCGCAAAGGTTCCAAATCCAGATGGTCTTTTATTGCCCGGCATGTTTGTCAGTGCCGAGTTTTCTGGAGGAGCTTATGAAAATGCTTTCCTAGTTCCCCAAAGAGCCGTGCTGAGGAAACCCACGGGCGAAGCCTATGTTTACGGGGTCTCTGCTGACGGCACAGCAGAACAAAAGGTTTTAGAAATCGCAGGAACGAAGGAGAGTGAGTGGATAGCAACAGCCGGGCTGAACAACGGAGATAAAATAATTATCTCGGGGTTGCAAAGCATTCGCGCTGGCGCGCCTGTCGAGATCATCACCGCCCCTCAAAATCCTGTGGGCAAAAGTCCTTCCGCCGACGTCACCACCAAGCAATAAGTCAGAAAAATGGCATCTTATTTCATAGAACGCCCCGTTTTTGCGTGGGTCATCGCAATCATAATCATGCTCTCGGGCGGACTGGCTTTGAGCCAACTCCCTGTTGCTCAATATCCTGATATCGCGCCAACGACCATCAATGTGTCAGCGGTGTACCCTGGGGCCTCCGCGAAGGCCGTCGAAGATTCTGTAACCCAAGTCATCGAACAACAATTAACAGGTCTGGATGGGTTGGACTATGTGTCATCAACATCGAGTTCTTCAGGTACAGCGACGATTACTCTGACCTTTGAGGCGGGGACAGACCCGGATATCGCCCAAGTTCAAGTTCAAAACAAGCTCGCCCTTGCCACCCCGCGTTTACCAGGACCTGTTCAACGGCAAGGCGTGGTCGTCAACAAATCTAGTTCCGGATTTTTGCTTCTTACCGCAATGTATTCACCCAAAGGAACCTTTGATCAAACAGATATAGGTGACTATATCCGGTCAAATATTTATGACCCAATAAGCCGGATTGACGGCGTTGGCAGCGTGATCCAATTCGGGTCCCAATACGCCATGCGTGTCTGGCTAGATCCAATAAAACTCCAAAAATTTAACCTCGTGCCCTCGGATATAGCAGGCGCAATACAGGCACAGAACACTCAAGTGTCCGCGGGCGAACTTGGCGGGTCACCGACCGTTCCCGGCCAAGAAATCAATGTGACAATTACTCTGCAATCATTGCTTACAACCCCTGAGGAATTTAGAGAGCTGCTTATTCGCTCCACACCAGACGGTGCGACAGTTCGGCTTAAAGACGTCGCCCGTGTTGAGATTGGGGCAGAATCCTACTCTTCAATATCAAGGTTCAACGGCTCCCCCGCGAGTGGGTTCGCTGTCTCACTCGCAGCGGGCGGTAACGCATTAGATACGGCCAAGGCAGTGAAGGAAAAGGTCGAAGAGCTTTCAAAAGACTTCCCGACCGATTTAACCTATATGTTCCCAGTGGATGCAACGCCGTTCATTGAAAAGTCCATTGGTGAAGTTCAAAAGACGCTCTTTGAAGCCATTGTCCTCGTCTTCGTTGTCATTTTGATTTTCTTGCAAAGCATCCGAGCCTCCCTCATTCCGATGATTGCAGTCCCCGTTGTTTTGCTGGGAACTTTCGCCGTTCTATATGTGCTCGGCTTCTCATTGAATACGCTGACACTCTTCGCCATGGTCTTGGCCATTGGACTACTTGTAGATGATGCAATTGTCGTCGTCGAGAACGTGGAACGGGTGATGCGGGAAGATGGACTTCCGCCTCTTGAAGCAACTCGGAAATCAATGGGGCAAATTACGGGTGCTCTCGTCGGTATCGCCGTAGTTCTATCCGCCGTATTTGTCCCGATGGCTTTCTTTCCAGGCGCCGCAGGCGTAATTTACCAACAGTTTTCCGTCACAATTGTTTCCGCGATGATCTTATCCGTGATCGTTGCGATCATTTTAACGCCCGCCTTGTGCGCCACGATACTTAAATCGCATGGGGGCGGCGGTGATGGTCTTTCAAACAAACCCGCTCAATTATTTAACAAAGGCATGTCTGGCCTCACCAACGGCTACTCGAATACCATATCCCGAATGCTCCGCCGCAAGTGGATTTTCATGGGCGTATTCGGGATCATTGTTGCTTTGGTAGCTCAAAGCTTTGTCCGTATGCCCTCCTCATTCCTACCCCAGGAGGATCAAGGCCAGCTCTTTACTTTGGTGCAGTTGCCAACAAACGCGAGTACGGAAAGAACGGAGGCCGTTTTAGGCAAAGTCAGAGAGCACTTTCTCAAAGACGAGCGAGACTCTGTTAAGGGCGTATTCTCTGTAGCTGGTTTTAGCTTTTCTGGTGCTGGCGCAAATAACGGCATTGTGTTTGCGGCTCTCAATGATTGGTCGGAGCGAACCGGAGAAGGCCAAAGCGTTTCCGAAATTTCTAATCGCGCGATGGGCGCCTTCCAGTCAATTCCAGAAGCGAGAGTTTTCTCCGTCGTACCTCCGCCGATCAGGGAGCTCGGAAATTCAAGTGGGTTTGACATGTTTCTCCAAGACAGCGGCGGCTTAGGTCGGGATGCGCTAGTCAACGCACGCAATCAATTGCTAGGCATGGCATCGCAAAGTACCGAAGTCGTGGGTGTACGTCCAAACGGATTGGAAGACGGCCCTCAATTCAATATTGATCTCAACTATCAAAAAGCGCAAACATTAGGCGTATCAATCCCCGATGCCACAAACCTCATTTCCATGGCCTATGGCGGAGCTTACGTTAACGACTTTAACGACCGTGGCCGGATTAAGCGCGTTTACGTCCAAGGCGAAGCGGAATACCGCATGCAGCCCGAAGATCTGCGCTTTTGGAAGATCCGAAATTCTTCTGGCGGCATGACCCCAATTGAAGAAATTATGACCTCAGAATGGACATTTGGTTCTCCTCAATTGCAGCGTTACAACGGCCTCGCTGCCCTCAATATTCAAGGCGCCGCCGCGCCAGGTAAAAGCTCAGGAACGGCTCTGAGCACAATGAGCAACTTTGTCGGTCAATTACCTGCTGGTATCGATTTCGAATGGACAGGGCTCAGCCGGCAAGAAACACAGACAGGTAACCAAGCTCTATTGCTATATGCGATCTCAATTCTATTTGTCTTTCTTTGCCTCGCAGCCCTGTATGAAAGCTGGACTGTCCCCATCGCCGTTATTCTGGTGGCCCCATTAGGCGTCGCGGGGGCGGTACTTGCGGCCAATCTACGCGGGCTCCCCAATGACGTCTTTTTTCAAGTTGGCCTTTTAACAACGGTTGGGCTGGCCTCCAAGAATGCGATCTTGATTGTCGAGTTTGCGAAAACTCTTGAAGCGCAAGGCATGGGTTTAATTAATGCGACAATGGAAGCCGTTCGGCAACGTTTACGGCCCATATTGATGACGTCGTTTGCTTTTGGCTTTGGCGTCATACCTCTCGCAACCAGTACAGGTGCCGGGGCTGGCGCGAGGGTTGCCATGGGGACGACCGTTTTGGGCGGTCTGATTGGTGCGACGGTTCTAGGCCTATTATTTGCGCCTATTTTCTACGTCGTTATTCGGCGCTTGTCGGACTTTGTAACGCGCAAGCCGCGGATTGATGGGAGCACTGCATAATGTCTCATTTTAAACGCGCGTTTCCATTCTTAGCCTCAGCCGTCCTTCTTTCAGGATGCGCCTCGTTAGCGCCCGAGTTTAGTCGGCCAGCCCTGCCTGTCCCGATAAATTTGCCCGGCCATTCGGCGGATGCAGAGAGGGCGGAACTCATTAGCTGGGACGATGCGATAGGCTCCCCCCAGCTCGCGGAACTCACGCAATTGGCCTTATCAGAAAATCGAGATTTACGTATTGCTGTCGCGAACGTCGCACTGGCGCGGGCACAGTACGGAATTACAGAAGCGAACCGCCTCCCGACAATTAAGGCCTCAGGCACTCAAACATTCTCCGATAGCCACAATTCTAACTCCCAAACTGGGTTTCGCGATTCCGTCGTGGCGCAGTTGGGCATGAGTGCCTACGAGCTCGATTTCTTTGGCCGAGTCAAAAACCTTAACGACGCCGCACTCCAATCCTATCTCGCGACCACGCAGGGGGCACGCTCGGCACGTATCTCAATTGCGGCCTCTGTGGCGGAAATTTGGTTGCGCCTCGCCGCAGACCGCGAACTATTGGCACTTGCTGAAAACACAGCAATGACCCAAGGTGATTCTCTTGACCTGACCCGCCAACTCTTTGATGCAGGCCTGTCCAATGAGCTTGATGTCCGGAGAGCGTCTTCAAGCGTTGAAACCGCGAAAGCACAAGCGGCCGCCTACAAAACCCAAGTCCTTCAGGACCTAAATGCCCTCAGATTGGTTGTTGGCACCGATCTACCGCCAAAAGTTGAAAGTCTGGCGACGCTATCGCCCACACCGATTCAAGTTGAGCAGTTGGCCAACCTTTCCTCTAACGTCCTTCTCAATCGCCCCGATGTAATGGCAGCTGAGTATCGTTTACGCGCGGCCAATGCGAATATTGGGGCGGCACGAGCAGCGATGTTTCCATCAATATCTCTCACCACCAACATTGGGTTGACAGCGAGTAGCTTCCAAGACCTTATTGAGAATGGCACCAGCTATTATTCACTCGCACCACAAATAAGCTTGCCGATCTTTGATTCTGGGGCTCGCCGCAAGAATATCGAAGCCTCGGAAGCTTCGCGCGACATCGCTATTTCAACATATGAAAAAACAATTCAAACAGCGTTCAAGGAAACAGCAGATGCCCTCGCCGTTTCCCAAACCATTGGAGAAAGAATTGCGGCGTTGGAGCAACTCGGCGAGGACTCGGAAGTGACTTATAATTTGTCGATGGAACGCCTCAAAGTCGGTGTTGATGACTATCTGTCCGTTTTGGATGCGCAGCGCGCAACATTTAGTGCGCGTCAGCAGCTTATCCTCGCTCGGCTGGATCAGGCCTTAAACCAAGTTGCGCTTTACCGGGCCGTCGGCGCAGCTCCAAAATAGTCAGTTGGGGAGATATATCCCCAAACTGTACTGTCGCGAGTTTTCGTAAATGCTCGGTGTTGGAACATCGCAATGACAAACGGTATTTTCTGGCCTAGGCTTTTTCGATGATCCAAAGAAAGACAAATGAAGTGCAGCGGCGATCTCGGCAGTTAATGCTCCTAACACTCACAATACTCATCCTTACCGCCTGCTCAGATAGTCCTTCACCTCAAACTCAAACCTGTCCCGAAATACCTGCAGAAACTGAAAGTATAAGCGGTGCAACGTTTATAATGGGCTTCAGTCCACAATATTTGGAAGAGGAAACACGAGAAGCATCGGTCGAGGATTTCAACATAGATACTCACGAAGTAACGAACAAACAGTTCTCGGAGTTTGTCAAGGCAACAGGCTACGTCACAGAGGCTGAAAAACCTCAAGCTGGTTTTGATAAGCCCGGTGCAGCTGTGTTTACGCCGCCATCCGCGAAACATCCGAATTGGTGGCGTTTCGTTGAGGGTGCAAACTGGCGGCACCCGGAAGGACCGAAAAGCTCGATACGAGGGCAAGACAATTACCCTGTGGTACAAGTTTCTTTTTTAGACGCGCTCTCCTACGCGCAGTGGGCGGGGCGTGACCTCCCGACGGAAGCCGAATGGGAATATGCTGCAAATGCGAATGCGGCGACTAAATTTGTTTGGGGAGATGAGCGCGCTCCCGGCGGACGGGAAATGGCCAATACATGGCAAGGGGCCTTCCCCGTGCAAAATACTCAAAAAGACGGGTTTGCGCTTCGGGCGCCGGTGGGATGCTTCCCCGTGAACGATTTTGGGTTATACGATATGATCGGAAACGTGTGGGAATGGACCAAATCTGATGCTGCTAGCGCGTCCCCAACATCGACGTCCGTCATAAAAGGCGGGTCTTTTTTATGCGCCGAGAATTACTGCGCCCGATATAGAAGCGGAGCCCGGCAGTTTCAAGAACGTGACCTCTCGACCAATCACATCGGATTTCGCACCGTGTCTCGGCGTTGAGTGTTTTCGTATTATTTTCCGACAAGCTAGAATTGTCATATTCGCCGCCCTTCAAAAATAACTCACTTTTCATATTTCGCGGAAACTCAATGCGGGGATCGCTTGGAATAAAATTTAATGTAATGAATGCTGTGGATGTCTTATTGAAAACCGGACCAAAGCTTACAGGCATGACCATAGCCAAGATCAATCTCTGAGGGCCAAGCATCGCCCCAAAATCAACTAAAATTTATGGCTTTTCGAGCTCCTTGGGCTCGACCCATTCATACAAATAATCTGGGACCCCGTCTTTAAAATGATTGTCCATACGAACCATGCTATCGAATATCGCCTGACTACCTATCCTACTCGGGCCGTCATCTAAATCTTTAAACAGACTTAGGTAATTGGCAATTTCATCTCGAACGGGCCCGTAACTATTTTGAATTGAGCTATTTTTCCACCCGTCTATAAGCGACGGCAGTAAAGCATTTTGAACCTGTTCCTTTGTATAGGGGGAAAGCGTATAAAGGGTGAGCATGCGCGCTAACTGGATTTGATCTCCTTTGAAAGCCAAGCTGAAATCCGTTGGAACTGTAACAGCCCCAAACAATTCCCGGGCATTAGATGAGGGTCTACTGATATCCGCATAGACTTGAGACCCGTATAGATAAACAAGCGTATCATCTGGCTCTAATGCCATTAGCTCCAGAAGGACTTCTTTTTCGTGGGGCGCGATAACTCTATCCTCAAACATCGACTCAAGAAGTTGATGCGCAGCGATAACTTCATCCTTAGTCCCCTGCATTCCCGCATAAGCGGCGACTTGATCGGAAAACTCTAAATCTAAAGAATAAGCCCGATGATCTGCTTGCCATTCTTGAGCTCTAACGGGGGCGACGCCAATGACCCAAAAAAGGCCAATAGCTAACAACATTCCCATTTTGTTCACAAACGACTTCCCCGTTATCATGCTTGTATTTAATCTTGGATATTTAATCACAAACGTAAAATACGTCTTTTTGAAGCTGAGAGCAACAAATACCATTTTTTACACGGGAATCTAAATAGGTGATGTCTTTTGTGGGTGTCCCTCGTCAGCGCCTATGTCTCAGAATTCGATCTTGGCTCAGAGAGAGTTTTCACGCACCTTTATTCTCATAGAAAGAAAAATGAGGCAGCGTCAAACAACACATGGCGATCGCATTTGCAAAGATATCACCGAACCGACGCTTTAGGGCTGAGCGCCGTCCATATTATCGACGCCTTACGCCAGCTGCGGGAAAAAGGCTCGTGACCTTTCCAACCAGTCCTTACGAGGAGATTATTTGATTTGCAAAATTTATAGAGGTAGCGAGCGGAGCACGCCGGGAAGCAGGTCGGGAAGGTCCTCGGCAATCAATCCTGGGCCAAAAGACCTTGCGGCTTCGCCGTGCATCCAAACTGCGGCAGCCGCAGCAAGAAATGGCGACATCCCCTGAGCCAAAAGCCCGAGAACAATACCGCAGAGAACATCGCCCGCCCCGGCAGTCGCCAAAGTTGGGGGAGCATTTGAATTAATTATCACCCGGCCATCCGGCGCCGTAATCACTGTATCCGCGCCTTTAAGAACAATCACAGCGCCGCTACGCCGCGCCGCTACTCTGCTGCGAAAGAGCTTGTCCCCCAGTGTTTCAAACAGGCGAGAAAACTCACCGTCATGCGGCGTCAGCACGCATGGGCCTTTAATGGCCCGATCAAGCTCGGAAGGGTCTTCCTGAAATGCGGTGAGCGCATCCGCGTCCAGCACCGTTGCTCGCCCTGTCCCCAGCATCGCCAGAGCTTTGGTCTTCGTCTTCTTGCCAAACCCCGCACCAGGACCGATAAGGAACGACGAAAGACGCTGGTCCGTTAGGAGCCTTTCAAAGTCGTCCTCAGAATCGACAGGCCTTACCATAATGCTTGTCAAAGCGGCGGCATAAACAGGGAGCGCCTCACTTGTCACAGCAATACTTGTCAGGCCCGCTCCCGTGCGCGCAGCGGCGCGTGCCGCCATACGCGACGCACCAGTCATCGGATAGCCGCCCCAAATTAACGTGTGACCCCGCGTATATTTATTTCCGTCTTCGCGCATCCGAGGCAAGGCATCAATCCAAAGAGATGGGTCGTTCTCAAAAACCGTTGGCGAAATCTGTTCGAGAACGGAAGGGGGCGTTCCAATATCGCTCACGACAACGTCTCCGCAATAAAGCCGGCCGGGCATCAGCAAGTGACCCGGTTTTTTGCGGAAAAATGTAACCGTGAGCGCCGCTGGAACAGCCCCCACTATTTCCCCTGTATCGCCTTTAATTCCGCTTGGAATATCAATGGCAACGATCGGCGCAACCTTGGATGCGGCGTTCAACACGTCTAAAGCGGGCCCCTGAAGCGCGCGGTTCAGCCCCGCGCCAAACAAGCCGTCTACGACAAGGCCTGCCCCTTCAAGGACCTCTGGCGTCATGGGTTCAACGGGCCCCTGCCATAACTTAGCATGATGCGCCGCCTCGCCTTTAAGGGTGTCTCCCTCTCCCAACAAAGCCAAGCGTACGTCCCAACCCGCCTTATCAAGAAGCCGAGCGGCAACAAATCCATCACCGCCATTATTCCCGGGACCACACAAGACAACAACACGGCGCGGTGACCATCGCTTGACGATTTCTCGCTTAACGGACGCGCCGGCATTTTCCATCAAGATCTCACCCGGCACCCCAGCGGCCACCGACAGCGCATCCGCATGGCCCATCTGCTTTACAGTCAAAACCGCTTTAGACGAAGCCAGTTCATCATCTATCATCGCACCATCCTGCCTGTCGAAAACTTCATTGATCCCACTGAGGGGCTGTAGCTCATTATCAGCTTTGCGCTTTCCGACTTTTGCCACAACACAAACCTTTAAGCCCATGCCCTTCGCGTACGAGATCGCCAAATGCCCAAGTCCGCGTGCTCCCGAAATATCGACCCATTCACCAAGGCGAGCTTCGCTTACTTTGAAGCCTTTATAAATGGCAATCCCAGCGCAGATCAAGGACGCAGCCCGTTGCGGGGAACCGCCGTGCGAGATATGGGGAAAATAATGGGGATCAGCGAGGATATATTGCGCGAATTCGCCAATCGCAGCGTCGCCACTGACAATTTCTCAAGTGGACAAGCAATGTTTGCGATGACCATGTGCCGAATAGAGCCATGATACACCAACGTGATCGCGATCTCTTACAGTCTTGGCACCTTCATATGCTTTGCTTGAAATGACAGCACCTTCAAGCAGATATGTTTGGGGGTTGCAAAACCCCCAAATCCTCCCTGTTAGTCTCGCGCCATTAAAGCGATATTCGTATCGAGAAGATTGGATCTAGATGGCATATCACACGCCGCCGGGGCAGCTCTGTTAAAGCTTTGAAGAAGGCCGTTCGATTCGCACGCGCGTTGAAAACCGTCTTGCTGCAGTGGATTAACCGCACGTGGTGAGGATTTGCGCCCCTTTCCGCCAAATGGGAATACAAATTCCAACCGGCCTGAGCGAGCGGAGAAGTCTCCTTTGCCGATTCCGTCGAAACCAGCAGACGCGCGCAGACTGATACCATTCGCAAAGCGTGTGCCGATACTGATATCCCCATCTGCTCTGACCGGATCACTACCACCTGAAACGAAACCGGACTGGTCCATCAGACCCGCGCCATTATAGTTCCAAACCGCCCGGACGGAGCCGCCGATCTCAAGATGGGCACCCTTCTTGGTCTGATGCGTCCAGACCACTTCTGGACCCGCGCGTAGTCGACCAATCGAGATTGTTTGGTCTGGAATGGAGATTCCGAGACTATCAACATACTCGGCCTGCTTATCCTGATAATGAGACAGGCTGACTTGTGGACGTAAACGCCATGGTCCGGAGGCAAACTCACCCGTCACATTGGCGCGGAGCAAGAAACGGTCCGTCTCGAATTGATCCGAGTAGAAACCAAGCGGATTAACTTCGTTTTCCGAGCTCCCCCAAAGTCCCATTGCATCGATAATCAATTGTTCCTTCGCGCGCCAGACAACATATGGACCAGCCATAAGGCCCTCGCCATTTACTTCAGCGCCGACAGATGTTCCTAAACCTTGTGCTGGCTCCTTATCGTATTCACTCATCCAGTCATACTGGACCATTGCTCCGACAATCAAGTTTTCCTTAAGAAGGTAGTCTGCCCCAAATTGTGCGGCTAAGAACTTGCCGTCAATACCGCTATCGGCGCGCTCATCCTCATAGCGCGTGTATTCCGCGCTCATCCAGAGGTCCCATTTGTTAGAATTCTGATCTAGCTGATCATTCCATGGACCGTCATCGTTCTCAGCAGCCTTATTTCGAAATCCTGACAATGATGTCTCGAAGTCCATATTAGTTCTGAATTCAGAGCCCGTTGCCATGAAATGCCCGCCCTCCTTACGATGGCGACTAGCGAACCTCTTCGACAAATCAGGTGTTGCCTCTAGGACGCGGTCGCCGCGGCGAGCCATAAAATTGCGGATCGCGCGTTGGGTCGCGATGCGGATCGCATCATCATTTCGTACGTTTTCAAAGATACAGGAGATGGATTCCGAAGCATCGAGATCAAGGTTCACCGTCGCGGCCTGAACGTTTACAACCGTACCGCTATCTGTATCGCCTGAGCAAGTGACACTCTTCAATAGGTAGCCTTCAGGAACCGATTGCTGAATTGTGTAAGACCCTCGCAGAAGATCTGCAATCGAGGTGCGACGCTGTCCTTCACTCGCCGCGACTGACAACCCATTCAACGCTGCTATGTTCGACGTGTACTGGAAGGAAGCCCCGTTCGTCGGGCCTAAGGGCGTCAGAACAATAAGTTCGAAATTCCCAAAGCGTTCTTCGATCTCAACCGTAATCGGTACTTCTGCCAGAACATTGCGAGTAAGGGCCTTCGCCTTCGCAGACACATCGCCTGCAATAGCGGCAGACCCATCCACCACTTCAACCGTGACCGTGGCGACATAGGTACCAGGCGCCAGATCATCGATAAGATCATTGAGTTGAATATTGAAATCGATATTCGACAGAGATTCGATCTTTCCAGACCCAGGAGTAACATCAACCCACGGCTGATCCGACGTCGCCAAGAAAGAAATCGGCTGCGTACCAGGGTTAGATAGAGTGAATTCCGCACCGACTGTTGAGGCGTCCGCAACGGCCGTGGTCACTTCAAGTTTAACAACAGCATCTCCACCGCCTGCAGTCGCGCTCAGCGTGTCGCCGATGGATGCGTTACCAGCAAGATCAAAAGCGGCTGCATCCGCCACGCTCATGACAATCTCGCCAATCGTCACGGGCGTAACGGTCGCGGTAAAGACCGTGTCCGAGCCGGAGAAATTAGATAGAGCACCATTCTCGACTGATATATCTTCAGCCGTAAAGTCTCTCACGGCCTCTGAGAACGTCGCCGTAATCACAAACGGGCCCGTTACATCTGAGATCGCTGTTGAAAGGACTAGTGTCGGTGCATTCACATCGAAGTTCACATCGATAACGGCATTGAACGCTTCATTTCCGTTCCCGGCGAGGTCCGTGGCCACGTTGGCCGGAAGAGTCACGGAAAGATTCCCTTTGCCGTCTGGCGTAATGGTTGCTGTGAACTCGCGCGGACCGCCCGTAAGAGTCACCGTTCCATTTTCAACATTGAAATCAGACGCCGTCAGGCCGCTCATATCTTCCGTGAATGTGAATATAATATCAAAAGGACCGTTGACGGAGGATGGTGGTGTTGATGCCGTCACGGTTGGCGGTGTCGCATCAAAGTTCACATCGATAACAGCACTAAATGCTTCATTTCCATTCCCGGCGGGGTCCGTGGCCACGTTGGCCGGAAGAGCCACGGAAAGATTCCCTTTGCCGTCTGGCGTAATGGTCGCTGTGAACTCGCGCGGACCGCCCGCAAGAGTCACCGTTCCATTTTCAACATTAAAGTCAGACGCGGTCAGGCCGCTCATATCTTCCGTGAATGTGAAAACAATATCAAAAGGACCGTTCACCGAGGTCGGAGGGGTCGAGGCGATGACCGTTGGCGCTGTTAAGTCACTCGTAATCGAGAATTGTGTGGCCGCAAGATTGTTATTGCCAGCACCGTCCTGAGCGGCCGCCGCAGCAACATCCACGGTCACCACCCCGTCCGCCGCTGGCGTAATCAAGGCCGTGTAAATGCTCGCACTTGTGGTGTTAAAGGAATCGGCCGCACCGTTCGTGACTGTGATGTCGCCGATTTCGAAGCCTTTGACATCTTCGGAG
>JBLWUN010000006.1:0-168882 GCA_048268905.1 Maricaulaceae bacterium | reverse complement strand
GCGCGCCGCAAATTTGACAAAGGCCGACCGAGACGGGGTACGCCCGTTTTGCAATGAACGGCGTGAAACCTCTAGCGTATATTCCTTGAAACACCCTGTTTTCGGCGATAATCTTTCCACATGAAAACATTTCGGACAATTCTCACATCCGCCCTTTTATTGGCCAGCAGCCTCGCCGCTCAGGCGCAGGTTGCGGGTCTGAACGCCGATCAGGCCGCGCTGATTTCCGGTTCATGGGTGAAGCTCGAGACAACGCCAAAAGACCTGAAAAGCGAAGCGCTTTGGACCTACGTGGACACGGAATGTCAGATTAAGATGATTGACGGCAAGAAAAGCATGTTTGGACGCGATCCCTATAAGCCCGACGGCTACGAATATCTTCGAGAGATCGTCCCCAACATTGAAACAATCACAGGTCATATGTATTTTGCACCCGCAAATGATCGGCTGGCGATCATCGAACAGAGTGTTTTCAGCCTGTCCAAAACCGACATATTCAAGGTCACTTTGACCCCGGCTCAAACACCGTGGGTACGCGCGACATTTAAATCAGGGGTGATCATCACCGAAAATGGCGTGGACCGTTTGGAATTTCCATTCCCGAACACGCTTGACTGGTCGATGGCCAGCATTCAAAGACCGGATGGACAACAGGTTTTTCTAGCAAAGTCTAATGACCAGCGTCCAAACCGGAGCGGAACTTTTATGCAGTGCACCAAATGAGACGTAAACTCTTCCCCGCCCTGTGTCTTGCGATGGTTTTGCTCGCAGGCTGTAGCAGCAAAAGCGAAAAACAGGCGCGCGATGCGTTTCTTTATGGCTACCCTTTGGTCATGATGAGCGAAACCCAGCACTCATCGCCCGGTCCCGTCAACACACTCTACCATCGCCGCAGTTTTCCCGATGACAAATTCCGCACCGTTGTCCGGCCCAATGTGGATACGCTTTATTCTATTGGCTGGCTCGACCTGAAAGACGATGCCCTTGTGCTGTCGCTCCCAGACAGTGACGGCCGCTATATTTTAACGCCGATGCTCGATGCGTGGACCAATGTATTTGCCTCCATCGGCAGCCGGACGACCGGCACAAAGGCCGGTTCCTATGTGATTGCGGGCCCGGACTGGACCGGGGATGTGCCAGAGGGCATGACCTTATACCGCTCCCCCACCGCTATGGCGTGGATGATCGGCCGGATCTATGCGGCAGGTCCCGATGATTTTGAAGGCGCCTATGCCTATCAAGACGGCATGTCGCTGCGCACGCTCACCGATTATCAAAACGGCGTCGTGCCCCCCGCCCCATCCCAGCCAAAACCGTCCTTCGAGGACATCAAGAAAAAGCTCAAAGATATGGACGCCCAGCTTTTCTTTGAAAAGCTCGAAGCACTGATGACGGATAACCCGCCCGCAAAAGAGGACGCCCCCTTTATCGAGGATGTGCTCGCGCCCCTCATGGCCAGCGGCCCCAGCGCCGAGACCCTCAGCGCGGGCAAAGACAAAGCTTATGGACGGCTCGACTTCATTCAAAAACTCGTCGCCCGCAAGAAGGGCTGGATGAATATGGACCCCTCGCGGCCTATCGGCGCGTATGGCACCGACTATCAAATGCGCGCCTATATCACCCATGTGGGGCTTGGCGCCAATGAACCTGTGGATGCGATTTACCCCAACACCACGAAAGATGTAAATGGTCACGCGCTACATTCCTCCAAGAATTATGTGGTGCATTTCGCGAAAGACGAATTGCCGCCTGTAAAAGCCTTTTGGTCGCTGACCGTCTATGATGAAGACGGCTATCTGGTGAAGAATGATATTGGCCGCTATGCGCTCGGCACCGCCAATAATTTACCGCTTAACGCCGATGGATCGCTCGATATTTACGTGCAGCGCGAAGCGCCCAGCGAGGACAAAATATCCAATTGGTTACCAACGCCAGAGGCAGCGCCGTTTGCCCTGACCTTGCGCCTCTATTGGCCCGAAGAACAGGTCCTCAAAGGCGCCTGGAACGCCCCGACCGTCACGCCCCTGAGCGCCGGTCACGAGTAGCGGACGCGGAGGATCGACATCCTTAGGAGTCGCGCGTGAAATAAACTTTGGCCCTTATAAAGAGCTTATCGCCCAAGTCAGGTTTTGCTTTGCATGCTTTTCTAAGCGATCGAAGAAGTAAGGGGTCTGATAAATTCGCGGACGGCTAAGGAATGCTTTCAATATCTCTTTGCGTTTCTTTTTGAACATAAAGAACGGCACCCGCTTATATTCTTTTCGTACATCTTTCTCGAACTGCGCGTAAATGTGCGAATCCGCGCCTAAAATACTAAGATCGATATCGAGCATGAGCTGACCGTCATTGGACGTCGGGACGCCGTGATCTTTCGTCAGAAGTATCAAATCATAGATGCGAGCAATTACCTCAGGCGGAACCATATGGGCGGCCAAAAATGCTTTCGCCATATCGGCACTATCCTCTTCGTTCGTCCCAGAAAAAGGCTTGTAAATCACGTCATGGAACCAGAGCGCCATTTCGATTTCATGCGGATGGTTAGCTTGATCCCGCACGGCGTCTAAATGCACAAAGCAGGCTTTTATATGATCGAGCGTATGGTAGGCGCGGTGTTTTTCGGAATAGGCGGCGAGCAAGCTGTCGTGCATTTCAACATTCTCAGGCATGCCGAAAGCCGCCATCAAGCGCAACCAACCGTCTCGGCTAATCCTTGAGTTTTGGGGCATCATCTTTCCTTATTCCGAAAGCCTGTAAAAGATTTTTCATCGCCAGAATGCTGTAAAGCCACGCCTTGCGCCACCGATTGCCAAGAAGGACAATATGCACATGCCATCCTTTTTCCCGCCGCGCACTATATCCACTATATAGCACAGAGAACGCTTCTCTGTCCCCCAGCTTTTGAGCGGCGAGGGTCTGCGCATATTGCACCCCCATCGTCAACATCTCCGTGACATCGACGTCGGACGGCTCCCCGAGCGTTCTTGGAAAACACAAGAGATAATAATTGGGGATGAGGTCATTTCGGATTCGCAGCAGACGGCACTCTGCTCCCGATTTCAAAATAAATGTTTCGACCACACGATTTTTAGCCATATAAGCTTCATACGGGTAAATGGCGCGTTCTGAAGATATATTTTTGCATATCTGACAGCCATTTTGACGGTTTTCAAAGCACGCACGCTAAAGGATGAGACTGAAATAGAGCTTCAGCGCGTTAAACCCGTAGCACGCTAACGGCTGGTTCGCATGAAACGGCGTCTGGCATCTTGTTCGATGGCTAATCTGAGTTCCAGATCTGCAAGGACCCTATTGATCGCCTTGATCTGATCGGGATCGGTGACGCCCTTTAACGATTTTCGCTGGGCATCTATCATCTTTCGAAGCTCGATTTCCTTGGGCAGAACGCCCGCTTCGGCCATAATTTTATATCCTGAAGACAAAGATGTATTGGCACCTTTATCCGCATTCAGCGGTTTTCCCGCGCCCGGTAAATTATTAAACTGACCTTCGGCTTGGGCTTTCCGAATTTGCTGTTCGGCCATTTTGTCAAAACGGATACTCATAACACGCATATAGTCCAAATATTGACGCAAACAATAGCGTTAAACTTAGATCCCCTGCGGCCAAAGCACCCGTCTTAATAGGGTGAAATGGCGCTTCGGCCCCGCCTCTTAGCCAGCGGCGGGGACGCACCGGCTATTCGTTTACCTTGGCCGGTTTTTTGACGACAACAGGGGCCATTTTACGAGGTTGAGCGGATAGAGATCTGGCCGGTTTTTGCAAAACGACCGACGCGGGTTTCGGCGCGGTCATGGGTTTCGCCGCTCCGCCCATCAAGTTTTTCACTTTATTGCAAGGATGGTTCATGACGTTCCCGATCACGGGGTTCACGACGATGAGGCGGGCGATTAGCGCATCATAATAAGCCACGTCTTTTGTCTTGCAAACCATGCCCGCTTGGCTGTCCGCTCGTCCGGGCTGGGCCGTCCGCGAGCGCGTTTGCGGGCGGTTTGCCATCGTTGTCGCCATCGGCGCCATACAGTCATAGGTCGGGCGGGCTAAAGAGGGATTTTCCGGAATGGCATTGGCAAAGTCTTCATCCTCCCAATCTTTTTGACCGCGCGTAATGCGCCAGCCTGTGTCTTCTATACGTTCCAATTGCGCTTCCGTGAGAAATCTCAGATCGTTGCTGAGTTCAACAACCACAGCCGGGTCAGACAGATATTGCGGAATATAGGCATCATTCCCGGGATCGTTCTGCGGACAGTAATTTGGATTGGGGCGTCCGCCTTGGAAGATCGGCGGCTGGCTTTGGTCCACGCGGTTGGACGTCGGCCATGACCCGCCGTTCGAGGCAACTGTACGGGGAACAATAATCAGCTCTAAATCATCATCGTCTTCTTCTATAAGCGGAATCATGTCGTAGGTGGGCAATTCCAGGCGCTTAAAGATGAACGTGCTCCCATCAGCAGCAGGGGTCGGGAGCATAGACTGACGGACAGCGCTTGAATTAATGATCCCGAGATTGTCCATCACACGAATCCATGAATAGGTGAACCCGTGCAGGTCGGCCACGTGCGACCCCCAATCAGGTCCGCGAAGGTAATAAAAGATGTCCGAACCGCTCATATCTGACGCCGCCAAATCGGTCATAGAAATACGGTTCATTCCGGGCGCGGCGCTATCTGAATAATCGGTTGTGGTGGGGCCGGCAAAACTACACACAGGCTGGGCACTGGCACAATGATCTGACGTTGGGAGAGGCCCCACATTGACTTGCTGGCTCAGATAGGGCCTGAACTTTTTGAGGACCTGACCGGCGTCCAAGAAGGAAACGTTCGACACGTCCCCTTCCCAAAAGGCTTGCGTATGGTTCCAAGGTTGGTCATTTTTGCGGGTCATCGTCACATAGTCCTGACCGTAGCCAATAACGCTGCCATCGGTCGCGCAGATTTTACCATTGTTGGGCTTGGTGACATCTTCGACAATCTCATCATGAAAAACGGCCGACTCGCCTTTGCTCGGATTGGGGGTCCAACCCGTTGGGAGCTCGCGCACAATCTGAACGATTTGCGGCATGCCTGTAAACCGCACCTGATCTTGGCCCGTGTCATATTCCTTGACCTCAATGTCCCACCCCTCGCTTACGCAGGTAAAGTTTGTGACTTTTTTCGGCACACGTGGCTGGCTGTTGGGGTCGGCGGCGCTGGCCGTATGAACTGACGAAAGTACAAGTAGAGAGGCGCTTGCTAAGCCTAAAAGGAAAGTTTTTTTCATATTGAGAGTCCCACATAATGATGAAGTTTCGGCCGCAAGCGCAAAAGGCTTACCCCCGTACCTAACGCCTTTATCGCCGCAATGACAATGGCATCTCCCCTATTTTAGCAGTCAGCGGCCTTGCGCCTAAAAACAACGCAGACACAAATGGTCCCAAATAGCTGTCAATAAGCTGCTCAGGTCCATGTTCCTTGCAGCAATCTGCCTCGCCCCCAACATGAACGCCGGATAAACGAACGCTTTTGAGACGGGCGGGCCGCCAAATATATTTAAGACCTGTTTACTTTATCGGCGCACATTAGGTGAAACTTTGATTGGGGAAGTGAGATGGTATCTGAGGAATTAGGCGACGTTCTAACATTGCTCGCCGTCACGATTGTCGCGGACAAAAAGGTTGTGTCCGAGGAAGTACAGGCCTTTTTGACCTGTGCGCAGCGCTTGCAACTCGCGATGGATTTGAAGCCGGTCCTCACCCACGCCCGTCTCATGGCATGGATCGAGCTCAATCAGGAGTGGATTTCCCATATCACCAAGCCGGAATATTATGAACGCTCGCTTGAGACGGTTTTTGATCGTCTGTCCCATCTCAATAACAAAGAAAGCATCCTGGAGGCTATGATGGCAATCTCGGAAGCGGACAACGAAGTGCACGCCAATGAGCACGCGCTTATGGTCATGGCGGCCCGGCATTGGCAGATCGCGCCCAAATCGCTCCGCCTCGCCGCAGGGGTAAGCCGCACGCGCCTCGCCAAACAAGAGCAGCACATCGCGCGCGCGCTCATTTGGTCCGAGCGCAAGACTGGCTAGGCTTCGCCGTCATTTTCGGCCTTTCGCCGCACGGTGGTTTTAAACGTACCTTTTGATAAAAGCGGCCAAACCAGCCATGCCGAGTAGGCTGAGGGTCAGCCCCAAAATAAAAACAATCATATCATATAACCGTCCGCCAATATGTGCAGCGTGCACGGGATAGACGGCGTTAAAGGCCTCCCGGCCTATCCCGGCCTGCAAGGCATCTTCCCGTCCGATAACCTCGCTGTTTTGCGGATTTATGAGCACAAGCGTACGGCCGTTCGGGTGCCATTCCCGCTCTTGTTTCAAGCGAAGCGACGGGGGCGCGCCCGCCTTGCCCCACAAAGCCATTCGCGGCGCAGCACCCGGATAAGCCGCCTCGGCGTTTCTTAGCGCGGCGGACCAGTCCACCCGGCCAGGCGTAAATTCAGCGGCAGATAAGGGCTCTGGACCGCCGAACATATCAAATATGGCGCGGCTTTGTTTTGAAAATGTGAGCAGCGCGCCCGTCAGCACGAGAATGAAAAGCGGCAGCGCCGCAAAAACGCCCACGTTGCGGTGAAGCGAGAGCATCTGCGCCCGCGTAAACTGCGTGATTTTAAGGCCCCGCCTTACGCCTTTGCGCATGGGCCAGACCGCGACCACGCCGGTGACGATCAGGAGCAGCGCCGCGAGGCCGCTAAACCCCGCCAACAGCCGGCCCGTATCACCGGAGAGCAAATAATGGTGCAGATCAAACAGCCAATCCTCGAAGCGTTCGTTCTTGCCCCACTGCGCCACAAGCGTCCCATCAGACGCGATATAAGCGGCGCGGTCTTCGGTTAAATAGACTTTGTGCAGCCCAAAACCGTCCACCGCAAAAACCAGCGCGCGAAGCTGCTCCGGGCCAAAGGCTTGCTCGGCGGATTCGAGAACGTGGACGAGCGCGCGGCCCGAGAGGTCGGCGGCCTCTCTCGCCTCCTGCACCACCGCGCGAATATAATCGTCTTTGAAGACGAGCAAGCTCCCCGACAGCGCTAAAACAATCAGCACAACCGACAATGCCGCACCGGCCCAGCCGTGAACGCGGCGGCAAAGCCGGCCAAGCGTCTGCCGCCGTTTGCTCAGAAGCGCTGTCGTCATGGGCGCAAGCCCCTAATAGACCTTCGACCAGCGCAGCGTCACCGTTCGGCCTTGCCCTTTAAAGAAGCGGTTGCCCCGCGCCGCTGCGGCGGGCGACGACTGGCTGTAATAGGTGGTATAATCCTCGTTCAATGCGTTTTGAATGCCGATGTCGAACTGGCCCATACGGCCCAGATGATAACCGGCGCTAAAATCCACGAGCGTATATCCCTCAAAGTCGGTGTTGACCGCAGCATCATTGAACGTGCGGTCAAAATTATGGGACAATTGCGCGCGAAGGGATAGGTTCCGCGCGGGCGCGGCGCTGACAAACAATGTGAGGCGATCCGGGCTGATATTCTCGGCGCTAAGATCTTCATCCACCTGCCCGTCGCCGTCCTGATCCGATTGGCCTTCGAGGTTCGCATAGCCCGCGCCAACAATAAAATCATGACCGAAATCATATTCACCGGAGAGTTCAAATCCCGAAATCTCGGTCGGCTCACGCTTGACTTCAAATATGCCTTGGGCATTGGAAAACAGACGCTGCCCGAAATCTGAATCAGACCAGAAATAGCTGGCTTTGGCGCTAAAGCCGCTGCGCTCGAACGAAAGGCCCGCTTCTCGGTTGTCCGCGACAATCGGCTCGATATTCAGCAATCCCTCCACGCTTTGGCCTGCCGTATTGACGGCGCGTAACACCCGCCCCACGTCGGGCATGGTAAACCCTTGGGAGGATGCGGCATACACGGTCAGCCCATCGACCACCTCGAAACTTCCGCCAATATTGAAAAGCGTTTCCTGAAAGTCCGGCTCACCTCCTGCGACAAATGTAGAGCCTGAAGAGAAAATCGTCGTGAAATCATCGACGTTCAGTACCGCATTCTCTTGCCGGACACCGCCCGAGATCAACAACCGATCATTCAATAAAAGCTGATCAAATTGAAGGAAGGGTGCCACAGAGACAAACTCCACTTCGGGGACCCAAAAACGGCCCGTTTGCACCAAAATCTGGGACGTGCGGTCACTGAGGACATCCAGCCCTCCGGTGAGCGTTAAACCCGCGATCGGTAAATCGCTATGGCTATAGGTCAGTTTGAGACCCGTTTTGTCAGAGATATTTGAAGATTGATCGAAGGTTTCCTCTCCGGGGGCTTCGAGGCCCGTATTAAAAAAGCCGTCAAAGGTTCCACCGCCAAAAACAGATTCAAACTCGCGGTAGAACCCTTGCGCCGTGAGCTTGCCGCCCCAAAGCGCATCTTTGGTCAAGCTGGCTTGGAACGTACGGACCGTATTGGTCGGCGCTTGGCCCTCTTGCGCGCCGCGAATAGACGTGGCGGGTATCCCCGCAGCCACATCACCGGCCACTTGCACATAATTGCCGCCGCCTTCAAGTTCGAACAGATTAGCCGATAGCTCAAGACGAGTCTGCGCGTCGATGTCCCAACCGGCTTTCGCGAACAGGTTGAGCGTCTGGCTGTCTTGAATATCGCCCTGCGTTCCGTCCACACCGATGTGGCGTCCCTCGGCGTCATAAAAGGCACCGCGGCTCTCGGCCGCAAGGCTTACGACCAGATCAACCGCTCCGAAATCTTTAAGACCTGTCAGCGCCCCGCGAAATCCGAATCCGTCCTCACCAAAATCTTTGCTCGCCGTCACGCCAGCTTCGGCGCGCAGCTCGCTCGTCCCGTCGGCGGCCGGACTGAGCGTCACATAATTGATAATCCCGCCGGTTGCGCCCACGCCCTGGATCGCGTTCGCCCCGTAAAGCACTTCAATACGCTCTACCACGGCGGCGTCGATCGTGAAGCCGTCCCTCGACCCGTTGCGTAGCGGGTTCGATTGCGGCACCCCGTCAATCAGATAGAGCGGCTCGCGCCCGCGAAAGCTCTCGCCAACGCCAGAAAGCTTCTGGCGGATCGGCGAAAAGCTGGGAACTTGCGATCCCACCACATCAATCAGGCTGGTCGAGATGAGAAGCTGGTCTCGTATCGCAGACTCGTCAATCAACCGGATCGTATTGGGTAAGGCCTCGACGGGCACATCACGGCGAGCGGCCTGCACAATGATTTCATCTTCGCCAGCAAGGCCCGAGCCAAGGCTTGGCGTTTGAGCAAAGGCGGCTGAGGGGGCAGCCCATAAAGCGGCGGCGGCAATTATTTTATATGACACGATAACTCCAGATCATTTATGAGAATGACTCGCAATACCGATAGCGGTTGAGAATGTAAATGAGAATTGTTCGCAAAAATGGATTTTTCCTCCACATGCGTCATTCCACCGCAAAAGTGGTCCAGAAACCGCGCCGTAATTTTCATTGGTAAATTCCGGGCCGCCGCATTAGTGTCATATGTTTCGCATAAAGAGGGCGACATGAACGGACCGAAACATTTCCTATCCCTAGCCGATATTCCGGCCAGTGAATTACGCGCGATTTTGGACGAGGCGCACCGGCGCAAAGCTGCGCGCAAAGGTCTGCCGAAGGGCCGCGCCGATGTGGACGCCCCTTTCAAAGGCGAAACCCTTGCGATGATTTTTGAAAAAAGCTCCACCCGTACGCGGTTCTCATTTGATATGGCCATGCGGCAACTCGGCGGAACGTCCATCACCGCAACGTCCAATGACATGCAGATCGGGCGCGGCGAAACGATTGAAGATACGGCTAAGGTACTCTCGCGCTTTGTCGACGGCATTATGCTGCGCGCCAATCGCCATGCCGCTTTGGTGGATCTGGCTCGCAACGCCGACATTCCCGTCATTAACGGTCTGACCGATTATAACCACCCCTGCCAGATCATGGCTGACCTTCAGACCCTCGAGGAAATGGGCGGAGATCTGTCCCATATGACCCTCACATGGGTGGGCGACGGGAATAATGTCGCTGTCAGCTTTATCAACGGCGCGGCAAAATTTGGCTACCGCCTACGCCTGTCTTGCCCGCAGGGCTATACCGTCCCCGGGCAAATCGTCGAGGCCGCACGGCAAAATGGCGGCAAGATTGACACCATAACCGATCCACAGGCCGCTTGCGCGTCTGCGGATGTTATTATCGCCGACACTTGGGTGTCTATGGGCGATACAGACGCAGAAAAACGCATGATTGACTTAGCCGATTACCAGGTCAATGATGCGCTTATGAATGCCGCCAAACCATCGGCCACATTCCTGCATTGTCTTCCCGCCCACCGGGGCGAAGAAGTCAGCGGTTCCGTAATCGACGGACCGCAATCGCGTGTATTTGAAGAGGCGGAGAACCGCCTGCACGCGCAAAAAGCCATAATTACATGGTGTATGACCTAGAAAGAAAAATATGATTGAAGACTGTAATAACGAGCGCCGGACGGGCGCAAACTTCCGCACGGCTGGCGAAGACCGCGAAGCCATGCAGCACGTGGCAAAAACGCCGCAAACCGAACACCCCGCATACCGCCTCGCTTTTGATGATGCGGACTTTTTAACCCGCGAAGAATTGCGCCCCGTGCGCCTCCAGCTCGAGCTTTTAAAGCCCGGCATGATCCTTGACGAAGCCGGAATCGACTCCACCGTTGTTGTTTTTGGCTCGGCCCGCATCCCGGAACCCGGCACGCAAAGTGTACGCGACCTTGGCAATGAAGCCGAAGCCGCACTCCGCGAAAAAGCGCCGTTTTATGAACTGACGCGGGACTTCTCTCGCACTGTCTCCGAAGCCTGCCTAAAAACGGGCGGCAAGGAATGGGTTATCGTCTCGGGCGGCGGTCCCGGCATTATGGAAGCCGCCAACCGCGGCGCTGATGATATTGGCGCGCCGTCCATCGCGCTCAATATCGTTCTGCCGTTCGAAGCGCTTCCAAACCCTTATGTCACACCGGCGCTCAGCTTCCAGTTTCACTATTTCGCGATCCGCAAAATGCATTTCTTGCTACGCGCCAAAGCCGTGGCCGTCTTTCCGGGCGGGTTCGGGACATTTGACGAGTTCTTCGAAGTGCTGACGCTGATCCAAACGGGCCGCGTCGCGCCTATGCCGATTTTGCTTTTTGGTGAAAAATTCTGGCGCGGCGTGATTAATTTTGACGCTCTGGCCGACGGCGGGACCATCTCGCGCAAGGACCTTGATCTGTTCAAGTTTGTCGAAACCGCCGAAGAGGGCTGGGCCGCCATCCGCGATTTCTACGAGATCAAAGACTAACGGTTTTAACAGCGCAACTTAAAAGGCCGGGTCTTGAAAAAGATCCGGCCTTGATTTTATGCGGCGATGAGAGGCGTTACTTCACGCCCCGTCCCGGCTCGCCAAGGGCCGGGTATGGCAGATCTTTGAGCTCCGGAATCGGCTCATTCGCGATCTTATTTTGAAGATAGGTCACTGCCGTGGAGAGCTGGTTATCGCCGCCATCATATGTGGCTTTGGGCGGATTTGTGACTTCGATATCGGGGGAAACGCCGCGCCCTTCAATGAGCCAGCGCCCGTCAGACGCGCCGCGTTGACCAAATTCGGCCACCCGCGCTTGCCCTCCATCTACCAGACGGTTGCGATCCGAGAGCCAAATGCCGGCCCCCGCCGTGCGCGTTCCCATGGTCGGCGCAATATCCAGCGCCCGAACGCCCGCGGCAAATGTCTCACCATCAGAATATGTACCTTCGTCAATCAGCACGACCAAATGCCCGCGGAAGGTTTGCTGCATATTGCCCATAGACGGGCCGCCATTCGCCCCCGGCCAATAGGCCCAGACCCGGCGCAAAAGCGTGCCGATAATCCAGCTATCAATATTCCCGCCGCGATTGCCGCGCACGTCAATAATCATGCCGTCCTTATCTACATGTTCAAAATAATCCCGCGCGAAGCTGGCCACATCGTTCGAGCCCATCGCCCGTAAATGCAGATAGCCCACCTTACCGCCGGACGCCGCTTCGACCGCCTCCCGGTTGTGCTGTACCCAACTTGTATATTGCTGGCCCAGCTCTCCTCGGCGTGAGGCTGGAACGACGATCTCGCTATGGCGGGCTTTCCCGCGCTGCAGTTCAAGGCGCACTTGCTGACCCGCTTTTTCCGTCAAGGCCAACGCCAAATCCGCTTGCGTCCTGATAGCTTGGCCATCCACTGCCGTAAGAACATCCCCGGCGCGCGCGTCTACGCCCGGCGATTGCAGCGGCCCCCACGTTTCGGGGCGGTCAGGTTCCCCTGCATGGATCGAGCGGATGAGTAGCCCGTCTTTCGCCGGTTCGAAAACCGCGCCAAGATAAGCCGCATTGCCGCCCTCTTCATCAGTGGGAAGCTCGCCCTGCCGGATCTGGCTGTGCAGAATGCCCAGCTCCGCCGACATTTGCGAGAGCAGATCATTAAGCTCCGCGCGGTGACCCAGACGATCCGCCATCGGGATAAAATGCTCGCGCACCGCGTTCCAGTTCACGCCGCGCAGATTTTTATCATAAGCGAAATCTCGGTGAAGCCGCCATGCGTCCAGCGCCATTTGCCGCCATTCATCATGCGGATCGATCGCCAGTTTCCAATCCGATAGACGTATGGTGTTCGGCGAAGTGTCCTTGGGATAGCTTTCACCGGAGCCCACCAACATGAAACGGGTTCTCGCGCCGCGCCCGACCTGCAGGAACAGGGTTTTTCCATCGGCCGAAAGCCCGAAACTGCGCACATCCTTGGCGTAATCGTCCAGCTCTGGTTCATCGTCCGAGATTGACAGGCGTTTAAGCACGGGAGAGCGAAAGCCGCCGCCCATGACGTAAAGGTGCTTCTTGGTCGCCGCCAGTCCGCTATAGTCGCCGGCGGGCGCGGGCACTGGCCAGAGACGATCCGCGGCGCCGGACAGATCAAGCACGGGGCTTTCCTCTTTCTCATCTTTCTCGCTGTCTTTGGCCGTCTCGTCGCCGCCGTCTTTTTCGCTATCTTTGTCTTTGGCTTTTTCGTCGTCTTTCACGTCGAGTTCGTCTTTAGGTTCGAACGGAAAGGCGGCTTTCGGGTCCAATTGCAAGGCGTAAAGTTTGCCGCGTTCATTGAACGCCGCGCCCATATTGCGATCCCCCCAAGGCGAACCGGGGGTCGCCTCAAAATTGCGGTTAGACACAAAGTATAGCCACGCCGAATCCGAAGAGAATGTGGGCGCAAAGGATTCGAACTTGCCCGATGTCATCACGGTTTTGACGCCGGTTTTCGTATCAAAAATGGCAATTTGCAGAATATCCCGAGAGTCGCCAAACGTATAGGTGAGGTACCGTCCGTCCTGCGACCACGACACATCGCTGTAATTGTCATCAGAGCTGCTCACGGCGCTATCAATCAGCGTGGTTTTTCCGGTCTTGACGTCGAGATGGTAAAGCTTGCCGGCTTTGTCACTATACACAAGGGCTTCGTCCTTGGGCGCCGCGTAAATATTCCAGATATAAGCGCCGATCCCCGTCTTGACCGCTTCGCCCTCGCCGCTACCATCGGCTTTGAACTTCCAGATTTCACCAGATAAATCCCGGTCAACAAGCGCGTAAACCCAATCCCCGTCCGCGCCCATCACCGCCGAGCGCGCCCGCGCATCCGCAGGGAGTTTGTAATTGACGCGCCGCTGCTGCCCGGTAAATCCGGTCACAAAATGGCCGCGCGCCGTGACAGTCACCGACTTGCCCGAGGGCGCCATCCGCGCATCATCGAGATATTCCAGCGGCGTATCCAGCCAGCGTACGCGCTGCATGTCGCGGTCAGAGGTCAGATCAAGCGTCACAGGCGTAAGCGTGGCTGCGGCAATGTCATAGGTGAACAGATCCGCCCCGCTTTGATAGATAATTTTGCCATTGTGGAGCATCGGCGCCCGGATTTGCCATTCACGTGATTGGGTCACTTGTTGGATGTCGCCGCCGCTCATATCCATGGACCAGATATTATCGGTGCCGCTTTTGTCGGTGACAAAATAAATCCGTTTATTCCAGATCATCGGGTGACGAATGGGCGCGTCAAAATCTTTGGCCAAACGCACCGCTTCGCGGGCGCTGCCGAGCGTATAAGTCCAGAGCTGCGCCATGCGCCCGCCTCTATACTGCACCGCATTGTCGGAAAACATATTGAGGCCGTAGCGCGTGAAAACAAGCGTGCGTCCATCGGGGGACATTGCGGTTTGATCCGCCCCGTCGAGCGGAATATCCGTCACGCCGAGCCCGTCGACGTTTACCGTCCTTAACAAGCGCGGGATGGTGCCGGGAATATTAGAGGTCCGGTATAATACGCGGTCATTATCCAGCCAGCCGCGCGGGGTTACGCCGCCGCCTTCAAAGGTCACCCGCTTGGGTTTGCCGCCCGCCATTGGCATCACGTAAATCTCTGTGGGTCCATCATAATTGGCCTGAAAGGCGATCCATTTGCCGTCCGGCGAAATGAAGGGGTTGGCTTCGGCTTCGGGATGGGTTGTCAGGCGCACCGCGGTTCCGCCCGTGGGCGCTGCGCGCCATAAATCGCCCTCACTGGCAAAAACAAGATGCGAACTGTCCATGGCAGGCATTTGATAATAGCCGTTGGTCTTCGCCGCAGCGTTCCCCCAGCCTAGTCCGGCAATCGCCGCCACAGTTAGATACAAAGCCTTGCGCATGGTCACTCCCTTATCGTTTTGTCTTTTGATTTGGGCGTTGCCCGCCCCACATAGTGACGTCACCTTAAGCGAAACTACAATTTGAAAACAACCCAAAATGGACCGCAGCTTTGCAGGGAGAGGTAGGATGCCGCTCTCGTGGCCCAGCGAGGCAATCACGGAAACCCAAAAAAAACGCGGCCTGCGAGGGCCGCGTTTTCCGTTTAATGTGAGGCCGCCTAGAAGTCGGCTTTGATCTCGGCATAGAGGAAACGGCCACGGTTATTGTGATATTCTGTGTAATAACCATTGGTTTCATCAGCAAATGGCGGATCTTCATTTGTAATGTTCGTCGCGCCAACGCGGGTCCGAACTTTACTCAAACCTGCCACCCCAATTTTGCGGAACGTGTAGTCAATGTGCGCATTGCCCACAAGCCATTCGTCAACACGCCACAATTCGCCGGTCGTGTTTTGAATCGCGCTTGGGTCAAAGAATGCGCCTGTATATGTCAAACTTCCGCCCACGCCGATATTGCCATATTTCCAGTTCACACGGGCAACGCCGCGCCATTTCGGGAAACCATCCTGCTCGATGAGGCTACCACTTCCAACCAATGGAATATCGGCCGCCGCAGCTTCTGCACGGATTTCCTGGATGACGCTTGAATCGTCTTGATCAAATTCAAGAAGACGGGTGGCATCAATGCTGAAACGGAAATCACCAAATTTGTCCGTATCAAAATCAAGGTAGGCCCCCAAGTCCACCCCTTTGGATTTACGTGTATCCAAGTTCAAATAAGGATCGGCCACAGAAATGATGCTGCCAACCGCATCAATGCCAGACACAGCCGTATCAAAGAAGGCAACATCGTCCGCATCAGGTGTCGAACGCACAACCGCCGGGTTTGAGCTGCCATTCAAGCGGCGAACAAAATCCAGTACGATTTGAAGATCATCACCCGCGATGCCCACAACGTCATTTTGTGTGATGTCGTAGTAATCGGCTGTCAGTGTTAAGCCCGGAATGAATTTCGAAGGTTCAAAAACCACACCGACCGTATAGGTCTTGTTGGTTTCCGCCTTCAAATCTTCACTACCGCTTCGAATACTCAGAACGCCTTGGTTTTGACCACAAGCGCCAAGGTTGGCTAATGTGCCCAAATTGATTTGCGCTTGGCAACGAATATAGTCTGTGCGCGTGTTGGAACGCTGCACGCCTTCAGCGTTGATTTGCTCCAGGTTTGGCGCACGGAAGCCCTCTGAATAGGACGAACGCACTTGTAGCATATCGATCGGATACCAAGAGACGGCCACTTTCGGGGCAAACACATCGCCATAGTCAGAGGCATGCTCAAAACGACCTGCGATTTGCGCTTCGAGGCGGTGAACCAGAGGAATGTTCTCATCAGGCGACACGACAGGGATGAAGAACTCGCCGAACGCTGAAAACGTCTGACGATCACCCTTTGTATCCGGCGTCGCACTAGAGCCCATAACGTCACTGTCATAAGAAATACCCGTGACAGAGTCGGTAAAGAGCAATGTACCATCAAGACGCTGATCGCGGTCATCTTTATAACGTTCGCTCCGTGCTTCAATACCAAACGCTGCGCCGATATCGCCGCCGCGCCATGTTAGCAAAGACGGGTTAGACACTTTGAAGTCCACCAACGCCAAGCTCGTATTGCCGTCACGGCGCACATCGATCAAGAACGGGTCAATGATGGATTGCGCGTTTGGCGTTCCGTCCAGACCGTTTGGATCCGTCAGGCTACCGCCGTTAAACGGGTTATAAGCGTCCGGTGTGGTGCGGTTGAGTGCTTGCTGGAACAGTGTTGAACTGATCCGGTTACTCGTCACGTCATTTGTTTCAGCAAATGAGAGTAAGATGGCCGTGTCAAAATCCCAATCCCCGCGTTGTCCGCGAAGACCCGCCAGACTGCGCCAGCTTGTATTGCGCACATCGGTCAAGCGCGGACCGGCGTCGATCACTCTGTAACGGCCATCCGCACCGCCAATTGTGATATCGAGACCTTCCGCAGGGGCATTAATGCCCGGAATGCGGTTCGGGCCAGAACCAAAGGGGTTCCAATAGCTGTCAGCAGAAATTGTAATCGGTGTGCTGGAGAGCGGTGTATTCGCTTCGCGAATTTTGTTGCTATCCGCGCGGTAGAATGACAATTCGCCGTAAAACTCATTGCCGCTATCAAGCTCGTGGTTGACGAAAGCGAACATATTGTAGCGTTTCAGGTCAGACGTAGGTTGACCATAAACCGCCGTGTTGTGACGCAATGCCGTATCCAGAGAGCTATCATCAAGACAGATATCTGCGTTGAAATTGTAGAGACACCCCGGAGAGGTCGTGGGCTGGATATGGAAACGGCCCGCAGCGGTTGTCAGGTTGGTCGTGCCAAGGCGCACGCGCTGGGTCGTATCAAACTGACCCCAAGCGCTGTTTGTTGACAGGTTGTTGAAGTTCGAATCGTCTTCAAAGTCTGTTCCGACGACGAATTCGCGTTTGTCATCATTGGCGGAGTAAGGGCGCTCTGACGCCAGAATGCCGCCGCGGTCCAAATAGTCACCGAATAGGGTGATGTTCGTTTTCCCGTCTCGCAGGTTAAAGCCGTGATAGCCGGACAGCGAGAATGAATCAGCGGCGACGCCGTCATAAGAGCCGTATTTCGCCGTAATCTGCGTCCCCTCGAAATTGTCTTTCAGGATCGTGTTGACGACCCCGCCCACTGCGTCCGCGCCGTAAACAGCGGATGCGCCGTCGCGCAGCACTTCGAGGCGCTTAATGCCAGAAGATGGCAGCGCGTTCAGGTTTGGCGACACAACGGGAACCAAGTTTTCAGATTGCGTGCCGGGGTGCTGTACCAAACGGCGACCATTCAGCAGAACCAATGTGTTCCCAGTGCCCAATGAACGCAGGTTGATAGAGGCCACGTCTCCGCGTGCGCCGTTAACGCCGCCGGTTTCATTGTCGCCGTTAAAGCTCGTCGCGCCCTGAGACGGAATTGCCCGGAACAGGTCTTCACTATTTGTCACGCCAAGCGCTTCAATATCTTCGGTCGTGAGCAAGGTAACAGGCAAAATGTCCGAAACGCTCGCGCCTTTGATTTGCGTCCCCACGACGACCACTTCGTCTTGTTCAGGGGTTGGAGAAGTTTGGGCCAAAATGACCGGAGCGACTGAGACCAAACCTGTGGTCAAAAGCAGCCGACTTAGCGTTGAAACGCGCATACGTTTACCTTTCAAAAAAGAACACTAAATTCCGCCAGTATTCCTGAATGAAAAAACGTCAATATGGATAATGATGCCGAGAAATTTATTTAAATCGCTGTGCTATTTTTACCACCATAGCTGGAGGGAATACAACCATCCCGCATAGAATAAAAACTCATATATAATTGAATTTTCTGCAGCGAACAGTCCCAAAACCGCCGGTTAAATTCGAATTATCCGCGCATCCAGAAAAGCGGGTTCGCACGGTACCAAAAGGGCGGTTGCAGCTATCTTTTGCCGCGCCGAACCGCCTTGTCCCCGCCGCGAGGGCCGTACCCCGCCCAAAACTTGCAGTTTTCGCGCTTGGAACCCCGCGCCGCAGTCCCTATATAGGGGCCGTAAAAGCAGCCGGAGGGTTTTATGGGTAAAGAATTGGTCAACTGGGAATCCGGTAAATGGATCGGGCAAACGCTCGAAGTTGAGAACGGCGTCTGCGCGGTGCCGTCAACGCCCGCGGGCGGCCTTGAATATACGGACGAGGTGAAAGCCGCTACGGATCATCTTTACCCGCAGGTCGCGGATTTCATCCCCGAATTTGAGTGGCCCGCCTACGCGCCGCTGGTTCACGCGATCAACACCCTTAAAAAGGAAAAGAACGCAGTTATTCTAGCGCATAACTATATGACGCCGGATATCTTTAACCTTGTGGGCGATTACCGCGGCGACAGTTTGGGCCTTGCCATCGAAGCCACAAAGACCGACGCGGATATGATCGTCCAAGGCGGCGTCCATTTCATGGCAGAAACCTCCAAGATCCTTTGCCCCGAAAAGAAAGTCTTTATTCCGTCCATGCGCGCTGGCTGTTCCCTCGCCTCGTCGATTACGGGCGAAGATGTGAAGCTGATTAAACAAAAATACCCCGGCATCCCGATCGTCACCTATGTGAACACATCGGCGGACGTGAAAGCCGAGAGCGACATTTGCTGTACCTCCTCAAACGCGGTCGCGATTGTGGAGCATATTTGCGCCGAGCGCGGCGTCAACAAAGTCATCATGCTACCGGACGAGTTCCTCGCCAAGAACGTGGCCCGACAAACCCAGATTGAAGTCATCGCTTGGCATGGCCGCTGTGAGGTCCATGCCCGGTTTAGCGCCCAAGATGTACGCGACATGCGGGACGCCAATCCCGGCGTGATTGTTTTGGTGCACCCTGAATGCCCGCCAGACGTTGTGGAAGAATCCGATTTCACCGGCTCGACCAAAGCCATGAGCGACTACGTCCGAGACAATGATTTTGGCAAGGTGATTTTGCTCACAGAATGTTCCATGTCGGACAATGTGGCGATCATGAACCCGGACGTGGATTTCGTCCGCCCGTGCAATCTTTGCCCGCACATGAAACGGATTACGCTCGAAAATATCTATGAGTGTCTCAAGTTCGAGACCAATGAGGTTATCGTCCCCGAGGATATGCGCCTGCGCGCCTATGACGCCGTCATGCGCATGATCGACGTAAAGTTCGACCCCGTCAAAGGCCACTTCAACCCCGAAGCGCCTGACGTGCATGTGAAGGTGATTTAGCGCGCCTGCCCCGCCCGAGAAACAGTTTTCCCGCCTTCCCCCCGATAAAGACCAAACTTTTCGCGCCCTTGGCTTTACACTGGCAGAAAGGCCTCTATCTCTTTAAAGACAGACAAAATTTAACGGCGGGAAAACTCATGCGCACTATTGGACACTTCATTAACGGCGAGAACGTCAAAAGCACCTCGTCTCGCACAGCGGATATTTTCAACCCCAATACGGGGGCTGTTCAAGCCAAGGTCAGCCTTGGCACCCCCTCAGAGCTGGACGCCGCCGTCGCCGCCGCGGAAATCGCGCAAGTGGAATGGGCCAATACCAACCCGCAAAAACGCTCGCGCGTCCTGTTCGCTTACAAGTCACTTGTCGAAGAACATATGGAAGAGCTGGCGGAGCTGCTCTCGTCAGAACACGGCAAGGTCGTGGCCGATAGCCGCGGCGACGTCATTCGCGGGATCGACGTGATTGAATTTGCCTGCGGCGTACCGCACAGCCAAAAGGGTGAACACACTTACGGCGCAGGCCCCGGCATTGACGTTTATTCTATGCGCAAGCCCCTCGGCGTCGTGGCCGGAATCACCCCGTTCAACTTCCCGGCCATGATCCCCATGTGGATGTTTGGCATGGCCATCGCCACCGGCAATGCCTGCATCCTCAAACCTTCTGAAAAAGATCCGTCTGTGCCGATGCGCCTTGCGGAATTGTTCATTCAGGCCGGCGGACCGAAGGGGCTCTTGAATGTGGTGAACGGCGATAAAGAAATGGTGGACGCGATCCTTCAGCATCCCGTGATTAAAGCCGTCAGCTTTGTCGGCTCCTCCGATATCGCGCATTATGTTTACAGCGAGGCCACAAAGTATGGCAAGCGCGCGCAATGTATGGGCGGCGCGAAAAACCACGGGATTATCCTGCCGGATGCCAATATGGACCAGGCGGTGAAAGATATTCTGGGCGCCGCTTATGGCTCGGCGGGCGAGCGCTGTATGGCGCTGCCGGTGGTTGTCCCCGTTGGCAAAGGCACAGCGGAGCGGTTTTTAGAGAAAATGCTCCCCGCCATTGAGGGGCTTCGTGTGGGCACATCCAATGACCCCGAAGCGGATTACGGCCCCGTCGTCACCGCCGCCCACAAAGCCAAAGTCGAAGGCATGATCGACAAAGCCGTGGCCGAAGGCGCAACTATGGTCGTTGATGGACGAAACTTTACGCTGCAAGGCTATGAGGAGGGCTTCTTCATTGGCCCCACATTACTAGATGATGTGAAACCCGGCATGGAAACCTACCACGAAGAAATTTTCGGCCCCGTGCTCCAGATTGTGCGCGCAGATAGCTTTGAAGAGGCGCTTCGCCTGCCGAGCGAACACCAATATGGCAATGGCGTCGCGATCTTTACGGAAAATGGCCGCGCCGCCCGCGAATTTGCGGACCGCGTGGAAGTGGGCATGGTCGGGATCAACGTCCCCATCCCTGTGCCCGTGGCCTATCACTCATTTGGCGGCTGGAAACGCTCAGCGTTCGGTGACGCCAACCAATATGGCATGGAAGGCCTGCGGTTCTATACCAAAGTCAAAACTGTGACGCAGCGTTGGCCCGAAGGCGAAACCGAAGACAGCGCCTTCATCATTCCAACATTTTAGGTCTGACGGAATCCCGGCTTACGCCGGGATGAGCGAATTTAGAGATCGGGTCATTTATGGATTTCCAACTCACAGAAGAACAAACCCTTATCCAAGATATGGCGCGGCAGTTCTCGAACACAGAGCTCGCGCCTCATGCGGCCAAGTGGGACGAAGAAAAGTTCCTGGATCGCGCCGTATTTAAAAAGGCCGCCGAGCTTGGCTTTCTTGGCATTTATACGGGCGAAGAACATGGCGGCACAAACCTATCGCGCCTTGATAGCGCGCTTGTGTTTGAACAGCTCGCGCGGGGTGATATTTCCCACACGGCGATGATGACCATTCACAATATGGCCACGTGGATGATTGACCGCTACGCCGACGAGGCGCTTCGCGCCAAATATGTGCCGCGCCTGACGGCGGGAGAGCTGATTGCGTCTTATTGCCTGACCGAGCCGGGCGCAGGTTCGGACGCGGCGTCGCTTTCAACCAAGGCGGTCCGCGACGGCGAAACATATGTCCTGAACGGGACGAAGACCTTTATCTCGGGTGCGGGGTGGTCGGACATTTATGTGGTCATGGCCCGCACCAGCGATGACGGCGCGCGCGGCGTGTCCACATTCGTTGTCGAAAAAGGTACGGCGGGGTTAAGCTTTGGGGCAAATGAGAAAAAAATGGGCTGGAACGCCCAGCCCACAGCCCAGGTGATTTTTGAAGATTGCCGCATTCCGGCCTCCAGCCGCGTCGGTGCGGAAGGCGATGGATTTAAGTTCGCCATGAGCGGCCTTGATGGCGGCCGCATCAATATTGGCTGCTGCTCTCTGGGCGGCGCGCAGGCGGCGCTGGACGCGGCGATGACTTACACCAAAGAGCGCAAACAGTTTGGCAAAGCCATCAGCGAATTTCAAAACAGCCAGTTCAAACTGGCCGACATGGCCACAGAGCTCGACGCCTCGCGCCTGATGATTTACCGCGCGGCGGATATGGTGGACAAAAAGCTCCCCCATGCCGGGGCGGCGTGCGCGATGGCGAAACGGTTTGCCACGGATATGGGGTCAAAAATTGCCAATGATGCCTTGCAGCTACACGGCGGTTATGGCTACCTCTCTGAATATGGTATCGAGCGCATCGTCCGCGACCTGCGGGTTCACCAGATCCTTGAAGGCACAAATGAAATTATGCGGGTCATTATTTCCCGCTCTATGTTGAGACAATAAATGACAGATCAAATCATCACCAAAGTCACCGGCAATCTTGGCCATATCACGCTCAATCGTCCCAAAGCGCTCAATGCGCTCACCACCGAGATGTGCAAAGCAATGACGGAGATATTGCTCGCATGGGAGAAGGACGACGCGATTGGCGCTGTGCTTGTGGACGGGGCGGGCGACCGCGCCTTTTGCGCGGGCGGCGATGTGATCATGCTGCATGATAGCGGCAAGAAAGACGGCAAAGACGCCGAGGAATTTTGGCGCGTCGAATATGCGCTCAACGAGCTCATTCACGTCTATTCCAAACCTTACATTTCCCTGATTGACGGGATCGTCATGGGCGGCGGCGTTGGCCTGTCCGTGCATGGACGCCACCGCATCGCCGGTGATAATACGCTCTTTGCCATGCCAGAGACCGGCATTGGCTATTTCCCCGATGTGGGCGGAACCTACTTTTTGCCGCGCCTTGGCACCTCCGTTGGCAATTGGCTCGGCCTGACCGGCGCGCGGGTGAAAACCGCCCTCGCCTGCGAACTGGGCATTGCCACGCATTATATCCCGACCGACAAACACGCCGCCTTCACAGAGGCGCTCGGCAAAGCCAAACTGAGCGGCGAGCCTGAAGATGCCGCAAAGATTATCGCGAAATTTGCGAAAGACGCGCCTGCCGGCGGCGAGTTCCCCGGCGAGATTGGCGCTTTCAATCAAGAGACGCCCGCGCGCATCCTTGAGCGTTTGGATGATCTGGGCACGGAGTGGGCCACAGCCAACGCCGAGATATTGCGCAAGAAATCCCCGCTGGCGGTCGCCGTCACGTTCGAAGCTCTCAAACGCGGCGCAGCCCTGAACTTTCGCGAGGCCATGACCATGGAGCTTGACCTGTCTCTGAACTTTCTCAAAACGCAGGATTTCTACGAAGGTATTCGCGCCCAGTTGATCGACAAGGACCGCAATCCCAAATGGTCCCATGATGCCGTCAATACCGTCACGGACGCCCAAACTGAACGCCTCTTCAAAGAAACCGCCAAACCCCGCCAAGAATTTATTAGCTAGCCTGAAGACATCGATCTTCAACAAAGCACATAAGGACAAAAGCATGACCACAATCGCATTTATTGGACTTGGGAACATGGGCCTTGGCATGGCGGCGAACCTTGCCAAGGCGGGGCATGATGTGCGTGCGTTTGATCTGTCCAAAGACGCCATGGCCCGCGCGGTCGAGGCCGGTTGCACAGCGGCCAATGATGCGGCCAGCGCCGTATCCGAGGCGGATCTGGTTGTCACCATGCTGCCTGCAGGCAAACATGTACGCGCGGTCTATATGGACGACGGCGGTGTCTTTGATCATGCCAAAGCGGGCGCCCTGTGTATCGATTGCTCCACCATTGACGTGGACACGGCGCGCGCCGTTATCAAAGCCGCCGGCGAGCGCGGCTTCGCCATGATCGACGCGCCTGTTTCAGGCGGCGTCGGCGGCGCGGCGGCCGGGACGCTCACCTTTATGTGCGGCGGCGCGGCTGACGCGTTCGAGCGTGCCAAGCCGGCGCTCGAAATTATGGGAAAGAACATATTTCACGCAGGGGACGCGGGAAATGGCCAAGTGGCGAAAATCTGCAACAATATGCTTCTGGGGATTCATATGATCGGCACATGCGAAGCCTTTAACCTTGCAGAAAAACTTGGCCTAGACGCGCAGACCTTTTTTGACATTTCGTCCACGGCGTCTGGGCAAAACTGGTCAATGACGAGCTACTGCCCTGCCCCGGGCCCGGTGCAAAGCGCGCCGTCCAACGCAGGCTATAAGCCGGGGTTTGCCGCAGCTATGATGCTCAAAGATCTTCGCCTTGCCCAAGAAGCGGCCACAGCCGCGAAGGTCTCGACGCCGCTGGGCGCGCAGTCCGAAGCCCTTTATGCGCTCATGGAAGCCGCCGGAAAAGACGGTCTGGACTTCTCCGGCGTCATGAAGCTGATTAACGGAACGCTTTAATCCGCCATCTCTGCCTTTTGCGCCGCAATCCACACATCAATGCGGGCTTCGAGAATGTCGAGCGGCATACCGCCATTGAGCAAGACCGCATCGTGGAATTTACGCAATGAGAACGCTTCGCCCAGTTCTTTCTCGGCGCGTTTGCGAAGCTCGATAATTTTCAGCTCGCCAATTTTATACGCCAGCGCCTGTCCGGGCCAGCTAATATAGCGCTCGACTTCGGTGCGGATATTGTGCGGCGCGAGAGCGGAATTTTCGAAGAAGCACGCCTCGGCCTGCTCGCGCGACCACCCCTTCCAATGCATACCCGTGTCCACAACCAAGCGGCAAGCACGCCACATTTCATAAGTCAAACGGCCAAAATCTTCATAGGGCGTTTTGTAAATCCCCATCTCGACTCCAAGCTTCTCTGCGTAAAGCCCCCAGCCTTCGCCAAAGGCGTTCGGATAAAGATTGCGGCGAAAGCGCGGTAGGCCAGACAGCTCTTGGCCCAGACTGATTTGATGATGGTGCCCCGGAACGCCTTCATGCAAGGTCAGCGCGGGCAGATTGTAAAGCGGGCGTTGTTTAAGGTTATAGGTGTTGACCACATAATTACCAGCGCGGCCCTGTTCCGGGCTTCCGCCCCAATAGCGGCCCGTCGTATAATTCGCGGCCATTTCTTTGGGCACGGGCATAACGCCGTAAGACAGGCGCGGCAGCGTGCCGAAGAACTCGGGCATTTTACCATCGATTCGCTTGGCGATCCATGCAGCCTCTTTTAGAAGCTGCTCCTCGCTCGGCGCGTAAAATTGCGGGTCCGTACGTAGGAAATTTAGAAACTCGGCGAATGTGCCTTCAAATCCCGTATCTTCGATCACCGCGTCCATTTCTTTGCGGATGCGTTTGACCTCGGACAGGCCAATCTCGTGAACTTCGTCCGGTGTCAGGTCGAGCGTTGTGAAGTGACGCACAAGCGCCGCATAGTGCGCGCGGCCTTCCGTATTGATACCGATCCCCACTCGCGTGCGCGCTTTGGGGGCATATTCGTCGGTCAAGAATGTGAGCAAATCTCGGTAGGCCGGAATCACCGCATTTTCCATCGCTGCCTTGCCCAGCATACGCATACGTTTCTGGTCTGCCGCCGAAATCGACTCGGGGTAGGATTTAAACGGTGCATAAAACGGATGGGCTTCTGCGCTCGCTTCCGCGAGTTCCCGAACCATATCGATAATACCCGGCAAGATCTCGGCGGACGCCGTATATTTGGTTTCGATGCCGCGGCGCATGTTGGTTTTATGTTGTCCGAAATATCGCGGCAAAGCAGAGAGGCGAGCCGCATAGGCTTCGTAATCGTCAAGGGTTTCAAAGTTTGTTTGGCGGGCGGCGTAGGACATCTCGTTAAAGAACCCGCTATCATTGGTGAACGGCAGACGCGCTTCATCAAACGGAATGGCGCGCAGGCGCTGCGAAATCACAAAGCCGAGAAGATCGTAATTTAACTGGGCCTCGGCAGAGCGCTCCACATCCGCCAGCGCCTTATGGCGCGCGGCAAAAGCTTGGGTCTGCTCGGCAAAGGCCTGGTCCGCTTCTAAGCTGACATCCGGTAAACGGCGCAGCGCCTCGCGGTCGCCTTCGCTGCCCGCAGAATAAGGGTCAACGGCCATATCCGCCGCTTCAAGATCATCAATCAACTTCTCCAGCGTATCGATTTCGCGGCACTGTTGGCGACCATCCACAATAACCATCGCGCCTTGCGGACAAAAGCCTGCGGGGTCGGATGCGTTGCTCGCCTGCGCGAGTGCAGGTATAGAGGCAAAGCTGAGAATAGCGGCGGATAGTAAAAGGCGGCGAGTCATAGGGGTCTCCCAATTTTATTTAGGTTTGTCATACAGACGTTAAGCCGCCGCGCCAAGAGCGTTTCACCAGACGCCCAAACGCCGCGCGAAATGCAAAAGTGAGACATATTGTACCTATTGCTGCATTGACTTGGCGGCATAGGCTATTAGGTTACGCCGCGACGAATAGGGACACATTTATGGCTACTCAATGGAACGATAAGCGCCCCATGGCGCCTCACTTGCAAATCTGGCGCTGGCACCCAGCTATGCTGTCATCCATCTTACACCGAGCTTGCGCGATCATTTCTTATGTGGCGCTCATCAAATTTGCGATCGGACTTGTCTATTTTAAAATGACAGGAAGCCTGCCCCTCGAAGGCCTGCTATATTCACCGCTGGGCCTCTTCGGCATGTTTATCGGTGTTTTCGCACTTGTCTTTATGGCACTCGCGCAGCTACGCCATCTGGTTTGGGATCAAGGCAAAGCCTTTGACCCGGCCCTCAATAATAAACTCTCTTGGGTTATGATTGTTCTGGCGCTTGTCGTAGCCGCCGGATTTGTTTTCTGCCTCGCAACGCAGGGAGGCCACTAATGGCTGGTAAAGGCACAACGCACCACCGTATTCACGGCGTCACAGGTTTAGTGACGATTCTTTCTTTGCCCTTCGTTCTTTGTGGATTGCTTTGTGCGATTCCCGGCCACGCTGAAGGCTTTACAAGCTGGATTTCCGCTCCTTTTGGCGCGATTTCCCTTTTAATATTTCTAAGCGGTGCCGTTTGGTACTGTAAACTCGAATTTGATGAAGTGATTATGGATTACTTTGATGGCGGTTTGCGCTCGTTCAGCCTGCTGGCAAATAAACTTGTCGGCTTTCTGGTTTGGGCCGCATCTGCCTATGTCATCATCACAATGTGGCTGGGAGCCTAAATATGAGCAAGTGGATTGATCACACATATGACGTTGTTGTTGTGGGCGCTGGCGGCTCCGGCCTTCGCGCGACCTTGGGCGCGGCACAAGCTGGCCTGAAAACAGCCTGCGTTACCAAAGTCTTCCCAACCCGTTCACATACTGTTGCCGCTCAAGGCGGCATTGCGGCATCCCTTGGCAATATGAGCCCGGATGATTGGCGCTGGCATATGTATGATACCGTCAAAGGCTCCGATTGGCTCGGCGACCAAGACTCCATCGAATATCTTTGCCGCCATGCACCGGATGCTGTGTATGAGCTTGAGCATTGGGGTATGCCCTTCTCCCGTACGGACGAAGGCAAGATTTATCAGCGGCCATTTGGCGGTATGATGCAGAATATGGGCGAAGGCCCTGAGGCGCAGCGTACTTGCGCCGCCGCTGACCGGACGGGTCACGCCATGCTTCACACGCTTTACGGCCAGTCTTTGCGCCATGACGCCGAGTTCTTTATCGAATATTTCGCGCTCGACCTCATCATGGATGATGACGGCGTTTGCCGCGGTCTCACGGCTTGGAAACTGGACGACGGAACCCTTCACCGTTTCCGCGCCCAGACCGTTGTACTTGCGACCGGCGGTTATGGCCGCGTGTTCTTCTCTGCGACCTCGGCGCATACGTGTACCGGCGACGGAAATGCGATGGTTCTGCGCGCTGGCCTGCCGGTTCAGGACATGGAATTTGTTCAGTTCCACCCCACCGGTATTTACGGGGCTGGCTGCCTGATCACCGAAGGGTCACGCGGCGAAGGCGGTTATCTGACCAACTCCGAAGGGGAACGCTTTATGGAGCGTTACGCACCGTCGGCCAAAGACCTCGCCTCACGGGATGTTGTGTCCCGCGCGATGACCATCGAGATCCGCGAAGGCCGCGGCGTCGGCCCAAACAAAGACCATATCTATCTTCACCTCGATCACCTTGACCCAGCGATTTTGGCCGAGCGCCTTCCCGGTATTTCCGAGACGGCGAAAATCTTCGCGGGTGTGGACGTGACCAAAGAGCCCATCCCGGTTCTGCCCACTTGCCACTATAATATGGGCGGTATTCAAACCAATTATCACGGCGAAGTGCTCACTAAAAAGGGCAAAAACGCGGATGCGGTTGTCCCCGGCCTTATGGCGGTGGGCGAAGCGGCCTGTGTGTCTGTTCACGGCGCAAACCGTTTGGGCTCCAATTCTCTGATCGACCTGGTGGTGTTTGGCCGCGCGGCGGGTCTGCGTCTTGGCGAAACACTCACAGCGAACGCCGAACAGCCAGCCCTTCCCAAAGGCGCCGGCGATGCGGCGCTGGCACGTCTTGAGAAATACAGAAACGCCAACGGCTCCAAGAAAACGGCAGAGATTCGCCTGAGCATGCAGCGCGCCATGCAAGATCATTGCGCCGTATTCCGCACGGAAGAAAGTCTCAATGAAGGCGTTCAGAAAGTCGCGGATGTTTACAAATCTATGGCCGACATTTCTGTGTCTGACCGGACGATGATTTGGAACACGGACTTGATGGAAACGCTTGAGCTTGAGAACCTGATGCTGAACGCGATGGTCACAATCAACGGCGCGGCAAACCGTAAGGAATCTCGCGGCGCACACGCGCACGAAGATTATCCGGATCGGGACGACAAAAAGTGGATGAAGCACACCCTCGCATGGGTAGATGTGGACGCTGGCACGACCAAAATCGACTACCGCCCGGTTCACGACTACACGATGAGCGACGAGATCGAGTACATCAAACCCAAGAAACGGGTTTACTAGAACCTGTTCAAATAAAAGCATTAAGCCCGCCTTTGAGCGGGCTTTTTTGTGTCTCGTATTTTCATACAACTAAAAAGGCACGGACATGTTTTACTCAAATCCGAATTGACTGCATATGAGGACATCCCTAAACATGAGATACACCTACATTGAGTTGAATTCGGAGCGGGAAAATGCGCCTAACACCTAGAAAAGCAATCCAGCACCTCTCGCTCATATTCGCATTCGCCATGGCCTCAAATGCGGCCGCCGCCCCGTCAGCCGAACTGTTCGGCCAGCTTGAGAATGTCTATGATGCCGCCATTTCTCCGGACGGCAGTCAGATCGCACTGATAAAAAATAAGGGCGGAAAATATTACGTTCGGGTTACAGATTTTGAGGGCAACATCATTCGTGACGATATGATGGGATTGCAGACAACCATCCAGCCGCACTGGGTTCACTGGGCCAATAACGAGCGCATTCTGGTCGGCATCGGTATCAATACGATTGTGCGTGATGTGCCGGCTGTGTACACTTATATCACCACGCAGAGTTTAGATGAAAAATCACTGAAATTACTCGTCGAATCTAACGGCGCGAACCGCCAATTCAATAGTGACGTTCTCAATTTTTTGATGGATGATCCGACCTACATCCTCATGAGCATCGATAACCTTCAGACCAAAGCGCCGGAGGTTCGTAAGGTTGATGTTAAAAATGGCAAATTTATTTTGGTCCAAAAATCGGATGATGACATACAAGATTGGTTCGCTGATCTGGACGGCAACGTACGCATTGGACGCGGTATCACCTATAAAACGCGGAACAGCAAGAACCCGGAATATAAGATGCGCGTCAAAGCGGCTGGCAGCGACGTTTGGCAATCTAGCGAAGACTTTCCGGGTCTAGATCACGAAACCCCCATATTTGGGTTTTCCGAGAACCCAAATGAGCTTTTGATCGGAAGCTATGCTGGGAAAGATAACTTAGGGCTTTATGTATATGATCTGGAAAAACGAGAAGTCACGAAAAAGCTCTTTCATCATGATATTTATGATGTGAACAGCATTGTTTACTCTGGTGATCAGAAAAAAGTGATTGGCGTTCGATATGTGAGCGAGACCGCTGAGGTCGTCCTTTTCAACGAAAAAGGACCCAAAGAAAAAGATAACGCAGGCGAGAACCGAACGCCCGACAGAAAACACTATCGATTTTTGGATCAATCGAAAGACGGCACGAAAACCCTATATGAAATTACAGGGCCCAACGACTCTGGTCACATCTCTATATATGACAGTGTTGCCGATGAATTTACGAATTTGGAAGAGCAATACCCCGGACTGACTCCGAGCGATCTTGGCCAAATTTTTGATGTAACTTACAAGGCGAGGGACGGCGTTGAGATACCGGCTTATATTACCCTACCGCCTGGCCTAAATAGTCTCGACGCGGCGAAAAATATCCCGTTCATCACCTTACCTCACGGCGGTCCCTACGCGAGAACATCGGATGATTTTGACTACTTTGCCCAGTTTTTTGCCTCACGCGGGTTCGGCGTTCTTCAAATGAACTTTCGGGGTTCGGAGGGTTACGGAAAAGCCTTCAAAGACAGTGGCCGAGAGAACTGGACTTTGATGCTCGACGATATTGAAGATGGCACCCGCTGGCTTGCCGCGGAAGGCCTTTCTGACCCTTCAAAGTCATGTATCGCCGGTTGGTCATTTGGCGGCTATGCCGCGTTGATGGGCGCCGTCAACAATGCGGATGGACTGTATCAATGCGCGATTAGCATTGCCGGCGTCACCGATTTAAGAGATCTGGTCTATGACCAGAAAAAATATACCTACGGGCAACTCTCCGCTAAGAACAGTATATTGTCCGGATTTGATGGCCGAAAGGATCTCAAAGCCTACTCCCCAACCAAAAGGGCGGAAGAAATAAACATTCCAGTTTTTCTCGCTCACGGCAAGTTCGATCAACGCGTACATTTTGACCAGTTTACACGGATGCGAAGGGCCCTCAAAAAGGCAGATGTTCCCTTGACCACGCGCGAATATGACCAAGACAATCACTTCATGAGCATACAAAAAAACCGTCAAGACATGTTCAAGGCCTTGGACAAATTTCTCGAAAAGTCGGTGGGGAAAAGTGACTACGCGAAGTAGCCACGCCTCCTAAACCTTCGTGAAGATCACGCTGCCGTTGGTGCCGCCAAAGCCGAAGCTGTTGGACATCACCGATTTGAGCGGCGTTTGGCGGGTTTCCTGAACGATGTTCACCTTTGGCAGTTCGGGATCAAGGTTTTCGATATTTATCGACGGGGCGACAAAGCCCTGATCCATCATCAAAAGACTGTAGATCGATTCTTGAACGCCCGCGCCGCCGAGAGAGTGGCCTGTCATGGACTTCGTCGCAGAAATCATCGGGCCGTTTTCACCAAAGACGCGGTGGATGGCCGCTGTTTCGGCAATATCGCCCACAGGCGTCGATGTGGCATGGGGATTGATATAATCCACACCGGAAACGCCCCGCTTTGCCGCATCTTCAAGCGCCATTTTCATGGCCCTCTCTGCGCCTTCACCGGACGGGGCCACCATATCATAGCCATCTGATGTGGCCGCATAGCCCGTCACTTCTGCGTAGATTTTCGCGCCGCGCGCTTTGGCGTGCTCATATTCCTCAAGGACAATCATCCCCGCACCGCCAGCAATGACGAACCCGTCGCGGGACACATCAAACGCTCGGCTGGCTGTGGTGGGGGTATCGTTATATTTGCTGCTCATGGCGCCCATGGCGTCAAACAAGGATGTCATCGGCCATTCCAGCTCTTCGCCGCCGCCCGCGAAAACCATATCCTGCTTGCCCCACTGAATTTGCTCCACCGCTGCGCCAATGCAGTGCAAGGAGGTGGTACAAGCGGAGGTAATGGAATAGTTCACGCCCTTAATTTTGAAGTGCGTCGCCAATGTCGCGGAGATCGTGGAGGACATGGCTTTTGGCACAGCAAAAGGCCCAATGCGTTTGGGGCTGTTATTCGTGCGGGTAATGTCTGCGGCGCGGACAATCTCAATAGAGGACGGACCACCGGAACCGGCAATAATACCCACCCGCGGATCAGAAATTTCATCCTCGGTCAGGCCCGCATCTTCAAGCGCTTGCTGCATCGCCACCGCGCTCCACCCGGCGGCCTCGCCCATGAAACGGTAAGAGCGCTTGTGTACATGATCTTTAGGGTCCAGCGTTGGACGGCCCGACACACAGGACCGAAAGCCTAGTTCGGCCTGTTTTTCATCAAATGTGATCCCCGAGCGGCCCGCTTTGAGGCTCTCGGCAACTTCATTCGCATCATTTCCGATACAAGAAACAATGCCTAGACCCGTAACAACAACGCGGCGCATTAAGCGTCTCCCTCAGGTTTGAACAGTCCGACCCGTAGGTCTTTGGCTTTGTAAATCACTTCACCATCCGCGGACATGACGCCGTCTGCGATCCCGAGAACGAGAGAACGGCGGATGATACGCTTCATATGAATTTCATAACGCACATTTTTAATATCGGGCGTGACTTGTCCAGTGAATTTCACTTCACCAACACCCAGCGCGCGCCCCCGTCCCGGAGAGCCAGACCAGCCGAGAAAAAAGCCGACAAGCTGCCACATCGCATCAAGCCCCAAACAGCCCGGCATCACGGGGTCGCCGCGAAAGTGGCAATCGAAAAACCAGAGATCGGGATTCACGTCAAGTTCCGCCGTAATCAGACCTTTGTCATTATCGCCTCCCGTGTCCGCAATGTGCGTAATGCGATCAAACATCAACATCGGCGGGAGCGGTAATTTTGCGTTGCCGTCACCAAAGAGGCTTTTTTCGCCGCTCTCAATGAGATCATCATAGTCATAGGAAGAGAGTATTTTTGTCATGTTGTATTTCCCGAATATCTTAATCTTCTAACCTAATGGCTTGGGCTTCAAACTCAAGCCATTTTGCAGGAGAGAATCCATCCTCGACTTTACCCGCGCTTCACATTAGAACTATTCCAGAAACAAAAGTGATGGACCATGACCCAAAGCAATATCGACATTCATAACCGGCTAGCAGGCGCAGGGCTTCGCCCGACGCGTCAAAGACGGCTGATTGCGGCATGGCTTTTTTCCGGCGAAGACAAGCACGTGACAGCCGAGGGCGTACACCGCGAAATGCAATGCCAAGACGCCAATGTCTCGCTGGCGACGGTCTACAATACTCTCGGGACGTTTACCGAGGCAGGACTTCTTCATACGGTGAGCATTGACGCCGGGCGGGTGTTTTATGACACAAATACGCGCGCGCATTTTCACCTCTATGATGAACGCACGCACAGCTTGTCGGATATTGACGCGAGCGAACTGCGCTTGGACGGGCTTCCAGAGCTGCCGAGCGGGCAAAATATCGAACGGGTTGATGTGATCATACGCACCCGTTCACATCCAAACATATAAAGGCACTCGGTCTTTCCGGCCTTTCGCTATCGAACCTAACGCCGCTTAGAACGGCGCTGCGCCCCACAATTTTCGGCGCTCGGCCCAACCTTTATAGCCGCTGCTGGATTTCACTTCGCACCAATTGGCGTCCACACATTCACCAAGGCTCAACAGCGCTCCGGCCTCGGATACGGCGATGATGCGTTCATCGTTGGCGGGCTTTCGGTACAGATTGACCTCGTTCTGGGTAATGACAAAACGCTCGCCGGACAGAGCTTGCGTACGCACCCAGCTTTCATCCCCTTTCATATCGCGAACTTTGCGCCAAATATCCATCTCAGCCACCACAATCAGCGGCAGACCCTTGCGGCGATATTGCCAAAGCACGGGATGGTTAAGGCTTGGCCCTTGGCGGCCATTGACCTTGTTGTATTTCAAAGACACATAGCGGGGCACTTCGAAACCCGAATGTGTATTGGCTGCCGATACATGTTTGATCTGTTTGACAGGCGTAACATCTTCGGTCACCACGCGGCGCGGCGCGGTTTGCGCGGCGGCCGTCTGCAGCCCGACGCCGCACGCCAAAAGAACGCCGACTGTTTTAACTATTTTGAGGGGAAGTCCCATAAACCTTTTGCTCCACATTCGCTCAGGTTCGCGTCATGAATGATTAACCATGCTTATGGCCGTAAATACCTAAACGGAGCGTAAAGAGTGCACGTCATTTTACGAAATTCAGCATAATTTTGCGTAAGAAATATAATTCTAGCCTTGAAAAATCCGCACGATAGCCGAATGTTGCACTTATGAATGACACCGCCAAAAATCGATCCCCGAAATCCGCCAGCGTTATTGTGACGCGCCGCTTACCCGCGGAGATTGAGGCGCGGCTCTCCGCGCTATTTGGCACCACACTCAACACCAAAGATGTGGCCATGAGCGCGGCAGAGTTAAAAGCCGCAGTCGCCGAATGCGACGTTCTTGTGCCAACGGTGACGGACCGCATTGATGCCGATATCATAAATGCCGCCGGACCCAATTTGCGCCTGATTGCCAATTACGGCGCGGGCACAGATCATATCGACGTGGCGTGTGCCCATGCGCGGGGAATTATCGTCACCAATACGCCCGGCGTTTTGACCGAAGATACGGCCGATTTAACCATGGCGCTGATTTTGGCGGTGCCGCGCCGCCTCGTTGAAGGTGACCGGATCACGCGCGCCGGAGGATTTACAGGGTGGACACCCACCAGCACCTTGGGACACCGCGTTCGCGGTAAAAAACTCGGCATTGTCGGCATGGGACGCATCGGGCAAGCCGTGGCGCGCCGCGCCCACGCCTTTGGGCTCGAAGTCCATTACCATAACCGGCGCCCCATCCCTGCGCCCATCGCCCGAGAGCTCAGCGCAAATTATTGGGATGATTTGGGCGCGATGCTCGAAACCGTGGATATTGTCTCAATCAATTGCCCGAAAACACCCGAGACCTATCACCTGATTGATACGGCAGCCCTCGCCCGCATGTCTGCCGACAGCTATATCGTTAACACCTCGCGCGGCGATGTGATCGACGAAGCGGCGCTGGCAAAAGCCCTCGCAGAAGGCCGCATTGGCGGCGCGGGACTGGATGTTTACGAACACGAGCCAAAAGTTCACCCCGATTTGATGAACCTCCCCAATGTGATCCTCGCGCCGCATATTGGCTCGGCAACACACGAATCGCGCCGGGAAATGGGACAGAAAGTGCTGATTAATATTCGGGCCCACATGGACCATCACCGCGTTCCCGACCGCGTTCTTCCGCCGGGACCCAATTTTTCCAAAGCGTCTTAAGGAGACGATTATGTTCAAGACCGCGAAACACGCGACCTTTTCGACCTTTGCGCTATCGGCCATTTTATTGACGGCAGCTCCCGCATACGCCGCAGGCGATGACGACGCCCCAAAGACAGAAATTACCGCAGAAATCGTCACCGATGGCATATACCGCTTGATCGGCCCCGGTGGAAATATTGGCGTCTCGATTGGTGAGGACGGCGTTTTTGTCATTGATGATAAATATGAGCGTTTCGGCGAGGAGATCATCGCCCAGATTGAAGCGCTCTCAGACCAGCCCATTCGCTATGTGGTCAATACGCACTATCATGGCGACCATACGGGCGCGAATAGCGTTTTGAAAACAGCCGGAGCAACGATTGTCGCCCATGACAATGTGCGCGCGCGCATGGGTATGACCTTTGAGAATAAGCTTTGGGGAAACACAGTCGAGGCGACCTCGCCTAATCTGTGGCCAACGCTTACCTTTTCCGAAAATGCAACATTTCATATTAATGACCAAACGGTGCACGTGATACATGTTCCCGGAGGCCACACAGACGGCGATTCCATCGTCCATTTCCAAGAGGCCAACGTGCTGCATATGGGCGATAATTTCTTCAATGGTATGTTTCCCTATGTAGACATTGACAGCGGCGGGTCATTGCAAGGCATGATCGCCGCGCAAATGAAAGCGATCAATATGATCGATGAGAATACGCGCGTTATTCCCGGACACGGCGATATGTCGTCACGTGCAGGCCTTGAAGCCACCCGCGATCAGCTTCTTGATATTCAAAGCCGAATTCAGGCATCTATAGATGAAGGCACAGCGCTGGACGACATTCTGGCCGCGCGGCCTCTGAAAGACTTATCCTCGCTTTCTGCATTTATTGATGAGGACAAAATGGTTCGAATCGCCTATCGCTCTTTGCAAGAAAAATAGAATTTAACGGGGCGCGCGCCAAAAGGGATCGGTTCCCCCAATCAACCGGTTCCTTGAAAGCGCACGACTCCCCCTCCGGCCCAGCCGGAGGGGGTAGTCTTTTTTCAAGTCACTTCCCAATAAGTTTCGCACGTTTTGGTTTCGCAAGATGTGGCACAAAGACTATAGGTGAAGGGCCATCCAAACACTAAAGTAAAAGTAAGAGTGAATTATGTCCTACGGTTCTCACGCCTATATTCCCGACCCGCGCAATGACGGGGTTCTGTTTAACGTCAATGGTCACCTGGTGACCCGCGACAAGGCGGTTGTGAATATTTTCGATTCCGGCTTTATGCTTGGCGACGGCATTTGGGAAGGATTGCGCGTTCACCACGGGAAAGTTGCGTTTTTAACCGATCACTTAAAACGCCTATGGGAAGGCGCGGCGGCGCTCGATCTGGATATTGGCCTGACAAAAGAGGCGTTGACCAAGCGCATCTACGACACGCTGGCCGCCAACCACATGCAAGAAGATGTTCATATTCGCCTTATGGTCACGCGCGGATTGCGCTCCACCCCCTATCAAGACCCGCGCGTTATCATCAGCGAGGCGACCATTGTTATTGCCCCGGAATATAAAAAGGCCGACCCGAAAACCGCTGAAAATGCGCTTTCGCTTTACACCGTCTCTGTGCGGCGCGGGCGGCCTGATGTACAGGATCCGGGCTTGAACTCCCATTCTAAAATCAATTGTATCACCGCCTGTATTCAAGCCATAAAAGCGGGCGCTGATGAAGGGCTTATGCTCGACCCGCAAGGGTTTGTCGCCACATGCAATTCGACGCATTTCTTCATCGTGCGGGACGGCGAAGTCTGGACATCCTCGGGTGATTACTGTCTGGGCGGCATTACCCGCGCCAAGATCATCAAGCTTTGCCGCGACAACGATATTCCGGTCTTTGAGAAGAACTTTCCGCTCGCGAAAGTTTACGGCGCGGATGAAGCGTTCACGACCGGCACATTCGCAGGTCTTGCGCCCGTGGGGAATGTGGATGGCCGCACCATCGGCAGCGGCGCGCGCGGACCTTTAACCCGGCGCTTGCAAAAGCTCTATCTGGCCCTCATCGACCAAGACACAGATGCATAAGACACAGGCGCATAAGACACAGGCGCATAAGACACAGATGCATAAGACACAGATGCATTAATAAGATTTCAGCTTACGAGGAGGCGGTAATGAGCCAAGCGATTTGTATGTGGTCCGGTCCCCGAAACCTGTCCACCGCTATGATGCGAAGCTTTGGCGGGCGGGCCGATTGCGCAGTGCTCGACGAGCCTTTTTTTGCGCCGTTCTTAAACGTCACGGGAAAAGAGCATCCGGGACGGACGGAAACGCTAAAATCCCATGAAACCGACCCCGAAAAAGTGGCGCAGATTTGCGCCAGTCCTGCCCCCGGCGGCGCGGCTTACTATTTTCAAAAACACATGCCACACCATATGCTGCCGGATTTTCCGCTCGGCTGGGCCAAATCTGCTAAACATTTTTTCCTGCTGCGCGAGCCTGCGCGGGTGATTGCGTCTTATGCCAAAGGCCGCGCCGCGTTCACCGAGGACGATCTTGGATTTGCGCCGCAGCGCCGCCTGTTCGACACGCTGCAGACCCTCACAGGCACGCCGCCCCCGATCATCGACAGCGTCGATATCCTCACGGCGCCGGAGCCTATGCTCAAAGCCTTGTGCGCCGCGCTGGACATCCCGTTTGACACCGGCATGCTCAGTTGGCCCGCAGGCGCTCGCCCAGAGGACGGCGCCTGGGCTCCCTATTGGTACGCCTCGGTCGAGAGCTCCACGGGGTTCGGCCCGCCGCCCGCCTCCCAGCCCGTTGTGCCAGACGCCTATCAGGACATGCTCCGATCTTGCGAGAGGGATTATGCAGCCCTTCGAGAGCGGCGCATTCGCCCATAAGACAAATATAGCTGTCACACGCCTGTTGGCCCCGGTTTTGCAAACCCGAGGCTATGCGTTACCTTTTGTCTCTTTTTTGTCTTTTCATATACTTCGCCCCGGCGTCCGCTTTCGCCGGTTCCGGCTATGAGGTGCAACACGAACAAGGGGTTGTCGTTTACCGCGGTCAACATCCCGCTTACAACTACCAAGCCATGGCCGCCGCTCAGGCCGCAGCCCAGCAGCGCGAACAGTCGCGTCAGCACGCCGCGCAACAGCGCGAGAATGAACGCGCCCTCGCCGCCCTAAAACGCGAAAATGCAATTCTGGCAATGCAGGCCAAGAATCCGGTGCAATCCGTACCTAAATCTCGATATGGGCGCACATATTCCGGCAATAGCCGGTTTTTCGGGCCGAACGGGTTCGCCGGAAATTCATATTTCTCGGGCGCGAGTCCCCGCATTAAAACGCGCCGGACGCACCCTCGCCGCAGACGCTATTAGGGTTAAGTCTTCCAGCCCCAATGCAGGGCAGCAATGCCGCCTGTAAAATCATGCCAGCCTGTGCGCTTGAAACCCGCCCTATCAACCATGTCTTTGAAGGCCTGTTGACGCGGAAAACGACGAATAGATTCCACAAGATATTGGTAGCTCTCTTTATCGTCGGCTAGCAATCCCCCGAGCGGCGGAATAACGGCGAAGGAATAGGCGTCATAAATCGCCCGCAAAACTTTCACGGGCGGCGTCGAAAACTCGAGCACGCACAAACGCCCACCCGGCTTTAAGACGCGGTAAAACTCGGCCAGCGCCTTGTCACGATTGGTCACATTGCGGATCCCAAAAGCAATCGTCACAGCGTCCGCGCAGCTATCTGGAAAGGGCAAGCTCTCGGCATTGCCGCAAATCCGCGTCAGATCCATGCCCGCATCTTTCTTGGGATCAATCCCCGCCAGAAGCATTTCAGCGTTAATATCACAGATAATCGCCCGGGCGGGTTGGCCGCCGCGGCGCAAACGTGCCTCTTCGGCTCGCCGTATAAACCGCCGCGCAAGATCGCCGGTTCCGCCCGCCACATCGATTAAAAGCTCGCCGGGCTGTGGGTTGACCTTGGTAATTGTCATGTCTTTCCAGACGCGGTGAATGCCCATAGACATGGCGTCATTCATCAGATCGTAATTCTGGGCGACACTGTCAAACACGCCGCGAACCCGCGACTGTTTCTCGTGGGCCGGAATTTCTTGAAATCCAAAGTCGATAGTATCTTGTGTCATGGGGTTCATTTGGCCTGAAAAGCGGCATATTACAAGTGGACATAGTGTACCGCGCCGCATCATAAAGGCACCAGAGATGACCCGACGCCCGAGGACCTATGCCTGAACTCCCCGAAGTGGAAACCGTCAAGCGCGGACTGGCCCCTGTGATGGAAGGCTTTACCTTTGACCGCGTGATCCTGAATCGGCCCGATTTACGCTTTGCGTTTCACCCGCAATTTATCGACCGCGTACAAGGACAATGCCTTGAAAAGTTGACCCGCCGCGCGAAATTTCTCGATGCCCAGCTTGGCTCTGGCGACAGGCTGCTGATGCATCTTGGAATGTCCGGACGGTTTTCGGTCAATCAAGCGGGCGCACTGGGTGACTTCACGCACACCATCCCTGCCCATACCAAGCACGACCATGTCGTTTTCGAGATGAGTAGCGGCGCGCAGATTGTTTTTAATGACCCGCGCCGATTCGGCTTTATGGAACTGATTGCCCCCGGCGAGGCCTCGCGCCTGGATACGCTGGGGCCCGAGCCCCTATCCAATTCCTTCAATGCCCCCGCCCTGCGCACAGCCCTCAAAGGCAGAAAGAGTAAGATCAAAGCCGCGCTTCTGGACCAGCATGTGGTCGCAGGTCTTGGCAATATTTACGCCTGCGAGGCGCTATTTCGCGCCCGTATATCGCCGCGCCGCGCCGCAGGGCGCCTGACTGTCAAAGAAACCGAAACCCTAACAGCGCATATCAAGACTGTGATTTCCCAAGCGATCGATGCGGGCGGGTCAAGCTTGAAAGACTTTGCCAATACAGACGGCGATTTGGGCTACTTCCAGCACAGCTTCGATGTTTACGGCCGCGAGGGAAGCCCCTGCCCGAACTGCGACGCGCCGATTAAACGCTTGGTTCAGAGCGGCCGCTCGACATTCTTTTGTGCGGCGTGCCAAGGTTAGCGCCCCGCACCTCACAAGGCTTGCAATCAGATCACAAAGCTGCGTAAACAGGCGGCGAAGCGCCCGTGCGCCCTAAACCGCCGCTGACCGCGTGCAGAAATAGAATTTGATGCGCCCCTACAAAGCGTGTATGGGCGCTCCAACAATTTCAAGAGGCTCCCATGAACTACGAAATGATTGAATTGACCCGCGACGGAGGTGTCGCCAAAATTCGGCTTGACCGCCCCAAAGCGCTCAACGCCCTTTGCGTCCCGATGATGAAGGAAGTCGCCCATGCGCTCGCCGACCTAGAGGCGGATGATGCGATTGGCTGCGTTATCCTTACAGGCTCCGAAAAAGCCTTTGCCGCAGGCGCTGACATTAAAGAGATGCAGGAAAATGCCTATCTCGACATTTATAAACACGACGTCTTTGAAGCGTATCATTGCGCCATCGAGCGTTTTCGCAAGCCCATCATTGCCGCAGTTGCCGGATATGCCCTTGGCGGCGGATGTGAAATTGCGATGATGTGCGATTTCATTATTGCCGCCGAAAACGCGAAATTTGGCCAGCCAGAAATCACACTGGGAGTCATGCCCGGTATTGGCGGCACCCAGCGCCTTGTCCGCGCCGTGGGCAAAGCCAAAGCGATGGATATGTGCCTAACCGGACGTATGATGGACGCAACAGAAGCAGAGCGCGCGGGATTAGTGTCACGTATTGTGGCCTTAGACGAGCTGGACGATACGGCGCTGGAAGCCGCGCGCAAAATCGCGGCCCAAAGTCAGCCGATCGCGATGATGACAAAAGAAGCCGTCAATGTGTCCTTTGAAACGACTTTGGCGCAAGGCATTCAGTTCGAGCGGCGTCTGTTCCAATCTATGTTTACCACGCATGATCAGAAAGAAGGCATGACCGCCTTTATTGAAAAACGAAAGGCCCACTTTAAGAACAAGTAGGTCTTTTTAAAATAGCGCCCTAATTCGTACAGAAAGTTGGTCGGAGGTGTTGACGCCTACACGACTCAGCGCTATAGGGCGCGCTTGCAAGTTACCCCGGCACCTGGCCGGTCATGAGGATATTATGGCAAATACAGCATCAGCCAAAAAAGCCGTCCGCGTTCTGGCGCGTAAGACAGCCGTGAATAAAGCCCGCCGTACAATGGTGCGCTCATCCCTTCGCCGTGTAGAAGACGCAATCGCGTCAGGTGATAAAGACGCCGCACAAGTTGCCGTCAAAGCTGCTGAGCCAGCAATGATGCGCGCCGTGAGCAAAGGCGTTTTTCATAAGAACACAGCGTCACGGAAGATTTCACGCCTGAACAAACGTGTTAAAGCGATGGCCTAGTACTTCGGTACATTGGATTAGAAGCCGGGTTTCAAGACCCGGTTTTTTTATGCCCGCTTTTCCAAGCGCCGTCTTGGAGGGGCTTGGAAAGACTTCTCTTTTAGAGCGGCTTTTTTCGAACAATTTTGCAGCGTCAGACGAAGCCATTTTCTCCGTCACAAAAAATACATTGAAACATCAATATTTTTTTGGCTCTAATTCTTTGCTGTATTTACGTTTTTTTGAGTCAATAAAAAAGAGCATCGACTTTGCAACTTTTCGCCGTTGACGCGACGGAATTAAGTCGGTTTAAAGGGGTAAGAGACCTTGAGGTTAGCCCTTAATTGGTCAGAGGGAATACTACGCCGGATCACCGTCCGACATGTAGAATCCACAATATGTTTTTATAATTCAAAGGGTTACCCTTGTAACCCTATTGATGGTGTTTGGGGTAAAAGACAGTGAAGACAACTGAAGGATCAGTTCCACCTACACACATTGCCAAGCCAGACTTATTCACCGGGGAATCCCCTGTGGAGAGTGCTCACAAGACATGGGCGGCGGCTCAGAAGGACCTTGCCTACGCAATTGGTCCGAATGTTCACCGTTCGTGGACCGGACGCCTGCATATTGCAGGCGCAGACGCCTTTACAGTCACATTATCAGCACCCACACGTTTCATTGCCTCAAAAATCGAGGCCAGCTACATGGAGCAATTAACGCGCCTTTGGCAAAAGCACGACATGGTCGCCCCGCCGCGGCGTGTCATCTTGTCAAAGCCGGCGCTTGAGGGCGCGGCGGCCCCGGCTGACATATCTTTGTCAAGCGAGCCCGCATTGCCTCTCGCCTCTGACACCTCGGCGCAGTCACCGGCCATTGTTCGGCCGTCCATTCAGCGCCAAGCGAAGCGCTCAGCTGCCCATGAGCGTTTTTCTTTTGACAACTTCATTGTCGGCCCCTCAAACGAGCTCGCATTCGCTGTGGCACGTCAAACGGCGCTCGCAGAAACCGCCCAATATAATCCCATTGTCCTTCACGGCGCGAACGGCATGGGGAAAACCCATTTGCTTTACGCCATCAAGCAATCCGTCGAAACCAATCGTCCTGAACGCCGGGTTCGCCTGATCTCCGGTGAAGAATTTGTAACAACCTTCGTAAACTCCCTGCGCGGTACAGGCCGTGAGGCGATCGACGCCTTTAAAGCGTCCTTGCGCGGGGTGGATCTTCTCATCATTGATGACGCTCACTTCATTGCAACGAAGCCTAACAGCCAAGAAGAACTTCTTCACACGCTTGTGTCTCTTGTGGATGATGGCCGCCAAGTTCTGATCGCCACAGACCGCCATCCGGACGAGATGGAGAAGGCCTCCGACCGTCTTAAGTCTTATCTTTGCAGCGGCCTTGTTTGCAAAATTGGCGCAGCAGATTACGAGCTTCGCAAACGTATTCTTGACCGCCTGATTGATCGCCGCCGCGAAACCGGTAGCCCGCTCACCATTCCGCAAAATGCCCGCGATCATCTCGCCGCGCGCATCAACGCCACACCCCGCGACCTGGAAGGCGCGTTCAACCAAGTTGTGGCCCAGTCTGAATTTCTCGGCATGCCCATCACACTTGAAACCATTCAGGAAACACTCTCCGATGGCCGTTTTGTCGCCGGACAACGTTTGACCGTGGACAAAATTCAGCGCGCCGTCGCCGAAGAGTTTGAAATCACGCTGAATGATATGGTCTCGAAACGCCGCACACGGGTTGTTGCACGTCCGCGCCAAGTGGCAATGTATCTTTGCAAAAAGATGACAAAGCGTTCGCTGCCAGACATTGGCCGCCGTTTTGGCGGGCGCGACCACACAACGGTTATGCACGCGGTAAAACGGATTGAAGAGCTTCGCCAGGAAGACCAGCCCTTCCATTCCAAAATCACAGCTCTGGAAACATCGCTGAAATCTGCATAAGCCTTATTCACGCTTGAAACATTACAGTTCTTGAATAGCCCCCTGCTGCCTTCTAAGATGGCCGAGGGGAGACTGTTATGACAAGCGTGAAACAAGATTATGTAGACGTACTCATCGTGGGTGCTGGCGTGTCGGGAATCGCGGCCGCGCATTACCTGCAAGAGCGCTGTCCATCAAAAACGTACGCGATATTCGAATCCCGCTCGGCCATGGGCGGCACGTGGGACCTGTTCCAATATCCCGGCATTCGTTCTGATTCTGACCTGTATACATTCGGATATTCATTCCGGCCTTGGCTGGAAGATGAAGCCTTCGCCAGCGGTGCAAAAATCAAGGCCTATATTGAAGACACGGCGCGCGAAAACGGCATCGACAAGAACATTCGCTTTAATCACCGCATCGTGACAGCCGCTTGGGATTCCAAGACGGCATTGTGGACGGTCACAGCCGAGGCGGACGGCGAAAGCAAAACCATAACATGCCACGTGCTTTATATGTGCCCCGGCTATTATAATTATGCCGAAGGGTACTTACCGAAGTGGGACGGCACGAGCGATTTCGGCGGCCAAATTATTCACCCACAAGCTTGGCCGGAAGATCTGGACTATGCGGACAAAAAGATTGTGGTCATCGGCAGCGGCGCGACCGCCGTTACCCTCCTTCCCTCGCTTGCAGAGAGCGCGGCACATGTGACCATGCTGCAACGATCGCCCACATATATTGTTGAAATGCCCGCTCGGGACGGGATAGCTATCTTTACGAAGAAAATTTTTGGCCCGAAGATCTCTCACACGCTTATACGCTGGAAGAACATCCTGCGGACAATTTTCTACTTTCAACTCGCGCGGCGTTTTCCAAAATATATGAAAAAACAAATCATGGCCGGCGCGGCCACCGCGCTCGGTCCCGATTTCAAGACAAGCGTTCATTTAAACCCCTCTTACGATCCTTGGGATCAACGGGTCTGCATAGATAAGAACGGCGAAATGTTTGCTGCTATCCGCAGCGGAAGGGCCGATATCGTTACGGACCGGATCGCCAATTTTACGAAAACGGGTCTGGCACTCGAATCCGGCGCAAACCTAGACGCGGACATTGTGATCACGGCGACGGGCCTGAATATGCAGTTTATGGGCGGCGTAGATCTGAGCGTTGACGGAATGCCCGTCGATTTATCCCAGACCTATATGTATAAAGGTATGATGTTCTCGGGCCTGCCAAATGTGTTTTACTCCGTGGGCTACACAAATGCCTCATGGACCCTTAAATGCGAGTTGATTGCCCGATATGCCTGCCGCTTGATCAACGCCATGGATAAGCAAGGAAAACAGATCATCACGCCAGAAGCGGATGATTCGATTGTCCCGCAACCCGCTCTTGATCTCCAATCGGGTTACATCTTCCGCGCAGAGAAAATATTACCCAAACAGGGGCTGGACGCACCGTGGCGCGTGCATCAAAATTATGTTTTAGACAAACTCGCCCTTGGTATGGGGTCCCTCAAAGACAAAGCAATGACCTTTCGCGAGAAAACGGGGTCCTAGGCCCGCCTTTCCCACCTGAAACTAATCGCGCGTAAGACGAAAAATGGTTGGCATTTGCTGCCGTTTGAGTATTGTAGGCCGCTACGTCCGGGGGAGACGAAATGCTTCCCCGTACCTGAATTTTACGGCAAAGCAGGACGACAGATATGAAAATTTCAATTGAACGCGCAGCACTCCTTAAAGCTCTGGGTCACGTTCAGAACGTTGTTGAACGCCGCAATACCATTCCCATTCTTTCAAACGTATTGATCACGGCTGAAGGTGACAAAATCACACTTGTTGCGACAGATCTGGACATTGAGGTTTCAGAGAGCTCAGAAGCTGTGGTTGACGCACCGGGTGATGTCACGGCGCCAGCGCATACTCTGTATGATATAGCGCGCAAACTGCCTGACGGGTCACAAGTTTCATTGAAAATCAATTCTGATAACCGCTTAGATGTAGATGCTGGCCGCTCTCACTTTACGCTTCCCCTCTTGCCGTCGGGAGATTTCCCGAAAATGACAGCTGACGGCTTCACCCATACATTTGACCTCTCGACGGCTGATCTTCGCCGCCTGATAGACAAAACCCGCTTTGCTATCAGCACCGAAGAAACGCGCTATTATCTGAACGGGATTTATGTGCACGCCCATGACGGCATGTTGCGCGCCGTGGCCACAGATGGTCACCGCCTCGCACTATCCGAAATGGCCTTACCCGTTGGCGCAGAAGGCCTACCGGGTGTTATTATACCGCGCAAAACGGTCGCGGAAATTCGCCGTCTCATCGACGGCACAGACGGCGACGTGAATATTTCGGTCTCTGACGCGAAAATCCGCTTCAATTATGGCAATGCCGTTTTGACATCAAAACTGATTGACGGAACCTTCCCCGATTACGAACGGGTTATCCCGAAAGGGAATGAAAAAGAGCTGATGATCGACAATAAGGTGTTTGCTGACGCTGTTGATCGGGTCTCGACAATCTCGGCTGAGAAATCCCGTTCGATCAAACTCACATTGACCCAAGACACGCTCGCGCTTGTGGTGGACAATCCTGAAAGCGGCAATGCCCGTGAAGACCTGATGGTGGATTATTCGGCTGAGCCGCTCGAAATTGGTTTTAACGCGAAATATCTTCTGGATGTTACAGGCCAAATTGAAGGACGGGACGCGACGTTCTATCTGGACAGCCCTGCCTCCCCTGCACTTGTCAAAGACAGTGAAGATCCGGGCAGCTTGTTTGTCTTGATGCCGCTTCGGGTCTAGGAAGCTTTCCGACCTCGTGGCGTATATACAAAGCTTGCGCCTGACCGATTTTCGATCTTACAAATCTCTGGACCTCTCAATGGGGCCGGAGCCTGTCGTTTTATACGGCGCAAACGGTGCCGGTAAAACCAATCTGCTGGAAGCCCTTTCTTTTCTCTCCCCCGGACGCGGTCTCAGAAGGGCCCGCATGGAAGATATTGCCCGAAGAGATGGGCCGCAAACCGCGCCGGCATGGGGCGTTACCGCCGTACTTCACCGGCAGGACAACGCCATAAAGATCGCCGTTGGGCAAGTTCCGGAATATCCGCGGCGGCGGACCATTCGTATTGATGGACAACCAGCCGCAGGCCCCCAACTGCAAGATCACCTCACACTGATGTGGCTCACACCCGCTCAAGATCGTCTTTTCACAGGGCCGGCCTCTGACAGACGCAAATTTCTCGACCGTTTCACCCTGATCCACGCGCCCGAGCATGGGCAAAATGTGATCCGCTATGAAAAGGCTCGGAGCGAACGCAACCGGCTTCTTTCGGAAGGCACATCAGATACAGGCTGGTACCGCGCGCTCGAAGCCGATATGGCGCGTCGCGGCGCACAGATTGCCGCGTCCCGGGCTGAGACGGTTACCCGCCTCGTCGAAGAGATCGAAAACAGGCCCGAGGGCGCATTTCCCAAGGCCCGACTGGTCCTTGACGGTACGTCCGAAGCGCTTTGCCAATCGGGCGCGGCGCTGGGTGATGTGGAGCAACGCATTGCCGAGGACCTGGCGAAAAACCGGGCTCTGGATATGCGGGCGGGACGAACCCTCAAAGGGGTTCACCGTTCAGACCTTCTCGTGACCCACAACGCCAAGAACATGCCCGCCGAGGATTGCTCGACGGGCGAACAAAAAGCGCTGCTCATCGGCCTATTTCTTGCCCATGCGCGCGCGCAAGCGGATAAAGCGCCCCTCCTCCTGCTCGACGAAGTGGCGGCACATCTGGATACGGACCGCCGCGCCGCCCTAATTGAGGAGCTTTTGGATCTTGGCACGCAACTTTTCATGACAGGAACGGATGCCTCGCTGTTTGAGGCTTTTGCGGGGCGCGCGCAGATGTTTGACGTGAAAGATGGACAGGTGAAACAGGCCTAATGCACGATTTGCGACCCTTCGCCGCAATATGATTTGTACCAAGATACGGATTTAGGTTGGCTTCGCGCTCATATTTTTATAGTAACAATGAAAATGCTGCTCTTTGTATGCGTATCGCCGCATGCTTTGACTAAAGGACATAACATGGACAATCTCGGTTTTAACAAAATTGCCGCCGCTGTTTTGGCGACAGGCTTGGGCTATATGGGTTTGCAAATGATCCCACATGCGGTCATTCATACGTCTGCGCCCGAAACACCTGTCTACCGATTGGCCATTGAAACTGCGCCAACGGATGGCGATGCTGATATCGAACTTCCGTTCCCGCAAGCTAATTGGGTTGCGGCAATGGATGCGGACCGGGGCGCGAAGATTTTCAAAAAATGCATGTCTTGCCATAATGCCGAAGATGGCGGTGCGAATGGAACAGGTCCAAACCTTTGGGGCGTTGTCGGACACGCCGCCGGAAAACATGCTGGCTTTAACTATTCCAGCGCGATCACAAATTCTGGCATTACGTGGGATTACGAAAGTTTGAATGACTTCCTGACCAAACCGACAAGCTATCTGAGCGGCACAGCGATGAACTTTGTGGGCCTCAAAAAAGAAGAAGACCGCGCCGCTGTCATTGAATATCTCCGCCAGAAATCAAGCGCGCCAATCGATCCTCCTGTCCCTGCGTCTGCTGAAGCCAGTGCTGAGACAGATGACGGCATCATGGAAGCTACCGCTGACGCAGGCGATACAGCCATCGACGCGGCTGTCGAAGCTGGCGGGAATGTTGTTGATGCCGCTGGCGACGCAGCAGATGCAGTCGTTGACGCAGCGGGTGATGCGCTCGGTAAAATCAAAGACGCGGCATCAGACGCAAAAGACGCTGTTGTTGGCGAAGCCGAGAAAAAGAAAGACGAGCAAAAAGGCGGTCACTAGCCCCTTTTACCGCCTTAATTCAAATATTCCGGTAGCCGCCTTCGGGCGGTAACCTCCCCGTACATTTGATCTATACGCTTTTGAGCCTCAGCAAGCGGCTCTGACGCCACGCTCATGTGAAAAGCGTTGGCATGCAGCAATTTATAGCTATTTTGCATAATCCCCACATGACCTTGCCAAAAGATCAAATCCCCGCGCCGAAGCGGCGCGCCCTCTGCCACGGCAATACCCATAGAGGATTGCGGTCCCGAATCCCGGGGTGCATCATGTCCGGCAGCGCGAAGCGCCGTTTGCACAAGGCCTGAGCAATCAAGCCCGTCCGAGCTGACCCCGCCCCAAATATAGGGGCGTCCCATAAATTGTTCGGCGATCGCGACGAAATCAAGGCTCGCGGGCGGCTCGGTTAATGGCCGCGCATGCCGCATGTGAATATATCCCTGCGGGGCGGCAATGAAGTCCCCCTGTGGCGCGCCTCGAAATCTGACAGTCATTGGCCACATCGCGGTCACAGGACTTTTGATGTCCCCTGCCTTAAACACGGGTGCGCAGAGGGCTGTGATCTCGTGAGTCGATTGGGCAGCGCCTTTCATCAATGACGCCAACGCTACGAAACCTTGATATCCCGGAAACCCTATTGGGCCAGCCGGGCTTACCGCCTGTCCATACGCCCAGTCTCCGTCTATTTCCGAGACGAGAAATTCTGTTCCGAAAAGAAGCTGGGTTTCAAGAGGGCTGTCATATGACGCGCTGCGATAGAGATGCGCTATCGGGATATTGACGTGAAAGCATATCGCGCTGGAAACCATTTAAGCGGCCGATATTCGCCGAGCACTCAAGGAGACTTCTCCCCGAATTTGATCCGCGAACTGGCTTAGATATGAGCCGCCAGGTCCCGTTTGCCGAATAATCACGGACCGCTTGTCCCGCGGGTCTGGCGTGCGCGTAATAAATCGATAGCGCGAGAGCGTATCTAATGCCCGCGTAATCACAGCCTTTGTGACATTCAGCCGAAGCGCCAGTGACCGAACGGTGTGAGGGCCATGCTCTAAGTAGATCGTCGTTAAAACGGCAAGTTGGCGCGCGGTTAAATCTGGACCTGCTTCGCGAACAGATTGCAAGGTCACGCGGTGCCACAACGCCAAAGCGTCGCGCCGATTAAACTGTCCACCGTGCCCGATTAGCGGCATAAACCCAGAACTCCCGTTCAAAAACAAATCACTTTCGCAAAGATTCGCACAGGCATGATTCGCTGGTCAAGATGCAAATCGAGGCCGCCGCCGACCCGCCGCATAAGCGATTCAAACTAAACGGATTTTTTCCAGTATTTTTTAAGGTTTCGTCCCTACAGTTCCGTGGGGGCAAGAATGTGGGAGCTTCAATGGGACAGAAAGCGATAAATTCGAACCTGCCTCGTCTTAATGCCGTCCGCATTTTGACCGTTGGGTTTATTGCCTTCGGATATGCCTCCACCATGCCCACGGGCCCGGCCGAGATTGAGTTTCTTAGCCATGTGGGATACGAACCCAGCTGGATCGGCATTCAGGTTCTATTTTTTCTGTCTGGTTATCTGGCCTTAAAAAGTGTGCGCCAAGGTCGGTCGGCTTATCAATATCTGCGCTCGAGATTCTTACGCACTCTTCCTTTGCTCGCCTGCGTCACCTTGATCTGCGCCGGAATTATCTATCCCGTTCTCGGCGACTCTTCTGAGGAACCTGCCGCGCTAACGCTCAGGCTTGGGCGCTATGTGCTTGAAACCGTCTCTTGTCTCAATCCGGGGCAGCCACTCCCGGGCCTGCTCGACGGGGCCAAATACACCTCCTTGATACAAGGCGCGATTTGGACGTTTAAATGGGGCTTGGCCGCGCATATCGCCATCGCGCTAGGCATAAAGTTGCGTCTGTTTTCGCAAAACAGGCTCGTATTTGTCTATGCAGTTCTTGTCAGCACCGCCTATTTCATCACGAAATTCGCTCAGGCTAAATTGGGATATTCATGGCTCGACACGCCCACATTGGCGTGCCGACTTGCCTTTCCTTTTTCGCTTGGCATGTGCCTGTTTGCCTACGAACACCGCCTTCCAACACGCCTAAAAACCCGCGTCTGGGTACTGATCGCACTGTTCAGCGCGGCTTGGGTGTGGCACGGCTTTTTCTATTGGACACCCGCTATCGAATTCTTGCTCACCGCATTTTGGTGTCTCAGCGCCTTTTGGCTGGCGGCGTCACGCACGCCCGCTCTCAGGTTTATGGAGAATTGGCCAAATATCACATTGGCATTTTATCTTGTGAACTGGCCGACCTCGCAGCTTTTGCTGCTGGCGATGCCACATATCGCGCCCTGGACATTGATCGGCCTGAGCCTGCCAGTGTCTGTCATCATATCGCTCAGCGCCCACGTCGTTCTTACGCGTCACACCGATGCTTTTGCGCGCCGCTTAACGGCGCGCGATAACGCGCGAACGGCCTAATTGTCGCCCTTCAGGCCGCCCGCTTTGAGCCAGTGATAAAGCCCCCGAATCGCAAACATTTCGCCGCCTGCGGGATGTCCAGCGCTACTCGCCGGATTCCACCCATACACATCGAAATGCATCCAGGGCGTATCTTTGACGAAACGCTCGAGGAAAAGCGCCGCTGTCATACAGCCCGCAAAACTACCGCCCGCATTTTTCATATCGGCAATGGGCGTCTTTAACATGCTCATATAGGGCTGCCATAGGGGCATATGCCAGACAGGATCTTTTTGCGCGTCCGTGGCCGCAATCACGCCCGGAACAACTTGTGAACGGTTTGAGAAGAACGGCGGCAAGGTCGGCCCAAGCGCCACACGGGCTGCGCCCGTCAATGTCGCAAAATCGATAATCAGATCTGGATTGTCTTCGGCCGCCCGCGTGAGGGCGTCGCCTAGAACCAGCCGCCCTTCCGCGTCTGTATTGTCAATTTCAACCGTCAATCCCAAACGGGAATGAAGGACATCACCGGGCCTGTAGGCACTCGCGGAAATCGCGTTCTCTGCAATCGCCAACAAAACGTGCAAACGAACAGGCAAATTATTGGCCATAATCATATCGGCCAAAGCCAAAGCATGGGCCGCGCCGCCCATATCTTTTTTCATAATACGCGCGCCAGCCGCGCTCTTTATATTTAGCCCACCCGTATCAAAGGTTATCCCTTTTCCGACCAGAGCCAGCCTTGGATGGTCAGGCTCGCCCCATTCAAACTCAACAAGGCGCGGCGGTTGATGGGCCGCCCGGCCGACCGCATGTATCATCGGATAGTTCTTCTCAAGAAGCGCCTCACCGACCGTGGTTTTGATTTTGGCTTTGTAGCGCGTGGCGACCATACGCGCCTCGGCTTCAAGCGCCTCGGGCCCCATATCACTCGGCGGTGTATTGATAAGGTCGCGCCCCAAACGCACCGCATTCACGAGTGTCACAACTTCCTTGGAGGCCGCGCCGCTCTCCATAACTAAAACAGGAAAGACCTTTTCATCTTCCAGATAGCGCTCGAACCTGTACGCCCCAAGCCCCCACCCGATCGCCGCCAATTCTGCCGACCAGTCTTCCGGCAGGGTTTCGAAATAATATTGCCCCTCCGGCAGAGCCGCCGACAACCCACCGACAGCAATCGCGCCCTCATAGTCAGTGTCCTCGCTTCCCGCGCCAAACAAAACGCACGCAACTTTCCCGTCCGGTCCGGGCATACGTACGCGCTGTCCCGTTTCTCCGGTAAATTTGCGCTCATCGGCGAAGGTTTGCATCGGCGCCGACAAGGTCTCCTTTACATCCAGCCATCCATCAGGACGACATATATGAACGGGTATCGCAGAAGTCTTCATTTCTTGCGGTTTTTTAAGTGCAAAGACTGTCGTCATGGGGTGTTGTCCTAAAAAAAGTAACGTCTCGTTAACTGCGCCTGTTTACGTTTGTTAACCATATACGACTCGGGCGCAAGCCAGAGTTTCGTGTGCGATGATAGGATATCACAGCGGAGAACACCATGCGACTCAGACATTTGCGACAGGCTGGTATTCTTATTGTTCCGGCTGTTCTCATGACCGGATGTGCCTTCGCGGGCGGAATGACAGACTCCGAAAAAGATATGATCTCGGATATGACGCCGTCGCGTTACCAACCCGCAACCCGAGACATTCGCAACAATATTGAAACGCAAGACAATTTTGCCCAAGCCGCGTTCTGGTCTCGGGAATATCAGCTCAATCCAGCCGACCTCGAAGCGGCCATTAAGCTCTCTGCCGCGGTGCGGCGCATGGGAAATCCCGGAAAAGCTGTTGAGATCGCGCAAACCTCCCGCGCGCTCTACCCCAAAGACCCTTACCTGACAGCAGAGTACGCCGCCGCCCTTATTGCCTCAGAACGCAGCGATGATGCCATTAAAGCGCTTGATGACGGACTGCGCACAGCGCCAACCTATGCGCGGCTTTGGTCGCTCAAAGGCGCGGCGCTGGATCAGCTCGAGAACTATGACCTCGCCCGCCGCCATTATGACCGTGCGCTTCAAATCACGCCAAATGATCCGAACATTATGTCCAACCTCGGCTTGAGCTACGCGCTGGCTGGCGACCCCGCCACAGCCGAAACGTGGCTTCGCCGCGCTATGGCCCAGCCGGGCGCAGGCGCAAACATTCGGCAAACACTGGACCTTATCCTTCAAATTCAAGGCAAGTCAGCGAGCGCTGCGGGCACGCCCTCACCCGCTTTAAATTCGCCGCAACAAGGTCAACCTGCGCAATCGCCTTACCAACAGCGGCCGCAATATTCGGCCCAGCCACAATACCAACCGCCAGCGCAGCAACCGCGCGTTTATGGACAAACCTCACCGGACGCGCCGCAAGGGTACAGCAGCTATAAAGCGCCGGTTCCCTCGCAGGTTCAATCCCAATCCGCCTACCAGTCCCCAGCTCAGCCGAGCGCCGCGCCGCGCACGTCTTTGCCTTTGCGCACAATGAATTCATCACAAAATTATGCGCCGAGCGCCGCAACAAACACTGCACCGGCTTACCGCGCAAATGTGTCTGTGAATCCCGGTGATGACGGCGGCCCGAAAACGGCGGCTGATGCCGCAAGAGCAGCAGCGGCGCAATCCCAAGGTCAACCTCGGCGCGTTATCGTTCCCGCCAATGAAGCGCCTCCCAGCGCCGAGCAGCGAAATATTCTCGATCAGATCGCTCAGAATATTGGGCCGCGCTCTAATCCGTCTGCCGTCCCGCCGCGTTATTCTGAACGTTACGCGCCCGAAAATATGCAACGCCCCGCCCCGCAAAATGGCGGCTATCCCCCCGCTGCCTATCAAGGGTATGCGCCGCAGCCCTATGCCGCAAATACCGCCAAGCAGGAACCCAATCGCCGCGCGCCTGCCCGCCGCCGTTAATGGCGTGAGCGCGCCTCTCTTGGACCAAATTTCAATCTAGGTCATACTCCGAGTGAATTCGGCGTTTTCGCTGCTCCCGCGTTTCGGCGACGTTTTCAGTGCCGCCGCCCATAGGCGTATAAGCGGACGAGACGTTTAACAGATCATAAGAACATAGATTTCAGCTATATATTCGCTTGGCAAACTATATGACAAAACGCATCCTGCAACGCAGGTGCCAATCCCTAAAGCGCGGCCCCAATACGAATAACGGCTGGCGTCAGGATGACGATGAACAGAACGGGCAGGAAGAACAGGATCATCGGGACGGTGAGCTTGGCTGGCAAGGCTGCCGCCTTCTTCTCAGCCGCCAGAACCCGCATTTGCCGGTTCTCATTGGCCATTGTTCGCAGGGAACTTCCGAGCGGCGTACCATATCTTTCGGCCTGAACAAGAGCGGTAGAGACTGAGCGGATACCCGTGTGGTTGTTGCGGCGTGCGAGATTTTCAAAAGCCTGACGACGGTTTGGAAGATAGGATAGCTCCGCGGTTGTCAGCGAGAATTCCTCGGCCAGCTCTACGGAGTTTTCGGCCATTTCCTTTGCCACGCGGGCAAAGGCCAACTCCACAGACATACCGGATTCGACGCAAATCAGAAGAAGGTCCAAGGCGTCAGGAAAGACCGGCTCAATTTTGGCCATTCGTTTACCAGCCATGTTTTTGAGATAGATGGCGGGAGAGTAGTAGCCGAAGCTCACCATCAAAACGGTCGCCAACAGGTTTTGAAGGAATGTCCACGCCATTATGTTCAGCCCCACCAAGAAGAGGAGCCCGAAAAGTCCCAAGACGATCGGCATAATAAATCGGAAAATGTAGAATACATAGACCGGACGCTGTCCGCGCAGGCCAGCTTGCGCAAGTTTATCGCGCAGGTTGGAGGCTTCCAAAAGTTTTTCAAGGCTGAGGCTATCGACGAGGTTTTTGAAAAATCCTTTGGAGTCATTGCGAAGGCCCTGTTGGGTCTTATTCAGAGACTTCATGCGCGATTCGCGCAAGGTGTCCCGCGCGTCGGAAACCGAGCTCATACGTTTCTTGAGTTTATCGCCTTCGAGTAAAGGGCTAAATAGCGTATATAAAGTCCCCACGACCAAGAGGGCAATAAGGCCGTAGGCGGCATTTTGGAACATGGCGGCTGAGTCAGAAAACATCTTCGCCCCCTAGATCTTGAAGTTGATCATTTTGCGCATCATCAGAGTGCCCATCACCATCATACCTGCGCCAATCATCAAATTGCGATGACCTGTTTTCGTTGTGTAGAGCTCTGTCATGTAATCTGGCGCTGAAATGGTCACCATTATCATCACGATAATGGGCAATGCCCCGATGATAATCGCTGACATCTTCGCTTCCGCAGACAGAGCCTTGATTTTTTCACGCAGCAATTTGCGGCCCCGTAATACGCTTGAGAGGTTCGCGAGAGACTCACCCAAATTACCACCTGTAGACCTTTGAATATTCAAAACTGTCGCGAAGAAGTTTACTTCCGACACGGGTATGCGGTCATACATCCGCTCAAGGCAAACTTCGATGGGAACCCCCACGCCTTCGGCCTCGATAACTTTGAGAAACTCACTGCGGACGGGGTCCGGCGATTCGTGCGCGATAATTTTAAGACAATCCCCAAGGGGCAGGCCCGTGCGCACACCGCGCACAATAATATCCATCGCGTCCGCAAAGTGGGATATAAATTGCTTTTGACGCCTCGTGATAACCGCGCCGAGGAACCAACGCGGCAGGCCGAAACCCATGACAAACGCGGCACCTCCCGCAATCAATGGATTCCGGGTGATGATAAACAGCAAAACAGCGGACACCACTCCCAGTACGCCAGATATGATCATAAAGGTTTGCGGGGTCGTCTTCCAATCCGCTTGAATGAGTTTGGCTTTCAGCGTGTTATTGCGCTTGCGCTTGTTTTTCTGATTTTCTTCAATTTGCCCCAAGGACTGTTCGATAAGTTTACGCCGGTTGCTATTATCTTCAGGTTTGAGCAGGTTCATCAAACGGCTACCGGATCCCCCGGAGGTGCCCACGCCGATTTGCTTTGCGCGCTTCTGCGTTGATGATTGCCCGCCGCCGATCAGAACGAGGATCAACGCAATGACAACAACGGTCGCAATGGCAGCAATGAGCGTTGCAGAATCCATACGTTAGCTCCCAGCCTCGTCGAGCGCTTCGGCCAGTTCTTTTTCAAGATTAAAATAGCGGGCCCGATCCCAGAACGCGGGACGTGCAATACCCGTGGATTTGTGCGTCCCGATGATTTTGCCCTGCGCATCCTCTCCATCCATTTCATAGACGATCAAGTCTTGCGTCACGATCACGTCGCCTTCCATCCCGATCACTTCTGTAATTTTGGTGATGCGGCGAGAGCCATCGCGAAGGCGCGCAGCTTGAACGACAATATCCACGGAGCCTACAATCATTTCGCGAATAGTGCGCGCGGGAAGACTAAAACCGCCCATGGTAATCATTGATTCAAGACGCGCCAAAGCTTCGCGCGGGGAGTTCGCGTGAAGCGTTCCCATGGACCCATCGTGGCCTGTGTTCATCGCTTGCAGAAGGTCAAAAGCTTCGGGTCCGCGAACCTCGCCGACGATAATCCGCTCAGGGCGCATCCGCAGACAGTTTTTAACCAAGTCGGCCATGGTGATCTTACCCTTGCCCTCAAGGTTTGGCGGCCGCGTTTCAAGACGAACGACGTGCGGCTGTTGCAATTGAAGCTCAGCCGCGTCTTCGCAGGTAATGATGCGCTCGTCAGGGTGGATGAAACCGGTGAGGCAGTTCAGCAAAGTCGTCTTACCAGAACCCGTACCGCCAGAGATCACCACGTTACACTGGCACGCCCCGATAATTTCCAGCACTTTCGCACCCGCCGGTGAAATAGATTTGAAATTCACCAAATCATCAAGACGAAGTTTGTCTTTTTTAAATTTACGAATGGTCAGCGCGGGGCCGTCAATAGAGAGCGGCGGGGCGATCACGTTCACCCGAGAGCCGTCAAGCAAACGCGCGTCGCAGATCGGACTGGCTTCATCAACGCGGCGTCCCACTTGAGACACAATCCGCTGGCAAATATTCATCAGCTGTTGATTGTCTCGAAAGCGAATGTTCGTTTTCAGCATCTTGCCGCCGGTTTCGATGAAGACGTGCTTCGCGCCGTTCACCATGATGTCGGCAATATCGTCTCGCGCCAAGAGCGGCTCCAAGGGGCCATATCCCAAAATATCATCACAGATTTCTGTAATGAGCTGATTTTGCTCCGTAATCGACAGGCGTACGTTTCGGATCGCGATGATTTCATCCACAATCGCGCGAATTTCTTCGCGCGCTTTATCCGGCTGCATCCCGGCAAGGGCGGAAACATCGATTGTCTCAAACAGGGCGTTAAAGATCGTCGCCTTGGTTTCGTAATATTCCTCAGACGCATCCGCTTTGCTGGATGTTGAGCGCGATGCGCTCGGCGGCGGAGCCGCCATAGATGGCTCGGGCTTAGGCGCTTTATCCTGGACGGGCGCTTTCTCTAGCGCGGCCGCAATGGTTTGGCGTTTTCCAAACATAAGCTATTAAGTCCTTTTCAGGCGTGAGAAGAGAGATTTCTTTTCTTTGCCAGCGGCCGATTTTTGTCCCAAACGCGGGACACGGGATTGAGCTTGCGGCGGCATGGAAAATTCGCCAGTTTTCAATCTTTGGGCAATATAATTCAAACCGTTCACGGTTTGCGCGGCGGCTTTGACATCCGATAGCATTTTCCCGTCATTCGCAGCTTCGATGAAGCTATCGGGGTCGAACCCGATCACGAGCGCCGGATCCAAGCCCACCGCAGCGCCAAAATCCTTTACGGAAATTTCGTTGTTTTTAGACAGGCCGGTCTTGTTCAAGATTAGAATTGGCGGGGCGTCATTGGGACGTTCTGCCTTTAGAAACTCGATAAGGTTTTTGGTATTCCGCAAATTGGCGAGATCGGGTGTTGCAGTAATCACAACGTCATCCGCATTGGTCAGAATATTGCTCGTCCAATCAGACCAGAAATGCGGCATATCAAGAATGGTCATCGGGCTAATGGCGCGAACTTCATTCACCACCGCTTCATACGCTTCGGTGTTCATGATGGGACGGTTGGAAAGCGAGCTGGAGGCTGGCAGAATTGACAATTTCGCTGTGTGGCGAAGCATAATGCGGTCAAGCAAGGTCTCGTCGAGGCGCTCCGTATCGGCCAAAGCCTCTTCCAGACCTTCCGTGGCATCATAGGCAAAATCAAGGCCCGTTGTGCCCCATGACGCATCAAGGTCCACAAGCGCCGTCTCTTGCTGGATGGTTTCAGACAGGCTCCACGCCACATTGTGCGCGATTGTAGACGACCCGACGCCGCCTTTAGCGCCAAAGAACGCGGCGACACGCCCGGCAAATGGCTTATCAGGATCCACATAGAGATCTGAGATTGAGCGAATAACGCTGAGCGGATGAAAAGGGGGAACCAAATAATCACTCACACCATTATCGATGAGCTGGCGATAGAGCTTAATATCATTTGCCGCGCCAATAATGACAACTTTCGTGCCCTCATCGCAAACGGACGCTAATTGTTCAAGCTGGGCAAAAAGTTCCGGCCCGCGCATGCCAGATTCCACGAGCACAAGGCTGGGTGTGTTTTCTTTGTGATAATATTCAATCGCAGCAGGTAGCCCGCCCATGAAAATTTTGAGGTTGGTGCGCTTCATCCGCCAATCACTCGACATTTCATGAATGACGCCCGCCGTTTCGGAGCGGTCACAAAAGGCTTGAATGGCAATCGATGGCAAAGCCTTCTCGCCGCCTTCTTTTACGGGCGTGGCAATAGGTTCTTCATAGGGGGAGCCCCCTTGATGGGCTGGCATGGCATGCGCCGGTGCAGAATGTTGCGGCTGGTGACCGGGCATATGACTCGCTTGACCGCCGGCTTGCGGATAGTGACCACTTTCCTGTCCATGAGATGGACCGGGCATGGGCGGCAATTGAGGTGCGGTCTGCGCGGGAGCTGGGGCATAAGCTGGCGAAGGCGCTGGCATGGGCGGCGGGGCGGCCTGCGCGCCATAAGGGGATGGCATGGGCGCCGGGTTCACCGCTTGCGGCTGAAACTGACCGGGCGTCGGCATCGGGCGAGGAGCCATCTGCCCAGGCTGCGCGGCTTGTGGCTGCGGCTGAAGGGGCTGGGGCCTAAATTGCGGGGATTGCTGCGTCATAATATTCTTTCGACTCTCGCTACTCGCTTGCAGAAATTTCTTGGCGATCCGGCTGCGCCGACGCTGGGTTTTCGCCTTTAATATACTTGTCATAGACCTGCATACGCCGCTGCATATCTGGCGGCGTTGTTTGATAGGGCTCAAGAAGTTGACGTGGGTCACCAATCATCGCGGCCAAGTTCGCGTGGAAGCTACAGCCAAATGAACTGTAAGGCTGGTTGTCACCTGTATATAGGACATTGCCCTCAAAACGGCAGTCTTGCGGAACGGTCTTTAAGCGGCGGTAAGACACAACAACCGGAGCGGGGCTCCCAGCGGCTGTTTGATAGCTACCAGATTGAATAGGCGCACCCGCGAGACCAATATTCCCCATGATCGTTTTGATGAGAGCTTGGGATTGCACCGCGCCGCCCTGTGACATCGTCTGGCTCGGCATATTGATGTAAAGCGGACCATCGCCGGAGCGGCCATATTCTTGGAGGAACTGCGCCACGGCGGTTTCATCGCGCGCCGACAGGCTCAGGCCGTCCGGACGGGCGTATAGCTCGAGCCGCTCAACTGTTTCTGCGACTTGAATATTGCTCCAATTCGTGACGGGGCCTCTCGACGATTGCGGCGTCGAGCACGCGGAGGTCAAGGCCGCCAGTGACGCCGATAAAATCAAAACCAGTTTCTTAGGGTCCATACGCATATTAAAAGTCATACTGTCTCCTAATCCACCACGTGGCCAAATGGACCAGATAGGCTTTGCTGCGAAATCGGTCCGTTTTTCTTACCGTAAACCTTGTTCAGACGGCCAAGCAGTAGGTTTTCCGTATCACTAGAGGCCACGAAACCATCCAGCGGTGTTTGTAATTTGTCGGGATGTGTCGGATCGACCAAATAGGCCGTGACGATAATAACCAATTCTGTTTGCGTCGAGAGATCGTCTCGATTGCGGAATGCGGCACCAAGACCGGGAATGTCCTTAAGACCGGGTGTTCCGTCAATGGATTGACGGCTTTCCTCACGAATAAGACCTGCAATAACCAAACTTCCCCCAGCAGGAAGCTCCACGACCGTATTCGCGCGGCGAATGCTCAACCCCAAAATATCAGACGAAATACCGCCTGTTTCGAAGGAACCTTCCGTCGTTGGCTCGGAGACTTCAGTGGAAATATTCAAAGAAATCCGGCCTTCGCTCAGGACGACGGGGGTAAATCCGAGCGATACGCCGTAAGGCTTAAATTCAAATTCACGCTGCAATCGGCCATTTTCGTCAACAAAGACGTTTGTAAGCAAGGGAAACTCGCCGCCTTTAAGGAAGTTCGCCGTTTCTCCCGAGATCGCTGTCAGGGTCGGCTCAGCCAAAGTGCGAACCAATCCGACGCGTTCAAGAGCGGTCAGCGCCCCTGTCAAAGATTTCAGACTGCCGCCGGATGGGTTCAACCCAAAACTCCCACTAAAGCCGGCCGCAGGATCAAGAGAGGCATTGCTCAAAAGAGAAACTGTTGACTCGCCCAAGTTCCCAATCACGTTCAGGTTGACACCCATTTGTTTGGTCACGCTGCGCTGCATTTCAACAATACGGACCTTGAGAAGAACCTGATCTTTGCCTTCAACTGACATAAGGTTGACAACTTCGCCGTCAACGCCAGAGGATGTGTTTTCGTCAAGCCACATTTCGGCCAAAGCCTGAACACGGCTCGACATGCCCCCATTGGCCACGGAACCGGTGAGCAGCAGATTATCATTCACCGCTTGCACCTGAACGGCTGCGCCGCTCGCATGCTCGTTAATAAGGGCTTTCAAACCGGCGATATCGCGCTCAACGCGGATTTCTAGGCTCAGAATCTCTTGTCCATCATGGCCATAAAAATAAGCGTTTGTCTGGCCTGTTTTTTTCCCGATTAAAACGGTGCGGTGTGACGTATGCACCATAGCTTCAACAATATCTGGATTGGAAATAATGACATCCATCATTTCCACGGGAAGCTCGACAACGGTGGATTTGCTAAAGGGGATCACGATGGACTTTGAAACGGAGCTTTGACCGGGCGACTGCACATTAATGTGTCCGGACCGGCGGGCCTGTGACTGTATATCGCCATAGGATCTTGTTCCCGCCTGTGCACTGACTGTACAAAGCGCAAAGGCGGCCAATCCAAGGGCCGCACGTTGAATAAGTCTGTGTGGTTTTATATATCTCATCCTATTGCCCTCTAACCGCAACCTGGGACGATTGCCCGGCGCGATAAACACTCAAAGAGGTTACTTCCCCGGATTTTTGTTTGACCCTTGCATGGCTTTTTCCCAGTGCTGATCCGACCGGCCCCATCGGACGCAATGTGAGTGATAGATCCCCTTGAGCCACTGACTCTTGTAATATTTCGGCGTCTTGCTGCGACATCTCGAAAGTTGCCGTAGACCCGATCACCGCAGCACTTGAATCGCCTGTTGAATTGAATTTTTGGTCAATCGCGAGAACGCGCACATTTTCAAATATCGTATTTGATGAAAAGGCCTGAACGCTGCCCGCCGATTGGAAACCCTGATTGGGGCTGACCGCCGTTGTCAGAATAATATCAACATTGTCGCCGGGCTGAATGAAGCCGCCGGCGGCTGTATCAACCGAAATGCGGGTTGTCACCGCGCGCATACCGGGCTTGAGCAATGTGGACATAGGGCCGCTAGTTCCCGGCTTGACTAACTTACGGTCAGTGATGGGTTCATTTTCATACATCACCGCACGCGCAAGACTGCCGACAAGCTCTGTAATGGCCTGCGGGCGGTCGGAAATAGTTATATATTCACCGTTCACGAGATCAAATGGCCACTGCGCCCATTTAAAGTTGGCTTCTGTCAATCGCGTTCCGAATGGGATTTCACCGGTTGCCACCAAAACTTCTGCGTAATTCACCGCTTCTATTGTGGGTTCTGTGCTGACAGGAACCTCAATAGTGACGGGCGTGGCCATCTTGCGTACCTGTGTAAACACAAGGAAAGCGACAACGACCATTGCACCCGCTAATATAAGTCTTTTCGGTTCCATTTTTCCTCACTCAAACGGTCATACCGCCGGATTTTCATAGCCACTCTACGTGGTGATTCCATAAAGCATGGTTAACGTGTATGAATCCTCGGCAAACAAAGTGTTAACATTTTAATTTATTCCCAGCGCAGCTTTGAAGATTTCGCTCTGCGGGAGCGTGACGAGCGCGCCAAAGGCAAGTGCCAATCCATAGGGCATGCGGGTCTCGTCTTTCAGCAGCCGATGAAGCCACGGCAGGGTCAGAGCCTTCGCCGGTATAAATTTGCGTCCAAAGATTAAAAACAGCGCAAGGACACCGCCCGCGAGCGTTGTGTAAAAGAGATATTGCAGCAAATCTGTCCACTGCCACCAAAACGCCGTCGCGGCCATGAGCTTGGCGTCACCGCCCCCAAGCCAGCCAAAAGCAAACATCGCAAACCCGGCAGCAAAAATGGTCAATCCCACGGCCACATGTTCTCCGAGTGTCAACCACGGCGATCCGGCGGCCGCCCAAGACGACCAAATAAAGGGAATAACAAGCATAAAGCCGCCCAGAACCAAAAGACTCGCCCAATTGGGAATCGTCATCGTCGAGGCATCACGAATGACCGCCGTGAACATCGCGGCAGAAAACACCATGCAAATAAATAACGCCAGAAACATTCAGGCCCCCAATCGACTTAATTTGGGACATGACCTAGCAAATTAGGGTTAATACCCCGTTTCTAAAAACAACCGTCTGTTGAGAGGCAAAAAAAAAAGGCTGCCCCGAAGGACAGCCCCTAAAACTCGAAATCCGAAGATTAAGAAGTAACCATGCTGTTCGCAACAGTTGTGAACTGGTTGTTCAGTGATGTACCGAGCAAACGAGCACCGCCAATGATTGCGATACCGATAAGCGCCGCCATAAGGCCGTACTCAATAGCTGTTGCACCAGATTCATCTTTAATAAAACGAGTAACTAAATTTTGCATAACAATTCTCCCACGTATGCTAGTTTAACTGAGGAAATCCCCACAGGGTCATTCCCTGTTGAACCCATATTTAGAGAAGTAATCTTACGATGCATTTAAGCAACGTGGTAAACTTCCGGTAAAAATTCAAATGGCCTGAAATTGTCTAGAGAGGCCCTCAATTACCCATCCACCCACTAAGCCGCCGGAGCCTTTGGTCGCCGCCACATTATAGTGTCATTCAAGCGCAATTAAGGCGCTTCGCGTGATGGTCCTTTAAAAATTCTGCCCATTGGGGTGAGTCAAGAATTTGTAAACGCTTCATTCACTACATTTTATTATGAATGCGTGAGTCGAAAGGTTTGAACATGCGTTGCAGAACAATTTTATTATCATGTGCCCTTGGCATTCTTTTGCCATCCGCCGTAAATGCGAGTGCGAATTCAGAAAACAATGGCCAAGAAGCGGAACTGACCGTCATGGCGGCATCCTATGTTGCCGAATTCAACGTAGAGCTCAACAAAACTGAAATCGTATATCTCCCCGAAGCCGCGTCAGCGATTGTCATTGGCAATCCAGAGATTGCAGACATTTCTGTGCATTCCAATGATACAATTTTCATTGTCGGACGGGGGTTCGGCGACACAAACCTGATTATCCTGAACGCGGCAGGTCAAACCGTGATGAATGCTGATGTCCATGTAACCGGGTCATCGTCTAACCGAAATGTTCGCATTTATAATGGCGGAAATGCCAAGCGCGCGACATATAATTGCGCCCCCTATTGCCAACCCTCTCCCGTACTCGGCGATGATAGCGGCTTTATTGGTGCCAATGTCACGCAAGCAAACGAAATCACAAACACGTTTGCCAGCGGCAGCTCAGTCAACAGATCGCAATCCATTGGTATGGCAACCCCAACGGCCCCGCAGCCAACGCCCCCCGGTAATATAGGCGTGGATCAAGGTGCCACAGGCAACTACTAGGCCGCTTCGTTTTTAAAAAATACGGCCGCCGCGCAGATCGCGCCGCGGCCTTTTTTATGCCGCATCCGCAAGTGGATGGGTCAGCCGCGTCAACATTTCCTTTGGAACAACCTGCCAGAAATTACCGCGCTCAAGCTCCCACTCGGCCAATAATTTGGCGGAGAATTCGGAACCCGTCTCTTTTGCATGGCGTAAAATCAGAGCTTTACAACTGTCTTCCCAATGGGCCGCAGCAAAACGCTGCCAGACAACGCTGTCCGGATTCACAGCCTTTTCAAACATGCCATTTGCGTCATACACATAAGCCATGCCGCCGGTCATGCCTGCGCCAAAATTATCACCCACGGCCCCCAATATCACAACAGTACCTCCGGTCATATATTCGCAACCATTGGTACCGCATCCCTCAGTCACCGCTGATGCGCCGGAGTTTCGAACCGCGAAGCGCTCGCCAGCTCGGCCCGCCGCCAAAAGTGAGCCTTTGGTGGCCCCGTAAAGGCAGGTATTTCCGATAATCGCCGACAGATGCGCATTGATCTTCGTCTGGCCTTGCGGCGCGACAATAATCTCTGCGCCGGATAAACCCTTGCCCACATAATCGTTCGCATCACCGTCCACGACAATGCGTAAGCCTTTCATACCAAAGGCCCCAAGAGACTGACCGGCAGACCCGCGAAGACGCACAGTCAAATGACCGTCAGGTAGCCCCTCTGCGCCGAACGTTTTATAAATATGGGAACTTGTGCGTGTCCCCACAGCGCGGTGCGTGTTTTGCACCGTATAGGTGAGCTGGGTTTTTTCTCGCCGTTCGAACAGCTGCTCCGCATCGGCAATAATAGAAATATCGAGCGTGTCAGGCACTTCGACGCGGCTATCGCGTGTATCCACAACGGGCTGCGTATCAACACGCGCCAAGATGGGGTTTAGGTCCAAATCATCAAGATGTTCCGCCCCGCGAGAGAACTGCGTGAGCAAGTCCGTGCGTCCAATAATGTCCTCTAGGCGCTCGACGCCCAATTCAGCGAGGTTCTCGCGCACATCTTCCGCAATAAATGTCATCAGGTTAATCACCTTTTCCGGTGTGCCTGTAAATTTCTCTCTCAGCCGCGGATCTTGAACGCAAACACCCACGGGACATGTATTGGAATGGCACTGGCGCACCATGATACAGCCCATCGCCACAAGAGACAGCGTACCAATTCCATATTCTTCCGCACCGAGCATCGCCGCGATAACGATATCGCGGCCCGTTTTCAGTCCGCCATCCGTCCTCAGCGTTATTTTGTCGCGCAAATTATTGAGCGTAAGAATCTGGTGGGCTTCGGAAAGACCGAGTTCCCACGGAATACCCGCATATTTTAGCGATGTATTGGGGGACGCCCCTGTGCCGCCATTGTGGCCCGCAATCAAAATGATGTCCGCTTTGGCTTTCGCTACGCCGGCAGCAATTGTGCCAACGCCAGATGACGCAACCAATTTCACGGCCACGCGGGCGATCGGATTGATTTGCTTAAGATCATAAATCAGCTGCGCCAAGTCTTCGATGGAATAGATGTCGTGGTGCGGCGGCGGCGAAATAAGCGTTACGCCCGGCGTTGCATTGCGGAATTTGGCAATCATCTCCGTGACTTTGAAGCCGGGGAGCTGTCCACCCTCACCGGGTTTTGCGCCTTGCGCCACTTTAATTTCAATCTCGCGGCACTGGTTGAGATATTCAGCGTTTACGCCAAAACGGCCTGACGCAATTTGCTTAACCGCGGAGTTGGGATTGTCCCCATTTGGCAGCGGAACATACCGCGCACGGTCTTCTCCGCCCTCACCCGAAACTGACTTCGCGCCGATCCGGTTCATAGCGATATTGAGCGTTCCGTGGGCTTCGGGTGACAAGGCCCCAAGTGACATTCCGGGTGTGCAAAAACGGCGGCGAATTTCATTTACGCTTTGCACACGGCGTACTGGGATGGGTTTCATATCTGAATTCAAATGCAGCAAATCACGGATTTGAATGGGATCTGCGGAGTTCACCACATCGGCATAGCGCTTATACAGCCCGTAATCTTCCCGGGTAACAGCCTCTTGCAGCATATGAATCATCTCGGCCTTATAGGCATGACGTTCGCCGCGCGACCGAACTCGGTAGAGCCCGCCAACAGGTAAACTGACAACGGCCTGATTATAGCCCCGCTCGTGAGCCTCCAAAGCTTTGGTTTCAAGTCCGGCGAGGCCAATACCTGAAATTCGGCTCGTCATACCGGGGAAGTATTCCCCCACAAGGGCGCGCGATAGGCCGAGCGCCTCGAAGTTGTTACCGCCGCGATATGACGAGATCACCGAAATACCCATTTTCGAGATGATCTTGAGAAGGCCGCCTTCAATCGCGGCTTTGAACTGCGCAACCGCGCTGTCAGCATCCAGCTCCATCAATCCACGGTTCACGCGATCGATAATCGCATCCTGCGCCATATAGGCGTTGATGGCAGTTGCTCCGGCGCCGATCAAAACAGCAAAATAATGGGTGTCCATGCACTCAGCGCTTCGGACAATGATCGAGCAAGACGAGCGTAGTCCTTTGGAGACCAGATGGGTTTGCACGCCGCCCACGCAGAGAATAATGGGAAGAGCCGCGCGGCCTTCACCGACATTCTCGTCGGATAGGACGATATTTTCACATTTGTCTTTACGAACGGCATCCTCGGCTTCTTTGCGAATGCGTCCCAGCGCCTTGTTCATCGCCGCTCCAGGAACGGCCCCCGGTTTTGGCACTTCAAAGGTACAATCAATGATTTTGGTGGACACGTCGGGAAGCTTCAGAAAACGCTCATACATACCTGACGTCATGACCGGGCTTTGCAAGACAAGCATTTCTTTTGTCTGGCTTTCACCGTCCGTGAGAATGTTGCGCAAATTCCGGAAGCGTGTTTTCAGGCCCATCACCCGGGTTTCCCGCAAGGGATCAATGGGTGGGTTGGTTACTTGAGAAAAGTTCTGGCGGAAGAAATGAGAAAGGGGTCGATAAATATCGGACAGCACCGCCAATGGGGTATCGTCGCCCATTGACCCCACGGATTCTTTGCCGGTCTCCGCCATTGGCGAGAGGATCAACTCCATATCTTCAAGCGTTTGCCCGCAGGACATTTGGCGGCGGCGTAGCGCCTCGCCAGAAAGCGTCGGCGCGGGCTCGGGACCGCTGAGCACATCGTCCAGCTTGACGACTTTTTCCAGCCATTTTTTGTAGGGTTTATCTTTGGAGAGAAGATCGAGGATTTCTGATGAGTGGTAGAAACGTCCCTCATCCAAATCCACGGCAATTTGACGCCCCGGCTTGATGGACCCTTTTTTGATGATGGAATTTTCGGCGATGGGGCACATGCCCGTTTCCGAACCAACGACCAAGATATCGTCATTTGTGATGGCGTAGCGCAGCGGGCGAAGGCCATTTCGGTCGAGCCCCGCCATGCACCATCGGCCATCATAGGCCGCAAGGGCGGCGGGGCCGTCCCACGGCTCCATCACGCCATTACAATATTCATACAGATCGCGCCAATCGTCCGGCATCAAATCCCCGCGTTTGGAATAGGCTTCAGGGACCAGTAGGGTTTTCGCCATTGGGGCCGTGCGGCCTGCGCGCACCAAAAGTTCAAAAACACTATCAAGCGCCGCGGAATCCGAGCTACCTTTCTGGATGATCGGCTTCACATCTTCTGCACGTTCTTTAAACGCGTTACTGGCCATTTTAATTTCATGGCTTTTCATGAAATTGGTATTGGCTTTAACTGTATTGATCTCGCCATTATGGGCAATCATCCGAAACGGCTGAGCAAGCCACCATTGCGGGAAGGTGTTTGTGGAATAGCGTTGGTGATAGATCGCCGCGCGGGAGATAAACCGCTCATCTTTCAGATCAGGATAGAAAACGTCGATATCTTCGGCCAAGAACATGCCTTTATAAATCATGGTCTGAACCGAGAGCGAACACACATAGAAACTTGGGATCGCGGCGGCCACGACGCGCTTTTCGATACGGCGGCGAATGATGTAAAGTTCACGCTCGAGCTTGTTCCCCTTGCGGCCCTTCGGGTCGCGGAACATAACTTGTTCGATAGACGGGCGCGTGGCCTGCGCCTTCTGCCCGATCACATCGATATTGATCGGCACTTGCCGCCACCCATAAATATAAAAGCCTTCTTTGATGAGCTCTGACTCGACAATGGTCCGTGCCTGTTCTTGCGCGCCGAAATCTGTACGCGGCAAAAATATCATTCCAACCGCAATTTTGGCATTCCCGGCTTTGTGACCTGTGCGTTCAACCTGCGCCCGGAAAAATTCCTGAGGGATATCGAGGCGAATCCCCGCGCCGTCGCCTGTTTTACCGTCCGCATCCACTGCGCCCCGGTGCCAAACATTTTTAAGGGCTTGAATGGACATTTCGACCACATCGCGGCGCGGTGTGCCTTTAATGCTTGCCACAAGTCCAACGCCGCAAGAGGAGCGCTCATGCGAGGGATCGTAAGCGCCAGCTTCAATAAGGGCGTCGCGTTTTGTTTCGTAATCTGTAAGCCAATCAGTCATCGGTCTATCCTTCGGAAATATTCTTTGCTTCGAGAGCCGCAGACGCGCTCTATTCCGCCGCTTGTTTGGCAATTGCCGCCAACTGGCCTTTGAGATATTTGTGCATATGCTCGGCGGCGTCTCGGCCTTCGCGAATGGCCCAGACAACGAGGCTCGCGCCGCGAGAAATATCGCCTGCCGCATATACACCCGGCAAGTTCGTTTCAAATGTTACGGGGTTGACCTTGATCGTCCCCCACCGCGTGAGGGCAATACGGTCGCTCATATTGCGCATATCTTCAGGCGAAAATCCAAGCGCCTTGATCACCAGATCCGCTTGTATATCAAAGTCCCCGCCCGCAATGGGTTCTGGACTTTGGCGGCCCGAAGCGTCTTTCGTGCCGAGGCGCATACGGTCGGCGCGCACTTGGCTCACCCGCCCCCCCTCATCATGGATCGACTTTGGCGCAGCGAGCCATTCAAACCGAACGCCCTCTTCCTCAGCATTCGCAGTTTCGCGCTCGGATCCCGGCATGTTGGCCTTGTCCCGGCGGTAAAGACAGGTCACAGATTTCGCGCCCTGGCGCACGGCTGTGCGGACACAATCCATCGCCGTATCGCCGCCGCCAATGACAACAACGTTTTTGCCTTCTGCTGTTTCAGCTGTGACGGCGTCGCCAAGACCGCGGCGATTGCTTTCAATCAGGAATGGCAGTGCAGGCCGGACGCCGTCTGCCCCCGCCCCTGGACAATTCAGGTCGCGCGCAGCGTACACACCCGTCGCCATTAAAACCGCTTGGTGTTTTTCGCGCAGCTTTTCAAAACTGATATCAACCCCCACATCACAATTCAGCACGAATTCGATGCCGCCGTCCTCGAGGCGTTGTGTTCGGCGCTCCACAATTTCTTTTTCGAGTTTAAAGTTTGGGATGCCGTAGATCAGTAGGCCGCCCGCGCGGTCATGGCGGTCATAAACTGTCACTTGCCAACCTTGGCTGCGAAGCTCTTCGGCTGCGGCAAGGCCTGCCGGACCCGCCCCAATAATGCCAACCGAAAGCGGAAGCTCGCGGCGCGGCGTAATCGGCTCGACCCAACCTTCTTTCCAGGCCGTATCCGTCAGGTAGCGCTCGACTGACCCGATCGTCACGGTGCCGTGGCCCGATTGCTCAATGACGCAGGAACCTTCACACAGACGGTCCTGCGGACAGATACGTCCACAAATTTCCGGCATAGAATTTGTTGACGCAGAAAGCCGGTACGCTTCCTCGGTGCGGCCCTCCGCCGTCAACTTCAGCCAGTCGGGAATATTGTTTTGCAGCGGGCAATGGTTTTGACAAAATGGCACGCCGCATTGCGAACATCGCGACGCCTGTTCTTCGGCCTTAACAGCCACATAGTCGCCGTAAATCTCCATAAAATCGTCACGCCGATCCGTTGCCGGTCTTTTCGTCGGCATATCGCGTTCTGTATCGACAAATTGTAGCATGCGATTTGACATGGCAGCCCTCCGAGATGTTGTGACGAAACCGCAGATTTTTCCGCTACGATAACGTCATCCTTATAAATCTTGCGCAGCAGGGCGTCAAAAGGCATGAAAATGGGAAAAATTGCCGTATTTGGGAAAATTCATCCCATTTTTGCTGTATGACGAGGCCAACACTCTGAAGTTCATTACAAATATGCCATAGCCGTCCAAAAAGTCGCTTGAAATGACAATTTGTCATGCGACAACTTGTCCATCACAAGTAAATTAAAAGAACATACCTAATTCATATTTTAGCCTATCTATATGTTATATAACACTTTAACGTCGAAAATTGTGGTTTTATTGGAACGAATTTCACCGCATTAAACTGCGACAATTTGTCAAGTTTATTTAAAAACGTAGATAATCTCCGCAAATTATCTCGCCTTGCACCGAACTTGAGGAATCCCTAATCTCGCCGGTATGAAACCGTTCCTCGTCTTTATCTTCGCGACCTTTGGATTTAGCTGGACGGTGGCTTACGGCATTCACGCGGCTGGCGGCCTCTCCAATCCCTTTGCGGGCCTTTGGCTTCTCCTATATATGTGCGGACCGGCGATTGGGGCCTTGCTGTGCGCCCTTTTCTTTCACAAAGGTGAACGTCTCCACGTGCTCGGCCTCAAAGGGGGTCTGAACCTCTGGCTTTTATGGGCGTGGCTCATTGGCGTTGTGCTCGTCCTAGGCGCGACGCTCCTGAGCACTTTGGGCGCAAGGATCGCGTTGCAATCACCGCTTGTCGGGGTGAAAGCGGCAATGGCGTCTCTGGGCCAAGATGCACGTGCTCTTCCCGACATTCCGGGACTTGGATTGCTTATTGTGCTTCAGGCCGCTTTTTTAGGAGCGCTCATCAACACGCCATTGGTCCTATCCGAAGAGCTGGGCTGGCGCGGATGGCTTTGGCATCACGTACGGCCGCACGGGTTTTGGACAGGGGCACTGATCATCGGTGTCTTGTGGGGGCTTTGGCATGCTCCCATTATCTATATGGGCTATAATTATCCCGGCATGCCTGTTTCAGGGCCCATCCTATTTACTGTTTTTTGCATATTATACGCGCCGGTCTTCAGCCTCGTGAGAGAGCGAAACGGCTCCGTTTGGGCCGCGTGTGTTTTACATGGCACAGGAAATGCTTTGGCAGGTGTAGGGCTTATGGCCCTAACGCACGCGGATATGCCGTGGCGCGGTTTTGTCGGAATTGGCGGGTTTGCAATGCTCGCAGCCGTCACTTTCTGGGTCGTCTTTCATCGGAAAACTAACCCCTTGGTAACGAAAGACGCATAGTCAGATTTCATGTCGATCCTACACCTCATTATTCTCGCGCTCATTCAGGGAATCACGGAGTTTTTGCCGATTTCAAGCTCGGCGCATTTAATTCTCCCGTCGAAACTCTTCCTGTGGGAAGACCAAGGCCCTATGATTGATTTAATGGCGCATTTCGGCACTTTGTTTGCTGTTCTCGCCTATTTCAGGGCTGATGTTGCCGCGATGCTGACAGGGGCGATTGATCTTTTAAAGCTCCGGCTGAATACGGGGTCTGCCTTGGTTCTAAACCTCATACTCGCGACACCGCCAGCGCTCCTACTCGGGGCGTTTTTACATTTTGGCGGATGGGAAGACGCCATTCGCTCGCCTTGGATCATTGCCGCGACAACCATTATATTTGGCGTGCTTCTCTGGGTCTCCGACATTGTTGGCAAACAAGAGCGCACCACCGAAGACCTCACATGGAAAGGCGCGATCATTCTGGGACTCGCCCAATCGGTAGCCCTCATTCCCGGCACGTCGCGGTCAGGCATCACAATGACAACGGCGCGGTTTATGGGTATGACCCGCGTAGAATCCGCGCGCTTTTCAATGCTCATGAGCCTGCCCATTATCGGCGCTGGCGGGTTGTTTTCATTGCTCAATCTTGCCACAGAGCCGGGCGGAACATCCGGACTCGGACAAGGGCTTATGGTCGCCGGCCTGTCCTTCATCACCGCTTATTTTGCAATCGCCTTTTTCATGAAGCTGGTGAACAAAATCGGGATGTTTCCCTTCATGGTGTACCGGCTCTTGCTGGGCGCGGCCCTCTTGATATGGTTGATGAACCACGGAGGAAGCTAAGCGTGAGAATTTTGCTGGCATGTATGTTGTGGTTCTGCATGTCATCGACCGCCTTTGCCGGGAAGATCAATACGCAAGAGGTGGACCGGCGTATCAATAAACTTATGTCCCGTCCGGACATGGCGGGACTCTCCGTGGCCATTGTCGAAAATGGTGAGCTTATTTTCAGCAAAGGATATGGTGAAACCCTGAAAGGCTCCGGGGACCCGGTGACCGCCGATACGGTTTTCCGCTGGGCATCGGTGTCGAAAGGCGTGGCCGCTGCGACAGTTCTTGAATTGGCCGAAGATGGTCACTTTGGCCTTAGCTCACCCATCAGCGCTCACGCACTGTCCCTGCATTTGCCGCCCTCACAACATGCCGTCACGGTCGAAGACATCCTCTCGCACCGCACCGGTCTGGTCTACAACGCCTATGACAAATTGATCGAAGAAAACCGCGCCCCCAAAGATGTACGCGCCTCTATGGGGAACCTGCGCCTGATCTGCCAACCCGGGGATTGTCATACCTACCAGAACGTCGCCTTTGATGCCGTCGGGGAAATGACCGAGACGGCCACGGGCGTTCCCTATAAATCCTCAGTCGCGCAAAAAATATTTCGCCCCCTTAAAATGGACACGGCCACTGTGACGCGCGAAGGCCTCGTGAGGTCAAAGAGCTGGGCAAAACCCCACAATAATAAGGGCGTACCGATTGCGCAGGTCAAAGAGTCCTATTACCACATCCCCGCAGCCGCCGGCGTAAATTCCTCCGTCAATGACATGGCAAAGTGGATGCTCGCGCAGATGGACGTTAAGGCCCCGCATTTGAAGACGAGCATCAGAACGGCCCTTCAAACGCCGCGCGTCGCCACACCCAGAGAGAACCGCATATTACGCCAAAACTTCTACGCACTCCGAAAAGCACAATATGGGCTTGGTTGGCGCATTTATGATTATGAAGGACACCGCGTTATCGGCCACAGAGGCGCCGTTGAAGGCTACCGCGCTTCAATCCTTTTCGACCCTGAGAAGAAAACAGGTGTTGCCATATTGTGGAACAGCCCGCACGGGCGTCCGGTCGGGCTGCAATTGGAAATCATGGATCAGGTTTACGGCAAGCCAAGGCGCGACTGGATGCGCCTCGGTTAGTCAACCCCGCTTATTCCGGCTTGCGGAACAATAATGTCATCCGATCAGACTCACCAATCGCTTCCATTTTTGCTTTCAGCTCAGTATCACCGCCGCTTGTCCCCAAGTTGGGCGGAAGACGCCAAACGGTATCATCGGATGTTGGCACATCTTTTGGATTCGCGTTGATCTCGCTGGGTTCCCCAACAAGTTCAAAACCGGCCTCCTCAAACTTTTTAATGACAAAACTCTGCTTAAGGTAACCATTGTCGCCGTTCGCCCACGTTTCGGGGCTCGCTTCTGGTGCCCGGTGTTGAACGATACCGACAATGCCGCCCGGTTTAAGAATATTAAACGTGTCCTTGATCGCCTGATCCCAATAAGCCGCATTAAAACGGTTCAAATGGTGCAATGACCGGATATAAAGAACGGCATCCGCCGCGCCGCGATAATTGGCCGGCATAGCTCCAAACGCAAAGGCGTCGATTTCCGTTTGTGAATTCTGACGCCATGCAAGGGCGCTATTTGACCACGTCTTTGGCCATTCTTTGCGGCGGCTCAAAAACGTTTCGTCAGCAAATCCGCCAAAATTTGACCACATGTCAACGTTGTAATCTATCCCGATCAGACGGCCTTCATCGCCTAAGTAAGGCAAAAGAATTTTGGAGTACCAACCTTCTCCGGGCAGAACTTCGGCCACCGTCATACCGGGTTCAATGCCAAAAAACTCAAGCGTTTCCTTAGGATGGCGGTATTGATAACGCGCCTTCGCCGCATCGTCTTGCATGGCCAATATAGCGTCCAAATCTGGCGCAACGGCCACGGGCGTCGCTTCCGCTTCGGGCGAGGTCATTTCCGCCGCAACGGGTTCGGAGGTAGCCGTAGCAGGCGTCTCTTTTTCGACCTTGCCCCCGGAACAGGCGGCGAAAGACAGAACGGCCGTGCCGATTAAAAGATGACGCAACAACATTATAGAACCCCTTTAAGGATATTAGGCTTCAGTTTCGTGAAACTGGCCATATTTGCGATATTGCAAGAGATAAGCAGGCACGATGGCCTCGATGGTTTCAACGTCCAGACCCAGCGCACCGAACCCTTTGGCACTCTCGCCAACGACATTATCGACTTGCATGTTAACAACCTGATCCCGTGTCAAGAAGGGCTTCACGAAAGGAAGCCAGCCACTTACTTCACCCACAAAACCCATCATTTTTGCAGCGAACCACGGCACCGGCAATAGAAGGCGCTTACGGTCCACGCTCTCAAGTGTGAACTGCATCAGCTCCGCGAAGGAGTAAACACGGGGGCCGCCAAGCTCATATGTCTCGCCGGTTGTACCTTTGCCAATCACCTTGGCAATAGCCGCCGCCACATCACCCACGTAAACGGGCTGGAACTTGGTATCGCCGCCCCCGATCAGCGGCAGGGCCGGCGCGATTTGAGACATAGCCGCGAAACGGTTGAAGAACTGATCTTCGGGTCCGAAGATAATTGACGGGCGCATAATATCTGCACTTGGCATGGCTGCCTTAACCGCCGCTTCGCCCTCACCCTTCGTTTGGGCGTAGGCACTCTCGCTTTTCGGGTCGGCCCCGATCGCAGAGATTTGGACCATATTTGTGATACCCGCGTCTCTCGCCGCCTCAGCAACGGCCACTGCGCCTGCCGTATGCAGGGAGCGAAAAGACTGCCGGCCTTCTTCGAATAAAACGCCCACAAGATTAACAACAGCGTCTGATCCTGCGACGGCGCGCTCTACGGAATTTCTAAACCGGAGGTTGGCTTGAACGAGCTGTACCTGTCCAACATTGCCGATAACGCGCAAATCTTGGCCCGTATGTGGACGACGCATGGGCACACGAACGCGCCATCCGTCTTTTACCAAAGCCCGGATAACATGCTTTCCGACAAAGCCTGATCCGCCAAATACCGTTACAAGACCTTTGCTCATAATACCCGTCCATTTATGCCTTTAGGCCGCTGAATTAACGCCAATTCAGGGCTAAGTCCATGCTAAAGAATAATGACTCGCCCCATTGCGAGCCATCCAAACAACGGCTTAGTGGCCGCTATGCTCTGGCGATTTCATTGCTGCATCCATACCCATTTCCGCAATCACGGTGATCGGCTCTGCATTTTCGAAGTTAAGCGTCAAGGAAACATCGTCCTGATCCTCTGGAACCTGCACATTGAAAAGCATGATGTGAAAACCGCCGGGCTTGAAAACTACCTCTTGACCAGCAGGAATGTCGAGAGCTTCCAATCGCCGCATTTTCATGACGCCGTTTTCGTTCAAATGCGTATGGATCTCGACCCGGTCACTGATCGGGCTATCCACAGATAGAAGGCGGTCCGCCGGCCCGTGATTATTAAGAAGAAAATAGGCCGCCGCGATATCGCGGCCCGGCAATGGCGGACGGACACGCGCATTAGAAATCACGATGCCCATTTGTTGTCCTTCGGCATGGTCCATCGCGGGCGCGGGCGCCGCTTCTTTTGGCGTACATGCCGTCAATCCGGCCAAACATAGTCCGATAATAATATGCTTCATTTTAGGCTCCTATAAAACCAATAATACGCCGAACATCGGCCAATATGGGATTCGCTATTTCATCCGCCTGCTCCGCGCCGCGGCGCAAAATGCGGTCGATTTCATCTGGAGATGACAGGTATCTGTTCATCAGATCGGTGATTGGCTCAAGAGAGGCAACAGCCAGATCCGCGAGGGCGGGCTTGAAGACACCAAACCCTTGGCCTGCATATTCCCGGACAATATCCGCGTCCGCGCGGCCTGAAAGCGCCGAATATATCCCCACAAGGTTAGCCACTTCAGGGCGGCCTTCCAGTTCAGCCATTGTCTCTGGCATAACGCCGCCATCTGTTTTCGCCTTCTTGATTTTTTTAGAAATCAAATCCGCATTGTCAGTCAAATTGATACGCGAATTATCCGACGGATCGGACTTGGACATTTTTTTCTCGCCGTCGCGTAGCGACATAACTTTTGCGCCGGGGCCTTTAATAAGGGGCTCAGGCAACGGGAAAAAGTTGGGCTGATTAAAATCATTGTTGAACTTGCCTGCAATATCGCGCGACAACTCAAGATGCTGTTTTTGGTCTTCCCCGACCGGAACATGCGTGGCCTTAAAGGCCAAAATATCCGCCGCTTGCAAAACGGGATAATCGTACAGACCCACGGACATTTTCTCGGAATTCTTCCCCGCCTTGTCTTTGAACTGTGTCATCCGGTTGAGCCAACCGATGCGCGCCACACAATTGAAATACCAGGCGAGCTCTGTATGCGCCCGCACATTGGATTGCGCGTAGATGATGGCTTTATCGGGATCAACACCAGACGCCAAATAGGCGGCGGCAATATGACGGGTTTGATTGGCGAGCTCGGCGGGGTCCTGCCAAACCGTCACAGCGTGCAAATCAACGATGCAGTAAACACAATCGTGGCTGTCTTGCAGATCGACGAATTTCTTTAACGCCCCTAGATAATTCCCGAGATGTAGCGCACCGGATGGCTGCACGCCTGAAAACACACGCTCTGGGCCTGCGTAGGTTGTTGCTTGTTCACTCATGATAAGACTTTCATTTCATTGCCGCGGTTTTAGCAAAGCAGGCTTGTTTCGCAAGGCTTATGCTGGGGGATTTCGACGCAGGGCATCACGTATATCCGGCATAGCGACAGCCCGTAATAGAAAGGCAAATACCAAGTAAACCGTAAATCCCAATGCGCAAACGATGAGTAGCAAACCGTAATTACGGCCGATTTCTCCGTTCATCAGGGGTTGGGCACGGCCGGACATAAACCATAGACTCACCCCCATAATCGCGGCCGCGCTCAAGATTCGCGGCAGGCGTTGCCGAAGCCGCTTGTCCGTTCGAAAGTGCCCGTCACGGCCCAGAACAAAAGACAGACAAAAGACATTCCCCCACGCCGCAATACTGGTGGCAAGCGCGAGTCCGAAAAATCCGACCTTGAAAAACAAAAACGCACCGACGAAGAGGTTCACCATCGCAGATATCCCCGCAAATATCATAGGTGTCCGAGTATTTTCACGAGCAAAAAAAGCCGGGGTCAAAATCTTTAGCAAAACAAAGGCGGGAAGCCCCAGGGCAAACATAAACAAAGCTCTTGCGGTTTGCGCCGTATCACCGGCAGTGAACTCGCCGCGCTCAAAAAGTCCGCCCACAAGAAAGCCCGGCATCACGGCGAGCGCGACCGCAGCCGGAATCGTGAGATAGGCTGCAATTTCTATGGCGCGGTTCATGGATGAGAGCGCCCCGGTCTCGTCGCCCGCACGCAAACGCCTTGAGAGGGACGGAAGAAGGGCAATACCCATCGCGATCCCGATAATGCCGAGCGGCAATTGATAAAGCCGGTCAGAATAATAGAGCCAGCTCGGCGCGCCTTCTTGGAAGGTCGATATGAAGTGGCTAACCATAATATTTATATGTGTAATGCCCGCGGAAATCATGCCCGGCACACCTAAAGTAAACAGGCGCTTCACACCTGGAGTCAGGCGCGGCTTAAAGAGCTTCAAGTAAACGCCCGCACGGCGTAGCCCCCATAATAGAAAGCCTGCTTGGAGAAATCCGGACGCGGTCATACCGATGCTAAGATAGAGCGCAAGATTGGGCAGGGACCAGCTGTAAACGGTCATCAGGCCAAGAATGGAAATCCAAACCACATTCAACAAGACGGGAACGAAAGCCGCTATGGCGAAGAAATTTCGTGTATTCAGGACCCCGGAAAACAAAGCCCCTAAAGACATAAATAAAAGATACGGCATGGTAATACGGGCGTAGAGAACCGCCAAATCATAAGGCACAATGCCGCCCGGTTCCGCCGCAACTTTCTCAAGCCCCCCGCCAATAAGGTTTAGCGACCACGGCATCGTAATTTGGAAAAAGATCACGATCAGAGCGACTAAAAACATCAGCGCCGCTAAGGCTTCGCTCGCGAAGTGAGCCGCTTTTTCATCGCCTTCTTCTTCTATCCGCCGCGCATATAAAGGAATAAAAGCCGAATTAAACGCACCTTCCGCGAACATGCGGCGAAAGAGGTTCGGCAGCTTTGTGGCCGTAATTAGCGCGTCATTGATAATCCCCGCGCCGAGAAAGCGCGCCATCATAATATCGCGTACCAACCCCAAAACACGGCTGAGCAATGTCAGCGAACTTATAATGGCCGTTGATTTTAAAAGTCTCATGCTACGTCAACTAGGATATCATCATCAAGCAAGCGCAAGAGATCTTTCTTGACCTGCGCGGCTTGCTTGGGCTTCATTTTCTCACCTGACAAAGGCACCACGTAAAACGCATCGATCGCCGAGGTTCCGACCACTTCAATATGGGCGGACAAAACATTCAGATCCTCGCAACGAAGGTAATTTGCGATTTTGTACAAGAGACCCGGACGATCTCGGCCTTCGATCTCGATGATCGACGTTGTGCCCGAGGCGCTCTCCAAAATATTGGCGCGGGGCTGGATCGGGATAACCGCAGCGCGGCGCGAAACTGTAGGCGCGGGAATAGAGATACTCAGTTCCCCGCCATTTATCACCGTTTTGGCGCGCTCTCTTAATTGGTCAAGCAACTTGCTGTTTGCGCGGCCAAAAGCGAGGTTTTCTGTATTTTGCAAATAGAACACGTTCATCACGCGCTTGTTTTCACCGGTATGAAGGCGCGCACCGATAATTTGCGCGCCTGTTGCGGAAACCGCTTTCGCGAGATCCGCAAAAAGCCCGACGCGGTCCCTTGCCAGTACCCAAAGCTCTGTAATATCGCGCTTCTTATCCAGACGTGTATGCACGGCCAAATCTTCGCCCGCCTCTATGACCGTATCAAAAAATCGGGCATGACGCACCAAATCGGTCATATTAAATCCGAGCCAGTAAGCATCGCCTAAATCATTAGAGATCGGCTGGACGCGCACGCCCATGTCTCCGGGAAGCCGCTCACGCAATTGCTCCTGAGCCGCCGCGGCCTTGGCCGCGGGTTCCAGCTCGTCTTTACCTTCCAGAAAAGCCGCCGTCGCACGGTATAGGTCCCGTAGTAAGACACCTTTCCAATCATTCCATACGCCAGGGCCAACCGCCCGAATATCGACCACCGTCAACACAAACAACATATTTAATCGTGACAAAGACCCGACCAAGGTTCCAAACTCTTTAATCGTTTCGGGGTCTGAGATGTCACGTCTTTGAGCGGTTTCGCTCATATCGAGGTGACGCCGCACCAACCACGACACCGTTTCAACCTCGGATTGTTCGATACCCAATCGGCGGCAGGCACGGCGCGCAAGCCGCGCCCCTTCAATACATTGATCGCCTTGGCCTTTACCCGTGTCATGAAGCAAACAGGCCAAATATAAAATACGGCGTTGACGTTTCTCTAGCGACGCGACCACCTCGGTCGCTAACGGGTTTTCACCAGCAAGCTCGCCGCTTTCAATATCATGGAAATAATTAATGAGGCGAAGTGTGTGTTCATCGACCGTGTATGCATGATGCATATTAAATTGGGTGCGCGCAACAATGCCGCCAAACTCCAAAATATATCGCCCCAGCACCCCGGATTCCGTCATAATTTTGAGGGTCGCATAGGGTGCTTTGGCGCCAAGCAGGAGCTTTAAAAACAGGTCAGCAACTTTTGGGTCACGCCGGAAACTATTATCAATAAGATTTCGGCGAAACCCGATATCCGACAAAGCATCTGGATGAATGTCCAAATTCCGACGGCCGGCAATTTCAAAAAGTTCCATAATCAAAGATGGCTTCTCGCGTAGCTGCATCGGGTCTTTGAATGTCAAACGACCATGATCAAGGATAAATCCTTCTTCTTTCATATTGCGGCGCGAATTCGGCAAAAGCGCGTCCAGACCTTTGGGAAGACGAATGGATTTCTCGGCTTCAAGCTTGGCGCAGGCAATGCGCGTGAGCGCGCCAACTTCCCGGGCATTGGTGAAATATTCTCGCATGAAGCGCTCGACGGCCTCCTCAATCGGACCGGCGGCATATCCCATCTTACGGGCAAGAACGGTTTGGCGGTCAAACGTCAAACTTTCGGCGGGACGGCCCGCCGTAAAATGCAAATGAATGCGCGTGCGCCATAAAAAATCTGCGGCGCGAACAAAACGCTGAGCGGCCGCTTGGTCAAACAAGCCCATATCCACATAGTCGCTGGCCCGCTGCGCGTCGCTTATTTTTCCGTCCTTATCGAGGAACCGCGCAATCCAGTAAAGTACGTGCAAGTCCCGAAGGCCGCCTTTACCTTCTTTGACGTTCGGCTCGATGACATATCGTGAGTTCCCCTCACGATCATGACGAATATCGCGCTCGTCAAGTTTGGACATAATATAATCACGGCCCTTGCCGCGCGTAATATCTTTGCGAAAGCGAGCAAATAATTGCGACGCCATATCTTCGTCGCCACACAGAAAACGCACATCCAGCAGAGACGTAAGAATGGTCTGATCGGTTTTCGCCAGCTTAATATTCTGATCAATTGTGCGCGTGGCATGCCCCACCTTCAGGCCCATATCCCAAAGCATATAGAGAATATATTCCGTGACACTTTCCGTGTGCGCCGACCCTTTTTGATCCGTAAGTAAAAACAGAAGATCCACGTCCGAACCCGGGGCCATTTCTCCGCGTCCATAGCCGCCCACCGCGCAAAGAGTGAGCCGTTCGAGTTCCGTGGGATTGGGGGCGCGAAGAACATGATGCGTCGTAAATTCATAAAGCGCGGTGATTAAATCATCATGTATGGCCGCGATGACCCGTGCCATCTCGTGCCCGTTAAAATGCCCGGCTTCAAATTTTCGCCGTGCGAAGTCGATCGCGTCATCGCGCGTCTTTTTGAAAAGCGCCAAGGCAGACGCCCTCACGTCCTCTCGGCCGAGCGCTATGGCTGTCAAAGCCTCCCGAAGCGCCTTTCCATCAACCATATGGTCTGGCGCGGCCATGCGCTCGGGGATGATCGGCTTGGAGGTTCGGTTGAGAAGGGTTGGACGCGGCATTAGTTCACCTTTTTATCCAGTTTCGCTTTCATCTCATATAAGAGATCCAGCGCCGCGCGAGGCGAAAGCTCATCTACATTGAGCTGTGAAAGGGCAATTTCAATATCTGACGGTTTTGCCACAACCGGTTTTGGCGCGGCAGTGAACAGCGGGAGCCCCCCGAGCGGATCTTGGGCTTTGTCCTGTTGCCCCTCAAGACGCACCAACACGTCTCTTGCGCGGTCCACGGCCTGAACTGGAAGTCCCGCGAGGCGCGCCACCTGAACGCCGTAAGATTTATCGGCCGCGCCGGCTTTCACGTCATGTAAAAAGATCAAATCGCCGTTCCATTCCTTGGCGTGCAGACAGGCATTATTTGCCCCGCCGAGCTTTTCCGCAAGGTCCGTTAATTCATGATAATGGGTGGCAAATAAGGCACGAGAGAGATTGACTTCGTACAAATGCTCGACCGTCGCCCACGCAATAGACAGACCGTCAAACGTCGCCGTCCCGCGCCCGATCTCGTCGAGTATGACAAAGCTCCGCGGCCCTGCTTGATTCAGGATCGCCGCCGTTTCGATCATTTCCGTCATAAAGGTCGAACGTCCACGCGACAAATCATCAGACGCGCCCACACGTGAAAACAGGCTATCCGCTACGCCAATATAGGCGCGGCGCGCGGGAACAAAACTTCCCGCCTGCGCAAGAATAAACATGAGCGCGTTCTGGCGTAAATAAGTTGACTTACCCGCCATGTTCGGCCCGGTGATGAGGGTGAGCCGCGGCGCATCTTTTGTACCGCCGTCAAGCCAGCAATCATTGGCCGTGAAAGCCCCCTCACCGTCTTTTTTCAGAGCGGCTTCGACCACTGGGTGACGTCCGCCTTCGACGCGAAAGATCAACGAATCGTCCATATGCGGGCGTACGGCTTTGTAATCATCGGCCCAGTAAGCCAGCGCCGCTTGCACGTCCAGCGTCGCCAACCCCGCCGCGGCTTGTCGAATCCCTTCCGCAAGGGCGCTGACACGGTCCGTAAACTCTTGGAAAACGTCTTGCTCTAGCGCGATCGCCTTGTCCGCCGCGCCGGAAATACGGGCGTCGAGATCTGCGAGTTCAGTGGTCGTGAAACGCACACAACTCACCAGCGTTTGCCGGTGTATAAACGGCCCCTCGCCGCTTTGAGACAGCATCGCGTCAGCGTGTTTGGGTGTCACTTCGATGAAATAGCCGAGCACATTATTATGTTTGATTTTTAGGGAGGGTATGCCGGACTGCTTTGCATAGTCGGCTTGCAAAGCGGCCACAATACGCCGGCTATCATCTCGCAGTTTTTTAAGATCATCTAAATCAGCGCGCCAACCGGGGGCAACAAATCCGCCGTCCCGCGCGAGCATCGGCACGTCGGGCAGGAAGGCTTTTCCAATATCGCGTACGAGCGCGGCAAGTTCGGCTTTATCGGCGAGGCTGAGCGCGGCGAGGGCATGCGCTGTGTTGACCGGCAAAACATCCGCGCGTTCACGTGCGAATAAGGCGCAAATTTTCTCGCCCATTTTCAAACCCGCGCCGATCGCCGTCATATCCCGCGGCCCGCCGCGGCCCAGCGCGATACGGCTAACGGCCCGCGCCAAATCGCCCGCCTCTTTAAGGCAGGCGCGCAGACTGGTTCGAATTTCTGGCGTCTCGGCAAAAAATGTCACCGCGTCCAAGCGCTTGTTAATCTGCGCAACATCAATCAATGGCCGGGAGAGCCGGTCTCGCAGAAGACGCGCCCCCGGTCCTGTAATTGTTTTGTCGATCACGGATAAAAGCGAGCCTTGCGTGCGGCCTTGCTGGGTTCTGTCTATTTCAAGACTGGCGCGCGTTGCCGGGTCAATCGCCATAAAACCCGTGCTGACGCGGCGCGCGGGCGGCGAGAGCTTTACCGGGTTCCCCGCTTGCGTCAGTTCCAGATAGCCAATCAGCGCTCCGGCGGCCGAGATTTCTGATTTCGAAAAATCCCCAAACCCGTCAAGACTGGACACATCAAAAGCCGCTTTTAACCGCCGCTCACCATTGCGCGTATCAAACTTGGTGCCCGGCAACGGCGTCAACGCGGCCTCTGAAACCGTCAGCCCCGTCATAAATTCGGGTGTTTGGTAAAGACCCTCGGGCAAGACGAGTTCACGCGGAGACAGGGCGGAAAGCTCTCCCGCGAGCCGGTCCTCTGCCACGTCGCAAACGTGAAAAGACCCATCAGAAACATCCGCCCATGCGATTGCCATATCTCCGGTCAATGACCGATAGAGGCTAAGGATATAGTTGGAGCCGCGGGCGTCCAAAAGCGAATCTTCGGTCAAAGTTCCAGGCGTCACGACCCGAACAATTTCGCGTTTGACGACAGATTTATAGCCGCGTTTTTTGGCCTCCGCTGGGCTTTCCGTTTGCTCGCACACGGCAACGCGAAAGCCCTTTTTTATCAAGCGTTGTAAATATGTTTCTGCGGAATGCACGGGGACGCCGCACATGGGAATATCTGCGCCGTCATGTTTTCCGCGCTTCGTGAGCGCAATATCAAGCGCGGCCGACGCCCGCACCGCATCCTCAAAAAACAGCTCGTAAAAATCGCCCATACGATAAAACAGCAGGGCATCCTCACCGGCCTCGGCCTTAATGGTGAGAAATTGCTCCATCATCGGCGTCACTTTGCCAGAAATCTTGGGGGTTTTAGCAGGCGCATTCATGGCCGGGAAACTCGCTTAATTAGGGCCAAGGTGCAAGGGTAAACACGCCAAAAACCAGTGAACACTCGTGTCTTGCATTTCGGAAGCGCCGATTTAAGGTAAAACGAAAATAGCGAGACAAAAATGACAGAAAACGCACAAAAAATGACGGCCCTTCAAGCGCTAAAAATTGCATTTTCTGATCGGCAAGTCCTCGCCATGCTGATTCTCGGCATAGCCTCTGGCCTTCCTTACGTCGTTGTCGGCGGCACATTGAATGCTTGGCTCACGACCGTAGACGTCAAACCCACAGCCATTGGCCTTCTTTCATGGGCCCTTCTCGCTTACGCTTTTAAATTCCTCTGGGCGGCGGCGCTGCAACAGCGAACGACGCCTTTTGGATTCAAGACAGGCCCTCGGCGGTTCTTCATGTTCCTGTTTTTAGCCCTTGTTACCGTCGGCCTACTCATTCTCTCATTTTCTGAACCACCCAATAATTTAGGGACGATCGGCGCGGTCTGTGTTCTCATCGCCGTGTTCTCGGCCAGTTTTGATATCGTTCTGGCTGCATGGCGAATCGAAGTTGCGAAAGACGACTTACAACTGGATATCCTATCCAGCGTCGAGCAGCTTGGCTACCGCACGGCGTCGTTCCTTGGGGGCTTTGTCGCGCTCATTGTCGCGGATCAGATCGGATGGAAAAATACATTCCTCGCCGCCACCGTCTTAATGGCCCTAACGTCTATTGGGATTTTTTTAGCCAAGCCCTCGCCCGTATCCGGCACATTACCGGGCCGCGAGGCGCAAAATCAATCCACGGCAATGGTCGGTCATCTGAGCGCCCGCCAAAAAGGGGGCGGAACTGTGCTGGTTTTAATCGGCTGGCTTATCGGGTTCTACCTCATTGCGGACTTCATGCACGGCGCGCTAACTGATCCAGAAGCCTACAGCGCACGCGATTTTATCCGCTACAAGGGCCCATGGGTTGTGATGAGTACGGTGGTTTGGCTCGGAATTGTCGCCGCATCCCTTGTCTATCTGAATGCAAAACGTAAAATTGGCGGCGTCGTGACAGTGAATACCGCGCCCCCAGCAGGTGTTCTCGGCGTTTTATTCCAGGCTATTCTTGAGCCCATGATCGAACTCGTTTCCAGACTTCGCTGGGCATGTATCCTTGTTGTCTTGGTTGTTCTCTCTTATCGGTTTACGGACCTTATATGGGGCGGTTTTGCCTATCCTTTTTACCTAGGGGAAAATTATGGGGCTCTCGGTCACACCTTGACCGAAGTCGGATTCGCCTCCAAGCTCATGGGCGTCATCGCCACCATGATCGGCATCGGTGTGGGGGGCATTGCCATGCTACGCTTTGGCCGCATGCCGGTATTTTTCGTAGGTGCCGTGCTAGCCGCCGCGACAAATCTTCTCTTCGCTGATCTGGCCTTGAACGCCACTTTTACCGATGCCTTCTTGGGTTTCACACATCTGGATGATTTGTTTGCCCTCTTTCATCTCGATATTCGTATGGCGCGGCTCACGAGCGTTATATTTGCCGAGAACCTCGCCGTTGGTCTTGCGAGCGCAGCATCAATTGCCTACCTTTCATCCATCGTGAATAAATCATATGCCGCCGTACAATATGCGTTGCTGGTCTCACTGGTGTTTTTGCTCGGCGTTCTGGGACGTCCGACGATAGGCGCGATTATTGAAGAAGAAGGGTTCGCCCAAGCGTTTATCGTCTGCGCCGCACTGGGCGCAGTGGCGTCCGTTCTTGCATTATTGGAATGGATCCGATTGGCTCGCCTTGCAAAAAAGGCTCGCTAGATCCTAGCTACACAGGTGTTTCTTCACGATCCCGCCAGCTTTACCCATATCAATTCGGCCTGAATACTCTTCTTTCAGGCGGCCCATGATTTTACCCATGTCTTTCAGGCAAGTGGCCCCCATCTCTTCGACCAAGGCCTGAACCGTGTCGCTCACTTCCTCATCGCTAAGAGGTTTGGGCATAAATTCGCGCATGATAATGATCTCGGCGCGCTCACGCTCTGCCAGTTCAGGACGTGCGTTCTCGTCATAAACTCTTGCACTCTCTTCGCGCTGTTTGACCATTTTTGCGAGTAAAGACAGGATTTCGGCATCATCGATGCCGCCGCAGCGGTCGGCCGAACGGGCGGCAATGTCTCTATCCTTAATCGCAGCACTCACGAGCCGTAATGTGGATACGCGAAGCGGGTCTTTCGCTTTCATCGCATCTTTCACGCTTGTCGATATGTTTTGTCTCAATGCCATTTTGATGTCCTCGTCATGACAGTTTGCAATTTCAAATTCTCTCATAACACAAACGCAGGCGCAATATGAAACAAAGGTCAGAAAAATTCACCAAAGCGTCATTTGTGACTTGCGTCCACGCGTGCCCGCCGTAAAAGGGGCGCGACTGAGCGAAAGCGGAGCCTATTATGCCCCTGTCCGGTAAAACGCAAGACCTTCCTACGGCAATTCTGATTTTGGCCGATGGCCACGTATTTTATGGTCGCGGCTGCGGCCATGTGGGTGAAGCCGTGGGTGAAGTGTGCTTCAACACGGCCATGACCGGTTACCAAGAAATTTTAACCGACCCGTCCTACGCCGAGCAGCTCGTTTGCTTTACCTTCCCTCATATCGGTAACACCGGTGCCAATTCCGAAGACGAGGAAGCGGCGACATCTCAAGCGCAGAGCGCAGCGAGAGGCGCGATTTTTAAGGCGCCGGTAACGCAGCCCTCAAATTGGCGGTCCGAAAGCCACCTCCATGACTGGCTTACGAAACGCAAGATTATAGGTCTGTCAGGCATAGATACGCGGGCGCTAACATCTTATATTCGCGAAAACGGCATGCCGAACGGCGTTATTGCCCACAATCCCAAGGGTGAGTTTGATATCGCCGCATTATCAGAGCGCGCGCGCAGCTGGAACGGCCTTATCGGCGCTGATCTCGCGAAGAACGTCCACACAACAGAGAACTTTGACTGGCGCGAAGCCCGCTGGGTTTGGCCTGAAGGATATAGCGACATTGACGGCATCAAGAAAGTTGTCGTGATTGACTATGGCGTGAAACGAAACATTTTACGTAACCTTGCGTCGCAGGGCCTCAAAGTGACCGTTGTGCCCGCGACGGCCACGGCCAAAGACATTCTAGCCCTAGACCCACACGGCGTTGTCCTGTCTAATGGGCCGGGCGATCCGGAAGCCACGGGGATTTACGCTATACCGGTTATCAAAGATTTGCTGGACGCCGATATCCCGATGCTGGGAATTTGTCTCGGTCATCAAATGCTGGCACTTGCGCTTGGCGCGAAAACCTTAAAAATGGAACAAGGCCATCACGGTGCCAACCATCCGGTAAAAGATTATACCACGAATAAGGTGGAAATCGTTTCCATGAATCACGGTTTTGCCGTCGATGGGAAAAGCCTGCCGGACACGTGCGAAGAAACACATGTATCTTTATTTGACGGCACCAATTGCGGCATTCGCGTTAAAAACAAGCCCGTATTTTCTGTGCAGCATCACCCAGAGGCGAGCCCTGGACCACAAGATAGTTTCTATCTTTTTGAACGGTTCGCGGCCGCGCTTTAATCGCAGACAGCAAAGCCTATGCGGAGCAGCTCGCTCCGCCCAGCACACAAAATTTTGCGCAATGTGGATGATTTAATTTCACATCTTGCATGCTGTCTTCGAATGTATCGCCCAGTTCAAATTGCGGATCATCCCATAAGAGCGTGCACGCAAGAACGCTGGCTTTGCCCGCGCCTTTGCGGCGCACCACCATCCGGCTCGTTGCGCACATCATGCTGTCTGGATGAACATTTAATATCCCCCAGCAATCTGTTGTGATTTCCGGCACGTCAACGCTCGCATCCATTTCAGGAAACAGGATTGTTTGCCCGGGATTAAACGCATCGATTGACCAGCCCTGCTCTTTGATAAGTTGTGCATAGCCCGCTCGCGCCGCCGCTTCGTTTTCCGAGAACATCGAACGTCCTGCAATGTGCACCGTAAATCCATTGTCCGAGAGCCAGCGCAGGCCCAAAAGGGCCGCTGCAAAGCTGCCTTCGCCCCGTTCACGGTCATGTTCTTTGGCTGTAAAATGATCGAGGCTCACCCGCAGCGTCATCATATCAGGAAATTCGTTTTGAAGTTTCAGGAGCCCCGCCTGCAGCCGTGGACGCATCATTGGTTTCATGGCGTTGGTTAAAACGAGTAGCCTGTGTCCGCGCTCAAGCGCCATTTCCGACAAACGCAAAATATCGGGGTTCATGTACGGTTCCCCCCCAGTAAAGGCAATCTCAACAGCGCCCTGTCCTTTTGCATCGACCTCATCGAGGAAGGGCGACATGTCCTGCGGCGTCAAATAAACGAAATGATCGGCTTTCGGCGAGCTTTCAATATAGCAGTTCGCGCATTCGATATTGCACAGGCTCCCCGTATTAAACCATAAGGTTTCCAATGACTTGAAGGTCACACGCGCGCGGGTTTCACCTTTAGCTGTAACAAAAGGATCTTTAAATTTTTGTGGGTCTATCGGTGCATTCATGAACCGTGTCTAACGCAGTTTTTCGTCTCTGTCATACACAAGTTTGTGACTCAAATGTCAAATAAGCACGACTTTTAGTAAAGTATGCTTGACATTGTGTTTTACGCACAATATGTAAAGCATACTTTACAAAGGAGAGACAGCTATGACAAATAAAGACGCGCGTAAGCGTTACTTCAAAATTTTTATCCCGGCCATGTTGGGTTATGTGGTCAGTATTTTCGGGGTCTCGAAACTCATCGACAAGTCAGCGGATGTCACCGTTTTTACCTATGGCCTCGCCTTAGTGCCCGCCATTTTCGTCTTTCTCTGGGTCTGGTCCCACGCCCGGTTCATTCTAGAGGTCGATGAGTTTGTGCGTATGCTTCAAATCAAGTCGATCCTGTATGGGTTGGTGGCTCTCATGGCGATAACTACAGCTTGGGGATTTCTGGAAATTTACGCACAAGTTCCCGCTATACCTATTTTCTATGTGCTACCGGGATTCTATGGCTGCTATGGGATTGCGGCCATGATCATTGGCACGCGCAATGATGCCGGATGCCAAATGTTATGAAGAACACCCTCAAGGTATTAAGGGCTGAAAAAGGTTGGTCACAGGCCGCGCTTGGGGACCAGCTAGAAGTCTCCCGGCAAACGGTAAACGCTATCGAAACCGGAAAATATGATCCGTCTTTGCCGCTGGCCTTTAAAATAGCCCGGCTCTTTGACCGGGCTATCGAGGACATTTTTGAATATACAGACGCGCCATAATCGGCGCGTCTATAATTTAGCGAACCGCTAAAAATAAATTGGTGCCGTCGCGTTCAACCGTCAAAGCGATCGGACCATCTTTCTTGCTGATCGCCTCTTCGAAATCACTTAGGCCTGCGATTTTTGTCCGGCCCACACGGCGAATAACATCGCCTTTGGCAAGGCCGGCACGCTGGGCTTTTGACCCCGGACGTACATTTGACACATAAGCACCGTCATCACCGCCGCGAAGATTGAGGTCATCAGGGATATTGGTGATTGTCGCCCCGGAGAAGCTTTCCATCGCCGGAATTTCAGCAACTGCGCTTTCGTCTAAAACATCAAGCTCGTCTTTAACGGCCTCAACCGTGATTTTTGACGTGCGGCGTTTTCCGTCGCGCAAATAGGTAATATCAGCGCTTTTGCCCGGCTCGACCATGCCCACAGCATTTCGAATATCAGAGGAATCGCGAATATCTTCACCATTAAAGCTGATGATAATATCCTCCGCCTTAATGCCGGCTTTCTCCGCAGGACTATCTTCCGTCACATCGTTCACAAAAGCCCCTTCCATCGTTGAAAGTTCATAGGCCTCTTTAAAGTCAGGCGTAATATCGCGAATGGATACGCCAATTCTTCCGCGCTTCACTTCGCCGTAAGCAATCAACTGGTTCATGACGCTCCGCGCCATCTTTGTTGGAACCGCAAATCCGATACCGTTATTGCCGCCGGAACGAGAAATAATGGCGGAGTTAATGCCTATCAGCTCGCCCTTAGAGTTCACCAGCGCGCCGCCAGAGTTCCCGGGATTGATGGACGCATCCGTTTGGATGAAATCCTGATAGCTATTTTCACCGCGAGAAATCTCGCGCCCGAGCGCGCTGACAATCCCCGTCGTGACCGTGTGGCCAAGGCCGAACGGGTTGCCGATCGCGATGACGTAATCACCAACTTTTGCATCGCCATCGTCAGCCAGTTTAACTTCTTTGAGATTTTTTGCGTCAATTTGGAGAACGGCGATATCTGTTTTTTTATCGCCGCCAACAAGCTTGGCGGTCAGCTCTCTTTTGTCTGTCAAAGACACCGTGATCGTCTCGGCGTCATCAATCACATGAAAGTTCGTCAGAATATAGCCTGCATCAGCATCTACAATAACGCCAGATCCTAATCCAGCGCTCCGGCGCTGCTGAGGTTCTTCAAATCGGCGTCCAAAAAACCGCTCAAGCATTTCTTGGCGCTCATCGAGCGTCTCATCTTTTTCCGGGGCCTTCCCCTCGGTTCGGATGCTCACAACTGTTGGCGAAACGCGGTCAATCAGTGGCGCCATTGTAAGAACACCGCGGCCATCCACAGACAGGGCCGCACTTTCCGTCGGGTTTTGCTTAAAAAATGAACTTTGTGATAATGCCGCGGGGGCAATGATAAGGGCGAGGCCTGCGGTTCCGGCCAAAAGTAATTTGCGCATATTCGATCTCCAATGATGACCCAGAGATGACACTCCAGTAAATCTTGCACCTTTCATTTAATCTCAATGAGGGGGGCTGCAAGGTAAGACCGCAGAATCTGAACGGTTTTTAATTTCCCGTCGGCCGCAAGCTAGGGTCGCGGTTGGAAGAAATTTCCCCGTCTGGCGACAGAATATGAATATGAAGCAATTAAATTGACGCAGTGACAGGCGCGCCGGTCATTTCCAGAAAACTAGAAATTCAAGTCCAATGTTTGAACTGTAGCATCCTGCGTTTTCAAAACCGCCAGTTGCAGGTCCTGCTGCGCGAGATCAGACGCGGACGCGGCGTTGCGCGAAACGGCGGAGAATTTGCTCTGCGACGCCATTTCTTGGAAACGCTCGAAACTGACGCGCGGGGGTGTTGAGACGAGATCATCGGCGTTCTGAACTGTTTCGTTAGACGGCTCCGGCTTGGTTTCTCTCGCCGCATCCTGAGCCGCATTATACGCTGAAGCCAAAACCGCATACCGCGTAATCGCGAATGCTGGGTATGGCATAACAGGCAATGTCCTTTCGTACGGCATGTGTGACTCCAAGGTTTTTATCACCTTGCAAGATGCACGAAACTTATGAACTTTTCTGAAAGGAATGGCGTTAACAAACTGATAATATACGCAATGCGCTACATTCTTGCAGTCAGGGTTAATTTTTCGTTTCGCCCAGGGAAAACACCCCCTAACGGCAATTGACACCTGTCTTTTCACCCAAACCTTAAAATTTTATTGAAGAATCAATTGTTTTTGATTTTTACGCAGGGATTGCCAGCCAAGCAAGAATCGCCAATAGGTCACCTATGTCTTTCCCTCTTAACCCGGCAACAGTCACGGCTGTTCTTGGCCCAACCAATACGGGTAAAACCCATTACGCCGTCGAGCGAATGCTCGGCCGCAGTAGCGGTGTGATTGGCCTCCCCCTTCGGCTTCTCGCCCGTGAGGTCTATGACAAGATCTGCGCGCTTAAGGGACCCGGACAATGCGCCTTGATTACGGGGGAAGAAAAAATCGTCCCGGAATTTGCGCGTTACTATGTGTGCACGGTCGAAGCCATGCCACAAGCCAAGCGCTTTGCTTTCGTTGCCATCGACGAAGTGCAACTTATCAATCACCCCGAACGCGGTCACGTTTTCACAGATCGACTTTTGCATATGCGCGGCACAGAAGAAACGTTGCTTTTAGGCGCCGAGAGTGCCCGCGCCCTCATTCGCGAGCTTCTGCCCGATGCGCGCCATGAAACCCGCGAACGTTTCTCTGTGCTCTCCCATACCGGACCGACGAAAATCACACGGCTCCCCAAACGCTCCGTGATAGTGGCTTTCTCCGCGGGTGAGGTTTACGCGCTGGCGGAGCTTATGAGACGGTTTCGCGGCGGCGCAGCCATTGTTATGGGGGCCCTGTCCCCTCGAACCCGCAACGCCCAAGCCGAGCTTTACCAATCGGGGGAGGTCGATTTCCTTGTCGCGACCGATGCGGTCGGCATGGGCCTTAATCTCGACGCAGATCACGTGGCGTTCGCATCTATGCGTAAATTTGACGGAAGCCGCCGTCGGCGATTGACGCCAATGGAGGCCGGACAGATCGCTGGACGGGCTGGCCGCTTTCGGAACAATGGAACGTTCGGAACAACGGGCGATTGCCCGCCTATGGATGCCGAACTCTCAGAGCTCATTGAAAATCATAATTTTGAGCCCCTTAAATTTGCCGAGTGGCGAAATTCAAATCTCGACTATAGCTCTCCCGAGGCTCTGCTCGATAGCTTAGCCAAAGCGCCGCCGCACCGGCGTCTTCGCCGCGTCGCGCCCGCCACGGATGAAGAGTCGTTTGAGCGCCTCCTTAACCGACCTGGCGTAAGAGACACGCTGAGCACCAAGAAAGATATTAAACGGCTCTGGGATGTTTGCCAAATTCCAGACTTTCGGAACCTGACGATTGATACCCACGTAAAACTCATCGGCGATATTTACGATCAAATTTTGGAGAATCACGGAAAAATTCCAGACGATTTTTTACGGCAGCGCATCGCGCGGCTCGACCATACAGACGGCAATGTCGACATATTATCCGTCAGACTGGCCCAAATTCGCACTTGGACCTACTGCGCGAACACCTCAGCATGGCTAAATGACAATAATTATTGGATAAATGCGGCAAGAAATGTTGAAGATAGGTTGTCTGATGCGTTACACGAGAAATTAACGGCGCGTTTTGTAGACCGACGGACCAGTGCACTACTCAAAGGAATGGGACAAAATACATTTATGGAAACAACCATTAAAGATAATGGCGATGTGTGGGTTGGGGACCACAAAATCGGCCATTTGGACGGTCTGTCCTTTACCATCGATGCCAGCGGATCGGATCTCGAAGCAAAAGCCTTGCACGCCGCAGCAGAAAAAGCTGTCGGTCCAGAGGTCAATCGCCGCATGACCAGTATTTGCGCCGGGCAGCATACCATTTTCACGCTATCCGATGATGGATTTATTCTTTGGGGTGGTAAAAAAATTGGCGCGATTTCGAAAGGCGGCACTGTTTTCAATCCCGATGCAACCGTGGTCGGCGGAGAAATGGGCGACGTTAATCTTCGTAATCTGACAGAAGACCGCATGCGGGACTTTTTGCGCGGCGAAGTTTCTACGAAACTTGCCTGTCTTGCAGACCTTAAAAAGCTCAGCGAAAGCGAAGCGCCAGAAACACGGCCGGAAACCCGAGGCTTTGCCTATCAAATGCTGGAGAATTACGGCTATATTGATCGCAAGAAAAACGCCACGATGGTCCACAGTCTCGATCAAGAAACCCGCCGGCAACTACGCGAAGTTGGCGTCATATTCGGCCAATATGATGTTTACCTACGCGACCTTATGAAACCTAAACCTGCAACGCTTTTGAGTCTTCTCGCGGCTTTTGGTGCGGGCGGCGACAAAAAACCATTCATCCCATTTGCAGGCGTTACGTCGCTTTCCAATGCTGGCGAGCACGCAAGCACACTTTATTCCGAAGGCGCAATCGCGCGCGCAGGCTACCGCGTGTGCGGACCAAGAATTGTTCGGTTTGATATCCTCAACCGCTTGTCTAACCTAATAAGACAGGCGCAAATTGAAAGCGGCACACGCCGTTTCCAAATCATGCAGGAAATGCTCGCGCTTCTCGGCTGTAATTACGAAGACATGCAGGGCGTCTTAAGCGAATTGGGCTTTAAATCCCAAACTGTTGACCCTGCTGACACGGCCGCCGCGCAAGAGACACCAGAACTCACCGCGCCCGTTCCGCACCGCTTCGTCGCTGGCGGTGCCCCAAAAGCTGCGGCGCCCGAAAGTACCGCTCAGCCCGCGCCGGATACAGGACCGACGCAGGCACCTGAGACCACGGAAAAAATGGCCGATACGGCTGAAGCACCTGCCGCGGCTGCGCCCGCTGAGGCTGACCCGAAAGCCCCTGCACCAGCCGAGACCAAATCCGCGAAACGCAAGGCCGAGCCCAAAAAGCTGAACGTTTTCCACCACAAGGAAACGGACGAAGATGGCAATAATATCCACCGTGAAAATCGTGAATTCTGGTTTATGCCTTTTGGCTCCAAAGCCAAAAAGGGCCCCCGCAGACCTGAGGCCGGCCAAAATAGACGCCGTGAAAACAAGCCCAAACATAAGGGCAAGCCGCGTGAGAAAAAGCCGTCAAACGAACAATTCCGCATGAAAGAGCAGAAGCGCATAGAAGACTCGCCGTTTGCCGCCCTTGCTGCGCTTAAGGGAAACTCACCCAAAAAGGACTAGTGTGACGAGACGCCAAATTAACGTCGATAGAGATATACATGCTGAGGGCCAGAGACTGGACGTCTGGCTCTTTCGTACGCGGCTTTTAAAAACCCGAAGTCTGGCCACAAAAATGATTTTAAAAGGCAAAATAAGAGTGACACGAAACGGCCGTACGGAACGTGTGACCAAAGCCCACCTTCAGTTAAAGCCCGGGGATCGCGCGGCTTTCATGCGCGGTTCAGAGGTCATACATGTGGAAATGATCGGGGCCGCAGAACGCCGGGGCCCGTCCAGTGAAGCGTCTTTGCTCTATCGGGTTTTACCCCTTGAATGGCACGGCGACAAAACTGCAGGTTGACATTTCCGCCTTAAATCGCCACATCGCAATCGGATAAATTTTGAGAGCCTCATGACCTATATTGTCAAAGACGAGTGTATTAAGTGCAAGTTCATGGACTGCGTGGAAGTCTGCCCCGTAGACTGCTTCTATGAAGGCGAAAACATGCTGGTTATCCATCCAGATGAATGTATCGATTGCGGTGTCTGTGAACCAGAATGTCCCGTGGACGCGATTGTCCCAGATACCGAGGACGACCCCGACGGAAAATGGCTTGAGATCAACTCTAAATATGCCGAACTTTGGCCTGTGATAACGGTGAAAGGCACGCCGCCAGAAGACCGTGAAGCGTTTGAATCCGAGACCGGAAAGTTTGAAAAATACTTCAGCGAAAAACCCGGTACTGGAAAATAATCTCATTTTTCGAGGGAATCTCGCCTTTATTTTCAGTTGAAGATGAAAATACCCCGTCGAACGGGTGGATTTTTGGTCATTTTTGTGTTATATAATTGTTATAAAGAACGGCGCGGGCCTAAAACATGTCCGCGTCGTTTGTTTGTTTAAACATAGGCTGATCTTTAATTGGCCAATAAAACACAAGGCAACACCACCCATGGCAACACCAAAATCACCGCCCAAGAAACGGGGCGGGTCGAAGAAGAAAACGCTCAAGAAGGCTAATTTCAAACCGGGTCAATACATTGTTTATCCCGCTCATGGCGTTGGCCAAGTTACGGCGATTGAACAAGAAGTGATCGCGGGTTTTGACATTGAAGTGTTTGTTGTCTCGTTCGAACAAGACAAGATGACGTTGCGCGTCCCCACAATAAAAGCCAGCAATTCCGGGATGCGGGCTCTCTCCAATGAAAACGTATTGAAAGATGCCTTCACGACACTGAAAGGCCGCGCCCGTATCAAACGCACAATGTGGAGCCGACGCGCCCAAGAATATGAAGCCAAGATCAATTCTGGCGACCTTATTCTTGTCTCCGAAGTTGTCCGCGACCTGCACCGCGGTGAAACACAGCCTGAGCAATCCTACTCAGAGCGCCAGCTTTATGAAAGCGCGCTTGACCGTATGGTTCGCGAAGTGGCCGCCATTAACCGCGTTGACCGCGGCGTTGCGCTTGATGATGTCCTCGAAACATTGACACGCGCACGGACTCGGCAAGCGGCAAAAGCCGCAAAAGACGCGGACAATGAAAACGACGCTGACGACGAAGCCGCAGCTTAGGCCCCTTAAAACAATAAAAGACAAACGCTCTTCCAATATTGGAGGAGCGTTTTTAGTCCAGAATCTCCAGCCTCTCGGGATGATCAAGCCATATCATTGGCCCGTTTGTAAGTTCAATCCATCCCCGTACGCGAACTCTCGCCCCTTCGAGTGATAAAGGGTCAAGACCCGCCTTTTTAAACCGCTTTCGGTCTTTTCGCGCGATCGCCACGGTAAAGTCGGTGCGGTAGTCCGCTCCAAAATTCAAATATGTCAGACCGCGCACGTCAGCCGTAGACGTAATAATCCCCTCCACAATTTGAAAACTATCAACGTCTTGGGCAAGGGCGTTGGGATCAGGCGTGCGGACGGTATAATAAGGATGGCTCCAGATACCGCGCTTTGCCTCACGTGCCGAGCGCTCGGCAGCGATCAGAGTCCGCGCGTCTTGCCATGTATCTGGCCACGTATAGACGCGGGCGAACCCCCGGCGAACCATCTCCTCTTGCACCCATATCTGAGGTGTCCCGGATGCATCAAGTATATAGACTTGCGCTAAAGCGCGATCATAACGATCCCGCGTGAGGCCTCCATAAAAGAGTTGCAACGTCTTTCCTTCAGTCAAAGTCGACAAAGCCTGCTTTGCCTCTTCGCCGAACGGCCATGCTTTAAATCCTTTTCGGCCCAAGGGGAGTTTCGGCGCTTGCGTCGCGGACAACCGCACCTTTAAACCGCTTTTAAGGTAAAGCGTATCACCGTCCACGATCGATGCAACTTGATCGATTTCGCCCGCGGTTAACTTTTGCCCTTTTGCCCCAACGCTCGAAGCCCCCATTAGAATCAGGCTAGAAAGCATTGCACCTGCAAAAACGCTTGCGCGGCGAAAGGCTTTTGAAGGCGTCTTTTTCATCATAAGCAATGATGACTCACATCCGGCAAAAGGTCGAGTCTTATAGGGACTGGCACACGGCGATTAGCGCGTGACGTTCACGCCGTAAATGCGGTCAAACTGCCGGTGGGCGATCGCGGGGGTGCGGCTCGCGACCGCAAAGGCCACGCGCCGGAGCAGACGCCCCGCAAGCGTCGAGATATGGAAGAGCTTGGCGTTTCTTCTTGAGATACTCTGTACCATCGCCGCGCGAGGTTTTCGCAAGACTTCATAAGATTTCAGCGCCTCAGAGATGTGCTCAGGCCGCGCCATAATCTCACGAGATAAGACGAAGGCATCTTCAATGGCCATAACCGCGCCTTGCGCCATAAAAGGGAGCATCGGATGACAAGCGTCCCCGAGTAACACGGCCCGCCCCTGTGCCCAGCTTTTCAGAGGCGCACGATCAAATAGTCCCCAAAAATGACAGGTCTCACAGGCCTGCAACAGAACATCAATGCGGGGGTCCCACCCCTTAAAGGCGCGCCTGATATCTTCGACAAGGCCGACTTGGTGCCAGTCTTCGTCGCCCCACTCCGTGCGCTCTTCAACAGCGATAAAATTTATCAACTCACCGCCCCTGACGAAATAGCTCACAAAATGCCGACCAGGCCCCAACCAAGCATTTGCATCGGGCGGTATCGTCCCTTCTGGTAATTTCGCCGTCTCGACGACGCCCCGCCACGCCACTTGATGGGTAAATCGCGGCTTTGGGGCATCGAACAAACAGGCCTGAACGGCGGAGTGGATCCCGTCAGCGCCAATTAAAACATCACCCGAGAACTCTTGCTCATTGGCAAAAAGTTTGACCGTTCGGCTGGATTGCGATGCGCCGGTGACCTTGTGTCCCGTATGAATATCAACGCCGTGAGCGCGCGCAGCGCGAAGCAAGACCCCATGGAGATCGGCCCGGTGAATATGAATATAGGGCTGACCGTACCGCGCGCGATGCGCGCCCTTTAAGGCGAAGGAAAGTTCCGCCGTGCCGGTTTTGAAATGGCGAGTCACCGCATTTTCAGGTTCAAACCCCGCAGCGAAGATTTCGCCGGCCACGCCTAAATCCGACAAAACATGGACCGCATTCGCGCTCAGCTGTAACCCCGCGCCAATCTCTCCCAGTGCGTCCGCTTGCTCAAAAACTTCAACCCGCGCCCCTTGTTTAGCGAGCAGCGCAGCGGCACAAAGTCCGCCAATCCCAGCGCCCACTATCAGAATATGAGGCGGGTTTTCCAAAGGTCACCTATCTCGCTTGCGCCGTCATGATCAGTCCGGCGCTTTCAGCCTGTTCGATCTCGGCGGGGCTATATCCGGCATCTATCAATATGCTTTGCGTATCTGCGCCTTTTGATGGAATATCGAAACTGCAAGCGTCCGAGGCGGCCTCGAACTGCGGCGTTGCTTTAGGATGAAGAAATGGCCCATCCTTCGTGAGCGCGCCGCGCGCAAGAGCGATCGGATGAGACGCCGCCTCTAAATAATTGAGGACGGGCGTGACGCACGCATCTGTGCCGGCAAATATTTCCGCCCACTCATCCCGGGTCTTAGAGCTAAAAACCTCTTCAAGGCGGGCGTGTTGGTTCGCAAACAAAGCGGGATTGTTCTGGCCCCCATAGGCGGCCGGATCAATCTTTAGAATATCCAACATCAAAGCGAAGAATTGCGGCTCGATACAACCGACCGCCATATATTTTCCGTCTGATGTTTCATAGCAGCGGTAATAAGGCATTGCGCCGTCAAGCAAGTTGGATTGGCGCTTCGGATGCCATTGTCCGAGCCCGTGAAGGGTGTGGACAATGCCCATCATGGAATTCACGCCATCCACAATGGCGGCGTCAATCACATCACCCTGCCCCGTTTTTTCCGCCTTCAAAAGCGCGGCCAAAATCCCAGTGACGAGGAACATTGATCCCCCGCCATAATCGCCAACCAAGTTCAGCGGCGGATAGGGCGCTGTGCCTTTACGGCCTGTGGCATCCAGAGCGCCTGTCATAGAGATATAATTGATATCATGTCCTGCTGCGCTGGCCCACGGACCGTCTTGGCCCCACCCTGTCATGCGGCCATAGATGAGTTTTGGGTTCACAGCATGACAGTCTTTCGGGCCGACGCCCAAACGCTCGGTCACGCCGGGGCGGTTTCCCTCAATCAATATATCGGCAGATTTGACCAAACGAAGCACGATATCCGCAGCGCCCTCTTTGCGCAGATCCAGAACGATAGATTTTTTCCCGCGCCGCTCAATCATTGGAACGCCAGATCCGGCAATGCCGCCGCCGGGGCGCTCAACCATCATCACATCCGCGCCCATATCCGCCAAAAGCTGCCCCGCATATGGGCCAGGGCCGATCCCAGCGAGTTCAATAACTTTATATCCAACCAGGGGCCGCGTATCATTTTTGTTGCTCATACGCTGTCATAGATAGTTGCTTCAAATTCGGCAACAAATGAAACGTGCGGTATATTGACGAAGCGTCGGCCCCGCCTAAACCTTAATAAGGTCTTGATTTCAATATTGGCTTGCGCCAGAATGTCGCTACCGCGAGGGGAAGCGAAATGGTCTTGGGGACGACATCTATTTCGGCCAACTTCACATAACGCGAGGGGAAGCGCGCCACCACACAGAGCGCGGCCAACTTCATAATATTATGGGCGAAAAGCCCTCAACACCAAGGGGAGATAGATGAATACTCTATATCTAATCATTGCAGCAGGCTTCCTTGCTGTCATTTACGGGATCATTACCCGTGCGGGGCTTATGAAAGCTTCCACGGGGAATGCGCGCATGAACGAAATCGCTGGCGCGATCCAAGAAGGCGCGAAAGCTTACCTGAATAAACAATATAAAACGATTGCCATTGTCGGCGTTGTCGTTGCGGCGCTTTTATTCTTCTTATTTAAATCATGGATTGCGCCAACAGGTTTTATTGTCGGCGCCGTGCTATCAGGTGCTGCAGGCTATATCGGCATGCTCGTCTCTGTGCAGGCCAATGTGCGAACAACAGAAGCCTCGCGCAAAAGCCTCGGTTCAGGTCTTAGTATTGCCTTCAAAGCCGGCGCTATCACGGGCATGTTGGTGGCAGGCCTTGCGCTCTTATCCATCGCGGGTTTCTTCTGGCTTCTGACCGAAGCCATGAACTTGAACTACGACTCGCGTGATGTGATTGACGGGCTTATTTCGCTATCACTCGGCGCGTCTTTGATTTCCGTGTTCGCACGTCTGGGCGGCGGTATCTTTACTAAAGGCGCTGACGTGGGCGGAGACCTTGTGGGTAAGGTCGAAGCCGGCATCCCGGAAGATGATCCGCGCAACCCTGCAACCATTGCGGACAATGTGGGCGACAATGTGGGCGATTGTGCCGGTATGGCTGCTGACTTGTTCGAGACCTATGTGGTGACACTTGCCGCGACCATGGTTCTGGGCGCAATCCTCTTTGCAGGTGATGCCTTAACAGGCCTTCGCCGCGACATCATGATGTTACCGCTGGCCATTGGCGGCGTGTGCATTGTCACATCGATCATCGGGACATATTTTGTCCGCCTTTCCAAAGGCTCCACAAATGTCATGGGCGCTTTATATAAAGGCCTCATCGTCACGGGTATCCTGTCTGTGGCCGCGATTGGTGCTGTTATATACAAAATGTTTGGGTTCGGCGATATTGCGGGGACGACCTTGTTCACAGGACAAGACCTGTTCCTTTGCTCTATTGTTGGTCTTGTGATTACCGGCCTGATCGTCATGATTACCGAGTATTACACAGGCACAAAATACCGCCCTGTGCGCTCCGTTGCGGCGGCGTCCGAATCCGGACACGGTACAAACGTCATTCAAGGCCTTGCGGTCTCTATGGAAGCCACAGCGATCCCAGCCTTGATTATCGTGGCGGGTATTATCGTCACCCATTCTTTAGCGGGTCTTTTCGGTATCGCGATTGCCGTGACCGCTATGCTGGGTGTTGCCGGTATGATTGTTGCGCTCGACGCATTTGGTCCGGTCACGGATAATGCTGGCGGCATTGCAGAAATGGCCGAACTTGAACCTGAAGTTCGCAATACAACAGATATGCTCGACGCGGTGGGTAACACAACCAAAGCCGTGACCAAAGGTTATGCCATTGGTTCTGCTGGTTTGGGCGCTCTGGTTCTTTTCGCGGCCTTTACACAAGATCTGCGATATTTCTCCGGACAAGAAGGAAACTCCCTTACAGGTGCCGTGGCTGACTTTAGTCTGACAAACCCATACGTTGTCGTTGGCCTCTTTATTGGCGGTTTGCTGCCATATCTGTTTGGCGCTTGGGCGATGCAATCGGTTGGACGCGCAGCGGCATCGATTGTTGATGAAGTGCGGCGTCAGTTCAAAGCCGATCCAGGCATTATGGCCGGGACATCCCGTCCTGATTACGCCAAGGCCGTGGATCTTTTGACCGGCGCGGCTATTCGCGAAATGATCAAGCCTTCACTTCTTCCGATTTTGTCACCGATTGTCCTGTTCTTTGTAATCCGGTTTATCGGCGGCGACGAGGGCACCAACAATGCTCTGTCCGCACTCGGCGCCATGCTGATGGGCGTTATCATCACAGGTCTCTTCGTGGCCCTGTCTATGACAGCCGGCGGTGGGGCTTGGGATAATGCCAAGAAATATATCGAAGACGGCAATCATGGCGGAAAAGGTTCAGAGGCTCATAAAGCGTCTGTGACCGGCGATACGGTTGGCGATCCATACAAGGATACAGCCGGCCCAGCCGTGAACCCGATGATTAAAATCACAAACATCATCGCGCTTCTCTTACTCGCCGTTCTCGCACACTAATCCGCGACTATTTTTAAACCTTGAAACCCCGCTTTTCCGAGCGGGGTTTCTTTTTGTGTGTTTTTTGCATGTGAGATGAGATTCACGCCTTGAAAAACGCCAATGTTCTTGTTATGTTCTATTTATCAACAATGAGAAAGAACATGGCAAAAAAATATCTAGACGTTGCTTATAAAGATCGTGACCTCGCCAAACGCCTCGGCGCGCGGTGGGACGCAAGTGTAAAGCGCTGGTATTGTCCGGCGGGGAGTGACTTGGCCCGTATCTTTGCGTGGCGTCAGGCCCCTGCGATGACAAAGATCGACCCGCACATGCATCTTTCATCAAACAGAGCCACTCGGCCCCGCGAGACGCAAAATTTTGAGTTGTCGCTGTTTTCGTAGGGTTTCGGCCTAGATAACGCCAGATTGCAAGCCCCATAGCTTTGCATATGTGCCGCCGCGTTTTTTCGAAAGCTTGGCATGGGTGCCGGTCTCGATGATTTGGCCATTTTCTAAAACATAGATCCTGTCGGCATTTTGAACTGTGGACAATCGGTGAGCGATGACAACCGTTGTTCGCCCATTCGAGAGCCGGTCCAAAGCCGCTTGGACTTTTGATTCTGACTCGGCGTCGAGGGCAGACGTCGCTTCATCAAAAAGCAGAATCGGAGCGTCGCGCAAGATTGCCCGCGCGATAGAGAGGCGCTGCTTTTGCCCGCCGGATAATCCGTCGCCGTCCTCGCCAAGAATAGTGTCATAGCCTTTGGGGAGCGCCATGATGAAGTCATGAGCATCCGCAGCCTTTGCAGCGCTTCGGACCTCTTCCATCGTGGCGGACGGATCCCCGAATTTAATGTTCGCCGCAACGCTGTCGTTAAACAACGTAACTCCTTGCGAAACCAAAGCGAGGTTCGCGCGAAGAGACTTGAGCGTAACGCCGCGAATATCCTGACCGTCAATTGTGATCGCACCGGAGGTCACGTCATAAAGGCGCGGGATCAAATTAATGATCGTGGATTTGCCACCGCCCGACGCGCCGACAAGCGCGATGGTTTCACCGGGCGCGGCCTCGAGCGTCACGTCAGACAGAGCTTGCGTTCCGTCGGCATAGACAAAGCTAACCTTGTCAAATTTCAGGGCACCATGTGGTTCAATCATTTCAGCGGCAGAGTCCGTATCTACGATCATCGGATACTCATCAATGACCTCAAAAATACGCGCGAGCGACGCCAACCCTTCTTGCACCACATTATTCAAAGTTCCCAGCGCCCGAATGCGGGGACTCGCGGCCAGCAACAGAGTCAACACGCCGCCAATATCGCCGGCGGTAGCCTGCCCCCCTGTAACTTGGTAAACACCAAAAACGAAGACACCGGCAATCGCCAGCCCGCCAAACACTTCAAGGATCGGATCCACACGCGCCTGTTCGGTCACCAGCTTCAAATAGAGCCGAATACGCTCATCAAACGTCTTACCGAGGCGTTCCGTTTCAATCTCTTCGAGGCCATAGGCCTTGATCATCCGCGCTCCAGAAAAGCTCTCTTTCAAGTCCGACGTGATTTTGCCGATATGGACCTGAACTTCACTGGCATTTCCGCGCATACGTTTGGAAATCTGAATAACCGGAAATGCGGCGATGGGATAAACAACCAAAATCATGAGCGTCAATGGCCAGTCCATCACCAACATGGATATAAACAGAAACACGACCGTGAGCGTATCACGCACAAGGTTAGATATGGTGCGGATGAGAGCGTTAGAGAGAACCGTCACATCATTCGTAAACCTCGATATGATGTTCCCAATGGGTTCGCGCGAGAACCTGACAAAATCCGCGCCGTGGACGGCCTTGAACATTTCCTTTTGAAGGTCAGCGACGACATTCAACGCCAAAGCGTTAGCCAAAATGCGCTGCATATACATGGCAAGGCCAGAGACCGCGGTTACGCCGACCAATATCGGAACGACCGCAAAAGCATAGGTTCGGGCGCTTGTTAAGGCGCTCGCGCCGCCTTCCATCGCCATCGCCGTATCAATGATATATTTGACCAAAAATCCGTAGGCCGCCGTCGCCAATGCCAACAAGATCATGAATGCAGCCGCCGCAAACAAACGCGTTTTTTGCGGCCAGATATAATCACGCCACAAGCGGCGTGTCCGGTCGCGATCGCGGCCTTGAAGATTTAACAAGCTAGATTTGGAGCCTTTGGCCACAAGAGGGCAATTTACCCGATGACGCCGTCCTGATCCGGATCGATCAGTTCGTGGGCGTGCAATATGAAATACCGCATATGGGCATTATCTACAGTGCGCTGCGCTGCGCTTTTCCAAGCGGCGTGCGCGTCAGTGTAATTGGCAAAGGCGCCAACAAAATCGACCTCTTTCAAGTTCTTGAAAGTTGTCTTGTTGGGATCCAGAAGTTCACCCCCAATAACCAGATGGAGCAATTGAACATTTTTTTCGTTACGGTCTGTCATACGTGTACCCATAAATCCAAAGTCTTTGACTTTGCTTTCGCTTTTTTCAAACTCGGCGATGGTTGGCCTGATACGCTCTAATAACAAAGCATGCAGCTTCGAGCCAGCACAAATCACGCCAAACTCCGTGACACTTTGATGGTCATATTGGAATTTTGCACCGCGCAAATTAGTGACCACAGCGCCCGCTTCTAGCGCAATCAATTCGGCGGCCGCCAAGTCCCAATCCGACTTGGGTGTAAAAGCAACGGCGGCGTCTTTGACCCCTGCAGCGACCAGCGCGATCCTGTAGGCCATAGAGTTGATCACCGAGACGTTCATTTCCGGCCAATTCAAACGACGGAATTTCCGCGGGTAGCCAATCATCATGCAGCCTTCGATCTCGTCTCTGTCTCTGCAAGATATAGGCTGTCCGTTTAAAAAAGCGCCGCCGCCGCGGTGCGCCTCAAACAATTCATTCTTCATCGGATTATAGATGGCGCCAGCAATGGTTCGTCCGTTCTCGACAATCCCCACAGACACTACAAAATGGGGCTGGCGGTCAATAAAGGCCCGCGTTCCATCAATAGGATCGACGACAAATGTCCGCGCCGAGGCGTGCCGCGAGTGATCATCTTTCGTTTCCTCTGATAGCCACCCATAATCCGGCCTTGCGGATCGAAGGACATCTAAAAGAAAATCGTTCACCGCGATATCCGCATCCGTCACAGGATGGTTGTCGGATTTGTCCCACACATCGCAATCTTCAGAATTGAACGCGATCCGCGCGATAGCCCCCGCCCGCCGAACCGTATCCGTAATGAGGGCGAGGTCTTCGGCAAACGATGTTTTAATTTCCGGCAACCGTCAGGCTCTCAATTAATAACGAAGGCGCCACCGTCGATCCTGTGAATTCAAGATCGTTGGCAGCGCTCAACCGCAAGAACATGTCCTTAAGGTTTCCGGCAACAGTGATTTCCGAGACCGGCGCTCCGCGTTCCCCATTCTCGATTTTAAATCCAGAAACGCCAACACTGTAGTCACCGGTATTATGGTTCAAGGACGGACCAAACATATCCGTAATTAATAATCCGCTCGCGATATTTGCCATCAACTCGGACGGGGTTTTGTCGCCTGCCGCCATAAAAGTGTTTGAAGACGCGATACCCGGCGGTGCGCCGATGGAACGGTTGGCGTGACCTGTTGTTTTAAGGCCTAATTGCTGGGCCGCGGACGAATTAAGCAGCCACGTTTTAAGAACACCGTCCTGAATTAGAGCGCGGCGCTGAGTTTTCACCCCTTCCCCGTCCCAAGGACGAGACCCATGACCGCGGACCATCGAAGGATCATCAATAATCTGTATAGACGGCGCAAACACCTGCTCGCCCATCCGGTCCTTCAAGAAGGACACGCCCCTCGCAATCGCGGCGCCGTTGATGCCGCCAATAAAGGCCGACAGAAGGCTGCCTGAGACGCGGCGGTCAAACATGACCGGCATTTGCCCGGACTTCATTTGCGTAGACCCGAGCCGCGCAACCGCTCTTTGCCCCGCAGAGACACCAATGGTTTCCGCGTCTTTCACATCCGCCAACCATCGTGCACCATCATAATCTGCGTCGCGCTCCATTTGTTTGTTTTGCGACGCAATAGCCATCACACCAATGTCGTGCCGAGAGGTTCGCCATCCTGAGGCAAAGCCGTCGCTGGTCATGAAGTAAATACCGGACGTCGACCAACTTGCGCCCGCGCCCTCTGCCTGTTGAACGCGAGAGACAGACCGTGCGGCCTTCTCAAGTTCCAACGCGCGAGACTTTAAGTCCTCAGGGGCCACAACAAGCGGGTCAAACATATCGAGATCGCGAGGCCGTGTCTCGAGCAAGTCTTCGTCAGCTAAACCACAATAGGGGTCTTCCGGGGCCAGCCGAGCCATGGCAACCGCGCGCTCTGCGAGGGCGTCTAATGACATATCGGAAAAATCGGAGCTTGAAACACACACTTGCCGCTGGCCAACCATGACGCGAAGACCAATATCACGGCCTTCACTGTTATCCACATCTTCAAGCTCGCCTTCGCGAACCGAAACGCTCAAAGAGCGCCCATGAGTCGCGATTGCATCAGCCCGATCCGCGCCGTAAAATGCGGCTTTGGACAATAGTTTCTCGATCGCCGGTTTGAGATCAGCCGGCAAAATCGGCGCATCTGGGGTAGTCATTACCCGGCAATAATCAAATAGATCAATGTGAGTGCCATACCCACAAAAGTCAGAAGCGACAACAGAGCGCCAATTGTTCGGCCGCGGCCCAGCGCATCTTTCTGCGCCATACCATGTGCATGGGCGATGCGCCCGAATGTGAAGCCTGCGCCGAAAATATGAAGCACGAGCGGTGCCGCTTGCAAGCTTGCAAGAGAGATCAAACCAATGAGCGCGAACGGCGCCGTTTCTGTGAAGTTGGCATGCGCGCGAATACGAGCGAGCAGCGACGAGTCCCCCCCGTCACCCAAACTGACTTTACTTGACATGCGCGTTTGCCCCACGCGTAGCATCAAGACAGGCAGCAAAAGTAGGTTCAGCGCAACATAAAGCGCGACAATTTCAAATAACGTCATAGCAAGGCCTCTTTCTAGGTTTCAGGTAAAGTAGCCGCTTTTTCGAGAGCCGCAAGGTGAGTCTCAACAGGCTGCGCGCCTTGAACGGCAAATTGACCATTATAAATAAAGCACGGGACACCAGTCACGCCAAGACGTTGAAAGAATGCGATCTCGTCTTGCACACCCGCCGCGTCATCATCACCCCTTAAAAGTTCTGCGATAAGGTCGCGGTCAAGGCCAATATTATGGGCAATATCCGTCAGCACGGCATGATCGCCCACATCCCGCAATTCATCAAAAAACGCCTTAAATAAAGCCGCCGCAGCTTTATCGCCCAAACCTTGCCCTCCGGCCCATTTCATCAAACGGTGCGCATCCAGCGTATTTGGGCGCATTGGAATGTCGTCAAAGCGGAAATGAATACCCGCCTCAGGTGCAGCGGTTTCGAGCGCCGCCCGCATCGCTTTGAAACGATCTGAAGGCCCGCCGCCAAACTTCGCATCCATATATTCTCGGTATGCCATCCCGCCAGCAGGGACATTCGGGTCAAGCATATAAGGCCGCCACGAAAGCTGAACTTTGTGCGGACTTTTGTTTGCGGCCATTTGGAAATAGCGAGATCCAAGCCAACACCAGGGGCAAACAATGTCGGAGACGATATCGACCTGAATAATAGGCGGCGTAGATTTCTTTTTGGCCATATGCCTAGCCAGCTTTCCCGATCAACCGCAAAAACCGATCCTGCAAAGCCGTATTGGTTTTAAACTCGCCCGTGAAACGCGTCGTAATCGTCGAAACATTTGGATGATGAACGCCGCGCGTGCTCATGCACTGATGCACCGCATCAATCATGATCGCGCTACCGCGCGGCTTTAACGCTCTATCGATTGCATCGGTAATTTGCGCCGTCATAGTTTCCTGCGTTTGAAGGCGCTTGGCATACACTTCGACGACCTTAACAAGCTTGGAAATCCCCACCACCTTTTCAGTCGGAAGATAAGCCACATAGGCTTTGCCAAGGAACGGTGCCATATGGTGCTCGCAATGACTTTCAACGTCGATTTCCCGCAAAATCACCATGTCATCATAGCCCGATACATCTTCAAATGTTCGCGACAGCTCCTCTTCGGCGTCCATGTCATAGCCACGAAACCATTCGCTGTAAGCGTTAACCACGCGCTTGGGCGTATCAATCAATCCCTCACGGGACGGGTCGTCGCCGGCCCAAGCGATGAGGGTTCTTACAGCCTCCATCGCGTCTTCGCGCGACGGACGTTGTTTCGTTTCAACGGCCTTCAAAACAGGCTTTTTCGGTGTATCTATACTCATGGCGCACCCTATAGACTATAAAAACCCTCAAAAGCCAGAGACAAAACTGCACAGCTTATGTGCACGAACGTCCTAGCCTTGAGGAATCTACGGTCAATTCCCTCTGCGATTACTCGATTTCAATAATCGCATCGATCTCGACGGCGGCGTCGCGCGGCAAAGACGGCGCGGAGACAGCGAACCGCGCGTGACGACCGGCATCACCAAAAAGTTCCACCATCAAGTCAGAACAGCCATTGATGATTTTTGGAATATCCACCTGCGTTGCAGATGGCAAAGCCTGTACAAATCCGCCGAGTTTAACGATGCGCTTGACCCGAGACAAATCTCCGCCGCAAGCCACTTTCATTTGCGCAATCAGGTTCAGCGCAGAGAGACGCGCGGCAGCCTGACCTTGTTCGACACTTAAGTTGTCGCCCAATCGGCCACCAATGGCATGGTCGCCAATGATGGACACTTGGCCCGAAATAAACACCAAATTTCCACTCATCACAAAAGGCACATAATTGGCGACGGGCGCCGCAGCTTGCGGCAGCGTCAATCCAAGTGCCTCTAATTTTTGTTCAATCGTGCTCATCTTGGCTCCTTTACATTTGTTGTGGGCGTTTCAATATAGAGCAAAGACACAAGAGACAATCGGAATTGCCCATGAATAATGCAGATATGACCTACCCGCTTCCCCAAAAGAACGAGGCCGTGCTCTCGTTTTTGGAAAATCGACGTTCAAATCTGGCCAAAGTCATGGAAGGACCCGGACCAACAGATCAAGATTTAGATCGAATTTTGAACATTGCTGCGCGCGTTCCCGACCACCGCAAACTGGCCCCGTGGCGGTTTATCCTTTTTAAGGGGGACGCCCGCTCACGGATGGGGCAGCATATTGGAGCCGCTTTCCAAAGTAAGAACCCAGACATGCCGCTGGACCGCGTCCTTTTTGAAGCGGGTCGCCTCCAACGTGCACCGCTGGTTGTCGCGGTCATTTCCAGCCCAAAAGAGTGTCCGCGCGGAACGCCAAAATGGGAGCAAGAACTCTCCGCCGCCGCCGTTTGTTTCAATATGTGCCTTGCCGCCCAAGCGAGCGGGTTTGGCGCGCAATGGCTGACCGAATGGTATGCCTATGATAGCGGCGTGAACACGGCCTTGGGTCTTGCGCCGCAAGAGCGGGTCGCGGGCTATATATATATCGGACATCTTTCTGAACCGGCCTCTGAACGGGCCCGCCCAGACGCCGCGAAACTTACTCAAATATGGGAATAGTTTAATCTCTCTATGCGAATAGAGGTTGCAAAAAATGGCGTATTTAGATTAGGTTCATGTTGGGATATTTATATCCCGAAAAGGTTGATAACTACGGTTAGCGACCCGGACTCCGCGCCTACCATTGCGCCCCGTGTAGATGCGGAGTCCGTTAAAAGCGGCCGCATTGGGGGATGGGGCCGCTTTTTTTTGGCCGAAATTTAACGTTCTGTGCCTGAGGCTGCGCTTGCATTTTCATTGATTTACGCCTACAGGCCGCTCATAAATTTTCGAAAGACCCTTATGACCACTATATCACCCCGCGAAAAAAACGCGCCCCGTGATATTGATACCCCTGCCATCGTCATGCGTGACGACCAGGTCAATATCCACAAAGGCACGTCCAACGCCAAAAAACTCTATATCAAAACCTACGGTTGCCAGATGAATGTCTACGACAGTGAGCGTATGGCAGACGTGTTAGCCCCCGTTGGATATACGGCCGTGGACACGCCCGAAGACGCAGATCTTGTTGTTCTGAATACTTGTCATATCCGCGAAAAGGCCGCTGAGAAAGTTTACTCAGAGCTCGGCCGCATCCGTAAGATGAAAGACGCCAAAGGCGGCGGGATGACGATCGCTGTGGCCGGCTGCGTGGCACAAGCCGAAGGCGAGGAAATTATGCGCCGGGCGCCAGTTGTAGACATGGTTTTAGGCCCGCAAACCTACCATAAACTTCCGGAGATGATCGCGCGCGTCACCCGCGAACAAGGCGGTGTTTTGGAAACGAATTTTGACACGCTCGAAAAATTTGACGAGTTGCCGACAAACCGGATGGTGAAGGGCTTTTCCGCCTTTCTAACCATCCAAGAAGGGTGTGATAAATTCTGCACATTCTGCGTTGTACCCTATACGCGCGGCGCAGAAGTTTCCCGCCCCGTGACACAGATTGTTGCAGAGGCCCGCTCGCTGGCCGCGCAAGGCGTTCGCGAAATCACTTTGATCGGACAGAACGTCAATGCTTACGCAGCAAAGGGCCCGGATGGATCCGACTGGAATCTTGGCGCGCTGATCCGTCACGTGGCGCTGATTGGCGGGATCGACCGTATCCGTTTCACCACATCACATCCACGCGACATGGATGATGACCTCATCGAAACACTCGGCAAAGAACCCAAGCTCATGCCGTACTTACACTTGCCGATACAAGCTGGATCGAACAGCGTATTGCGCGCCATGAACCGCGGCCACACTTACGCGGATTATAAAGACCTTATCCAGCGCATCCGCGCCGCGCGGCCAGACATTGCCCTCTCCGGTGACTTTATCGTTGGCTTCCCCGGCGAAACAGACGCTGATTTTGAGCAAACGCTAAAGTGCGTGGAAGAAATTGGCTATGGCAGTTCATTTTCGTTCAAATATTCCGTACGTCCAGGCACGCCTGGGGCAGGCCTTCCTCGGCAGGTCCCTGAGGATGTTAAATCCGAGCGCCTGAAGCGCCTACAAGACCTCCTCTACACGCAGCAACACGCCTTTAACCAAAGCCTCATTGGCCGCACCCTCGATGTGCTTGTCGAGAATGGTGGCCGCGACGATGGGCAGCTTTTTGGACGTAGTCCCTATTTACAAGGCACCCATTTTGATGGACCTGAAAGCTTGGTCGGACAGATCGTCCCTGTGACGATCACCGGCGCAGGCCGAAATTCACTAACCGGAGTTCTCGCTTGAGCAAGCAAACAGATATTCTAGAATTCGATGATGGCGAAATGGTTCGCCGGCTTTGCGGCCCGGGACATGCAAACCTCGCCCTGATCGAGGAGGCGTTTGACGTTTACGTGGAAGCGCCCGGATCAAGTGTTCACATTAATGGCGACGCGCCGTCCCGAGCAAGGGCCGGGGAAATTGTCCGCGAGATTTATCAACGCCTGGAGCGTGGGTGGCCTTGCGGCACCGGCGATGTTCGCGCGCTGATAAAGGCCGTCGGAAAAGGTAAAGTCAAAGCCGCTTCTGCGGACGCGATCATCCCCTTCCCTCGCCGCGCACCCATTGTTCCCAAAACCCCGCGCCAAGAAGAATTTATTCGCATGTTGCAAGAGTCCACCATCAGCTTCGGTGTTGGCCCTGCGGGTACAGGCAAAACCTTCCTTGCGACAGCTTACGGCGCCTCGCTTCTGGCGCGCGGGGAAGTGACGCGCTTTATCGCTTGCCGCCCCGCTGTTGAAGCGGGTGAACGGCTTGGTTTCTTGCCGGGCGACTTCAACGAAAAAGTGGACCCTTATATGCAGCCCATTTGGGATGCGCTTAACATGGTTTTGGGCCGCGACGAGGTTGAACGCCGCCGAGGCGCTGGCGAGGTTGAAGTGGTGCCTCTCGCCTTTATGCGCGGCCGGACATTGTCCGACGCCTTCGTGATCATTGATGAAGCGCAAAATGCAACGATTCCGCAAATGAAAATGGTTTTAACCCGCCTCGGCGAACGCGCAAAATACGCCGTGACCGGTGATGTCACGCAATCTGATCTACCGCGCGGAACCATGTCGGGCCTCGCCCACGCGCTCTCCATTTTGCAGAATATCAAAGGGATCAAAACTTGCGAATTCAATGCCAGTGATGTTGTCCGGCACCCGCTGGTCGGTAAAATCATCAACGCCTATGAAAAAGACACCGCCAACGATGCAAACGCGACAACGCATAGGCGGTCATGACACCTGATCCTTTTCCCTTTGATATAAATATTGAAGAGATGGCATGGGCAAACGATCTTCCGGACGCCGAAGAGATTTGCGCGAAATGCCTCGCCACATTACAAAGCACGTTCAGCTTTGAACATGAGGGCGAAATCAGCGTTGCCTTCATCAGCAATGATCGTATGCAAGCGCTCAACCGTGACTACCGCGGAAAAGATAAACCGACCAATGTCCTGTCTTTTCCTGATCACGGACCGGCCCCCATACTCGGAGACATCATCATGGCACACGGCGTCGTCGTGGATGAAGCGCAAAAAGGCCAAATCTCCCTGCGCGACCATGTATCCCACCTCTTCATTCACGGATTTTTACACCTTCAGGGGTATGATCATGAAACCGATCCTGAAGCAGAGATTATGGAAGCCATGGAAGTCAAAGCTCTCGCCGCATTGAATATTGACAATCCTTATAAAATTAACGAGCGTAATTCATCATGAACGATACACCGACATCCACAGGCTGGTTTGGCCGCATGTTGGGCCGCGACACGGCAGACGCTGGCGAAACGCATAATATGGCCGCGCAAAAGCGCATGATGAATGCCGCCGAAGAGTTTCACCAACTCCGTGTTCAAGATGTCATGGTACCCCGTGCAGATATCATCGCGATCGACAGCACAATCGGTCTGCATGATCTGGCAAACGCCTTTAAAGATGCCGCCCATTCACGCTTACCTGTTTTTCAGGACACGCTTGATAACCCGCTGGGCATGGTTCACATCAAAGATCTTTTACCTTACCTGATGCTCGACGCCAAAGGCCGAAACGGAAAGACCTATTCGTCAAAGAAAGTCGTTCAATATATTCGCCGCCCCGTCCTTTTTGTGCCGCCGTCTATGCTCGCTCAAGATCTGTTAAGACGTATGCAAGCCCGGCGCATTCACATGGCGATCGTCGTCGATGAATATGGCGGCACAGACGGCATTGTCACTCTTGAAGACCTCGTCGAACCCATTGTTGGCGATATTGAAGACGAGCATGACGACGCCGAACCGCAAGTCACCCGCGTGGCTGGAACAGGCTCCAAGGCACTTTGGGAGGCCGATGCCCGCATTACAATTGACGCCTTTGAACAGGCCTTAGGACGGGACTTTGCAACCGCCGACGAAGAAGAAGATGTGGATACGCTTGGCGGATTGGTCTTTACGCTCGCGGGACGCGTCCCTGAACGCGGCGAAATTATCCATCACCCGGATGGTATTGAATTTGAAGTCATAGACGCAGATCCGCGCCGGGTGAAAAAACTTCGCATCCGCGAAACACCCGTCAAACCATCGGCGTCTCAGGTCGCTGAATGACCGTTTGGAAACGCGCGCTAAACTTATCCGGATGGCGCGGACGCGGCCTTGATATCATTATCGGCGGCCTGTCCGTTCTCGGCCATGCCCCTTTTCATGTTTGGCCGATATCAATTGCCGGATTTGTCTATTTGATGTGCCGCTTGGATGCGGCGCGAAGCCGCCAAAAAGGCGGTTTTGGGCGCGGCTTTTGGTTTGGGTTTGGATACTTTCTGTTCGGGACGTTTTGGATTGGCTCGGCCTTCATTGTTCGCGGTCCCGAATTTATCCCCGTCATGCCGCCCATGATATTAGGCCTTGCGGCGTTATTATCCTTTTTTTGGGGCCTTGCGGGCTGGGTCTATGCCCGGCTTTTTCCCAGCCTCGCATGCCGCTGGGTGGCTCTGGCGGTCTTATTGATACTGGCCGAATTTGGACGCGGGCACCTTTTGGGTGGTTTTCCGTGGAACCTGCCTGGATATATTTTTAAGGCCGGCGGTGCCATATCGCAGTCGGCGTCGTACCTCGGCATTTACGGCCTCTCCTTTCTTATATTTCTTGTGTGCGCGGGACTTGCGAAAACGCTTTCAGACGCCCGGAGCCGGTCCGCCGGACTTGCTGGAATCGCCGTGCTTGCCGCCCTTTTCGCGCTCGGAACATACCGCCTATCCTCGGTGGAAGAACAAAACGTACCGAACGTCAAACTGCGGATCGTTCAAGTCCCTTTTTCGCAAAAGGACAAGTTTGAGCAAGCCACATCCATCGCCATCGTCAACGACTTTATTCGAGAGAGCATACGCCCCGGCCTTAGCGATGTAACCCATGTGGTTTGGCCCGAAGGCGCCGTTGTGGGAATGGCGCTCGAAAACCGGGCACTTCTCAACGCAATGGGCGAAGCCCTGACATACCAAAACGAAAAGCCCCCCTTTTGGCTGCTCAATTCACTGCGTTACGAAATTCAACCAGACCCCAAGGGCGGTGCGCCGCGGGACCTTTACTTCAACACATCAGCAATCATCGGATATGACGCGGCCGGGACACCTAAAGTTATGGGTTTGAATGACAAAGAGCGCCTGGTCCCGTTCGGCGAATTTATTCCAGGTGGCCGCTGGATGGAAGAATTTGGGTCCAGAACTCTGTCAACAAGCCTCGCATCGATCACGCCGGCCCCTCAAAAGGTTCTGGCCAGTTTCCCCGGACTTCCGCCGGTCAGCCCTCAGATCTGCTATGAGATTATCTTTCCTGGCGTGACCCCTCGTCCCAAGACAGAGCCTCGTGCGGAATGGATATTAAATCAATCCAATGACGCGTGGTTTGGAAAATCCACAGGCCCCGCCCAACACGCCAACATCGCGGCCTACCGCGCGATTGAGGAAGGCATACCCGTTGTGCGATCGGCATCGAACGGCGTCTCCGGCGTCATCAATCCGTATGGACAATATATTCACAAATTGGGGCCTGAAGAAAAAGGCATTTTAGACGTGAATTTACCGCGTGCGCTTCCCCGATCTTATCTCGGCGCTCATCACAATCGGCATCTTTTCTTGATAATTTTGATGATTGGATTTATGTGTTTTGCGGCGAACCGCGTGCAAACACGCAAACCTCGGCCCTAGATTAACTCGCGAAAGATTATTGGGACGCAAGGCGTGCCGAACAAGAAAAATTCATTATGTCCTCTATGCACGCTCCCAGGTCAGCGAACCCCGTCGATACCCATGTTGGCCAGCAGATTCGGCATCGGCGGAAGGACTTGAAAATGAGCCAAGAAAAACTTGGCGAAAGCTTAGGCATCACGTTTCAGCAAGTGCAAAAATATGAAGGCGGAACAAACCGCGTGGGAGCAAGCCGGCTGTGGAAGCTCTCCGAGGTTTTAGAGGTGCCTGTCACCTACTTTTTCGATGGCATATCAGGCGGCCATCAAACCGACAGCTTCGCCGAAAATGAACAATCCCCGTTCTCGCACGATCCCCTACAATCCGAAGACGTCAGAGCCATTGCCGAAGCCGTATCGAGAATTAAAAGCCCCGTGGTTCGTCAACAAATCCTCGACCTCGCAAAGTCTCTCGCAGACCACCAAGATACAGCCAGCGGCGACGCGGGCACGGATAGCGGCACCTAATTATGGCAACACCTTCTGACACACCTCCAACGCCGGGGCGTCCGCGCCTTTATGGCCGCGCCAAAGGCCGTCCTTTGCGCCATCTTCAACAAGGTTTGATGGACGATCTTTATCCAAAAATTAAAATGACAAAGAACGCGATTGAAAACTTTCCGGACGGCGCAAAAATATGGCTCGAAATTGGATTTGGAGGTGCTGAGCACCTGATCTGGCAAGCCCAGAACAATCCTGAGACTATTGTGATTGGCGCGGAACCGTTCTTGAACGGCGCGGCAAAAGCCGTTTCAGGCGTGGATGAACACGGGCTTACAAATGTCCGCGTTTACCAAGGTGACGGGCGCGAGGTCATGGATATGCTCGAAGACGGCTCACTTGAGTGCGTATTTGTATTGTTTCCCGACCCTTGGCCGAAATCTAAACACAATAAAAGACGGATTATCACGCCGGAATTTCTTGAAGAAGTTCACCGCCTTCTCCGGCCGGGTGGCCGGTTTCGCTATGCCAGCGACATTATTGATTATGTAGATTGGACCCTCACGCGCGTTCGCGCCCATGGCGGATTTGATTTACCCGTCAAAAAAATGGAGGATTGGCGCACACGCCCGTCTGATTGGCCGGGCACACGCTACGAAGCCAAAGCCTTCCGTGAAGGCCGCTCTTGCCATTATTTCGAATTCATCCGAGTTTAACGGGCGCCCCCTGCGACGCTGTGCCTATTTCACATTCCCCCAATTTAAGCTTAAGAGCGCGGCATGACCGATATCACATTTACCGAAATTACAGAACCGCGTAGCAAGAAGACCGCTATCCTCAATGGACTGAAGGGCAAATGCCCTAGATGTGGCTCTGCGCCCTTGTTTAGATCCTACCTTAAGCCAGTGGATCACTGCGCATGCTGTGATGCGAACTGGATAAATGTACGGGCAGACGACGCGCCGGCATGGGCGACAATGTTAATCGTCGGGCACCTTCTTGCGCCGCTTTTTCACTACTTAGCTTTCAATAAAGCGCTGCCCATCTGGGCGCCGGGGCTCATTCTCGTTGCCGCAGGTGTCATCCTGAGCCTGATTATATTACCGCGCGCCAAAGGCGGGTTTATGGGCCTCATTTGGGCCGGGCAGATTCCGACCTCTTAAAGTCCGATCAAAGCTAGGCGGTTCCGGTGCTGCCGAAGCCGCCAGCGCCGCGAACAGTTTCGGACAATTCTGTCACGACTTGAAAATCGCCCTGAACGATGGGCGCAATAATCATCTGCGCGATGCGTTCGCCGCGGTTGATCGTAAACGATTCCGACCCATGATTGATCAGGAGAACTTTGACCTCGCCGCGATAATCCGCATCAATCGTCCCCGGTGTGTTCAAACATGTGAGGCCATGCTTGTAGGCAAGACCTGACCGCGGCCGAATTTGCGCCTCAAAACCCGCAGGAAGCGCCATACAAAACCCGGTCGGGACAAGTATCCTCTGACCCGGCTGCAAAACTATCGGCGCATCTTGCGGAACGGCCGCTCGTAAATCTGCGCCGGCCGCCAGCGCAGTTTCATATGACGGCAATTCCAGATCGCCAAAATGCTCAAGCAGCTTAAATTCTATCTTTGGTGAAATTTGGCTCATTTCACGGCCTCTTGCTTATCTTTGAAAGAACGTTCCATGCCTTTGCCCTTATCCAAATCGTGGGGCTGAAGGTTAAAGATATCCATCACATCCGCCAGCTTTGCTTGTGCTTCACTGGAAAGCGGGCGGCCATCATATTTATATTGAAATTGACCGTCCGCGTAATAGACCGTCAAAAGGTTGCTTTCTGGACTGTCGAAATTCTCCGAAATAGCCAAAGACAACCCCGTCGCCACAATCGGAAAGTCGCGGAGCGTCGGAACCACATTTCGGCGCGTACACATTATGCCGCGAATTTCATGGCCGTCTATTTCTTTGAGGTGGCTGTCTTTATCATCATAAACGCTGCTCAAAAAATCTGTAGCGGGCCGAAACGAAGCCATAGTAGCGCCTGTCTCTACGCCCTCGTCAAGAATGGGTTCCATCAGCACTGCTTCGCACGCGGCGATATTATCTGCAGAGGCCGCCCCGCTTAAGAGGGGTAACACTAAGGCAAGAATGAAAAAGTATGACTTCATGAAAAAGTCTCCGCTATTTTGCGAGCCAGCCGCCGCGCGGCATCGCCCTTGGTTTCATGCGGCCACGTTTCTTCGCCGTCCTTCGCAACCCAAATCATCCTATTATGGTCGCCGCCCATAACGTCACCGGACACATCATTGGCGATAATCCAGTCGCACCCTTTTTTTGTCAGTTTCGCCCGCGCATGCTCGGTCACATCATGTGTCTCTGCGGCAAATCCCACAACCAATGTCGGCCGCTTTTCGTGCGCGGATAAGGTTTGCAAAATATCGGGGTTTTCGACCAACGCCATTGGCGGAATACCCGTCTTATCTTTCTTGATCTTTCGGTCTGCCGTGCCGGCCGGACGCCAATCGGCCACTGCGGCCACGGAGACAAAAATATCGCTCGGCAGCGCCGCTTCGCAGGCCGCCAGCATTTCCCGCGCGGTCTCGATTTTCACAAGACTCACATTTAGGGGCACAGGAATTGACACGGGGCCGGAGACCAATGTGACGGATGCGCCGAGGTCGGCCAAGGCGCTGGCAATCGCGTAGCCTTGCTTGCCCGAAGAATGATTTGAAAGATAACGCACCGGATCGATCGGCTCGCGTGTTGGCCCGGCTGTGACGAGGGCGGTTCGACCGGCCAAGGGTTTCACCCCGCGCAGCGTGTCCAGAGTCATATCTCCAGAAAGCGCGGCCTCGATAGCGTCCGCAATCGCCTCCGGCTCAGCCATTCGGCCTGCGCCAAATTCTCCGCAGGCCATTGCGCCCTCATCAGGCCCTATAAATAACGCACCGTCTTTAATGAGCGTTTCAACATTTCGGCGTGTTGCGGGGGCGTCCCACATGCGCACATTCATCGCAGGCGCGAACAAAATACGCTTATCCGTGGCCATTAAAGTGGTGGTCGCCAAATCATTCGCGATACCGTTCGCCGCTTTCGCCAGAATATCCGCCGTCGCAGGGGCAACAACCACAAGGTCGGCGGAACGCGATAATTCAATATGTCCCATCTCGGCTTCGTCAGTCAGATCGAATAGATCTGTAAAAACCTTTTCACCTGAAAGCCCGCCCGCTGAGAGAGGGGTCACAAATTCGGTCCCGCCTTTCGTGAGAATAACGGACGTCTTTATGCCGCGCTTTGCCAGCACGCGGATCAGGAAAAGCGATTTATACGCCGCAATCCCGCCGCCAATAATAAGTAAAACGCGCTTTGTCATAGACCCTTACGAGAGATGAGATGCGGCCCAAACACCGCCCAAAGTTATTAACGCGCCAATGGCGGCCCATGCAAACCCTTTCGGCAGTGCCGTCTCGCGCGCGGGGGAATGAGGCTGGGGAATACGTGACAAATCCACGTCTCCGTCGACCCACGCTTTGGCAAGTGCGGCGATATTTTCAGTAGCATCCGGAAGTTTTTCCAGCGTACGGCGGGCGCGGTCGAGATTGTCGAGAAAATCGCCGATCCGGCCCTCGGGGCCAAGTTCACGCCGCATAGAGGCTTCCACAATCGGCGCTGCGGTGCCCCACATATCAAAATCAGGGTTAAGCCGGCGGCACACACCTTCGGTTTGCATCATCGTTTTCTGCAGCATGATCAACTGGGGCTGCATCTTCATATCGAAAATCTCGGTAATTTCGAAAAGCTGCAAGAGAACTTTGCTCATAGAAACATCGGAGGCGGTCTTACCAAAAATAGGCTCGCCGACCGCCCGTAGAGCAGACGCGAAATCTTCTATGCCGTGATGAGCCGGCACATAGCCCGCTTCGAAATGTACTTCCGCGATTCGCAAATAGTCACGTTTCAAAAACCCATAAAGAATTTCCGCATGAAAGCGCTGTTCACGCGGGGACAGACGCCCCAAAATTCCGAAATCGATGAGAACAAGGTCACCGTCTTTCGTAACGATCATGTTCCCCTCATGCATATCCGCGTGGAAAACACCATAATCGAAGGAACAGGCCAAGAACGACTGCATAATCTTTCGCGCGATCTCTTTGGGATCAATATTCGGGTCGGTCAAAATCGCATCATCCGACACGGCGGTGCCGTCAATCCATTCCGTCACAAGAATGTCTTTGCCGCCCAATCCCCAATGAATTTCAGGCACTCTGTAGAGACCCGTTTCAACAGCCGGATCGGTCAGCTCTGACGCGGCGGCGGCTTCTAATCTGAGATCAAGCTCAAGCATCACAGCGCGAGAGGCCGTCTCGATAAAGACTTTCGGTCCAAGCCGCCGAGTGTCAGGAACAAAAAATTCCGCGAATCCAGCGACCATGCGCAGGACATCCATGTCCTGCTTCATAGCTTTGCGAATATTGGGGCGTAGAATTTTGACAGCGACAGTTTCGCCTGAATGTAAAACGCCTTTATGGACCTGCGCGACAGACGCGGCGGCAATCGGCTCCGACAGAGATATCAGTTTTTCAATCCACGGACCGCCCCACTCGGCCTCGAGCATTTTCTCGGCCGTTTTCATAGGGAACGACGGCACCTGGTCTTTTAACCGGCTCAGCCCTTTAATAAAAACGGGGTCGAGCATATCGCCCCGAGTCGACAAAATTTGTCCAAATTTAATGTAGGCCGGTCCAAGCTTTTCGAGCGCGTTTGCAAATCTTTCACCCGGGTTTTGGGCACGGCCACGCACGGCGAATAATCGGGATACACCGCCGACAATCCGCGCGATAAATGGCACCTGCCCCGCATACTCTGCAGGCACAAGGGCATCATGGCGGATCAGCACCCAGCCAGTGCGCAGCATACGGAAAAATGTCGAAAAATAGGTCAGCATCCCGCCGCTTATAGCGGGGCGTTTCTTAAAAATATACGGGGATTTTGACGCGGGAGCACGGGATCAAGAGAAACGCTTCTCATGCGCTATGAGCCAGCTTTTCTTTTCGAGGCCACCAGCATAACCGCCGAGTCCGCCGCCCTTGGCAATCACCCGGTGACAGGGCACAACAAGCGCCAATCCATTATTCGCATTGGAGCTCGCCACGGCGCGAACCGCCCGCTCATTGCCAACAGACAAGGCCAGCTCGGAATAGGACTGCGTTTCGCCGTAAGGGATATCACACAATGCGCGCCAAACAATTTTTTGAAATGGCGTACCCGTCATGGCCAGCGGCGTCATAAACGTTTTCAGCGTACCATCAAAATAGTCACCGAGTTCGCTGGCGATCTGCTCCGTTACCTTGGAACGCCCTGGCACGATGGCTCTTTTGTGAGCTTTGGAAATTCGCTCCAATTGGCGCTGCATATTCTTTCGCACCGTAAATTCGAGCATAAAAAGGTGATCATCATCACAAATCGCCATCATCGGACCAAGTTTTGTGTCAATCCACTCAATCAGAAGCGGGTCCGCCATGCCGCCCTTTGGCGCCGACCCAAATGTCTTTGAAAATGCGGCGCGAAAACCGCTGGGAGACTCGTAGCCTGCCGTCAATTGAGCTTCGATCACTTTTTCACCTTTCTTTAGAAGAGTCCCCGCGCGCGCTATTCGCCGCCGCCGCGCATATTCAGAGAATGTCAGCCCAAACCTCGCCTTAAATTGCCGCCTTGCTGTGGACGGATCGATACCCAAGGCCTGTAAGTCTTGCTCCGACCATTTGCGCTCCGCGTCTTCTTCAACAAGATTAATCAGCGTCTTTATGAGGGTTGAGGCCTCGCCGGGGAGGCGCATGGGATGGCATCTGCGGCAAGCTCGGTAACCGGCGTCCAGCGCCGCTTCAGCGGTTTCATAGAATGTACAATTTTCTGGTTTTGGTAATCGCGCCGGACATCCGGGCCTGCAAAATATCCCCGTGCTGGAAACCCCCATGAAGAACAAAGCCTCAAAGGACGCATCGCGCCGTGCAAAAATTTCATAAAGTTCAGCATCGCTCATATCCATAGGAAGGGGTTAGCATATCCAGAGATATTGTGCCGCCGAAAATCGGGCATTGTTATTATAAATGCCAGCGGCTAGGTAATCGGCACGCAAAGGACTTTCTTATGACCGTACATCTTCACAAAAATGATTTGCCAGACGGCATAGATTTCGGGCGCAGCGTAGCTGTGGACACAGAAACGCAAGGACTTTCTCTTGTACGGGATAAATTGTGCCTCGTGCAGCTCTCGTCCGGGGACGGCAATGCGCACATTGTGCAGGTTGACCGCAACACCTATGATTGTCCAAACCTCAAGGCACTGATGACTAATCCGGATGTGGAGAAAATTTTCCATTTTGCCCGCTTTGATGTGGCGATCATGAAACGTGACTTGGGCGTAGATATCACGCCTGTTTTTTGCACAAAAATCGCCTCTGGCCTCGTGCGAACTTACACAGACCGGCATGGGCTAAAGGATCTGTGCAAAGAGCTGCTCGGCGTCGATTTATCCAAACAGCAACAAAGCTCCGATTGGGCGAGCGATGTTCTCACGCAGGCGCAGCTTGATTATGCCGCATCCGACGTTCTGTACCTTCATCAACTCAAAACCATTCTTTCAGCCCGGCTGTTTCGCGAAAACCGCTTTAACGTGGCCAAGGCCTGTTTCGAGTTCCTGCCGGCGCGCGCTGAGCTGGACCTTTTGGGCTGGAACGATATTGATATCTTTTCTCACAGTTTCCGAACGAATACATAAACCAGAGACCTTAATATCCTTTCATAAGCTGAATTTGTCTATCGCTTTACCTCGGCCCTTGTTTTATAGAATGAGACCATGACGACATCTACCTCACATGAAGCCAGCGAGGCGCTAGGCTTATGGGAGCCCAAGCGTACGCTTACGCTCGCGGCGGCGCGTAGACATTCACAACGAATTCGGCTTTTAAGACGCTGTCTTTTAGGGCTCTCGGCCTTGCTTATTGCTCTCTTGATTTGGCAATTTGCAAGTCAAAGCACGACGGTTTTCGAACCTGATAATCCCAACGAATCCGTCCGGATGGTCAATCCCCGCTATAGCGGACGCACGGATGATGGGCTTCCCTACTTTCTAACAGCGGCTGAAGCTATCCGCACAACAACCAATGCCGAAGTCGTCGAGCTTGTGAAGCCCGTGCTCCACTTTTTCAGAGAAGAAGGAGCGGATGAGTCCACTATTTTGGCCGAATCGGGCAGTTATGATGACGTGAATAAAGTCCTCAACCTGCGCACCACAGTGGATTTGAAAACGGATGATGGAAATCATTGCGTGTCCACACATGCGCGAATTTACGCCAAGACTAAAATCGTCGAGGGCGACGAACCTATACATTGCGAAGGCTCGTTCGGGATCGTGAACGGGAATGCCTACGATATTCTCGAAAATTATACAGTCTTCGTTTTCAAAAACGGCATGGACGCCGTGCTCGATCAAGATGAAAACGCGTTGGCTCCGGAAACCTCGCCAGCAGGAAATGCTGAAACGGGAGAGCAGCCATGAGCCTGCGCCGCCTTACCGCCTTTATCTGCCTTCTCTTTTTTATGGCGGGGCCAGCTGCAGCGCAGTTCAGCTTCGGCGGAGATTCAGACATTCTTATCGATGCGGAAAAAGCAACCTATCAAGGCCGAACCACACGCCTGGAAGGCAATGTGGATGTCCGCCAAGGCGAGGCGCAGATATTCTCAGATATCATGTTTATTTACCGCGCAGAACGCCCAAAGGATGGTTCCACGACCACGCCGTTTGGCGCCGTGACGCGCATTGAAGCGGAAGGTAATTTTCGTTATATTACGCCCGAGAGCACCGTAACAGGTGATAAAGGTGTTTACGAACGCCAAACCGGTGTCATAACCGTCACAGGAAAAGTCAAAGTCGTGCAAAAATCTGGCAGTACAGCAACCACTGATAAGTTGACTTATAATGTGAAAACGGAAACCATCCGTTTTCAGGGGGATTGTCTTGGGAAGCAGTGCACGGGTCGTCCTTCGGTTCGGATCAAGTAAGATTATTAGGAACAATGCCATGAAATTATTCGTAAAAACTCTTTGCCTCGCACCGCTGATGCTTTTGCTTGTTCCGGCCGCGGCCAACGCGCAATTCGCAAGAAACAATGAGGCCCCGATTGATGCCACGGCCGATGACATTGTGAACAGCGCCGGCGTCACGGTCCTTAAGGGTCAAGTGGATGTGCGCCAAGGCGCAACACGCATTCTTGCGGATGAAATGAAAATTTATAGCGGCGCTTCCGGCGTGGGCAGCGCGGCCACTGACATCAGCAAAATCGAAGCGACGGGTAATTTTTACTATCTCACCCCTGAGCAAGAAGTGCGCGGCGATGACGGCCTTTATATTGAGGCCGACAATACGTTTACCGTCACAGGCGACGTTATTCTTCTGCAAGGCGAAAACGTTGTGACAGGCAGCAAGCTCATTTATAATCTCGGGACAGAGGAAGCCCGCGTGATCGGTACCTGCAAGGGACGACGCTGCGGATCAAATGGACGAGTCAACATCCTGATTAAAAGCACCAGTGACAGCACTAAAACACAATAATTGACACCGCCAAAAGCGAGACCGCATGACTGACAGTACGTCAATCGAAAGACCGTCCACGAATATTGAGGACGAAAAGAAGACACACATGGTGCCCGCCACTGGGCTTGCCGCAAATAGTATCGGCAAAGCCTATAGAGGCCGTGTGGTTGTAAAAGACATTACCTTGACCGTTCAGCGCGGTGAAGTTGTTGCTTTGATGGGCCCCAACGGTGCGGGTAAAACAACCAGTTTCTATATGATCATGGGCCTCATTGAAGCGGACCGCGGTCTTATCACACTCGACGGTGAAGACATCACCACATTGCCGATGTATCAACGTGCCCGCCTCGGCGTAGGCTATTTGCCGCAAGAACAATCCATATTCCGCGGACTGACCGTCGAAGAAAATATCCGCGCTGTCGTGCAGCTCACAGAAAAAGACCGCTCCAAATGGAACGATAATGTGGACGCACTTTTAGACGAACTCAACATCGGTCACATCAAGAAAAGCCCGGCGCTCGCGCTCTCAGGCGGGGAACGCCGCCGCGTAGAAATTGCGCGCGCCCTTGCCTCTCGGCCCAGCTTTATATTGCTAGACGAGCCCTTTACCGGCATTGACCCGATCGCGATTGCCGATATTTCGGAACTGGTGCTTTATCTCAAAAAACGCGGTATCGGTATTTTAATTACAGATCACCGCGTTCGCGAAACTCTGGATATTGTTGATCGTGCCTCGATCCTCTTCCAAGGTGAAGCCTTGTTTGAAGGCACGCCAGAAGAAATTCGCGCCAACAAGGACGTACGCCGCGTCTATCTGGGCGATAAATACGCATAAGTTTTCCCGGCGCGAGGCCGGGAATTTACAGCCTAGCAGCAGCTCTCGCGCTGGCTTGGATCCGTCGTCACTTTGGCTTTGCCGCTTTTTGTTTCTTGCGGTTCGCGAATGCGGACCTCGCAATTTGGCGTTTCAAAAAGCACATCTTCAGTCACCGCAATAGCCGGTTCGATCGGGATGAACATATCTCTGTAAGGTTCTTGTTGCAAAAGCTTGAATGTTTTTTCGCAAACGGCCGAACGCTCCCCGCGCCTGAAAACATGGCCGTCATCGTCCTGAACGTGCCGCCAAGGCCCTTTATAGATCAGTGCCTGGTTTTTTTCCAGGCATACGCCTTGCTTGCCTTTATAGGCCAAGTAGGTGGCAGAGCGGTATTCAATGCCGTCCACGATCTGCCACGGCTCTAGCTCAAGTTTATCAATGGTTATGCCGTGGAACCCCGCATTTTCCAGCGCAGCGCCAAAATCATGTTCCGTCAGCGCACCGGAAATACATCCAGACCAAAGGCGCGCATCCTGCTTTAAGGCTTCCGGGCTGTCCTCATCAGAAACAATATCGGATACGGCCACGCGGCCCCCTACTTTCAATACGCGAAACATCTCTGAAAAAAGTTGAGCCTTTTTGGAGTCAGACACAAGGTTGAGCACGCAATTGGATACAATGACATCAACGCTATTATCCGCGATCATCGTCATCTCGGCCTTGAGACGCAATATTTCGGCCTCCATTTTTTCCATGTCAGACGCGCTTCGCACCGGATTATCCGCCAACCAGCGATTCAGATCGTCATGGTCAAGTTTTAAATCTTCAATATGACCACGCCGAAACTCGACAATGTCATATCCAAGTTTATCCGCAATAATCGGCGCATTGCGACGGGCCAGATCCAGCATTTCGTCCGTCATATCGACACCAATGACACGGCCTTTCGGGCCCACGATTTGCGCAGCGATGAAACATATTTTTCCGCCGCCAGAGCCAAGGTCAAGCACCACGTCGCCTTCCCGCACATACCGAGACGGATCACCGCATCCATAGTCGCGGTCCAGTACGTCCTGCGGGATTATTTTCAAATATTGAGGATCGTAATCAATCGGGCAGCAAAGCGCGGCTTCTACAGCCTGCGCGCCGGCGGCGTAACGGTCTTGAACATCTTCTCGAACGTCTGCGTTTGTTCCGTGTGTGGGGGTAAGGTCGTCCATAATCTTTTCCCTAAAATAGAGCGCTAGAATAGCCGTTTATGCCGAAGTGCCCAATGACAGTTTCGTGAATAAACGGTCCTTATTCGCCGGACATTTTTCCATGCCGCATCATAAACGGGGCTTGGCTGACCGCGAACAGCAATGTCAGCGGGAACATCCCGAACAGCTTGAAGTTCACCCAGAAATCTTCACTGAAATTCCTCCATACGACCTCATTCACAAGCGCAAGCGCAAAGAAGAAAAGTCCCCACCGCATCGCCAGCACATTCCAAGATTTATCGGGCATTTCGAACGCGTCACCCATCATCATTTTGATGACATTTTTCTTGAGGAAGACACCGCCAATAACGCCAATACCGAACATGACATTTATGACGGTTGGTTTGATTTTGATGAAAAAATCGTCTTCGAAAAAATAGGCGAGTCCCACAAAGAAAACGATCAGAAAGGTCGATAATGACAGCATGGGTGAGAAACGGCCTTGCTTGAGTCGCGAATAGGCCAACGCAATCACAGCCACCACCATGAAAATAGCGGACGCGGTGAAAATGGCATCGTCATGTCCGGTTCTGCGAAGATATTGATAGGCGATGACAAAAACGGCCACAGGGCCGAGATCAACCCACAAATTTTGGCCGCCGGATTTTGGTTTTTGAGTGTCTGTATTCATATTAAGCGATGTGCATGAGGACGAGCCCGAAAGCAAGAACCATTGCCAGCCCAATGCGCCATGTTCCCATTTTTTCTTTTAGCCAGAACACAGCGAGCAAAGCGCCAAATATGACGCTTGTTTCCCGCACAGCGGCCAGATGCGCAATAGGGGCCAAAGAGTAAGCCATCAACGCACAGCCATACGAGACAACGGCCAGCGCGCCCGCGCCGATTCCTTTTTTAATATCAATGGGGACGGCTTTCGCCAGGACCGCGCGGTTGACCACCGTCATGAACAAAGCAATTCCAAATCCTTCCACCACAAAGAACCAAACGATAAAGCTGAACCTGTTTTCAGACAGGCGCATCCCTTTCGCATCCACGACGGTATAGAGCGCCGTCAGGACCCCGCAAAGAAGGGCAAACATCAAGGCCGATTTAAGGTCACCCGCCTTTGTACCTTTTGTCCATCCAAAACCGATCAAAGCGGCGACAACAATCATCAACCCCACAATTTCACCGGGCCGCAGGCCTTCGCCCAGCACGAAAAACGCAAAAAAAGCCGTAAGGGCTGGCGCCGTTCAGCGCATAATCGGATAGACGAACGACATATCACCATGGGTAAACGCCAAGGCCTGCGCCACATGATATATTAAATGTATAAAGACAGAGAGCGCGAGAACAACCCAGACCGACGATGGCGGGAAAGGCACGTGGGAAATAAACGGCGTCATAATAAGAGCCGTCGTCGCGCCCAAAATTCCCCGAAAAATGAGCTTATTATTGGCTCGCTTCATGATAGCGCCAATAAGAGCATGGCTCATGGCAGAAACTAAAATAAGGCTCAGAGCGATGCTCTCGGCGGTCATCTTGTGGTAGATCGATTACGGTGAAATCAGTGCATCAGCCACGCCTGATAAGGCCGCGGCAAAAACGGGCGCCGAGAAATTCTCCAGATCCTCAACGCGCTCACCTATGCCAATCGCGTGAATCGGTAGCTGGTATTTATCCGACAACGCCACCAACACCCCGCCTTTTGCTGTGCCGTCAAGTTTCGTCATCACGAGACCGGTAACGCCGGCTGTCTCTTTAAAGGCTTCGGTTTGCGATAAAGCGTTTTGCCCCACGGTCGCATCCAAAACCAATATGCAATGATGGGGCGCGGTATCGTCTTGCTTCTTTATCACCCGCACAATCTTTGAAAGCTCTTCCATAAGTTCTCGGCGGTTTTGCAACCGGCCCGCCGTATCGATCATCACTATGTCAACATCCTCTGCGCGCGCGCGGTCTATGGCATCATAGACAAGCCCCGCCGCGTCCGCACCCAAGGAACCGGACATGACGGGCGCACTCGCGCGGTCTCCCCATACGCCGAGCTGCTCCACCGCCGCCGCTCGGAAAGTATCTCCCGCCACGATCAAAACTTTTTTACCGCTATCGGCGTAGCGTTTCGCCATTTTGCCCAATGTCGTCGTTTTGCCAGAACCGTTCACACCGACAAAAAGGAGGATTTGTGGTTTCTTATCTCCAAGAACAATCGGCTTTTCAAGTGGCGTCAAAATATCAGAGATCACGTCCGCCAAAGCAATTTTAACTTCCATGTCTGTGACTTGTTTATCGAACCGGTCCTTGGACAAAAGCGCGGTCACCCGGGTTGCTGGCCCGACGCCTAAGTCTGAGGCAATCAAAAGATCTTCAAGCTCTTCAATGGCTTCGTCATCAAGCTTTCGCTTTGTAAACATCGCAGACATTCCGTCTGACATGCGCGACGTTGACTTTTTAAGTCCAAAAGAAATTCGCTCTAAAAAACCGTCGCCGTCATCCGGCGCGGCGGCAGCCTTGGCTTTCTTGGCGGCAATCGCTTCGCGGGCGGCTTTCGCCTCAGCAACCGCTTTTTTAGCAGCAATTTTTTCCAGCGCCGCCTTTTCAATCGCCGCTTTTTCGATGGCATATTTCTCAGCTGCGGCTTTTTCCTGCGCCGCTTTCTCCGCCGCTCGCTTTCGCCGTTCGGCTTCAGCGCGGGCCTCTTCTTGGGCGCGGGCTTGAGCTTCCGCGTCTTGCTTGGCTTTAAGCGCCGCGGCCTCGCGTTCCCCTTTTTCTTTCAGGGTTTTTTCAAGAGCCGCTTTTTCCTCTGCCGCGCGGCGGGCCTCTTGTTCGGCTTTTTCTTTGGCCGCCGCCAAGCTCGCTTGGCGCTCTGCTTCAAGGCGGGCAGCTTCCTGCTCCCTCTCCTCGGCCAGACGTTTCGCCGCTTCAACATCTTTGCGCGCTTGCGCTTCAGCTTTGACCCGCTCTTCTTGCTCAAGACGAGCTTCTTCTTCGGCGTTTTCGGGATTGTCCTGCGCCCGCGCGGATTTGAGAGCCGCAGCATTAATCGCGGCCATCCGCGCCGCCATTTGTTCATCAACGAGTTGCTGCTGTTCGGCCCTTCTCGCCGCTTCTTCTGCGAGCTTTTCCTCTTTGGACTTTCGGCCAAAAACTTTCGAAAAAAAGCCGCCCTTTTTACCCGTCTCTTCTTTGTCGTTTTGATCAGCCATTAGGCAAGATGCCCCACTAGGTATTCGGACGTATGTCCTGTAATTTTCACGTTTGCCAAGCTACCGCTTTGCGGCGGATTGTCCACCTTGACCATCGAGAAATCTGGAAGCCGGCCTAGCCCTGTTTCTTCGAACAAAGCTTGGTCTGTGTCCCCAAGGCGGCTCTTGAAATGACGCTTTCGCATACGCTCACCTTCTGCACGCAGTGTTTTGGCTCGAGATTTGATAACAGCGCCATTCACCGGCGGCATTTTCGCAGCCGGCGTACCTTCACGCGGCGAGTAAGGAAAAACATGAAGCCAGGGAATTCCGATCTCGGAAATGATCTTCAAGGAGTTCTCAAACATTCGCGCATCTTCCGTTGGAAATCCCGATATAAGATCAGCGCCGAAAGTTATCTCTGGACGCACCGTCTGAAGGCGCGCGCAAAGGTCTTTGGCGTCTTCGCGAGAATGCCGCCGTTTCATGCGTTTGAGGATCATATTATCCCCCGACTGAAGCGAGAGATGCAAGTAGGGCGTCATGCGGGGCTCTGTGGTGATAGCCTCAAAAAGCGCGGGATCAATCTCCGCCGGGTCAATAGAAGACAAGCGCAAGCGTCCAAGCTCCGGCACGAGTTTCAAGACGCGGCGCACAAGATCTCCTAGTGGCGGCTGACCCGGCAAATCGCCGCCCCATGAGGATATATCAACGCCCGTTAAGACAACTTCGTGGAACCCTTGCCCCACAAGATTTCGGACATGCGCCACCACTTCGCCGGCGGGAACAGATCTGGCTTGTCCCCGTCCAAATGGGATAATGCAAAAGGTACATCGGTGATCGCAGCCATTTTGAACCTGCAAAAAGGCCCGTGTGCGCGTTTGCGATTTTTCTTCAAGACGGTTTCCACCGTTGATCAATTGCGGCGCTGTTTCCTGAACAGACATGATATCGTTCACCCGTATTTTTTCTTCGGACAGAAAGTCGGGGTCAAACGTACCGGCAAGCATTTTCTCCGCGTTCCCAATCACATGGTCAACTTCGGTCATATCCGCGAAGCTTTGCGGATTTATTTGAACCGCGCACCCTGTGACAATGATCTTTGCATCTGGGCGCTGGCGTTTGGCTTTACGAATGGCATTGCGCGAATCGGCGACGGCGGCATTTGTCACGGCGCAGGTATTGATGATCACAGCATCCGTCAAACCCGCATCGCGCGCATGGCCAAGAGCCACATCGCTCTCATAAGCGTTTAAACGGCAGCCCAGTGTAACAATTTCAACTTCGTCTTTCACGGACGTCACCGAAAGGCTCCCTCATATTCGAGTTCCACGGGCCCGCGCATAATGACGTGGCCGTCGGTTTCCCGCCATTCAACGTTCAATACACCTCCGTCAACGACGACCTTAACTTTGCGGTCTGTCCGTTTCTGGCGAATAGCGGCGACCACGGCCGCGCACGCGCCCGTTCCGCAAGCGAGCGTCATGCCCACGCCACGCTCCCAAACTTTTAAACGGATATGATCTTTCGACATAATTTGCGCAAAACCCACATTGGCTTGCTCTGGAAATAGCGGGTGAAACTCGATCATCGGACCGACTTTTTCAGGCTTGGCCTTTTCAAAATCTTCCACAAAAAAGACGCAATGCGGATTTCCCATGTTGACCGCCCCCGGATTAGACAACACCGGGGCGTCAATGGGTCCAACTTTCACATCAATATGGTGGGTGTGCATGACTTCAGAGAGAGGGATTTGATCCCAGTCGAGCTTTGGTGGTCCCATATCAACAGACACCATATAGTCGCCCGCGGCCTCGCACGTCAGCAACCCATCATTGGTTTGCAGCACCATATGGTTCACTTGCCTCTCGCGCATATAGATCCAAGCGGCGCAGCGTGTGGCATTCCCGCACGCATCGACCTCAGTACCGGTTTGGTTCCAAATTTCCATGAACATGTGCGCTTCAGGGCTTTTTGGCGCGCGAAGAATAATCACTTGATCCGCGCCGAGCGGCCCCATTTGCGCGCTACCGGGCCGCGCGATGGCCGCAACCTGTTCCGGACTCAATCTAAAGTCCGGCTGATTTTGCGCATCAAAAATCGCGAAACGATTTCCGGCGCCGTTCATAATCAAGAAATTCATGTCTGGCATATAGGCGCGGCGCGCGCCTTAGGCAATGATGCTTAGAGCGGCTCTACGTTAGCTCGCGATTTTCTGTTTGCCATTCCCGGTGTGAATTTTCACCATTTCAGAAAGTTCTTCCGCGGAAACAGGCTTAGTCATGAAGTCATTCATCCCCGAGTCGAAGCAGGCATTGCGGTCATCATCAAAAGCATTCGCTGTTAATGCAACGATAGGGAGGCCTTTGGAGCGGTGATCCATGGCGCGAATTTTACGAGTGGCTTCAAGGCCATCCATATTCGGCATGCGCATATCCATGAAAATCATATCGTATGGCGCATTCTTGACGGCTTCCACAGCCAATGATCCGTCTTCGACGACTTCAACAATACATCCTTCGGCTTCCAGCAAGGTGCGTGTCAGCAAAGCATTGATTGCATTGTCTTCTGCAAGCAAGACCCGCACTTTTCCGCCCGTCTCTTTTTCACTTTGCTTGGAAGCAGTTGAAGCCTCTTCTTGTTTTTCTTCCTCGTCCATTTTCGCACTTTCCGCGCCCACCGCTTTTGCAATGACCGCGTCGCGCCAATTGTTACCCAAAATTGATCCACCGCTCTCAATGGGTAAAGCCCGGCGCTCAAAATCACGTTCGCGTTCTGGTTCGGGCGCTGTCGCCGCTTCTTCAAGCTTTTCTTCAATGTAGCTATTGTCCGTGAGGAAAGTTTCGTCACTTGGCATTTGCACGTTTGACATTGCAGATGCATCTTCGTCCACATGAGTGTGCGGCTGCGCAACCAACGCCTCCTGCTGATGATGATCGGGCTGCTGCATTGGCGTTTCTTGCCGTTCTGCATATAGCTCCGAGGCCGCTCTTTGCTGCGGCGGCTGTTCATAGCCGAAGCTCTCAGCGGGCGGCGTCTCCTGAAAAGCAGGTTCGGCGGCAGGGGCTTGCTGTACTTGCTGAGCATATAGGGTCACATCGCGAGCAATGGCCAGCGCGCTTCCGTCATGGAGCGTTGTTTCAACCCAGTCGTAAATAAGCTCGGAACCGTCAGCTTGCGGCATACGAGATTCGAATCGTGTTGCTGATCCAGGGGCTTGCGGAGACGGCCAACCTGTAATCGCATTGCCAGCCCAGTCTTCGACGCGCCCACCATACATTTGGAGAAACGCCGCATTGACCACAAGGACACGTCCCTCGGCATCCCGTTTCATCATAGGGCCGGGCCACGTCCACATTTGTGCTGCAAAAATTTCGTCAGACGACATGCACTACCTCACAAGGCTCCGCATTCTGCGGGCTCTGGGCACCAATATTGGAAATTAGTCTAAAAATTGTCTTACCAAGTCGCGTATAATGCGGCATTCCTGACAAAAAACCCGTGAATAAGTCCGAAATTCAGTATTCCAGCCAGAAAACAAACGGCTCCCTATCGGCTTTGCCGTAAATTTCGCTGATTCGAATCACTTTTGTAAACCGCGGTCGTTGCAATTCCCTTACGCGCGCGCCTGTGCGAAAGCGCTTCTGCGATATGAAGGCGCTGGATGCGCTCATCCCCCGCAAGGTCCGCGAGCGTCCGCGACAAGCGTAACACACGGTGGTACCCGCGCGCTGTGAGTCCCAATGTTTCTGCTGCCTGTATGAGGAGTTTCTGACCGTCGCGGCCAAGCTCCGCCACGTGATCCAACCTATCTGTGGGAAGTTCCGCATTCGTCAATCCACCATTTCGGTCCATTTGTATCTTGCGAGCTTGCAAAACTCGCGCAGCTACTTCGGCCGTTCCCTCGCGCGAGGGCGGCAACGCCAAGTCTGCGGGCGTCACCGCGGGGACATCAATTTGAATATCCATACGATCCATAAAGGGGCCTGAGACACGTGCCTGATAATCGAGGGCGCATTTATCACCTCTGCGGCAGGCAATTCCGTCGGCGCCGCCTGTACCGCAGCGGCAAGGGTTCATGGCCGCAACAAGCTGGAACCGTGCCGGATAACGCACATGGGCGTTCACTCGCGCCACTGAAATCTCACCTGTTTCCAGCGGTTGGCGCAAACTATCCAGAACCTGCGGGGTAAATTCCGGTAATTCGTCGAGAAACAATACACCTCTATGGGCCAAGGACGCTTCACCGGGCCTTGCACGTACGCCTCCGCCGACCATCGCCGGCATAGAGGCAGAATGGTGGGGACTTCGAAAAGGTCGGCGGCGGGACAGCTGTCCACGTTCCAGAAGACCTGCAACACTATGCACGATCGACACATCAAGCAGTTCCTTGGCCTCCAGCGGTGGGAGCAAACCCGGCAGGCGCGCCGCAAGCATAGATTTTCCTGACCCAGGCGGCCCCACCATTAAGAGATTGTGTCCGCCTGCGGCGGCAACTTCCAGCGCACGCTTTGCGGTTTCCTGCCCTCTCACATCACGAATGTCCAAGGGAAGCTCTGCGTCTAAAAGCTCTCCCGGCTGAGGGGCGGAAAGAAGCTGTGTGCCCTTAAAGTGGTTGATGATTTGAATAAGGTTTTGCGGGGCCAGAACGGAAACATCACCTGCCCAAGCCGCTTCGGGGCCATTCTCATAGGGGCAGATTAAACCCAGACTATCCGCATTTGCTTGCATCGCAGCGGGGAGCGCGCCGGGAACGCGGGTGATCGATCCGTCGAGCGCTAACTCGCCGATAGCGAGATAATCTGCAATCGCATCTACGGGAATTACGCCCATTTCGGCCATAAGCCCCAAAGCGATAGGAAGGTCGTAATGCGCCCCTTCTTTAGGCAGATCCGCCGGTGCAAGATTAACGATCGTACGCCGGTAGGAGAGTTCTAATCCAATGGCCGTAAACGCAGCCCAGAGGCGATCCCGAGATTCCGCGACGGCTTTATCCGCCAACCCCACAATGGAAAAGCCTTTACTCTTATTGGCAACCTGTACCTGTACATTGACCCTTCGAGCCTCCGTACCCTCAAACGCGACTGTAGAAATATGTGCAACCATAGCGCTGCATGGCACGAGATTGCGAACAAAGCAAGAACTTTAAGCGCGGCCGATACACCGGACCGCTTTAAATCCCGAAACTCCCCGCGGAAAAATCAGGGGTTCACGGGATGTATGAAGCGGATCACGCATATGGTAGCCAAGGTCGGATTTCTGAATAATCACCGCCCAATGGGTGCGGCCGCTCGGTAGAATAAATCTCGCCAGCGGATAATATCCCTCCGCCATACAGGATTGAATAATCTCGTCATTGACCTCTGTGTAGAACTTGGCATGGGCTCCCCCGTCCGTGACCCGCGAAATCGCCGACCAGACCAAAAGGCCGGATCCCGTGTACCCTTTCCTCGCTTTGAGCTGTTTATTCAAATCACCGGGGGAGGTTTTAAACCCCAGGTTCGTGAGAGCCATTGCCGTGGCGGTCACAAGGCAGCCTTCGGCTTCAAGCGTTCGCCCAGAACCGCCCATACGTTCACTGGCCCAGCGGGGATCCTTTTGAGAATAGGCCACCCGATCCGGTAGAGAGAGGCCGTATTGCGGCTGCGGATACATCCCCGTAGGGACGGGCGCGGGACCGCTCGCGCACGCGGTCGCGAAACCGCACAAAATAAAAGAGAGGGCCAAACGTTTAAACATTTGCCCTCTCTAAAGAGTAATCGCTAAAAAGGCCTAAACGCCCCTAGAGAACAGGTGCGGCCTTGAAGACGTCTTCATCTAATTCGCCTTCCCATTTCGCAACAGTACACGCCACGGCGACATCGCCGCTGACATTTGTCACGGTTCGCATCATGTCGAGCAAACGGTCAAACGGGAAAATAAAGGCGACAATCAAAACGGCCTGCGCCTCGGAAATACCGAAGACGCCTTGCAAGAGGCCAACGGCGAGAAACAGGCTCGCGGAAGGAATCCCAGCGGTACCGATAGACGCCATGGTCGCAGACAGAGCAATCATAAAGTAAGTTCCCATGGAAACTTCAAGCCCAAAAGCTTGCGCCGCAAACATGCAGACAATCCCAAGATAAATAGCCGTTCCGTCCATATTGATGGTCGCACCCATCGGCAATACAGAACCCGCCACAGATTTATCCACGCCCAAATTATTTTCTGCGCAAGAGATTGTAACCGGAAGCGTCGCGCTTGACGAGGACGTCGAATAAGCGACACCCAGAGCATCAGCGATACCGTAAAAGAACCGATTTATCGGAAGCTTCAAAATACCTTTTACGATCACTAAGCCATAGACGAAAATGATTTGCAGTATGCAGGCGAGGTAGAGCGCAAATGCGAGCTTGCCCATGCTGGCCAAAATGCCGAGCCCATTCACACCCATCACCCACGCCATAAGCGCCAGAACACCATAGGGGGCGAGTTCCATAATCATCATTGTGATCTTCATCACAACTTCGGAAGCCGACTCGAAAAAGTCGCCCACGGGCTTGCCTTTTTCGCCCGTGACCAAAACACCCACGCCCAACAAAATGGAGAAGAAAATCAGCGCCAAGACATCACCCTTTGCGGCGGCATCCACGGGGTTTTGAGGAATGATCGATAGCAAATACTCGGACAAGGATTTTTTCGCTGCCCCTGCACTTCTAAGCTTTTCGGCCACCGTGTCTGTGCTTGATGTCGTGCTCGAAATAACTTCGCTCATCCCATTTCCCGGATGCAGCAGGAGCGCAACAACAATGCCCAACGCCACAGCGAAAAATGTCGTAAACAGATATAGGCCCACAGTTCGCGCGCCGAGTGACCCCAACCGCTTGGGGTCTCCCATCGCGATAACGCCGGAGACCAAGGTTGTGACGATCAAGGGGACGATCAACATTTTGATAAGATAAACAAACCCGTCGCCAAACGGTTTAAACCAAACCGTTGCGATTTCGCCGCCTTGTTCAGCGCCGAGGCCATAGTGCAGGCCCAACCCCACCAGTATCCCCAGAAATAGCCCAATGAAAACGCGTTTCCACAGCGTCAATGCGCGCCAAGTTGCCAACATATTTATCCCCTATTTTGTTTTCCCACTCAGCGGCCCAACACAATTACTGAGCCGCCGCTATTTTCTAATTGAACGCCACCTTTGTCGGCGCGTTCGGATATTCATGCGCTTTTCAGCGAGCTATTCGTCCATCAATTTAGATGCGAAATAAGAATAGATGAGCGCCTGAGAATGTGCCGTTTCTTCCAGATTGGCCGCTCCTGCGTGTCCGCCATCAATATTTTCGTAATACACAAACGGCAAACCCATATCTTCAAGGCGCTGCGCAAATTTACGCGCGTGCCCCGGATGAACCCGGTCGTCCTTTGTGGACGTATAGATATAGGGTTCAGGGTAAGACACACCCTCTTTAAGTTGGTGATAAGGCGACAAGGCGCGGATAAACGCACCTTCCTCGCCATCATCTTCAGGATTTCCATATTCCCCGACCCAAGACGCACCCGCCAAGAGTTTATGATAGCGGTGCATATCCAAGAGCGGCACCCCGATCGCAACAGCGTTAAACAAATCAGGACGCTGAGTGAACATAACGCCCATCAAAAGTCCGCCATTCGAGCGCCCATGCGTCCCCAGATGCGCTGGCGTGGTGATTTTACGGTCGATCAGGTCTTGGGCAACTGAAATGAAATCATCATAGACAATTTGGCGTTTGGTCTTGAGGCCGGCCTGATGCCATTCTGGGCCAAACTCGCCGCCACCCCTTGTATTCGCAACCACATAGACGCCGCCCCGCTCCAGCCATGCCCGGCCGATCGTCGCGCTATAACTCGGATTTAGGGAAATCTCGAAACCGCCATAGCCATAAAGCAGTGTTGGATTTTTCCCGTCCATGACCAAGTCCTTCTTATGGACAATGAAATATGGAATTTCCGTTCCGTCTGTAGACGTGGAGAAATATTGCTCGGCCACCATGTCGCTGGAATCAAACCAACTCGGTAGCGCTTTGGCTTGCTGGATGTCCAAGGTCGATGTGTCGACAGTCCAGAGAGTATCCGGCGCGAGGAAGCTCTCGGTGTTGACAAACGCAATGTCTTCTTTGGCATTTGTCGCGCCAATGGAGACATTTCCGTTCGCCGGAAAATCGAGTTTCTGCGATGTCCATGCACCGTCAACAAAATCAAAGGCGTAGGCAGATCCAGAGACATTTTCATAAAGGCTCAGAAGCAAAGCGGATTTTGCCGCGCCAAAGCCGCCGATAGATTGTCTGGCAGTGGGCTTTATGACTTCGTGAATTTCAGAAATTTCGCCGTCATCCATGAAATCTGCAATGGAATAAGAGACCAGCGTTCCGGACGTGTGCCCCCGCCAATCCTCTTGAAGGGTGACGAGCTGCTGTCCTTTATATTGGTCGGCCAAATTGACCTTGGCTGGAACCGGTACTTTGACGGGCGTAAACGCCTTTTCGCCGGTTCTGGGGATCCAGTAATATTCCGTTTCATAAAAGGTCGTCGCGCGCACGATTAAGATCTCGTCTTCGCCGTCTGCGTTCTCGAAAGTGCCGGGGAAAACACCCACGTCAGCGGTCTCGCCGCGCATTAACTCACGGGCCTCGCTCAACGGCGTTCCGCGTGTCCAAAGCTTCGCCACCATCGGATAGCCCGAGTCCGTCATGGTGCCATCGCCAAAATTCACACCGATCAAAATGTGGTCTGCATCAAGCCAAGATGTGCCGCCCTTAGATTCGGGGGCAAAGAAGCCGCCATCAACAAAGCTTTTCGTGGCCACATCAAATTCCCGGCGCTCAACAGCGTCTTTTCCGCCGATGGACAAATTGACGATACACTTGTTATAGTCGGGTGCGAGACAACTATTGCCTTTATAAACCCAGTTTTTACCCTCGGCTTTTGCAAGCGCGTCAATATCAAGGATTGTTTCCCATTCCGGGTTGTCAGTGCGGTAGCTTTCGAGCGACGTGGTGCGCCAAATCCCTTTGACGTGTGTTTCGTCCTGCCAAAAATTGTGAGCCTGTCCGTTTCGGTAAGAAATATACGGGATTTTCTCGGGTGAATTATAAATCTCTAAAAGCTCTTTTTTCATCGCTTTGTAGGTGTCAGTTTGCATTTTCGGCTCGGAGGCCGTGTTCCATTCCGTCACTTTCGCAAGCGCTTTTTCGCCTTCAACCTCTTCGAGCCAAAGGTGGTCCGCATCCGTTTGACCAGGTGTCGTATATTCAATCGGTAGTTTCACAACAGAAGCACTTTCATTCGTCTCGGATGGTGGGGTTTTTTCGGAGCCATTGCAGCCCGCTAGCACAAGAGCCGTTCCAAGCAGAAGGCCTGAAAGTAATTTAGATGAATTCATTTTGTGTCCTCGTCACGCATTATATATTTTCATTATCAAAGCGCAGTTTTCCGTGCGGCGCAAGGAAGAGTTTCGAAGGTTCGCTCAGGTCAAGGCAATATCGCGACTTTTAACAGCACAACGCCAATATTTGAGCGCCGCTCATCTTTGGGGATACGCCATCGCGGAACGCCGCTTTGACCCGGTTCATCACAACCTGATTGATCGGGGCAGATTGCCCCGTTTTCTCGGCCAATTCCACAATCTCACCTTGGAGATAGTCAATTTCCGTCCCGCGTCCCATTTCCAAATCATCGAGCATCGAACTCCGAGCGGTTTTGTCTATTTTAAGGACCAGCGCCATGACGATTTTGAAGACAAAATTTGGCTGTTTTAATATCTTCATGGTCTGCTGAACGGACGCTTTTCCAAACTGAGCCGGCTCTATTCCGGCTGTTTTTAGCACGCCGAGTGCCTCTTCCATCATTCGCGCCATCGCTTGACGATAAGCGCGCTGCGATAGGCCTTCGTGCAACGTGCCGCCAGACAAGGTATTCAAGCCATTATTTAAGTTCACGAGAAGCTTGCCCCATTGTACCGCCTTGATATCGGGCACCGTCTTGAGGACCTGCCCGCTCTCTGAAAAGGTCGCCTTAAGGCGATCCAGACGCGCGTCGGCAATGTCCTGCACAATCAAGTCACCTTCCGTTCCGCTATGAAATGCGCCAGGACCTTTACCGGTCACATTAAAGGGCACCACACCGCCAAGGACTTTATGTCCATGCAATCCCGCCGTCAAAACGTCGGCATTCCTTAACCCATTCTGGAAACTGATTATCAATGCATTGTCGCGCAGGTGAGGTGCGAGACTTTCAGCGGCGGCAGCGCTGTCTTGGGACTTCACACAAACGAGCACAATATCTGACGTTGCAGCGCCGGAGGGATCGAGAGAAAAATCGAAAGACTCTGGCGGGATGAGGAGAGGGTCACGTTCAAAGTGGGTCAATGTCAAACCCGCTGACTTACACTCATCTCGAAAACGCTCTCGGCCAATAAAGGTGACATGGGCACCACCAGAGGCGAGCTGGCCGCCAAGATAACATCCGATAGACCCTGCCCCGAAAATCGCGACGGAAAGTTTTGACGTATTTTCATTTTCCATGAACAAACCTTAGCCTTGGAATTGAACAAGTCTACCTGAAAATCATTCGCAAGTGCATTGACACTCATTCGCAAGTGCAGTAAAAGACATTCCATGATCCACTGCGTTTGCAATAATATTAACACAGCGAAAGTCGACCACGCCGCATCCTGCGGCGCGCGAACAGCGCGTTGCGTCCAGTCACATTGCGGCACCAACTTTAATTGCGGGCTATGTAAAAGCTCTATTGAAGACCGTCTTGCGCTTTTGAACATGCAGCCAGCTCAGCTTCTCGCCGCCGAATAGGCGCTATTTTTCGCGACTCATTTTCATGTGCGCATAAATAGCCGCGACTCACTTTCATGTGCGCAAATAATTGATATTTCTACACTTTTTCACAATCCAAAGATTGACCTCTCGTCCGTTTCACGCCAATTTCAAGAAAAAAATTTATGGAGGACGCCATGAAGGGCGATGCAGACGTTATTAAATTCCTGAATAAAGCTCTAAAAAACGAGCTAACAGCGATCAACCAATATTTTCTCCACTCGCGAATGCTCAAAGATTGGGGCGTGTCAAAGCTCGCTGAGAAAGAATATAAAGAATCAATCGAAGAGATGGAGCACGCGGATTGGCTAATTGACCGCATTCTGTTTCTCGATGGGCTTCCCAACCTTCAAACTCTGGGGAAGCTCCGCATTGGTGAAAATGTTGCAGAAATCCTCGATTGCGATTTGAAGCTTGAGCACGACGCTATTCCTTTGCTGCGAGACGCGGTCGAGCACTGCGAAAAAGTCCGCGACTATGTGAGCCGCGATCTCTTGAACAAAATCCTGACCAACGAAGAAGAGCACGTTGACTGGCTCGATACCCAGCACGAGTTAATCGAACAAATGGGTCTCCAAAATTATATTCAGCTTCAGTCCGGCAGCGCGGAAGACTAATGATCTCTCGTCAGGCGGCGCGATATTGACGCCGCCCTCGCCCTGTGGAAAATACGGTTACCACTAAGGGGCTGTAAGTATGGATATCAGGCGAAACGATAGATCGGCATTGCGAGATTTCGCCGAGCTCAACATCGCCTGGATCAAAGACCTTCATACAGTCGAGCCCTCCGATCAATATATGTATGATCACCCCGAAGCTTATATCGCTGGACGCAATTCTGTCTTTAGCATTCATCTAGACAAGAAAGTCGCTGGCGTATGCGCGCTGAAAGAAGATGAAAACGGCGATTTCGAATTGACGAAGATGGCCGTTGACCCTGCATTTCATGGCCGCGGCATCGGAAAAATCCTCATGGAGACTGTGGAGGCCTATGCCAGGGACGAGATGGGGCTCTCATCGATATACCTTATCAGTAATACAATAAATGCCGCTGCGATTCGGCTCTATAAGCGCTGCGGATGGCAGGTCAGCTTTGAGGGGCCCCACCCCAAATATGCCCGCGCGGATATTGGCATGAAGAAGGACCTTTAGCATGGCGCACAACCCCGATTTGCCGCGCTGCGGCTGGGTCTCACCCGGAGATGAACTTTATTGCCGCTATCATGATTTGGAATGGGGTCGTCCTATCCGCGATGACAAGGCGCTGTTCTCCAAGCTCATTCAGGACGGGATGCAAGCGGGGCTCGCATGGATTACGATCCTGCGAAAACGCGAAACAATTTTGGAGGCCTTCGATGGGCTCGACCCAGATAAGGTCGCCTATTATACGGATTCCGATCGCGAGCGGCTACTTGTCAATCCCGGTATCATTCGGTCGAAATTGAAGATCAACGCCGCGATCGTAAATTCGCAAATTTTTATCAAAATGCGCGACGAGGAGGGCCTCGACTTTAGCGAATATCTATGGAGCTATGTGGGTGGATCACCCATTCAAAATCGGTGGGATAAGTTCAAAGACGCGCCGGTCAAATCTCCTGAGTCTGAAGCCTTATCCAAAGACCTCAAAAAGCGCGGCTTTAAATTTGTCGGCCCCGTTATCGTTTATGCTTTCATGCAAGCCGTTGGCATGATTAATGACCATGAAGTAACGTGTCATGCTTTCAAAGAGTGCGTATAAACATCCTATGGTAAGAACTCTGATCCTTCTCACAGGCCTCCTCGCCCTGACGGCTTGCGCCTCTTTCGACAAAGACCGCGCGGAAGCTCAGCGCAAGCAAGAGCTTTGCACAAAAATAGACACACAGCATTTGTCGCACTGCGCCGGCAATCATGTTCCGCCACCGCCCGTCAACTAAAAGCTAGAAGTTTCTGTCCTCGGCGCTATAAACGCCAAAAGACATTTGAGGAACTCGCATGACATCCGTAATTAGTGCTACCGGACTTTGGACGCCAGAACACTCCATTTCCAATGAAGAGCTCGTCGTCGCTTTCAACGCCTATGTGGAAAAGTGGAACAATGAAAACGCCGACGAGATTGCGGCCGGCACAAAGGATCCCCTCGGGCCATCCTCCGCAGAATTCATTGAAAAGGCCTCTGGCATTAAGTCTCGCTTTGTTATCTCCAAAGACCCTATTTTGGACCCTAATATCATGGCCCCGCGTATTCCGTCGCGCGACAATTCCGAGATTTCTATTCTCGCCGAAATCGCGGTCAATGCAGCCAAACAAGCTTTAGAGCGCGCGGGCCGCAAAGCTGAAGATGTGGGGGCGGTTATTGTCGCCTGCTCCAACCTACAACGCGGATACCCCGCCGTAGCCGTGGAAGTCCAAGACGCGCTGGGCACCAGCGGGTTTGCCTTTGATATGAATGTAGCGTGCTCCTCTGCCACGTTTGGGATCGAAACGGCGCGCGGGCTCATCGCGGGCGGACAGGCAAAATCTGTTCTCGTCGTCAACCCAGAGATCTGCACAGCACATTTGAATTTCAAAGATCGTGATAGTCATTTCATCTTTGGCGACGTCGCCACGGCAATCCTTGTGGAAGATATTTCCATCGCTCCCAAAGAACATTGGGAGATTGTCGGCTCGAAATTAGTGACACAGTTCTCGAACAATATTCGCAACAATTTCGGCTTTTTAAATCATTGCGCCCCCGAAGATGACGGCATGTCCGGCGAACGCGGCCGTAAAGGGCTAACGGACAAGCTCTTCCAGCAAAACGGACGTTCGGTGTTCAAGGAAGTTGTGCCAATGGTCGCCAACATGATTTTGACGGAACTCGACGCCAATCATATTCCCAAAGAAGACCTTAAACGTATGTGGCTTCACCAAGCTAATTTGAACATGAATGTCTTGATTGCGAAACGTGTCATGGGCAAAGATATCGACATTACCCAATCACCTGTGGTTCTGGACGAGTATGCGAACACGTCCTCCGCCGGATCAATTATTGCGTTCCACAAATATTCTGATGACTTTAAAAATGGCGAGACCGGCCTGATTTGCTCCTTTGGCGCAGGTTATTCCGCAGGCGCAATTTTTGTAAAAAAAGTCGCTTAGACGCGGCGAAGTCATGGCAAAGCCACCCCGTGCTTGGCAGCGTATGTTATCTGGCCGCCGCCTCGATCTTCTTGATCCCTCGCCGTTTGACATCGAGATTGAAGACATTGCCCGCGGCCTTGCCCGCGTCGCGCGGTGGAATGGACAAACCTCCGGTGACCACGCTTTTTCAGTGGCCGAGCATAGCGTTATTGTAGACGATATTTTCCAGCATTTGAAACCTGCGGCGACGTATGAGGAACGGCTGACGGCGCTGCTGCATGACGCTGCGGAATATGTTATCGGCGATATGATAAGCCCGTTTAAACAAGCTCTTGGCATAGACTATAAAGCGTTCGAAGCCCGCCTCGAAGAAGCCATCCATCTGAGGTTTGGCCTCCCCGCGAAAATGCCTGCCAAGCTTAAAAAACAGATCAAGCAGGCTGATATTTACTGTGCATGGTTTGAAGCGATTCAAATTGCCGGTTTCTCAATGGACGAAGCCAATAAGTTCTTTACGCCTCCCCCCAAGGGGCTCCACTTAGAGATTAAACCGCTCCCTGTAAAAGACGCCGAAGCACTCTTCCTGGAACGGTTTGAAACGCTGAGTGAGAAATAAGGGCTAGTCGTCATCGCCCCATGCAGGCGGCGGGGCCGGCACGGCTTTCGTCAAGTCGAACTGTGCTTCAAAAAGGCGTCCTGGGCGAGAAAGCTTATAGGTCAGGGTCTCATGAGGCTCGATCGTTAGCGCCCAAACATTTGTGACAGACACATCCAAACCTTCGAGTTTGAAGAGCTTTTTAGAGAATTCATCCACCGGGAAGCTTTGGGAATAAGACGTCCCTTTGCTCTGCGTATCTCCGCCATATTGGCTGACGATGTCCGGTGAGCCATCTTCATGTCGATGATCATGTTTGAGGCGAAGTCCCCCGTCAGTTTTAGAAATAACCCATGTTCTCGAGCGATTCTCACCCACATGAAGCGGGATCCTGATTTCAGATCCGCTACAATCTTTGACCTGTATCGTCAGCGTTTCTTTGCGCCAGTCCGCATCCGCTTCCTCGTCAGATATCACCGCGCCTTCGAAGGACTGCCCGCATAATTGGGATAGATTTGCAAAGAAGGCATCTTGAGGATTTTTCTCTGAGGTGCTGCACGCTGCCAACAAAGCCGCCGCGCCAATCATACCAAACGTTGCTCGCATTCTACTCTCCACACAAGGTCTCTAATAATCTGCACCAACGGCATGCAACAAAGCACCGTTTTTACGAAGCCATTTTTTCGCCGCTTTAGTATCGGGACAAATGCCGTCAACCACGTCCCAAAAAGCTTGGCTGTGGTTTGCCTCGATCATATGCGCGCATTCATGAGCGGCCACATAGTCTAGCACGTAGGGCGGCGCGGCAATCAAACGCCAAGAATAGGAAATATGGCCTTTCCCCTTTCGAGTAATGCAAGACCCCCAGCGCGAGCGTGTATCTCGCACGGATATTTTCTCAACGTCCTTACCCAGCATCATTGCATATTTGTCTGTGGCGGTCTGCAGCGCGGTACGGGCCTCGCGAATCAAAAGGCGTCTGGCACGCCCCGCAAAGGCATCCTCCTCTGGCGCGGGAACATTTATCACGCGAGACACCCTGTCCACCTCTGGACGTCCGCGCGGACCAGGATGCTGCAATGTGTAAGTTTCGCCAAACAAGGTCACAGGGCCGCCCGGCAAAAAGGGCTGCGGCGCGGGCAAAGCTTCAAGCTGGACGTTGATCCAGTCGCGCTGCTTTTTGGCAAAAGCCTTCGCGCGTTCGGCGGATCGATGATTAGGCATCGTTATGATCACTTCACGCTCGGAAGAGTTGACCCGCAAAGAAATGCGCCGCGCCCTCGGGGACACGCGGTAGAGAAGCCGCGGGTCATCGGGATCGCGAAACTGCGATTTGCCATTGGCAGCGGCGTCTGTCCTGCTATGAGGTGAGGCCGTTCGAAATTTATCAAGGAATCCTGACATGGTGTCTTCGCGTTCGTTTATTGCAGCTTTGCTTGTGTCGTCCTCTCTAGTGATGGGGGCTTGTACAGACAAGAACAAGAGCGAAGCTGAAAAAATAGCACCTGCGCCGTCAGGCCAGCTCACCAGTAAATCCGTTGACCACCGAGATATTGAAAAACTTCTGAAAGTTCCCGCCCGAAAAGTCAAAGAAACCGAAGCGCAGAAAGCGTTATCTATGATGGGATTTGACGACCAAGGCGGCAGCGCCACAACATGGGATAGCCGCAAAGGGAATGATGGCAATTACAGCTTTAAAAATTTACGGGCGACAAGCAAGAACGGCGAGAACCTCAAGATCGGGAAACTTGAGCTGACCGGCGTCCACATGGACGGTGAAGACCCAAGCTTTGACAGAATGGATATCGAAAACCTGTCCCGAATCGAGGGAGATAAAGTCGCCGAGCTCAGCCGCCTTTCGCTCTCGCGGCCCGCGCCGGCAATGGCGTCCACTATCCTTTATATGCTTCAAGATCTCGAAGAAATAGAAGACATGAATATCGATCTCGGCGGCGAAGATGGACAAAATGGGTTTGGCGCGATCTTGGTTGAAGGACTGAATATGGCCTCCGAAGACTCTCTCGTGACCATCAAAACATTTGGATGGGGCGAAGATAGTGAAACCAAAAAAAGCTCTATTTTGCTGGAAGACCTCAAGGGTTCCGGCCTTAAATCCGGGTCAGGTCGCTCCGTCGCAATAAGTATTAAATCGATATCCGCCGCAGGAATTAATCACCGCCAGACAAATACTGGAAATGAGCGCGACGGCGTTTCAAAGTTTAACCCCTTTATCAACGGATTTGAGAACTGGTCGCTTCGGGACCTGAATATTGATGTTGATACCCTCAATATCGCGTCCAGCGGTATGTCCGGTGTCTCAAGCACCAAAAATGGCACGACGCGTATCGAACAATCCGTTCAGCCTATTGTTTTGTCTTTCACCGGACCCTCAGAGGACCGCAGCATTCGCAACCTTCAAAATATGCTGACATCTATGGATATGGAAACGCTCAGCCTGAGCGCAGAGTCAACCACCTTGCTCAACGAGGAGAAGGACAGCTTTGAGGTCAGTAACGGATATGTGGGCCTAAAAGACGGCTTTGATCTAAACTTTAGCTATAAAGGCACAGGGATTGGCGCCGTATCCGAGAGGCTCAACGAGTCAGGGAGCCCGTCTGATCTCACAGATAGCGAAGTTGACGACATTCTTTCGCAACTGTCCCTCTCAGAACTCTCATTAGCGCTTACCGATAAGTCCATTGTCGACAAATCACTCGCGTTCATTGCCAAACAACGCAGAACAACGCCCAAGAGCGTAAAATTGACAGCCAAAATCGGATTGATGGCTTTGGGTTTTGCGGCGAAGAACGAATCGCAAGGCGAGGCTCTCGCGGACATTGGTGCCGCCTTTGGACGTTTCATCGACGAGGGGGGGACCTTGACCGTAAACCTGAACCCAGAAACGTCCGTTCCCGTAAGCGACCTCAAAAACTTAAACGCCTCAACGCTCAATCCAAAAGAACTTGGCTTCTCGATCACCCATCAAAGTAATGGTTTGTGATCTAGCGGTTCGCCTTTTTGAATGATTTAAGACGTTCAGCAATCTCTGGAATGGTTGAGTTATGTGTGAAGACGTCGGCGAAGTTTCCGTCGGCGTCCATCAAATAAATCAAGCTGACATGGTCCACCGTATATCCGCCAGTCAGGTCAGGATCGGGGACCTTCTGGGCGTATATTTTGAACACTTTTTTCGCCGCTTCAACTTGTTCGATCGTCCCGGTCAGGCCAATCAGGTTCTTCGGAAAGCCGTTTGCTGTGACGTAGAGTTTCAAACTTTCGGGTGTATCGCGTTCAGGGTCAACACTTATAAAAATGGGTTGAAAATATGTTCCGTCAGGATCGGCAATCGCTTGCGCCGCGCCCATTTGCTGTAGTGCCAACGGGCAAACATCAGGGCAAAAAGAAAAGCCAAAATAAATAAGCTGTGGCCGGCCAAGAAAATCGGCCTCGGTCACGGTTTCCCCGTCTTGATTAACAAGCGTGAACGGGCCGCCAATCTCGGCTTTTCCGGTGACAGTGACTTGACCGGATTTCGCGGTTTCAGAATTACATCCGGCAAGGGTCATCGCGCCGCAGAGTCCTAGGCAAATAAATAAAGAACGGAACATAAGTGACTTTTTCCCTCGCTGAGATATGTTGCGACAACATAGTATAGGAACACGAAATGTCCACGACAGACCCAGCAGATGTGTCAATTTACCCCCATATAAACGGCGAAGAGGAGTTGGTCAGTGTCAATCCGCGTCGCTCGCAGCGAACGACAGGGCGATTACGGCGCTCCACTCTGGTTATTTTGCGCTGGACCGCCATACTTGGCCAAAGTTTAGCGCTTATTTTGGTCGCCGCCGTATTGGGTTATGACTTCCCCTTATGGCCCAGCGTCGTCGCGATCAGCATGAGCGCCCTCCTCAACTTGACCGTTACAGGCTTACTGCCCCTCGACCGACGCGTTAGCGACATTGAGGCAGCGGCTCAACTCGGATTTGATCTACTGCAATTGGCGGTCTTACTTTGGCTCACGGGGGGGATGACAAACCCCTTCTCACTTTTGTTTCTCGCTCCGGTCGTCACAAGCGCAACAACCCTGAGCCGTCCGGTTGTCGCCAGCCTCGGCCTTTTAGCCGCAGGCCTCTCATTCGGCCTGTTATTTGAACATAATCCGCTTCCTTGGTCGCCTCCTGGGAGTTTCATCCTCCCGTTTGAATTTACGCTCGGGTCTTGGGTGGCTCTGATCGTCGGGATGGTGTTTACCTCGCTATATGCTTGGCGCGCCGCGAAAGAATCCCGCCGCATGTCCGAGGCTCTGGCGGCGACCGAAGCGGTGCTCGCCCACGAACAAAAGCTCGCGGCTCTGGGAGGGTTGGCCGCCGCTGCCGCGCACGAACTGGGAACGCCTCTTGCCACCATACAGCTCACCGCCAAAGAAATGGCGCGGGAGCTAGACCCCGCGACACCGCTCGGGGAAGACGCCCTGCTTATGGTCACACAAACCCAGCGCTGCCGGGAAATCCTGCAGCAATTGGCCAGTCGCGGCGATGAAGGCGACATTATTCACGACCGCATGTCACTCGATGTTTTGCTCAATGAAGCCAGCGACCCCTATTTCGGGCTCGGCACACATATCGATCTGGACGTCCACGGCACGGGAGCGGTCCCGTCTATCGTCAGGCAGGCTGAGCTTGTGTATGGATTAAGAAATTTCGTCGAGAACGCCGTCGGCTTCGCCGATACCAAAGTCACCATATTGGGGGAGTGGGACGCAGACAATATCCGCATGAAAATTCAGGACGATGGACCGGGTTTTGACGCTGCCATTATTGGACGATTAGGCGAACCCTATGTGTCTGGACGTGAAGAAGACGAGAAGGCCGGCGGCTTAGGTTTGGGGTTCTTTATCGCCAAAACACTCATCGAGCGCACAGGCGGAAAGGTCCGCTTTGGAAACCTCAAAACAGGCGGAGCCTTTATTCATATGGAATGGTCACGAGACCTATTAGAAATTTAGGACTTACGCTTTTGAGCGAATAAGTCTAATAAATACAAAGACAGAAAAGAGGTTCAAAATGTCTGACCAATCGATTGAGTACGAAATCCCCGAAGATAACACCATTATGATTCTAGATGATGACGGCCCATTTCGCAATCGACTGGGCCGAGCTCTCGAGCAGCGCGGATTTAATGTCACGGCGCTCGAGACTGTAGCGGACGCGATGGCGAAGGCGAAAGTCGATCCGCCAGCTTTTGCCGTTCTCGACATGCGTCTCGAAGACGGAAACGGGCTAACCGTTGTTGATGCGCTCCATAAATTCCGGCCAGACTGTAAGATGGTTATGCTGACAGGCTATGGGAACTTGGCAACCGCCGTGCACGCCATTAAAGCCGGCGCCATTGACTATCTCGCGAAACCCGCAGACGCAGACGATGTGTGCAAAGCACTGCTGGCTCCGCGCGGTGAAAAACCGCAGCCCCCTGAAAATCCCATGTCCGCAGACCGCGTCCGCTGGGAACATATCCAGCGGGTCTACGAGCTTTGCGGGAAGAACGTTTCTGAGACGGCGCGCCGCTTGAACATGCACCGCAGAACATTGCAAAGAATTCTCGCAAAACGCGCGCCGCGCTAAACGGTCTCAAAATCGTTGACAGAGGAACCTCGCCGTCATAAACGGTGAGGCTGATAATTGTGAGTGAACCCATGAATACTTGTATTTCAAAAAATACTTCGGCTGCCGCGCTGCCGCGCCGCAACGTTGTATTTATGGGCTCTCGGTCTCTCAGGTAAAACGGATACATTTCCAGCCGCTGACCTCCCGAGCCCTCTCGCGGAGGTTTTTTTTGTCTCCGAAATTCTCTGTTTTTAAAAAAGATCTCACATGACTGAACAATATTTACCTCCGCAAAAAGCCGTAATGCCAGAGACTTGGCACGGCGAATTCAAAGCTCTGCTTTGGCTTGGCGTTCCTATGGGATTCGCCCAGCTTATTCAATTTTCCATCTATACTGTTGATACAGTGATGATCGGGCGCTTAGGTCCAGAAGATCTGGGCGCCGCAGCGCTTGGCACCGTGGTGTATTTCTTATTCTGGATGATCGGTGCCGGACCCGTTATGGCCGTCTCGCCGCTGATTTCTCAAGCGCTCGGGGCCGATCAAAATGATACAAAGGGTGTCCGCATGACGGTCCGCATGGCGATCTGGCTTCTAATATTTATGATGCCGTTTCTGCTCGTTTTCGTGATGTTTGTGGAGCCGCTTCTCGTTGCGCTTGGCCAAGACCCTGTTCTATCCGGTAAAGCCGCCCATTATATGCAGGCCTTAATTGCGGGCTGGCCATTTGCGTTGGGCATCATGGTATTGCGAAATTTCCTCGCCGCGATTGAGAAAACGCTCGTTCCTTTAGTCCTTATCGCAGCCACTGTGTTGATAAATGCCGGCTTGAACTATTTGCTTATTTTCGGCGCCTTCGGTTTCCCGCGCCTAGAGCTTGTGGGCGCGGGCATCGCGTCTTCTCTCTCCTACGCGCTCTGCTTTCTTTTGTTCGTCGCCTACATTTACATCGACAAAGATGCGAAGCGTTTTGATATGTTTGAAAATTGGTGGCGTCCTCACTGGGACCGCCTAAAAGACGTTATCGTGCTGGGATGGCCCATTAGTATCACGACGATTTTTGAAGGCATGTTGTTTAATAGCTGCGTTATTTTGATGGGCTTAATTGGCGTCATGGAAGTCGCCGCCTATCAAATCGCCCTCAACGTCTCGTCCCTGGCGTTCATGTTCCCATTTGGGCTGTCGATGGCCGGGGCTGTGCGGGTGGGGCTCGCGAAAGGCGCAGGCAATCCCCAAGCTGTGCGGCGTTCGGGCCTCATAACAATTTTCACCTGCGTCGGCGCGATTATGCTGTTTGCGCTTCCGATCGCGCTTTGGCCCGAGGGCGTTTCCGCCCTGTATTTGAACATCGAGGCGGCGGATAATGCGAAAGTCGTTCTAATCGTCGCCGCGTTCCTGCCAATTGCCGCCACCTTTATGTTCTTTGATGCCGTACAAGTTGCAGCAAACCAATGCTTGCGAGGCCTGAAAGACGTCAATCTACCGATGATCTTCACAGCCATTAGCTATTGGGGCATTGGTTTCCCCGTAGCCTATTACTTGGGATTGAAGACATCCGTGGGAGCAAATGGTATTTGGTACGGCCTGCTGGCAGGCCTCATCTCGGCGTCTATATTCTTAGGTGCGCGCTTCTGGTATTTGGCTTGGAAAAAAGCTCCCCCAGCCGCGCTAAGCCCCAGCGCCGTTTAGAGCTTTCCGATTTTCACCATGGCGAGTTGCAACTGCTCAATGCGTTGCTCCTCGTCAGCAATCCCCATATCAAGAGCGATCAGCTTTCCTTGCTGCGTCAAATTAAGTTCGCGGTCTGTATAGTAGCGCTCGCGGATCCGGTAAAACTTGACGAGCTTGGTCTGATGCTGCTCGATCCGGATCGTCAATTGATCTTTCAGCGCATTCAGGTCAACATTTTCCAAGGCGTAAAACTTCACCAGCATGTCGTCTTTGATGGACGGCATTCGCGAGGGCTTGATTGACCAATTCCGAAGCGCGCGCCGACCCGCATCTGTGATCGTATGAACAATACGGTTGGGCTTGCCATTTTGACTGAGCTCCTGACTTTCAACAAAGCCCTTGTCACGCAGCTTACCGAGTTCCCGATAAATCTGCTGATGTGAGGCGCGCCAGAAAAACCCAATGGACGCATCGAAATTCTTCGCCAAGTCATATCCGCTCATCGGGCGATCTGTCAGACAGACGAGAATTGCTTCAGCTAATGCCATAAGTGACCCCTTGAGTTTATGCAACAAATTGCACATAAGGTATTGGAAAAATAACATAAAATAAAGGTCGGTTATGTCACTTCAAGGAAAAACAATTTTTATGTCGGGTGGTTCCCGGGGTATTGGCCTCTCCATCGCCCTTCGTGCGGCGCGAGATGGCGCGAATATCGCCATTGCCGCGAAAACCGCAGACCCGCATCCAAAATTGCCGGGCACAACTTATACAGCGGCTGAAGAGATTGAAGCGGCTGGCGGTCAGGCCCTCCCTATATTATGCGACATTCGCGATGAAGAGACCGTACAAAAGGCGATTGAGGCAACCGCCGAAAAATTTGGCGGTATTGATATTTGCATCAACAATGCCAGCGCCATCTCCATGACCGGCACCGAAGCCACAAGTATGAAGCGCTATGATTTGATGAATCAGGTAAACGCCCGAGGGACGTTTCTTTTGTCAAAACTCTGCCTGCCCTATCTCAAGGACTCCGAGAACGCACACATCCTTAATCTCTCGCCACCTCTGGATATGTCGCCAAAATGGTTTAAAAACCACACGGCTTATACGATGGCGAAATATGGCATGAGCATGTGCACGCTCGGGATGGCGGAAGAGTTTCGCAAACTAGGCATCGCCGTAAACTCGCTGTGGCCATTAACCGCCATTGATACGGCAGCCGTTCGCAATGTTCTGGGCGGCGATGCCATGGCGAAGATGAGCCGCACACCAGACATTCTCGCAGATGCCGCACATCTTATCCTCACCAAAGAGGCCAAGTCGTTCACGGGGAACTTCGTCATCGATGAAGAGATTTTGCGCGACAGCGGAAAGACAGATTTCAGTGAATATTCGCCCGGATATGACGGCCCGCTCGCCGGTGACTTTTTCGTTCCGCAAGAGGTCTTTGAACGCCTCCCCACAAATATCATGCAGCATCCGGGTTATGTCTAATGCCAACGCTGAATGCACTCGAACCGACGGCGGAGCAAATCAAAGCCTTTCTCGGTCACCCGAAATCAGATCAGCCCGTGTTTATGGTCAACTTGCTTAAATTCAAGGACAAAGCGACCTACAATGACGGAGAGGATGTATCGGGGAAAGACGCCTATGGACGCTACGCCAAAGCCTTTGGGGAAATGTCACGAAGCCACGGCGCGGAAACTATCTATGGCGGCGCGGCCAACGTTTTCTTGATTGGACAAGGTGACGGCGAGTGGGATGCGGTGGCTATTGTCAAATATCCCAGCGCAGAAAAAATGTTCGCCTGCGTTTCCTCAGAAGAGTACCGCAAAATCCACAAACACAGGCGGGCGGGACTTGCAGGGCAGCTTCTCATTTCCTGCGACGACGCCGGCGTGTTTTAGAGCACTCCAACCCCCATCATCACGCAATAGGCCCCAAGATATGACACAGAATCAAACGTTACTCGTCGACCGCTCTAATTTCACGGATGTTATCTTGACGGACATCGATCAGGGACCGCTCACAGCAGGCAGCATTCGGGTCAATGTGGGCCCCTTCGCCCTCACCTCCAACAATATCACCTATATGGTGACGGGGGACAGGATTGGATACTGGAAATTTTTTGCACCTGAAGCCTATGGAATCGACAAGCCCGGAACAGGCCGTATGCCCGTGTGGGGATATGGCACCGTCACAGAAAGCCAATGCGACGGGGTCAACACAGGTGACGTCATTTACGGCTTTTTCCCGATCGTAAAATCCATGGACATGAAACCCGTGAAAATGAACCCGATGGGCTTTCAAGACGGAACCGCACACCGCACCGAACTTCACCCGATTTATAACAGCTACGTCTTGACGAAGAACGATCCGAGTTTCGTGCCGGCTCTGACTGATATTCAGCCCATTCTTCGCCCGCTTTTCACGACGAGCTTTTTGATTGATGACATGTTCGGGGCCGCCAAATTTTACGGCGCGGAGCAAATTATCCTTTTATCTGCGTCCTCTAAAACGGCGCTCGGCACCGCCTTTTGCCTTAAGAAGCGCGGCGGCGTAAAAATCACAGGTCTGACCTCCGCTCAAAATAGATCCTTTACGGAAGATACGGGCTTTTATGATCACGTGGAAACATACGACCACATCGCCAACCTTGATCCAAACATTAAAGCAGCGCTGATCGACATGGCCGGGAACGGCGCTGTCTCCGGCGCATTGTACGACCTATTCGGCGACAACATTGTTTACAATTGCATGGTTGGAAAATCCCATTGGCAAGGTGGTCCACCGCCCAATTCCACAAAAGGGGCGCCGCCAGCCATGTTCTTTGCCCCTGACCGCGCCAAACAGCGGTTTGCCGATTGGGGCCCCGAGGGCTTTGCCAAGAACCTTGCCGCGCGCTGGATACCATTTTGCCAAAGTGCCGCCCATTGGCTGGACGTTGAAAAAGCCGAAGGGCTAAGCGCTTTCTTGCCGGTCTACAAAGATTTCCTCGAAGGCCGCGCTGACCCGTCCAAAGGGTTTCTATTTTCGCTCTAGGAGTTTCCATGACTTATAAGTGTTTTACCGTTTCAATCGAAGACCACGTCGCACATATCGTCCTATCAAGGCCCGAGAAGAGAAATGCGATGAGCGCGGATTTTTGGGCTGAACTTCCAGACATCATTCATGACATTGATAATAATGCCAAAGCCCGCGCTATCGTGATCTCGTCAACCGGCCCGATTTTTTCTGCCGGTATCGACTTAGCCATGCTGAGCACAGTTGGCGGCAATGGCGATAAAAACCAAGCGACCTATGGCGCTCATTTCCTCTCCACCGTCAAACGTCTCCAAGCCAGTTTTACGGCCATTGAAGACTGCCGTATTCCAGTTATTGCGGCCATCCAAGGCGGCTGCATCGGCGGAGGCGTCGATCTGGTCACGGCCTGTGACATCCGCATGGGGACACATGACAGCTTTATCACCATCTACGAAATCAATGTGGGCATGACAGCGGATGTGGGCACGTTTCCGCGTATTTTGAACCATTTGCCCGAAGGTCTGGTTCGGGAGCTTGCCTATACGGGCCGCAAAATGGGCGCGGAAGAAATGATGAAACACGGCTTTTATAACGCCGCCTACGCGACGCAGGACGAGCTTATGACCGCCGCAATGGCGATGGCCAAAGAAATTGCCAGTAAACCACCGCTCGCTGTATATGGATGCAAGAAGATGATCACTTATGGCCGCGATCATAGCACCCAAGACGCGCTCGACTATGTGGGCGTTTGGAACATGTCGATGCTCATTCCGAGCGAAATGATGGAAGCCATGGTCTCGGGCAAAGAAAAGCGCCCCGGAAAATTTGCGGATCTTCCAGTCAAGGCAATCAAATAGTCCAGATGCGCAAAGCATCCTCGTCCAAGCCCGCCGCTCGCATACCCAATGGCATGTTTTGGGGACTTGTGATCGTGATGTGGGTTCTATCGCAAGCCCCATATATCCGCGTCCCCATTGGCTTTTTGGGGACCTGGATTCATGAACTTGGGCACGGACTCGGGGCCCTCTTGTCAGGTGGCACCTTCGAGAAAATGATTCTCTCACCCGACCTTTCCGGCATGGCTTACTCGGCCGTCTCAGGCTCTGGCGCGCATGTCCTTGTTATACTGAGCGGCCTTCTCGCGCCGTCATTATTTGGCGCCCTTCTCCTAATTTTGACGCGCGGACTGAATAAAAGCCGGACTGCGCTTTGGGGATTGTCCGCGGGGCTCATACTTTCTGGCATCATATGGGCCGGAGATCTTTTCACAGGAGCGTCGATTATAGGCATCGGCGCCGTGCTTGCACTCTTCACGTGGAAAGCCCCGGAGATCCTTCGCAGGGTCGGCGCGCAAATTCTCGCCATTTCATTTTGCCTTAACGCCGTCACTCACATGGATTATTTCTTTATGAAAAGCGGCTTCTCGGGCGGACAGCCCGTCCACAGCGATACGGCTAGCCTTTCGAATATAACGGGTGTACCGCATATCTTTTTGGCCATTCTAGTCTCTTTTATATCCCTCGGATGTCTTTACCTCGCGGTAAAGATTTCGGGGCGCTTCTCTAAGACAAGCGCGCCTCAATAGCGTCCCAGCACAGCGCCGCGGCGTCAATGCCGGTAAAGCGCTTAAGCTCTTGAACGCCCGTGGGGGACGTGATGTTAATTTCAGTCATTTTGTCGCCAATCACATCGATACCGACCAAAATCTGACCCCGTTCTTTAAGCATCGGACCAATGGTGTTACAAATCCGCATATCATCGTCGGTTAGCTCTGTGGGGACGGCAGTTCCGCCCACATGCATATTGGAGCGGGTCTCACCTTTTTGCGGTACGCGGTTGATCGCGCCCACAGGTGTTCCATCGATAATCAGAATCCGTTTATCACCCTTGGACACGTCCTTTAAAAAGGCCTGCGCAATAATAGGCTCCCGGGAGCTTCCAAAAAACATTTCAAGCAAAGACGAGTAATTCGCATCGTCAGCTTTCACGCGAAATACGCCCGCGCCGCCATTGCCAAACAAAGGTTTGAGAATAATATCCGTGTGGCGCTCGCGGAAATCATCGATCGCCGTCTTGCTGCGCGTAATCAAGGTTTCCGGCATAAGCTCGGGGTAATCGAGTGGTAGGATTTTTTCGGGACAAGAGCGCACCCACTCAGGGTCATTCACTACAAGTGTCTGGCCCTTGAGGCGCTCCAGTAAATGCGCGGCGGTAATATACGCCATATCAAAAGGCGGGTCTTGGCGCATCCAGACCACATCCACATCCGCCGCCAGATCAATTTTACGGCGCGGCTGGAAACTGACATGATTGCCCTTTTCGCGGCGCACCGTCATGGGGCGGGCATAGGCTTCAATCCGGCCTTCATTGTACACAAGGTGTTCCGGGCCATATTCGAACAAAGTCATGCCGCGCTGCATGGCAATTTCGGCGAGAGCGAAGGTCGTATCGCCGTCAATATTCACACCCTCCATCGGGTCCATTTGAAAAGCTACGCGTAAAGTCATGCCCTTACTCCTGATATTTGTTGCGAGCCCAGAATGTGAAACCTTGGTAATGCGCGGAACACTTCACACCCTTGTCCGTTGTTAGGTCGGTACTAAACACCACGAAAGGATAAGACAATGAACCATATGTTCAAAATGATTTCAATTTCAGCCGCAGCTTTGATGGCGTCCTCCTCCTGCACAGCAGCAGAAGTAGACACCACCCCAGAAACAGCGGTCGAAGCCGAAGCCACCATGTCTGATACCCCGATGGTCGGCGGCGCAGCAATGTACGCAGACAAGACGATTGTCGAAAATGCAAGTCAAGCCAGCAACCTCACAACCTTGGTGAGCGCCGTAAAGCAAGCTGAGCTTGTTGAGACGCTGTCCAGCGAAGGTCCATTTACTGTCTTTGCGCCGACAAACGTTGCTTTCGAGCTTCTCCCAGAAGGCACAGTCACAGCGCTTATGCAGGATGAAAACCGCGATAAGCTGCAAGCCATTCTGAAAGGTCATGTGATCGCCGGTAAAATTACAGCGGCAGACCTGATGAAGAAACTTGAAGCCGACAACTCGTACTCTGCTGAAACAGTCGCAGGGACAACGCTCAATTTCTCTTATGTGGGTGATAAACTTATTGTCTCTGACGAAACGGGTAAAATCTCTACGGTGTCCCAAGGCGACGTCATGCAATCAAATGGTGTTGTCCACGTGATTGACGGCGTTTTACTTCCCGCCGAAGACTAGACCTTTTTAACGGCTTTAAAAGCCGCTAAAAATGCGAGCCGCCTTGAAGACATTCAGGGCGGTTTTTTGTATGCCTTCTTGGTGTATTGGGATAAACTTCGGCAAACACACAAGGGGATCCCCATGAGCGACATGATCGTAACGAATATTGAAACTGTTCCTGGACGCAAAATTAAAGCGCATCTTGGCTTGGTACAGGGCAACACCGTTCGCGCGAAACATGTGGGACGGGATATCATGGCCGGGCTTAAAAATATCGTCGGCGGCGAGCTTAAAGGCTACACGGAACTTCTATCCGATGCCCGTGAACAGGCTACGAGCCGCATGATCGAAGAAGGCCGCGCCATGGGGGCCAACGCTATTGTCAATGTCCGGTTCTCGACCTCCTCAATCTCCGCTGGTGCGTCAGAGCTTTATGTCTACGGCACAGCGGTTATCGTCGAATAATGATTGAGCTCATCACATTCATCATATTGCTGTTGGTCGGCATCATTGTCGGCGGCGCAAATGAACGGCGACATTTCAAGCGACTTTCGGAACAAGAAGAACAGCTCGCGCATATTCAAATCGTCAATCTCAAAACGATTTCAGACCAGGTGCAGCCCGGCGGGATCCTGGTCAGCGGCAATGTCGTCATTGCTGTGGATTATTTTAAAAGAATAATGGCATTGCTCAGATTGGTTTTCGGCGGTGAACTGCGCGCCTATCAAACCATTCTGATCCGCGCGCGCAGAGAAGCTATATTGCGCATGAAACGCCAAGCGGCAGAACTGGGCGCCGATAAAATATATAATGTAAGACTCGAGTTCTCATCTATTGGCGCTCAGCCTAGTAAGATTGGGGGTTCCGAGCTTTTGGCTTACGGAACGGCGGTGAAAAGCCTATGATTACACGATTTGAAACCCATAGCCCTATAGACGGAACACCTCTATCCGGCATGATTTACACGCCTGATATGCCTGTCGCTGTTATGACCCTTGTGCATGGGTTTGGCGAACATTGCGAGCGATATGGCCCGATGATGGACCATCTTGGGCAACGCGGCATTGCAACGGTCGCGCTCGATCTTCGCGGCCATGGACGCTCCGGCGGGAAACGCGGCGTGTGTTTACAATATGAGCATTTGCGCTCTGATGTGGATGCCCTGCTTCAGAAAACAGAGGACGAATTTCCGAATCTTCCAAATATTCTGTACGGTCATTCTATGGGCGGCGGACTGGTCTTGGACTACACTTTTTCGCGCGGGCAAGCTGGCCTTGCCGGCGTTATCGCCTCTGCGCCGTTAATTACCCTGCCCGCGCCAACACCGAAACTGCTAGAATTTATTGTCAAACTCCTTCGCCGAATTGCGCCCGAAATGACAATTAAAAATACCATTTCCGGCGATAAAGTCTCGACGCTCCCGGAAGAGCAAAAACTCTACGAAGCCGACCCGCTTAACCACGATCGCTTGGGCGTGGGGCTCGCCGTAGATCTTGTGGAAACCGGCGACAACATTTTGTCGCGCAGTAAGAATTGGACGGCGCCGCTTTTATTAATGCATGCCAAGAACGACCAGTTGACGAGCTTTAGCGGCAGCGAAAATTTTGCCGCCAATGCTCAAAACTGTACCTTTATTGGATATGACGATGCGGAACATGAGATTCACAACGATGTCACCCGCGCCGCCGTTTTCAATGCCATCACAACCTTTATTCAAGGCCGAATGTGACCCTAACCGTTTACCACCTGAAAACCTGCGATACATGCCGAAAGGCTATCAAAGCTCTCGCGGCGGCAGGACACAGCACAATGCTCATTGATGTGCGCGCCAATGGTGTGCCAATGGCTGAGCTCACGAAAATTGAGCGCGTCGTCGGGTGGGAAAGCTTATTGAACACCCGCTCTACGACGTGGCGCGGTCTCTCAGAAATCGACAAAAACGGAGTCGACAAAGACAAAGCCCTCGCATTGATGTCTCAACATCCAACATTGATAAAGCGGCCAGTGATTACGGATCAAACACAGGTGACCGTTGGCTGGACGAAAGCGGTTCAAGAGATGTGGCTATAACCACCTGCGCCTTGACCAGTCCCGTTCCTTAACTCTGTCGTCGGGTTCCTCAGCGCCATTGAAACACCAATCGTTTAAAGTCAAAACGCCCCGATAAATCGGGGCGCTGCATAAATTAAAAGCCAGAAAATTCGACCAGAAAACTCGAAACGAAACTTAGATTTCGTCAGGATAAATCGGGCGAATATCAACGGGGATATCTCCCAAATGCCCCAGAATTTCGCGCGCATCATCGTCAAGCTTGGCGTAAGACGCAAGGAACGCCTGCGCCGCCACATAGTCCCCATTTCCTTGGAGGCGGACAATCATCCCGGTCAAATCTGAAATGGCCTGCTCGAGCTTGGCATAATCAATTTGGAACCGCGTTTCTTCAGCGTTCCATTCAACGGCGCCCACTTCGCGGAAATAGGTATATTGGAACGCCGACCCGATACCGTGTGCCTCATCAATGCCGAAACGCATAGACCGGAAGAGACCCGCAAAATACGTGGCAAGGAAGCTTTCTTTTTCGGAAATAGGCAATTCGCCTTCTTCCATCATATAAAGAATATTATAGGCCCCCATAACATCGGCTTTGCCTTCTTCGATGCCGGAATAGAGCTCCTTTAGCTCAGCGGCAACGGTTGTGCTCTCGCCGTCTTTTGTGATGGTACCCGGCCCCAAACTGTGGGACAGTTCGTGAAACAAAGTCTCGTAAGACATGTATTTTTTCACCGTGATTTTTGCCTGCTCCGGCATCAGAACACGCGCCGCAATCGGGGCCAAAATACGGTCATATTTCGCGCCAAGAACATTGTTCAAAAGCACCTTTTTCGCACCCTTTGCTTCGCGGACGCGTTCGTCATTGGGGAGGTTAAACGCAATGGTCTGGACACCCGGCACATTGTCGCCGCCGCCTTGGATCTGATAGGTCACGGCAATCGGACTCGCAAATCCGCGCTTATAGTTTTTATACGCCTCTTCAACCGGCAAGTTCGCTTCCATGTCGCGCAGGTGGTCTTTATATTTGGCGAGCGCCGCCGACTCTTCTGGGTTTTTAATGGTGACGAAGCTCTCATAAGCCGTCTTGTAGCCATACAGACCATCATCATAGGTCTCGTAGGGACCAATCGCGACTTCGATACTACCTTCAAGATCCATCCACGCCATCTCGGACTCGAAATAATCATCCGTCATAAACGCGTCGGCGCGCAGATTTAAGAACCGTTTCAAGGTCGGTTCTTCAGAAATTTCTGCGGCTTCGCGCATCAAATTCGCTGCTGGCTCCAGCCACTCTTTAAAGGCTTCATGATAAGGGATAGCCACCAACTTATCACTGTCGCGCTTGATAATGGTGTATCCAGAACGAAACGCATCTGCGTCTTCCGGATGCGTCTCAATCCAGCTTTCAAATTCTTCCTTGGTCATATCGACGGGATAAAATCCGGCGCCCACGGCGCACGGCGTGTCACCGTAAAACACATGGCCTTCGTCGAGTGTATCACACACACCGAAATGCTCATCAAACATGTCCAGAACTACGGCTTTGTTCGGGAGATCGGAGGCCGCGATTTCGGCGCGTATCTCAGGGTTTTTCGGGTTCAGCTGGCGGATGTAAATCTCGCTCATGAGGGCGCTCGCCTTAATCAATTTATTGACCACAGCCTTTTCAGACGCAGACAAGAAAGACGTATCGGCTTCCATCGTCACGGGCGCAAATTTCGCATATTGCGCTGCAATGTCATATTGACCTTCGTTATGAACGGCCGCAGTCTCCACCGGACTTGCAGGTTCGCTTGGTTTAGGCGAACACCCTGCGATGAGCGCGGCCGCGGCGATTGTTGTCATTAAAATGCGCATATTATTTTCCTTATAAATCCAAAGCTGATTTAATTATATCGGCGTGCCGAATAAGCTGTTCCATATCCGCCATTTTCGTCCCCGCATGACCAGCTAGATGTTTATCAACATAGCTTGGAATGATGTGAAAATGAAGGTGGAAAACAGTTTGCCCTGCGGCGGCTCCATTAAATTGTGTCAATATTATACCGTCTGGCAGAAACGCTTTTTGAACGCCTTTTGCGATCATTTGCGTACGCTCAATAAGAATTTGGAGCATTTCGGCATCCACATCTAGCAGGTTGCGTACCGGTATTTTTGGAATAACGAGTGTGTGGCCGCGCGATTGGGGAAACGCATCCATAAAGGATAACACGTCGTCATCTTCATAGACTTTCGCGCAGGGCATGCGCCCTTTGATAATTTTGGCGAAAACATTTACCGGATCGTAGTGACCATCAAGGCTCATAGCTTTTCCTTAAGCGAGGGGGCGATATATTCAGCGTATAACAATAGAGGTGCGGTCATCAAAAACAAACTACCAAAAAGATCGGATAAATTAGAGCGGTGCACAACGGCATCATACCCTCCGAGGTCCTTCATAACCAAGGTTAGCCCATCCCCCGTGTTATTATAACCGCGAAAAACAGTCAGCGACATTTAGCTCCCTTTCTTAAACGGTGTATGCTGCGCCAAAATTTCTATCTCGTGGTCGACCGCGCGCCTCTCTTGCGCCAGGTAATCCTCGACGGCCGCCGATAAGCCCTGATGATTAAGCAAATGCGCCGAGTGCGTGGCCACCGGCTCATATCCGCGCGCGAGTTTGTGCTCTCCCTGCGCGCCGGCTTCAACGCGGCTCACGCCCATCTCTATGGCGGCCTCTATGGCTTGATAGTAGCAGAGCTCGAAGTGCAAAAAAGGCTTGTCCACGAGGCAGCCCCAATTGCGCCCGTAAAGCGCTTGCGGCCCAATGAAATTGAGTGCAGACGCGATTGGGGTGTCATCTTCATAAGCCATAACAAGCAAAATATCTTTGGCCATGGTGCGATGAATGATGTCGAAAAACTCCCGGTTCAAATAGGGAGCCCCCCATTTGCGCTCCCCTGTGTCCAGATAACATTGATAGAATGTATCCCAGTGCTCCGGCTTTAGGTCATCGCCCGTGTGGCGCCGCAGGGTCAGTCCGTTTTGGGCGTCGCGGCGCTCCCGCCGGATGTTTTTACGCTTGCGTGAAGACAACGCACCAAGGAAGTCGTCGAAGGTCTTATAGCCGCGATTAAAGAAATGAAACTGCCGATCTTCGCGCTCAAGAAACCCCATATTCGACAGTACGCTTTGATCACCTTCCTCCAGAAAAGTTAGATGCACACCGGACATACCCCATTCTTGACTGGCCTGCACCATCGCGGACGCCAGTGCGGTTTTCACCTCTTGCGATCCCGCGAGTAAACGCGGGCCTGTCACAGGCGTAAACGGAATACTGCATTGCAATTTCGGGTAATATTCCCCGCCCGCACGGTAGAGCGCATCCGCCCAGCCATGGTCGAACACATATTCCCCGCGCGAATGTGTCTTGGCGTAGAGCAGCGCCGCGCCCACGGCATCACCGTTTTCCTTCATCAGCCAAATATGCCGAGGGGCCCAACCCGTGGCTTCGGCCGCGCATCCGGACTCTTCAAGGGCGTGCAAAAAGCGCCATGTGGTGAACGGATGGCTTTCGGGGCATAGACGGTCCCAATCGGCCTCGGAGACCTGATTAATCCGCGTGAGTATTTTGGCCTGATAGACGGGCTCAGTCATATATGTCCCATATATCGACGCGGCCGATATTGCGGCCAAGTGAACGGCGGAGAGTTAGGTTAAAGGCCAAATGTCTGTCCCATAGACGTTCCGTGAATGACGGCTCCGACCTTATAGGACAGAAGGCCCGGCTCCAACATCTGAATAATACGCTCAACACGTCGTTGGTGTCGTAAGAAGTCCGAACCGATTAATATCTTCGGGCGTTAAAATATAAATATCCTCGGGCAAGGCCGCTTCCCGCGTGAACACATAGAACGCGGGATCGATACCCATGTCCGACAAGAAGTCTTCATGCTCTTTCTGGTGCGGGTCAACGCCCATATTTTTAGGATGAAAACTCTTGCCCCGCACAAGACCTTTCTCGGAATAGTAAGCCCAGCTATGAACGCCGATCAATGCGCCGCATTCCATCGTCCGTGTCTTGCCCGCCAAAAACAAATCGACGGCGCCTGAGGCAATATAGCTATTTTTTGTAAGGTGCGTGTCAAGCCCTTCCTTGCGAATGAGGCGAGCGATTTTAGTATTGGTGGTGCCGTCTTCGGTTCCCGGCATTTTCATGAGGACCAAGGTCCGCACTTGCGGGTTGTCTTTGATAAAACCTTTGAAATCTGAGAGCGAACGCCCCGTCGTCCCGCCGTAACCATAGGCCTTTGCCCCCTCCACCTTGAACTTTAACAAGCCCGCATCGGGCTTCATAGCGCCGCGCACAGCGGTAAATCCGACAATGGCTAAAAGAACAATCAGGATGATTTGTTTGGATTTCAGTGTCAGCATCTTAAAAATCGGACTTTCAAAGCGTCAGCGCTTTGTTTAGAGGGTATCGCCATGACTGACCAGACCGCGAACACAGAAAACCCGCTCACACTTTACAATTCGCTGACGCGAACCAAAGAGCGCTTTGTCCCCCAGGACCCCAAACGGGTGACGATGTATAATTGCGGCCCGACCGTGTATAGCTATGCCCATATCGGCAATGCCCGCGCGGCCGTTGTGGCAGACGTGCTGTTCCGCGTTTTACGCCATATTTACGGCGAAGAACATGTGGTTTACGCCCGCAATATCACCGACGTCGATGACAAGATCATTGCCGCAGCCAAAGAGCAAGGCGTGGACATTTCCGAGATTACGGAAAAATACGCCCGTATCTATAATGAAGACCTCGCGGCCCTTGGCTGCTTGCCGCCAACGCATCAGCCCAAAGCCACTGACAATATCGGCAATATGATTGCTATGATCGAAACGCTGCTCAATGACGGATATGCCTACGCCTCCGACGGCCATGTGTTTTTCGATGTGTCCAAATATGACGAATACGGGAAGCTGTCCGGCAACACGCTCGAAGCGCTTCGCGGCGGCGACCGGGTCGGCGAAGGCGAAGTGGCCCGCAAGAAAAACCCGGCGGACTTTGTGCTATGGAAGCCCGAGCTAGACGGTGTGGGCTGGGACGCGCCATTTGGCCCCGGTGGATCAAATATGAGAGGCCGCCCCGGCTGGCATATTGAATGCTCGGCCATGGCCAAGGCCGAACTGACAGACCCGACAATCGGAACGCAGACAGAGACACAAACCATCGATATTCACTGCGGCGGCATTGACCTTAAATTCCCGCACCACGAAAACGAGATTGCGCAGTCCAACTGCGCCCATGGCAAACCGATGGCCAATTTTTGGGTGCACAATGAGTTCCTGAATATGGGCAACGAAAAAATGTCCAAATCCCTCGGCAACGTCAAACTGATTCATGATTTGACAAAAAAGTGGGACGGTGAGGTTATCCGTTTAGCGCTCCTAAAAGCGCATTACCGGAGTGAATTAGTTTGGAGTGAGAGTTTACTTAAGGAAAGTAAGGCGCAATTGGACGGGTGGTATAACAGCCTAAATGAGGCGAAAGAAGTAATGTCAGTAACTTATTTTCAACAAGGTACATTACAAGGCTGGAAAAGCGAAACGGGCAAAGGTTTCATAGGAGCGACAGCGAGCCGGGAAGCAGACCTAAAAAAACCAGAAAAACACCCCGATTTCATAGCGAACGGATTAATGAATTCTATTTTTTCGGACTTAAGTACACCAAACATTATTCGTAAAATTGCACAGCTATCAGGGCAATTGCGCCGCAGCGTTTCGGAAGATCGCATGCCGCATGACCGCGCAGGCATGTACAAATGGAACATTAAAATATTCGCAGACCTCCTCGGCCTCCTCCAAAAAGACCCCGAAGACTGGTTCGCGGGGGGCCTCGATAAAGATAAATATGATGCGCTGGTCGCCGATTATGACAAAGCGCGCGCCGAGGCTGTCGCGGCCAAACAAGCAGGAGACAAGGCTTTGATGGGGCAATTGTTCGCGCGCTCAGACGAGATCAGAGACCAGCTTAAAGCCGAAGGCATCGTCCTCGAAACGGGGCCCGAGGGCAGCAGCTGGCGCAAAGCCTAAAAACCGCTCTCAACGCTGTCTGTCATTCCGGCCAAGCACAGCGCCGGAAGGTCGAGAAAGGGAAACCTTACCCGAGCCACTCTTCGGCCTTCCCGATATTTTCCAAGAAAATTCTGGAATGACAGCGTTCAGAAAAGCGATGTTACCCCTTTTTAGGAAACCACGGAAAGAAGCCCGGCGTGCGCGCAATATAGTCTTGATAGGCGGGGCGTTTTTTAAGTTGCCGCTCGAGCAGATCACGGCCCGACACGCGGGTTAAAAGTAGCGTCATAATAATCGGCGAAATAATGGTAAGCCATCCCCAAGGGGCCTGACAGGCCACAAGCCATATGCCCCACCACATACACGCATTGCCAAAATAGTTCGGATGACGTGTGTATTTCCAAAGACCCGTATCAAGAACGGGTTTGTCCTCATAGGCCCCGTCATAGTCCTTCATCTTTTTCATGAATGCGGAGAGCTGTGCGTCGCCTATCGTTTCAAACAAAAATCCCACAAGCCATATGATAGCGCCTATCGCCGCCAATAGACCAATCTGGGTTGCGGAGATAAGGGACCCCTCACCGGATAGAGCCATAACCTCGTAGACATCTGACGGCGGCAGAACACTTGCCCCCATACCCACCCAAATCGGCGCAGATACGATCATGATCAAAAGGCCTTGTCCCAAGAATATGGAAAAGAACGCGCGGCGTCTCCATGCCATCTCGCTCAGGCCCTTTTTCTCGGCCCGTTTTCGCATGGCCACATAACGCTTATCCTCACCGTGGCCAAGGTTACGCTTGGCAAGATATAGCGACAAACGCACGGCCCAAATGAGAGGCAAGGCCGCGAGCAGAATAATATAAGGCGTTTTAACAGGCGCAAGACACAAACAGACAAGGGCGACGATCCCGAAACCCGCACCCCAAAAAATATCAATCAGGCTCGCATCTTTGGCTTTGAGTGACACCAGCCACAGCAGAAATAAACAGATCAAAAGCACGGACACGCTCATCTGAAAATTCGCTAAAACATGTCTAAACACGGCAACCCCCTAATATTAGTCTATTGATATACGCTCCGATAAAGGCATTGGATTAAGTGCGGGCTATTTTTTGTTCAACCCAAACACCGTGTCAAGAATACCCGAATAGCGCGTTGGAAACAGGCGCTGTATTTTATCTAGGAGCCAAGCATCAAAGCCAACCAAGACCCGTTTCTTGTTTTTCGCCGCCGCTTTAAGAATGATCTGAGCGGCTTTCTCGGGCGTGGTCTTCGCGACGGCGTCGAACTGAGCCGCAAGCTCTTCCTTGGATTTCGCGTCCGGCGAATTGTCACGCACGGTGCGCGCCGTCCGGGCAATGTTAGTCTTCACGCCGCCCGGATGAACGCAGGTGCAAGATACCGTGCTCCCTGCCGCATCAAGCTCGATTCGAAGGGCTTCCGTCATGCCGCGAACCGCGAATTTACTGGCATTATAGGCACTGTTACCTGACGCCGCGATAATTCCAAAGATCGAGGACACATTGACAATATGGCCCCATTCCGCTTTTTCCAGAAGAGGCAAGAAAGCTTTGGTGCCGTAGGCAACGCCCCAGAAATTTACGCCCATCTGCCATTTAAAGTCGGCCATGCTCGATTTGGAAAACTCGCCATTGAGCGCCGCGCCGGCATTATTAATCACAAGGTTCACCGTGCCGAAATGCGTTTGCACCACTTCCGCATAGGCGAATACCGCCGCCTCATCGGACACGTCCAGAACGTCGGCACGCATCTTAACGTCAAAATTACCCACCATTTTAGCCGTTTCGTCGAGCCCGTCTTGATTAATATCCGCAAGTGCCAAGTCTGCGCCCTCTGAAGCAAGCTGCAACGCCAGCGCGCGGCCTATCCCAGATCCCGCGCCGGTCACAACCGCCACGCACTTATTAAAGTCCCGCATATATCTCCCCTTTATACTTTATGTGTTTTGTTTTTATTTTCGCCGCACTTCATACATGGCGATACCGGCAGCTGTGGCGACATTCAGGCTTTCAGCTTCACCGGCCACATCAGAGGACAACATCGGTATACGGGCCAATTGATCGCAACAATCGCGAACCCGCGAACGCAGGCCCGGACCTTCTGCCCCCATAACAATCACGTGATTCCCGCCGCCGGATAAGGCCTGCGAAAGCTCAAGCTCGGTTTCACCCGCGAGGCCTGTGACCATCCAATTTTCTTTTTGCAAGGATTGCAGCGTATTGGCGATATTCGTCACCAAGCAAACCGGGACAGTTTCGACGCAGCCCACAGCAACCTTTGCCGTCGCGCCGGACAAGGGCGGCGCTTTGCGCGTTTGCATTACAAGCGCTCTGGCGCCGAATGCGGAACACAATCGCAGCATTGCCCCGACATTGTGCGGGTCTGTGATCTGGTCGAGAACAAGAATCAGCCCCCCGTCTTCGTCTTGCGACGATAATGCGCTCAGATCCGGCCATTCAAGCGGCGCGGCCTTGATCGCGATCCCCTGATGGCCGGCCCCAAAATCACGGTCAAGCTGCGCGGGTAGGACGATTTTCGGGCGCGGCGCACTCTCGGGAATATCCATGCGCGCAAGCGCGCTTTCCGTGGCCACTATATCGTGGATGGTTCGCCGAGGGTTGGATAGGGCGGCACGGACCGCGTGAGCGCCCCATATCCAGCCGGCTCCGCCCTCACGTCCGCGGCCAGAACCGCCGCCCGACTGATTCCCTCTTGGCGCGTCAGAACGGCGGCTATCAGCTTTTTTCGGAGACCGAGGCGTGTTACGAGCATCAGGTGTGCGGGTACCCGCAGACCGACGCGGCTTCGCCTCGTTCTCACCTGCATTTTGCCGGCTGGGACGCGATTTTCTTTCAAATCGCCTATTGCGTGTTTCGTTTGTCATCTCTATATAGCGGCAGGTTTTTATGAATGCTCTCTGTTTGAGGCCCCGCTATACACGATAGCGTGACGCTTAACAGAGTGTTTTTTGTTGGAGACAGCACTTTTATCGCCGGACCTTAACCAGCCGGCGTTTTGGTTAGGAGGGGTGGCCGAGTGGTTAAAGGCGCCAGACTGTAAATCTGGTCACGTATGTGTACATTGGTTCGAATCCAATCCCCTCCACCATTCTCCGCGTCGTAAGACAGCGTGAGCGTGGCGGGCCATAAAAAGTATAGAGGTTCAAGCGGGATGTCCCGCGAAAGCCTCGTAAAATAGACACTGCGGGCGTTGTGTAGTGGTAAGACCTCAGCCTTCCAAGCTGATGACGCGAGTTCGATTCTCGCCGCCCGCTCCATTTTTGGGGCAACTCCGTTTAAGCGGAGCAACCCAGAGCCCGATAGGGCGCAAGCGGCCGCAAGGTCACATTTTTAACCGGCCTGATAAATCGGGCGTAGACTTGAAAGAGTTAAAAAATGGCAAAAGAGAAGTTTACGCGTAACAAGCCCCACGCGAACATCGGCACGATTGGTCACGTTGATCATGGTA